>NZ_JBFWOY010000021.1:0-131591 GCF_050250275.1 Pseudonocardia sp.
CGAGGACAGCAGGCGGGCAAGTCCCCTCGAAGGCACCCGAAGGGCCAGTCAGGGCAAGGGCCACACCCGCTGTCCTCACGCACCAACCCACCATCACCAGGCCGGTACCGCCAGCCTCACAGTCAGGCCAGGACGTCGGCCACGGCGGTGACCGGCAGCCCGTGGGCGGCCGCGACCGCGCCGCTGGTCAGCACGCCCGCGTAGGTGTTGAGTCCCTCGGCCAGGGCGGCGTCGGCACGCAGCGCACCGAGGGTGCCGAGGTCGGCCAGCCGCAGCACGTGGGGCAGCGTCACGTTGGTCAGCGCGCGGGTGGACGTCTCCGGGACCGCGCCCGGCATGTTGGCCACGCAGTAGTAGACGGTGTCGTGGACGCGGAAGACGGGGTCGGCGTGCGTGGTGGGCCGCGAACCCTCGAAGCAGCCGCCCTGGTCGATGGCGATGTCGACGAGCACGGCCCCGGGCCGCATCCTCGCGACCACGTCGTCGGTGACGAGCTCGGGCGCCTTGGCACCGGGGATGAGCACGGCCCCGACGACGAGGTCGGCCGCCAGCAGCTCGCGCTCCAGGTCGTAGGCGGTGGAATAGGCCGTGCGGACCCGGCCGTGGTACTCGGCGTCGATCGACTTCAGCTTCTCGACGTCCACGTCGGCGACGACGACGTCCGCGTGCAGTCCGACGGCCATCGCGGTGGCGTTGCGACCGGCCACGCCCGCACCGATGACGAGCACGCGCGCGGGCGGCGTTCCGGGCACCCCACCCATCAGGACGCCGCGGCCACCGACCGGGCGCATCAGCTGGTAGGCGCCGACCTGGGTGGCGAGCCGGCCCGCGACCTCGCTCATCGGGGCGAGCAACGGGAGGCGGCCGTCGGCGGTGCGGACGGTCTCGTAGGCGACCGCCGTGGTGCCGGCGTCGAGCAGCGCCCGGGTGCAGGGCTCGGAGGCGGCGAGGTGCAGGTAGGTGAACAGCGTCATGTCGGGCCGCAGGTGGTGGTACTCCGACTCGACCGGTTCCTTGACCTTGAGCAGGAGGTCGGCGGCCGCCCAGACCTCGGCGGCGCCGGTGAGGATCTGCGCGCCGGCGGCCTTGTAGTCGGCGTCGGTGATCGAGGACCCGGCCCCGGCGTCCTGCTCCACGACGACCTCGTGGCCGCGGCCGACGAGCTCGTGGACCCCGGCGGGCGTCAGCGCCACCCGGAACTCGTTGTCCTTGACCTCACGGGGAACGGCAATTCTCACAGTGGCCTCCCGATGGGATGGGTCCGACGCGACGCCGGGACACCAGGATGAACTTCGTTCGATCCTGTGTCATGGTGGTCGAAGAAAATTCTGCAGGAGACGAGATGGATGAGGTAACACCGAAATCGACGGTCGGACGGGTGCCGCCACCGAAGGATGTTCGGCCCCCGCTCGACGAGGTCGACCGCACGCTGCTGCGCGCCCTCGAACGCGACGCGCGCATCCCCAACAACGCGCTCGCCGAACTCGCCGGCATCGCCGCGTCCACATGCCTGACCCGCGTCAGAGCGCTGCGCGACCGCGGCGTCATCCGCGGCTACCACGCCGACGTCGACCCCGCCGCCGTCGGGCACCCGCTGCAGGCGATGATCTCGGTCCGGCTCCAGAGCGACGCCCGCAGCAACCTCGCCGCCTTCGTCGACCGGGTCGGACGGCTCGCCGAGGTGCGCGACGTCTACTTCCTGGCCGGCGACGACGACTACATGCTGCGTGTCGCGACAGCAGACCCGGCGGCGCTGCGCGACTTCGTGATGACCCTCAACACCCACCCCGACATCGCAGGCACCCGCACGAGCCTGATCTTCGAGCACATCCGGCCACCACAGACGCACTGACCGCCCGCACAGCGCGGGGACCGCTCAGCCCGAGACGACCGACCGGTCGAGGTCGGGCTCCAGGTAGATCACCCGCGCCTCCGGGACCGCGGCACGCACGCGCGCCTCGGCCGCGTCGATCGCCGTCGCGACCTGCTCCACCTGCATACCCGGGGTGAGCGCGATCTTCGCCGCGACGAGCATCTCCTCCGGGCCCAGGTACTGGGTGCGGATGTGGATGACCCGCACGACGTCGTCGCCGCTCTCGATGCACTCCGTGATCGTGGACAGCACCGGCGCCACCGCACCCTCACCGATCAGCAGGCTCTTCATCTCGATGATCAGGATGATCGCGATGACGCCCAGCAACGCGCCGATGCAGAGCGTGCCGATCGAGTCCCACACCGGGTCGCCGGTGAGCACCGTCAGCCCGACACCGAACAGCGCCAGCACCAGACCGATCAGGGCGCCGAAGTCCTCCAGCAGCACGACGGGCAGCTCCGGCACCTTCGACTGGCGGATGAAGCCCCACCACGTGCTCGACCCCTTGAGCGGGCGCGACTCGTGGATCGCGGTGCGGAACGAGAAGCCCTCCAGCACGATCGCGACCAGGAGGATGATCACCGCGACCAGCGGCGTGGTCAGCCCCTCGGGGTGCTGCAGCTTGTGGATGCCCTCGTAGAGGGCGAACACCGAGCCCAGCGTGAACAGCAGCAGCGCGACGATGAAGGAGTAGAAGTAGCGGTCCCGCCCGTAGCCGAACGGGTGCTCCGCCGTGGCCGCACGCTTCGCACGGTTGCCGCCGAACAACAGCAGGCCCTGGTTCGACGTGTCCGCGACCGAGTGCACGGCCTCGGCCAGCATCGACGACGACCCCGTGACCACGAACCCGATGAACTTCGCGACCGCGATCCCCGCGTTGGCGAGCAACGCCGCGATGATCGCCCTGGTTCCACCGTTCGCCGACAACGCCGCTCCTCGGGGCTCGTCCGCCGCCGGGGTCCCGGCGCGGTGCGAACCCTAGCGAAACACCTCGACCGGCCTCACGGTCAGGACAGCCCGTCGGTCGTGAGGAAGAGCTGGGTGCCCGGCGTCGCCGAGTCGACGACGACCCCCCGGTCCGACGCCGGCAGGAACACCGCGGTACCCGGGCCGAGCTTCAGCACCGACGCCTCGCACCGCACCAGCGCCGCCCCCGACGTCCCCATCAGGATGCGAGGACCGCCGTCGGGAACCTCGACCGAGGCCTGCGGACCGTCGGCGACGAAACGGCGCAACCGGAACTCCACCGCCGGGGTGTCGTAGGCAACCCAGCCATTGTCGTCGTTCCAGTCGCAGACCGGCGGCGGCGCCGCCTCGAAGTCGAGCACCCGCAGCAGCTCCGGGACGTCGACGTGCTTGGGGGTGAGCCCGCCGCGCAGCACGTTGTCGGAGTTGGCCATGACCTCGATACCCGCACCCGACATGTAGGCGTGCAGGTTGCCGGCGGGCAGGTACAGGGCCTCACCCGGCTGCAGCACGATGTGGTTGAGCAGCATCGCGGCCAGCACCCCGGCGTCGCCGGGATAGCGCTCCGACAGCTCCAGGACCACCCGCGCCTCCGCGCACCACTCGCCGCTCCCCGCCGCGAGCCGCACCGCGCCCTCCTGGGCGGCCGGGACGAGGTCGTCGAGAACCGACTGGGGCAACGTGATCCACGTCGTGAACAGGGCGCGCAGGCCGTCGGGGCCGGGCTGGGCGGCCAGCAGCTCCACGTACGCGGCCAGGGCCTGCACGTCGAGCGCATGCAGGAACCGGACCGACGCCTCGGCCTCCCGGAACCCGACGAGCGCGTCGAACTCGGTGAGCGCGCAGATCAGCTCCGGCTTGTGGTTCGGGTCGCGGTAGTTGCGCTCCGGCGCGTCGGGCGCGACGCCCAGCGCGTTCTCCCGCGCGAACCCGGCGGCGGCCTGCTCCGCGCTCGGATGGGCCTGCAGGCTCAGCGGCTCGTCCGCGGCGAGGACCTTCAGCAGGAACGGGAGCCGCCCACCCCACCGCTCGGCCCGGTCCGCACCCAGGGCGCGGTCGGGATCGGCGTCGATGAGCTCGATGAGGGACTCCGCCGTGACGTCGTCGCGCACGACGTGCGACGGATCGGCCGGGTGCGCACCGAGCCACAGCTCGGCCTGCGGGTGCGGCGAAGGCGACGGACGCCCGAGCAGCTCCGCGATCACCGTGCGGGAACCCCAGGCGTAGGGCCGCACCGGGTTGTCCAGCAACTCCACGGTTGTCGTGCTCCTCGTTCGGGCCGGTCGGCCCGGTCGCGGGGGCCTGTCGTCAGGCCGGTTCGATGGTACGGGTCGCCAGTCCGAGATACACGGCGGCGATGTCCAGCCGGGCGGCGAGCACGCCCGCCCGGAGCAGTACCGCGTCCGGGGTACCGCGCACGATCTCCTCGACGGGATGCAGCACGTCGGCGACCGGCCACGGCCGCCCGGTGCGGCGCAGCAGCACCTGGCCGGGCTCGTCCTCGCCCGTGGCGAGCAGCATCAACCGGGGCGCCGGCGCCGACGGCGCCGGATCGTCGAACGGATCGTGGAACACGTCGCGCTCCGCACCACCCGACTCCAGCGCCCGGCGCAGCCCCGACAGCGTCGCGGCCCGCCCGACGTCGTCGGCGTGGGCGACGATCCCCGCGTGCGTGGCCAGCGACGCGGCACCGTGCGCGGCGACCGCCGCCGCGACGGCGTCGACGCCCCACAGCAGCGGCGTGTGGTCGGCCAGCCGCAGGGCCAGCGACTTCGCCGGGTTCATGAACGGCTCGTGGCCGGGCTGGTTGCGCTCGGCCTCGGCGTCGAGCGCGTCGGCAAGGGTGTCGAGACGGACGTCGAAACCGCCGCCGAGCAGGCCCAGCGCACCGGTGACGGCCAGGCCGACCGCCAACGCCCGCGGCAGGTCCAGTCCCGGCGGCACCGGAATCCGGGGCTCGACGAGCCGCGCCCGCCCCGCCCCCGCCGCGGCGACCGGACCGTCGCCCGGCGCCGACAGCACGACCTCGCTGCCGCGGCGGACCGCGGACCCGACGGAGTCGGCGAGCTCGCCGTCGGTCGCGTCGCCGGTGTGGACGACCACGACGTCGAGCGGGCCCGTCCACAGCGGGACGGTGTCGCTGACGACGACCGGGACCGGGCACGCCGGCCCCAGCATCGCGGCGACCAGCGGCGCCGCGGTGGCCGACGCGCCGGGGCGGCGGACCAGGACCAGCGCCCGCGGCCGTTGCCCCACGAGGTCGGCCACGCCGGCCTCCCCGACGCTCAGCGCGGCCGAACGGACCTGCGCACCCGCGGTGGCGGCGGCACGCAGCACGCCCCCGGTGTCGACGGCCGCGAGCGCCGCCGCGTCGAGCAGCAGGGTGTCGTCGAGCACCGGCTCACCCGTCGCCACGTGAACCGGCCCCGCCGGGCGCCGTGTCGGCCGCCGGGATCGCCTCGTCGAGCAGGAGTACCGGGATCCCGTCGACGACGGGGAACCGGCGGCCGCACGAGGTGCAGGTGAGCACCTCCGCATCGGGGTCGCCCGGGGCACCGACCCGCAGCGGGGCGTGGTCCTCCGACGGGCACGCCAGGATGTCGAGCAGCTGGGGGTCGAGCTCGATGGCCACGGTCCTCCTCTTTCCTGCATCGGGTCGCAGCGGCGGGCGTCCCCACCCGCGATGCTGCCAGCCCGGGCGGGTCCGCGCCGGGTCCGTCCGGGTACCGGACCGACCACCTGCGGATCGGTGTGTGCGGTGTCTGTGTGGTGTCGACGGCCGCAGGGACTCAGGCCCGCACGATCGCCAGGACCTCGTCGCGCAGCGCGGCGACGGCCGCGTCGTCGGCGGCCTCCACGTTGAGCCGCAGCAGGGGCTCGGTGTTGGAGGCGCGCAGGTTGAACCACGACCCGTCGGCGAGGGCGACGGTGAGGCCGTCCAGCTCGTCGAACCGGGTGCCGGCGCGCGCGCCGAACACCTCGCGGACCGCGGCGACCCGCCCGGCCTGGTCGGCCACCGTCGAGTTGATCTCGCCGGAGGCGGCGTAGCGCTCGTAGCCGGCCATCAACGCCGACAACGGGCCGTCCTGCTCCGCGAGCGCCGCCAGGACGTGCAGCCCGGCGAGCATCCCGGAGTCGGCCCGCCAGAAGTCGCGGAAGTAGTAGTGCGCCGAGTGCTCACCGCCGAACACCGCGCCCGTCTCGGCCATCGTCTGCTTGATGAACGAGTGCCCCACCCGGGTGCGGACGGCCGTACCGCCCAGCTCCGCGACGATCTCGGAGACCGCGCGGGAGGTGATGAGGTTGTGGATGACCGTGTCCCCCGGCGACTTCGCCAGCTCACGCGCCGCGACCAGCGCCGTGATGGCGCTGGGACTCACCGGCTCGCCGCGCTCGTCGACCGCGAAGCAGCGGTCGGCGTCGCCGTCGAAGGCCAGCCCGATGTCGGCACCCTCGGCGACCACGGCCTTCTGCAGGTCGACCAGGTTGGCCGGATCGAGCGGGTTCGCCTCGTGGTTGGGGAAGTTCCCGTCGAGCTCGAAGTACAGCGGGACGACCGCGAACGGCAGCGGCGCGAACACGGCCGGCACGGTGAACCCGCCCATGCCGTTGCCCGCGTCGACGACGATCTTCAACGGCCGCGCGCCCGACAGGTCGACCAGCCCGCGCAGGTGCGCCGCGTAACCCTCGAGCAGGTCACGCTGCTCGACGCGGCCCCCGCCGGGACCCGCCGGCACCCCGGCCTCGACGGCCTCGCGCAGAGCGACCAGGCCGGTGTCCTGCCCGATCGGGGTGGCGCCCGCCCGGCACAGCTTGATCCCGTTGTACCTCGCAGGGTTGTGGCTCGCGGTGAACATCGCGCCCGGCACGTCGAGCGTGCCCGCGGCGAAGTACAGCATGTCGGTGCTGGCCAGGCCGATGTCGACGACGTCGAGCCCCTGCCCGGTCACACCCTCGGCGAACGCGGCCGCGAGCGCGGGCGACGAGTCGCGCATGTCGCGCCCCACGACGACCGACCGCGCGCCCTCGGCGCCGACGAGCCGGGCCAGTGCGGCGCCGATCGCGCGCACCGTCTCCGCGTCGAGCTGCTCGCCCACGACACCGCGGATGTCGTAGGCCTTGACGATCGAGGACAGGTCGGACACGCACGGAACCCTATCGGGGGCCACCGACAGCCCTCCGGCGGTGCGGTCCGCTCAGCCCTCGCCGGAGCCCGGCAGGACCCGCAGGTGGCCGCGACGGCCGGTACCACCCTGGGCCGGTACCGGCGGCGACGGGTCGAGCGGGCGGTCGGCACGCCCGGCCTCGCGCACGGCCTCGGCCAGCGCCGTCAGGTCGTCGGCGGTCGGCTGCGGCGGGGCGAACTCGCCCTCGAACCGGACGACCTCCCAGCCCCGTGGGGCCGTGAGCCGGTGCGCGTGCGCCGTGCACAGGTCGTACGAGTGCGGCTCCGCCTGCGTGGCCAACGGGCCCACCACAGCGGTCGAATCCGCATACACATAGGTGAGCGTGGCCACCGCGAGCTCGGTGCACCCGGTCCGCGAACACCTCCGCACACTCAGCACATCCGCGACGATAGCGCCTGCGGCCCGCGACTCCCCACTGCGACGCGCGGCGAGACCGGGTGGGTGGTGCAGCCGTAAGATTCCGTGGGTGACCACCGCGCGCCGCACCCTGCGCCGCTCGCCCCGCCGGCGTGACCGCCGGGGCCGCGGCCTGCGCGGCCTGCTCTACCCGCCGACGTTGCCCGCCTCCCGCACCCGCGCAGAGAAGTTCGACCAGCTGGTCCTGGAGGCGCTCGAGCCCATCGAACTGCGCTGGGGCCCCGAGCTCGCCGAGCTCGACCTGGCCGTCGACGAGGTCCCCGAGGTGGAGGAGACCTCACCCGACGAGGTCGTCTGGGCCACAGGTGTCCTCGCCGACGTGGGGGTGCCGCTCGCGCAGCTCGTTCCCGCGGGTGTCGACCACCGCGGCCTGCCCTCGCGCGCCCGCATCGTCATCTACCGCAGGCCGCTGGAGGCCCGCGCCCGCGGCGGGGCCGACCTGGCCGACCTGCTGCACGAGGTCCTCGTCGAGCAGGTCGCGGAGTACCTCAACATCGAGCCCGACGCCGTCGACGGCGGGGCCGAGTAACCGCGCCTCCCGCCGCGCCGAACGGCGGGCGGTCCCTCGGGCGGGCACCACGCCCCGCCGAGCGTGTCACCGGCGTCCGCCCGACACGCTGACGACACGTCCCCGCCCCACACCGCCGCCGAGCCCTCATCCCGGCGGGGCGACAACCCGGCCTCCGCCGTAGCCGGCGAGCGTGCTGCGAGGGTCACCGCAGCGCGCTGAGAACACGGCCGGCCCCACGATGCCCACCGAGCGCGTCACGAGCGTCGCCCCCACGCGCTGAGGACACGGCCGGCGGCCGGCCCGGCGAGCGCATCACCAGCGCTCCATCCCGCGCACTCACAACACGGCCGACCCCGCCAAGTCCGACGAGCGCATCACCAGCGCTCCGCCCCGCGCACTCACGACACGGCCGACCCTGCCAAACCCGGCGAGCGTGGCACCAGCGCTCCATCCCGCGCGCTGACGACACGGCCGGCCGACCCGACCCGACCCGACCCGACCCGACCCGACCCGACCCGACGAGGGTGTTGTCAGGGTCGGCGTGGCGCACCGACGACACGGCCGCCGCAGCAGCCCGGCGCTCCGAGGGGTCGCCGCGATCTTGACCGATCGGACTCTTGGGCGCCGCCGTCAGGGCGACATGCACACCGACACGCCGTCACGCTCCGTGAGGTCCCTGCACCCACGGGCGACACTCACGCGAACGGACCTTGCGGCTGGGCGTGACGACAGTCCCGGACGCGACACGCCCGGAGCGCGCCGACACGCCGACGCACGTCCGGTCCTCGGCGGTCGTCGGGCTCCGGACGAGACCCTCGCAGCGTCCGGACACGACGGCCGGCCTCGTCGGCCCCGACGGCGACAGGCCGGGCACCACCCCGTGCTCCGGGCACGTCGACGACGTCCACGCAGCCCGACGGGCACCACCTGCGCCGCAGCGCCGCAACCGGCACCGAACGGTCCAGGTGCAGACAGATCTAGCCCGGTGTCCTGTTCGGACGTTGCGCTCCGAGCCCGACCGTCCTGTATGGACGGCCGTCCTCGGCCTCCCGGCTGCTCCGCGCGGACCCCCCGGTCCTTTGCGGCGCAACCAGTTCTCGCCGCGGTCAGACCGCGGCGCGCCGGAGTCGTCGACGTTCCCGCTCGGACAGGCCGCCCCAGATCCCGAACCGCTCGTCCTGCGCGAGTGCGTACTCCAGGCACTCGGCCCGGACCTCGCACCCGGCACAGATCCGTTTGGCCTCCCGGGTCGATCCACCCTTCTCCGGGAAGAACGCCTCGGGATCGGTCTGGGCGCAGAGCGCCTTTTCCTGCCAGTCCGGTTCCGCGTCGGCTTCGGAGAGGACGTCGATGTAGACGACGTCCCCCCCAGGAGCCGCCGTGTCCACGAACTCGACCCCGACCAACTGAAGTGTGTCACTGATCACGTTCACTCGCCCACCTCTCCCCGCGCCCCGGCGAATGACACCGGCGTAAGTACATCGCTGTGGCTCGGTCCTTGGCAAGTTGGGGCGGCCGTCCGGGTGACGCGTTCCACCCCTTCGGTCGCCCGTTCGGCAGACTGGTCAAGTGTCAGGCGTGTCCAACCGATTGAGTCCATGGTTCTTGCTGCTGCTCGGGGTGTCCGTCGTCGGCGGCGTCGTCGCGGCCCTCGCCGGAGCCGTTCCGCTGCAACCGCACTCCTCCGTGGCGCTGACCACGGGAATCGTGCTGCTCGTCCTCGGCGGCTGGACCGTGTCGCTGTGCCTGCACGAGTTCGGGCACGCCCTCGTCGCCTACCGTGCCGGTGACGTCACCGTCCGCGACAAGGGGTACCTGACGCTCGACATCCGTCGCTACACCGACGTCGGGCTCTCGTTCGTGCTGCCGATCCTGTTCCTGCTGATCGGGGGCATCCCGCTGCCGGGCGGCGCCGTGTGGATCAACCACGGCCTCGTCCGTTCCCGGGCCGCGCGCAGCCTGATCTCGCTGGCCGGTCCGGCGACGAACCTGGTGCTGGGCGCGCTGCTCACCCTCGCCGTGGCGAACATCTCGATGCCCTACGGCCTCGTCATCGGGCTGTCGGCACTGGCGCTCATCCAGGTGCTGGCCTTCGTGCTCAACATCCTGCCGATCCCGGGTCTCGACGGGTTCGGCGTGCTCGAGCCGTACCTGCCGCCGGGTGCCCGGCAGGTCGCCGCGAAGGTCCGGCCGTGGGCACCGCTCGTGCTGTTCGTCGTGCTGATCTCGTTCAGCCAGGCACAGCAGGTGTTCTTCGCCATCTCCTCGTGGATCTTCGACGGCATCGGCGGCAGCGACGCCGCGGCCGCCTACGGCTACACCGAGCTGCTGTTCTGGCGCTGACGCACGTCGAGCAGCGCCGCGGCCGCGACCATCTCGGCGACGGTGTCACTGTCCGAGGGCACGGCGTCGACCGGCCACCACCGCAGGTCGAGCGACTCGTCGGAGATGCGCGGCTGGGCACCCTCCGGTGCGCGGACGAGGTAGCGCACGTCGAGATGACGGGTCGGCACCCCGAGCGAGCAGGTCACGGGGTGGACGTCGATGTGCAGCGGGTGCTCGGAGATCGTGAGCCCGTCGATTCCGGACTCCTCGGTGGCCTCCCGCAGGGCCGCGGCACGCAGCGACCCGTCGCCGGGTTCGCAGTGCCCGCCCAGCTGGACCCAGCGGTGGAGCCGGCGATGCAAGGTGAGCAGGGTGTGCGCGCCGCTCGCGTCGAGCACCAGCGCCGACGCCGTGAGGTGCCCGGGAACGCAGGACCGGTCGCACGCGTCGTCGGGGCGGGCGTCGAGGAACGCCAGCAGCGCGTGCCGCAGCGCCTCCTGCCCGCTCTTCCCGGGAGTCCATGCCTGCAGCTCGGTGGCCGCGGCGGCGGGGGCTACCACTCGACCAGCCCCGCCGCCGGGTCGCGCGGTGGGCGGGGTGTGAGCGGCTCGTCGGGCACGCCGACGGCGACGGCACCGAGCGGCTGCCAGTCGTCGGGGAGGTCCAGCACCGCGCGGACGGTGTCGCCCGCGAAGATCGTCGACCCCACCCAGCACGACGCCAGGCCCTCGGCGGCGAGCGCGACCAGCAGCGACTGCACGGCCGCGCCGCCGGCGACGGTGAACATGTCACGCTCGGCCGCGGTGCGGACCGGGTCGGGGTAGGGCTGCGCGCCGTCGCCCGTGCGGAAGGCGAGCACCAGCTCGGGGGCGCGGCGCAGCAGGTCGCCGCGGGCGAGGCGGCGGGCCACCTCGTCGGCGGGGCGGGCGTCGGCCTCCAGGTCGGCCTGCCAGCGGTCGCGCATCGCGTCGAGCAGCGCGGTGCGCCGCCCGGGATCGCGGACCCAGCCGAAGCGGAACGGCGAGGAATGGTGGGGTGCCGGGGCGGTGAGCGCGACGCCGACGGCGCGGCGCAGGGCGTCGGCGTCGACCGGGTCGGGGGCGAAGCTGCGCGAGCTGCGGCGCAGCAGGACAGCCTCGCCGCGGCCCTGCGCGAGCGCCTCCTCGGTGCCGAGGCTGAACAGGTCGTCGTCGAGGCCACGGACGAGGTCGCGGGCGCCGGAGCCGTCGTCGACGGGCCGCATGCCGCGGACCACCGCGACCGGCTGCCCCCCGAGCTTGCCCTTCGCGAGGTCCGCCGCGGCGGCGACCTCGTCGGCGATCGCGACCTCGGTGACGACGAGCTCGTTGCCCTCGGCGTCGGTCGCACCGCCGTAGCTGTGCAGCACGGCGAGCCCGGCCGAGCCGATCGCGACGTCGGTCTGCCCGACCCGCCAGGTGCGGCCCATCGTGTCGGTGACGACGACGGCGACGTCGACACCCAGCGCCGCTGCGAGGCCCGCACGCAGCCGCTGGGCGCTGGCGTCGGGGTCGACCGGGAGCAGGGCCAGCTCGTCGCGACGGACGTTGGACGCGTCGATGCCGGCCGCCGCCTGCACGAGGCCGAGCTTGCTCGCCACGATCAGGGTGCGGCCCCGGCGGGCGACGACACGCTCGGTCTCCTCGTCGACGAGGCGGCGGCGCAGCGCGTCGCGCTCCTCCGGGTCCTGCGGTGCGGTGACGAGCCTGCCCTCGGCCTTGGACACGATCTTGCTGGTGACGACGACGACGTCGCCGTCGGCGAGCCAGGGCGCGGCCCCCGCGATCGCGGCGGCCACGTCGTCGCCGGGGCGGAACTCCGGCAGCCCACGGACCGGGCGGACGGTGATCCCGTCGGGTGCGGCGTGGTCGCCGGGAGCCTCAGCCACCCTGGACCCCGGCCAGCTCGAACGCCGCCCGGACCATCGCCGCGGTGGCCTCGACGTCGGTCATCATCAGCGGGACCTCGCGGACCTGCGCCCCGGGCAGCTCGTGCCCGTCGCCCGGGGCCACCAGCCAGCCGTCGAGCAGGCCGCCCGTGCCGCGCCCGCCGTAGTGCGCGCCGACGCCGGCCGCCGAGGTCTCGACCCCGATCGTGGTCAGGCACGCGTCGGCCATCCCGCGCACCGGCGCGCCCCCGACGATCGGGGAGACACCGACGATCTTCGCCGGCGTCGCGACCAGGGCCTGCGCCATGCCGGGGACGCCGATCACGGTGCCGATGCTCACCACCGGGTTGGACGGTGCGACGAGGACGACGTCGGACGACTCCAGCGCGTCGCGGACCTCGGGCAGTACCCGGGCCTCCTCCGCGCCGACGGATGCGAACCGGTGCGCCGCGGGCTTGGCCTGGTGACGCACCCACCACTCCTGGAAGTGCACCGCGACCTGCGGCGGCGCGTCCGGGGCGGCGGCGTCGGGGTTGTCGATGACGACGTGCGTCTCCACCCGGTCGTCGGAGACCGGCAGCAGCCGCACCCCCGGCCGCCAGCGGTGGCACAGCGCCTCGGTGACCTGGGACAGCGGGTACCCGGCGCGCAACATCCGGGTGCGGACGAGGTGCGTGGCGATGTCGCGGTCGCCGAGGGAGAACCAGTCGGGGTCGGCGCCGTAGGCGGCGAGCTCCTCCCCGACCGTCCACGACTCGCCGGCCCGCCCCCACCCGCGCTCGGTGTCTATCCCGCCGCCGAGGGTGTACATGCACGTGTCGAGATCGGGGCAGACCCGCAGGCCGTGCAGCCAGATGTCGTCGCCCACGTTGACGACGGCGGTGACCTCGTGCGGCGCGTCGTCGGGGCCCGGACCGACGGCGGGCAGGCCCAGCGCAGCCTTCACCCCGAGCAGGAACCGGGCGCCCCCGACCCCTCCGACCAGCACGGTGACCTTCACGCGACGACCTTCACGCGACTCTCCTCGCGACGTTCACCCCGAGACCCTACGTCGAGGCACCGACAGTCACGACGGGAGCGCGGCGGTGACGGCCGCGACCACCTCGTCGGACCCGGGCTCGGTACGCGGCCGGAACCGGGCGACGACCGAGCCGTCGGGGGCGAGCAGGAACTTCTCGAAGTTCCACTGCACGTCGCCCGCCTCCCCCGACGCGTCGGGGTGCTCGGTGAGCCGCTGGTAGAGCGGGTGCCGGCCGGGGCCGTTGACCTCGATCTTCTCCGTCAGCGGGAAGCTCACGCCGTAGGTGGTGGAGCAGAAGGTCGCGATCTCCTCCGCCGAGCCCGGCTCCTGGCCGCCGAACTGGTTGCACGGCACGCCCAGCACGGTGAGGCCGCGGTCGCCGAAGCGTTCCTGCAGCTCCTCCAGGGCGGTGTACTGCGGCGTCAGGCCGCAGCGCGAGGCGACGTTGACGACCAGCACGGTCCGTCCGGTCAGGTCGGGGAGGGCGCCGCCGTCGAGAGCGGCGATGTCGGCGTCGAGAACGGGAGCCATGATCAGCACGCTACGCCGCGGCGGACCCTCACATCGCGCGGTAGTCGCGCGGGGAGAACCGCGGGCCGAACCGGGGCCGGCGGAACCCCGACAGCTCGACGTAGCGGACGGCCCGGTGCCGTTGCGGCGCATAGGGCGCGAGCACCTCGAGCATCCCCGCGTCGTCGAGGGGGCGGCCGACGAGCGCCCAGCCCACGACCGTCGGGATGTGGAAGTCGCCGAAGCTCACGGCGTCCGCGTCGCCCCAGGCGCGCTGCGCGATCTCCGCAGCCGTCCACACCCCGATCCCCGGGACGCGGCGCAGCAGGATGCGGCCCTCCTCGCCGCCCAGCTCGGCCGCGGCCTCCAGCCGGTGCGCGACCGCCGCCGCGGCGAGGATCGCCCGCCGCCGCGCCGAGTCGACCCCTGCGCGGTGCCACTCCCAGTCGGGGATCGCGCGGGTCTGCGCGGGTGTCGGCGGCACCCGCATCCCCTCCGGCACCGGCCCGGGGGCCGGCTCCCCGAACCGTCGGCACAACTCCCGCCACGACCGGCGCGCCTCGGTCCCGGTGACCTTCTGCTCGAGCACGGCCGGGAACAGCTGGTCCCACACGCGGCCCGTCGCGCCCAGCCGCAGTCCCTGCAGCCGGCGCGCGGCGTCGGCGATCAGCGGGTGGTGGGCGACGAACGAGTCCGGGTCGTCGCCCGCGCCGAGCAGCTGCGGGAGCCGGTCGACGCTCCACACCGCCCCGGGGCCCCAGGCCGCCGCGACGACCGTGCCGTCGGCCCGCCGCGACAGCCGCAGCGTGGCCGCGCCGTCCGGGGTCGTGCCGGTGCGCCAGACCGCGGCGCCGTCGGCCGCCGAGTGCCACGTGGGATCACCCCGGCCGCGGCGCAGCGGCGCCAGGACCCCCGTCAGATCGAGACGGAAGTCGGGACGCCACTCGCGCTCGACCGGGCCCGTCACTACACGTCCGGGGAGAACCGCACACCGCGCGGCGGCAGGACCACGCCCGGCCACACCCGCAGGCCGCCGCGCAGCTCGCACAGCTCGCCGACGACCACGTCGTCGCCGAGCACGCCGTCGGCGACGACCGCCCCGGCCGCCACCCGCGCGTTGCGGCCGACCACCGAGTTCTCGACGACCGCGCCCTCGGCGACGACCGCCCCGTCGTAGAGCATGCTGCCCACGACCCGCGCCCCCGCCCCCACGACGGCGCCCCTGCCGACGACGGTGCCGCCCGCGACGTGCGCATCGCCCGCGATCTCGGCCCCCGCGAGGGCCAGCAGGTCACCCGTGGGGCCGGGCAGCGCCGCCGACGGCGCGATGCCGCGGACCAGGTCGGCCGAGCCCTGCACCAGGTCGGCGGGGGTGCCCATGTCGCGCCAGTAGGCATCGTCGACGTGGCCCGACACCCGTGCCCCCGCGGCCAGCAGCCCCGGGAACGTCTCGCGCTCCACCGACACCGGCCGGCCCGCCGGAATGCCTTCCAGCACCTCGCGGCGGAAGACGTAGCAGCCGGCGTTGATCTGGTCGGTCGGCGGCTCGGGCGTCTTCTCCAGGAACTCCAGGACCCGGCTGTCCTCGTCGGTCGGGACACAGCCGTATGCCCGCGGATCAGGCACCCGGACCAGGTGCAGCGTCACGTCGGCCTTCGTCTCGCGGTGGGTGCCGACGACCGCGCGCAGGTCGGTCCCGCACAGCACGTCACCGTTGAACACCAGGATCTCGTCGGCGGTGAGGTGCCCGGCGACGTTGCGGATCCCCCCGCCGGTGCCGAGCGGTTCGGTCTCCACGACGTAGGTGAGGTCGAGGCCCAGCGCGTCGCCGTCGCCGAAGTGCTCCTCGAAGGTCTGCGCGAGGTACGACGTGCCCAGCACCACCCGGCGCACCCCGGCCGCCCGGATCCGCGACAGCAGGTGGGCGAGGAACGGCACCC
The DNA here is from genome assembly GCF_050250275.1 of Pseudonocardia sp. Classification (GTDB taxonomy): domain Bacteria; phylum Actinomycetota; class Actinomycetes; order Mycobacteriales; family Pseudonocardiaceae; genus Pseudonocardia. The sequence continues at coordinate 15,657 of NZ_JBFWOY010000021.1, forward strand.
CGGCCGTCGGCAGCATCGGCTTCGGCGCCGACAGGGTCAGCGGCCGCAGCCGGGTGCCCTGGCCCCCGACCAGCACCACGGCCTCGACGTCGTGCAGCACGGTCTGTCGTCTCCCTCGTCACTCACACAGCTCGCCCGGGGCGGTCACGTCGCCGGAACCCCGGGCGCGCGGCCCGACCACCCGGCGGGCGGCGAGCACCGCGCCGGCGACGGCCCGCGTCGCGCCGCGCGTGCGGGCGCGGACCAGCCGCCGGGCCCCGGCGTGGCGTTCCTGCGCCGACTCCGGGATGTCCCCCACAGCGTCCCGCACCGCCTCCGCGGCCGGCACGGCGACCCGGAGCCAGCCCGCCGCGTCGAGCCGGTCGGCGAGGTCGAGGTCGGCGTACGGCACCGGCAGCCGAGCGTCCCAGCCGCCGGTGGAGTCCAGCGCGGCGCGCCGCATCAGCGCGGCGGGCCCGGGGACGGCGGCGTCGCCGCCGCCCGCCACGAGTCGGGAGAGCAGCCGGTCACCGGGGGCGGCCGGGACGGTCGTGCCACGCAGCCGCGGCACCAGCGCACCGGCACGTGGGGTGGCCCGGGCGGCGGCCAGGAGCACCTCGACGGCCCCCTCGTCCCACACGATCCCGGGTTCGCTGACCAGCACGAACTCGACGTCGCCGGCGACGGCGGCGACCGCGCGGTTCACGGCGGCGGGCCGGCCCAGGCGCTCGCCCAGGTCGAGCGCGGTGACGCCGGGGGTGACGGGCGGCGGCGGATCGCCGGCGACGTGGACGACGGTCTTCGCCGGCCCGATCGAGTCGATGCATCGCTGTACCTGATCGGCAGGCGCGTGACCGGCGATCACGACGGCACAGCCCGGCAACCCCGCGTCCACGCGCCCGACCCTAACCGGCGCTCCCGGCGATCCGCCCACCGTGACGCCCGCGGCGGCGGGACGGTCGGTTCTCGTCGACGCCCGCGGCGGTGGGACGGTCAGTCGTCGTCGGGGTCGTCGCCGTCCAGCTCGGCGAGCGCGGCGGCGGCGGCGCGGTCGCCCGACGACGCCCCGGCGACGAGCTGGTCGCGACCCTCCGCGACGCGGCCGTCCTCGACCAGGAACACCCCCAGCGCTGCGGACGCGCCCGGCTCGCGGTGGCGGACCGCCTCGCGCAGCTCGTGTTCGGCGTGCGACCGGTCGGCGCGGGTGGCGAGCAGGAAGGTCGCGTAGGCGACGTGCGCGCGCAGGGCACCGAGCTCGTCGGCGAGGCGGTAGAGCTGCTCGGCCTCCGCGTCGCGGCGGGCGGCGGCCCGGGCGTCGGCGAGCGCGACGACGGTGTCGGGTCGCGACGTGTCGTAGTAGCGCTCGGCGGCGGCGACGGCGGGGACGAGCTCGTCGGCGTCGAGGAGGAAGGAGACGAGGTTGTCGGCGGCCTGGCCGTCGCCGTGGTCGGCGGCACGGACGAGGACCTGCACGGCCTCGGCGTCGCGGCCCATGTCGCGCAACAGGATTCCGAGGTCGTTGGCGGCTGCCGACTCCCCGTTGGCGATCGCGAGCCGCAGCGCCTCCTCGGCGCCGTCGCGGTCCCCGGTCTCGGCGAGTGCGACGCCGAGCCTGCCGGCGAACCGCACGTACCCGCGGGCGACGAGCAGGCTCAGCCATTCGGCGGCGGCGTGGAAGCTGCCGCTGTCGAGGTAGGCGTCGGCGAGCACGTCGGGTGACGACGGCTCCCCCGCGGCGACGGCCTGGCGCAGCACCTCGACGGCGTCGAGGGCCAGGTCGCGGCGGAGCAGGTCGCGGCCGCGCTCGGTGAGCGGTTCGGCGATGCGCTGCGGCAGCCGGGGCGGGCCGGGCACCGGCCCGGCTGCGGCCGGTGCGCCGCCGGGGGGCCCGACGGTGTCGACGCCGTCGACCGCGTCGGTGGCCCCGGCCATCCCCAGGGCGGGGTCGGGCAGGCCGGCGTCGGTCGGCCCGGCGGCGGGTGTGGTGTCGAGCGGCGGCACGGGGGCGAGCTCGTCGATCGGTGCGGGCGCGTCGGGGACGGGACCGGCACCGGCAGCCGGGTCGGTCGCGTCGGGCACGGGGCCGGGGTCGCGTAGCCCGCGGTCGGGATCACCGTGCGCCCGGTCGAGGTCCGGGGGCTCCCGGTCGGGGGCGAACTCGGCGTCCGGGCCGGGGCGGGGGCGCGTGTGCGGGACGGGCGGCTCCGTGGTCGCGTCGGTCATGGCCACCTCCCGTGGTGGGACGCTCCCGCCCGCGCCGCCGGTGCACGGCGCGGCGTCGGGGTGTGACAGGACTACCCCGTCGGGTGTCGGGATAGTCCCGGGCCGTGCCGGCGGTCCGCGGCCGTCGTCGCGGCGGTCCGCCCGGGCGGACCGCCGCTCAGGACCGGTGCACCGCGACGACCCGGCGGTAGGCCATGCGGCGCACGGCCTCGGGCACGAGGCGGTACCCGCCGCGGACGAGCACGTTGCGGGCGAACTGCGGCCACGTCGTGAAGCCCATCGCCCGGAACCGGCGCTGCAGGCCCAGCTCCGCGCGCAGCTGCCCGAGCCCCCCGCGGCGTGCGTAGGCGCCGGCACCGACGCGGTAGCGCACGAGCGGCTCGGCCACGTTGGCCACCCGCGCGCCGGCCATCAGCATCTTCGCCCAGAGGTGGTAGTCCTCCATGAGCGCGAAGTCGCCGTAGCCGCCGACACGGCGGACCAGCTCGCGGCGCAGCACGACCGTCGGGTGGTTGAAGGGGTCGGCGAAGCGGGCGCGGACGGCGATGTCGCGCGGGTCCGTCGGCGGGGTGCGCCTGCCGACCTCGACGGCGGCGTCGTCGGCGAACTCGATCAGCCCGGACCCGACGAGGTCGGCACCGGCCTCGACGATCGGCAGCTGGACGGCGAAGCGCTGCGGTTCGGAGACGTCGTCGGAGTCCATGCGGGCGACGACGTCGTGGACGCACGCCTCCAGGCCCGCGTCGAGGGCGGGTCCGAGACCGACGTTGCGCTCCAGCGCGAGCACCCGCACCGGGACGGGGGACGACGCGACGAGCTCGTCGAGGCACGCGGTGAGCTCGGCGCCGACGGGGCCGTCCCGGACGATCACCACCTCGTCGGGGCGGCGGTGCTGCGCGTCGACGCTGGACCGGAACGCTGCGGCGAGGAAGTCGGGCCGGTCACCCGCCCACACCGGGAGGAGCAACGAGAACGGCTCGGACACGGTCGGTGAGGTTAGTGCGACGCTGTGAGCACTCCGGGGGTGCCCCGGGGGTGCGGTTGGCGACACGCCGTCTGGATCACCGCCCGGGTCGGCGCCGGATGTTGCACAGTGTGTGACGCCGAGAGCGACCCCGGGCAGCGGCCGCCCCGGCGCACATCGACGGGGGGAGGGGCCACGTGAACCAGCGGACCGCGCTGACTGAGCGTCCCCGCTCACGCCCCGCCCCCGACGACGACACCCCCGCCCAGGCCCCGCCGGACTGGGGCCGCAGGCTGCGGATCGCGACCGTCGTCGCGTCGGTGCTCGTGCTCGCCGTCACCGGCTCGGCGTGGGGGCTCTACCGCGACGTCACCTCGGGTCTCACGACGACCGACGTGATCTTCGGCGGTGACGACGGCGAGGGCCTCAACATCCTGCTGGTCGGCGTCGACAGCCGGACCGACGCGCAGGGCAACCCGCTGCCCAAGGCGGTGACCGACGCGCTGCACAGCGGCGCCGACACCGGGGTGCTCAACTCCGACACGATCATCCTGCTGCACCTGCCCCCCGACGGCGGCGCGGCGGTGGCGTTCTCGATCCCGCGCGACTCCTACGTCGACATCCCCGGCTACCGCATGGACAAGATCAACGCGGCCTACCCGGCGTCGAAGGCGCTCAAGGCCGAGGAGCTGGTCAAGGCGGGCGGCAAGAGCGCCAAGGAGGTCGACCAGGAGTCGTCGGCGGCGGGCCGCAGCAAGCTGATCGAGACCGTGCAGGACCTCACCGGCGTCCACGTCGACCACTACGCCGAGATCAACCTGCTGGGGTTCTACAACCTCACCCAGGCCGTCGGCGGCGTCGACGTGTGCCTCAAGAACCCGGTGAGCGACGAGCTGTCCGGGGCGAACTTCCCCGCCGGTCCGCAGACCATCTCCGGGGCGGCCGCGCTGGCGTTCGTCCGGCAGCGCCACGGCCTGCCCGAGGGCGACCTGTCGCGCATCCGTCGCCAGCAGGTGTTCCTCGCCGCGATGGCCGACAAGATCCTCTCCAGCGGCACCCTCACCAACCCGTCGACACTGAACGCGCTGATCGACGCCGCACAGAAGTCGCTGGTCATCGACTCCGGCTGGGACATCCTCGGGTTCGCCCGGCAGGCCTCCGACATCGCCGCGGGCAACCTCGAGTTCATGACGATCCCCACCCGGGGCGGGACCACCAACAGCCGTGGTGACGTCGTGCTCGTCGACCCCGGCCAGGTGAAGAAGTTCGTCACCGACCGCGCCGAGGCGACCGAGAACGCCCCCGACACCACCCCGCCCGCCGCGGACGACGCACCCGCCGTCGCCCCGAGGACCGTGACCGTCGACGTCGGCAACGCCAGCGGCGCCACCGGCCTCGCGGGGCAGGTCGCCGACACGCTCGGCGCCGCCGGGTACGTCCGCGGCACGGTCGGCAACGTCGCCTCCCGGCCGACCTCGGCCGTCCGCTACTCCACCGACGCCGCCCGGGCCGGCGCCGAGGCGGTCGCCGCGACGCTCGGGCTGCCCGTCGAGAAGGCCGCCGACGCCCCCGCGGGCCGCGTCCAGGTCGTCCTGGGCACCGACAGGGCCACCGGTGCCGGGAGCACCACCACGACCGCGCCCACCGGCACGGGGGCCCCGGCGGCGGGCGGCGGCGCCGTCAACGCCGGCGGCGTACCGTGCATCGACTGATCCACCCTCGACGACGCACCCGTGTGAACGACCCCGTGAGGCCTGATCCGTGACGTTGACCGCCACCCTGCTCGACCCGATCCTCGCCGCGAACCCGGCCCGCCCGCTGATCACCTTCTACGACGACGCGACCGGCGAGCGCATCGAGCTCTCCGGGCTCACGACGGCCAACTGGGCCGCGAAGACGGCGAACATGCTGCGCGACGAGTGCGACGTCGAGACCGGCACACCCGTCGCGGTGCTGCTGCCCGCGCACTGGCAGACCGCCGCCGTGCTGCTGGGCGCGTGGTGGTGCGGGGCGCACGTCGTCGCCGATCCGGCCGACGCCGAATGGGTCCTCTGCGACGCCGACCGCCTCGACCTCGCGCTGGCCGCCTCGCCGTCCGGCGGGGTGGTCGCGCTGTCGCTCGACGCGTTCGGGAAGGGCCTCTCCGGCCTGCCCGACGGGGTCGTCGACTACGCCACCGAGGTCCGCGGGCACGGCGACGACTTCGTTCCCTGGGAGCCCGTTCCCGACACGGCACCCGCCCTGGGTGGCCTGTCCGTCGCCGACACCGCGGCCGCCGCCCGGCGCCGCGCGGGGGAGCTCGACATCACCCCGGCCGACCGCGTCCTGTCGATGGCCGAGTGGTCGAGCCTGGACGGCGTCGTCGACGGGCTGCTGTCCGTGCTGGCGGTCGGGTCGTCGCTCGTGCAGTGCCGCAACCCCGACATGGGGAAGGTGATCGGCCGCGCCGCCGCGGAGAAGTGCACGCGCAGGCTCTGAGCTGGGTCGCCGTCGGTCCCGCGCGGGCAACGTGGCACCGTTGTCGGGTGGACACCGTGACCGCTGCAGACGTCGACCTCGCGGCCGAACGGCTGCGCGCGGTCATCGGGCCGAGCCCGCTGCAGCTCTCGCCCCGCCTGTCCGACGCCGTGGGCGGCGAGGTGTGGCTCAAGCGCGAGGATCTCCAGCCCGTCCGCTCCTACAAGATCCGCGGCGCATACAACCTCATCTCCCAGCTGTCCCCGGACGAGCGCGAGCGCGGTGTCGTCTGCGCGAGCGCCGGTAACCACGCCCAGGGCGTCGCGTTCGCCTGCGCACGGCTCGGGGTGAAGGCGCGGGTCTACCTGCCCCGGACCACGCCCCGGCAGAAGCGCGACCGCGTCGCCAAGCTGGGCGGGAAGGTCGTCGAGGTGATCGTCGTCGGCAACGCGTACGACGACGCCGCCGCGGCCGCCGCGATCGACGCCGAACGCCACGGCGCCACCCTCGTCCCCGCGTTCGACGACGCCCGCACCGTCGCCGGGCAGGGCACCGTCGCCCGCGAGATCGTCGCCCAGCTCGGCGGCGAGCCCGACATCGTCGTCGTGCCCGTCGGCGGTGGCGGGCTGCTCGCCGGGGTGACCACCTACCTGCGGGAACGTCACAGCGGTGTCCGGATCGAGGGCGTCGAGCCCGCCGGGGCGGCCAGCATGACCGCGGCCCTGGCCGCCGGTGGTCCGGTGCCGCTCACCGACCTCGACCCGTTCGTCGACGGCGCTGCCGTCCGCCGCGTCGGCGACACCACGTTCCCGATCGTCCGCGACGCCGCCGTGAACCTCACGCCGGTGGCCGAGGGCCGGGTGTGCACCGAGATGCTCGCGCTCTACCAGACCGACGGGATCATCGCCGAGCCCGCGGGCGCGCTGGCCACCGCCGCGCTCGACTCGCTGCCGATCCCCCGCGGTTCGGTCACCGTGTGCGTGCTGTCGGGCGGGAACAACGACGTCAGCCGCTACGCCGAGGTCGTCGAACGGGCCCTGATCCACGAGGGCCGCAAGCACTACTTCCTCGTCGACTTCCCCCAGGAGCCGGGCGCGCTGCGCGCCTTCCTCGACGACGTCCTCGGCCCCGACGACGACATCACCTTGTTCGAGTACGTCAAGCGCAACAACCGGGAGACCGGCCCCGCGCTCGTCGGGATCGAGATGGGGCGGCCCGAGGACCTCGAGGGCCTGCTCGCCCGCATGCAGGCCGCTCCCCCGCACATCGAGCGCATCCCGCCCGACAGCCCCCAGTTCCGCTTCCTGCTCTGAGCCTCACACTCGGGGGCGCGGGGCTACGGTCGGGTCATGCGCGTCACCAAGATGCTGGTCAACCGGCCTGTGACCGACCCCGAGGCCGCGAAGGCGTTCTGGCAGGGGATGTTCGGTCTCGACGTCGCCTTCGACCTCGGCTGGGTGGTCAGCCTGCACCCGCCGGGCAACGACACGACGGGCGTCCAGCTCGTCACCGGCGACAAGACCGCGCCCGTCGACTCGGACATGTCGATCGGGGTGGACGACGTCGACGAGGCCTACGCCCTCGCCCAGCGCAACGGGTACGAGATCGTGCACCCGATCAGCGACGAGGAGTGGGGGCCGCGGCGGTTCTTCGTGCGGACGCCCGACGGCACGGTCGTCAACGTGGTCGCGCACCCGCACGACGCCGGACAGCGGTGAGGTTGCGGCCCGACGTTCGCCCGCAACCCCACGGTCCCGGTCCGATCCCGCGACGACAGTGAGGTTGCGCCCGGACCTTCGCCCGCAACCTCACGGTCGCAATTCGGGCCGCCGACGACAGTGAGGTTGCGCCGGGGGGGCGTGCGCATCCTGACACGCGGCGAGGTTGCCGGCCGCACTCCACGGCTCGGACCATCGCAGCCGGCTCAGCGCAGCAGGGCGCGTGCCATGACCATGCGCTGCACCTGGTTGGTGCCCTCGTAGATCTGGGTGATCTTGGCGTCGCGCATCATGCGCTCGACGGGGAAGTCCCTGGTGTAGCCGGCGCCACCGAGGATCTGGACGGCGTCGGTGGTCACCGACATCGCGACGTCCGACGCCATGCACTTGGCGGCGCTGGAGATGAAGCCGAGGTCGGGCTCGCCGCGCTCGGCGCGGGCGGCGGCGACGTAGACGAGCTGGCGCGCGCCCTCCACCTTCATCGCCATGTCGGCGATCATGAACTGCAGGCCCTGGAACTCGGCGATGGCCTTGCCGAACTGCCTGCGGTCCTTGGCGTAGGCGATCGCGACGTCGAGCGCGCCCTGCGCGATACCGACGGCCTGCGCGCCGATCGTCGGGCGGGTGTGGTCCAGCGTCGCGAGCGCGGTCTTGAAGCCGGTGCCCTCGGCGCCGATGATCCGGTCGCCCGGGATGCGGCAGCCCTGGAAGTAGATCTCGCGGGTGGGCGAGCCGTTGATGCCGAGCTTGCGCTCCTTGGGGCCGACCTCGAAGCCGGGGTCGTCCTTGTGCACGACGAAGGCGGAGATGCCGTTGGCGCGCTTCTCGGGGTCGGTGACGGCCATGACGGTGTACCAGGTGGACTCGCCGGCGTTGGTGATCCAGCACTTGGTGCCGTCGAGGACCCAGTCGTCGCCGTCGCGGCGGGCGCGGGTGCGCATGGACGCCGCGTCGGAGCCGGCCTCGCGCTCGGACAGGGCGTAGCTGATGCCGGCGCCCTGGGCGATCGAGGGCAGCACCTGCTGCTTGAGCTCCTCCGAGGCCGACAGCAGGATCGGGATGGAGCCCAGGCCGTTGACGGCGGGGATCAGCGACGACGACGCGCAGACCCGCGCGACCTCCTCGATGACGATGCAGGCGGCCAGCTCGTCGGCCCCCTCGCCGCCGTACTGCTCGGGGATGTGGACGGCGTGGAAACCGGCCTTGACCAGCGCGTCGCGGGCCTCGACGGGGTAGCGGGCCTGCTCGTCGACCTCGGCGGCGTGCGGGGCGATCTCGTTCTCGGCGAGGTCGCGGACGGCGTCGCGCAGGGCCTCGTGCTCGTCGCTGAGCCGGTAGCTGTCGAAGTCGGCGTTCATCGTCCCGTTCCCTGGGTGTGGTGGGGGTGGCTCCCCCAATCGTAACGGCACGCAGTGCCACCAATCAATCGTATGACGGACCTCCGTGCTGTTACGCTCCCGACTCATGGCAGCCCCGGTACGACGCGGACGGTCCGCCGAGGGCCGCGCCGAGGTCCGGGGCGACCTGGTCCGCGCGGCGCTCACCCTGTTCACCGAGCACGGCTACGACGACACGACCGTCGACGACATCACCGCCGCCGCCGGGGTCGGGCGCCGCACCTTCTTCCGCTACTTCCGCGGCAAGGAGGACGCCGTCTCCCCCGACCACGAGACGTGCCTCGCCCGCGTCGACGCCGTCTTCGCCGCGGCCCACGAGACGGAGCCGCTCGCACCACTGGTGCTCCGCGCCGCCGACCCCGTGTTCGACCTCTACCTCGGCAGCCCCGCCGAGGCCAGCGCCCGGTTCGCGTTGACCCGCAACGTCGCCGCGCTGCGCGACCGGGAGGCCGCCAGCGTCGACACCTACCGCCGGCTGTTCGGCCGCCGCTTGCGCGAACGCCTCGCCGACCGGCCCGACGGCGAGCTCGCCGCTGCCGTCACCGCGGCGGCGATCGTCGCCGCGCACAACATGGCGCTGCGGTCGTGGCTGGTCGACGGCGCCCGCCCCGAGGCCCGCGACGCCTGCCGGGCAGGCTTCCGCCGCGTGGAGACGATGCTGCCCGTCACCCCGGCCGCCGCCCCCGACGACCTCGCCGTCATCGCGACCCGTCTCGAACTCGCGGCCGCCCGGCTGGAGCGCGTCGCGGCGAGGGACTGAACTGTCGGCCGGTGTCCCTACGCTGCCCGATATGCCGGAAGCGGGAACGCCTCAGGAGTTCATCGACGGTCTCGACGAGCCGCGCCGCGCCGACGTCGCCGCGCTCGACGCCCTGATCCGCGAGGCCGCGCCCGACCTCGAACCGGTGATGGCCGGGACGATGCTGGGCTACGGGCCCTTCCACTACCGCTATGCCAGCGGCCGGGAGGGCGACGCCACGGTCATCGCGCTGGCCTCGCAGAAGCGCCACATCTCGCTGTACGTGCTCTGCTCGGTCGACGGCGGCTACCTCGCGGAGAAGTACGCCGCCCGGCTGCCCAGGGCGTCGATCGGGAAGTCGTGCGTACGGTTCCCGCGCCTCGCGGTGGTCGACACCGAAGTCCTGCGGGAGCTCGTCGCGGAGGCCGGGCGGCTCGGCTCGGGCGACGCCGCGGGAGTGAGCTGACCGGCCCCGGACGTACATGATCCCCGGGCCGCACCGGGACGGTGCGAAATCGGGCTGGACGGGCCCGAACCCGGGGATCACGGGTGACTGCCTGGAATTCGCCGGTACCACATTCCGGCTTCCATCGGCCGTCGGAGATCGTCCCGTGGTACTAGCGGACAGCCACCTCACATGAAGTCCAGTAGCTATTCAACGTTGGACCACCTCCTCTCCTGTGTACCGCCACGCTACGTCCGGATCCGCCGACCCGGCAACGGGAATTTCGCGGCCGGGATCAGGGCCGGACCGACCGCCTCAGCCGCGCCGACTCCCGGGTGAGGTGATCACGTTCGGCGACGCTCGTCGCGACGCGGGCGGCCTCGGCGTACCCGGCCGCGGCCGCGTCCGGATCACCGGCCCGTTCGAGCAGATAGGCCCGGGCCGCGGCGTGCCGGGGCAGCGCCGGGTCGACGTCGGCGAGCGCGGCCAGACCGGCCCGCGCCCCCTCGGCCTCACCGACGGCGACAGCCCGGTTGAGCCGCACCACGGGTGAGCCGGTGAGCACCAGCAGCTCGTCGTACCACTCGACGATCTGCGCCCAGTCCGTCTCCGCTGCGGACCGCGCGTCGGCGTGCAGGGCGGCGATCGCGGCCTGGGCCTGGTAGTCGCCCAGACGGTCGCGCCCGAGAGCGGCCTGCAGGACCGTCACGCCCTCGGCGATCATGGCGGTGTCCCACAGGGAGCGGTCCTGCGCGGCGAGCGGCACCAACCGGCCCGCGGCATCCGTTCTCGACGCCCGCCGCGCGTGGTGCAGCAGCATCAGCGCGAGAAGCCCGGCCGCCTCGGGCTCCCCGCTGAGCGCAGCGAGCTGGCGGGCCAGCCGGACCGCCTCGGCGGCGAGGTCGACATCACCGCCGTAGCCCTCGTTGAACACGAGATAGAGCACGCGCAGCACGGTCGCGAGATCGCCGGGAGCATCGAGGGGCAGCCCCGCGAGCGTGCGCTTGGCCCGGCTGATCCGCTGCGCCATCGTCGCCTCCGGCACCAGGTGGGCCCGCGCGATCTGGCGGGTCGTGAGACCCCCCACGGCCCGCAGCGTCAACGCCACCGCCGCAGGCTGCGACAACGCCGGGTGGGCGCACAGGAAGTACAGCCGCAGCGTGTCGTCGGCGTCGGGCACCGGACCCTCCGGCGGCTCGGCGTCGACGGCGAGCTCACGTCCACGGCGGGCCGACTCCGCCCGCGCCGCGTCGAGGAACTTGCGCCACGCCGCGGAGATCAGCCACGCCTTCGGGTCCCGCGGCGGGTCGAGCGGCCATGTCTCGTAGGCCCGGACGAGCGCCTCCTGCACGGCGTCCTCGGCCGCCGCGAAGTCGGCGCCGCGGCGGACGAGGACACCGATGACCGCCGGGACCAGCTCCCTGACCAACGACGCGTCCACGACCGGGACTACTCGCCGGCCGGCGGGAACCCGGTCAGCAACGGCCGCAGCTCCAGCCACTCGCGGATCGGCTCACCGTCGGGCCCGGGCGCCGCCGACAGCTCACCCGCCAGCTCGAGCGCCCGCTCGTACGACTCCACGTCGATGATCATCCAGCCCGCGACGAGGTCCTTCGTCTCGGCGAACGGACCGTCGGTGACCGGTGGGCGTCCCGCCCCGTCGAACCGGACGAACGTGCCCTCCGGCGACAGCGCCTTCTCGTCGACGAACTCGCCCGTCCCCACGAGCCGGTCGGCGAAGTCGCGCATGTACCGGATGTGCGCGTCGATCCGCTCGGGCTGCCACCGGTCCAGCGGCGCGAAGCCGATGACGGGTTCGGGGCCGCCGCGATAGTGCTTGAGCAGCAGATACTTCACCGTGATCTCCCTCTGCCGGTTCGGCGCCGCGCGCCGATCGTGCACCAGGGACGGAGCCGGCGCCCGGTTCTCGACACGCCGGGCCGGAAAACGTCCGCTACTCGCCGCGGGCCGCGCGCAGCGCGGCGTCCTTCACGAGGACCGAGTCGGCCAGATCCCGCTGGAACCGGACCATGCGGGCGCGCAGCGCATCGTCCGACGCCGCGAGGATGCGCACCGCCAGCAGCCCCGCATTGCGCGCACCACCGACCGCGACCGTCGCCACGGGCACCCCGGCGGGCATCTGGACGATCGAGAGCAGCGAGTCGAGGCCGTCGAGCCGGGCCAACGGCACCGGGACACCGATCACCGGCAGCGGCGTCGCCGACGCGACCATCCCCGGCAGGTGCGCCGCGCCACCCGCGCCCGCGATGATCACCCGCAGCCCCCGCGACTCGGCCTCGACGGCGTAGTCGAGCATCCGCTGCGGGGTGCGGTGCGCCGAGTAGACACCGACCTCGCACGCCACGTCGAACTCCGCGAGCGCCTCGGCGGCAGCCTCCATGACCGGCCAGTCCGAGTCGCTGCCCATGATGACGCCGACCTGCGGCTCGTCGGGACTCGCGGGCATCAGGCACGCTCCGATCCGGTCCGGGCACCCGTCGCGGGGCCGTCGTGGACCGACCAGCCGTCGGCCCAGGTCGCGGTGGACAGCCACTGCGCCGCCAGCGCCGCCCGCTCGCGCACCGCGGCCGGGTCGTCGCCCAGCGCCGTCACGTGCCCGACCTTGCGCAGCGGCCGCTCACCCTTGCCGTACAGGTGGACCTTGACGTCGGGGAAACGGGCCATCAGATGGTGCAACCGCTCGTCGGTGGTCATCTCCGGCGCCTCCGCGGCGCCGAGCACATTGGCCATGACGACGGCCGGCGCCGTCATCGCCACGGCGCCGAGCGGGTAGTCGAGCACCGCGCGCAGATGCTGTTCGAACTGTGAGGTCCGCGCACCCTCGATCGTCCAGTGCCCCGAGTTGTGCGGGCGCATCGCGAGCTCGTTGACGACGAGCCCGTCGGCCGTGTCGAACAGCTCCACCGCCAGCAGGCCGACGACGTCGAGCTCGTGCGCCAGCCGCAGCGCCAGCTCCTGGGCCGCGATTGCGTCGTCCTCCGCGAGACCCGGCGCCGGGGCGAGGACCTGCACGCACTGGCCGCCCTCCTGCACCGTCTCCACGACCGGCCAGCCCGCAGCCTGCCCGAACGGCGACCGGGCGACCTGCACCGCGAGCTCCCGGCGCATCGCGACGGCCTGCTCCACCATCAGCGGCGTCCCCGCCGCGAGCAGGTCCGCCACGAGCTGCGCGTCGGGCTCGGGCAGCATCCAGACGCCACGCCCGTCGTACCCGCCACGCACCGCCTTGAGGACGACCGGCCAGCCGTGCCGGGCGCCGAACGCCTCCACCTGAGCGGGGTCGGTGATCTCGGCGTAGACCGGGACGGGCGCGCCCATCGACTCCAGCCTGCGGCGCATGACGAGCTTGTCCTGCGCGTGCAGCAGCGCGTCCGGGCCGGGGCGCACGGCCGCGCCCGCCGCGACCAGCTCGTGCAGCCGCTCCTGCGGGACCTGCTCGTGGTCGAACGTGACCACGTCGCAGCCCACGGCGAACGACTTCAACGCGGCCGCGTCGTCGGCGGAACCCAGATGCACGTCGGGTGCGACCAACGGGGCCGGCTCGTCGGGCTGCACCGACAGCACCCGCAACGACTGTCCGAGCGCGATCGCCGCCTGGTGGGTCATCCGGGCCAGCTGCCCGCCCCCGACCATTCCGACGACCGGCATCCGCGGTGTCCCGTCGCGCCCCACCAGGCACCTCTCCCTCACCCGGGCGCCCTCCGAACGGACCGCCTCACGCGGTCGCCAGCCTAGTTCGGACAGACGACCCGGTTCCGGACCGGGGCAGGCCCCGACGTTCGCAAAGTCGAGCGCTCTGGCACGATCGGACGAGTGTCGGTGGTCGAATCCGTCCTGCTGAGCATTCCGCAGCCCTATCGCGCTCTCGCGATCAAACACCGCGAACTCGTCAAGTTCGCGGTCGTCGGTGGCACCACCTGGGTGATCGACACCCTCGTGTTCCTGGTGCTCAAGGCCGGTGTGCTCGAGTCCAAGCCGCTGACCGCCAAGGTGATCGCGGTCCTCGTCGCGACGATCGTGTCCTACGTCCTCAACCGCGAATGGTCGTTCCGGACCCGCGGCGGCCGCGAGCGCCACCACGAGGCCGCGCTGTTCTTCATCATCAGCGGGATCGGGGTGGCCGTGTACACCGCCCCGCTCGCCGTCTCGCGCTACCTGCTCGACTTCCAGGTCCCCGCCGTGTCCATGTTCTCCCAGGAGGTCGCCGACTTCGTGTCCGGCCAGATCCTGGGCGTCCTGGCCGGCATGGCGTTCCGCTGGTGGGCGTTCCGCCGCTTCGTCTTCCCCGACACCGACGTCCGCCGCCAGGTCGTCGAGCCGGTCCCGCCGCGCGACTGACGCCGCACCGTCCCCTCAGCGGGGGATCGCCGACGGGCGCGCCTTGCCGACCACGTCCTCCGCCCGCGCCACCGGCAGGAAGATCGTGAACATCGGTGGCCGCGCCCGCGACAGCTCCAGCCTGCCGCCGTCGGCCTCCACCAGCGCCCGGGCGAGCGCGAGCCCGATCCCCGTCGACGAGTTCCCCGAGACCCCCCGGTCGAACACGTGCGGGACCAGCTCCTCCGGGATGCCCTGACCGCTGTCGCTGACGTCGATGACCAGCAGGTCGTCGCGGGCACGCGCGCTGATCGTCACCGAGCCGGCGCCGTGGCGCATCGCGTTCTCCACCAGCGCACCGACCGCCTCCCGCAGCCGCGCCGGCGTCACCCGGGCCATCAGGCCGTCGGGCACCCGGAACTTCAGCTGCCGGTTCGCCGCGCGCAGCGTGGGCCGCCACTCGTCGGCGACATCACCCAGACCCTCACGCAGGTCGACCGGCTCCGCCCCCGCCGCGCGCGCCAGCCGGGCCGCCTCCAACAGCTCGTCGAGCACCGCCGTCAGCTTCTCCGTCTGCTCCAACGCGGCCAAGGCCTCGCGACGGGCACTCGGATCGGGATGGGTGGACAGCTCGTCGAGACGCAGCTGCAGCGCGGTCAACCGGCTGCGCAGCTGGTGGGACACGTCACCGACCAGCGACCGCTCACGCTGGACCAGCTCGGCCAGCGCCGTGGCGGACGCGTCCAGGACGTCGGACACCCGGTCCAGCTCCGGGATGCCGTGCCGGTGCGGCGCCGAACGGAAGTCACCCGCCCCCAACCGCGCCGCCCGGTCGGCGACGTCGGAGAGTGGGTTGGCCAGCCGCCTCGCCGTGACCGTCGCGACGAACGCCCCCACCCCGACCGACAACAGCACCAGCAACAGCACGATCACGGTCACCTGGATCTGCTGGGTACGCATCGTCGACAACGGCTCGGCCAGCGTCAGCGACGCACCTGACCCGAACGGCAACGTCTCCGAGACGGCCGCGCCGTCGATCGCCGCCCCCACCGTGCCCACCGGCCTGCCTGGGATACGGATCGTCAGCTGCCCGCCGGCGGGCACCGCCAGACTCACCGCGGCCTGGTCGGCCTGGTCGAGCATCTGGTCGTCGTCGACGCGGGCCACGATCCGCTCCAGCGCCGACGTCAGCTCCGCACGGGTGATGTCCTCGACCAGCCGCCACGTCGTGAACGCCAGCGGGCCCCCGAGGACCAGCGCCGTGATCATCACGACGAGCAACGTCGACTGGAGGATGCGGCGGCGCACCGGTCAGGGCTCCCGGCTCAGTCGTGGTTGAACCGGAAGCCGACGCCCCGCACCGTCGCGATCCGCTGCTCGCCGCCGATCTTGCGGCGCAGCCACGACATGTGCATGTCCAGGGTCTTCGACGTCTTCAGGTCCGGGTCGTTCCACACCTCACGCAGGATCTCCTCGCGGGTGACGACCTGCCCGGCGCGCAACAGCAACACCCGCAGCAGCTCGAACTCCTTGTTGGCCAGGCCGACCTCGACCCCGTCGACCAGCACCCGCCGGCCCGACAGTTCCATCCGCACCCCCCCGACCTCCACGGTCTCCGGGGTGAGCCGGCGCAACAGCGCACGGACCCGGGCCAACAGCTCCGCGAGCCGGAACGGCTTGCCGACGTAGTCGTCGGCCCCCGCGTCCAGCCCCACGACGAAATCGACCTCGTCGGTGCGCGCGGTGAGCATCAGGACCGGCAGGTCCGGGAAGTCGAGCCGCAACCGCCTGCAGACCTCGAGCCCGTCCATCCCCGGCAGCCCGAGGTCGAGGACGAGCAGGTCGACCCCGCCCTCACGGACATGGTCGAGCGCCGTCGTGCCGTCGCCGGCCACGTCGACCCGATACCCCTCGCGTTGCAAGGCTCGCGACAGCGGCTCGGCGATCGCCGTGTCGTCCTCGGCCAGCAGGACGGTCGTCACCCGCGCAGCTTATGCCCGTCGACCGTTCGGGTGCGCGAACGGACCGCTCCCGTCGCTGCCTGCCCACCCGGCGCGGCCCGGCGGCTGGCAGAGTCACGGTCTGTGGACGACGATCTCCGCCTCGCGCTGCGCCTCGCCGACATCGCCGACGCGATCACGCTCCCCCGGTTCCGTGCCGCCGACCTGCGGGTCGAACGCAAGCCCGACCGCACCCCGGTGACCGACGCCGACACCGCCGCCGAGGACGCCCTGCGCACCGCCCTGGCGGCCGCCGTGCCCAGCGATGCGGTGCTCGGCGAGGAGCGCGGCGGCGAGGTCCCGCCGAGCGGCCGGGGCTGGGTGCTCGACCCCATCGACGGCACGAAGAACTTCTCCCGCGGCATGCCGGTGTGGGCCTCGCTCATCGCGCTGACCCTGCACGGCGTGCCCGTCGTCGGTGTCGTCAGTGCCCCGGCGCTGGGCAGGCGCTGGTGGGCGGCGAGCGGTGCGGGCGCGTGGACCACCGACTCCCCCGGCGCGGCGCCCCGCCGCATCTCGGTGTCCGGCGTCGCCGAGCTCGCCGACTGCTACGTCTCCACCACCAACCTCAACACCTTCCGCGAGCACGACATCCTCGATGCCTGGCTCACCCTGACCGACCGCTGCTGGGAGACCCGCGCCTTCGGCGACTTCTGGCAGCACTGCCTCGTCGCGGAGGGCACGATCGACCTCGCCGTCGAGCCGGAGGCCAACGCCTGGGACCTCGCCGCGGTGCAGGTCCTCGTCGAGGAGGCCGGGGGGACGCTGACCGACCTCGGTGGTGTCGCCACCTTCGCCGGCGGCAACTCGGTGACCTCCAACGGCGCCCTGCACGACGCGGCCCTGGCCTGCTTCCGCACCTGATCCGGCCGCGGTCCCCAGCCGGCCCCGGCCGATCGGCGGCGAGCGGGAACGACCCGGCGGACCCGCGGGCCCTGCCGGTCCCGGCGTGAGGTTCGTCGTTGCGGCCGACGCGGGCCGCTGCGCGACGTAGGGTCCGACCATGCCGGAGATCGCCTTCGAGGACCTCACCCCGGGCCGCGTGTTCGACCTCGGAACCATCACCGTGGACCGCGACGAGATGATCGCCTTCGCGCGCCGGTTCGACCCCCAGCCGTTCCACATCGACGACGAGGCCGGCAAGACATCGATCTTCGGCGACCTCGCGGCGTCCGGCTGGTTCACCGCCTCGCTGTGGATGCGCGCCTACGCCGACGCCGTGCTGCTGCGCGCGACCAGCATCGCCTCCCCGGGCGGCGAGGAGATCCGCTGGCCCGCGCCGGTGTTCGGCGGGGACGTGCTCACCCCGACGCTCGAGATCCTGGACGCTCGTCGCTCCCGCAGCCGCCCCGAGATGGGTCTCGTGAGCCTCGGCGCCCGGATGCACCGCGGCGACACCCTGGTCTACAGCGCCCGGTTCACCGGCATGTTCGGCCTCCGCGAGCCCTGACCGCCACGGCGGCCGGGTGATCAGGTGGGTGGGTCGCCGTCACCGGCTCCCGACCC
The DNA here is from genome assembly GCF_050250275.1 of Pseudonocardia sp. Taxonomy (GTDB): domain Bacteria; phylum Actinomycetota; class Actinomycetes; order Mycobacteriales; family Pseudonocardiaceae; genus Pseudonocardia. Next base: position 33,423 of record NZ_JBFWOY010000021.1, read on the forward strand.
ACCGACATCCCGGACCCGGGCCCACCCACCGGCGCCGATCCGTGGCCCCTACGACTCCTCGCCGGCCGTCAGCCGTCCCACGTCGGGGATCTGCGCCCGGGAGATGACGAGCAGCGCCTCGGCGGTGCCGTTCTCGGCCCGGTACATGTGGGGGCCGTCGGCGGTGAAGCGGATGTAGTCGCCCGTGTGCAGGGTGACGGGGTCGGCGGTGGGCCCGGCGAGGATGGTCCCGGAGAGCACGTAGAGGCTCTCGACGGCGTTGGCCTCGTGCCCGTCGTCGGAGTAGCCGTCCTCGCTGATGATCGCGACGAAGACGTAGACGAGGTCGGCGCCGTACATGGTGCCGAGCGGCCGGATCCGCAAGGTGCCCAGCGGATGCCATTCGGCGTCGGCCTGCCGCCGCACGGTGGTGGCGACGCCGCTGCTGGAGTCGGCGAGCAGGTCGGTGATGGTGACGCCGAGGGCGGTGGCGAGGGCCTGGAGGGTGTCGACCGTGGGGTTGGCCTTGCCCAGTTCGATCGACAGTACGGTGGCTTTGGAGATGCCTGCTCTGCGGGCGAGCTCGGAGGCGGACATCTTGCGGTCGATCCGCAGACCGCCGACGTTGCGGCCGACGACGGCGTTCGCACTGGACATGTCGTCGATCGTTGCAGGTCCACGCCGCGTCCGAGGGGCGGACCCGCTGCGGTGGCCTTGCTTCGCCGACGACATGGTGGCTAGTGTACTGACCGTACGTTCAGTAAATCGACCACGTGGGGGGCTCGACGATGAGCGACGACGGACACGGCCGCGAGACGAGCTGGTTCCCGGTGCCGCCGGTGTCCGACCTGTCCGCGTCGCTGCAGTCGCTGTGCGGCAAGGCCGAGGAGCAGCTCGGTTTCGTACCGAACGTCTTCCGCGGTTACGCGCACCGTCCCGAACGGTTCTCCGCCTGGTTCGCGCACTACTCGCAGCTGCACGTCCCGACCGACAACCTCTCGGCCGCGGACCGCGAGATGATCGCGGTGGTGGTGTCGGCGATCCACAGCTGCACCTACTGCCTGACCTCGCACCTGCACGCGCTGCGCGAGGCGCTGGGCGACGTCGTGAAGGCGGACCTGATCCTGCACAACTGGCGCCATGCCGGCCTCGACGAGCGCGAGCTCGCGATCTGCCGCTACGCCGACAAGCTCACCCGGGAACCGGCGACGATCTCCCGCGAGGACCTGGACACGCTGGCGAAGGTCGGGCTGTCCGAGGACGAGGTGTGGGACGTCGCCGAGCTGACGGCGATGTACTCCTTCACCAACCGGCTCGCGCTGGCGATGGGGTTCGTCCCGAACACCGAGTACCACCACCTGGCGCGCACGGCTGCGGCTGACGCCGCCGTGAGCTGAGAGGCCCGGCATGAAGACACGGTCCGCGGTGCTCTTCTCCGCACCCGGCAAGTTCGAGCTGACGGAGGTCGAGCTCGACACCCCGCGCCAGGACGAGCTCGTCGTGAAGATGGTGGCGTCGGGGATCTGTCATTCCGACGACCACATCGCGGTCGGCGACCTCGAGGTGAACCTGCCCATGGCGGGCGGTCACGAGGGCGCCGGGATCGTGATGGAGGTCGGACCCAACACGCGTGGCTTCGAGGTCGGCGATCACGTCGTGCTGGCGTGGATCCCGTCGTGCGGGCGGTGCCGCTGGTGTGCCCAGGGCAAGCAGAACCTGTGCGACCTCGGTGCCCAGACCCTCGCGGGCGCCCGCGCCGACGACCCCGGCAGCTACCGGTTGCGGCTCGACGGCGAGAACCTGGCGCAGACCGCGGGTGTGTCCACGTTCTCCGAGTACACCCTGGTGTCCACGAGCTCGGCGATCCGCATCCCGAAGCACATCCCGCTGGACGCGGCGTGCCTGGCGGCGTGCAGCGTCGGCACCGGGTGGGGGTCGGCGGTGAAGGTCGGCAAGGTCTCCGCCGGGCAGGTGGCGATCGTGATGGGTGTCGGCGGCGTCGGCATCCACGCCGTCCAGGGTGCGGCGATGGCCGGTGCCGCGCACGTCCTGGCCGTCGACCCGGTCGCACTGCGGCGCGAGGCGGCGACCGTCGCGGGCGCCACCGCCACCTACGCCGACATCGCAGAGGCCACGGCGGCGGCCAAGGAGTTGACCAACGGGCAGGGCGCCGACGTCGCGATCGTCTGCATCGGGGTCACGACCCCCGACCACATCGCGTCCGCGTTCGCCGCGATCCGCAAGGGCGGCACCACGGTCGTGACGGGCCTGGGCAAGGGCTCGACCGTCGGCATCCCGGTGTCGCCGGTGGAGCTGGCACTGTTCGAGAAGAAGCTGCTGGGCTCCCTGTACGGCTCGTGCGTCCCGACGTGGGACATCCCGATGCTGCTGGACCTCTACGACCAGGGCCGGCTCAAGATCGACGAGTTCATCACCCGCCGCTACCCGCTCGACCAGGTCAACGACGGATTCGCGGGCATGCACGCCGGCGAGAGCGTGAAGGCGATCGTCGAGTTCCCCTGAGCCCCACCCCGGGAACCCGACACCTGCCGAGTACGGCGAACCACCCGGAACGACGACAATGGAGTTGATCATGACCGAGACCGCAGTCCGTGCCACCGAGCGCATCTCCCGCCTGGGCATCGCCGACGAGGACAACCTGCCCCCGCGGGTCGAGGCGCTGTACAAGGCCTTCGCCGACGCGCCGGGCGGCGTGCCGAACTGGATCAAGGCCCTCGCCGTGCACCCCGACGTCCTGCGCCGCTTCCTCGGCTACTACGAGGCGCTGTTCACCCCGAGCAACGGCACCATCCCGATGCTCGAGCGCGAGATGATCGCCGCCGTCGTCTCCAACATCAACGGCTGCACCTACTGCACGATGCACCACACCGGTGGCATGGCCGGGCACCTCGGCAGCAGCCAGCGCGCCCAGCGCATCGCGCACAACTACCGCGAGGTCGAGCTGTCCGACCGCGAGCGGGCGATCTGCGACTTCTCGGTCAAGGTCACCGAGGCGCCCGACCGCATGCACGACAGCGACTTCGAGGAGCTGCGCACCGCCGGGCTGACCGACGAGGAGATCTTCGAGGTCCTCGAGGTCGCGGCGTTCTTCTCCTTCTCCAACCGGCTGGCGACGCCGCTGGCGATCCTGCCCGACTCGGCGCTGTACGACTTCCAGCGTTCCTGAGCCACCCCACACGAGCCGGCGAGGAGGACCATGACCACCCACGGAACACCCACCGCCCACGAGCTGGGCGCGACGATCTACGACACGGCAGCCGCGTTCATGCTGGCCCCGCCGACGGCCGCGAAGGCCACCGAGCTGGGCTTCGCCGACCCGCTGCAGCTCTACATCGCGGGCCGCCTCGGCGTCCTCGGCGACACCACCCCCGAGGTCGCGGCGGCCGCGCACGGCTTCCTCTCGCCCGCGGCCGCGGGCCAGGTGTGGCCTGCCGTCGCCAAGGTGTGCAGCCGCGAGACGGCGACCCGCGTGTTCGCCGAGGCGTGCGCCGAGTACGGCGAGGCCAAGCTGGCGTCGCTGTCGGAGGAGGAGGCGTCGCGGCTGGCCGACCTGGCCGAGAAGGTCGTCGACGACGCGCCCGCGACGGCCCTGTTCGCCGCGTGGCGGGCGCACCCGCGTCCGTCGAGCCCCCGCGCCCGTGCCGCGCACCAGCTGAACCTGTTGCGCGAGTGGCGCGGCGGCGTCCACATCGCGGCCGTGACCGCGGCCGGGCTGCGCCCCGTCGAGGCGATCATGTCCGACGGCGGCGAGTTCTACGCCGGGGCGTTCGGCTGGCCCGAGCCGTGGCCGACCGCGGGCGGGTGCGCGGCGGAGATGGCGGCGGTCTCGGCGCAGGTCGACGAGGCGTGTGGCCGGGTCATCGGCGAGGCCCTCACCGCGTCCGAGGCCGACGAGCTGGTCGCGTTGGCGCGCAAGGCCTGCGCCCTGCTGCCCTGACGAGGTCGACGAGCATGGAGATGAACATCGGCGCCTGGCCCGGCGCCCAGGCCCATCGCAACCCCCACCGGACCGCGCTCGTCGACGGCGACAGCGGCGCCCGCACGACCTACCGGGAGCTCGACGAGCGGGTCATGCGGGTCGCCGCCGCGCTGCGGGCGGCCGGGGTGGGCCGGGGCGACCGGGTCGCGCTGCTGTCGACCAACCATCCGGACATGCTCGTCGTGATCTTCGCGGTCGCGGCCGCGGGTGGGGTGTGCGTGCCGGCGAACTTCCGGCTCACCGCCGAGGAGCTCGCGTTCGTGTTCGACGACGCGGGCGCGTCGCTGCTCGTCGTGTCGGCCGACCTGGCCGCCACCGGGCACGACGTCGCCGCGCGGGTCGACGCCCTCGGCCGGACCGTCGTCCTCGGTGGCGACCCGGCCGCACCGGACTCGTTGGACGCGTTCCTCGCCGGCGTCGCACCCCTCGCGGCGACCGAACCGGCCACCGCCGACGACGTCGCGCTGATCATGTACACGTCCGGCACCACGGGCCGGCCCAAGGGCGCCATGCTGACCCACGGCAACATCACGTGGAACGCGGTCAACATGGTCTCGGCGGGCGAGGGGCTGCTGCGCACCGACGTCACGCTGTCGGTGGCACCGCTGTTCCACATCGGCGCGCTGGGCATCTTCACGTTCCCGCTGCTCTACCTCGGCGGGACCGTCGTCACGGTGCCGAGGTTCGACCCCGCGCAGACGGCCGCGCTGATGGCCCGCGAGCGCGTCACCGTGCAGTTCCTCGTCCCCGCCATGTGGACGATGCTCATGCGCTGCGACGACCTCGACCTCGTCGACGACACCCGCATCCGCTGGGTGCTGTCCGGCGGCGCGCCCTGCCCGCTGCCGGTGATCCGGTTCTTCGCCGACCGCGGCTGGGCGTTCCTGGAGGGCTTCGGTCTCACCGAGACCAGCCCGACGTGCACGGTCATGGACGCGGCGGCGTTGCCCGACAAGGCCGGATCGGTCGGGCGAGCACTGCGCCACGTCGACTGCCGGATCGTCGCCGACGACGGCACACCCGTGCCCGACGGCACCCCCGGCGAGCTGACCGTCCGCGGCCCCAACGTCTTCACCGGCTACTGGAAACTGCCCGAGGCCTCGGCGGAGGTGCTCGTCGACGGCTGGTTCCACACCGGCGACGTCGCCGTCCGCGACGCAGAGGGCTACGTGACGATCGTCGACCGCAAGAAGGACATGGTCATCACGGGCGGGGAGAACGTGTACCCGGTCGAGGTCGAACGGGTCCTGACCCAGATGCCCGGGGTCGCCGACGCCGCGGTCATCGGGGTACCCGACGAGAAGTGGGGCGAGCGCGTCACCGCCATCGTCGTCGGCACGGTCGACGCCGAGCAGGTCGTCGCCTTCTGCCGGGAACGGTTGGCCGCCTACAAGTGCCCGCGCGCCGTCGAGATCGTCGAGGAGATCCCCCGCAACGCGACCGGCAAGATCCTCAAGCGGACCCTGCGCGGCACCTACGGGACGGAGGCGGCCGTCAGCCGCTGAGCGCCCGGACCACCCGTGACGGCGACGGCCGGCCCAGGGCGGCCGCCATCCACACACTGGTGTCGACGAGCCTGCGCAGGTCGGCGCCGTGCGCGATGCCCAGACCGTCGAGCATCCAGACCAGGTCCTCGGTGGCGAGGTTGCCCGTCGCGGACTTCGCGTACGGGCAACCACCCAGGCCGCCCGCGCTGGAGTCGACCGTCGTCACGCCCTTGCGCAGCGCCGCGAGCGTGTTGGCCAGCGCCTGACCGTAGGTGTCGTGGAAGTGCACCGCGAGGGTCTCGACGCCGACACCCCCGGCCACGCACGCGTCGATCACGGCGTCGACGTGCCCCGCGGTGCCCGTACCGATGGTGTCGCCCAGCGACAGCTGCCCGCAGCCCATCTCGACCAGCCGGCGCCCGACCCCCGCCACCTGGGCCGGGTCGACCGCGCCCTCCCACGGGTCGCCGAACGCCATGCTGACGTAGCCGCGCACCCGCAGCCCCTCCGCCCGGGCCCGGGTCACGACCGGTTCGAACATGCCGAACTGCTCGTCCAGGGTGCGGTTGAGGTTCTTGCCCGCGAACGTCTCCGTGGCGGAGGCGAAGATCGCGACGTGCTCCACCCCGGCCTGCAACGCCCTGTCGAGGCCGCGCTCGTTGGGGACCAGGACCGGGTAGTCGACGCCCGCTCGCCGTTCGACACGCTCCAGCAGGTCGGCGGCGTCGGCGAGCTGCGGCACCCATTTCGGGTGCACGAAGCTCGTGGTCTCCAGCGTGCTCAGGCCGGCGTCGGCGAGGCGCTCGACGAACTCCGCCTTGACCTCGACGGGCACGATCCCCGACTCGTTCTGCAGCCCGTCGCGCGGCCCGACCTCGTAGATCGTCACCCGCTCCGGGAGCCCCACGGCCGGCACGCGCTGCGGCAGCCCCTCGGTCGTCACCAGCGGTCTCCGTTCCGGTGGTCGTCGTAGCGGTCGGGGTCGGCGCGGTCGTAGGACCGTCGCTCACGGCGCTCGTCGACATCGGCCATCTGTGTGTACAACAGCGAGTGGACCTCCTCGACGCCCGGCACGTCGTCGAACTCCAGCGGCTCGTCGGACGCCGACTCGATCACCAGGGTGCCGCAGCCCAGCATCCGTTCCACGATCGTGTGCCGGAACTGCACACTGTTGATGCGCCCCATCGGGATGTCGATGCCCTGTCGTGACAGGACACCCTCCCGCACCAGGACGCGGCGGTTGGTGACGACGAAGTGGGTCGTGCGCCAACGGATCAGCGGCACCAGGGTGAGCCACACGACGACCACCACCGCGGCGACGGCGATCACGATCCAGGCGATCGACGCCCAGCTCAGGTTGCGGGCCAACGCCGCCAGGTACGCCGCGACACCGACCGTCACCAGGAAGACGAGGACCGGCAGCGCCAGCATCTTCGGGTGCGGATGCTTGTGGACGAGGACCTGCTCGTCCTCGACGAGGAGCTCGTCGGGGTAGGCCATCAGGCCAATCTAACGGCGCGCGTCAGGTCGCGGGGCGCAGGTGCACCACGTCGCCCGCCGCCACCGGGCGGCGCGCCCCGTCGGCCCCCAGGACCAGCAACCGGCCGTGCGGGTCGACGTCCTCGGCCATCCCGACGAACGACTCACCGCCCGGCAGCTCCACCCGCACCCGCGATCCCAGGCTCAAGCAGCCGGCCCGGTAGTCCGTCCGCAGCCCGACCGCCTCGGCGTCGCCCCGCGCGTCGCGCCAACGGGCTTCGCGCTCGGCGAGCCGGCGCAGCAGCGCCACGAGCAGCTCCGCCCGGTCGACCCCCGCGGCGCCCTCCTCGACCAGCGACGTCGCCCCCGCAGGCAGCTGCGGGATCGTCGCGTCGACGTTCAGGCCGACACCGAGGACGACCCCCGGCCCGCCGCCGGCGACCGCCGTCATCTCCGCGAGGATGCCCGCGGCCTTGCGGCCCTCGGGTCCGAGCAGCAGGTCGTTGGGCCACTTCAGGCCGGCCGGCGCGGAGCAGACCTCGCGCACCGTGTCGAGCAGCGCCAGCCCCGCGAGCATCGGCAGCCAGCCGAACCTGTCGGCCGGGACACCTTCGGGCCGCCACAGCACGCTCACCGTCAGCCCCGCGCCCGGCGGGGACTCCCACCTGCGGGCCAGCCGGCCGCGCCCCGACGTCTGCCGCTCCGCGACGAGGACCGACCGGTCGGGCGCGCCCGCGGCCGCCGCGGCGAGCAGGTCGGCGTTCGTCGACCGGGTCTCGGCCACCAGGTCGACCCTGGTCCACGGCCCGACAGGCGCCACGAGCGCAGGGCGCAGCATGTCGATGTCGAGCGGCGCGGCCTGCCTTGTCATGGCCGGACGCTAACCGCTCCTCCCCGGCCTTCCGCCCCGTCGCAGGCGGGCACGCGACGGACGGTGCGCAGGCGTCGCCCGGCGCGCGCACCGCCCGACCCGGCACACGGCGGGCGTGACGGATACCGCTCCCCGACACCGCCCTGACGGGGGAATCGCCGGGTTAGAGTCCGAGCCCATGAGCGCCGCGAGCGAACCGACGGGGGTTGCGCCGCACGCCGAGGTCGGCGACGAGGCCCCCGGACACGACATCGACATCCACACCACGGCCGGCAAGTTGGCCGACCTGCACCGACGCTACGACGAGGCGGTGCACGCGGGTGCCGAGGCGGCCGCCGAGCGGCAGCACGCGAAGGGCCGCCAGACGGCCCGCGAACGCGTCGAGCAGCTGCTCGACCCGGGCTCGTTCGTCGAGCTCGACGCCCTCGTCCGGCACCGCTCCACCAACTTCGGGCTGCAGGACAAGCGACCGTTCGGCGACGGCGTCGTCACCGGCACCGGCACCATCGACGGCCGCCCCGTGGCGGTGTTCAGCCAGGACGCCACCGTGTTCGGCGGCTCCCTCGGCGAGGTCTACGGCGAGAAGATCGTCAAGGTCATGGACGTCGCCGCGAAGGTCGGCTGTCCCGTCGTCGGCATCAACGACGGCGGCGGCGCACGCATCCAGGAAGGTGTCGTCGCGCTGGGCCTGTACGGCGAGATCTTCCTGCGCAACGTCCGCAGCTCCGGCGTCATCCCCCAGATCTCGCTGATCCTCGGCCCCTCGGCCGGCGGCGCCGTGTACTCCCCCGCGCTGACCGACTTCGTCGTCATGGCCGACGAGACCAGCCACATGTTCATCACCGGCCCCGACGTCATCAAGACCGTCACCGGCGAGAACGTCGACATGGAGGAGCTCGGCGGCGGGCGCGCCCACAACACGCGCTCCGGCGTCGCCCACTACCTCGCCGCCGACGAGGCCGACGCCCTGTCCTACGTGCGCGACCTGCTCAGCTACCTGCCGTCGAACAACCTGTCGGAGCCGCCGAGCTTCCCGGCGCCCGAGCCCGTCGCCGGGTCCATCGAGGACTCCGTCACCGACACCGACCGCGAGCTCGACACCCTCGTCCCCGACTCCCCCAACACGCCCTACGACATCCGCGAGGTCGTGTCCCGGGTCGTCGACGACGGCGAGTTCCTGGAGGTCCAGGAGCTGTTCGCGCCCAACATCGTGTGCGGCTTCGCCCGCATCGAGGGCAACAGCGTCGGCATCGTCGCCAACCAGCCCACACAGTTCGCGGGCTGCCTCGACATCCACGCCTCCGAGAAGGCGGCCCGCTTCGTCCGCACCTGCGACGCGTTCAACGTGCCCGTCGTGACCTTCGTCGACGTCCCCGGCTTCCTGCCCGGCACCGAGCAGGAGTGGAACGGCATCATCCGCCGCGGCGCCAAGCTGATCTACGCCTACGCCGAGGCCACCGTCCCGAAGGTCACGGTCATCACGCGCAAGGCCTACGGCGGCGCCTACGACGTCATGGGCTCCAAGCACCTCGGTGCCGACGTCAACATCGCCTGGCCGACGGCCCAGATCGCCGTCACCGGGGCGTCGGGTGCGGTGGGCATCCTGTACCGCAAGCAGCTCAAGGGCCTGGAGGGCGACGAGCTCGCCGCCAAGCGCGCCGAGCTGCAGACCGAGTACGAGGACACCCTCGCCAACCCCTACATCGCCGCCGACCGCGGCTACATCGACGCGGTCGTCCCGCCCTCGCACACCCGCGGCTACGTGGGCCGGGCGCTGCGGATGCTCTCGACCAAGCGCGAAGAGGTGCCGACGCGCAAGCACGGGAACATCCCGCTGTGAGCTCCCCCTCGGAAGAGCAGACGCCGGAGGAGCGGCGGGCCCTGTTCCGGGTCGTGCGCGGCGAGCCGTCCGACGAGGAGGTCGCCGCGCTGACGGCGGTCCTGCTCGCGGCGGCCTCGTCGGCGGGCACGGGCGCCGCCCCGGCGCAGCGCGACCGCTGGTCCGACCCGGTCCGGCGGATGCGCGCCCCCCTGCGCCCGGGCCCCGGCGCCTGGCGCGCCTCCGCCCTGCCCCGCTGAGGCCCGCCTGCCCCTGACCCCGCCCGCCCTTCTGCCGCCGACCCTCTGCCGGGGTCCGGCCGCGGGACCCGGGCGGGGACACTCGCGACATCGACGCGGCGCCGGGTGAGCGGCCGGCGCGGGCACTGCGTGCGGTGGGCGTTGCGACGGAGGTGGCGTCCGTAGGCTCGCCGGGTGCGTCTCGTTCTCGCCTCCGCCTCCCCCGCCCGGCTCTCCGTCCTGCGCGCCGCCGGGCTCGACCCCGTCGTCGAGGTCTCCGACGTCGACGAGGACGCCCTCCTCGCCGCGATCCCGGACGCCTCGCCCGGCGAGAAGGTGACGGCGCTGGCGGGCGCCAAGGCCACGACGGTGGCCCGCCGGGTCGCCGGCCCGCACCCCGGGGCGGTCGTCGTCGGCTGCGACTCGATGCTGTCGATCGACGGTGAGCTCGTCGGGAAGCCCCTCGACGTCGACACCGCCCGCCGGCGCTGGAAGGCGATGGCCGGGCGCACCGGCGATCTCGTCACCGGGCACGCCGTGCTGCGCCTCGTCGACGGCGACATCGACCGTGTCGCGGAGGGGCACGCGACGACGACGGTGCGCTTCGCCGAGCCCACCGACGCCGAGCTGGAGGCCTACCTGGCGACGGGCGAGCCGCTCGCGGTGGCGGGGGCGTTCACCCTCGACGGGCTGGGCGCGTGGTTCGTCGACGGCATCGACGGCGACCCGTCGAACGTCATCGGGATCAGCCTGCCGCTCGTCCGCCGGCTGCTCGGCGCGGTCGGTCTCTCACCGGTCGACCTCTGGGCCGCCTCGACGGGGTGAGCGCCCCCCACACGCGCGCGGGGGGCGACTATCGTCGGCGGCATGGCTCTGCCCGCTGACACCGACCCGAAGCTCGCCGACTACGCGCACCCCGAACGCCTCGTCACCACCGAGTGGCTCGCCGCGAACCTCGGCGCGGACGGCCTCGTCGTCGTCGAGTCCGACGAGGACGTGCTGCTCTACGACACCGGGCACATCCCGGGCGCGGTGAAGGTCGACTGGCACACCGAGCTGAACGACCCGGTGACCCGCGACTACGTCGACGGCGCCCGGTTCGCCGAGATCTGCGGCGAACGCGGCATCGGCCGCGACACCACCGTCGTGTTCTACGGCGACCGCAACAACTGGTGGGCCACGTACGCGCTGTGGGTGTTCGCCCTGTTCGGCCACGCCGACGTGCGCATCCTCGACGGCGGCCGCGCCAAGTGGGTGGCCGAGGGCCGCGAGATGACCACCGAGCAGCCGAAGCCGACGCCCGTGGAGTACCCGGTCGTCGACCGCGACGACGTGACGCTGCGCGCGTTCAAGGACGACGTCCTCACCCACCTCGACAAGGTGCGGGCGGGCACCGGCGCGCTGGTCGACGTGCGCTCGCCCGGTGAGTACTCCGGTGAGCTGCTGCACATGCCCGACTACCCGCAGGAGGGCGCGGTCCGCGGCGGTCACATCCCCGGGGCGGCGAGCGTGCCGTGGGCGCGGGCGGCGGCGGAGGACGCGACGTTCAAGTCCCGCGCCGACCTCGAGGCCATCTACCTGACCGAGCAGGGCCTGTCGGCCGACGACGACGTCGTCGCCTACTGCCGCATCGGCGAGCGCTCCAGCCACACCTGGTTCGTGCTCACCCACCTGCTGGGCTTCGGCACGGTCCGCAACTACGACGGCAGCTGGACCGAGTGGGGCAACGCGGTGCGGGTGCCCGTGGCGCAGGGGTCCGAGCGTGGCTGACCTGCCGCCGCAGCTGGCGGAGCTCGTCGACGACTTCTCCGCCGTCGGGCCGAAGGACCGGTTGCAGCTGCTGCTCGAGCTGTCGCAGGAGCTTCCTGCGCTGCCGGCGCGCTACGCCGATGCCGCGGACTCGATGGAGCAGGTGCACGAGTGCCAGTCGCCGCTGTTCCTCGCCGTCGAGGTCGACGACGCGCGGACGGTGCACCTGTTCTTCTCCGCCCCGCCGGAGGCGCCGACGACGCGGGGCTTCGCGTCGATCATGCACACGGGTCTCGACGGCCAGTCCGCCGACGACGTGCTGGCCGTGCCCGACGACTTCTACATCGCGCTCGGGCTCGGCGAGGCGGTGAGCCCGCTGCGGCTGCGCGGCATGGCGGCCATGCTGTCGCGGATCAAGCGGCAGGTGCGTGGCCTCACCGCGGCCTGACCGGGCGGCCCGCGAACCTCAAGTCTTGGTGAGGAACATTCCGTCCGGTCCATAACGGCGGACACACTGTGCAACGTCCCACGAGGACGAGTCACAGGGGGTGTTCACATGAGGCCACTCGCCGCCGCAGGAGACACCTGGGGCATCGGCAGCCAGACGTTCATCGTGTTCTACCTGCTGCTCGCCGTCGTCGTGTGGATCGCTGCGCTCCGCACGCGCAGGGCTGTCGTCGGGCGCCGCCGGGGGGACCGGCCGTCCGTCGACCTGACCGCCACGCCGTACGACGTCGCCTTCCTCAACGGGGGCGCCGACCTCGCGGTGTTCGCGGCCCTGTCGTCGATGCGCGTCGACGAGACGGTCGCGACGGCCGGGCGCGGCAACGTCGTCGCCGCGGGCTCGCTGCGCGCCGACGCCGACGACCTCGAGAAGGCGATCCACCGGGCCGCGTCGTCGCCGGTCGCGCGGGCCCGGCTGAAGCTGCACAAGCCGGTGCTCGACGCCCTCGGCCGGATCGAGCGCCGCCTCGTCGACGACGGGCTGCTCCTCGACGCGCAGGAGCAGCGCGCCGCCCGTACCGCGGGGGCGTGGATGCTGGCCGTCGCGGCGCTGGGGCTCGTCCGGATCATCGCGGGCGTCGCCAACGGCAGGTCCGTCGGCTTCCTGGTCGCCGCGTTCCTGGTGGTGAGCGTGATCGGCATCGTGCTGACCGCGCGGGTACCGCGGCGCACCCCGCTGGGCGACGACACCGTGTCGATGTTGCGGGGCCTGCACCACCGGCTCTCGCCGTCCAACCGGCCCGACTGGGTCACCTACGGCGCGGCGGGGGCCGCGCTGGGGGTCGGGGTGTTCGGGATGAGTGCCCTGTGGGCGTCCGACCCGGCGTTCGCCTCCGAGCTCGAGGCGCAGCGCGCCGCGGCGGCCGGCGGTTCGAGCAGCTCCGGGGGCGACTCCGGCAGCAGCTGCGGCGGGAGCAGCAGCGGCTGCGGAGGGGGTGGCGGCTGCGGCGGTGGGGGCGGCTGCGGTGGCTGACCTCGCACCCCTGGTGCAGGGGACGGGCATCGGCTGGCGCCCCGAGATCGCCGGGGTGGTCGCCGATCTGCCGGCACTGAGCTTCTGCGAGGTCATCGCAGAGTCGGTCGATCCCGCAGCTCCACCTCGAGGGGTGGTGGAGCTGCGGGATCGCGGTGTCACGGTGGTCCCGCACGGCGTCCGGCTCTCGCTCGGCAGCGCGGACGGGCTCGACCGGCACCGCGCCGAGCACCTCGCGGCCTGCGCCGCCACGCTCGGTGCGCCACTGGTGAGCGAGCACGTCTCCTTCACCCGGGTCGCGGGTCGCGACGCGGGGCACCTGCTCCCGGTGCCGCGCACCCGGGAGGCGCTCGACGTCCTCGTCGCCAACGTGTCGGCGACACAGACCGTGCTCGACGTGCCGCTGGCGCTGGAGCCGATCGCCGCGCTGTTCGACTGGCCGGGCGAGGAGTTCACCGAGGCCGAGTTCCTGACGCGGCTGCTCGACCGCACCGGCGCGCTGCTGCTGCTCGACGTCGCGAACGTCCACGCCAACGCACGCAACCGGGGTGCCGACCCGCGCGCCGTGCTCGATGCGCTGCCGCTCGACCGGGTCGCGTACGTGCACGTCGCGGGCGGGTCGGAGCACGCGGGCGACGCCGCCCACGGTGACCCGGGCGTCTACCACGACACCCACACCGACGCGGTGCCCGACGAGGTCCTCGCCCTGCTGGGCGAGCTGTGCGACCGCGCCCGGCCGCCCGCGGTGATGCTGGAACGCGACGGCCACCATCCACCCGCGGCGGAGCTGACGGCGGAGTTCACGACGATCGCGCGCACCGCCGGCGCCGCCGGGGTCGCGCGATGAGCGAGACCCTCGCGGCCGCGCAGGCCGCGCTCGTCGACTCGCTCGTCGCCGGAGGCGCGGTCCCCGACGGGTTCGCCGCCGTCCGGCTCGCGACGGTGCGCCGGGCGTTGCTGCGCAAGCGGTCCGGGGAGATCGCCCGGGTGTGGCCGCTCCTCGCCGCCGCCCACGGGTGCCGGTGGGCGGGCGTCGTCGCCGAGCACCTCGACGGCGTCGCGCCCGGCGGATCGGTGCGCGACGGCTGGGACGTCGCGCGCGCCCTGCGCGCGGCGGGGGCGCTGCCCGCTGCCGCGGCCGAGGAGCTCGCCCGGCGCGAGTGCGGCTGGCGCTACGACGGTGCGCGCGCGCCGACCCGCCGGCGGCTGCCCGCGGTCCGTCGCGGGGGCGGCGCGCTGTTCGTCCAGGTGGGCGGCCGCATCGTCCGCCTGGGCTGACCGCGCCACGAATTGCGACCTGCACCACACCACTGACACGATCAAGTCGACGTGGAAGGGCGTGACAGGCCCCGCAGAGTCGGAAACGCCACAGAACTCCACTCCCGGACGAGGGCACCGATCCTCATACACTCGGGCGACCACTGCGCCGGCGCACCGGGCCGGCCGACCATGGAGGAGCGGACGTGCCCGAGCTGACCAAGGTCCTCGTCGCCAACCGGGGGGAGATCGCGGTCCGCGTGATCCGCGCCGCGAAGGACGCGGGTCTGGCCTCCGTGGCCGTCTACGCCGACCCCGACCGTGACGCCCCTTTCGTGCGACTCGCCGACGAGGCGTTCGCGCTCGGCGGCAGCACCGCGGGTGAGACCTACCTCGACATCGAGAAGGTCATCGGCGCCGCGAAGCAGGCCGGCGCCGACGGCATCCATCCCGGCTACGGCTTCCTCTCGGAGAACGCCGACTTCGCCCAGGCGGTCATCGACGCCGGCATAACCTGGATCGGGCCGTCGCCGCAGTCGATCCGCGACCTCGGCGACAAGGTCACCGCCCGGCACATCGCGATGCGCGCCGGTGCCCCGCTCGTCCCCGGCACCGCCGACCCGGTCTCGGGCGCCGAGGAGGTCCTCGAGTTCGTCAAGGAGCACGGGCTGCCCGTCGCCATCAAGGCGGCGTTCGGCGGCGGCGGGCGCGGCATGAAGGTCGCCCGCGAGGAGAAGGAGATCGCCGAGCTGTACGAGTCGGCGGTCCGGGAGGCGACCGCGGCGTTCGGGCGCGGCGAGTGCTTCGTCGAGCGCTACCTCGACAAGCCGCGCCACGTCGAGACCCAGGTCGTCGCCGACCAGCACGGCAACGTGATCGTCGTCGGCACCCGCGACTGCTCGCTGCAGCGCCGCTTCCAGAAGCTCGTCGAGGAGGCGCCCGCGCCGTTCCTCACCGACGAGCAGCGCACCACCCTCTACGACGCCTCCAAGGCGATCTGCAAGGAGGCCGGCTACTACGGCGCCGGCACCGTCGAGTTCCTCATCGGCCAGGACGGCCTGATCACGTTCCTCGAGGTGAACACCCGGCTGCAGGTCGAGCACCCGGTCTCCGAGGAGACCTCCGGTCTCGACCTCGTCCGCGAGATGTTCCGCATCGCCGAGGGCAAGGCGCTCAACCTCCACGAGGACCCGACACCCCGCGGGCACTCCATCGAGTTCCGCATCAACGGCGAGGACGCCGGCCGCGGCTTCCTCCCCGCGCCCGGCACCGTGTCGTCGATCAGCTACCCGGCCGGGCCCGGCGTGCGTGTGGACGCGGGTGTCGAGGCCGGGTCGGTCGTCGGCGGGAACTTCGACTCGCTGCTGGCCAAGCTGATCGTCACCGGGTCCGACCGGGCGCAGGCCCTGGAGCGGTCGCGGCGGGCCCTGGCCGAGTTCCAGGTCGACGGGATGGCGACGGTGCTGCCGTTCCACCGGCTCGTCGTCTCCGACCCGGCGTTCACCGCCGACACCGAGGACGGGTTCACCGTGCACACCCGGTGGATCGAGACCGAGTGGGACAACACCGTCGAGCCCTTCACCGGCACCGGTGACGAGGAGGCCGACGAGGCGCCCCGGCAGTCGGTCGTCGTCGAGGTCGGCGGGCGACGCCTCGAGGTGTCGCTGCCCGGCGACCTCGCCATCGGCACCGGCGGCGGGGGCGGCGCGAAGGCAGCGCCCCGCAAGCGCGGCAGGTCCGGTGGCGGCGGCACCAAGGCATCCGGCGACTCCGTCACCGCGCCCATGCAGGGCACCATCATCAAGGTCGCGGTGTCCGACGGCGACACCGTGTCGGCGGGCGACCTCGTCGTCGTCCTCGAAGCGATGAAGATGGAGAACCCGGTCACCGCGCACAAGGACGGCACCGTGACCGGCCTGTCCGCCGAGCCCGGCGCGTCGATCACGCAGGGCTCGGTCATCTGCGAGATCAAGGACTGACGCTGGAGCCCGTCGAGATCAACGCCGGCGCCTGGTACCTGCGGGCGCCGCGTTCGGACGACCGGGTCGACGACCGGCCCGCCTACGCCGACCTCGGCGTCTCCGCGGGGGTCGACGACGCGGTCGCGGGCTGGGCCGGCGACGCGACCTGCACGTGGGCCGTCTGCGAGCCGACGACCGGTGAGATGGTCGGCGAGATCGCGCTCGTCGGGGCGCTCGCCGGACCGTCCGCCGCGCTGCGCGTCCGCGCCCGGCCCGCGTGGCCGGGTGCCGTCGCCGACTCGCTGCCCCCGGTGCTGCGCTTCGCCGCCGGTGCCCTCGGCGTCACCGAGGTCCGCTGGTCGGCCGACAACACCGCGCCCGCCACCGACTTCGGCCTGGTCACGACACCGGAGTCACTCGTCGTCACCGCTTGACCACAAGATCGACAGGCCGCTACCGTGACCCGCAGGTCGACCCCCGTCGCAGGTGGGGGCGGCCGGGCGTCCCGCCGGACGGCAGCGCGCCTGACAACTCCACACCCGTGTGACCATCCACGGGGCCGGTAACCCGCCACGCGGAGTGACCGCGCCGCGGATCCCGTTCACCGCGTCGGCCCAGCCACGCCACGAACGCGTCCATCACCACTCCGGACTTCCAGGATCCGTCATGCCCCACGAGAACGTGTTCGTCAGCAACCACATCCACGTCGAAGGTCCGATCCCGGGCCCGTACTCGCTGCTCACCGTGGCGTCGGCCGCGCACCGCGCGGACGGCACCCTGGTCTCGACGTTCACCGTCAACATGCGAGAACTGCCCGGGGCCACGATCCACCCGATCGCGCTGAGCTCCTGGCGCAGCCGGGCCGACGACTGGCTCACCACCCGGCGGGCACCCCGCCCACCGGCCGCGGCGACCAGCGCCTACGTCCGCTGGGTCGACGCGCTCCCGGCGCCGGCGGTCTTCGTCGCCGGCCCGGAGGCGCAGGACCACGTGTTCCTGTACTGGTACGTGCAGCGCTTCGCCGGCCACTGGCCGTTCGTCGCCACCAGCACCGACCCGCAGATCAGGGCCACGCTGCCCGACGTCGTCGTCTGCCCGTTGCCGGGCTGCCGCGACGGCGTCGCCCGCACCGCCTGACCGACCAGACCCCCGCCCGGTTCGCCGGTGCGGGGGTCTCGTCGTTCCCGGCTCAGTCGGTGACGGTCTCGTTCCTGCGGCCGACGACCGCGCCCGCCACGCCGGCGACCAGCGTCAACGTCGCGAGGATCATGCCCAGCCAGCCGAACCCGCCGACCAGCAGCCCGATGCCGGCGGACACCGCACCGACCGCCAGCCCGGTGCGCGCCACCGACGGCCCGGACAGTTTCCGGGTGGCCAGCCGCGCGCCGACCGCGGTCAGCAGTACGGCGAGGAACGCCGACACCGGCGCGATGATCGCGACGGGCGGCAGGACGACGTAGGCGAGGTCGTCGACGAACTGCGCCGCGACGGCCGCTGCCACGACGGGGACGACCGGCACCCGGGTCGTGGCGTTCTGCAGTGTGGTCATGACGTCGAGCATCGCCGTGCACGCGCCGCCGGGAATCGGGGTTCCCCCGGACCCGGCCCCCGGGATCCGTGGGGCCCGCCGCCGGATACCGCGCGCAACCTGAGCGTCGTCGACGGGCCGGTCCGCAGCAGTGGGGTTGCGGCCGGATTCCGCGGCTCGGCTCAGTCCAGGTCGTCGTGCTGCATGAGCTGGCGGCCCGCCTCGGTGATCGACCCCGAGAGCGAGGGGTACACGGAGAAGGTGTGGGCGAGGTCGTCGACGGTGAGGCCGTTCTGCACCGCGAGCGCGATGGGCAGGATCAGCTCGCTCGCCACCGGGGCCACCACGACCCCGCCGATGACCGCACCCGTCGCGGGCCGGCAGAACAGCTTCACGAAACCGCGGCGCAGGCCCCGCATCTTGGCGCGCGGATTGGTGGCCAGCGGCAGCATGACGGTGCGGGCGGGGACCTCGCCGGCGTCGATGACGCGCTGGCTGATGCCGACCGTCGCGATCTCCGGGCGGGTGAACACGTTGGCGGCCACGGTACGCAGCTTGATCGGGGCGACCCCCTCGCCGAGCGCGTGCCACATCGCGATGCGGCCCTGCATGGCCGCGACCGAGGCGAGCATGAGGACGCCGGTGCAGTCCCCCGCGGCGTAGACGCCGGGGACGGAGGTGCGCGAGACACGGTCGACGGTGACGAACCCGCCGCCGTCGGTGTGGACGCCGATCTTCTCCAGCCCGATGCCCGCGGTGTTGGGGACGGAGCCGACGGTCATCAGGGCGTGCGAGCCGCGGACCAGGGTGCCGTCGGTCAGTGTCACGACCACGCCGTCGCCCTCCCGGGTGACCGACTCGGCGCGGGCGTTGGCGAGGATCTCGACGCCACGCTCGGCGAAGACCTCCTGCAGCACGGCGGCGGCGTCGGCGTCCTCGCCGGGCAGCACGCGGTCGCGGCTGGAGACGAGGGTGACACGGCAGCCGAGCTCGACGTAGGCGGACACGAACTCCGCGCCCGTCACCCCGGAACCGACGACGACGAGGTGCTCGGGCAGGGCGGGCAGGTCGTAGAGCTGGCGCCAGGTGAGGATGCGTTCGCCGTCGGGGCGGGCCGAGTCGAGGATGCGCGGGGTGGCGCCGGTGGCGACGAGCACGATGTCGGCGGGCAGCTCCTGCTCCGCCCCGTCGGTGGTGGTGACGTCGACGACCTGCGGGGCCCGGCCGGGCGCGGGCTCGCCGAAGCAGGCGGTCCCGTCGACGATCCGCACGCCCTCCCCGGCGACGCGGTCACGGATGTCGGCGGACTGCGCGCGGGCCAGGCTGAGCACGCGGCCGTGCACCTTGGGCAGGTCGATACCGGCGGTGTTGCGGTCGAGCAGCACGCCGAGGTCCTCGGCGCGGTGCAGGTCGACGCGGACGGCAGCGCTGGAGATGAACGTCTTGGAGGGGACGCAGTCGTCGAGGACGCAGGCGCCGCCCATACCGTCGCGCTCGACGACGGTGACCTCGCTCCCGTGCTGTGCGGCGACGAGCGCCGCCTCGTAGCCGGCAGGTCCGCCGCCCATGATCACGATCCGGGTCACGCCGGTTCGCCCTCCTCCGCGTCGATCGGGACGACGCAGACAGTACGCCCGTCCTGTGAACGGGGCGCGACCCGCGGGTGAGGTCTCCGCTCGGCCTCGCGCGGCACATGACTAGTCTGTCGGGGTGCCGCTCTACGCCGCGTACGGGTCGAACATGGACCCCGCCCAGATGAAGGAGCGCGCCCCGTACTCCCCCATGGCGGGCACGGGGTGGTTGCAGGGCTGGCGCCTCACCTTCGGCGGCGAGGACTTCGCCTGGGAGGGTGCGCTCGCGACGGTCGTCGAGGATCCGATGTCGCAGGTGTTCGTCGTGCTCTACGACGTGCCCGACCAGGACGCCGCCACGCTCGACCGGTGGGAGGGTGGCGAGCTCGGCCTGCACAAGAAGCTGCGGCTGCGAGTGCACACCCTCGAGGGTGATGTCCTGGCGTGGATCTACGTGCTCGACGCCTACGAGGGCGGCATGCCGTCCGCGCGCTACCTCGGCGTGATCACCGATGCGGCGGAGCTGGCCGGCGCCCCGGACGACTACGTCGCCGCGCTGCGCAGCCGGCCGTCCCGCAAGTCGCTCTGACGGCTCGCCCTCACGTAGCGTCACTTCGGACACACTCAGTTGTCAGACATCTGACTACTCTCTAGGCTGGGCGCGAAATGCGGCCGGCGCGGCCGCAGTACGAGCACGGAGGTGCGGGGGATGGTCCGTCCCGGCGACCGCCCGCTGCTGCAGTCCCTCGCCCGCTCCCTGTTTCCCCCGGGCAGCTTCCCCGAGGACGTCTACGCCCGCGCGGCCGACGAGGTACTGCACCACGGATGGGTCCGTCAGCTCCTGCGCCGTGACGCCTCGCGCTACGGTGGGCCCGAGGCACCGCACCCGGTGGGATGGGCCCCCGATCTCGATCCCGTCGAGGAGGTCGTCGCGCAGTTCGCGGAGTCGGCGCACGGCACCCCGCTGCTCGAGGTCATCTCCGACGCCGCGGTACGCGCCGCGCTCGACGCGGCTCGCACCGAACGCGTCGCCGCCGGCCGTCTCGCCCGGCCGGCCTGACCCACCCTGCCCCGGGGCGGTCAGGTCGTCCGGAACATCTCGAAGATCACGCCGAAGTTGGCGACGGTCGCGGCGATCGCCGCCGCCGGGTCCCCCGCCCGGATCGCGTCGAGCAGCGCCGCGTGCTCGTCGGCGGTGTCGGGCAACGGCTCCTGGTCGACGAGTGCCGCCAGCGCGTGCGTGAGCGACTCCCGGAACCGGTCGAACAGGTCGAGCAGCAGCCCGTTGCCCGACATCGCCACCACCCCGCGGTGGAAGGCGGTGTCGGCCTCCACGAACGCGGTGGTGTCGCCCCCCACCAGCGACTGGCGGCGGGCCAGGACCTGCTCGAGAGCGTCGATGTCGTCGGGCGAGGCCACCTCCGCCGCGATCCGCGCCGCCTCGACCTCCAGGGCGCGGCGCACCTGGTAGACCTCGAGGATCCGCGCCCGGCGCAGCAGCTGCGACGTGCCGGCACCGGAGTCGGCGGTCAGGCCCGCGGTGGCCCGGACCGGGAGCCGGTCCGCGACGAACGTGCCGTTGCCGTGCTGCACGACGAGCAGGCCCTCGCGGGTGAGCAGCTTGATCGCCTCGCGCAGCGAGGACCGCCCGACGCCCAGCTCACGGGCCAGGGCCGGCTCCGCCGGCAGCCTGTCCCCCGGCGCCCACCGGCCGTAGGCGAGGTCGTCGCGCAACGCGTTCTCGACCCGCGCGACGACGCTCGAACTCCCGAGGTGCCGCTGCGGCGGATCACCCGTCTGCATAGGACTCCTCGCATCGGCGGAGCCGAAAGTCTACGGCCGGTGGTCTGCGCGCACCCCCCGGACAGCTCCGACGGTGCCGCGGGCGACCGGCCGCACGCCCGCCGCTGCCGGCGCACCCGCCCGGCGACCCACAGGTGCGGTCGGCCGCCGCGCGCAACCGCACCCGCTGGCGGCGGACCGATCCACAGCACCGAGGTTGCGCACGCCGGTCAGGCCGGGGCGTCCGTCAGCTCCAGGCGACACAGCAGGGCGTCCTGGGCCACGCTGTCACCGACCATGACCGGCAGCTCGACGACGGTTCCGGACACGGTGGCGCGCACCGCGTTCTCCATCTTCATGGCCTCGACGACGGCCACCACGTCGCCCGCCGCGACCTGCGCCCCCTTCTCCACCGCGAGCTGGACGACCGTGCCCTGCATCGGTGAGACGAGCGTGTCGGGTGCGGCCGCCGCGCCGGCACCACGACCGGCGCCCGCGAGCAGCCCGGCCCGCACCGCCTCGGCGGCGGCACCGGTCAGCTCGGCCATCCCCGGCAACGACACCCGCAGGGTACGACGGCCCAGCCGCAGCAGGCCGACGGTCGGGTCGGTCTCCGCGGGCCCGCGCCGCGGCAGGTACTCCTCCTCGATCCAGCGGGTGTGGACGGAGAAACCCTCCGGTGAGGTGAAGGCGGGCTCGGCGAGGAGGTCACGGTGGACGTCGAGGACCGTCGGGACGCCGTCGACACGGGTCTCGGCGAGCACCCGCCGGGCGCGGGCGAGGGCCTCGGAGCGATCCGCGCCGGTGACGATCACCTTGGCCAGCAGCGAGTCGTACTCGGCGCCGACCCGTCCACCTGCGGCGATGCCGGCGTCCACGCGCACCCCCGGCCCGGAGGGCACGTCGAACCGGGTGACGGTGCCCGGAGCGGGGGCGAACCCGCGGGAGGCGTCCTCGGCGTTGATCCGGAACTCGACGGCGTGCCCGGAGACGGGGACGTCGGCGGGCAGGTCGAGGCGTCCCCCGGCGGCGATGCGGAGCTGGGCGCCGACGATGTCGACCCCGGTGACCGCCTCCGTGACCGGGTGCTCGACCTGCAGCCGCGTGTTGACCTCCAGGAACGTCGTGGTGCCGTCGGCGCCGACGAGGAACTCGACGGTCCCGGCGCTCGTGTAGCCGGCCTCGCGGCAGATGGCCGTCGCCGACTCGTGGAGGGTGGCGCGCAGCGCGTCGGGCAGGAACGGCGCGGGCGCCTCCTCGACGAGCTTCTGGTTGCGCCGTTGCACGGTGCAGTCGCGGGTGCCGAGCACCGAGACCGCACCGTGGGTGTCGGCGAGGACCTGCACCTCGACGTGGCGGGCCTGCGGCAGGAACCGCTCGACGAAGCACTCGCCGCGCCCGAACGCGGCCGTGGCCTCGCGGACGGCGGACTCGAAGGCGCCCGCGACCTCGCCTTCGGTGTGCACCACCTTCAGGCCCCGGCCCCCGCCCCCGAACGCCGCCTTGATCGCGACGGGGAAGCCGTGCTGGGCGGCGAAGGCCTCGACCTCGGTCGCCCCCGACACCGGCGACGTCGTCCCCGGGGCCATCGGGGCGCCGGCGCGGCGGGCGATCGCGCGGGCGGACACCTTGTCCCCCAATGCCCGCATCGCCGCGGGCGTGGGCCCGACCCAGGTCAGCCCGGCGTCGACCACCGCCTGCGCGAAGTCCGCGTCCTCGGACAGGAAGCCGTAGCCGGGGTGCACCGCGTCGGCGCCGGACACCGCCGCAGCCTCCAGGATCGAGGACGCGGACAGGTAGCCGCCGTCCGCCAGCGCGACGGCCTCGTCGGCCAGCAGTGTGTGCGGCGCGCCGGCGTCGTGCTCCGAGTACACGGCGACGGCGCGCAGACCGGCGTCGTGACACCCCCGCACGATGCGGACGGCGATCTCCCCGCGGTTGGCGACGAGCACGGTCCTCATGCGTTCTCCCCCGCTCGCGCCAGCACCTGGCGCGCCAGTTTCAGGTGCACGGCGTCGACCATCTCCCCGTCGACGACCGCGACCCCGGCCGACTCGGCCGCCAGCACCCGCCGCGCGCGTTCGATCTCCGGGACCGACGGCGTGAACACCTCGTGCGCCAACGCCACCTGCGACGGGTGGATGCAGATCTTCCCGGCGTAGCCGAGGTCGCGGCCGTCGGCGGCGTCGGCGCGGAACGCCTCGGCGTCGCCGATCGCGGTGACCACCTGGTCGAGCAGCGGGATCCCGGCCAGCCGCCCCGCGAGCACGGTCCGGCTGCGCGCGTAGAGGACCTCCAGGCTGCCCGGGCTGCGACGGCCGCCGAGATCGGCGATGTAGTCCTCGGCACCGAAGAACCCGGTGTCGGCGTGGGCGAACAGCTCACGGGCGTTCACGACGCCGAGCGCGGACTCGATGCCCGCCATCAGGATCCGGCCCCGCGTCCGTTCCCGGACCTGCGCGAGGACGGCCGGATCCTCGGCCTTGGGGACGATCACCCCGGCGGCGCCGCTGCTCAGGGCGGCGTCGAGGTCGTCGTCGAACCAGGGGGTTCCGGGGGCGTTGACCCGCACGAGGACGGTGGCGCCGCCCGCGTCGAGCGGCTGGTTCGCCAGGCCGGCGCGGGCGGCGTCCTTGCCGGGCACGGCGACGGCGTCCTCCAGGTCGACCGCCACGGCGTCGGGCGCCCAGCGCGGGACCTTGGCGAGCAGGTCGAGCTTGTCGGCCGGGACGAACAGCAGGCTCCTCATACCGGGCTCACCACATGGTGGCGCGTCCCCGACGACCGCTGCCAGCCCTCGGCCGCCGCGACCCGCGCGATCAGCTCGGCCCGCAGGTCACCGGGGTCCACGACCGCGTCGACGACGAGGTCGCTGCCCATCCGCAGCAGGTTCACCTCGGCCTCCTGCTCCGCGACCCGGCGCGCCACGAACGCGGCCCGCTCCCCCTCGTCCTCGATCTGGGCGATCCTGTTGGCGTACATCGCGTTCGCCGACGCCTCCGGGGCCATCGTGCCGATCGTGGCCGTCGGCAGGGCGAGCGTCGCGCGCGGTTCGAAGCCGGGCGCGCACATCGCGTAGTAGCCCGCCGCGTACGCCTTGCGCAGCACCACGGTGAACCGCGGCACCTCCGCCGACGCCATCGCCACCAGCATCTTCGCGCCGTGGCGGATGATCCCCTGCCGCTCGACGGCCACCCCGACCATGAACCCCGGGACGTCCTGCAGGAACAGGATCGGCACGTTGAAGGCGTCGCACAGCGTGATGAAGCGGGCGGCCTTGTCGGCGGAGTCGACGAAGATCGCGCCGCTGCGCACCGACGGCTGGTTGGCGACGATCCCGACGACCTTGCCGTCGAGGCGCCCCAGCCCGCACACCAGCTCCGTCGCCCAGCCCGACTTGATCTCGAAGAACGAGTCCGCGTCGACGATGCGGTCGATGACGTCGTTGACGTCGTAGGGCTGGTTGGGGTCGGTGGGGACGAGGTCGTCGGGCCAGTGGCCGGTCCCCGGGGGCCGCGCCTGCGTGACCGGCGGGCGCTGTTCGAACGACGACGGCAGGTACGTCATCAGCAGCCGGGCCGCGGCGATCGCCTCGCCGTCGCTGCCGAAGACCTCGTCGCCGCAGCCGGAGACGGTGGCGTGCATGCGCGCGCCGCCCATCTCGTCGAGCGTCGTGATCTCGCCGGTGACCTTCTCCGCCACGCGCGGCGACGCCAGGTACATCGACGCGTTGCCCTCGACCATCCCGACCCAGTCGGTGAACGCCGGCATGTACGCCCCGCCCGCGGCCGACGGCCCGAGCAGGCAGCAGATCTGCGGCACCCGGCCCGAGAGCCGGACCTGCAGGTGGAAGATCCGCGACGCGCCGCGGCGGTTGGGGAAGAAGCCCATCTGGTCGTTGAGCCGTCCGCCCGCGGAGTCGACGAGGTAGACCACGGGCAGCAGGTCGCGGTCGGCGCGTTCGAGGATGCGGATCTGCTTCTCGCAGCCCAGCTCGCCCCACGAGCCGGCCTTGACGGTGAAGTCGTGCGCGATGACGGCGACGAGCCGCCCCTCGATCCGGCCCACCCCGGTGATCACACCGTCGGCGGGCAGGCCGTCGCTGCGCGCGTTGGCGAGCAGCCCGTCCTCGACGAACGAGTCCGGGTCGAACAGCAGCGTCAGCCGGTCGCGGACGGGGAGCTTCGCCGGCCAGCGGGAACTGTCGAGCCCGGCGAGCGCGGTCTCGCGGGCGGCGGCGACGTCGTCCTTGTGGGCCTCGACCGCGGTCACGACGCGTCCGGGGAACGACGGACGAGCCCGGTGCGCCGGGCCTTGCACACCAGCTCGTCGCGCTGGTTGTGGGCGCGGTGCTCGAACACGACGATGCCCTGTGTCGGCCGGGACTTCGACGCCCGCGCGCTGACCACCTCGGACTCGACGCGGATGGTGTCGCCGACGAACACCGGCTTCGGGAACGTGACGTCGTCCATGCCGAGCTGGGCGAGGATCGTGCCGTGGGTCAGCTCCGGCACCGACAGCCCGACGACGAGCGCCACGGTGAACATGCTGTTGACCAGCACCTGCCCGAACTCGGTGCCCGCGGAGTAGTCGGCGTCGAGGTGGGCGGCGGCCGGGTTCATCGTCATCGTCGTGAACAGGACGTTGTCGGTCTCGGTGACGGTGCGCCGGATCGCGTGCTCGACGACGAGCCCCTCGGTGAGCTCCTCGAACCAGAGCCCCGAGACGACGCGGCCCTCGGCGTCGCGCTTCTGCTGGAATGCCACGTTCAGACTCCCTGGAAGTTCGGTGCGCGCTTCCCGGCGAACGCCGCGAGGCCCTCGCGGGCGTCGGGGTTGCCGGTGAGGTGCTCGACGACCGTGCGCTGTTCCGCCGCGAGCGCGTCGCGGTAGGGCACGGCCAGGCCGTCGAGGTACATGCGCTTCATGCCGACGAGCGCGGACGGGCTGTGCCGCAGAAGCCGTGCGACGATCCCGCCGACGGTCGGCTCCAGCTCGTCGGGCGCCACGCACCAGCCGACCAGCCCCATCGCGGCCGCGGTCGCGCCGTCGACGATCTCACCGGTGTAGAGCAGCCGCCGTGCCAGCGCCGCGGGCAGCACCCGCGGCAGCCGCACGGACCCACCCGCCCCGGGGACCATCCCGTACTCCATGTGCCGGTCGCCGATCTTCGCCTCGGTGGAGGCGACGACGAGGTCGCACGCCAGCATCAGCTCGCACCCGCCGGCGACGCCGTAGCCGTCGACGATGCAGATCGACACGAACGGAGCCGCCTCGATCGCGTCGAGCGCCGCGCCGATCTGCGCGATGTAGCCGGCGACGGCGTCACGGTCGTCACCAAGCCCCAGCAGGTACGGCAGGTCGGCGCCCGCGGACAGGGCCCTGCCGCGGCCGCGGACCGTCGCGACCCGGCAGCCCGCGTCGGTCACCGCTGTCACCGCCTCGTGCAGTCCGTCGAGAAGCGAAGGGCTCATCGCGTTGTGCGCCTTCTCCCGGGTCAGCGTGATCGCGGCGGCGCCACCGTCGATCACCACCTCCACCGGGGCACTCATGCGTTCCTCCGCACCGTGATGCCCGCCTTCTCGCGGTCCCACAACTCGTCCCTGCCGTCCACCGCCGCCGCCTTCAACTTGAACTTCTCCACCTTCTGGCTGGGGGTCTTGGGCAGCTCGTCGATCAGCTGCCAGTACCGGGGCACCATGAAGTACGCCATGTTGTCGACGCAGTAGCCGACGAGCTCGGCGAAGTCGGGCGACGCCCCGTCGGCCGGCACGACGTAGACCATGACGTCGTCCTCCGACAGGTCCGACGGCACCGCGACGGCCGCCGCCTCGTGCACGTCGGGGTGCTTGCACAGGATGGTCTCCAGCTCGTAGGCGGAGATGTTCTCCCCGCGCCGGCGGATGACCTCCTTCTTGCGCTCCGAGAAGTACAGGTAGCCGTCCTCGTCGAGGCGGCCCCGGTCGCCGGTGAGGAACCACAGGTCGCGGATGGCGCCGACCGTGGCCTCGGGCATGTCGTGGTAGCCGAGCATGATCATGCCGGGACCGTTGGGGCGGATGCAGATCTCGCCGACCTCGCCGACGGGCAGGGGGACGCCGTCGTCGTCGGCGATCTGGACGGCCACGTGGTCGCGCACCCGCCCCGCCGACGCCGCCTTCTCCGGCGGGTCGTGCGGGCCCAGCACCGTCACCGCGCAGTTCTCCGTCATCGCGAACACCGAGGTGACGGTGATGCCGTAGCGCTGCCTGAAGCCGTCGACGAGCGGGCGCGTCGTCGGCACCACCATCGCGGTGCGGACCCGGTGGTCGCGGTCGGCCGGGCTCTCGGGGAGCTGCCAGATGATGTTGGCCATGGCGCCCAACGCGTTGAACTCCGTGGCCCCCGACTCCCGGATGTCGCGCCAGAACGAGCGCGCCGAGAAGCGCGGGGCCAGCGCGATGCACGAGTCGCCCCACAGCGCCGCGTACACCGAGTACCAGATCGCGTTGCCGTGGAAGAGCGGCAGACACGTGTAGAGCACGTCGTCGGGGCCGTACTCGCAGTGGCGCGCCATCACCTCGCCGACGGCGTGGCCCTGCGAGTGCGGCGAGACCACGCCCTTCGACGGGCCCGTCGTCCCGGAGGTGTACATGATCAGCATCGGGTCCGACGGCATGATCTCGACGTCCGGCAGCTCGCCTCCGGTGGCGGCGACGTCGGCGAGCGCGTGGTCTCCCCCGTGACCCTGCACGATCGTCCGCGCTCCGGTCTCCTTCAGGGCACGTTCGAGCGTCGGCAGGAAGCCCTCCTCGGCGACGACCCACTCCGAGCCCGACTGCCGCAGGTAGTACTCCAGCTGGTCGCCCTTCGCCGCGGTGTTGAGCGGCACCGCGACCGCGCCCAGCTTGCCCAGCCCCCAGCACGTCCAGAGGAACTCCGGGCAGTTGCCGACCATCACCGCCACCGTCGTGCCCTTGCCGATGCCGAGCGCGGCGAACCCGCGCGCGTAGTCGTCGGTGAGCCGATGGGCGTCGGCGTAGCTGGTGTCGGCCCACTCGCCGTCATCGCCACGGACCCGCAGGAACGGACGGTCCCCGACGCGCTGCGCCTTCTCCGCCAGCACCTGCCCGATCGTGCGTTCCTCGCGTGCATAGACGTGCATCCCGCTCAGCCCTCCGGCTTCCGGGCCACCAGGGCCTTCAGGTCGGCGACGAGGCGCGGCTCGTCGCGGTGGTTGAGCACCACGAACCGGTACGTGACGACGCCGTCGCCGTCGGGGCGCGCCGCCACGTCGAGCACCTCGGTCTCGACGCGGACGGTGTCGCCGATGACGGTCGGTGCCACGAACCGCAGCGTGTCCAGCCCGTAGAAGGCCTTCATCGCCGGCGGCCAGAACTCGACCAGACCCAGCCCGAACGAGATGACCAGGGCGCCGTGCGCGATGCGCTGACCGAACCGCGGGTCCGCCGCCGCGTACTCCTTGTCGGTGTGGATCGGGTGCCAGTCACCGGTGATCATCGCGAACTGCACGAGATCGGTCTCGGTGATCGTCCGGCTCCGCGACACCGAGGTGTCGCCGACACGGATGTCGTCCAGGTAGGTCGTGATCACTCGGCTCTCATCCCTGCTGTTTCTCGAGGTCGGTCACGACGACCGACGCGTCGTCCAGGTCGGCGCTGCCGCGGGCGATGGTCTTCGCGCTGATCGCCCACACACAGACCAGGGAGATCAGCGACATCACGCAGACGTAGACGGCCACCGAGATCACCGTGCCCGTGGCCCTCACCAGCGCCGCGGCGATGATCGGCGCCAGCGCACCACCGAGGAGCACACCGATCTGGAAGCTCGTCGACGCCGCGCTGAAGCGGACCCGGGCATCGAACATCTCGACGATGTAGGTGGCCTGCGGGCCGTAGGAGATGCTGAAGAAGACCGCACCCACCAGGTACGCCGCGATCAGCAGCCCCAGGTTGCCGCTGTCGACGGCGAGCATCGTCGGATAGATCCAGATCGCCATCGCGGCCAGGCCGGTCAGGATCATCCGCTTGCGGCCGAAGCGCTCCGACATCGCCCCGAACACCGGCAGCGCCGCCGCCGCGACCCCCGCGGAGATGAGGATCGCGACCAGCATCTCGTTGCGCGAGAACGTCTTCGCCGAAGGCCCGTAGCTCAGCGCGTAGGTGTTGACGACGTAGAAGTACGAGCCCGTGCTGACGATCGAGCCGATGGCCAGCAGGATCTGCAGCGGATACGCCTTGATCGCGAGCCACAGCGGCACCCGCGCCGCCGAGCGCGTCTCGCGGACCTTCTCGAACACCGGCGTCTCGGTGAGCTTGAGCCGGATGAACAGCCCGATGCCGACGAGCACGATGCTGATCAGGAACGGGATCCGCCAGCCCCAGCTGCGGAACTGCTCGTCGGGCAGGCCGCTGACCGCGAGGAACGCGAGCGTCGAGAGCAACAGGCCGGCCGGGACGCCGATCTGCGGGAGGCTGCCGTAGAGCCCGCGTCGGCCCTTCGACGAGTACTCGACGGCCGTCAGCACCGCGCCGCCCCACTCGCCACCGACGCCGAAGCCCTGGAACAGCCGCAGCACCACCAGCAGGATCGGCGCCCAGATGCCGATGGACGCGTACGTCGGCAGCAGGCCGATCAGGAACGTCGCGACGCCCATCATCGTCAGCGACATCACCAGCACCTTCTTGCGGCCGATCCGGTCGCCGAAGTGCCCGAAGATGATGCCGCCCAACGGGCGTGCACCGAACCCGATCGCGAACGTCGAGAACGCGAGCAGTGTGCCCGCGAGGGGGTCGACGTTCGGGAAGTACAGCGGCGCGAAGACCAGGGCGGCCGCCGCGCCGTAGAGCTGGAAGTCGTACCACTCGATCGTCGTGCCGATGAGCACCGACGCCGCGACCCGGCGCATCGGTGGCCGCTGCTGTGTCCTTGCCGGTGTCCCCGGCGGTGTCGGTGCTGCAGGCGTCGCCATGTCGTCTCCTCGTCGGACCTCGCGTCCGCCTGGTGGGGCGGCCGCGGACTTCGTCGTCGTCGTCCTCGGTTCGGGACCGGCGCGGGGGCCACATGGCAGGAGCGGCCCCTCGCGGGCCCGGCGACTGGCCTCGCCGCAGGGCCTCGTGCTGCTCGCCCTGAATTAACGTTCATTCAGGGACGGATTCACGATAATGTGAGCGTGTGACGCGGTCAACGCCCGTCTCGTCGCAGACGGTCCAGCACGCGGCGCGCGACCTGTTCGCCGCCCAGGGTTACCGCGGCACGTCCATGAAGGACATCGCGCAGGTCCTCGGCGTCTCCGCACCCAACCTCTACAACCACGTCCCGTCGAAGCAGGACCTGCTGTTCTCGATCATGGACGTCGCGATGGACCGCGCCCTCGACGCGCTCGCCGCCGCCCTCACCGGCGTCACCGACGTCGCCGACCAGCTCCGCGCCGCCGCTGCCGCCACTGTCCTCGACTTCCTGGAGAACCCGGCCGAGGTCACGGTCTGCAACACCGAGATCCGTAGCCTCGTCGAGCCCTACCGCACCACGATCATCGGCAAGCGCGACGCCTACGGCGCCCGCATCCGCGGGATCGTCGAACGCGGCTGCGCCGAAGGCCGCTTCCACGTCGCCGACCCCCGCACCGCCAGCTACCTCATCCTCGAGATGGGTAACAGCGCCAAGGCCTGGTTCCGCCCCGCCGGCACCTACACCGCACGCCAGGTCGCCGACCAGTACGCCGACTACGCCCTCCGGATCGTCGGGTCCGGCAGCGCGACCGCCGTTGACGTGTGACGACGACCACTGCTAGCGTCGTTCGTCTGAATTAACGATCATTCAGCCGCGACGTGCTCCGCCCTGTTCTCGAATGCGGCACGCTCGCCCTCCGGACGCCCTCGCCGGGCGCTCCGCCGGCCTGTACCGGGCACGCCGCCCGCACGACTCGCCGACAGCACGCATCCTCCACCGCCGTCGGCCCGTAGGAGCACCCACATGCCATTCGTCCCTGCCACGGACGGGGTCCTGCTGCACTACAGCAGCACGGGCACCGGCCGCCCGATCGTCCTGATCCACGGATGGACGATGAACGGCCGGTTCTTCGACCGCAACGTCGCGCACCTCGCACGAGACCACCGCGTGGTCACGATCGACATGCGCGGTCACGGACGGTCGGGCCGCGACCTGGTCCACCTGACGATGGAACAGCTCGGCCAGGACGTCGAGACCGTCATGGACCACCTCGACCTGCACGACGTCGTCCTCGGCGGCTGGTCCATGGGAATGGCTGTGGTCTACAACTACCTCGATCTCTTCGGGACGGCCCGGCTCTCCGCGGTCGTCGACATCGACATGACGCCGTACCTGTTCGCCGAGACCGGCTGGGAGCACGGGGTCTTCGGGAACCTCGACCCCGCCGCCTCGCTCGCCGTGCAACGGCAGATGGTCAAGGACCGGATCGGCCTGTGCGAGACGCTGATCCCCGCGATGTTCGCCGACGGCGCCGAGATCGACCCCACGACGCTGCAGTGGTGGAAGGACGAGTCGACGACGGTCCCCGACCTCACCGCGCTCGCGCTGTGGGTGTCGTTCTCCAGCCAGGACTGGCGGCCACTGCTGCCCCGCATCGACGTCCCCGTGCTGCTCGCACACGGTGCCCGCAGCCAGATCTACCCGACGAAGGTCTGGGAAGCGCTCGCCGCCGCGATTCCGACGACGTCGACCGTGATCTTCGAGAACAGCGGACACTCGCCGTTCTGGGAGGAACCCGACCGGTTCAACAGCGAACTCGCGGCCTTCGTCGGGAGGCTCTGAGTCCCGGGACCGGGCCGCACATGAAGCCGCCCGGGGCTCCTGCGGGGGAGCCGCCGGGCGGCGGTGCGGGGCCGTCGGGGGCCGGCCCTCTGTGGTCTGCCGGGCGGTCAGGCGGGCGGGACCTCGAAGGCCGCGAGCACCGACTGCACCAGGACCCGGACGCCGACGGGCAGGGCACGCTCGTCGAGGTCGAAGGTGGGCTGGTGGATGTCGCGCATCGGGCCGTGGCCGGGCCACACGCCGAGCCGGGCCATGGACCCCGGCGCCTCTTCGAGGTACCAGGCGAAGTCTTCGCCACCGGAGGACTGCTCGGTGGTGGCCGCCGCCTCCGGGCCTACGGCCGCGATCGCGGCCCCGCGCAGGATGCCGGCACTCACGGCCTCGTTGACCACCGGCGGGACGCCGCGGATGTGATCGAGGACGTAGCCGACACCGGTGGGGGCCAGCACCGACGCGACGAGCGTGCGCAGCTTGGCCTCGACCTCGTTCCACGTGGCGTGGTCGGCGGTGCGCAGGGTGCCACGCAGCACTCCGCTGCGGGGGATGGCGTTGGCGGCGTGGCCGGCCTCGACGGCACCCCACACGAGCACCGTTCCCGAACGCGGATCGACCTGGCGGGTGAGCAGCAGGGGGAGCTGGGTGATGAGCAGGCCCATGGCCTGCACCAGGTCGGCCGTCAGGTGGGGGCGCGCCGTGTGACCGCCGGGCGAGGTCAGCCGGATCTCGATGAGGTCGCACGCCGAGGTGATGGGGCCGACGCGGGTGCCGACCTTGCCGACCTCGAGCTGCGGGTCGCAGTGCAGCGCGAAGATGCGCTCGACGCCTTCCATCGCGCCGTCGGCGACCATGTCGAGCGCGCCGCCGGGCTGGACCTCCTCGGCGTGCTGGAAGATCAGCCGCACCCGGCCGGGCAGCGAGGGCGCGGACGCGAGCGCGAGCCCGGCGCCGAGCACCATCGCGGTGTGCGCGTCGTGTCCGCAGGCGTGCATGGTGCCCGGGACGGTCGACGCGAACGGCAGGCCGGTGTCCTCCTGCAGCGGGAGCGCGTCGAGGTCGGCGCGCAGGGCGACGCAGCGCTCGCCGTAGCCGATGTCGCAGACGAGGCCCGTGCCGCCGGGGAGCGTGCGCGGCTCGAGCCCCGCGGCCATGAGCCTGCGGGCGACCATCTCGGTGGAGCGGCGCTCGGCGCGCCCGAGCTCCGGCAGGGAGTGCAGGGAGCGGCGCCAGGCGACGACGTCGCCGCGGCGCGCGTCGAGCCACGAGTCGAGCCAGTCCGGTCCCGTGCCGGCTCCGAGGTCGGTCACCGGGAGGTCACCGAGCGCCGCGAGTCCGGCGTCCGCCTCCAGCAGCGTCACGCCTCATCACCGTCCCTCGGGTCCGTGTGCGCCCCGTGCGGGGCTGCAGCCGTGTGAACCATCGACTCATAGTCCTCACCCGGTCGGCGGTTCACCAACGACAAGTCGGCACGATGCGGATATGCGCGGCGAGGGGTCGCCGGTCTGCTGCGGACGGGCGAAGGGTCGCCGCTCGGCGACGCGGAAGCCCCGGATCGAGGTGGGCACCCTCACCCACCACTACATCTGCGCCGCTCACCGCGCTGCGACCGCCGCGCTGACAGTTCGTCGCACCACAGTGACCGGCCGACTGTTCGACGACCGGTGCGCCGGACGGATCCTCAGCTGACCGTCAGCCGGCGGTCACCGTCCGTCATCGCCCGCGCGACCGATCGGGGGTTGCCCGTCCGGGGTCGGCGGGGTGCGGCGACAATGGGCGGGTGTCGAGCCCCCGAGACGACGGCGAACGTCGCGTAGGCGGCCGCTACACCTTGTCCGCGCAGCTCGGCAGCGGCGCGATGGGCACCGTGTGGCGCGGCTACGACGAGGTGCTGCGCCGCGCCGTCGCGATCAAGGAGCTCAAGGTCCCGCTCGGCATCCCGGAGCGGGAGGCGCTCGCGATGCGCGAGCGGATGCTGCGCGAGGCGCGCGCCCTGGGCGGGCTGTCGAACCCGCACATCATCACCGTCTACGACGTCGTCGACGTCGACGGTGCCCCGCTCGTCGTGCTGGAGATGCTGCCGTCGCGCAACCTGGCGACGATGATCGGCGACCAGGGCAGGCTCAACGCGCAGCAGGCGGCGGTGGTCGGCTACGCCACGGCGGGCGCGCTGCGGGCGGCGCACCGGGCGGGCATCACGCACCGCGACGTCAAGCCCGGCAACGTGCTGGTCGCCGACGACGGCCGGGTCAAGCTCACCGACTTCGGCATCGCGCGCAACTCCGCGGACGCGCCGATGACCACCGCCGGGCTGGTCCTCGGCTCCCCCGCCTACATCGCGCCGGAGGTGGCCGCGGGTGCGGCCGTCACGCCGGCGGCCGACCTGTGGGGCCTGGGCGCGACGCTGTTCGCCTCCATCGAGGGCCGCCCGCCCTACGACGTGCGGGGCGATCCCGTCTCGACGATCACCGAGGTCGTCGACGGCGACGTGCCGCGGCCGCGCGACGCCGGCCCGGTGTCGGAGGTCATCGCGGCCCTCATGGTCAAGGACCCGTTGCAGCGCATGCCGCTCGACGAGGTCCGCAACCGGTTGCGCCCGCTCATCCCGGACCCGGACGACCCGCTGTACCCGGGTTCGCCCGACTCGCCGACAGTGGCCGCGACGCCCGCGCACATCCGCCCGGAACCGCAGCCGCCCCCACCGGACCCCGCCCCGTCGACGGGGGTGCCGCTGCCGCGCCCACGGGTGTCGGCGTCCGGCCCGATCCCGGCCGGTGGTTCCACGCCGCTCGCCGCGGCGCCCGGCAGCTTCCCCGGCCTGCGGGTGCCGCAGGAGTCGGGCACCTTCACCCGGCAGGGCGCGGTCGACGGGACGGGCCACACCCTTCCCCCTCCCCCTCCCCCGCCGCCCCGGCCGGTCGCGGTCGCCACGACCGGCGCACAGGCATCCCGCAGACAGCCGCCCGCGGTCGCCACCACACGTGAGATGCCGAGCTGGTGGGCGGCGCCGCTGGTCGTCGCCGGCGCGATCGTGGTGCTGCTGGGCGCGGCAGGTGGCTGGGCGGCGACGCGGGCGATCGCGGGCCAGTCACCGATGTCGACGGTGACGGTCACGACGGACCGGGCGCCGATGGTGTCGCACGCCGATCCGCTGGGCTTCTCCGTCGACGTCCCGGAGACGTGGGCGCAGTACCGCTACGACGCGGCCGGGACGACCGGGGTGCGCTTCGTCAGCCCGGACGGCTCGGAGGAGCTGTCGGTGCAGCGCGGCGCATCCGTCGACGCCGCACTGGGCAGGCTCACCGCCGACGGGCTGGGGGTGGACAGCGTGAGCGTCGACCCGGCCGCGCCGGCCGCCGGGGCGACCGCCGGCGCGCAGCAGACGGTGTACCGCACGACGTCGGGCTCGCTGGACCGCACGACGTGGCTGCGGATCGTGCCGGGCGCCGGGGGTGTGTGGGAGCTGCGGCTGACCGTCCCGGGCGACACCGCGGAGCCGAGGTCGGCCGATCTGTTCACGGCCATCGCGCGCGGCTTCACCGTCACCGGCGCCTGACCCCGCGTCGGCGCCGCGCTGATCTACCCTGCCCGCATGAGCACTCCCGGCGACCCCGCCGCCCTGGCCGACGCGGCGGCGGCGGCGCTGCGGGCGGCGACCGGGGCCGACCACCACGACGTCGTGCTCGTCCTCGGGTCGGGCTGGCGGCCCGCGGCCGATCTGATCGGTCCCGCCCGCGCCGAGGTCGCGATGGCCGACCTGCCGGGTTTCGTGCCGCCGACGGCGGCCGGGCACGTCGGGACGATCCGGTCGGTCGACGTCGACGGGCGCCGCGCGCTGGTCGTGCTGGGCCGCACGCACCTGTACGAGGGCCACGGGGTGGACGCCGTCGTGCACGGGGTGCGCACCGCGGTCGCCGCGGGATGCCGCACGGTGCTGCTCACCAACGCGGCGGGCGGCATCCGGGAGGGCCTCGCGGTCGGCGAGGCCGTGATCGTGTCCGACCACCTGAACATGACGGCCCGGTCGCCCCTGGTCGGACCCCGTTTC
Source organism: Pseudonocardia sp. (assembly GCF_050250275.1). Classification (GTDB taxonomy): domain Bacteria; phylum Actinomycetota; class Actinomycetes; order Mycobacteriales; family Pseudonocardiaceae; genus Pseudonocardia. Next base: position 69,457 of record NZ_JBFWOY010000021.1, read on the forward strand.
GTCGACCTGACGACGTTGTACTCCCCGCGGTTGCGCGCGCTGGCCCGGGCGGTGGCACCGGGGGTGAGCGAGGGCGTCTACGCAGGGCTGCCGGGGCCGCACTTCGAGACGCCCGCCGAGATCCGCATGCTCCGCACGATCGGCGCCGACCTCGTCGGGATGTCGACGGTGCTCGAGGCCGTCGCCGCCACCGCGGAGGGGGCGGAGGTCTTCGCGCTATCGCTGGTGACGAACCTGGCCGCGGGGATGACCGGGCAGCCGTTGGACCACGAGGAGGTCCTGGCCGCCGGTGCCGCGGCCGCGCTGCGGACGGGACCGCTGCTGCGCGAGCTGATCGCCCGGTCATGAGCCCGTCGTGACGCCGCGGGCGGTGCGCACCGCGGCGATGCGCTGGATCGCCGACGACCCCGACCCCGCCACCCGCGCCGAGCTGCAGCGGATCGTCGCGGACGCGCTGGCCGGGACACCGGGTGCCGACGACGAGCTGGCCGACCGGATGCGGGCACCGCTGCGGTTCGGCACCGCGGGGCTGCGCGGTCCGGTGCGTGCCGGGCCCGCGGGAATGAACGTGGCCGTCGTCCGCCGGACCACGGCCGCGCTGGCGCAGTGGTTGCGCCGCAACGGGCACGCCGGTGCCACGGTCGTCGTCGGGCGGGACGCGCGGCACGGCTCACCCGCGTTCGCCGCCGCGGCGGCGGGTGTGCTCGGCGCGGCGGGTTTCGACGCGGTCACGCTTCCCGGGGCGAGCCCCACCCCGCTGCTGGCGTTCGCCGTCCGGCACCTGGGCGCCGTGGCCGGGGTGCAGGTGACGGCGTCGCACAACCCGGCGTCGGACAACGGGTACAAGGTCTACCTCGGCGACGGCGCGCAGCTCGTCCCACCCGTCGACGCGGAGATCGAGGACACGGCCGAGCAGGTGGGCGCGGCGGTCGCGATCCCCGCCGACGGCCCGGTCCGGACGGCGGACCCGCTGCCGTCCTATCTCGAACGGGTCGCCGCGCTGCCGCGGGGGCGGTCCCGTGCGCTGCGGATCGCGCTCACGCCGCTGCACGGCGTGGGCGGGGCGGCGGCGGTGCAGGCGTTGGCGCTGGCGGGGTTCACCGACGTGCACGTCGTCTCCGCGCAGGCCGTGCCCGACCCCGACTTCCCCACGGTCTCCTCCCCCAACCCCGAGCACCTGGGCACGACCGACGCCCTCCTCGCGCTGGCCTCCTCGGTGGACGCCGACCTCGCCGTCGCGCTCGACCCGGACGCCGACCGGTGCGCGCTCGGCGTCCCCGGCGCGGACGGCTGGCGGATGCTCACCGGCGACGACACGGGTGTGCTGCTCGGCGACCACCTGCTCCGCGCCGGGACGCACCCGGACCCGCTCGTCGCGACGACCGTCGTGTCGTCGTCGATGCTGCGGGCGGTGGCGGCCTCGCACGGCGCCCGGTCCGCCGAGACGCTCACCGGGTTCAAGTGGATCGTCCGGGCCGGTGCGGGGCTCGTCTACGGCTACGAGGAAGCGTTGGGGTACTGCGTCGACCCGGACGCGGTGCGGGACAAGGACGGGATCGCCGCGGCCGTCGTCGCCGCCGACCTGGCCGCGACGCTGCGCGCGGGCGGGTCGTCGCTGGCCGCCCGCCTCGACGAGCTGGCCGCCGCCCACGGCGTGCACGCCACCGCGCAGCTGACGGTCCCGTTCGACGGCGCCGGCCTGCCCACGGTGTTCGGCGCGCCACCGGCGGGCTGGGACGTCGCGCGGCCCGCACCCGACGTCCTGGTGCTGCGGCGCGACAGCGTGCGCGTCGTCGTGCGGCCCTCGGGGACCGAGCCGATCCTCAAGACCTACCTGGAGGTCGTGGAGCCACCGGACACCGACGTCGCCACGGCCCGGACCCGCGCCGCGCAGCGCATGACGGCGCTGGCCGCCGAGGTTCGTGAGTGGTGACGGCCGCTGTGGCGACCGGGCCGCTCACCGGGGTCGGGCGGCTGCGCGGGTGTCGAGCCACTGCCGGATCTCCCCGTCGAGCAATGCGGCGATCTTGACGTAGCCCGACGTGTTGGGGTGCAGGCCGTCGTAGAGCTGGCCGGGCGCGAGCAGCGTCGAGGTGTCGAGGAAGTCGACCGAGTACCCCTGCATCCGGTACTTCCCCACGATCACCGGCGTCAACGCGGCCAGCTGGTCGCGCGCGACCCGGGCCCTGGGCAGCGGCGCCCACACCCCGGCGACGACGACGTGTGCCTTCGGTGCGGCCGCGAGGATCGTGGCGAGGACGGCATCGAGGCGGCGGGCCGTGACGTCGCCCGCGACCCCGCGGCCGAGGTCGTTGGTCCCCGCGTGCAGGATGACGACGTCGGGCCGCGCGGCCCGCACCCAGCCGTCGACCTTCGGCGCCATCATCGCCAGCGTCCAGCCGGAGTGGCCCTCGTTGTCCCTGTCGGGCAGCGATGCGGGGCCCGAGCGCAGCGAGCCCACGTAGTCGACGTTGACGGCGTCGCGCTGCAGCATCCGGTACAGCGGGCCGCGGTAGCCGGCCGTCGACGGGCTGCCGATGCCCTCGGTGCTCGACGCCCCCAACGGCATCACCCGCAGCGACACGACCGGTTTGGCCGCGGCGACCCGGACCTCGGCGGGTTCGTCGCCGGAACGGTCCGCGGGAAGCACGATCCCCAGCACCAGAACGGCGATGAGCGCGAGCACCAGCCGGACCCTGTTCCTGACCGTCACCGCTTCCCCCGATCGCGGCAGCCGTCGCCCGGCTCCCGCAGGATCTCGTGCCCGGGACCGCCGACGTTACCTGCAGGTCACGGCGGGGTCCACGGCCACGACGAGCGGGGCGAAACGGCGTTGCGTAGCCTGCCTGGATGCCGCGTCCGAAGGTGCACGACGAGGCGCTCCGCGCCCGGCTGCTCGAACAGGCGGGCGAGACCCTGTCGACGCAGGGCCTCGACGCGCTGAGCCTGCGCAAGCTGGCCGCCGACGCGGACACCTCCACCACGGCCGTCTACGCGCTGTTCGGGGGGAAGCCCGCACTGCTCGCGGCGCTCGTCGACGAGGCGTTCCGCCGGCTCGCCGCCCACCTGGAACGGGTGCGCACCACCGACGACCCGGTGGAGGACCTCGTCGCCCTCGGCCTGGCCTACCGCGACAGCGCGCTGGCCGACCCGCACCTGCACGACGTCATGTTCGGCGGTGCGGCCCGCGAGGGCGACCCGCCGGCGGCGGCGTTCGCGCCCCTGCGCCGGGCCGCCGACCGGGCCGCCGCCGAGGGCCGGCTGCGGGCGGGGGTGCGGCCCGAGACCGTGACGCTCGGCGTGTGGGCCACCCTGCACGGCCTCACCGCGGCCGAGCTGCGCGGCGTCGGGCCGGGCTGCGCCGACGACGTGAAGGTCGTCTTCGAGACGGTGCTGCGCGCGACCGTCGCCGCCTGGGCGACCTGACCCGCCCCGGCCTCAGCCCGTCCCGAACTGGCGGTCCCCCGCGTCGCCGAGGCCGGGGACGATGAACGCGTCGTCGTTCAGCTGTTCGTCGACGAAGCCGATGACCAGCCGGATCGACGGGGCCTCGGCCTCGAGCCGGGCCACCCCCTCCGGCGCCGCCAGCACGCAGACGACCGTGACGTCGGTGGCGCCCCGGTCGGCGAGCAGGCCCAGGACGTGGACGAGCGAGCCGCCCGTCGCGAGCATCGGGTCGAGGACCAGGACCGGGGTCCCCGCGAGCGTGTCGGGCAGCGACGTCAGGTACGGCACCGGCTGGTGCGTCGCCTCGTCGCGGGCGACACCGACGTAGCCGGTGGCCGACTCCGGCAGCAACGTCCGCGCGGCCTCGGTCATCCCCAGCCCCGCACGCAGCACCGGCACGATCAACGGCGGCGCCGCGACCGCGTACCCCGTGGTCTGCGTGAGCGGCGTCGACACGGTGCCGGTGCGCAGCGCGACGTCGCGGGTGGCCTCGTAGACGAGCATCAGGGAGAGCTCGTGCAGGGCCGCGCGGAACGCGGCGTCGCCGGTGTCGCGGTCGCGCAGCACGGTGAGCCTGGCGGCGGCCAGCGGATGGTCGACGACCCGGACGTCCATGACCGCGGAGGTTAGCGGTCGAGCGACCGCACGAGATCCACGACGACCTCCGCCAGTGCCGGGCCGGCGTCCTCCTGCAGGAAGTGCCCGGCGCCGGTGATCGTCGGGTGCGCCCGGCCCGCGGCTCCGGGCATCGTCGCGCGCAGCACCGGTTCCATCGACGCGGTGATCGGGTCGCCGTCGCTGAAGGCGCACACGAACGGGACGTCGAGGGTCCGCAGCACGTCCCAGGCGGCGCGGTTCGCCGCGGTCGCGGGGTCGTCGGGCCGGGTGGGGACGATCAGCGGCATCGCCCGCGGCCCGGCGACGAAGGTCTGGTCGGGGAAGGGGGCGTCGTAGCCGGCGCGGACGTCGTCGGTGAACGGGGTGCGGCAGCCCGACTGCACGAGCCGTGCGACGTCGAGGCGCCCGGCCGCGCCCGCCTTCTCCACGGCCCGCCGGAACTGCCACCAGACCTCCGGCATGTCGTGCTCGCCCGTCGGCAGGCCGGTGTTGGCGGCGACGACGCCCGCGAACCGGCCCGGCTGCTCGGCCAGCAGCCGCAGCCCGATCAGGCCGCCCCAGTCCTGGCCGACGAGCGTCACCGCGTGCAGGTCGAGCACGTCGAAGGCCAGCGCGCGGACCCACTCGACGTGGCGGGCGAAGGAGTGGTCACCGATCTCGGTGGGCTTGTCGGAGCGGCCGAACCCGACGAGGTCCGGCGCGACCGCCCGCAGGCCCGCGGCCGCGAGCACCGGGATCATCGTCCGGTACAGGAACGACCAGCTCGGCTCGCCGTGCAGGAGCAGGACGACGGGCCCGTCGGTGGGGCCGTCCTCGACCCACGCCATCCGCAGGGAGCCGCCGTCGCCGGTGGGGACGTCGGCGTAGCGCGGCGGGTACGGGAAGGCGGGCAGGTCGGCGAAGCGGCCGTCGGGGGTGCGGAGGACTCGCATGCCCCGATCCTGCCCCCGCGACGGCGTTCCGGTCGCGCGCACCCGGCCGGTCCTCGACCCGGGCGGACCCGTGCGGGGCCTGCCGCGGACGGGCCGCCGGGCCGCTCCCGTGTCGTGGACGGTTCAAGCACCACGTGCGGTGATCACGAGGGCACCGCGTGGGTGGCGGCACGGTCTCGGCCGTCCCAGTGGCGGCGGGCCGGAGGAGCGCCGGGGGACACGCTCCGTCGCGGCCCGGCACGAGCGGGTCGTGACCGGCGCCACCAACGCGCACCGTGACCGAGTGTGCCGAGGATTTCCGCAGGATCCACCGTCGATTCCGGTTCGTGAGCACTGCGTCCCGAGTTCTGCACGATCCGTGTCCGACGCGGGGAATCACCTGACCCGAACGGGTGGTAAGCCCGGAACGATGTCACGTCCGAGCCTCCGCCGACGCTGTACTAGATGACTAGGAGGTGATCCGGTGCCGGAGAACACGACTTCTGACGAGGCGACGCTGGTCGCTGCGGCGGAGAAGCTCACGCAGTGCGACGGATATGTCGTGCTGGCCGTCGACCCGCAGACCGGCGAGGTCGACGCGCACGGCCCGTTCGACGGGCTGACCGCCACGATCAAGGCCGACCAGCTCCGCCGCGACTTCGACCGCGGCGGGCTCGAGGACGTGACCGTGGGCGTCGTCCGTCTGCACAGCTCGACCTGAGCGGTCCCCCCGACGGCTCGAACGGAGCCGCTGCACCCCGCTCCACCACCGGATCCGCACACGCGGGCCGCTCGGCGCACCACAGCCGCGCCGGGCGGCGGACCACCGGCCCCGTCGGGCCGGCCGTCCTACACTCGCCCGTGTGACCAGCACGGACTCCGCGCGACGGGCCCCGGTCCCGTCGCCGCTCCCGCGGACCGTGCCCCCGTCTCCCCTCCCGCGACACCGCGTCCCGCCGCAGACCCGCACCCGCGGACGGCGGTGACCGGTGCGCGCCGGCGACCCCACGACGACCGCGACGACGCGGCGACGGCGTCGGGTGCCCGTGCCCCGGCGGCTCGGCGCGGTCGTGGCGGGGCTCGGCGCCGTCGGCGTCGCCGCATGGGTGGCCGTGACGCGGTGGACCACCGTCGAGGCGGGCAACCCCGCCTACACGTGGCTGCTCGTCGCGCTCGCCGTCGCCGGCGTCGCGATGCTGGCGTGGTCGACGCGTGCCCGCACGCGCCGTGACCGCGGCGGCTGGAACCGTGCGGTGCGGGCGGTCCCGGCGATCGTGCTCGTCCTCGCGGCGGTCGCGGCCGGCTGGTTGCGCCCGTTCCCGGCGACCGCGCCCGACCCCGCCGCGGGGTCCGGCGCCGACCCGACCGTCACCGACCTGACCGTCACCGACCTGACCTCGACGATCGAGCTGCGCCCGCCGGGCCCGGCGGCGGGCACCGGGTTCGTCTTCTACCCGGGCGCCCGCGTCGATCCGCACGCGTACGTGGCGATCCTGCGGCCCGTCGCGGCGGCAGGGCATCTCGTCGTGATCGTGAAACCGCCGCTGGGGCTCGCGCTGCTGCAGCCGTCCCAGGCCGCGGCGGTCGTGGCGGCGCATCCCGGGATCGGGCGCTGGGTGGTCGGCGGACACTCCATGGGCGGGGTGGCCGCGGCCGGCTACGCCGCGGCGCCCGGGTCGCGTGCGGCCGGGCTCGTGCTGTGGGCGTCCTACCCGTCGGGGGACCTGTCGGGGCGCACCGACCTCGCCGTCACCTCGGTGTCCGGTACCGCCGACGGCCTCACCACCCCCGCCGACGTCGACGCGTCACGGGCGTCGCTGCCGCCGTCGACGCGGTTCGTCGCGGTGCCCGGCGCGGTGCACGCCGACTTCGGCGACTACGGCCCGCAGCCCGGCGACGGCGCCCCGGGCATCGACCACACCCAGGCCCAGGACCGCATCCGGGCCGCCACGCTCGCCGCGCTCGGCTGACGGAAAGGCTCTGATCAGCAGCGCCTCAGCCGTCGCGGCTATCCTCCGGCGCGTGGCAAGCGACATCGTCCCGATCCGGCTGTCCCTGACCGCGGGTGACCTCGTCACGCTGTGGGCCCCGCAATGGCGCGAGGACGGCGAGGAGTGGGAGGCGTTCCTCGGCGACGACGACAACCTCTTCGCGTTCCCGCAGGTCGCGCAGCTCGCCGCGTTCGTGCGCACCGCGCAGGGGCACGACCTCGTCGACCACCCGGCGTGGGGTGTCGTCCCCGAGCTGAGCGTGGCCGAGCTGACCCCCGAGGACACCCACGCCTACGACATCGTCGGCGTGCCGGAGATCGTCGCGCAGGAACCCGACACGTGGACCATCGGCGACCTCGCCGAGACGATCACGATGGTCACCTCGCTCGCCGACGTGTGCGGCCTGGACAAGGTCACCGCCGTCCTCGACTCCACCCCCGGCTTCGCGATGCTCCAGCAGGGCACGCTGCCCTTCACCGGCCGCGAGGGCGACCGGCTGTGGAACAGGCTCGTCGCCACCGTCGCCGACCGCTGGGACGAGGTCATCGACGCGCTCGACGCCCTCGTCGCCACCCCGGACGTCGACGCCGAGGCGCTCGCCGCCGCGACCGTCGAGGCGAAGCGGCTCGCCGAGCGCGAGGCCGAGGCGGTCGCGACGGTCCGCGCCGAGCACCCCGACGCGTCCGAGGACGACGAGGAGGAGCGCGAGCTCGAGGACGACGCCGTCGAGGACGCCGTCGAGGAGCAGGTCGCCGAGGACGAGGCCGAGCAGGACGACGAGCGGGAACCGACGTTCTGGGAGAGCGTGGGCATCGACCCGATCCGGATCGTCCTGGCCGACGCCGAGTACGTGACGCTGCGGTGCTACCTCGGCGACGAACCGGTGTTCCTCGGCACCGACGGGAAGATCGACGTATTCACGAGCGAACGGGCACTGGCCCGCCACCTCGCCGACGCCGACCGCGCCACCGACGGCAACGACCTCACCGCCGCCTCCACGTGGGACGAGGTCCTCGACAAGGCGTCCGTCGGCGAACTCGAGGTCACCGTCGACGAGCTCAACACCTACGTCCTGGCCGGGCTCGCCGACGACATCGCCGACGGCACCCTCACCGTCGACCCCACCCAGCTCGACCTGGCCGTGGAGCTGATGGTCGACATCGGCGACTGGGCGGGCGACGAGGTGCCGCGCGAGGAGCTCGCCGAGTCGGAGAGCCTCGGCTGGCTGGTGTCGTTCGTGATCCGCCCCGACCCGACACGGCTCGCGCCGAGCCCGCCGTTCGACACCGACGCCGCCACGTTCGCGGCGCTGGTCGAACGGGTGCGGGCGCGGCTGCGACCCGCCTGAGTCACGTCCGGAGGGCGGCGTACGCGGGCTTGACGACGTCGTTGATCAGGGCGAGGCGTTCGTCGAAACCGATGAACGCCGACTTCATGGCGTTGACGGTGAACCACTGCAGGTCCGCCCAGTCGTAGCCGAAGGTCTCCACGAGCGCGGCCAGCTCCGAGGTCATCGTGCACCCCGACATCAGCCGGTTGTCGGTGTTGACGGTGACCCGGAAGCGCAGCTTGGTGAGCAGGCCGATCGGGTGCTCGGCGATCGACTCCGCGGCGCCGGTCTGGATGTTCGACGTCGGGCACATCTCCAGCGGGATGCGCGTGTCCCGGACGAACGCGGCCAGCCGGCCCAGCGCGGGCAGCCCGTCATTGCCCAGCGAGATGTCGTCGACGATGCGCACCCCGTGCCCGAGGCGGTGCGCCCCGCACCACTGGATGGCCTCCCAGATCGACGGCAACCCGAACGCCTCGCCCGCATGGATCGTGACGTGCGCGTTCTGCTGGCGGACGTACTCGAACGCATCGAGGTGGCGGGTGGGCGGGAAGCCCTTCTCGGCGCCTGCGATGTCGAACCCGACCACGCCCGCGTCACGGTGGCGCACCGCGAGCTCGGCGATCTCCCGGGAGCGGGCGGCGTGGCGCATGGCGGTGAGCAGGCAGCCGACCCGGATCGGGCGGCCCGCCGCGGCGGCGCGCGCCGTGCCCGCAGCGAAGCCCTCCAGCACGTGGGTGACCACCTGGTCGAGGTCGAGCCCCCGCTCGGTGTGCAGCTCGGGGGCGAACCGGACCTCCGCGTAGACGACGCCGTCGGCCGCGAGGTCCTCCGCGCACTCGGCCGCGACGCGGTGCAGCGCCTCGGCCGTCTGCATCACCGCGACGGTGTGGCCGAACGTCTCCAGGTAGCGCTCCAACGAGCCGCTGTGAGCGGCGCCCAGGAACCATTCGGCGAGCTCGCCGGGATCGCGTGTCGGCAGCGACCGGTAGCCGACGGCATCGGACATCTCGACGATCGAGGATGGCCGCAAACCGCCATCCAGGTGATCGTGGAGCAGGACCTTGGGGGCGTTGCGGATGTTCTCCGGGCTCAGGGGCGCGGGCACGCGGCCACGCTATACCCCGGGACGCACACCCGGAACGGGAGAAGGGAGGCATCCGAATGGCCTATGGTGACTCCCCGTCGATCGATTCGCGCCTCTCGCTACTCTCTGTTCAGCTCCCCCATCCGGCTCAAAGGAAGCACCATCGATGAGCGATAACTCCACCCTGTCGTTCGACCGGATGCGCGGCATGCTCATGCGTGCTGCCGAGATCCGCGACAGCGAGCAGCAGCAGATCTTCGACTCCCTCGACGAGATCCACGCCCGCCTCACCGCGCTCGACGCGATCGGCACCGTACGCAAGCGCCTCACCGAGCTCCCCGACCGCACCGAGGTCAGCGTGCTGGCCGAACGGCTCGACGAGACCGTCGCCAAGCTCGACGCGCAGGACGCCGCCCTCGCCACCCTGGTCCGGGCGATCGAGTCGCTCCCCGACAAGCTCGCCAAGCCCTTCGCCCAGCTCGACGGCCGCCTCGACGGGATGGCCGGCCGCCTCGAAGGCGTCTCCGGCCGGATGGACGGCCTCGACGACCGCCTCGGCGGCCTGCACAAGCGCCTCGACGACCTCGACAACCGGCTCGACCGGCACGAGATGCGCCTCGACGCGATGCCCAACGCCGTCGCCACCCCGATCAAGGAGCGCGTCGACGGCGTCGAGCGCATGGTGCGCGAGCAGCTCGACGGCGCCCTGCGCTCCGTCGAGGAGAACAACGAGGGCGTCCGCAACCTGCTGGGCGACACCAGCGTCGGCCTGCACCGCCGCCTGGAGGACCTCGCCTCGCGGCCCCAGGTCGACCACACCCCGGCCCTCGACGGGCTCACCGCCCGCCTGGAGACCCTCGCGGAGCGCCTCGATGCCGTCGCCACCCGGATCGACACCGTCGAGGACGGGCTGACCGGCGCGCTCACCACGCTGGGCAGCGGCGTCGACGACAAGCTGGGCGCGCTCGAGTCGGCGCTCGGCGACCGTCCCGACACCGCCGCCGTCACCGAGCTGGTCGTGCACGCCAACAGCGAGTCCGAGCGCCGCAACGCCGGCCAGCTCGACGAGGCCATGGCCACCTTCGCCGAGCTCATCCTCGGCCGCGGCAGCTCCCAGATGCAGACGCCCCCGCCCCCGCCCCGGCCCACCGCCCGGCGCAACAACCACCGGGCCAAGGCCGCGGTGAAGTCGCCCAACGGCGCCTCGGCCGCCGACACGGTGACCGACGACCCGGACGACTGAGTCCCGGCAGCCCGTAACGACGGCCGGCATCCCCGAGGGGGTGCCGGCCGTCGGCGCACCCGGCCCCTCCCGGTGCGGCGCGCACCCGGCCGACGGACCGGGCGCAACCTCACCGCTGCATTCCGCGCCCCCGACGACCGTGAGGTTGCGCGCGGGTGTGCGGCACGGGTCAGGCGCGGATGCGTGAGCGGGAGCCGCCCAGGCGTCGCCAGACCGGTTCGAGCTCGCGCTGACGGAACACCCACAGCATCGCCAGCATCACCGGCGTCGCCACGACCAGCGCCAGCACCAGCTGCACCCAGGCACTGCCCGCACCGGCACCCCAACCGCCGAACAGGTGCCCGATCCCCAGCACCACCCCGTACGCGACGATCGCGCCGACCACCGACGACAGCGTCGTCGTCCCGACCGTCCTCAGCACCTCCCCCGTCGCGACGTGCCCGAGCCGCCGCGACAGCAACCACTGCCCCACGATCGCGCCGATCACGAACGACAGGCTGTTCGCCGCCGCCAGCCCCAGCACCACCTTGTCCGGCGGCAGCAGCACCGGGCACAGCAACAGCATCGGGATCTTCGCGACGACGATGACCAGCTGGATCAACGTCGGCGTCCGGGAGTCGGTCAGCGCGTAGAACACCCGCAGCTGCAGCAGCGTCACCGCGTACGGCAGCAACCCGAACGCCGACACCGCCAGCGCCGCACCCAGCGTCGACGCACCGCCGTCGCGGTCGCCCTGCCCCAGCGAGAACAGCGCCACGCCGACCTCGGTGCCGAACACCGTCAGCAACGCCGAGATCGGCACCAGGAACACCGTCGACAACCGGCTGCCCAGCGACAGGTCGATCACCACGTCGTCGATGCGTCCCTCGGCGGCGGCCTTGCTCATCCGCGGCATCAACGCCGTCAGCAACGACACGCCCAGCACGCCGTAGGGCACCTGCAGCAGCAGCCACGCGTTGCTGTAGATGGCGACGGCACCGCCGTCGGCGGCCGCGGCGACCCGCGTCGTCACGATGTAGCCGGCCTGGCCGATCAGCACGTAGCCGACCACCCACACCGCCAGGCCACCCGCCGAGCGCAGCCGCGGGTCCCAGCCGAACAGCGGCTTGAACGACACCCCGACGCGGCGCATCGCCGGCAGCAGGATCAGCGCCTGGACCACGATGCCCAGCGTCGTGCCGATGCCCAGCACCAACAGCTTCGTGTTGCCCATCTCGACGGGGTTCACGCTGATCTCGCCCGGCACCAGGACGTAGACACCCAGCACCACCAGCACCACGACGTTGTTGAGCACCGGTGCCCACGCGAACGGCCCGAACACGCCCTTGCTGTTGAGCACCGCCCCGAACAGCGCGCCGATGCCGTAGAAGAAGATCTGTGGCAACAACAGCCAGGCGAACGCCGTCGCCAGGTCGGGGTTGGCGGTCGCCGTGGTCTCCCCGCCCAGGTACAGCCTGGTCAGCAGGCCGGCGCTGAGCATGGCGACGATCGTCGCCACCAGCAGCGCCACACCCGCGACCGTGAGCAGCTTGCGGGTGTACGCGGCACCGCCGTCGGCGTCGTCGCGTTGCGCGCGGACCAGCAGCGGGATCATCACGCTGCTCAGCACGCCACCCAGCAGCAGCTCGTAGACGATGTTCGGCAACGTGTTCGCGACGGTGTACGAGCTGTTGACGATGCCCAGCGACAGCACCGCGACCAGCACGATCTGGCGCAGGAAACCCGTCACCCGGCTGACGAGACTCGCGATCGCCATCATCCCGGTCGACCGGCCCAGCGACCGGCCCTTCGCCGGGGCCCCCGCGGGGGCGGGCGCCTCGGGCCGGGGCAGCAGCTCGGTGTCGGCCGTGATCGCGGGGATGAGCTCGGTCGGCGAGTCGCCCAGCCACGAGTAGACCTGCGTACCCGGCTCGGCGCCGGCCCGCAGCGCCGCCCGCACACCCGTACCGCTGACGATGCGCGTCTGCATCGCCGCCTCGTCCTGCGCGGCGGCCGCCCGCAGCTCCGCACCCGAGAACAGCTGGGTGGGCGCCTGGTCGGGCGAGAGGCCGCCGGGCATCGGCTGCGGGCGCAGGGTCGGGAGGTCGGCACCGCGGACGAGCGGAGTCGTGGGCAGGGCGGCGCCCGGCACCGAGCCGGGGCCGCGCTGCCACGGCGGCGGGACCGGGCCGGGGGCGGGCGGGGAGTCGGGGTCGCGGGGGTCGTGCAGGCGTGGGCCGGGGCGCCCGGGACCGGGCCTGGCCACCGATGGTCCGGGGCGCCCGGGGCCCGGGCGACCCGGGCCTTGCTGTCCGGGACCTTGCTGTCCGGGACCTTGCTGTCCGGGACCCTGCTGTCCGGGACCCTGCTGTCCGGGACCCTGCTGCCCGGGACCCTGCTGTCCGGGACCCTGCTGTCCGGGACCCTGCTGCCCGGGACCCTGCTGCCCGGGACCGGGGTGAGGTCCCGGTCGGCCGGGCCCCGGCTGGAACCCCGGCTGTCCGGGGCCACGCTGGGTGGCGGCGGGCCGCGCGGGCCCGGGCTGCCCGTGCGGCTGCTGAGCCGGGCCCTGCGGAACCGGGCCCTGCTGGGCCGGGTCGGGGCGCCCCTGGCCCGGCCCGCCGGGCGCCGGGGGGCCGCCGGGACCGTGCGGTGTGGGGGGTGCCGGCGGCGCGGCGACCGGCGGGCGGCCGGGCGTCGGGTCCGGAGCCTCGGGCCCGCCACGGTCACGGCGCGCCGGCACCGGCTGCCCCGAGCCGCCGGGCCACAACGCGCGCCGCGGGTCGCCGACCGGGTACGGGCCCAGCGGCACGTCGCGACGGTGCTCGTCCGCCGAGGTGGCGCGCCGCCCCGGCTCCCGGGTCTCGCGCTCCTGCCGGCCGGTGGCGCGGGGATCCCCGTCGGGCGGCCGCGGGGACGCGGCGGGGGGTACCGCGGGAAGCCGCGCCGACGACCGGCCCACCTGAGCCTGCGGGTTCAGCGGCGTCGCCCCCGGCGGGGGGCTCTGCGGCGCGGTGGGGCGCGGCTCGTCGGGCACGGTTCCGACGAGTGTCGTCGGCGGTCCGTCGTCACGCAGCGGTTGGCCCGGGTCGCGGAGGACCTGTCCCGGCTCGGCGCGTGGGCCGGGCATCGGGGCTGCGGGGCGGGCGTCGGCGACGTCGGTCGTGGTGGCGAGCGGGTCGTGACGGGGGTGCGCGTCGTCGTCCGCGACGGGGCCGCCGGGAGGGGGCTCGGTCGTGGGAACGGGGCTCGGCTCGTCACGCATCACCGGCAATGGTGCCGGACCGCGGGCCGGGCGGCACCGTCGCCCGACGGTGTGGCGTGTCCGTCACACCGTCGCGGTCGGCTGCGGGTAGGACGTGCGACAGGTGAGAGGAGTGTCCCGGTGGACGAACGCAGCATCGACGTCGCCGCCCCCGCGGGTGTCGTGTGGGACCTGGTGAGCGATGTGACGCGCACCGGCGAGTGGAGTCCGGAGAGCACGGGCGGGCGCTGGCTGGGCGGTGCGACGGGCCCGGCGCCGGGTGCGCGGTTCGTCGGGTTCAACCGGCGCGGGATCATGCGGTGGGTGACGCGCTGCCGGGTCGAGGAGTGCGTGCGCCCGACGGCGTTCGCGTTCCGGGTCGCGGAGAGCCGGATGCGGTGGGGGTGGCGGGTCGAGCCGACGGGCCCGTCGTCGAGCCGGGTGACGCAGTGGCGCGAGCGGTATGCGCAGCCGAACGCGCTGGTCGGGGCGCTGGCCAGGAGTGGGCTCCTCGGGCGGGACCGCGAGCGGACGATGGTCGAGGACATGGGTGCCGCGCTCGCCGCGGTGAAGGCCCGCGCCGAGCGCGACCCGGCCCGCTGAACCCCGCGCGCAACCGCACTGCGCTGCGGCGGGCCCGGGAGCCTGGTCGGGCACGCCGGAGCGCCGCGCGCCGCGTCGCTCCCCCGGGTGACGGGTCCGCCCGGTGTCGGGAGACGCCTGCGCGGCGTGGCCGTCGGCGGGGCGGCGGCGGCTAGTGTCGATCGTCGTGCGGGGGCGGGTGAGGGCGGCGGCCGTCGGGCTGGCCGTCGCGGCGGTGCTGGTGTCGGCCACGGGAACCGCGGGAGCCCAGGCGCCCCCGGTGTGCCACGACCATGCGGCGCCCCCGGGTCCGGCCGCGGTCGAGGAGGGCCCGGTCCCGGTGCCGCCGTTGCCGGTGCAGGACCCGCCCGTGGGCGGGCCCGCGCTCGGTACGTGCGACCTCGCGCTGCCGGTGGGCGCGCCCCCGGTCCCGGCGGGGATCGACGCGGCGGGCTGGGTCGTCGCCGACCTCGACTCCGGTGCCGTCCTCGCCGCCCGCGATCCTCACGGCAGGCAGCGCCCGGCGTCGACGCTCAAGCTGTTGACCACCCTGGTGGTCCTCGACCGGCTCCCGCTCGACCAGGTCGTGACCGGCGAGACGGAGGACGTGCAGGTCGACGGCAGCCGCGCCGGGATCGGGCCGGGCGGGGCGTACACGGTGCAGCAGCTGCTGTCGGGGCTGCTGCTGAACTCCGGCAACGACACCGCGCACGCGCTCGCCCGCACCCTCGGCGGGGTACCGCAGACCCTCGAGCTCATGCAGCAGCGGGCCACTGCGATGGGGGCGCTCGACACCCGCCCGGCAACGCCGTCGGGGCTCGACGGACCGGGGATGTCGTCGTCGGCCTACGACCTGGCGCTGCTGTTGCGGGCGGCGCTGCGCAACCCGACGTTCGCGGAGCTGACGCAGACGCGGCTGGTGCAGTTCCCGGGTTTCGGCGCGCACGCGGGTTTCATGCTGTCCAACGACGACCCGCTGCTGCGCTCCTACGACGGCGCGCTGGGCGGCAAGACGGGCTTCACCGACGCGGCGCGGCACACGTTCGTCGGCGCGGCGCAGCGCGACGGGCGGCGGATCGTGGTGGCCCTGGTGCGTGGGGAGCAGCAGCCGGTGCGGATGGTCGCGCAGGCCACTGCGTTGCTGGACTACGGGTTCGCGATGCCGGCGGGCCTCGCGCCGGTGGGCACGCTGGTCGAGCAGGCCCCGGTCACCGAGACGGCGGCGACGGCGTCCCCCGGGACTCCGGACGGACCCGCGGGGGTGCTGCCGGAGTCGAGCCCGGTGGGTTGGGTCGTCGCCGGGCTGATCCTGGTGGCCGGGCTCGCGACCGGTGTGGTCTACATCGTCAGGCGGGCCCGGGGGACGAAGGACGGCCCCGGCCCCGACTGAGTCAGCGGCGCTTCCCCGACAGGGCACGCAGACCCAGCAGCCCGGTGAGCACGCCCGCGCCGACGAGGCCGACCGCGGCGGCGGGCGAAGGCCCCGACTTCACGACGACCTCCGACCGGATGATCGCCGGCGCCGGCACGTCGGCGGGCTCCTCCTGCTCGTTCTCCTTCGACGTCGCCGCCCAGGCCGTCACGAACAGGATGAACCGCGAGATGAAGAACACGAAGATCAGCAGACCGATGATCGACCCGAACGCGGCGCCCGCGGGTGAGTTGGTCACGGTGCGCAGGTAGATCGTCATGATCTGCTTGAGGATCTCGAACCCGACCGCGCCCAGCACGGCCGCCCGCAGCGCGCTGCCGATGGCGACGGGGGCACGCGGCAGCCGGGCGATCACCCAGAGGAACACCAGCCAGTTGGCGGTCAGGCCGAGCAGCACGCCGACGACGCCGAGCAGGAACACTGCCCAGCCCTGGTCGCCGAGACCGACGAGGTCGAGCATGAACCGCCCCAGCCCGGTGCCGGCGGCCGTCACCGCGAACGAGACGACCAGGGCCAGCCCGAGGCCCAGCAGCGCGAGCAGGTCGAACAGCAGCTTCTTGACGACGTTGGGTGTCTCCGGCGGCTGCGCCCACTGCTCCGAGAGCGCCTCGCGCAGGTTGCTCATCCAGCCGATCCCGGAGTAGAGGGCACCGATCAGGCCGAGGACACCGACGGCACCGGCCTGGTCGATGGACTTCTGGATGATGTCGTTGAGGGTGTCGCCGAGCCCGCCGGGGACGGCGGTGGTGATGCCCGCGCGGAGCTGGTCGAGCAGTTCGGGCTGGGCGCGCAGCACGAACCCGGCGACGGCGAACGCGATCATCAGCAGCGGCACCAGCGCGAGCACGCTGAAGTAGGTGATGGCGGCGGCGTAGTGGTCGCCGTGCCGGTCGGTGTAGCGGGCCCCGGCGCGGACGACGTGGTCGAGCCACGGGTACTTCTCGCGCAGCTGCTCGAACTTGCTCGGCTGGTCGGGGGTGTCGTCGTCGACGACAGCCTTGTCGGCCGTCTGCTGGTCGGTCGGCCTGGCGTCGACGGCCACGGCGGTCACCTCACGTCGTCCTGCGGGGTCCTGATCTTCTCGTGAACCGGCACCGGTGTCGCGGCGCCCTGCCCACGCGTCGGAGTGTTTGTGTCCCACTACCCGTTCCACCGGCCGGACGAACGGTGACCGTCGACCCCGATCGGGTTGTGACCGCCGACACCGGGCCCTAGCGTCGGGGGTGGTCAGCACCGGTCGCACGGGAGGTCAGCGGTGACGACGTTCGAGGAGCCGGCGGCCGTCGCCGTCGAGCAGGGCGGCGACGAGAACCCGTACCTGCTGGGGATCTTCGCGCCCGTCCGCGACGAGATCACGGCCGACGAGCTCGAGGTGATCGGCGAGATCCCGCGCGACCTCAACGGCGTCTACCTGCGCAACGGCCCCAACCGCCGCTTCGACGCCGCCGGCCGCTACCACTGGTTCGACGGCGACGGCATGGTCCACGCGATGTCGTTCGAGGACGGGAGGGCCCGCTACCGCAACCGGTGGGTCCGGACCCGGGCGCTGGCCGCGGAGGAGGCCGCGGGGCACGCGCTGTGGTCGGGGGTCATGGAGTCACCCCGCGGGAACCCTGTCGGCAGCGCGCGGGGGCTGCCGTTCAAGGACTCCGCCAACACCGACCTGATCCACCACCGGGGCCGGGTGCTCGCGACCTGGTACCTGTGCGGGCAGCCGATGAGCATGGACCCGCTGTCGCTGGAGACGCTCGGCGCCGAGGACTTCCTGGGCACGCTGCACGGCGACGTCATGGCACACCCGAAGGTCGACGAACGCACCGGCGAGCTGATGTGGTTCGACTACGGCGCCCGCAGCCCGTTGCTGCGCTACGGCGTGGTGAACGCCGACGGGGCGATCGACCACGAGGTGGAGATCGACCTGCCCGGCCCGCGGCTGCCCCACGACATGGCGATCACCGAGAACTTCTCGATCCTGATGGACCTGCCGCTGACGCAGGACCCCGCAGCCGCCCGGCAGGGCCGCTACAAGATCGGGTTCGACCGGTCGACGCCGTCGCGGTTCGCGGTGATCCCCCGGCGCGGGCAGGCGTCCGACGTGCGGTGGTTCGAGGCCGAGCCCTGCTACATCTACCACGTCGTCAACGCCTGGGAGGACGGCGCGACGATCGTCATGGACGTGTGCCGGGTGACCCGACCCGAGCCCGTCCCCACCCGCCCGGGGCCGCTGGGCAAGCTGCTCGGCTACCTCCGTCTCGACGCCCGGCTGCACCGCTACGTCTTCGACCTCGGCTCCGGCACCACCACCGAGACCCAGCTCGACGACGTCAACACCGAGTTCCCCTCGATCGACGCCCGCGCGTGCGGGCGCCCCACCCGCTACGCCTACAACGTCCACATCGCCGACGCCGAGACCGTCCGCTTCGACGGCCTGCTGCGCTACGACCGCGTCACCGGGGAGCGGCAGCACCACTGGTTCGGGGAAGGGCGCTTCGGCAGCGAGGCCCCCGTCGCGCCGCGCGACGGGAGCACCGGTGAGGACGACGGCTACCTCGTCACCTTCGTGACCGACGAGCGCGACGACCGCTCCGAGGTTCAGGTCCTCGACGCCTCGGACCTGGAGGCGGGCCCGGTGGCGCGGGTCCTGCTCCCCCAGCGCGTCCCCCTGGGGTTCCACGCGACGTGGGTCCGCGCCGACCAACTCCGCCGGTGAGCGGCTCACGACCGCCCGTCGTCGCCCGGAGGTTCGCGTGAGGCTTCATCCGCAGGAGCGGATCGACGAGTTCGTCGCCGCCGGGTGGTGGCGCGACGACCCCGCCTGGACCTGGGACGCGCTGTTCCGGGCGCGGGTGGCCGAGCGTGGGGAGGCGACGGCCGTCGTCGACCCGGCCAACCGGGAGGCGCTGCTCGGCACGCCGCCGCGGCGGCTGAGCTGGACCGAGCTCGACGCGGAGGTCGACCGGTTCGCCGGCGTCCTGCACCGGACCGGGGTGGGGGTCGACGACGTGGTCGGCACGCAGCTGGCCAACACCGTCGAGCTCGTCGTCGCCTACCTGGCGTGTGTGCGGGTGGGCGCGATCGTGTCGCCGTTCCCGATGCAGTACCGCGAGCACGAGCTGTCGACGCTCGCGCCGGTCGCGGGCCTGCGCGCGTTCGTGACGGTGTCGCGGTTCGGTGACCGTCCGCTCTCGGAGGACGCCGGGGCGCTCGGCGGGTTTCCGGTGCTCGCGCTGGACGGGCCGGTGTCCGAGGCTCCCGGCGAGCTGCCGACGGTGGAGCGGCATCCCGCCGACGTCGTGACGCTGTGCTGGACCTCCGGCACCGAGGCCACCCCCAAGGGTGTGCCGCGCTGCGCGAACGGCTGGAACGTCATCGGCGAGGGCTGTGCCGCCGCTCCCGCGCTCACCGCCGACGACGTCATCCTCAGCCCGTTCCCGCTGGTGAACATGGCCGGTTTCGGTGGGGTGCTCGTCCCCTGGCTGCTGACCGGCGCGACGCTGGTGCAGCACCATCCCTTCGACCTGCCGACGTTCCTCGGCCAGATCGCCCGCGAACGCGTCACCTACACACTCGCTCCGCCCGCGCTGCTCACCGGCATGCTGCGCGCCCCGGGGCTGCTCGACTCGGCCGACCTGTCGAGCCTGCGGGTCATCGGCTCGGGGTCGGCGCCGCTGTCGGGCCGGCTGATCCGCGAATGGCGCGACCGTTTCGGAATCGAGGTCACCAACTTCTTCGGCTCCAACGAGGGCGTCCCGCTGATCTCGGACCAGCACACCGTCCCGGACCCCGACGCCCGGGCGGCGTTCTTCCCGTGGTTCGGCGGGCCCGGCCTGACCTGGCCGAACCCGACCAGTGCCGGGGTCAGGACCAGACTTGTCGACGTCGGGTCCGGCGCCGAGGTCACGTCACCGGGCACACCGGGCGAGCTCCGGGTCGCGGGGCCGACGATCTTCTCGGGGTACTGGTCCTCGACGGTCGACCCGTTCGACGAGCAGGGCTTCTACCGCAGCGGCGACGTCTTCGAGATCGCCGCCGAGGACCCGACGATGTTGCGCTACGTCGACCGGGCCCGCGACCTCGTCGTGCGCGGCGGCATGAACATCTCCCCTGCCGAGATCGAGGCCCTGCTCGGCGCGCACCCGGCGGTGGCCGAGGCGGCGGTGGTCGGCTACCCCGACGACGTGTTGGGCGAGCGTGTCGCGGCGGTCGTCGTGCCGTCCGACCCGGACGCGCCGCCGACCCTGTCCGTGCTGGTCGACGCCCTGCGCGCGCAGCGGATCGCCTCCTACAAGCTCCCGGAGCGCGTGGAGATCGTGGAGGCGCTGCCGCGCAACCCCGTCGGCAAGATCCTGAAGCGTGAGCTGCGGGAGCGCCTGCGTTGACCGAGCTGTCCGTGTCGCTCGGGCTGTGGCAGGACCGGCCGTCGATCGAGGCCGTCGACACCGCCCGCGCCGCCGACGAACTCGGCTACGCCCGGCTGTGGGTCGGCGAGATGGCGACCTACGACGCCTTCGCCCTCGCCGCCGCCCTGCCGGGCGCGATCCCGCTGGTCCTGGGACCGTTCGCGGTGGCCGTCCGGACGCCGGTGCAGATCGCGATCGGGGCCGCGACCGTCACCGAGCTGACGGGGCGGACCGTCGAGGTGGCGATCGGGTCGTCGAGCCCCGTCGTGGTGTCGGGGTGGCACGGTCGCGCGGCGCCCGTACCCGCGCGGGCGCTGGCCGAGACCGCGCAGGCGCTGCGGACGCTGCTCGACGGCGGCCGCGCCGACGTCGACGGGAAGGTCGTCCGCACCCGCGGCTACCGGCTGCGCGCCCCTGCGCCCGGTGGGGCGCTGACGATCGCGGCGTTCGGCCCGCAGGCCGTCCGGGTCGCGGGCCGGTACGCCGACCGGATGGTGCTGAACCTGTTGCCGCCCGTCGTCGCTGCGCGACTGGTCGACGCCGTGCGCGCGGCCGCCCGGGACGCCGGCCGGGAGCCGCCGCGCGTCGCGGCCTGGGTGACCGCCGCCGTCGACCCCGACGCCGAGGCGACGGCCCGGCTGGCGCGCGCGGTCGTCGGTTACCTGGGGGCGCCGGGCTACGGGGAGGTGTTCACCGAGGCCGGGTTCGGAGATCTCGTCACGTTCGCGAGAACCCGTCCGCCGCCGCGTGAGCTGCTGGCCGCGGTCCCCGCCTCGCTCGCCGCGACGGTCGGGGCGACCGGGGCGGCCGACGACGTCTCGACGCGGATCGCCGAGTACGCCGCAGCGGGCGTCGACGAGGTGTGCCTGGTCCCGGTCGCGACCGACGCGGACCCGGCGGGCCGCCGCACGCTGAGTGCCCTCCGTCGTGACTGGCAACGGTCGCCGTAGCGACCATCACCGGCCACAGGGTCAGTCGGAGTCGCCGTCGGCGTCCACGCTCTCGATCGCCTCGAATCCGCCCGCCGTCGCATCGCCACCGCGGTGCAGGACGACGGTGTTGGAGTCGAGGTCGATCGGCCCCAGCTGCCACTTCTGGCCGTCGCCTGCCTCGCTGCTCTCGTCGCGGATCTTCGGCCCGGGGAACATCTCACCGAGTACGCCCATACCGCGATGCTACGTCGCTCAGGCCGGCGTCAGGGGCAGGGCGCGGCGGGCGGGCGTGAGGTGCTCGGGGCGGCCGCGGTAGGTCGTCGTCCGCTGCCGGACCGGGCGCCCGGCCGCGGCGGCGATCGCCGTCAGCTCCGTGACCGAGCGGGCCGAGCCGTTCTCCGACCCCGCCATCCGCGAGATGGTCTCCTCCATCAGGGTGCCGCCCATGTCGTCGGCGCCGCCGCGCAGGATCTCCGCGGCCAGGTCGTCGCCGAGCTTCACCCACGAGCACTGGATGTGGTCGATCCGCCCGTGCAGCGCCAGCCGGGCGAAGGCGTGCACCGCGCGGTTGTCGCGCTCCGTCGGGCCCGGGCGGGCGATACCGGCCAGGTAGATCGGGGCGTTGTGGTGCACGAACGGCAGCGGGACGAACTCGGTGAACCCGCCCGTCCGGTCCTGGACCCCGGCCAGGGTGCGCATGTGCCCGAGCCAGTGCGCCGGGGTGTCGACGTGCCCGTACATCATCGTCGAGCTCGACGCGACGCCCAGCTCGTGCGCCGTCGACACCACCTCTACCCACTGTGCCGCAGGCAGTTTGCCCTTCGTGAGCACCCAGCGGACCTCGTCGTCGAGAATCTCGGCCGCGGTGCCGGGGATGGAGCCGAGGCCGGCGTCGCGCAGCTCGGTGATCCACTCCCGGATCGAGACGCCCGCCTTGGCCGCTGCGGACACGATCTCCATGGGCGAGAACGCGTGCACGTGCATCCCCGGCACCGCGGCGTGCACCGAGCGGACCAGGTCGGCATAGAACGTCACGGGCAGCTGCGGGTCGATGCCGCCCTGCATACAGACCTCGGTGGCGCCGTCGGCCGCCGCGTCCGCCGCGCGGGCGGCGACCTCGTCCAGCGACAGCCGGAACGCGTCGGCGTCGCGCTCACGCTGGGCGAACGCGCAGAACCGGCACCCGACGTAGCAGACGTTGGAGAAGTTGATGTTGCGGTTGACGACGTAGGTGACCTCGTCGCCGACCGTGTCGCGGCGGACGTCGTCGGCGAGGCGGGCCAGCTCCTCCAGCGCCGCGCCGTCGGCGGTGAGGACGGCCATCGCCGCGGCCTCGTTCTCGGGGCGCAGCAGCGCGGCGGGGTTGTGGGAGGCGAGCCGCAGGCCCGCGCGGACGTCGGAGTCGAGCCGTTCCGGAGCTGCCACGGTCGACGCGGACACGCTGTCGCGCAACGACTCCCAGTCGCCGTAGACGGAGTCGAAGTCGCCGCGCCGGTCGTCGGTGCGCCCGGTGGTGTCGATCGAGGAGTTGAGGTCGATCCGGCCGGTCGAGGCGAACCCGCCGTCGGGCTCCTGCCACGGCCTGCCCTCGACGACGGCGTCCTCGTTCGCGAGCCCGTCGGGGCCGGACAGCGCGGCGACGTGGGCGTGCAGCCGGGTGTCGATCCACGGCGAACCCGCCTGCACGTAACGCGGGTAGACCGTCAGCCGCTCCCGCAGCGTGAACCCGGCGTCGGCCGACCGGGCGGCCAGCTCGTCGATCGCGGGCCACGGACGCTCGGGGTTGACGTGGTCGGCGGTGACGGGCGAGACGCCACCCCAGTCGTCGATGCCCGCGCGCAGCATCAGCGCGAACTCCTCCCCGACCAGGTTGGGCGGGGCCTGCACGCGCATCTTCGGGCCCAGCACGATCCGGGTGACGGCGATCGTCGCGGCCAGGTCCTCCAGCGAGGCGTCGGGGTCGTCGCGCATCGCGGTGTCGGGCTTGGCGCGGAAGTTCTGGACGATCGTCTCCTGCACGTGCCCGTGGGCCCGCGCCGCCGCCCGGATCGCGAAGATCGACTCGGCGCGCTCGGTCCGGTTCTCCCCGATCCCGATCAGGATGCCCGTGGTGAACGGGACGCCGACCCGGCCCGCGTCGGTCAGGGCGCGCAGCCGGACCGCGGGCTCCTTGTCGGGGCTGCCGTAGTGCGGGCCGGACTTGTCCGACCACAGCCGCGTGGCCGTCGTCTCCAGCATCATGCCCATGCTCGGGGCGACGGGCTTGAGCCGCGTCAGCTCCTCCCACGACATGACACCGGGGTTGAGGTGCGGCAGCAGGCCCGTCTCCTCCAGGACCGCGATCGCGCACGCGCGGACGTAGTCCAACGTGGAGTCGTAGCCGCGGGCGTCCAACCATTCGCGGGCCGCGGGCCAGCGCTCCTCCGGGCGGTCGCCGAGGGTGAACAGGGCTTCCTTGCAGCCGGCCGCCGCGCCCGCCCGCGCGATCTCCAGGACCTCGTCGCGTTCCAGGAACGCCGCCGGCAGCCGGTGCGGGACGGTCGCGAAGGTGCAGTAGTGGCACCGGTCGCGGCACAGCCGGGTCAGCGGGATGAACACCTTGCGCGAGTACGTGACGACACCGGGCCGGCCGGCGTCGGCCAGACCCGCGTCGCGGACCCGGGACGCGACGTCGAGCAGCTCGTCGAGCTGTTCGCCGCGGGCGGCCAGCAGCACCGCGGCCTCGGTGACGTCGAGCGTCGCGCCGTCACGGGCCCGGCGCAACGCCCGCCGCACCGCGGACGGAGAGGGTTCGGGCTCCACGGCGCGGGGACCGGGCAGGACGTCGACCATGGACGCCACCCTAGGTCGCCCCTGCGCGGGGGTCGACCGGCCGGGCGGCCCTGTAGCGCTCTCGTCACACGCCCGGCCGTTCCCGGAACAGAACGGCCCTGCGCCGAGGTTGAACCCCGCCCGCCGCGGCGGCCTGCCCGATTCGCACGCAACCTCACTGCAGCCCCGCGGCCGATCCACGACCGTGAGGTTGCGCGCGGCGGGGTCAGGCCACGTCGGCCGGGGTGCCGCCGGTGACCTCGACGAGCTCGTCGAAGGTCGTCGGGAACACCGCGTGCGGGATGCCGCCCGCCGCCCAGACCTCGTCGTGCGCGGCGAGGGCGCGGTCGACCAGCGTCCGGACCGGCGCCGGATGCCCGACGGGTGCGACCCCGCCGATGGCCTGGCCGGTGGCGGCACGCACGAAATCCGGGGTGGCGCGACCGACCGTGGCGACCCCCAGGGCCGCGGCCACCTTCTCGGTGTCGACGCGGTGCGCACCGGAGGTCAGGACCAGCAGCGGCGAGCCGTCGGCGTCGAACACCAGCGAGTTGGCGATCTGGCCGAGCTCGACGCCGAGCGCCTCCGCGGCGGCCGCGGCGGTACGGACCTCCCCGGGCAGCACCCGCAACCGCGCGACCCTGGCCGGGTCGGCGCCGCCCGCGAGCAGGGCCGCCCGGACGGCGGCCACGTTGGCGTGGTCGGCGGTCACGAGCCCGCAACCCTCGTGCCGGTCAGCTGCGCGCCGTCGGTGCGGCCCAGCACGCAGAGCACGCTCTTCGAGCCGTTGCTGCTGTCGGCGGTGGCGGCGTCGAACGTCTGCTGCGTCGGGACGAGCACGGTGAGGGTCAGGCCCGCCTTGTCGCCGGTCACCCGGGCCGAGTCGAAGATCAGCGAGCAGGTGGCCTGGCCGAAGCGGGTGAAGGCCTCGACGGGCGGGTAGGGCACCTTGACGCTGCTGTCGAACGGCGTCAACACCTCGAAGATCTCCAGGTCGTGGGGGTTGGTGCAGTTGGTCGACGCGTCCGAGGTGACCACCCGGCCCGCGACGAGCTGCGCGGTCAGGCACGTCGGGTAGGAGAAGTCGAACTGTGGGAGCTGCCCGCCCGGGCCGTAGGTGAAGGTGCGGACGTCGGCGCCGGTCGTGGTGCCGCCGCCACTGCCGCCCAGCAGCGTCGCGCCGCCCCAGGCGCCCAGGCCGAGCCCGGCCAGCAGCGCGACGACCGCGGCGACCACGACCGGCACCCTCCGCTTCCGCTGCGGCGCACCGGCGACGCCGAACGGCGCCCCGGGATTGGTCCGGGCCGGGACGTGCGTCGTCAGGGTCGTGCCGGAACCGTCGCGGGGGCGGGTGAGCATGGCCTCGGCCTGCTCGGCGCTGAGCCGCGCCGCCGGGTTGCGGATGAGCAGGCCCGCGATGACCGCGGCGAGCGGCCCGGTGGCGCGCGGCGGCGGCGGGTCGTCGTTCATGACCGCGTAGATCGTCTGCGGGGTCGTCTCCCGGTTGAACGGGCCGGTGCCCTCGACGGCGTAGTAGAGGGTCGCGCCGAGCGCCCAGAGATCGGCGGCCGGGGCGGCGGTGGCGCCTTCGAGCCGCTCGGGCGCCATGTAGCCGGGAGACCCGACGAGCAGGCCGGTCGTGGTCAGGCGGGGGTCGTCGGCGGCGTGGGCGATGCCGAAGTCGGTGAGGGTGACGCGACCGTCGCGGCCGAGCATGACGTTGCTGGGCTTGACGTCGCGGTGCACGACCCCACCCGCGTGGGCGCGGCGCAGCGCGGCCAGCACCTGGCGGGCGACCTCGGTGGCCGAGCGCTCGTCGAGGGGACCGTGGCGCGACACGACGTCGGTCAGCGTGTCGGCCTCGATCAGCTCCATCACGATGTGGTCGACACCCCCGTCGGTGACGACGTCGTGCACCGTGACGATGCCGGGGTGGTTGAGCCGGCCCGCGGTGCGCGCCTCGCGCAGCAACCGGTCACGGAACTGGCGGTGCTCCTCGTCGGACAGGCCGTCGGGCAGCCGCAGCTCCTTCACCGCGACCTGCCTGCCGATCACCCGGTCCTCGGCCCGCCAGACGACGCCCATGCCGCCGCGGCCCAGCTCGCCGAGCACGACGTAGCGCCCGCCGATCACCCTGGTCGGGTTCACGACGCGTACCGGACGGTGACGGGCGCGTGGTCGGACCAGCGTTCCCCGTGGCTCGCGGCCCGCTCGACCACGGCGCTCTGCGCCCGCTCCGCGAGGCCGGCCGTCGCGACGTGCAGGTCGATCCTCCAGCCGGTGTCGTTGTCGAACGCGCGGCCGCGGTAGGACCACCACGAGTACGGGCCGTCGACCCCCGGGTGCAGCCCGCGGACGACGTCGACCCAGCCGGCGCCGTACAGCTCCGTGAGCCAGGCCCGCTCGTGGGGCAGGAACCCCGAGTTCCTGACGTTGCCGCGCCAGTTGCGGATGTCGGCCTCGGTGTGGGCGATGTTCCAGTCGCCGCAGACGAGCACCTCGCGGTCCTCGGCGGCCGACTTCTCCCGCCTCAGCTCCAGGTAGGGCGCGAACGTCGCCAGGAAGCGGTCCTTCTCGTCCTGGCGCGGGGTGCCGACCGTGCCGTTGGGCAGGTACAGCGACGCGACCGTGAGGCCCGGGAGGTCGACCTCGACGTAGCGGCCCGCGTCGGCCCACTCCGCCGCGTCCACCCCGATGCGCACCGCCTCGGGTTCGGTCCTGGTGAGGACGGCGACGCCGGCCCGGCCCCGGGCGGCGTCGCTGGCCGCGAGGGTCAGGTGCCAGCCGTGCTCGGTGAGCGTCGCGAGCAGGGCATCGGGGAGGTCCTCGTGGCGGGCACGCGTCTCCTGGAGACAGACGACGTCGGCGTCGGTAGCGGCCAGCCACGCCGTGAGTCCCTTGGGGCCCGCAGCGCGGACACCATTGACGTTGACGGAGCTGACCGTGAGCACCCGAGGAGACTGGCAGATCGGCCTCGCGGCCCGTGACGGCGGGTCAGCAGCTCGAGCCGGCCTTCGTGGAGAGGCTGGAGTCGAGCGCCCAGCGGTTCTCCCCCGCGAGCTGCCGGTAGCCGTTGACGACGTTGCGCTGCGCGTCGACCTCCTGGCCCTTGGTCAGCGACCCGACCGGCGCCAGCTCGACGCCGGGGTTGCCGCGGACGTTCACGGTGTCGGAGCCGACGACCATCACGCAGCCCGTCGACCCGGTCGCGCTCTTCGAGAACTGGCCGGCGTCGATCAGCGCGAGGATCGTCAGGATGGAGCCGGCCACCAGCACGAACGCCCAGCCCTTGAAGGTGGACGAGTCGAGCTTCGGAACCGTGATCTTGGCAGCCATGAGCGGTCAGCGGCCTTTCGGGTGCGCGGGCTGCGTCCACCGTAGCCGAGGGCGACGCGCCGGTGACCCTGTGAAACGCACACGGCGCGCACCCCGTGCTCGGAGGATGCGCGCCGCGTGGATGGACCGGTGCGTCAGGCGCGGGCCTTCTGCAGGTTCGCGTCCAGCGTCTCGAGGAACTCCTCGGTGGTCTGGTACGGCGCGTCCTTGCTGATGAGCAGCGCAAGGTCCTTCGTCATCTTCCCGCTCTCGACCGTCTTGATGACGACGTCCTCGAGCGCCTCGCTGAAGCCGATCAGCTCCTGGTTGCTGTCGAGCTTGCCGCGGTGGGCCAGGCCCCGGGTCCAGGCGTAGATCGACGCGATCGGGTTCGTCGACGTCGGCTTGCCGGCCTGGTGCTGGCGGTAGTGCCGGGTGACGGTGCCGTGCGCGGCCTCGGCCTCGACGGTCTTGCCGTCCGGGGTGGCCAGGACCGACGTCATGAGACCGAGCGAGCCGAAGCCCTGGGCCACGGTGTCGGACTGCACGTCGCCGTCGTAGTTCTTGGCGGCCCAGACGTAGCCGCCCTCCCACTTGAGCGCCGCGGCGACCATGTCGTCGATGAGGCGGTGCTCGTAGGTGAGACCGGCAGCGTCGAACTTGTCCTTGAACTCGGCCTCGAAGACCTCGGCGAACAGGTCCTTGAAGCGGCCGTCGTAGGCCTTCAGAATCGTGTTCTTGGTCGACAGGTAGACCGGGTAGTTCCGGGCCAGGCCGTAGTTCATCGACGCCCGCGCGAAGTCGCGGATCGAGTCGTCGAGGTTGT
Source organism: Pseudonocardia sp. (assembly GCF_050250275.1). Lineage (GTDB taxonomy): Bacteria > Actinomycetota > Actinomycetes > Mycobacteriales > Pseudonocardiaceae > Pseudonocardia. The sequence goes on from NZ_JBFWOY010000021.1 coordinate 97,605, forward strand.
ACATCGCCATCGCGACACCCGAGCCCGGGGCCTGGAAGACCTCGTGCTGGATCGGCTCGGAGCCGTCGGCCGGGGTGAACGTGACGGTCAGCGTGCCCTCGCCCGGGAACTTGAAGTCCGTGGCACGGTACTGGTCACCGAACGCGTGACGGCCGACGATGATCGGCTTCGTCCAGCCCGGCACCAGGCGCGGGATGTTCGAGATGATGATCGGCTCGCGGAAGATCACGCCGCCGAGGATGTTGCGGATCGTCCCGTTCGGGGACCGCCACATCTTCTTCAGGCCGAACTCCTCGACGCGGGCCTCGTCCGGGGTGATCGTCGCGCACTTGACGCCGACGCCGTGCTTCTTGATGGCGTTGGCCGCGTCGATCGTGATCTGGTCGTCGGTCTTGTCGCGGGCCTCGATACCGAGGTCGTAGTACTCGAGATCGACGTCCAGGTACGGGTGGATCAGCTTGTCCTTGATGAACTGCCAGATGATCCGGGTCATCTCGTCGCCGTCGAGCTCGACGACCTTGCCCTCGACCTTGATCTTCGCCATGTCGGCGGGCTCTCCTCTCGGGACGCGTCTCTTCTCCGGACAAGCGTACTGGTAAAGCTCCGTTCCGCCCGGGTGACCTCCACCGCGCCGCCCCGGGCCGTCCCGGCACCTGCGGACGGGGCCGTGACGTGCGCCGACGGCATTGGGGAGAATGGGCGTCGTGACGGCGACGGTGATGGACGGCAAGGCAACCCTGGCGGAGATGCTCGTTGAGCTCTCGGCACGTGTACAGAAGCTCACGGCGGCAGGAGCGACGCCCGGGCTCGGGACGGTCCTCGTCGGCGACGACCCCGGCTCCCACTCCTACGTCCGGGCCAAGCACCGCGACTGCGAGAAGGTCGGCATCCGCTCGATCCGCCGCGACCTGCCCGCCGACGCCACCCAGGCCGACGTGGAGCGCGTCATCGACGAGCTCAACGCCGACCCGGAGTGCACCGGCTACATCGTGCAGCTGCCCCTTCCCAAGGGCCTCGACTCCGGCGCCGCGCTGGAGCGGATCGACCCCGAGAAGGACGCCGACGGCCTGCACCCCTCCAACCTCGGACGGCTCGTCCTGAACGAGCCCGGCCCGCTGCCCTGCACCCCCCGCGGCATCGTGGAGCTGTGCCGGCGCTACGGCGTCGAGCTCGACGGCGCCCGGGTCGTGGTCGTCGGCCGTGGCGTGACCGTCGGCCGCCCCCTCGGGCTGCTGCTCACCCGGCGCACCGAGAACTCGACCGTCACCCTCTGCCACACCGGAACCCGCGACCTCGCCGCGGAGGTCCGCCGCGCCGACGTCGTCGTCGCCGCCGCGGGCGTGCGCGGGCTCATCACCGCCGACATGGTCGCGCCGGGGGCGACGGTGCTCGACGTCGGCGTGAGCCGGACCGACCTCGGGCTCGTCGGCGACGTGGCCCCCGAGGTCGCCGAGGTCGCCGGCCTCCTCGCGCCGATGCCCGGCGGCGTCGGCCCGATGACCCGCGGCATGCTGCTGACCAACGTCGTCGAAGCTGCCGAGCGAGCCCTCGGATGACCGGAGCCGACGGCACCCGCCGTGGCTGGCGAGCGGTGCTCGCCGACCACGGCGCGCTGCTGCTGGTGCTGGCGATCGCGCTCGCAGGCATGCAGCGGGTGCTGACGGCGCACTGGCGCGAGGGTGCGGTGCTGCTCGGCGGGTCGCTGATCGTCGCGGCCGTGCTGCGTGTGATCCTGCCCCAGGAGCGCGTCGGCCTGCTGGCCATCCGCAGCAAGGTGGTCGACGTGCTGTTCTACTCGAGCTTCGGCCTGGTCATGACGGTGCTCGCCGTGACGATCACACGCGTCCGCCTCTCGGCCCCCTGACGACGCTCGCCGGACCCGGCGCATGCCCCGGTCCCGTCCTGCGCCGGTTCCGGACGCCGGGACGACGGGCGGTGGGTGCCTATCGGACTTTCGTCGTGGCGGCGCCGGTACCAGCTCATCCTTCTGCGACCGGCGGCAGCGGACGGTAGCTCGCAGGGACCCACACGTAGTCCCCGGACCCGCGACGCAACCGGCCGATCCCCGGGAACGGCAGATGCGCCGCGCCGACCCAGCAACGCTGCTCGACGACCCGGTCCAGGACGTCGCGGCGCGTGCGCACCGCCTGTCCCTCGTCGCTGTCGATGGCGATCGAGACCTCGGGCCGGACGAGCTGGACCGAGTGGCTGTGCATCGTGTCGCCCCAGAACAGCACCGCCTCGTCCCCACCACCGAGCAGGTAGCCGGTGTGACCCGGGGTGTGTCCGTGCTGGTCGACGGCGAGGATGCCCGGAACCGGCTCCGTGCCGTACTCGAAGGTGCGAAGCCTGCCGCCGGCGTCGTAGGGGGCGAGCGCCGCGCGGGCCCATTCGTGGATCTGCTTCTGCACGTCGTCGGTCGCCGCCTCGGCGACCGCGGGATCGAGCCAGTGCCGGACGTCGGCCTGCGCGACGTGCACTCGCGCTCGCGGATAGGCCGCACCGCCGTCGGGTCGCAACAGGCCGTGGACGTGGTCGGGGTGCAGATGCGTCAGTAGGACGTCGTCGATCTCCTCGGGGCGGCGACCGGCGGCACGCAGGTTCGTGAGCACGTGCCCGACATCGGGTCCGAGCGAGGTACCCGACCCCGCGTCGACCAGGACCGTCCGGGAGCCGAGGTCGACCAGGAACACCGTCACGGCTGTGTGCAGGTCACCTTCGGCCGGGAGGAACGACCCGGTCAGCAGCGCGGCGATCTCCTCCGCCCCCGCCCCGTGCAGGTCGTCGGCGAAGATCGGGACGAACCCGTCGTAGAGCGCGGTGATCGTCCGCCCGCCGATGGAGAACCGCTGGAATCCGGGGGCCTGCGCGTGCGTCGAGGTGCTCATCGTCGTGCACCGCCGTCGGAGGTCGGTCGCCGTGTCCCGTCCGGAGCACCCGGGTCCGGACGGGCCGCGACGAACTCCTCGAACGTGGTGGGGGTGGCCGTCTGCGGGCCCCGGGGCCGGAGCATGCGGATCCGGCCCTCGGCGACGTCCATGCTCATGTCGGTGACACCCTCGGCCATGTGTGCGGTGAATCCCGCAGCGAGCAGGCCGGCCCGCAGCTGCGCGGCGTCGATGCGCTCGTACCGTGCCTCGGCGATACCCGCACGACGCGCGATCACGGCGGTCGCCTCGGCGAGGGTCAGGTCCGCGGGGCCCTGCAGTTCGAGGGTGTCGACCGGTTCCCGCGCCCCGGTCAGGATGTCGGCGGCAACCTCGCCGATGTCCGAGGTCGCGACCATCGGGAGCGGACGGTCCGGCGGGATCACCCCGCGCGTCACGCCGGTGGCCGTCAGCTCGGTGATCATGGGCAGTGCGTTCTCCATGAACCAACCGGGCCGCAGCGACGTCACCGCGACGCCGCTCTCCGCCACGCGCCCGAGGGCCTGCTCGAACCTGCGCAGGCCCCAGACCGGGCCCCGTGCCCCCGGAAAGTTGGCGGCCCATCCACTGAGGCCCACGACCGTCCGCACGGAGCGGGTGGCCTGCAGCGCCTTCTCCACCGCGGCGATGACCTCGCGCTGGTAGGCAGCGAAGTCCTCGCTCTCCGGGAGGAGACCGGGGGCCAGCATGACGAACGCCGCCGTGGCGCCGTCGAGCGCGGCGGCGAGTCCGGCTGCGTCCCCCGCGGCGACGGGGGCGACCTGCGCGCCCGCAGCCTGGAACCGCGACAACCGGGCTGCGTCCCGCCCGGTGACACGGATCGGTGTTCCGCGCCGGAGCAAGGACTCGGCGACTGCCGCGCCGGTGTTGCTGGAGGCGGACATGACAACGATCACGGAACTGCCTTTCGGGTCGTGGGCCGGCGACGTGCGCAGCGGCCGAGCCGAGCAACGTTCCGTATAGGAAGTACCTGCTCCGACCCTGTGCACAACCGGCTTCCCAGCAACGTCCCAGATTCAGAACGTATACGTACTATCGCCAACGCCGCCATGGACACCCCCATTCCCGACCGACCCGCCGATACACGCCGTCGACCGGACCGCCGGTCCACCGTCGACACCGACAGCCCCGCCCGCCACGTCGCATACCGCGACCGGGTACACACGGCGATCGGCCCGTCCACCCGGACGCACGGCGCCACACCCCCGCCGACCGCCCGACCCCCACAGCCCGGTCCACTAAGTGCCCACCGCATCCGTCATTCGATTCGAACTCGGCGCAAAAAGACTTCCCGTCACCGCCGGTTCACCTGATCCGTTGACGGCTCTGCCCGTTCGCAGGGGTGTCCTACGTACAGCCGCGGGCGCACAATCGGAGCACCGATGACGTCGGACGTCGTCGGTGCCGTCTCGACGAGGAGAGTGGTCATGAGCGTTGAAAGCGACGTGCAGTCCGGGGCCCATGCCGCTGCCGGAACAGCTGCCCCGGCCCCTGTCGGAAATCCCCTCCTGCTCGGTCTGGCGACATTTCTACCGGGCGGCATCACCCTGGCCCTCTGGTTCGTCGGCTACCTCGACACCGCGACGCTCCCCGGCGGGATGATCCCGGCCGTCTCGATCTGCACGGGCGTGTTCATGCTGGTCGCCACGGTCTGGGCCGGCCGGCTCGGGATGAGCACCGTCGCCGCCGTGCTCGGCACGTTCGCCGGCTTCTGGGCCAGCTTCGGCCTGCTGCTGACCGGCCTGACCAGCGGCTGGTGGGGCGTCACGCAGGCTGCCCAGGCGGCGTCGGTGCAGCGGACGTTCCTGCTGGCCTTCCTGATCGTCTTCGTGATCCTGACGGTGGCGACACTGCGCCTCCCGATCATGTACACGCTCGGACTCGTGTTCGTCGACGCGACGTTCGCGCTGGCATTCATCGCGATCAGCGCGGGCAATACCGGCCTGTTCCCGATCGCCGGCATCACGACGTTCGTCTTCTGCGCGATCTTCGCCTACATCCTGGTCGACGGCGTCGGCCAGGATCTCGGTGGGCGCGCCATGCCCATGGGCAACCCGATGGTCAAGTAGATCCGTTTCCGGCCGGACACCCCGCTCTTCGGGCGGGGTGTCCGTTGCTGTCCGAATAATTGCCACGAATTCGCGTGTCACCGGAAGTCCCGCGACGGGACGGCGATCGCCAACGCCAACTTCTGCATGCGATCGGCCACCAGGTTGAGGACGCCTTCCGGGCTGCGTTCCAGCCGCCCCCGCACCAGCAACGCGCTGCTGCCCAGCGCCACCGACCGGTAACGGGCCCACAGCCCCTCCGAACACGTCACGTTGAGCATGCCGGTCTCGTCCTCGAGGTTGATGAACGTGACCCCTCCCGCGGTGGCAGGGCGCTGGCGGTGCGTCACCAGCCCCCCGACCAGCACCCGGGGCGGCCGCACGTCGGGGTCGTAGGGATCGAGGGTCTCGACGACCACGTCGCCCCCCTCCGAGCCCCCGCGGCCGCCGCGGCCCGCCCGCCGCGCGGTCCCGGCCATGGCCCGCCTGCCCACCTCGTCGAGCATGTCGATGCGCACCGCGCCGAGACCGTCGAGCGTCGCGCGCAGGTGCTCGACCGGATGGCTGTCGGGCGAGACCCCGGTGGCCCACACGTCGGAGACGGTGAGCTCGACATCGGTCATCCCCGGCAGGGCGGGTGCCTCCATCCCGACAGTGGCACCCGGCAGATGCTCCGGCCGCACCGCCGCGACCACCCCCGCCGCCCACAACGCCGACCGGCGGTCGATCCCGAAGCAGCCGAACGCCCCCGCCGTGGCCAGCGCCTCGGCCTGCGGCGCGGTGAGCCGGACCCGGCGGGCCAGGTCGGCCAGGTCGCGGTAGCGCCCGTTGCGGACGCGTTCCGCCTCGACCTCCTCCGCCTTGTCGATCCCGACCGACCGCACTTCCCCCATCCCGAGCCGGACCGCGACACCGCCTTCGCTGCGCGCCTCCGGCTCCAGCGTGGCCTCCGCGCCGCCCTCGCAGACGTCGGGGCCGCGGACGAGAACCCCGTGCCTGCGGGCGTCGGCCACCAGCGACTGCGGCGAGTAGAAGCCCATCGGCTGCGAGTTCAGCAGCGCGGCGCAGAAGGCAGCCGGGTAGTACCGCTTGAACCAGGCGCTGTAGTAGACCAGCGACGCGAAGCTGATCGAGTGGCTCTCCGGGAAGCCGAAGTTCGCGAACGCCAGCATCTTGGTGAAGATGCCGTCGGCCACCTCGCCGGTGATCCCGTTGGCCGCCATTCCGTCGAAGAAGCGGCCGCGCAGCCGTTCCATCTTCTCCGTCGAGCGCTTGGAGCCCATCGCACGGCGCAGCTCGTCGGCGTCGGCCGCCGAGAACCCGGCGACGTCGACCGCGACCTGCATGAGCTGCTCCTGGAACAGCGGCACCCCCAGCGTCTTCTGGAGCGCCCCCTCGAGCAGCGGGTGCTCGTGGTGCCAGGTCTCCAGGCCACGGCGGCGGCGGATGTAGGGGTGCACCGAGCCCCCCTGGATCGGCCCCGGCCGGATCAGCGCCACCTCCACCACCAGGTCGTAGAACCGCTCCGGCCGCAGCCGCGGCAGCGTGGCCATCTGGGCGCGCGACTCCACCTGGAACACCCCGACCGAGTCGGCCCGCTGCAGCATCTCGTAGACCTCGGGATCGGTCGGCTGCAGCTCGTGCAGCTCCACGTGCCTTCCGTGGTGCCCGGCCACCAGGTCGATCATGATGTGCAGGGCCGTGAGCATGCCCAGGCCGAGCAGGTCGAACTTCACCAGGCCCGCGGCCGCACAGTCGTCCTTGTCCCACTGCACGACCGTGCGGTCCTGCATCCGCGCCCACTCCACCGGGACGACCTCCGAGACCGGCCGGTCGCAGATGACCATGCCTCCGGAGTGGATGCCCAGGTGGCGGGGGAACCCGAGCAGCTGTTCGGCGAGGGAGAGCACCGCAGGCGGCATCCCGTCGGGCGGGGGCGGACCGTCGGGGCCGCCGATACCGTGCCAGCGCTCGATCTGTCTGCTCCAGGCGTCCTGCTGGCCGGGTGAGAAGCCCAGCGCCTTGGCCATGTCACGCACCGCGGACCGCGGCCGGTAGGTGATGACGTTGGCGACCTGCGCGGCACAGCCCCGGCCGTACTTCTCGTAGACGTACTGGATGACCTCCTCGCGGCGGCCCGACTCGATGTCGAGGTCGATGTCGGGGTACCCGTCGCGTGCCGGGGAGAGGAACCGTTCGAACAGCAGGCCGCTGGCCACCGCGTCGACGTGGGTGATGCCCAGGGCGTAGCAGACCGCCGAGTTGGCCGCCGACCCCCGGCCCTGGCAGAGGATGTCCTGCCCACGGCAGAACTCGACGATGTCGTGGACGATCAGGAAGTACCCGGGGAACTTCTTCTCGACGATGATCGCCATCTCGTGCTCGATCGTCTCGGCGGCCTCGGGGTTCTCCGCCTGGCTGCCGTAGCGGCACATGGCCCCCTTGCGCACCCGCTCCCACAGCAACGACGTCTCGTCGTGTCCCTCGGGGACGTCGAACGGCGGCAGGTCGGGCGCGACGAGGTCGATCGTGAAGGCGCACTCCCTGCCGAGCGCCGCCGCCCGGGCCACCGCACCCGGGTACCGGGCCTCGAAGCGCGCCGCCATCTCCGCACCCGACCGCAGGTGCGCCGTGGCCGCGGGCGGGAGCCAGCCGTCGGCCTCGTCGAGGCTGCGCCGGGCCCGGACCGCGGCCAGCGCCCCGGCCAGCGGGTACCGCCCCGGCGAGGCGTAGTGGGCAGCGGTGGTGGCCACCGTGGGTAGCCCCGTCCGGGCCGCGAGGGCGGCCAGCACGTCGTTGCGTTCGGTGTCGCCCGGCAGCCCGTGCTGCGTGAGCTCCACGACGACGTGGTCCCGGCCGAACCGCTCGACCAGCCACGCGAGCGCCTCCTCCGCCGCTGCGGGCCCGCCCGCCCGCAACGCCTGCTGCACCGCACCCTTGCGACACCCGGTGAGCGCCACGACCCGGCCCGCCGTCTCCGCGACGACGTGCTCCAGGTCGTACACCGGGCGCCCCTTCTCCTCACCCTCGATCTGCGCCTTGCTGATCACCCGGCACAGCGCCCGGTAGCCCTCCGGATCACGGGCCAGCAGCAGCAGGTGACTGCCCTCGGGATCGGGCACCCCGTTCTGCGGCGCGGACAGCCCCAGGCTCAGCTCGGCGCCGAAGACCGTGGCCACCCCCAGCTCCGCCGCCGCCTCCGCGAACCGGACCACCCCGTACATGCCGTCGTGGTCGGTGAGGGCGACCGCGTCGAGCCCCAGCCGGGCCGCCTCCTCGACCAGCTCCTCGGGATGGCTCGCACCGTCGAGGAAACTGAAGTTCGAATGGCAGTGCAGCTCGGCGTAGGGCACCCGCACACCCCCGCCGGCCACGGACGACGGCGGGGCCCGGTAGGGCTCACGCTTGCGCGACCAGGCCGGACTGTCACCCCCGTCGCCCTCGGGAGGACCGCCGGTGAGGCTCGCGCCGTCACGCGGCCGGCCGGAGAGCACCGACTCCAGCTCGGCCCAGCTGACGTCGGGATTGTTGAAACCCACGCGCCGAGCTTAGTCGAACATGCGTTCGAGCGACGAGGGTTGTCCACAGGGTGGACGCCCCGGGACGACCGTGGGTCGGGTGCGGGCCGGGGTCAGGTGCGAGCCGGGGCGGGGAGGTGCTCGTCGAGCATCGCGTCGAGCGCCGACTTCGGCCGCGCCCCCACCACCCGGGCCACCCTCTCCCCGCCGACGTAGAGGTCGAGCGTCGGCATCGCCATGACACCGGTGTCGCGGCAGACCAGCGGATTGACGTCGGCATCGACCGAGACGACGCGCAGCCCGCCCGCCCGCTCCCGCGCGATCTGCGCGAGCACCGGGGCGATCATGCGACACGGCGGGCACCAGGTCGCCCAGAAGTCGACGAGCACCGGCACCTCGGAGCCGACGACCTCGGCGGCGAAGGTGGCGTCGGTGACGGCGGGCAGATCGGGTCCGGACATGGTTCCTCCCGGGAACGTCGTGCGAGAAGGTGTGGTCGACCTGGTGGAGGAGCGTGCGCGGCTAGGGCTCGACGCCGGAGAACTCGCAGCGGGCGCGCGAGGCCTCCCCGAGCTGGCGGGTGAGCTCGCCGCGGACCTCGTGCAGCCGGTCGACGGAGTCGTCGACCTCCGCGATCCTGCGTCGCAGCACGGCGAGCGAGTCGGGGCAGCTCGCGGCCCGTTCGTGGCCCGCCCGCAGGCACTCCACGAACGGGCGCGTGTCCTCCAGCGCGAACCCGAGCCCGACGAGCATCCGGATCTCGCGGATCGTGCGCAGGTCGGTGTCGTCGTAGGCGCGGTAGCCGTTCGCGTCGCGACGCCCGGTGAGCAGGCCCAGCTCGTCGTAGTGGCGCAGCGTCCGCGTGGTCACGTCCGCCAGCCGGGCCAGTTCACCGATCCGCATCGTCGCCCTCCTCGGGTCGAGGACGACGCTAGACCTTCACGCCGACGTGAACGCCAGCCCCGATCCCGCCGGGGCGTGGATCAGCCGACGAGGGAGGAGTCGATGTCGGCGACGGAGGCCGCGCCGAGCTGCGACATCACGCGGACGACCTCGTTGCGCAGCAGGTCGAGCACCCGGTCGACACCGGCCTCGCCCGCCGCCGCGAGCGCGTACATGTAGGGCCGGCCGACGAGCACCGCCCGAGCGCCGAGCGCGACGGCCTTGACGACGTCGGAGCCACGGCGCACGCCGCTGTCGAGGAACACCTCGGCACGGCCCGCGGCGGCGTCGACGACCTCGCCGAGGACGTCGATGGTCGCCGGGGCGCCGTCCATGTTCCGGCCGCCGTGGTTGGACACGACGATGCCGTCGACCCCCAGGTCGACCAGCAGGGGCACCTCGTCGGCGCGCAGGATCCCCTTGACGACGAGTGGGCCGTCCCAGCGCTCGCGCAGCCAGCGGATGTCCTCGGGCGTCACGGACTTCACGTGGCTGATGGCGTCGGCGAGGTTGTCGTAGGCACGCTTGGCGGCCATGACGTCGACCGCGGGACCGCGTTGTGCGTCAGTGGCCGGGGCCGGGGCCGGGGCGCCGCCCCGCCCGGCGCGCGGGTCGAGCTTGGCCGCGACCCGACCGAAGCCGGCGCTGCCGAGCAGGTAGTCGCGTGCCCAGAGCGGGCGGGAGGCACCGGCGAGGACGAGCTGGGGAGAGATCTTGAGCGGGATGCCGACGCGGTTGCGCAGGTCCTTCTCGCGGTACCGCTTGATCGCGCTGTCGACGGTCACGCACAGGACGCGGTAGCCGGCGCCTTCGACGCGGTCGATCAGCTCGACGTTCGCCCGGTGCTCGGGCTTCATGTACAGCTGGTACCAGAGCGGACCGGTGGCGGCCCTCGCGATGACCTCGGGCTTCTCGCTGGCCCCGCCGGCGACGGCGAACGCGGTGCCCAGGCGGCCCGCGGCGCGGGCGACCGCGGGCTCGGACGCGCTGTGGCACATCCGCGCGGAGCTGCACGGGGCCAGCATGAACGGCACCGACACCTGGTCGCCCAGGATCGTGGTGGTGGTGTCGACCTTGGTGACGTCGGCGAGCGCGCGGGGGCGCAGGACGATCCGGTCGAGCGAGTCACGGTTGCGGCGCAACGTCACCTCGTCGCCCGCACCGCCGTCGACGATGTCGAACACGGCCCGGGGCAGGCGTCGGCGTGCCAGGCTGCGCATGTCCTCGACGTTGTGGACGTGCGCGAGTCTTCCCGCCCTCATGACGACTCCTCCCGGACCGGCCGTGATCGGGCCAACGTACTTTCGTCCCGTACCTCGTGAACCGCCGGGGTCCGCGGCAGCGGTGCCGTGCGGTACGGAACGGGCTGACCGCCGCAGGAGCGCGCCGGCCGGCTCGGGCCCTCCGTGCGAGGGTCGGTACGGCCGGAGTCGGCCGGCGCGCTCCCGGTGGTGGTGGCTCGGACCTAGTCGTAGCCGGCGGCGAGCCACCACCTCCCCCGGGCGGCCGTCAGGAGCACGGCCGTGCCGTCGTCGAGCACGACCTGCAGCCGGGCCGTCCCCACCGCGCCGGGCACCCACCAGCGCTGCTGCACCGGCCACGGCCCCGCCCAGCCGACGACAGTGCCCGACGGCCCGCCCGGGACGTCGAGCCGCTCGGGGACGGTGGCCAGCAGGTCGGAGGCCTGGAGCCCGACGGGCCCTCCCGCGGCGTCGAGCAGGACGGCGGGCTGCGGCTCGGGCAGCACCGATGCGGGCGACGGCGCGGGGAGCCTGCCCGGCCACGCGGGCGGGGGCGAGAGCAGGGCGGGGCGGGCGGTCCGGACCGGTTTGGTGCGACGGGTGCCGCGCCGGGCGTTGCGCCGCATGGGCCCGGCGGGTGGGGGCGGCGGTTGGGCCGCCCCGGGGCCGGGCTCGCGCGAGCGTCCCGGCCCCGAACCACCACCGGTACGGCCGGCCCGTGAGCCGGGGCCGTCGGGCGAACAGCCCCCCTCGGGGGCCTGCTCCCCCGACATCGGACCGGCCCGCTCGTCGGAGACGCCGTCGAGCGTGCCGCGGGCGTCGCCCCAGGCGACGAACCGGACCCGTTCGGCGGGATCGCGGCCACCGGTGAGCACCGCCGTGACGACCCCGCCCGGACCCAGCAGCGCCTGCGCCCGGACGAGGGCTCGCCCGGCCCGCTCGTCGGCCACTCCGACCTCGCCCCACAGTCCGAGCTGCAACGCGCCCGCGGTGACCGTCTCCTCGGGCGTCAGCCGCATCCGCACGACGGCGCCCGACCCGCCCCGGGTGAGCCACGCGTCGAGCTGCCAGCGCACCCGGTCGACCGTGCCGGACGGGGTGAGCGGCTCGGCGCAGCGCCAGATCCGCAGCAGCTCCTCGCCCTGTTCCGTGGTGGCCGCGACGCCCAGCCGGGTACAGGACAGCCCGTGTCCGGCGAGCACACCGTGCAGCCGTTCGGCGAGGCCGCGGGCAGCGAACGCGGCGGCATCGACCCGGTCGACCGGCGGGTCGAGCTCCAGCTCCACCGCCAGCTCCTCGGGCGGGCAGCGCCGCACGGGCGGGCGCGGGTCGAGTCCGCGCGCCAGCCGGTGGGCCAGCACGGCGTCGGCGCCGAACCGGGACGCGACGTCGGCCGCGTCGAGCGAGCCGAACGCGCCGAGGCTGCGCAGCCCGAGCCGGCGCAGCAGCCCGACGAGCTCGGACCGGTCGACCTCCGGCTCACGGTCGAGCTCGTCGACGTCCATCGGGGCGAGGAACGCCGGCGTGGCCCCCGCCTCGACGGCGACCCCGCGGCGGGCGGCGAGCACGGCGGCGAACAACCCGTCGGCCACCCCGACCTGGCACTCGACGCCGGTGCGGGCCGCCACCTGGTCGACCAGCCGCTCCGCGGCCCCCAGCTCCCCGCCGAAGAACCCGGCGGGCCCGCGGGCGGGCAGCGCCACCAGGCCCGGCCGGACGACCTCGACCCCCGGCGCCAGCTCCTCCACCGCGACGACGACGGGTTCGAAGAGCCGGGCGTCGCGTTCGGGGTCGCGGCCCAGGACCGCGAGCTCGGGACAGCGGGCCTGGGCCTCGCGGCGGCGCAACCCCCGGCGCACCCCGTGGGCGCGGGCGGTGGCCGAGCAGGCCAGCACCCGGTTGGCGACGACCACCGCCGCGGGCCGGTGCGACGGGACCCCCTCGGCGCGGGCGGCGGCGGTGACCGGCCAGTCGGGCGACCAGAGCGCCAGTACCCGCACCGGTCCGTCGTCAGGATCCGCCCCCGCGCCCACCCTGCTCATACGGCGGCCACCCGCTCCTGGACCGGGGCCGCGTCCACGGACACCGTCTCGGGAGCACCGACCGGCCCGGGCAGCAGCAACGGGACCTCCCGGCCGCCCGGGGCGATCCCCCGCCCGCGCACCCGTACCCCGGCCCGCCGGGCGCGCAACCGCCCGGCACCGCCGCCGACCAGCCCTTCCCACGACGGCCGGGTGCAGGCCAGCTCCAGATCGGCTCCCGCCCACGAGCCCAGCGCGATCAGTACCGTGCCGCGCTGGCGGGCCCGCGCGGCGAGCCGTTGCCGATCGGCCGCCCGGACCCCGGCACGTTCGTGGCCCGCGACGGCCACGAGATCGAGCCCGTCGACCAGGGCGGCGACCACCGCGACGAGGTCGCGCCCCGGCTCGGGGACCAGCGCCAGCCTGTCGAGCCGGATCCCGGCCTCGGCGGCGGCGAGTGCGCCCAGGTCCGGACGGCCGACGACCCCTGCCCAGGCTCCCGCTGCCGACGCCTCGGCGAGCAGCGCGAACAGCAGGGAGGTGGCTCCCGGGGTGGCCGCCACCGCCACCGTGGACCCCCGACGCAGGCCTCCCGCGGGCAGCACCCGGGCGAGCGCAGGGACGACGGGCAGGACCTGCCCGTCGGCACCCGGGGTGGGTGCGACCCTGGCCGGGTCGAGCCGGGCGGGGCGCTCCACCCGCCGCAACAACCCCCGCGCCATCTCGAGCCTGCTCGCCGCATCGGCCCGCGCCACCTCGGCCATCGCCACACCCTCCGACACACCCGTCATTCGAACTTGTGTTCGAATCATAGGGACCGGCGGAGGGCGGCTCAACCGCCCCACGACCGCCTGTGGACAACGTCGGCGAGCCACTCGGAAGGGTCATGGATCTACCGGTTGTCCACAGTCACTCGAACGAGGAGTCCCGTCACCGCCCGCCGTGACTGTACGAATATGCAGCCGGGCCGGTCCCCGACCCGGGTTCTCCCTTCGACTCGTTGGAGCGACACACGTGACGCGGGGTCAGAAACGCCGTACCCAGCTGGCCGGCCTCACCCTAGACCTGCCCCCGGCACCCCTCGACCACACCGCCGGCCTGCCCGGACACCGGCCGCCGCGCGTCCTCGCCCTCGTCCCCGCGCACGACGAGCAGCGGACCCTCCCCGAGGCGATCGCATCGCTGCGCAACCAGACCGTCGCGCTCCACCGCATCGTCGTCGTCGCCGACAACTGCACCGACGACACCGCCCTCGTCGCGCGCAGACACGGGGCGGAGGTCGTCGAGACCCACGACAACCGTGACCGCAAGGCCGGCGCCCTGAACCAGGCACTGGCCCTGCTGCTGCCCACCCTGTCCGACGACGACCTGCTGCTCGTCACCGACGCCGACTCGATGCTGGTCCCCGGGTTCGTCGAGACCGCCGTACTGCGGCTGCACGCCGACCACACCGTGGGCGCCGTCGGCGGTGTCTTCCACGGCGAGGCCGGCGCGGGCCTCGTCGGGGCCCTGCAGCGCAACGAGTACGCCCGCTACGCCCGGGAGATCTCCCGGCGCGGCGACCGCGCGTCGGTGCTCACCGGGACGGCCACCGTGTTCCGGGTCGGGGTGCTGCGGGAGGTCGCGCGCAGCCGCGGCGACAGGCTCCCCGGCCCGGCCGGGCACGTCTACGACCCCGGCGCGCTCACCGAGGACAACGAGATCACCCTGGCCGTGCGCACCCTCGGCGGGCGGACGGTCTCCCCCGCGGCGTGCGGCGTCCTGACCGAGATCATGCCGACGTGGCGCGACCTGTGGCACCAGCGCCTGCGCTGGCAGCGCGGGGCCCTGGAGAACCTGCGCGGCTACGGGCTCACCGCCGTCACCGTGCCCTACCTGGCCCGACAGGTCGGCATGTACCTCGGCATCGTCGCGGTCGCGCTCTTCCTGCTGGCCACCGCACTGTTCGCGACGGCCGGCCTGCTCGGTCCGCCCGCCGGGCTCTGGCTCGCGGTCACGGCGGTGTTCGTCGTCGAACGGGTGTGGACGGTCCGTGCCCGCGGACCCGCCGGCATCGCGCTCGCGCTGCCGATGGTGGTCGAGTTCGGCTACGACCTGTTCCAGCAGGCGGTGTTCCTGCGCGCCGCGTCCGAGACCCTGCGGGGCAGGCGGGCCACCTGGCACCATCTCTCCCCCAGCAGGGCGTGAACCGTTGTACGCCAAGCTGTGCGCCGCCACCGGCGGCGTCGCCGTACCGGTCGGGCTGGCCGGCTACGCGGTCGACGACCTGCCGTGGCCGATGGCGGTGCTGTGGCACGTCGTCGCGGCGACGACGCTGCTCACCGCGGCCCTCGCCCTGCTCCGGATACTGCCGAGAGGGCGGGGCCGCGAGTGAGCGCTCAGTGCGCGAAGTGCCGCGTCCCCGTCAGGTACAGCGGGACACCCGCCGCGGCGGCCGCCTCGGTGACGACGTCGTCGCGGATCGAGCCGCCCGGGTGCACCACCGCGGCGACGCCGGCCTCGAGCAGGATCTCCAGGCCGTCGGGGAACGGGAAGAACGCGTCCGACGCCGCGACCGACCCGCGGGCCCGGGCGCCCGCCCGGGCCACGGCCAGCCGCGCCGAGTCGACCCGGTTGACCTGCCCCATCCCGACGCCGACGGCCGCACCGCCCGACGCCAGCAGGATCGCGTTGGACTTCACGGCCCGGCAGGCCCGCCATGCGAACAGCAAATCGGCGAGGACGTCGTCGGACACGGGGTCGCCGGTCGCGAGCGTCCACGCCGACGGGTCGTCGCCGGGGGCGTCGATCGCGTCACGCTGCTGCAGCAGCAGCCCACCGGAGATCGGCCGCTGCTCGACGCCGAGGCGCCGACCGGGACCGTCGATACGCAGGAGCCGCACGTTCTTCTTGCGCCCCAGGATCTCCAGCGCCTCGGGCGCGAACGCGGGGGCGACGACGACCTCGGTGAAGATGTCCGCCACCTGCGTGGCCATCTCCGCGCTGACCTCACCGTTGACCGCGATGACACCGCCGAAGGCGCTCAGCGGGTCGGTGGCGTGGGCCTTGCGGTGGGCCTCGGCGACGTCGGTGCCGACCGCGATGCCGCACGGGTTGGCGTGCTTGATGACCGCGACGGTCGGCACGTCACCGTGGTCGTGCGCGGCCCGCCAGGCGGCGTCGGCGTCGACGTAGTTGTTGTAGGACATCTCCTTGCCGTGCAGCTGCTCCGCGCCCGCGAGACCGCCCGAACCGTCGACGTAGAGTGCTGCGGCCTGGTGCGGGTTCTCGCCGTAGCGCAGCGTCGCCGCCCGGTCCCAGGTGGCACCGGCCCAGTCCGGGAACGGTCCGCCCTCGGGGTCGGCGGCCAGGACGCTGCCCATCCAGGACGCGACGGCGACGTCGTAGGTGGCGGTGTGGCGGAACGCGTCGGCGGCGAGCCGGCGCCGGTCGGTGAGGTCGAACCCGCCCTGCTTGATCTGCTCCAGGACCCACGCGTACCGGGAGGGGTCGACGACGACCGCGACGCTGTCGTGGTTCTTCGCCGACGCGCGGACCATCGCGGGACCGCCGATGTCGATCTGCTCGACGCACTCCTCCGGCGTGGCGCCCGACGCGACGGTCTGCGTGAACGGGTAGAGGTTCGACACCAGCATGTCGAACGGCGCGATGCCCAGCTGCTCCAGCTGCGCGAGGTGCTCGGGGCGGCGGGTGTCGGCCAGCAGCCCGGCGTGCACCCGCGGGTGCAGCGTCTTCACCCGACCGTCGAGACATTCGGGGAACCCCGTCAGCTCCTCGACGGGCGTCACGGGCACGCCCGCGTCGGCGATCCGCTGCGCCGTCGACCCGGTCGACACGATCTCGACGCCGAGGGCGTGCAGCCCCGTCGCGAGATCGAGCAGGCCGGCCTTGTCGTAGACGCTGATCAGGGCCCGTCGGACCGCTCTGCGCTCGCTCACGGAAGGTCACCTCTCGTCCGGTCGCGCCCGCCTCGGACGAGCGCGGCGACGGTGCCCACCAGCAACCGTCGTTCTGTGATCTTGATGCGTTCGTGCAGCTCGGCCTCTGAGTCGCCGGGCAGCACCGGGACCGCCTCCTGGGCGAGGATCGGTCCGGTGTCGACACCGCTGTCGACGAGGTGCACCGTCGCACCACTGATCTTGACCCCGTGTGCCAGCGCGTCGCGGACCCCGTGGGCCCCGGGGAAGGACGGCAGCAGCGCGGGGTGGGTGTTGATCACCGGGCAGGTGATGCGCGACAGGAAGGCCGGGCCGAGGATCTTCATGAACCCGGCGGAGACGACCAGGTCGGGCCGGTACGCGGCGACGGCCTCGGTGAGGGCGAGGTCCCAGGCGACACGGTCGGCGTACTCGGGGACGGCGACGGAGAAGGTGTCGACGCCCGCGGCCTCCGCGCGGTCGAGCGCGCCCACTCCGGCGCGGTCGGTGCCGACGGCGACGACGCCCGCGGGGTAGGCGGGGTCGGCGGTGGCGTCGAGGAGGGCCTGCAGGAGGGTGCCGGTGCCGGATGCGAGGACCACGATCCGGCTGCGGACGGGCTGCTCGCGCTGCGGGGCGGAACCGGACGACTCGGGCACACCACTCCTCGGGCACGGCGGTTCGACAGACGAATGTCGAGGTCGAGCCTAAGCCGAGGCGGCGGTCACACCGGCGTCGCCCCGGGCTGCGGGTCGCGCGCCGGCCCTCACCAGTCGCCGTCGCCCTCCGCCTGTCGCTGGGCGACGAGCTCGGCGACGGTCTGCGGCGTGCGCGGTGGGTCGGCGGCCGCGGGTCCGCCCTCCTCGTCGCGTTCCTGCCGGCGGCCCTTCCGGCGGCCCCGCGCAGCGGTGGGGGTGCGCGCGGGCCCGCGGTCGCCGGAGTCGGGGTCGGGCTCGGAGGCGTCCGGATCAGACCCGTCGAGCCCGGACCCGTCCGCGTCGTCGGGTGCAACCTCACGGTCGTGTCCGCGGGCCCGCACAGCGGTGAGGTTGCGCGCGGGTTCCGAGGGCAGACGCGTGTCCGCGCCGTCCTCGGCCCCGTCATCGGCCCCGTCCTCGGGCTCGTCATCGAACCTGTCATCCGACCCGCTGCCGGTTTCCTCGTCGCCGCCCTCCGGCTCGCCGCCGGCGTCGCGTGCGTCAGCGGAATCGTCGGCCCCGTCGGGCACCCCGGTCCGCTCCTGCGGCTCGTCCTCGATCTCGTCGAACCCGGGGTCCTCGCGCAGCGCGACGGCCCCGGGGACGGAGCGCTGGAACGTCGCCACCAGGAGCGCGGGCCCACCCACCCACAGCAGGACGGCGGGCAGCAACAGCTCCGGACGCAGCCGGACCGGGTCGAACTGGCCCGCGGCGAGCCGGCCGCCGGCGAGCAGGGCGGCGACGACCATCCCGACGGCGACGAGCACGGCCGCGGCAACGGTGGCGCGCAGCCGGAGCCTGACGTCGGGGAGGTCGGCGAGGGCGCTGCGGCAAGCGGCTCCGACGGCGGCGCCGGCGGCCAGTGGGACCAGCAGGACGACGAGGACCCACGCGGGGGGCGGGGTGTCGGGCATGGCGGCGAGCAGCGGGAACGGCATCCGGGGCCCGCCCGCGACGGTGAATGGCGAGGCTGCGGCGGCCCCGACCGAGACGCCCGGACCGAGCAGCCACGACGCCCCCGCGACCACCGCGTTGGGCAGGTAGGCCACGGAGAGCACGAAGACGCCGAGCGAGGACCCGAAACCGGGGGCGAGCGTCGAGAAGGCGGTCTCGACCTCCCCGGCGCGCAGCACCATGGCGACGGCGAGGACGGTGGCCCCGGCGGCGAGGAGGGCCAGCAGCCCGGCGGCGGCGCCGCGCAGCGTGGCGGACGCCCACCGTGGGAGGCGGGCGCGCCATTCGGCGGGGACGCCGCACTCGCGGAGCAGCCCGAGCCCGGCGGCGAGGGCGGCGACGACACCGGCGCCGACCATGGCGGCCCAGGGCGCGACGGAGACGGGCGCCGCGGCGGGGAGCAGTGCGCTGGCGAGGACGGCGACGGCCGCGTGGGCCCCCGCCTGGGCGGCCAGGACGGCCCCGGCGTCGGTGCGGATCCGGCCGCCGAGGCGGCGCACCGACCAGCGGGCGCCGCCGGCGACGACCAGGACGAGGACGAGGGTCGGCAGCAGCGGCAGGACGCTGAGGGGCGCGCCGACGACGGTCAGCGGGATCTGGTGCGCGGCGAGCCAGAGCGGGATGGCGGTGGCGAAGACGCCGTCGGCGGACATGCCGGTGCCGGCCGTGAGGACGACGAGCGCCGCCGCGGGCAGGAGGATGCCGTAACTGACGAGCACGGTCCCCATCGCGGACGCGAGGAGGATCCGCAGCCGGTCGAGACCGTCGGATCGCCCGTCGGACGGCGGTGGTCCGGGGGCGTCGGGCGTGGCCGGGACCGAACGGCTCCGGGGAGGGTGGGTGCGGCTCACGTCGTCCACCATCTCAGCGCGGGCGGCCCGAACCGGTCAGGCACGCCGGGCGGGGGCGGGCGTGGCCGCGCCTATTGCTGCTGCGTGGGGGGCTGCTGCTCGCCGGAGCTGTTGGTGTGGATGGTCTGTGTGGAGTCGCCCGGGGGCTGCGTGACGGGCTGCTGACCGGGCGTCGGGGCGCCCCAGCCGTGCGCGCCGTACGACGGCGGCTGGGCGTAGGGCGAGGCCTGCGGCCCGGTGGGCTGGGCGTAGTTGGGCGGCTGCTGGGCGCCGTAGCCGGGCGGTGGCTGCTGCAGGTATCCGCCCTGGTAGGGCTGGCCGTAGCCGGGGGGCGGGCCGTAGGCGGTGGGCGGCTTGGGCGCCGGGGGCTTGATGACGCCCAGGTCCATGAGGACGACGACGACGGCGCCGGCGGCTTCGAGCAGCGCCAGGATCATGACGACGATGACGATCGTCGGCAGCGAGGCGCTGGGCGAGCCGAACCCGCCGGACAGCGCCGATGCGGCGGACGAGGCGGCGAGCGAGCCCTGGAGGACGGCGAGGCCGCCGACGAGGGCGACGATGGCGCCGGGCAGGACCAGCGAGCGGCGGATCAGTCCGGCCGCGACGAGCAGCCCGCCGACCATCAGCATCTGCTGACCCTGGGTGAGGTACAGGAAGATCGCGCTGGAGAACGAGCAGAGGTAGACGACGATCGCGAGGGCGCCGACGCCCATCGCGACGAACCGCGCCGGGCCCTCCAGTGCCTTGGCGGCCTGGGCCTCGGGCTGTGCAGACATCGACTTCCCCTCCGTCACGCGGCGTGTGGCCGCGCGTCGTCATCCGACCGGGCCGACGGTAACCCAGTGCGGCGGCCCGCCTCGTGGCGGGCCGCCGCCCGGTGGGCTACAGGCCCGCGACGATCTCCCGCATCAGGGCGGCGGTCTCGGACGGGGTCTTGCCGACCTTGACGCCGGCGGCCTCCAGGGCTTCCTTCTTCGCCTGCGCGGTGCCCGCGGAGCCGGAGACGATGGCGCCCGCGTGGCCCATCGTCTTGCCCTCGGGGGCGGTGAAGCCCGCGACGTAGCCGACGACCGGCTTGGTGACGTTGGCCTTGATGAACGCCGCGGCGCGCTCCTCGGCGTCGCCGCCGATCTCGCCGATCATGACGATGGCGGCGGTCTCGGGGTCGGCCTCGAACGCCTCGAGGGCGTCGATGTGCGTGGTGCCGATGACGGGGTCGCCGCCGATGCCGATGGCGGTCGAGAAGCCGATCTCGCGCAGCTCGTACATCATCTGGTAGGTCAGCGTGCCCGACTTGGACACCAGACCGATCTTGCCGGGGCCGGCGATGTCGGCCGGGATGATGCCCGCGTTGGACTTGCCGGGGCTGATGATGCCGGGGCAGTTCGGGCCGATGATCCTGGTCTTGTTGCCCTTGGCGACGGCGTGCGCCCAGAAGTAGGCGGAGTCGTGCACCGGGATGCCCTCGGTGATGACGACGGCGAGGGGGATCTCGGCGTCGATCGCCTCGATGACGGCGTCCTTGGCGAACTTCGGCGGCACGAAGACGACGCTGACGTCGGCGCCGGTCTCCTTGATGGCCTCCTCGACGGTGCCGAAGACCGTGAGGTCCTTGCCGCCGATGGTGACGGTGGTGCCGGCCTTGCGGGCGTTGACGCCGCCGACGATGTTCGTGCCGGCCGCCAGCATCTTGGTGGCGTGCTTGGTGCCCTCGCCGCCGGTGATGCCCTGGACGATGACCTTGCTGTTCTCGTTGAGGAAGATCGACATGTCAGGCACCCGCCGCCAGCTGGGCGGCCTTGTCGGCCGCGTTGTCCATCGTGTCCACCTGCGTGACGAGCGGGTGGTTCGCCTCGTCGAGGATGCGCCGACCCTCGATGACGTTGTTCCCGTCGAGCCGCACGACGAGCGGCTTCGTGGCGGCGTCACCGAGGATCTTCAGTGCCTCGACGATGCCGTCGGCGACGGCGTCGCACGCGGTGATGCCGCCGAAGACGTTGACGAACACGCTCTTGACGTCGGGGTCGCCCAGGATGACGTCGAGCCCGTCGGCCATGACCTGGGCCGATGCGCCGCCGCCGATGTCGAGGAAGTTGGCCGGCTTCACGCCGCCGTGCTTCTCCCCCGCGTAGGCCACGACGTCGAGCGTGGACATGACCAGCCCGGCACCGTTGCCGATGATGCCGACCTGGCCGTCGTCGAGCTTGACGTAGTTGAGGCCCTTGGCCTTGGCCTTGGCCTCGAGCGCGTTCTCGGTGCGCTCGTCGACCAGCGCGGCGTGGTCGGGGTGGCGGAAGTCGGCGTTCTCGTCGAGGGTGACCTTGCCGTCGAGCGCGATGACGTTGTCCTGCGGGTCGCGCACGAGCGGGTTGACCTCGACGAGGGTGGCGTCCTCGGAGACGAAGGTCTCCCACAGTTTGACGATGACCTGCGCGGCCTCGTCGGCGACCGCGGCGGGGATCTTCCCGGCGGCCACGATCTCGTCGGCCTTGGCCTTGTCGACGCCGGCGATGGCGTCGACGGGGATGCGCGCGAGCGCGTCGGGGCGTTCGACGGCCAGCTGCTCGATCTCCATGCCGCCCTCGGCCGAGCACATGGCCAGGAAGGTGCGGTTGGACCGGTCGAGCAGGAACGAGAAGTAGTACTCCTCGCTGATGTCGCTGGCGGTGGTCACCAGGACGCGGTGCACGGTGTGGCCCTTGATGTCCATCCCGAGGATGGCACCGGCCTTCTCCTTCGCCTGGTCGGCGTTCTCGGCGAGCTTGACGCCGCCCGCCTTGCCGCGGCCACCCGTCTTCACCTGCGCCTTCACGACGACGGCGGTGCCCAGCTCGGCGGCGACCGCGGCCGCGTCATCCGCGGTCTCGACGGTCCGGCCCGGCAGCACCGGGACTCCGTGTGCGGCGAAGAGGTCCTTCGCCTGGTACTCGTACAGGTCCACTCGGCTCTCTCCTGATCACTTCGATGTGCAGGCGGCCGCGGGCGCGTGGTCTGACGCGTCGCGCCGTCGACCACCGGACTCGACCGTGTTCTCCGCCCAAGGACCCTAGCGACGGTCGGCGCACCGGCCCTGACCTGGCCCGGTGAGACGAGTCACCATGCCGGTGGGACTGCTCACACCGGGTGACTCCGCGCCACGTCCGAACGTCCAGGATGGGCGGTACGCGTGTCCCTGACCTACCGTTCGTCCATGGCGGCCGGAAACGCTCTGGCCCGTCTGGCCACGGTGGCGGGCGGGGCGGGCTCGCTCGCGCGCGAGGCCGGCCGCGCCGCGGGGTACGCGGTCCGCACGTTCGGGTCGCCGGCGGGGTTGCGGGGCGTCGCCCTGGAGGGCGCGTGGCTCGCCGTGCACGTGGCGAGCTACCCGCTCGGGCTGCTCGCGGAGTCGGTGCGCGACCCCGACCACTACCGCACCGACGTGCTGCCGCCCCGCAGCCGCAGCCTCGTGGTGTCCGACGTGACCGCGGCGGGGACGCCGATCCTGCTGGTGCACGGGATCATGGACAACAGGTCGGTGTTCAGCGTGTTCGGCCGGGCGCTGCGACGGCGTGGTTTCGGCCGGGTGCACGCGGTGAACTACGGCATCCTGACCGGTGACCTGCGCGACGCGGCGCGCGATCTGCGCCGGGCGGTCGAGGAGATCCGGGAGTCGACGGGTGCGGAGAAGGTGCACATCGTCGGGCACTCCCTGGGCGGCATGATCGCCCGCTACTACGTGCAACGGATGGGTGGCGACGAGGCCGTCGACATGTTGGTGACGCTCGGCAGCCCGCACACCGGGACGACGACCGCCTACCTGCTGCCGACGCCGCTCGCGCGCCAGCTGCGGCCGGGCTCACCGGTCCTGACGGAGCTCGCCGAGCCCGCTCCGCACTGCACCACACGGTTCCTGGTCGTCTGGAGCCGGATGGACGAAATGGTCGTGCCGCAACGGAATGCCCGGTTGGTCCACCCGGATCTCATGGTCGACGAGCTCGAGCTGCGTGACGTGGGTCACCTCTCGCTCCCGATCGACCCGCGCACCGTTCATCGGGTGGCGACCGCGCTCGCGCGCGTGGACGCGTCGACTGATCACTTCATACGCAGGTCGCGCACCCGGAGAGCCGAATCGGCGACTCTGCGTGACGAATCTTCGCCCGCCTGACCACGTCCGGGTGCATCTGCGCACACGCCCCTGAGGGATTTGCCACCTCGCCGCGGCGCCCGCTACGTTCGCCGGGTCCGGATCACGGACGGATCACGAAGGTGACGGACCGGCCCCGAACCGGCCCGCCGAGGGTCTCCCCAACCCGCCCTGCGTGTCCCACCCGTGGATCGGACTGCCTCATCGCATCGAGAAGGGCAGTTCTTGTCGCGCCACCGCTCCCCACGCGGCGCCGACCAGGACCACCCCGACGTACGCCCGCGTAACCGCGCGGGTGACGCCCGGGGTGGACACCGGCTTCCGGCCCCACCACCCGCGCACGTCCGTGGACGTGCGACGGTCGCCTTCGCGGCGGCCGGGGCGCTCGTGGCCGCAGGACAGTCGCTCGCCTCACTCTGGGGGCAGAGCCACCCGGTCGACGAGCCGTACGCGAACCTCTCGACCAACGCGATGATCCCCGTCTCGACGACGACCGCGGCCGTCCCCGACGACGCCGGGTCCACCCCGGCGCAGCCCGCCATCGGCGCGAGCCGGCTCCGGGCCGCCCAGCCGGTCGACACGCTCGACCCGGGGGAGGACGTCGACGTCGCGAACCTGACCAAGGCCGTCGACATCGGCGAGAAGATCGCCCGGCAGGCCAACAAGCTGCGCCAGGCGCTGGCCGCGGGGGCCCCACAGGGCGTGCTGTTCCAGGGCGCCGCCTACGTACTGCCCACCACGGGCCGGTTCACCTCCGGCTTCGGCGCCCGCTGGGGCGTCACCCACTACGGCATCGACATCGCCAACAGCATCGGCACCCCGATCTACGCGGTCACCGACGGCGTGGTGACCGAGTCCGGCCCCGCCAGCGGCTTCGGCATGTGGGTCGTGCTGGCGCACCCCGACGGCTCGCACAGCGTGTACGGCCACGTCAACCGCAGCCTGGTCAAGGTCGGCGAGAAGGTCACCGCCGGCGAGAAGATCGCCGAGATGGGCAACCGCGGCCAGTCGACCGGCCCGCACCTGCACTTCGAGATCTGGACCCCGGGCGGGCAGAAGATCAACCCGATCCCGTGGCTCGCCGCGCGCGGGATCGTCATCCCCGGCACCGGCGACGACGGCCCCGCGCACGACTGACCCCGTCCTAGGCGGACGGGGCTGCCGCCAGCTCCCCCAGGTGCTGCAGCGAGTTCGTGAGGTGCTCCTGCCCGAACGGCGGGAACGAGATGAACTCCCGGATCGGCGGCGGCACCTGCGACCAGTCGTAGGTGAGGACGACCTCGGTCCCGGCGCCGGCGGGCGTCAGGTCGTAGCGCCACGTCCAGCCGCCGAACTCCAGGCCGCGCTCGCCCTCCTGCCCGGGGCGCCAGCCGATCACGCGCGGCGCGTCCAGGACGTGCACCTGGTTGGCCATGAGGTAGTCGCCGTTCGGGTGGTTCGTGTGGAACATGTTGATCCGGAAGACCTGCCCCTCCTCGGCGAGCGGCGCCCGGTCGACCGGGTCGCGCACCCAGCCGGTGCCGTCGATCGCCGCGTGGGCGGCGGGATCGGCCAGCACGGCGAACACGGCGTCGACGGGTGCGTCGACGGTCAGTGTGGCGGTCATGGTCTCGTGCTGGGCAGTCGTGGTCTCGTGCTGGGCAGCCGTGGTCTCGTGCCGGGCGGTCACGGGCTCGTGCTGGGCGGTCATGGCACTCCTCGCGGGTCCTGAGCGCCCCCGTCGGGCGCCTCCAGGAGTACTGACGACGCGGCCCGCCGGAACTCGTCGGTCAGAGCTTCTGCAGCGGGACCCCGCCGATCAGCATCAGCCGGACCGTGCCCGCGCTGCCGAAGTCGATCGTCACCGTGGCCCGGGCGCCCGCACCGTCGGACGCGACCACCGTTCCCAGCCCGTACTTGTCATGGTTGACCCGGTCGCCCACGTCGAGGCTGATCGTGGCCTGGTTCAGCTTCCGCTCCGGAACCCGCCAGTCGCCGCGGTCGGTCGCGCCGGGGCGGCGGCCGAACCCGAAGCGCCCGACCGGCGCCGACGGCCGCTGCGCCTCCTCACGACGCCACTCGACCAGCTCGGCCGGCACCTCGTCGAGGAAGCGCGACGCCGGGTTGACGCTGGGCTGGCCGAACGCGGTACGGACGATCGCGCGCGACAGGAACAGCCGCTGCTGCGCCCGCGTGATGCCGACGTAGGCCAGCCGCCGCTCCTCCGCCAGCTCCGCCGGATCGCCCAGCGCGCGCATGTGCGGGAAGACGCCGTCCTCCCAGCCGGTGAGGAACACGACCGGGAACTCCAGGCCCTTGGCCGTGTGCAGGGTCATCAGCGTGACCATGCCGGAGTCGTCGTCGGGGATGGAGTCGGCGTCGGCGACCAGCGCCACGCGCTCCAGGAACGCCGCCAGCGACCCGGGCGGCGGGGCTCCGACGTTGGTGTCGTCGGTGTCGAGCGCGAGCTCACCCGAGCCGATGACGGTGCCGTCGGGGTCGGACGAGCCGCCGTCGAGCAGGTCGGCGACCGCCGCGTCGCCCGCGAACTCGCGCGCGACCGTGACGAGCTCGGCCAGGTTCTCCAGCCGGGAGCCGTCCTGCGGGTCGTCGCTCGCCTCGAGCTCGGAGACGTAGCCGGTACGCCCGTAGACGGCCTCCAGGATCTCGGCCGTGTCGTCGCCGCGGTCGACCAGCTCCCGCAGCTCGTCGAGCATCCGCTGGAAGTCGGCGATGTTGCGCTGGGAGCGGGTGGCCAGCGCCGGGAGCTCCTCGGGCTGCTCCGCCGCGACCCGCAGCGCCCGGGAGAACGACGTGCGGTGGCGCTCCGCGTACTCCGCGACCAGCGCCTCCGCCCGGTCGCCGATGCCGCGCTTGGGCACGTTGAGGATGCGCCGCAGGCTGACCGTGTCCTCCGGGTTGGACAGCACCCGCAGGTAGGCCAGCGCGTCGCGGATCTCGCGCCGCTCGTAGAACCGCACCCCGCCGACGACCTTGTACGGCAGCCCCACGCGCAGGAACACGTCCTCGAACACACGTGACTGCGCGTTGGTGCGGTAGAACACCGCCACGTCGCTGTTGCGGAACTCCCCCGAGTCGACCAGCCGGTCGATCTCGCCCGCGACGAACGACGCCTCGTCGTGCTCGTTGTCGGCGACGTAGCCGACGACCTTCTCCCCGTCGCCCTGGTCCGACCACAGCCGCTTGTCGCGACGGTTCGCGTTGCGCGCGATGACGTTGTTGGCCGCGGACAGGATCGTCTGCGTCGACCGGTAGTTCTGCTCCAGCAGGATCGTCCGCGCGTCGGGGAAGTCCTGCTCGAACTCGATGATGTTGCGGATGTTCGCGCCGCGGAAGGCGTAGATCGACTGGTCGGAGTCGCCGACGACGCACAGCTCCGCGGGCTTCCCGCCCGGCGTCGCCGGCTCGACCAGCTGCCGGACCAGCTCGTACTGCGCCTTGTTGGTGTCCTGGTACTCGTCGACGAGCACGTGGCGGAACCGGCGCCGGTAGTACTCGGCGACGGCGGGCAGCCGCGACAGCAGCGACACCGTCTCCATGATCAGGTCGTCGAAGTCGAACGCGTTGGCCTGCCGCAGCCGGGACTGGTAGCCGAGGTAGACCTCCGCGACCCGGCGCTCGAAGTCGTTGGTCGCGCGCTCCGCGGCGTCGTCGGCCGAGAGCAGCTCGTTCTTCAGGTTCGAGATGTGCGCGGCGAGCCCGCGGGCGGCGAATTTCTTCGGGTCGAGCTCGAGGTCGCGGGCCACGATGCCGACGAGGCGGCGCGAGTCGTCCGCGTCGTAGACGGAGAACGCGCTGCGCACCCCCAGGTGCTTGGCCTCCCGGCGCAGGATGCGCACGCACATGGAGTGGAACGTCGACACCCACATGGCGTTGGCCCGGCGGCCCACCAGTGCGTCGACCCGCTCCTTCATCTCGGCCGCGGCCTTGTTGGTGAAGGTGATCGACATGATCTCGCCCGGGTGCACCTGGCGCTCCGCCAGCAGCCACGCGATCCGGTGCGTGAGCACCCGCGTCTTGCCCGAGCCCGCGCCCGCGACGATCAGCAGCGGCGACCCGGCATGGGTGACCGCCTCCACCTGCCGCGGGTTGAGCCCCTCGAGCAGTTTCCTGCCCCGCTCGGTGGTGGGGCGGGCGGGGTTGCTGGAAGGCAGTTCGAACAGCGCGCTCATCGTGTCGAACACGGTACCGGCGGGGTACGACGGTGCGCGCCGCGGCGCCGGTGTGGCAGACTCGCCGCGTGTCGACGGCGCAGCGATTTCTCTACGGGTACCGGATTCCGGTTCCCGTCGCCGCCTGACGCACTCAGCCCCGACGCCCCGGAGTCCACTGGACCCGGGGCGCTTGCATGTCACGGGCCGGTGAGCCGCACACAGGAGGAGACCATGTCCGTGACCACAGAGCAGTCCGCCCCGAGCGGGAACGTCGCTCCCACGCAGGACACCGCGGACGACGCCGCGAACATCGACGGGCTCCGGCGTGAGATCGACCGGCTCGACGCCGAGATCCTGCGCCTGGTCAGGGAGCGCACCGACGTCTCCCGGCGCATCGGCGCCGTCCGGATGGCCGGCGGCGGCCCGCGGATCGTCTACAGCCGCGAGATCCACGTCCTGGCCCGGTTCCGCGAGCTCGGCGAGGAGGGCCGCGAGCTGGCGATGCTGCTGCTGCGGCTCGGCCGGGGCCGGCTGGGCGGGCGCTGACCCCGATCGGCCGGATTCCCGTCCCCACCGGCGGATTCGGTGGCACAGTGGAGACATGGGGACCGTCTTCGGCATCGTCGCTTTCGTCATCGCGCTGGTCGGCGTGCTCGCCGCGCTCGGCCATGTCGGCTACCTCGCGATGCTCAACAAGAGTGCCAAGGAGCGTGGCCTGGCCGGCGGCGCGACCGCCGACTACGTCAACAGCCGCTGGAAGGTCGCGGGCGGCACGGCGCTCGTCGCGCTGATCGGGCTGCTGTTCACCACGGGCGGGGTGGTGCCCGACATCATCGGCATCCTCCTCGCGGGCGGCGCCGGCATCGCGGCGAAGGGCGCCCTCGACTCGACGCGGCGCGAGTTCCGCGGCCAGCTCCCCCGCTGACGGTCCGAACCCGCACCCGGCCCGGCCGTCGGCTCCGCGCAGGGCCGGTGACGACGCCGCGCCCGGTCGGCCAGGCACGGTGCGTGACGGCCGCTCACGACGCTGCCACTCCCCCGCCCGGGTGGTCTCCGGGGGGACGCGTCCGTTCGGCGCCGACCGGGCCCCCGTTCGGATGCACCGCTCGGCGAAAGGTGATCCGGGACACGGAGGCGATCGGTTCAGGCGGTGCCGCACCGATGCTGCCTGCGGCTTCGTCCCTTGATCCACCTGTGTGAGTGATCGACTGCGGAGCGCTACCGACGTTCAGCGGTCGGCAGCCGTCGATGAGCGGAATTCACTCGTTGGAGACGGCGTCGATGAGCGGGCGAATGACACTTGGTGAACGTTCCGCGTGTCCGGTAAGTGTGGACGCTGCAAGTCATCACTCGAAGGGGGACTACACACCGTGGTCGCGTTCGCTCAGCGTGGTCCGGCTCGACGCGAGGCCGAGATCGTCACGGTCGCCGAGTTGGTGCGGCGCAACGTGCCCGCCCCTCGAGCCGCGTCCGATGTGGACGAGGCGCGGCCGGCCGACGCCGAGCCCGACCTCCCCGGCCGCAGCGATCCCGACTACGTGTCCGTCGGCAGCCTGATGCGCCGCGAGGGACGCGCCCCGCACTCCTTCGACCGCCCCCTCAAGCCCCGCGCGTCCCGCCTCGAGCGCACCGCCGACGACACCGTCGAGGAACGCGCCTCCGGCCGGCGGAAGCTGACCGCGGCCGCGGCCGCCATGCTGACGATCGGCGGCGTCCTCGGCGCCGCCGTGTTCACCGACGCCGCCTCGAACTCCTCGGCCGCCCAGGACCAGCTCGACGGCAGCTTCCCCGGCCGCGGCGGAGCCGGCGACGGTTCCGGTGCGGCGCTGCCGTCCTCCGGCAACGCGCTCGCGGCCGGTACCGCGGCCCCGACGTCCTGGATGAACGTCGCGTTCCCCTCGGCGCTCCCGGAGCAGGCCTCCGGCGGCCGCGGCGGCGCGGGTAGCGCGGGTGGCGCCGTCTTCGGCTCCGGCGGCGCCGGCGGCGGGGTCGCCGGTGGCAGCGGCGGGTCGGCCGGTGGCAGCGGCGGGTCGGCCGGTGGAACCGGTGGCGGCGGCGTCGGCGGCAACTCCGGAGGCGGCACGGCCGGCGGGCAGGTTCCGGCCGACAGCCAGCAGCCCCAGCACTCGTCCACCGTCGACGACACCGTCACGAGCGTGACCCGGCCGGTCGCGCAGGCCGTCCAGCAGGCGGGCGGCAACACGCCGCTCAAGCCCCTCACCGACGGTGCGAGTGGCGCCGTCGAGGGCCTCGGCGACGGCCTGGGCAAGACCCTCGGCTCCGCCGTCGGGACCGTGAACAAGCTGGCCGAGCCCGTCACCACCCCGGTCAACCGGATCCTCGCGCCGGTGACCGAGCCGGTCAAGGACCTCGCCCCGCCGCTGGCGCCGGCCCTCGACCTGCTCACCCCGTCGAACCCGGCCCCGGGCACGGGCCCGCAGCAGTCGGTCGTCGAGACCGTCGGCCGCGGCGTCAGCGACACCGCGGGCGGGCTCGTCGAGACCGCGAGCGGCACCGTCGGCGGACTCGTCGGCGGCCTGACCGGCTCCCGCTGACGCGGCCCCCGGGCGGCCGACCCCGGGACACGGTGGTCGGCGCGCTCAGACCAGGCGGCGGTCCGATGCCCAGCGGGACAGCTCGTAGCGGTTGGACAGCTGCGTCTTGCGCAGGACGCTCGACACGTGCGTCTCGACCGTCTTCACCGAGATGAACAGCTCGCCCGCGATCTCCTTGTACGCGTAACCCCGCGCGAGCAGCCGCAGGACGTCGCGTTCGCGGCGGGTGAGCAGGTCGAGCTCGGGGTCACCGGGCGGGGCCGCGCCGGGCCGGTCGGAGAACACGTCGAGCACGAAACCGGCCAGCCGCGGCGAGAAGACGGCGTCGCCGCCGTGGACGCGGCGCACGGCGTCGGCGAGGTCGCGCCCCGAGATGGTCTTGGTGACGTACCCGCGGGCCCCGGCCCTGATCACGGCGATGACGTCCTCGGCGGCGTCCGAGACGCTCAGCGCCAGGAACACCACACCGGGGGCCTCGGGCCGGACCCGGCGCAGCACCTCGGCGCCGCCGCCGTCGGGCATGTGGACGTCGAGGAGCACGACGTCGGGCACGTGGTGGCGGATCGCGGCGACCGCCTCGTCGACGGAACCGGCCTCGCCGACGACCTCGACGTCGGGGACGCCGCGGTCGAGCTCGGCGCGCACACCCGCGCGGAACAGGCCGTGGTCGTCGACGAGGAACACGGTGATCGGCTTCCGGGCCGTGTCGCCGGGAGCCTCGTCGCCGGGGGTTTCGGTGCCGGGGGTTTCGGTGCCGGGCTGCTCGTCGGTCACGACGTCGCCTCCTGCTTCTCGTCCGATTCGTGCTCGGTGCCGCGGTCCGGTGCCGCCGCGTCGGTGATCGTCATCGCCAGGTGCACCTCGGTGCCCTCACCGGGGGTGCTGCGCAGCCGCACGCGGCCGCCGTGGCGGGCCATGCGCGCCCTGATCGAGTCGGCGAGGCCGTGCCGGTCGTCGGGCACGTCGTCGGGGTCGAACCCCTTGCCGCGGTCGCGGACGAACACGTTGACCTCGTCGGGCTCGATCTCGACGTAGACGCTGATCTCGTCGACCCCGGCGTGCTTGGCGGCGTTGACCATGGCCTCGCGGGCGGCGAGGACGAGGGCACGCAGGTCCGCGTCGAGCGGCCGGTCGGCGCCCACGAGGACGGGGCTCACGGTGAGCGCGTAGGTGTCCTCGACCTCGGCGGCAGCCCTGGTCAGCGACTCGGCGAGGCCCTCGTCGAGCGCGGGTGCCTTCACCCCGCCGCCGTTGCTGCCGCGGCCGTAGCCCTGCGGGCCGTAGAGCCAGTGCCGCAGCTCGCGTTCCTGACCGCGGGCGAGCCGGGCGACCTCGCGCGGGTCGTCGGCCTGGCGCTGGATCAGGGCGAGGGTCTGCAGCACGGAGTCGTGCAGGTGCGCGGCGATCTCGGCGCGCTCGGCCTCGACGATGCGTTGCCGGCGTTCCTCCCCGAGGTCGCGGGCCAGCCGCAGCCACCACGGGACGGTGAGCACGCCGATGCCGACGATCGTCGCGATCACGGCGAGCAGCCCGAACTGGACCTGGCCCAGGTTGATGTTGCCGATCAGGAACACCGCGATGCCGAGCGCGACGAACAGGGCACCCGCGACGACGCGGATCAGGGCGGTGCGCCCACCCCCCGCGGCACCGGCGACACCGGAACGGGCGCCGGCCGCCCAGCGGCGGCGCTGTGCCTCGTCGGCCTCCCGCCACACGACGGCGGCGCCGAGCGCGGCGACGCCGAGCGGCCCGACGATCCAGCCGATGACGGCGTTGCCGAGCAGGGCCGCGACGAGCCCGATGCCGAGCCCGAGCGCGACGAGGCCCATGGCCTGCTGGCGTTCGCGGCGCGGGACGGCCCGCTCGGTGTCGGAGCTCTCCTGGCGCACGAACATCCACAGCAGCGCGTAGCCGACGACGCCCGCGCCGTTGATGGCGGCGAGCACCACGAACGCGGTGCGCACCCACAGGACGTCGATACCGAGGTGGTCGGCCACGCCCCCGGCGACGCCGGCGACGAGCCTTCCGGACCGGCGCCGTTCCAACGGGCCGCGCGTGGGCACGGGCGGCTCCGGGACCGCCGCGACGGGCGGTGCGGGACCCGCCGCGCCCGGGGCGCCGGCCGCTGCTGGCTGACTCACGACACCATGGTCACACGCAGGACGTCCCCGGGGCATCGGGGACGACCTCGGGGGGACCTCAGGGTCGTCCCGGATGGGCGCACGCCCGCCACGCGGGAGGCTGGTGCCCATGGAGGGGGAACAGCCATGAGCGAGCTTGTGAGCGGATCGTCAGCGCAGCGCCGTCGTGACGCGCTGCGCTCGCGCGGCGGGGGAGAGCGATGAACGGGACGGACGTGCATTCGACGTTGCGGGAGATGTGGGAGACGCGCCCGGCGCGGCCACGTCACGACCGCAAGGTCGCGGGGGTCGCGGCGGCGATCGCCCGTCGCTACGACATCGACCCGGTGCTGGTGCGGGTGGGTTTCGTGGTCGCCGCGATCTACGGGATCGGCGCGGCGCTCTACATCGCGGGCTGGGTGCTGCTGCCGGAGGCCGCCGAGGACGACCCGACGGACGGCGCCGCGGCGTCGGCCCAGCCGGGTAAGCGGCCGCACCCGGGGCTGCTGATCGCGCTGGTCGTGGCCGCGGTGGTCGGGACGGGCGCGATCTTCGGTCGCGACGGCGGGATCATCTGGCCGGCGATCATCGCGCTCGGCCTGCTGTTCCTGCTGCACCGCGCCCGCGGTGGACGTGGCATCCCCGGCCCCGGCGCCACGTCGCAGCCCGGCCCGGCCGACGGGGCTCCGACGGTCTCGCTGCGCAAGGACGGGGACGCGACCGCGCAGCAGGGGACGACCGAGCTCGACCCGGTGACGGGCGAGCCGAAGCCGACCCCGCCGTCGTGGGATCCGCTGGGCGCCGCGCCCTTCGCGTGGGACCTGCCCGAGCCCGCCCCCGAGCCCGCACCCGAGGCGCCCGCCCCGCGGCGGCGCCCGCCGGTCACGGCGGTCACGCTGGCCGTCGCCCTGGTCGTCGGCGGGGTACTGGGAGCGCTATTGCTCGGCGGCGCCGGGCTGACGTCGCTGCCCGTGCTGTTCGCGATCGTCCTGGGCGTCCTGGGCGCGGGCCTGGTCGTCGGGGCGTTCGTCCACGCAGGCCGCGGCATCATCCCGTTCGCGCTGATCATGTGCCTGCTGACCTGGGGCGCGACGCAGATCCCGAGCGACGGGCTGCGGGGCGGGATCGGGAGCACCGTGACCGCGCCGGAGACGATCGACATGGTCGCTCGCGAGTACGACCGGGCCGCCGGCAACATCGAGCTCGACCTGCGCAAGCTCGACCTGTCGCTGCCCGGTGAGGGCGCCACGGCGCCCGCGCCCCCCGGCACGGCCGCCGACGCCGTCCGCACGGCCGCGTCGGTCGGGATGGGCAACCTCGAGGTGTGGGTGCCCGCGAACGCCGACGTGACGCTGCGCGGCTCCGCCGGGTTGGGTCACGTGCAGTTCGGCGACCGCGAGAGCGGTGGCAGCAACGCCCGCGTCGACGTCGTCGAGGACCTGGGCGCCGACGGCGTCCGGTCGGGGCGCCCGATCGTGCTGGACCTGCACGCGGGCCTGGGCAACGTGGAGGTGCACCGTGGCTGAGCCGACATCCACGCGTCCGGGCGCGCCCGCCCGCCGCCGGTTCCCCGATCTGCTGTGCCTCGTCGTCGGGCTGCTGAGCCTCGCCGTCGCGGGCCCGGCGCTGTTCGGGTCGTCGCTGACGACCCTCGGTTTCGACGCCCGCTGGCTGATCGCCGGCGCGGCGGTACTGCTCGGGCTGCTGATGCTCGTCGGCAGCCTGCGGCGCAGCGGCACCTGACCCGGGCCGTCCCAGGCCGCGGCGGCGCGGGGGAGGCGCCGCCCGCCGGAGGTCGTCCGTGGGGGCGGACGACCCTGTGAGTGGCGATGGTCGCGGGAGCGACCCTCGCCACTCACGACGTCCCGGGCCCTGCCCCGGCCCCCCGGTTCTCGGGGACGCCGCGCGCGTCGCC
>NZ_JBFWOY010000022.1:0-121999 GCF_050250275.1 Pseudonocardia sp.
CGAACGACGCCGCGCCCAGGGCAAGACCGACCCCGAGATCCGCCGCTGCCTCAAGCGCTACATCACCCGCCAGCTCTACCGACAGCTCGAACACCCACAAGCGACTTGACGAACCATAGGAGCGTCCCGGCCGGCCGCGCCCACCCCCCGATCGGGCGCGACCAGCCGGCGTCGAGCGCCCCGCGCCCACCGTCGGCAGGGCGTCTCGGACCCAACGACATGTTCGACCGGCAGGGTCCCGAGTCCTCACGCGGACGTGACGACCATCACATCGGCATCGCCGCGGGCGCACCCGCGCGGGACGTGCGCAGGAGACCGGCGGCGGCGTGCGGGATCACCGCCGGGGTTGGGGGAAGGTCGCCATCAGGACGTCGTCGACGAGGTGGCCGTCGACGCGGAACTCCCCGCGCAGCACACCCTCGACCTCGAACCCGCAGGCCTCGTAGACCCGGCGGGCGGCGGTGTTGGGCCCCAGCACCCGCAGCGTGACCTTGACCGTGCCGGCGCGGGCCTCGCGCTCGACCGCGGCCGTCACGAGGGCGCGACCGATCCCGTGGCCCGCGTAGTCGGGATCGACTGCGAGGCCGCGGATCTCGCGGACGTGACGGTGTGCGGGCACGCGCAGCGAGTTGCCGACCGCGACGTACCCGGCGACGACGCCGTCGGCCTCCGCGACGATGACCGCGCCGGGGGCGACGCGGCCGTCGAAGAACGGGGTGCCGGGCGCGGGTGGCGGCGCCGGGGTCACCTCCGGCCCCCAGGTGAGCCGGTCGATGCGGGCGAGCGCGACCTCGTCGTCCGCGCGGGCGGTCCGCACCTGGATCTGCATGCGCGCATCCTTCCCGGTGGGCGGCCTGCGGCGGCACCGTCGTCGTCGAGCGGTCAACGGTGCGCGCCCGGGGCCGGGCGCCCGCCACCTGGCGGGTCCGGAACCGGATGCCGCGCGTGATCGTCGGTACCGCACGGGCCCGCGGTCCGCGACGATGGCACCGACGACGAAGTCACGACCGACGGAGGTCAGGATGCGCACCATCGACGGCAGTGGGATCGACCGGGTACTGAGCGGGGCGGTGGAGGCCGGGCACGTCCCGCACGTGGCGGCGATCGCGGCCGACCGCGACGGCGTCTTCTACGAGGGCGGCGCCGGGGTACGCAGCGTCGGGGCCGACGAGGCCCCCGTCGACACCTCGACGCAGTTCCGGATCATGTCGATGACGAAGATGGTCGCGACGGCGGCGGCGCTGCAGCAGATGGAGCGTGGCGCGCTCGACCTCGACGCCCCCGTCGAGGAGTACTGCCCGGAGTTCGCCGAGGTGCAGCTGCTCGTCGGGTTCGACGGCGACACCCCGAAGCTGCGCCGACCGGCGACCCGGGCGACGGTCCGCCACCTGATCACACACACCTCGGGACTGAGCTACTGGTTCTGGAACGCCGACATGGTGCGCTTCGAGCAGGTCACCGGCATCCCGAACGTCGTGCCGGGGTCGGCCGAGGCGTTCAAGGCCCCGCTGGTGTCCGAGCCGGGGAGCAGGTTCGAGTACGGCATCAACACCGACTGGCTGGGCAGGGTCGTCGAGGCGGCCGCCGGGCAGACCCTCGACGTCGTCGTCAAGGACGGCATCACCGGCCCGCTGGGCATGGGCGACACCATGTTCCGGCTGGATCCGCAGCGCTACGGCAACTGCGTCGCGATCCACGTGAAGGACGAGAACGGCAACTGGACCTCCGCCGGGGAGATCCTCAACCAGGAGCCCGACTACTGGGCGGGCGGCCACGGCCTCTACTCCACGCCCCGGGACTACATCCGCTTCGAGCGCGCGCTGCTGCGCGGGGGCGAGCTCGACGGCGAGCGCATCCTGCGCGAGGACACGGTCGACGCCGCGTTCACCAACCAGATCGGCGACCTCGACTTCCCCGCCGAGATCCCGACGGCCGACCCGCCGATCACCGACACCCTGCGCGTCGGGCCGGGCTGGAAGTGGGGCTACGGGCTGCTGCTCAACACCGCCGACCTGCCGGGCGGCCGGCGCGCGGGGACGGGTGCGTGGGCGGGGCTGTTCAACACCCACTTCTTCGTCGACCGGGCGACGGGCATCTGCGCGTCGATCTACACGAACTCGCTGCCGTTCATCCCCGAACAGGAGGCGTGGAAGCTCTACGTCGACTTCGAACACGCGCTCTACGCCGCCCTCTGAGCAGGCCCGGGAGAGGTTCGCGGATGTCGGTCGCCCGGCCGGGGTTCGACCCGGAGCTCAAGGCCGGGCTGGCCGTCGTCGGCGGGGTCTTCCCGCCGACGATCACGCCCGACCTGATCGGCTTCATGCGCCGGTCGTATGCGTCCCCGCCGATCGAGGAGACGCTGCGCGCCAAGGCGATCGAGCGTTCGGACAGCACCATCGCCGGGCACGGCGGCGACGCGGTCGAGGTGTCGGTGCTGCGCCCGGCCGGGGCGGGCGACGCGCGCCCCTGCGTGCTGTTCGTGCACTCGGGCGGGCTGATGTTCGGCGACCGGTTCAGCGGGGTCGATCTCGTGCTCGGCTGGGTGGAGTCGCTGGGTGCGGTCCTGGTGACGGTCGAGTACCGGCTGGCACCCGAGTTCGCCGACCCGTACCCGCGGGAGGACTGCTACGCCGCGCTGGAATGGGTCGCGGCGAACGCGCAGCGGCTCGGGGTGCGCCGCGACCGGCTGCTCGTCGCCGGGGCCAGCTCCGGCGGCGGGCTCGCGGCGGGGATGGCGCTCGCGGCGCGCGACCGTGGCGGCCCGGCGCTGTGCGGGCAGGTGCTCGACTACCCGATGCTCGACGACCGCGGCGTCACGGCGTCGACGGCCCAGTTCGACGGCGTCGGCGTCTGGGACCGGGTCAGCAACGAGACCGGCTGGTCGGCGCTGCTGGGCGAGGCCCGCGGCGGCCCGGGCGTCTCCCCCTACGCGGCGCCGGCGCGGGCCGCGGACCTGTCGGGGCTGCCGCCGGCGTTCGTCGACGTCGGCGCCGCCGAGATCTTCCGCGACGAGGCGATCGCGTACGCGAGCCGCATCTGGGCGGCGGGGGGCGATGCCGAGCTGCACGTGTGGTCGGGCGGGTTCCACGCGTTCGACATCTTCGCCCCGCACACGGGACCGGCGCGTGGGATGGTCCGGACCCGCGACGCCTGGGTGGAGAAGGTCCTCGCCGACTGACACGCCGGAGAACGTGACCCGGACCACTAGGATGACCGTGTGCAGGAGCTGCTCGGCAGGCTCTCGGCCCTCGACCCGGGGGCGAGCCTCGGGCTGCGCGTGATCGCCTGCTTCGACGAGCTGGTCGTCGGCAACGTGAACTCCCGCGCGCTGCTCAGCGCGGCCGCGTCGCTGGCGGGTTGCAACGCCGGTTACTGCCAGGACCTGCCGGCGCGGACGATGCGTGTGACACCGCGCGGAGAGCTCGTCGACGGGCCGGTGGTGGTGCCGCCGCAGCCGTCGTCGGCCACGGCCGACGGGCTGACCGTCTGGATCGAGCGGTCCGGGCCGGCGCACGCCAACGACGCGATCATCCTCGAACGCCTGGCGCTGTCGATGCGCATCCGGCACGGCCGGGGCCACCGCGACCTCGACGGCCGCCGCGCGCTGGGGCTCGTCCTCGACCGGGCCGTGCCGGTGGAGGACCGGCGCACCGCCGCGGCCCGCCTCGGCCTGGTCCCGGGCACCCGGCACCGGGTCGTCGCCGCGCCGCTGTTCGCGGTGTGGGACGAGCACCCGACGGCGGCGGAGGACGTCGTGCCCACGCCGTACGGGCCGATCCACGCGCTGGTCGTGCCGCACGATCATCCGCCGATCGCGGCCGGCCCGATCGGGGTGGGCGTCGCCACGACCGTCGAGCACCTGCACCGCTCGTTCGCGACGGCGGTGGTCGCACTGCGCCTCTGCGCCCCACCGGGGACGCCTTCGGTCGACGCCGACCGCTACGGGGGCCTGATCGGGCTGCTCGCCGACCTCCCGCCCGACGCCGACCAGCCCGACGTCGACGCCCTCGCCGAGGTCATGGCGCATCCGTGGGGACCGTCGACGGTCGACGCGCTGGTCCGCGCGGGGTCGGTGCGGCAGGCCGCGCGGCTGGCCGGGGTCCACCACAGCACGCTGCAGCAGCGTCTCGACGGTGTCGGCGACATCTTGGGCTTCGACCCGTTCGACGACGGGATCGGCCGCACCCGCCTGGGCATCGCGTACCTGGGGTGGCGGTTGCGCACGTCGCGGGTGCTCGACCTGCCCGCACCCGGCCGGACCCCGGGAGGGCGCTGATCCCCGCCGGCCGCCGCGATCGTGGGCCGATCGACCGTCGCCAGGGCGCCTGATTACTCCTAGAATGTCCGGTTGTGGATCTCCGGGACGTGCCTCGGCTCGACGCCGGCGGCTGCGTCCTGCGTGCGTTCCGCGACGACGACGCGCCCCTGGTCCTGGCGGCGTCGGACGATGCGGCGATCACCCGTGTCACCACGGTGCCGCCGTGCGCCGACGAGTACCGGGCGCGCACGTGGATCCGGCTGCAGCACGCGCGCGTCACCGACCGGGTCGGACTGCCCTTCGCGATCGCCGACCCGGTGACCGACGAGGCCCTCGGCCAGATCGGGCTGTGGTTCAGCGGGGTCGGGGAGGGGCGGGCGCGCCTCGGCTACTGGGTACCGGCCCGCCACCGCGGCCGAGGCCTCGCCGGCCGGGCGCTGCGGACCCTGTGCCCGTGGGCCTTCGAGGTCGCGGGCCTCGCGCGGCTGGAGCTGTACGTGGAGCCGCACAACGTCGCCTCGCAGCGGGTCGCCGCGAGCGCCGGGTTCCGCTGGGAGGGCCTGCTGCGGGCGTGGGAGACGATCGGCGCCGAGCGTCGCGACATGGTCATGTACTCGCGGCTGCCGTCGGACGCGGCGCCCACCGTATGGCGCGCAACGCCTCCGGCGGCACCCGCCGCCGTGGCGTCGCCTGCGCGGGGTCGGTGACCGCAACCGGCACGCGCGTGCGCCCGCGACGACCGCGCCCACGGCGATCCCGGCGCGTGGGCGGCGGCCGGCCCCTACACGCGACGATGCGCGCCCGGGCGGCCCACGCCCGAACGCGCATCGCGTCTCACACCATCACCCGGTGACCGCCACCCCCCACGGATGCCGGTCACCACCCCCGCTCAGCTGCTGTAGGACCAGTCGTCGCACTTGCCGTACTTGCCGCTGTCGCAGTCGTCGTACTTGCACCCCCGGACCAGCAGGGGCAAACCCGACTTCCCCACCGGGGGCCGGCTCAGCGCGGGACGGGATCGCGGCGCATGTCCCAGGCGTCGACGACGAGCTCGGCGAGCCGGGCCTCGTCGACGGCGTCGAGACGCACCATCACCAGCGGGAACCCGTCGTAGCCCGGCGTGGTGAAGAACAGTTCGGGTTCGCCGAGCAGCAGCGCCTGCTTCTCCGCCTCGTCGCCGACGTAGAGCACCGCGATGTCGGTGCGGATCACGCGGCCCTTACCGGGCTCGCGTTCCGGATAGGACCAGACGAAGCCTTTGCCGTCGACGCGGAAGTCGAACCCGTCGCTCGGGTTCTCGACGACACCCTCGAGCGAGAGCGCCAGTCGGCGGACGTCGTTCTCGTCGCTCATCCACCCAGTATTCCCGGTGCTTGTGCTGCACTGGGGCGATGGCCGTCCTCGCACACCTGAGCGACCTGCACCTCGACGGCGGGACGCGCGCCCACGTCCGCGCCGCGCGCGTGCTGTCCTACCTGGACGGACTGCCCGGACCGGTCGACGCGCTGCTGGTCACCGGCGACCTCACCGACCACGGCACCGACGACGAGTACCGCGAGTTCCGCGACCTCGTGGGCGGTCGCGGCCCCCTGCTGGTGCTGCCCGGCAACCACGACGTGCGCGACCCGTTCCGCCGGGTGCTGCTGGGCGAGGCGGGCGGTGACGCGCCGATCGACGCGGTGCACGACGTGGCCGGGGTCCGCGTCGTCACCTGCGACTCGACGATCCCCGGCCACGGCGAGGGCCGGCTCGCCGACACGACGTGCGACTGGCTCGCCGCGGTCCTCGCCGACGAGCCCCGGCGGCCGACGCTGGTGGCGTTCCATCACCCGTCGGCGGCACTCGGCAGCCCGCCGCTCGACGCGATCCGCCAGCGCGACACCGCCCGCCTCGAGGCGATCGTCGCGGCGAACCCGCAGGTCCTGGGTCTGCTGTGCGGGCACGCCCACACGGCGTCGACGACCCTGGTCGCGGGTCGTCCGCTGCTGGTGGCGCCGGGGATCACCTCGGGTCTGCGGCTGCCGTGGGAGGGCGGGCCGCTGCTCGACCGGGACCTGCCGCCGGGGCTGGCGTTCCACGTCGTCGACGGGGCCCGGCTGTCGACGCACTACCGCGTCCTGCCCGGCGGGTGAGAACCCCGCGGCCGCGGGGCACGTCGGCGCCGGCCGTCGCCCGGTGCGACCAACCGCGCGGAGATGGCGTCCACCTGTACCGGAGGTTGCCGACAGGTGGCCGATCTCAGAATCACACAGGTACTGGCGGCGGCCCCGGCGCGTGTTGCAGGCTGACGCCATGGCGCTGTCCGTGCATTTCGTCAACGGTCCCGCGGACGGCCTCGACCACATATATCCCCACCTGACCCGGCCCCTGCCCAGCCTGTACATCACCGACGCCGACGACCGGTGGCGCGCGGTCTACCGGCTGGTCGAGGGCCGCCCCCTCGTGCACGGCCGTTGGCAGTACTGCGCGGTGCGCGACCGGCGCTGACGATCACCCGCGCGCCGACGTCGCCTAGCGTTTAGGGCAGGTCGCGACGCTCCACCCGGCGGCGTTCCCGGGGCGTCAGCCCAGGTCAGAGTGCTGGTCGTCGACCGAACGACGATCTCTGTCCGCGACGGCCCGCCCACCACCGGTGCCCTCGTTCGGCGCTAGACTCGACGCCTGTGGCCCAGGTCACCAGGCGCGGCAGCGTGCCCCTCGACCTCGGCGTTGGCAGTAGCGATCCGTTGTGCCCGGCAAGGAGGCCGTACTTTCATGAAGCTCGCTCTGTACCTGCCGAACTTCCGCACCGAGGTGACCGTCAAGGAGCTGGAGGACCTCACCGAGCTGGCCGAGGAACTCGACTACGACTCCGTGTGGACGCTCGACCGCATCGTCGTCCCGGAGTCGTCCGACCGCGGGGAGCTCACCTACCCCTTCGGCATGATGGAGGGGCTGCCCAACCAGCTGCCGGTCGCCGCCCGCGGCACCTTCCTCCAGGGCTTCCCGCTAATCCCCTGGCTCGCCGCGAAGACCAAGAAGGTCCGGATCGGCATGAGCATCATCGACACCCCGTTCCGCGCGCCCGGCGTCCTCGCCGCCGAGCTGGCGACGATCGACCACCTCTCGGGCGGGCGCCTCAACGTCGGTGTCGGGTCCGGCTGGATGCCCGAGGAGTTCGCCGCCGCGAGCGCCGCGCACATCTTCCCCAAGCGGCACAAGCACGTCCGCGAGACGATCGAGGTCATGCAGGGTGTCTGGACCAACGACATCTTCGAGTACCACGGCGAGTTCGCCGACTTCGAGCCCTGCGGCTTCGGCGCCAAGCCCGTCCAGAAGCCGTACCCGCCGATCTTCTTCTCCGGTCTGAAGGACCCGAAGCGGTCGGCGGCGCGCATCGCGAAGTACAACCTGTCGGGCTGGATCGGTATCCAGGACTCGCCCGCGGACATCAAGAACTGGCTCACCGCCATCCAGCGTGAGCTCGACGAGCTCGACACCCAGCGGTCGGTCGCCGACCTCGAGATCTGCACGATGCTGTGGACCGTCATCACCGACGAGGAGGTCGACCAGTCCGACCAGGGCCGCGTCACCAACCTGATGGTGGGCACCGCGGGTCAGATCACCGACCGGCTCAAGGCCTACAAGGAGGCCGGGCTGACCATGCCGCTGATCTGGCCGCCGTTCGCCGACGTGCCCGTCGCGAAGACGCTCGACGACATGAAACGCCTCAAGGAGGAGATCCTCCCGAAGGTCGACGCGGGCTGAGTTCGTCGGCCCGACGACGGGGTCCCGGCGCGGTGCCGGGGCCCCGTTCCCACGTCCCGAGGGTCAGCCGCGCAGGCCCGAGAACTCGTCGACCTCGTACGGGTCGCGGTGGTGCTCCCACACCTCGGCCATGCGACCTCCGGCCATCCGGACGACCAGCACGTTGTGGTCCTCCAGGGTCCGGCCCCGGGCCTCCGCCCGCCCGACGTGGTGCGCGATCGTCTCGCCGTCCCCACTCGCGACGTCCTGCAGGTCGGCGCGGAAGGTGCCGTCGCTCGTCTCGCCCACCCTGCCGAAGAACTGCAGCACCGCCTCGACACCGTCGTAGTCGCCCGCCAGGACGCTCCGCCCCGTCTGGTGCCACCGGATCTCCGGGTCGAAGGCGGCCATCAGCGCCGGGATGTCCTGCTCGTTGAACGCCTTGTAGGCACTGCGGACGACGTCCGCGTCCTGTTCAGACATCGTGGCTCCCTCTGCTCGGTGGGCGGACCGGGGCGGCCGTTGTACTCGCGATCGCTGCGCCCCACCGGGGCCACCTGCCCCGAACGGGACGAACAGGTGGAGCCGCACCGTCCCCCTCCGGTTCACCCCTGCCCGGCGGCCGTCCCCGGGCCGGAGCCGTGCGCCCGCGCTCGACAGGTCCGTCCCGCGGAGCGGGAGAATCGCGGGTGTGGAGCAGCGGCTCGGGCGCGTGGAGCTGGCCGACGGCACCGTCGTGGCGTGTGCGTCCGTCGGCAGCGGCCGGCCGCTGGTGTACGTGTCGGGCTGGCTCACGCACCTGGAGCTGGGCTGGGCGCTACCGGCCGAGCGGGCGCTCTACGAGGCGCTCGCCCACGGCTGCCGGCTGGTGCGCTACGACCGCGCCGGGTGCGGCCTCTCCCCCGCGACCGACCGGCCGCCGTCGCTGGAGTTCGAGCTCACCCACCTCGACGCGGTCACCGCGGGCCTCGACGCGCGGTTCGACCTGATGGGCATCTCGATGGGTGCCCCGGTCGCCGCGGCGTGGGCCGCCGCCCACCCCGACAGCGTCCGGCGCCTGGTGCTCTACGGCGGCTGGGCCCGCGGCGCCGAGGTGTCCCCGCCCGCCGTGTGCGACCACGTCCTCGGGCTGGTCGAGTCGCATTGGGGCCTGGGCTCCGACCTGATGACCGACATCTTCGCCCCCGACGCCGACGGCCCCACCCGCGCCGGCGCCGCCCGCTACCAACGGGCCTGTTCCACGGCGGCGACCGCGAGGGCGTTGCTGGCACTGAGCTACGACCTCGACGTCACCGGCCTCCTCGGCCGGGTCCGCGTGCCGACGCTGGTGGTGCACCGCCGCGACGACCGCGCCGCACCGCTCGCCCAGGCCGAGGTGCTCGCCGCGGGGATCGACGACGCCGAGCTCGTCGTGCTCCCCGGCCGATCACACCTGCCCTATGCCGGTGACCGCGACGCGCTCGTCCGCACCGTGCGCCGGTTCCTCGGTCTGCCCCTGGCCCGGCGCCGCGCCGACGGGCTGACACCACGACAGCGCGAGGTCGCCGCGCTCATCGCCCAGGGCTGCACAAACCGCGAGATCGCGGAACGGCTGGGGATCGACGAACGCTCCGCCGAAGGGCACGTCGAACGCATCCTGCTGCGCCTCGGGTTCCGCTCCCGCGCACAGATCGCTGCCTGGTACAGCGCCCGTCGCGACCTCGGCTGAGCGCGCGAAGGTGGGGTGGTTCCACGCCTGACCCGGCCCCGGTCCCGGCGCAGAGTGGCGGTCGTGACCAGCCTGTCGTCCCGTCCCGGCACCACGTTCGAGGTCCACCCTGGGCGCGGCGCGTTCAACGCCGCGTTCTTCGCCGTCATGGGTCCCTACATCGAGTGGAACGTCCGCGCCCACAAGCAACGCCTCTTCGCCGACCTGCCGCGGACCGTCGTCGAGCTGGGCTCCGGCGTCGGCGCCAACATGCGGCACCTGGCGCCCGGCTCGACACTCGTCGCCGTCGAACCCAACGCGCCCATGCACCGCCGGCTGCGC
Source organism: Pseudonocardia sp. (assembly GCF_050250275.1). Lineage (GTDB taxonomy): Bacteria > Actinomycetota > Actinomycetes > Mycobacteriales > Pseudonocardiaceae > Pseudonocardia. Next base: position 10,014 of record NZ_JBFWOY010000022.1, read on the forward strand.
GCCGCCGCCGCCGCAGACCACGGCGTCGACCTCGACCTGCGCGAGACCGTCGCCGAGCACACCGGCCTGCCCGACCGCAGCGTCGGCTGCGTGATCTCCTCGCTCGTCCTGTGCACCGTCGCCGACCCCGCCGCGGTGCTCGCCGAGGTCCGCCGCATCCTGCGCCCCGGCGGCACGTACCGGTTCGTCGAGCACGTCGCCGCCCCCGCCGGCACGCCCACCCGGGCCCTGCAGCGGGCGCTGCGGCGCCCCTGGGCGTGGACGTTCGAGGGCTGCTCGTGCGAGCGCGACCTCGCCGTCCCGCTGCGTGCCGCCGGCTTCGCCCGCGTCGACATCGAGCCGTACCGGCTGCACAGCCCGTTCGTCCCGTTCAACACTCAGATCGCGGGCACGGCGTACGCCTGATCAACGCGGCGGGACCTCACCGCGTCCGGTGCAGACGGTGCAGCCGAGGGCGCCGCACCACGACGGTCGGCACCTGGTGGCCAACAACGGGTGCGCCGGCCTCCCCTGCTTCTCGGGCGAACGCTGCGGGGTGCTGACACGGCTGTCCGCCGACCCCCGCCCACCCGACGACAGCCGCTACGGCACCGTCATCGACGGCCTGCGGTTCGACGCCCTGCCCGTCCGCTACGACCACGACCGCTGGCACGCCGACTTCCTGCGCGCCTGGCCCCCGGCTCCCCCGGCCACGCCAACTACGCCGCCCGGATCGACGCCGGGACCTGGCCCACCGTCGCCCACGCCGCCCGCGGCACCATCCGCCACAATCGGGGATCGTGACGTCGCAGCCCCACCTGGCCCGCCAGCTCGGCACCACCGACGCCGTCGTCATCGGCCTCGGCTCGATGATCGGCGCCGGCGTCTTCGCGGTGTTCGCACCCGCCGCGGCCGTCGCCGGGCGGTGGCTGCTGGTCGGGCTCGCGCTGGCCGCGGTGGTCGCGTACTGCAACGCCACCGCCTCCGCACAGCTCGCGGCGCAGTACCCGACCTCCGGCGGCACCTACGCCTACGGCCGCGAACGCCTCGGCCCCTGGTGGGGGTTCCTGGCGGGCTGGGGGTTCGTCGTCGGCAAGACGGCGAGCTGCGCGGCGATGGCGCTGACCTTCGCCGCCTACGCGGTGCCGCCCACCTGGCAACGCCCGGCGGCGGCCGCGGCCGTCGTGCTCCTCGCGCTGGTCAACCTGCGCGGCATCACCCGGACCGCGCAGCTCACCCGCGTCCTCGTGGTCGTCGTGCTGACGGTGCTGGCGGTCGTCGTGGCGGCCGGGGTCGTCGCCGCGACCGGCATGCCCCCGGTGTCGACGCCCGCGGTGGGCGGGAGCGTCTACGGCGTCCTCCAGTCGGCCGGCCTCCTGTTCTTCGCGTTCGCCGGCTACGCCCGCATCGCGACGCTCGGCGAGGAGGTCCGCGACCCGCGACGCAGCATCCCGCGTGCTGTGACCGTCGCGCTCGGCCTGGTCGTGGCCCTCTACGCCGCGCTCGCCGTCGTCGTGCTGCTCGCGCTCGGGTCGGGCGCCCTCGCATCGTCCACCGCACCGCTCGCCGACGTCGCACGCGCCGCAGGGTGGGGCTGGGCCGTGCCGGTCGTCGCCGTCGGCGGCGCCGCCGGTGCCCTCGGCGCGCTGCTCGCCCTCGTCGCGGGCCTGGGCCGGACCTCGCTGGCGATGGCCCGCGAGGGCGACCTCCCCCGCCCGCTCGCCGCCGTCTCACCCCGCTTCCAGGTGCCGCACCGCGCCGAGATCACCGTCGCCGTCGTCGTGGTCGCCCTCGTGCTCACCGTCGACCTGCGCGAGGTCATCGGCTTCTCGTCCTTCGGCGTGCTGGTCTACTACCTGATCGCCAACGCCGCCGCCCGCACCCAGACCGGCGAGCACCGCCGGTACCCGCGGTGGCTGCAGGCCGCCGGCGCGGTCGGGTGCGTCGTCCTCGTCGTGACGTTGCCGTGGCAGTCGATCACGGTCGGCGCCGCGGTCTTCGTCGTCGGTATCGGGTACCGGCTCGTCGCGCAGCACGGGAGGCCCCTCCCACCTCCGGCGCACCGCGGCCCGAGCTGACCGACTTCGTCGGTCCCGACGCCCGTGCGCATCCGGAACGAGCGGCCGCCGCGCTCTCCCACCGCACGGCCGCGCCGCAGCCCCGACCGCATCACCGCGCTCGTCCACGACGGCAGGGTTCACGACGCCACCCGGTCCTGGGCAGGCGGTGTGAGCAGCGGCCGCGTCGACGTGCGCAGGTCGTCAGGGGCGACCCTGCAGCCCGCGGGCCGGCTGGTCGACGCCCACCGCCCGGGCCTCGACGCCGTCGACCTGGGGCAGCCGGGTTCGCGGCCCGCACAGCTGCGCCGTTCGTCCGAGTCGCTGCGTTCTCACCGGTGCGCGGGCGCGGTGTCGCGGTGAAAGCCCTCGATGTGTGCCACGACCACGGCCTCGGCGTCGTCGGCGCGCCCGTCACGGACTGCGTGCAGGATGGTGCGGTGCTCTGCGCGGAGCCGGTGGGCGAGCGTGGGCCAGTCGGCGGCGCGGGCGGCGCCCTCGTCGATGTAGGCGCGCACCGCCCCGCGGATCCCGGCGAGCACAGCGGCGTGCAGGACGTTGCCCGACATCGCGGCGAGCGTCACGTGGAACGCAGCGTCGAGGTCGAGGAAGCTCGTCGCGTCGATGCCGGGGGCGTCCATCGCGTCGAGCAGAGCCGTGGCCCGGTCCACGCCGTCGGCGGTCGGCCGTGCGGCGGCCCCGCGCACCGCGGCCCCTTCGACGAGCATGCGCAGGTCGACGATGTCCTTCACCGGAACGTGGTCGGTGGCGAGGTGCAGGCGCAGCGCAGCGCCGAGTCCGGCGGCCGGGTCGGCGACGACGGTCGCCCCGGCCTCGGGCCCCGACCCGGTAGCCGTCCGGATGACGCCGAGCGCCTCCAGGATCTTGACCGCCTCACGCACCGACGGGCGCGACACACCCAGCTGCTCGGCCAGCACCCGCTCCCCGGGCAGCCGGTCGCCGAGGCGGATGCGGCCGGCGGCGAGGTCGTCCTCGATGTGGGCGAGGACGACTTGGTGTGTGCGCACGGCACGCATCCTACGAGTGTGGTCTGACCACAGCGGCTACGCTGGTGCCGATCGATCCCGGAGGTCGCCCACGATGAAGATCGCCCTGTTCGTCACGTGTCTGTCCGATGCGCTGTTCCCCGAGGTCGGCAAGGCCGTCGTGACCCTGCTGGAGCGGCTCGGTCACCAGGTCGCGTTCCCCGCGGCGCAGACCTGCTGCGGGCAGATGCACGTCAACACCGGCTACCGCCGCGAGGCGCTCGGGCTGGTGCGCCACCACGTCGAGACGTTCGAGCCGTTCGACGTGGTCGTGGCGCCGTCGGGGTCGTGCGTGGGGTCGGTGCGCCACCAGCACGCCGACGTCGCCCGCACCGCCGGTGACGAGGCGCTGGCCACCCGCGCCGACGCCGTCGCCGCCCGCACCTACGAGCTGTCGGAGCTGCTGGTCGACGTGCTGGGGGTCGAGGACGTCGGCGCCTACTACCCGCACCGGGTCACCTACCACCCGACGTGTCACTCGCTGCGGATGCTGCACGTCGGCGACCGGCCGCTGCGGCTGCTGCGCAACGTGCGCGGCATGACGCTGCTGGAGCTGCCGGGTGCCGACCAGTGCTGCGGGTTCGGCGGGACGTTCGCGGTGAAGAACGCGGACACGTCGACGGCGATGCTGGCCGACAAGATGACCGCGGTGATCTCGACCGGCGCGGAAGCCGTCAGCGCCGGGGACAGCTCGTGCCTGATGCACATCGGCGGCGGCCTGTCGCGGCTGCGCACCGGGACCCGCGCGGTGCACCTGGCCGAGATTCTCGCGAGCTCGGAACGTTCCCGATGACCGACCTCGGGATGCCGGTCGTCCGGGCGCCGCGCGGGGTCGGGCACCTGCGCGGTGACAGGGACTTCCCCACCGCCGCCCGCGACGCACTCGCCGACTCCCAGCTGCGGCGCAACCTCGGGCACGCGACGTCGACGATCCGCGCGAAACGCGCCGCGGTGGTGGCCGAGCGTGGCGACTGGGAGGAGCTGCGCGCCGCCGGTGAGGCGGTCAAGGCCGCCACGATGGCCCGGCTCGACGAACACCTCGAACGCCTCGAGACAGAGGTGACCCGCCGCGGCGGGGTCGTGCACTGGGCCCGGGACGCGAACGAGGCCAACGAGATCGTCACGCGGCTCGTCGCGGCGACGGGCAGCCGCGAGGTCGTCAAGGTCAAGTCGATGGCGACGCAGGAGATCGGGCTCAACGAGGCCCTGGAGGCCGCGGGCGTCGCCGCGCAGGAGACCGACCTGGCCGAGCTGATCGTCCAGCTCGGCGGCGACCTCCCGTCGCACATCCTGGTCCCGGCCATCCACCGCAACCGCGCCGAGATCCGCGAGATCTTCCTGCGCGAGATGCCCGGCGTCGATCCCGCACTCACCGACGAACCCCGCAAGCTGGCGATGGCCGCGCGCGCCTACCTGCGGGAACGGTTCCTGCGCGCCGACGTCGCGATCTCCGGCGCCAACTTCGCCGTCGCGGACACCGGGTCGCTGGTCGTCGTCGAGTCCGAGGGCAACGGCCGCATGTGCCTCACGCTGCCGCGCACGCTGATCACGGTGATGGGCATCGAGAAGGTCGTGCCGAGCTGGGCCGACCTGGAGGTGTTCCTGCAACTGCTGCCGCGCAGCTCCACCGGCGAGCGGATGAACCCCTACACCTCGGTGTGGACCGGCGTCACCCCTGGCGACGGGCCGCAGGAGGTCCACCTCGTCCTGCTCGACAACGGCCGCACCGCCACCCTCGCCGACGACGTCGGCCGCGCCGCGCTGCACTGCATCAAGTGCTCCGCGTGCCTCAACGTGTGCCCCGTCTACGAACGCACCGGCGGGCACGCCTACGGCTCGGTCTACCCCGGCCCGATCGGCGCGGTGCTCTCGCCGCAGCTCACCGGCGTGGAGGACAACGCGTCGCTGCCGTACGCGTCGTCGCTGTGCGGGGCGTGCTTCGAGGCCTGCCCGGTCCGGATCGACATCCCGTCGCTGCTCGTGCGGCTGCGCGCCCAGCACGTCGAGGCCCGGCGGGAGGCGTCGCGGGTGCCGAGCGCCGAGGCCGTCGCGATGGCAGCCGCTGCCTGGACGATGGCCGACCCCGCCCGGTTCGCCGCGGCGGAGAAGGCGTCACGGCTCGGGCGGGCGTTCGGACGGCGATCGGGACGGTTGACGACGCTGCCGCCCCCGCTCTCGGCCTGGACCGCCGGGCGCGACGCACCGAGACCGCCCGCGGAGACATTCCGCGAGTGGTGGGCCCGGGAGCGCGGATGACCGCCCGCGACCAGATCCTCGCCCGGATCCGCGCCGCCAACGCGACGGCGCACGCCCACGAGACGCCGGTCCCGCGCGGCTACGAACGCCGCAGCCCGCACGTCCCCGGCAGCCCGGAGCTGCTCGACCTGCTGACGGATCGGCTCGTCGACTACAAGGCGACCGTGGTGCGCGTCCGCCCCGGCGAGGTCGAGGCCGCACTCGCCGAGGCCCTGGCGCCGTACGCGACGGTGCTCCTGCCACCGGACGCGCCGTGGGGTCTCGCCGGCACGAGGGACGACGCCGGGCTCGGCCCGCACGACCTCGACCGGTTCTCCGCGGTCGTGACCGGCTGCGCCGTCGCGTGCGCCGAGACCGGCACCATCGCCCTCGACGCCGGCCCCGCCCAGGGCCGCCGCGCGATCACCCTGGTCCCCGACGTGCACGTGTGCGTCGTCCACGCCGACCAGGTCGTCGGCTCGGTCCCGGAGATGCTCGCCGCCCTCACCCCGACCCGCCCGATCACCTTCATCAGCGGCCCGTCCGCGACCTCGGACATCGAGCTGCAACGCGTCGAGGGCGTCCACGGCCCCCGGACCCTGATCGTCGTGCTCACCGACAGGCGCGACGCGTGACCGGTCTGCGTCGGCACGACAGCCCCGGTCACGTCCGCCGATCGCCGCCGGGCTCAGCCAGGGTCCGGGGCGGACTCCGCGCTGAGCCGGCCGAGCCACTTGAGCATCAGGTGTCGTTCCTCGTCACCGAGCTCCGCCGGAGGCGCCCCGCGTAGCTGCGCGGCGAGCTGGATCGCGGTCGGCGCGATGCCGCGTGTCACGTCAGGGGCGCCGGCTGTGTCCAGGCAGGCGGCGAAGACGGCGTCGCGGACACCCGCGGACAGCTGCGGGTCGGAGTAGATCTCGGGGTTGACGAGAATCGCCAGCGCAACGCCGACGTTGGCGGACAGGATGCGCTGAGCTGCCGGCCCGACCGGAAGTCGCAGGGTGCCGTCGCGGGCGCACCGCTCCAACGTGGCGGCCAGCAGGTCGAAGATCACCTGCGGCGCGGCGGGGCGGCGTGTGAGTGTCGGCGAGAACATCAGGCGGTACGTGGCGGGATTCTCACGCGCGAAGGCGATGTGGTCGTCCCAGCCCGCGCGCAGGTCGGCAACGGGGTCGTCGGTCTGCTCGAGGCTGCGTTTGCGGTCGACGTAGCGCTCGAACCCGTGGTCCACGAGCGCAGCGAGCAGCCCGGCCTTGTCCTTGAAGATGCGGTACAGCGCCGGCTGGCCGACCCCGACTGCCTCGCACACGGCACGGGTCGAGATGTCGTTGTCGGCCGATGCGGCCAGCTGCTCCTCGGCGGCCTGGAGCATCCGTGAGCGCAGCGTAGGGGCAGTGACAGTCACGGTTTCAACGCTACGCTCCGAGCGGTAGCACTGAACCGGACGTATCAATGATACTCATCACGTGGCCGCGCCGATACGGTCGTCGTATCGTCGATCGCGTTCAGAGATATCAGTGCTTCGGCCGTGGCCGGACGAACAGAACAGGTGGCCATCCATGTTGACCAACACTCCCCGCGTCGCGCTCGTGACCGGCGGAACCGGCGGCATCGGCGAAGCCGTCATCGACGCGCTCGTCACCGACGGATTCGCCGTCGGCGTGCACTACGCGGGCAACAAGGCGAAAGCCGACACCCTCGTCGAGAAGATCACCGGCTCCGGCGGTCAGGCCGTCGCCGTCGGTGGTGACGTCGCCGACGAGCACGCCATGGCCGCAGCCTTCGACACCGTCGAGACCGCCTTCGGCGGCATCGACGTGGTGATCAACACCGCCGGGATCATGGTCCTCGGGCCCATCGCCGAGTACGACCTGGACCAGTTCGACCAGATCGTGCGCACCAACCTCCGCGGCGCGTTCGTCGTGTCCCAGCAGGCGGCCCGCCGCGTCCGCGACGGTGGCGCCATCATCAACTTCTCGACCTCGGTGACCCGCACCCGGCTGCCCAAGTACGGGCCCTACGTCGCCACCAAGGCAGCCGTCGAGGGACTGACCCTGATCCTCGCCCGGGAACTGCGGGGCCGCGACATCACCGTCAACGCCGTCGCCCCCGGCCCGACCGCGACGCCGCTGTTCTTCGACAGCAACAACGACCAGACCATCGCGGCGCTCACCAAGGCCACCCCGCTCGAGCGCCTCGGCCGCCCCGAGGACATCGCGACCACCGTCGCCCAGCTCGCCGGTCCCGCACGCTGGATCAACGGCCAGACGATCTTCGTCAACGGCGGCCTCGCCTGAGCGGTCCGCACCCTCACCCCCGCCCGTGGAACTCACCGGGACCGCGCCGCCCGCCGAGATGCACATCAGGGTCGTGCGTCCGGCGCTCGACAGCGCTGATGTGCATCTCGCCGATGAGTTCGCGCCCTGCCGCCGGTCCTACCGGCATGACTGAAACGGACGCCGGCAGGGGCAAGGTCGTCGTGAACAGGGCGATGTCTCTCGACGGGTTCATCGCGGGCCCCGACCACGCGATGGAATGGATCTTCGAGTACCTGAACAACGACGCGTTCCCCGAGGTCATGCCGGCCACCGGTGCCATGCTCGTCGGCCGGGGCACCCACGAGGTGGGCAAGCGGATCGCGGTCGAGGACATCGACTACGAGGGCGGCCCGGTGTTCGTCCTGACCCACCGCCCGCCTGCCGAGCCCGAGCGAGGGGTGACGTTCCTGAGCTGTGAGCTCGCGGAGGCCGTCGAGACGGCCCGCGCCGCGGCGGGCGGGAAGAACCTCGAGATCCTCGGCGCCGACCTGGCGAGCCAGTGCCTGCGCGCGGGCCTCGTCGACGAGGTCCTCGTCTACGTCGTGCCCGTGCTGCTCGGCGACGGTGTCCGCTTCTCGACCTCCGGGCTGGGCCGGATCGACCTCGAACCGTTCGACAACCAGCAGTCGGGCGCCGTGACCATGCTCCGCTTCCGCGTGCGGAGGTAGACCCGTCACGACCACGGAACGGGAGGGCGGACGCGCTCCTGGCCGCCGGCCCGGCGCCCCGACCGTGTCGGCACTCGATCAGCGACGGCGCGAACTCGCTGGACCCGCCGTGTGCCCGAACCCGCACGCCGCGGACAGCGCCGCTCGGGCGGCATCCCGCGCAATCGCCTGAACGCACTCGGCCGTGACGATCACGGCGGTGCGTCGACCCGCGGACTGAGCCGGATCACCGGGATGACCCGGTCCGTCGCAGCCCGGTAGCCGGCGAATCTGCGACGCATCACCGCGTTCGAGGTCGCCAGCAACGCGGCCATCTTCGCGTCGGCAGCGCCGGCGTCGAGCTGCGTCGCGGTCACGGGTATCCGCCGGCCGGCCACCTCGATGACCGCGGAGTCGCGATCGGCGGCGAGGTTGAAGTACCAGGCCGGGTGGTTCTTCGCGCCGGCCGCGGTCGCCCAGATGATCCACCCGTCGCCGTCGACGAAGTAGCCGACCGGGCTCGTGCGTTGCAGCCCGGTCCTCGCGCCGACCGTGGTGAGGGCGAGCACGCCGTTGCGGGCGACCGATCTGCGGCGCCTGCGCGCGAGGCGGACCAGCCAGCGACCGACAAGCCCTTCGATGCCCTTGTTGGCGGGCTGCTTGCTGCCGTAGGTGCCGTTCGGGCTCGGCCGGAAACCCATCCGCCCGCCTCCTCGTCGTGACGCAGCAGCATCCGCCCGCCACGGGGCGTGTGTCGAGCCGCGTCGGAGGCGCGGTCCCGGCGGGGTCGGACCGGATCGGTTCCCGGCGCCCACCGGGAGGGTCAGCCGCAGCACTGCACGGAGGCATCCGTGCACACGCCGACCGGGGCGCCGCACTCGCACGATGCGTCCGGCGAGACCCCGAAGGGATGGATCGTCGTGGCGCCCGGGGCGTCGGCCTTGACCGTGTCGACCTCCCACTGCTCCCCGCTGACCAGCGAACCCTTCGGCGAGCAGCGCGCGGCCGAGCTCGCCCCCGTGTTCAAGGCGATGGGCGACCCCGTGCGGCTGCGACTGCTGTCGCTGATCGCCTCCCACCAGGGCGGCGAAGCCTGCGTGTGCGAGCTGACCGGCGTGTTCGACCTGAGCGGCCCGACGATCTCCCACCACCTCAAGGTGCCGCGGGAGGCCGGCCTGATCACGGGTGAGCGACGCGGGACCTGGGTCTACGACCGCGTCGTACCCGGACGGTTCGCGCAGGTGTCGACGCTGCTCGACCTCACCCCGACGACCTGACCCGGCCACGAGCCCGCTCGCCCGCCGCCTGCTCGCCGAAGCGGTCGGACCGCACTGCTCGTGACGATCGTGGTCGGCGCCGGAATCGCCGCATCCCGGCTCACCCCGGGGACGCCGGCCTGCAGCTCCTGCAGAACCCGATCACCACCGCGCTGGGCCTCGCCGCGCTGATCCTGATGTTCGGCCCCGTCTCGGGCGCCCCATTTCAACCCGGTGGTCACCGCGGCGGCATGGCTGCTCGCCCGACGCCGCGCCGACCGTCTCCCCGTGACATCGCTACCCACACGCTGGCGCAGACCGTCGGGGCCATTCCCGGCGCAGTTCTGACCAACGCCACGTTCGGCCGCGTCCGGGTCACCTCCGCCGGCTCCGCACCGGCCGCCGCGATCGACCCCGCCGTCCGCGCCGTCATGGCCGAGCTCGGGATCGACCTGGCCCACGAGTTCCCCGAGAAGCTCACCGCGGACGCCGTGCAGGCAGCCGACGTCGTCGTCACCATGGGCTGCGCGACGCCTGCCCGGTCTTCCCGGGGGAGCGGTACCTGGACCGGCCGGTCCCCCACCCCGCCGGCCGCGCCGTCGACGAGGTCCGGCCCATCCGATCTACGGGCGCGTCCGCGACCTCCGCACGCTCGCCACCGAACCGCCCGCGCCCCGGCAGGTGGGCCGGTAGCCGTCTCGGTGCCGGGAGGAGGTCGGTGCCGGGTTCCGTTGGCGCCCGTGCCTGAAATGGGAGGTCGACACAGCCATACGTGGCTACGGTCCGACACGTGGCATACGACCTGCTCGCGGAGAGCATCCGCCTCATCGAGTCGGGCCTGGAGGCCGACCCCGTCCGGCTGAGCCGCCGACGCAGGTTCGCGGCGGTGGCGTACGACGTGCGGGACGACGTGGCAGCGACATGGTTCGTCCGCCGCGGTCACAACACCTTCTGGCACGAGTTCCACACGTTGACCCGGCGGGACGGGACCTGGACATACCTCGGCGGTGGAGGCCACTCCGACGCCGAGGACGGTCTCGCGGATCGGCCGCGCGCTGCCGAGCTTCCGGGCGTGCTCGTGTCCCGGGGAGGTGGCAGCACCAGTCTCGGCCGATGGTCGCCCCGTGCGCTCACCGATTCGTTCGTGAACCATGCCGGGCTGCTGGTCGCGGCGGAGGCGACGACAGTCGTCGTCGGCGACGATCGCAGAACCGTCCCGCGACACGGGCGCCTGCTCGTGGTCTGGACGACGCGACCGCCTCAGGTGCGCGCTCTCGCTCCGGGCGGCGCCGAGCTGGCGACGCTCGATCTGGCGTCCGGACGGAGAGCCGCCCCGAGACGCATCCTGTGAACGAGCCGAGGACCGGGCCGCTGGGGCCGGACAGCACCGGAGCAAGCGGACGAACGAGCGTCTGCACAGCTCAGGGGCACGCACGCAACGCCGTGAGAGCAGGCCATCGCGCGCGCCGATCATGGGAGACCGTGGCCGTCCTCGTTCAGGGCGTGCACGGCACCGACGTCGTCTACTTCGGAGAGATCGGACCGCAGCGCAGGGCGGTGAAAGTCATCAACGACGGATGAGGCGGCGGCCGGGCCGCGGCGCGATCCTGAGCGTGCCGGCGTCACCGGGACTGCTTCTTCGGAGGTATCAGGATGTCGTATCAACCAAAGGAAGCCACGCAGGCGACCAGGCGCGGCAACCGTGAAGCGGTCGACTTGTACGACATGGACAACCGGCAGGACTTCCTCGACGCGGACCGTGGGTTCATCGCCCCGATCCCTGGCCCGTTGACCGGCCCGGATGGTCACACGATCTTCGACCCGAAGTGGTTCGACTTCCTCGCCGAAGACGCTGAACGGCCGGACACGGTGAACCCGAGCCTGTGGCGGCAGTCGCAGGTGATGGCCAAGAGCGGCTTGTACAAGGTCGCCGACCGGCTGTACCAGGTCCGCAACAACGACATCGCCAACCTCACGATCGTGGAAGGCCCGGACGGCCTGGTGATCGTCGACTGCACGATGACCGTGGAGGCCGCCGCTCAGGGTCTGGCGCTGTTCCGCGAGCACGTGAGCGACGAGCCGGTAGTTGCGGTGATCTACACCCATACGCACATCGACCACTACGGGGGGATCAAGGGCCTGGTCGATCCGGCAGACGTGGCGTCGGGCAAGGTGCCGATCATCGCTCCGGGCACGATCGCGTCGTTCGACGAGCATGCGATCGGCGAGAACGTCGTGGCGGGCAATGCGATGTCGCGCCGGGCGTTCTACGCGTTCGGCAGCCTGCTGGAGTTCCAGCCCAAGGGCATGCTCACGTGCGGCATCGGCATCGCCACCCCACACGGTCCGAGCATCTCCTACCTCTCGCCCACCGACGGGATCACCGAGACCGGGACCAGGCGTGAGCTGGCTGGGCTGGAGTTCGAGTTCCTCTATGCCCCGGACACCGAGGCCCCGGAGGAGATGCACATCTGGATACCCCAGCTCAAGGCCCTGACGTGCGCGGAGAACGCAAACCACACGCTGCACAACATCCAGACGCTGCGCGGGGCGCGAACCCGCGACGCCCGCAACTTCGCCCGCTACCTGGACGAGACCCTAGAACGATGGGGCGACGACGTCGAGGTGCACTACGGCACCCACACCTGGCCGGTCTGGGACAACACGAAGGTCACCGGGTTCCTGGAGTCCCAGCGCGACACGTACAAGTACATCCACGACCAGGCGCTGCGGCTGGCCAACCTCGGCTACACGCCGTTGGAGGCCGCCGAGCACATCGAGCTGCCCGAGCAGCTGCGGCGCGCCTGGTACAACCGCGGCTATCACGGCACGCTGCACCACGACGTGCGCGCGGTCTACACCAAGGAACTGGGCATGTGGGACGGCGACCCGGTCTCGCTGCACCCCCACCCGCCCGTCGAGACGGCCAACCGTTACGTCGACCTGATCGGCGCCGACCGGATTCTCGCCGAGGGCCGCCGGGCCATCGAGGTGGGTGACTACCGCTGGGCCACCCAGATCCTGCACCACCTCGTGTTTACCCAACCGGACAACCACGAGGCCAGGCAGCTCCAGGCCGACGCCTACGAGCAGCTCGGCTACCAGATCGAGGGCCCGCAATGGCGCGGAATCTACCTCGGCGCAGCCCTGGAGCTGCGCGAAGGGGTGCAGCCCCCGCCGTTCGAAACAGCCAGTCCGGACACCATCCTCGCCATGCCGGTCGGAATCCTCTTCGACTTCGTCGCCGTGCACCTCAACGGTCCAGCAGCAGCCGACGTCGACCTGCGCATCGACCTCGACTTCACCGACCACGGGCAGACGTGGACGATGTGGATCAAGAACGGGGTGTTGCACGCTCGTCGAGGCAGATCCTCGGCCGCGCAGCTGACGATTCGTGGCCCCAAGGCCGAGCTCGTCACGGCCCTGCTGCAGCCGGGCACCGCAGAGAGACTGGCGAAGGAGGAGCGGATAACCGTCACCGGCGACACGACCACGCTCACCGACTTCGCGGGCCTGCTCGACCAGTTCGCACCGACGTTCGACATCGTCACGCCCTGACGACGCGAGCTGGAGGGTGCCTCGGCGTGGAGCGGGCTACGGACCTCCCCGCACCGGGACCTTCCCCTGATCACCGAGCGGTGTCGGGTTCGGCGGAGCCGGGCCGCCGGGGCTCGGCCTCTCCGGTGAGCAGCTCGACCGGTGTGGGGACACCGGAGGTCCCGATGACGTCGGCGTGGCGGGCCGGTCGAATCTCGCGCTCCCGAGGCCCGGCTGGGGAACTGCCGCCGCTCCCGCCGCCGGAGATTTCATGGATCGGCAGCGGTACCCGGCGCGAGGAGCCCCAGCTGGAGCACCGGGCGAGAGCGGACACCCGGGCGTGGACAGTCGGAGAACGCCGGATCCGGCCGGACTCAGCCGGACAGCACCGGAGCGGACGAGTGAGTGTCTTCGCAGCTCAGGGGCATGATCACCCTGGTGCGGCCCGGTGCCCCCGGTGGGATTCGAACCCACACTGTGACCCTTTTAAGGGGAACCATGATCAACGCACGAAAGCGCCTCTGACCTGCGGCTAAGTTGCCGTCTGCGGGCTCGTCGCCCGAACTTTGGCACGTGTTCGGCGCAGACCACTCGACCGGACCACCTCGTCGCCCTTCCAACGCTGGGTCCTAGTGCTGATCTCCTCGCGGCGCGGGTTCCACCCTTCCGGCCCGTCGGTCGGGGTGCAAGGCAAGTAGTCCCGCCTTGTGCCCCGACCGACGGGCCGGTAGCCGTCTCGGCGCGCCGTGAGGAGATCAGCACCCCGCCGCACCCGACTGATCTCTGAGCGGTGCCGGGTTCGGGCGGAGCCCGGGGCACCTGTCTAGTGCTTCGGCCGATAACGATGCCTCTTTCGCCAAACTGTCCAGCAGAGCAACCCGGCGATGTAGCCAGCCAACGGCCCCCAAAGAAGAATCGGCGGTACCGCACCATCGGACACCCCCGAGCCGTAGAGCGTCGCCAGCGGCACGAACGTCAGAAACACGAGTGTTGCGCTTGCCCCTACGGCTGCATCGCCGGCGATCATTCGACGCGTGGTCGCGAGCCGCTCTTCTGCAGTCCAGTAGGGCCTGTGAGGAATGCTGAAGACACTCAGCGAGCCACGCCTCGCCACCAGGATCGCCGCGACGCCGGTCACCGCCACCGCCCCGCCGATACAAGCCCAGATGGTGGTCGCAGCCTTGCGCGTCCCGAGTCGGTCAGCGGCGCCTGACCCCGCGAAGTGGAGCGGCACACCCGAGGCCGGGAGCTGTCCCGCAGCCCATACCGCGACGAGCGCATAAACAACGCTCCCAGCTGATAGCGCGATCCACGCTCTCATGCGGCGCGCCTCAACTGACCTTGTTGATCCAGTCCAGCAGATCGCTGGCCCACGGTGCAGGGTTCGCCCGTGCAAGCTCGATGGCGTGCTTGCGACCGTTGAGACTCAGCTGGTCGCGGAGCACTCCCAGCGCGACGCGGATGACCTCGGATTGTTCGAGGCCGAGCGCGTCGGCTGCGGCGTCGAGGAACGCGACTTCGTCGTCGGGCAGCGTCACGGTGGTGTCCATGACGCGACGATATCTAGCCGTTCGGCTCCGCACATCAAGGTGCTCCCTGAGCCGGTAGGCCGGGTAGCCGGACCCACCGGCCGCGCGCGGGCCGGAGGCAGGAGCGCGCGAGCCGAGCGGGGCCGGCGTGGCCGGCCCGCGCCGCCGGAGGCGGCGCCTTGATCTCATAGAGCCGGATTCGGCAGTACAGCGGATCACAGAGCGGATAGCGGGCAGGACCGATTGCCGGCAGTAAAAAGCGGGCTTCCTGCTAAGCCGTCACGGGGTCGCTGCCGCCTTCATGTCCGACCTCGGTGTCTTCGAGCGGAGGTCCCGGAAGCGCCAGGTCGTGCACGAACCGGTTTCCGTCGTCGTCGAAGCCGAACAGCCCCATGCGTGGGGCGGTCATTTCCTCGAGTGCTGCGCCACGCCTAGACACCTCCTCTGCGATCTTCGAATCAAGCCACTCTGACTTTTCGCGTGTCACCGGCAGCATTCCCGCCATAGCCAGCACCACGCTTCCATTCGCCAGTCGAAATCCGTCGAACGGGCATGCACCATCGACGGAGAATTCGGCCTCGTCCGGCCTGGCAATCGCGATGTGTATGCCGATGCCGAATCCCGGTGGCGGAGCGGGGAGCCAAGTCACGCTCGCCGGGAGTCGGACTTCCTCGAAGATGGGGGCAACATCTTCGCTTCGGACATAGATCGAAATTGCCTTGGTCACACTTCCAGCAAGCTCCGGACCCCGTGGCCATCGGTCAAGAATTCGGCCTTCCGTCCCGCCGTACTCCCGTGCAAGGTTCGGACGAATCCATTGATACCGCCAGTCGCCAGATTCATGAAGGCTCCACTTCTGAAATCCTGCAATTGGCCTGGCGGTGATGTAGATGTCACTCTTCCTAGAGCTAGGCTTGTTGGCCCAAATTCGCCATATCTCGGATCGCAACCCTGGACGACCAACCGAGACATATATAGGCTTCTTCGGGTCCGCTTCTCGAATCTCGTGATTCTCCGTCGTCCCATCCTGGGCAGAGAGTCGCAACGTAACCGGTGAGCGAGGAGCAGCGCTCTCATTGGGAGCGGCGTTGTCGGCGCTCACGAATGCGTCTCGTCGGACCGAGTGAGCGTCAGCCCGAATTTGATCGCGTACTCGCGCAGTAGATGACTCATTGCCTCAGCTAATTCGCAGACCCACGCGCAGCAGTAGATCTTGTCAGATTCGGACCGGAAGGTTGGAGTGGATGACCACGAAAGTCTCCCAGCTTCAGTAATGTCGAATGCCGCAAGCAATGAGCCAGAGTGCGGATGCGCATACTGGCTGAGCTGTGAGTAGATCGTGCGGAAGTTTTCCATTCGCCGTAATGCGTGGTTGGTGATCTTCCCAATGGCCACTCCACGCGTATCGCGCTCACGCCAGAATTTGTCAAGGCTTTTCGGGTTGTCGATCACGTAGAGCACCGCAGCGACGTTCTCACTCAGCGCGCGGAGCAAAGTAAAGGCTGCGTACGGATTGTCTTCACGGACCGCACTGATAGTGCCCTCATGGAGACCCTGCGCTCTGACCAGAAACCCAGAGAAGACCATGCTTGCAGTTGTTACGTCCGACCAACTCTTAAGGGCTGCGAACGCCGGCTCCTGTATGATCGACCAGGATTTCTCGGCTACGTCCACCGCAGAGTCAACATCTCGGATTCCGAGCCGCTCTACCCATACGGGCAGACCTGCCGACGCGTCCATGTTGCTCATGGTGCCAGGCCTTGACGGCTCGATAGCGTCGACCCCAGAGATGGGAGGACGCTGACCTACCCTCGGAGACCTTGTCGAGCCGCGACCGCGATCTCGTACATTGAGTCCATGACGAAACTCGGTGCAGCAGCTTCGAGCCGCGCGCGCTTGACGGGACGGTTGGCGTAGCCGATCGAGGGGACTCCGGCCGCCTTCGCGGCTTCGATGTCGCTCACCGAATCGCCGATCATGACGCATGAGGTCGGCTCCGCGCCACGCTCTGAGACGGCGGCGAGAAGCAGATCCGGCCGCGGCTTCATGCGCGTCGGCTCGTAAGCGATTCGCCCAACAACGCCAGCGACGTGACGACGAAGGCAAGTGCGGTCGAGGTACGCCCTGATGGCTCGCTCAGAGTTGTTGCTCACGATCGTCACCGTTCGGTCTGCATCTGTCAGCGCTTCCAACGCTTCCCTCAGGCCAGGTGTCGGCGTCGCGGCCCCGACGGCTTCGATCTCCCGAGCGGTGAATTCATCCTCGATGAGTCGCAGCGGCGTCGCACCCAGGCTGGCCGAATAGCGTAGAATTTCGAGAGGGTCGCTCGTTGCCTTCACATCGCCCGACAGTTCCCAACCGGATGTACTGATCAGGCCGCGTAAATGCTCGGCGACGACGCGATCCGAGGTGCCGCCATACACGGCGCAAACAGGGCCGTCGAAATCCAGGAGAATGTGTCGAGCGTCGTCGAGCACCTCGGCGAGCTTCACAACGAGAACGGGCGCGCGACGTTGTCCCACAGGCTCTCGAACCACAACCGTGACTGACGGACATACTGCGACGCCATCGACTCGGGATCCGAGTCGGCGTTGTGCTGGAACAGGACGGCGTCCTTGCCCATCAGGTCCCACATGGGCGTCTTCTCGCCGTCGAGCGTGAGGTCGTGGCGCTCGACCGGGTAGTAGCCGAAGAACACCTCATCGTTGTTGATCACATAGAGCTTGAACATCGGGACGGCAGGACTCGCCCGGACTTCGGCACGGGCGTCCTCGACCAAGCCCAGCTCGCCCAGCTCGTTCACCGCTTCGACGACCGCCTCTGTGTGGCGGCGGACGATCTGCGATGCACGAGCGCGGAAAGCCGGGCTGTCCGCGAGGTCGTCGACTTGTGCCGGCAGAGCCCACGGCACCGACGGGTCCGGCACGAGCAGGCGGACCGAGATCGATGTCGGACGCAGCCGGCCGGCCCGAATCTTGTCGAGCGGTTCGGCGATCGCGCCGTGGAGGGTCTCGCCGGAGAAGCCGGCGAAGTCGACTGACACTCGCGTCTGCTCGAAGGCTCGTTCGAGGTGCGGACGAAGTCCGACGGGCCGCTCGGTGCGCTCTCGGACGAACACCCCGCTGCCCTGTCGTGAGACGACCAGGCCCTCGTCGCGGAGCACGCGGATCGCCTGCTGCACGGTCATGCGAGCAACGCCGTAGTGCTCGGAGAGCTGTGGGCCCGATGGCAGCTTGTCCCCCGGCGCGAGCTTGCGCGTGAGGATCGATGCCCGCAGGGCGTTCGCCACCTGCTGGTACGGCGGTCGCGGGTCGTCCGGATCGAGGGCCATTTGCAGATGCTACGGCCAATCTGCCCAGCTCAGCTAACCGACCTAGCCAGCCTCTTGCTTGACTAGCCATGTTGTCCTACTCTCAACCTGGCTAGCCAAGCTGGCTAAGCTGGAGCAGAGGAGCCGACATGGCGATCAAGAGCAGGTTCACGGTCACGATGGGCGACGTTTTCCCCCACGGCGCCTACGTGGTGTCCGAGGTCGAGCCGGTGCGTGACTTCGACAAGTCCAGCGCCGGGCGGCCGGTGCAGCAGACCGATAAGGAGTCGGGTCTGCCGGTGTGGTCGGTGTCGGTGCTGGACGCGGACCCGGAGGCGCGGCGGGCGGACAAGACGGTGGTCGTGAAGATCGCCGCCGTCCATCAGCCGGTGCCCCCGGAGGCGGCCGCCGGCCTTCCGTTCCGGCCGGTCGAGTTCGACGGCCTGACCGTCACCCCGTACGTCGCGGAGAACGGTGGACGGCCCCGGGTGGCCTACAGCTTCCGCGCGTCCGGGATGCGCGCTCCTGGCAATCACGGTGCGAAGCCGGCGCCGCACAAGGCCAATCAGGACGCGGCCTGACCGGCGCTGTTGGTGGGGACGAGCCGGCGAAGGACCAGCTCGTCCCCGATCTCCCTCGATCCGCGGATGCCCTGGCAGGCAACAGATTCCGGAAGGACACGAACCCTAGATGAGCACCCACACCACCCACCAGCACCACCGGCCGCATAACCGGCCTCCCGTCGCCGACCGCGTCACGACCGCCCTCGACGACCTGACCGACCGGTTCTCCGCGGTCGCGTCCGAACAGCCCGACTCCGACCTCGCGCACGCGGTCCGCGCCGATCGGCTGGCGATGATCTGTGCCCGCCGCGCCGCCTGGTGGCAGCTGCTCCTGACCCGCCGCCACCGCTCTGGCATGTCAATGCTGTTTACCCGCGCTGTCATCCACGCCGCGAACCAGGAGCAGGACCGCGCCCGGTTCTGGCGCGACGCCGCCACCGACTGGCGCGCCCGCGCGCAGCGCCGCCCCACCTCCGACGCCGCCGGCGCCATGTCCAACCACCACGACCTCGGGATCGCGTCATGACCGGCCGTGAGTGGCGCGCTGCCGCCGCCTGCGCCCGAGGCGTGGACCCGGAGCTGTTCTTCCCGCTCGACCTCGACCCCACCTCCCCCACCGTCGCCACCGCACGCCAGGTCTGCGCGGGCTGCCCCGTCCGGGCACTGTGCTTCGACGACGTCATGAGCTGGGAAGACCCCGCCCGCCGCTGGGGTGTGGTCGCCGGGTTCACCCCCGACGAACGCACCGCATTGGCCACCCGCTCCGCGAGCGTCGTCGTGTTGCGCCCGACCGTGCGGGGCGGTGCCGCCGCATGACCGCCAAGCCCGTTCCGGTGCGCTGCGAGGTCTGCCGCGCCGTCCTGGTCGAGCGACCGGACCCGCACCGCCGTCGCTGCGCGGACCACCTCGACCAACACCCGCTGTTCCCGCTCTCGGCCGTCCCCGGCCGCCGACCTCGGAAGGCAGGTTCGCGATGAGCCGCAAGGACTGGACCGCACCCGCACCCCTGGAAGTCGAGCGCCCTCGCCTGCCCTGGTGGCTCATGCTGCCCAGCAAGGCGCTGTTCGTCGCGGCGCCGGTGATCGTCGGCTACCTCGCCGTGCGCCTGGTCGACCTCGTGGCGCGCCGGGTCTACCGCTACCCCGTCTCGCTGCTCGGCCTGGCTACGGCGCTGTGGGTCGGGCTCACCGCCTCGTGGTGGTGGGTCGCTCTCGCCGCCGGCCTGGTCATCGTGGCTGGGGCGGTGTGGCGGTGGCAGTGGCCGGACTCGTTCGATCGCGTCGCCCGCCGGCAGATCGCGTCGGAATGGCGCCGCGCCTGGGTCTACGGACGGGTGTGGCGTCGCACGACCCGGTTCGCGAACCTCGTCCGCAAGGCGGGGTCGACCCACTACTACCCCCGTATCCGCCGCGTCCGCGCCGACGGCTGGCGCGACCGTGTCTCGGTTCGCCTTCTTCACGGGCAGAGTCCCGAGGAGTTCGTGGCCCGCGCCGAATCGTTGGCCCACTCGTTCGGTGCCATGTCGTGCCGGGTGCGCCAGGACAAGCCGCGCCGCATCTGGCTTGACCTCATCCACACCGATCCGCTGCGCGAACCGATCGCACCGCCGGCCCTCGTCGAACTCGCTGCGGACGTCGATCTGCGCAAGGTGCCGGTCGGTGCGATCGAGATCGGACGGCCGTGGAACGCCCGCCTGCTCGGCAACCACCTCCTCGTCGTCGGCTCCACCGGCGCCGGGAAGTCGTCGGTGATGTGGTCGCTGCTCTGGCACCTCGCTCCCGCCATCGCCGCCGGGCAGGTGCAGGTGTTCGGGATCGACCCCAAGGGCGGGATGGAACTCGGGCGGGCACCGCACCTGTTCGAGCGCCTGGTCTTCGACAACGGACCCGACGCCGTCGACCTCCTCGACCACGTCGCCGGCCTCGTCCGGTCTCGCGCTGACGCCCTTCGGCGGGCCGGGTCTGCTGCCTGGACACCGGCGTCGGGGACGCCGTTCGTGCTCCTGGTGGTCGACGAGCTCGCTGACGTCGTCGCCTACCAGACCGACCGTGGGCTGAAGACCCGCGCCAACAACGCGCTGCAGGTCATCACCTCTCAGGGCCGCGCGCCTGGTGTGTGTCTGCTCGGGCAGGTCCAGGACCCGCGCAAGTCTGTTCTGGACTTCCGCCACCTCTTCCCGACGAAGATCGCGCTGCGCCTGGACGAGGCCGATCAGGTCGACCTCGCACTCGGCGACGGTGCTCGCACCCGTGGCGCTGCTGCGCACGAGATCAGCGAGGACACCCCCGGTGTCGCCTGGACGACGACCGAGGGGCGCAAGGCAGTCCAGCGCGGGCGCGCGTTCCATCTGACCGACTCGCACCTCGCCGAGCTGAACGGGTTCCTGCGTTCTGGCCGGCCGACTCCGCTCACCCTCGCCCCGACGGTCGGCCCCGCCGAGTCCATCGACCCGCCTGCCCTTGGGGAGGCCGCGTGACCGCCACCGAGGCACCTCCCCCGCCGCCGGTGACGCTGCCGGACGGCCCAATCGACCAGTCGACGCTCTCGCGGGCGCAGAAGGCGCTCCTGGCGCTGTCGGACGACGTCGCCGCCCAGCTCGCCGAGGACCACGGGGTCTGCGTCCGTCCGATCGCGCTGCGGCGGATCGAGCTGTCCACCGGCCGCGTTGACGTCGTCCCGGTGCCCTGTGGGTCGACGCGGGAGGACAAGTGCCGCCCGTGCGCGGAGAAGGCCCGGCGGTTGCGGATGGTCCAGTGCCGCCAGGGCTGGCACCTCGAGGACGAGCCCGTCACCGCGCCAGCTGATCCGACGGACGCGCAGAAGGAGCTGATGGCCGTCCGGGCAGACCGCCACGCCGCGCACGCCCTCGCTCGTGAGGCCGGGGACGAGACCGAGTGCGAGAACATCGCCGACACTGTCGCCGAGATCGACGCGGAGTTGCGCGCCCTCGGTGTCCGGGGCCGCCTCTCCCCGCTCGACCCGCCGGACCGGCTCCCGATCAAGCGCTCTACCCGCCGCCGGCAGGACGCGCCCAACCTGCCGCGCCGGCCTGTCGAGAACCGCACCGTCGGCACGATCTACGGCGGGAAGTACCGCCCGTCCACGTTCCTCACGCTGACACTCGACAGCTACGGCCGCGTCGACAAGCACGGCGCCGCCATCGACCCGGACCGCTACGACTACCGCCGCGCCGCACGCGACGCGATCCACTTCCCCAAGCTGCTCGACCGGTTCTGGCAGAACACCCGCCGCTGCGTCGGCTGGGACGTCCAGTACTTCGGCACCGTCGAACCGCAGAAGCGTGGAGCCCCGCACTTCCACGCGGCGATCCGGGGCACGATCTCCCGCTCCGAACTCCGCACGATCGCCGCCGCCACGTATCACCAGGTGTGGTGGCCGGCCCACGACGTCGCGGTCTACAGCGGCGACCACGTGCCGCGCTGGGACGCCCTCGCCGTCGCCTGGGTCGACCCCGACACCCGCGCCCCGCTCCCGACCTGGGATGAAGCCACCGACCCCGACGCCCTCGACGCCCCGGCGCATACGGTGACCTTCGGGGAGCAGGTCCACGTGAAGGGCATCCTCGGCGGCACCGAAGAAGCCGGCCGCCACATCGGCTACCTCACGAAATACCTCACCAAGTCCGTGGGCCAGGCCGCCGGCCTCGACGAGCACGCCACCACCCGACAGCGCGCACACGCCCGCCGCCTGGCCGCCGAGCTCGCGGTCACCCCCTGTTCGCCGCGGTGCCCGATCTGGCTCCTGTTCGGAGTCCAGCCCAAGGGCGCCCGCTCCTCGATGGTCCCCGGGGTCTGCAAGGGCAAGGCCCACCGACCCGAACACCTCGGCATCGCAGGACGGCGCGTCCTGGTCTCGCGGAAGTGGTCCAACAAGAGCCTGGCCGACCATCGCGCGGAGCGGTCGACCTTCGTTCGGCAACTGCTCGCGAAGGCCGGCGTGCAACCCGCCTACGCCGTGGATGACGGGCCGTTCGAGTGGGAGACCACCAAGCCCGGCGACCCCGACGTTCCCTCCCGGCCCGTCCTGCTGCTCCACGCGATCCATCAACGCCAACGCTGGCGCGCCGACTACGACGCCGCGGTCCTGGCCACCACAGAACCTGACACTGACGACTGTTCGGCAACCGAGAGCGAGGCAGCATGAGCCGGGCCAACGAGCGGCTGACCGTCGCCGAGCTGTGTGCCGACCTCGGTATCTCGCGATCGACCTTCTACGAGTGGCGGGCCAAGGGCCGCGCCCCCCGCTGCATCAAGCTCCCGAACGGTGATCTCCGCATCCGCCGGACCGAGCTGGACCGCTGGCTCGACGACCGCGAAGAAGCCGCCTGATGGACACCTCGTACGACGTCAAGATCTGGAAGACAGAGGTCTACACCGGCGCCCGGAAGACCACCTATCGCGTCCGGTGGACGGTCGCTGGCCGCCCGTTCAAGGAGTCCTACAGCACCGCTGCGCTCGCCGACTCGGTCCGATCCGACCTGGTCACCGCTGCCCGTCGCGGTGAGGCGTTCGAGGTCGAGTCCGGCCAACCGGTCTCGGTGGTCCGCAACGACCGCAAGGTCTCCTGGTTCGACTTCGCTCGGGAGTACTCGGCGATGAAATGGCCGCACCTGGCTCCGAACTCGCGTCGCAACACGGCCCGCGCTCTCACGAACGTGACGCTCGCGCTGCTCACCACCGACCGGGGCCGGCCGGACGACGAGGTCCTGCGGAAGACGCTCACGGCCTGGGCGTTCAACCACCGCACCGACCCGGCCGAGGCGTCCGACGACGTGTGTAGCGCCCTCACGTGGCTCTCGCGCAGCACGCGGCACGTCGGTGACCTCGGGCAGCCGACCGTGGTCCGTGGCGCCCTCGACGCCCTCACGCGTAAAGCTGACAAGACGACCGCAGCGCCGGCCACGATCCAGCGGCAACGTGGTGTGCTGGTCAACGTCGGCGAGTACGCAGTCGAGCGGGGTCTCCTCTCCCGCAACCCGGTGACGGCCCTGGCCTGGAAGGCACCTCGGACGGTCAAGAGCGTCGACAAGCGCGTGGTCGTCAACCCTGGCCAGGCACGCGGTCTCCTCGATGCCGTCCGCACGCAGAAGCCCAGCGGGCAGCGTCTGGTGGCCTTCTTCGGGGCGCTCTACTTCGCGGGCCTGCGCCCGGCCGAGGCCGCGACGCTGCGGACGTCGAACCTGTCCCTCCCCGCGGAGGGCTGGGGTGAGCTGCTGTTGGAGGCCTCCACACCGTCGGCCGGCGCCTCCTGGACCGACTCGGGTCAGCGCCGCGAGGAACGTCAGCTCAAGCACCGTGCCCGCGGTGAGACCCGCGTCGTCCCGTGCGCGCCCGAGCTGGCGGCACTCCTTCGCGAGCACCTCGACGCGTTCGGCAACGGCCCGGACGGGCTGCTGTTCCGTGGTCTGCGTGGCGGTCAGCTCTCGGAGAGCACCTATTGCCGGGTCTGGCGGAAGGCGCGTGTGGACGCCCTGGGCGAGGACGAGGCCCGGACACCTCTGGCTCGGCGGCCCTACGACCTCCGGCACGCCGCCGTCTCGACATGGCTCAACGCGGGCGTTCCGGCCACCCAGGTCGCCGAATGGGCCGGGCACAGCGTCGCCGTCCTGCTGCAGATCTACGCCAAGTGCATGGCCGGCCAGGAGGACGCCGCCCGCCAGCGCATCGCGACCGCTCTCGGCGGTCAAACTTTGGCGCGTATTGGGCGTGAGCAGTCGGAGGACGCCGGATCCGACCGGAGACAGCCGGACAGCACCGGAGCGGGCGAGTGAGCGTCTTCGCAGCTCAGGAGCATGATCACCCTGGTGCGGCCCGGTGCCCCCGGTGGGATTCGAACCCACACTGTGACCCTTTTAAGGGGCCTGCCTCTGCCGGTTGGGCTACGGGGGCGTGGGGTGCAGCCAACGGGCGGCACCCCACGCCTCCGGGACGTCCTCAGGCCCCGCTGGTGACCTTCTGCTCCGCCGGCAGGTCGGCCTCGTCGGCCTCGACGGCGGGCAGGGGCCGCGGCTGGGGCGGGCCGGCGACGCGGCTGAACTCGGCGCGGGGCTCGTGGATCTGGCCGAGCGCTACGACCTCGCGACCGAGCACGAGGGCGCCGGTCCAGTCGAAGACGATCCGGATCCGCCGGTTCCAGGTGGGCATGCGGCTGACGTGGTAGGTGCGGTGCATGAACCAGGCCACGATGCCGCGGAGCTTGATGCCGTAGATCTCGGCGACGCCCTTGTAGAGCCCGAGGCTCGCGACCGAACCGGCGTAGGAGTGCCGGTACTCGGTGAGCTTGCGGCCGCGGATGTGGGCGGCGAGGTTGTCGGCGAGGACCTTGGCCTGGCGGACGGCGTGCTGGGCCGAGGGGCTGGTGCGGGCCTCGGGGTCGTCCTTGGACAGGTCGGGCACCGAGGCGCAGTCACCGGCGCTGAAGACGTCGGGCATGCCGACGACCTGGAGCATGGCGGTGCAGTCGACGCGGCCGCGGGCGTCGCGGGGCAGGTCGGTGTTCTCGAGCATCGGGCTGGGTTTGACGCCTGCGGTCCAGATGATGGTGTCGGCGTCGAAGGACTGGCCGTCGTCGAGCTCGACGTGGCCGTCGACCATGGAGACGACGCGGGTGTCGAGGTTGACCTCGATGTCGGCGTCGAGGAGGCGTTCGACGGTGTAGCGGCCGAGGGTGGGGCCGACCTCGGGCATGATCCGGGCGGAGGCCTCGACGAGGACCCAGCGGATGTCCTCGCGGTTGACGTTCTCGTAGTACTTGCTGGCGTGGCGCGCCATGTCGGCGAGTTCGGCGAGGGCCTCGATGCCGGCGTAGCCACCGCCGACGACGAGGAACGTCAGCAGCTTGCGACGCATCCGCGGGTCGGTGGTGGTGGCCGCGGCGTCGAGCCGCGACAGGACGTGGTTGCGCAGGTAGATGGCTTCGCCGACGGTCTTGAAGGCGATGCCGCGCTCGGCGAGCCCGGGGACGGGCAGGGTCCGGGCGACGGAGCCGGGGGCGACGACGAGGACGTCGTAGCCGATGGTCGTCGTGGTGCCGCTGACGAGGTCGACCGCGACCTCGCGCTTCTCGTGGCTGATGGCGGTGACGCGGCCGTTGACGTGGTGGCACTTGCGCAGGACGCGGCGCAGCGGCACGACGACGTGGCGGGGTTCGATGGACCCGGCGGCCGCCTCGGGGAGGAAGGGCTGGTAGGTCATGTGGGACTGGGGGTCGATCACCGTGATGTCGGCCTCGCCGCGGCGAAGCTTCTTCTGCAGGCGCAGGGCGGTGTACATGCCGACGTAGCCACCGCCGACGATGACGATCCTGGTGGTCCGAGCCATGCCCCAATGCTCCCACCCGAGCTGCTCAGGACGAAACCAGAACGACCGATCGTGTTAGGGCACACCCCTGTGATGGTCAAGACGCCCATTCGGGTGAACATAGGGACAACGGGTGGTGGTCAGCCGGCGAGGATTCCCGCGGCACGCCCGGCCGCCGTGAGCACGTCCTCGAGCATCGACGACGTCAGCGTCCCGGTGAAGGTGTTCTGCTGGCTCACGTGGTAGCTGCCGAAGAGCCGCAGCGTTCCGGCCTCTCCGGTCAGGTCGACCTGGGCGCCGTGCCCGAACTTCGGTCGCGGCCGCGGCACGGTCCAGCCGTTGGCGTGGAGGACTGGCAGGAGCGACTGCCAGCCGAAACCGCCGAGGACGACGACGGCGCGCAGGTGGGCGGCGAGCAGGGCGAGCTCGGCGTCGAGCCAGCGCCGGCAGGTGTCGCGTTCCTCGGGCGTGGGCTTGTTGGCGGGCGGGGCGCAGCGCACGGGCGCGGTGATGCGGGTGCCGACGAGGGTGAGGCCGTCGTCCGCGGAGACGGCGGTGGGCTGGTTGGCGAGACCGACGGCGTGCATGGCGGCGTAGAGGAAGTCGCCGGAGCGGTCGCCGGTGAACATGCGGCCCGTGCGGTTGGCGCCGTGCGCCGCCGGGGCGAGGCCGACGACGAGCAGCGACGCGTCGGCCGGGCCGAAGCCGGGGACGGGCCGGCCCCAGTAGGTCTGGTCGCGGAACGCGGCACGCTTCTCGGTGGCCACCTTCTCCCGCCACGCGACCAGCCGGGGGCAGGCGCGGCAGCGGGTGACCTGCTCGTCGAGCAGGTCCAGCGTGGCGGGAGCGGGCACGTCAGGCGATCGAGCGGGCGATGCCGTCGAGGATGTCGTGCTCGGAGACGACGATCTCCTCGATGCCGGTGCGCGCGGCGAGCTCGTCGGCGAGGACGGAGACGATGATCGAGCCGGCCGCGATGACGTCGACCCGGCCGGGGTGCAGGGCCCCCATGGCCTCGCGCTCGGGGCGGGTCGACGTGACGAGCCGTTGGGACAGCGCATGCAGGTCGGCGCGCGAGAGCCGGGACAGGTGGACGGCGTTCGGGTCGTACTCGGGGAGGTCCTGCGCGATGCCCGACAGCGTCGTGATGGTGCCGGCGACGCCGACCCAGGTGGTGGCGCCGTCCAGGGGGACGGCGGCGAAGGCGTCGGCTAGGATGCCGGCGGCGACGTCGTGTGCGGCCGCGACCTGCTCGGCCGAGGGCGGGTCGCCGGGCAGGCAGCGTTCGGTGAGCCGGACGCTGCCGACGTCGACGGAGCGCGCGGCGCGGACGGTGGCGGTGCCGTCGTCGGCCAGGTCCCCGATGACGAGCTCGGTGGACCCGCCACCGATGTCGACGACGACGAACGGCCCGTCGGCGGGGTCGAGGTCGCCGACGGCGCCGACGAACGACAGCGTGGCCTCCTCGTCGCCGGAGATGACCTCGGCGTCGCTGCCCAGGACGTCGCGGACCATGCCGAAGAAGTCCTCACGGTTGGACGCGTCGCGGGTCGCGGAGGTGGCGACCATACGGACGCGTTCGGTCCCCTTGCGGCGCAGGATCGCCGTGTAGTCGACGAGCGCGGCGCGGGTGCGTTCGATGGCCTCGGGATCGAGGCGGCCGCTGGCGTCGACACCTTTGCCCAGGCGCACGATCCGCATCTCGCGGTGCACGTCGCGCAGGTCGAACCCGTCGGGCCCGGCGGTCACGTCGGCGACGAGCAGCCGGATGGAGTTCGTCCCGCAGTCGATGGCGGCCACGCGGGGCATCGGGTCTCCTCAGGGATCACGGACCGGTCCCGGGCAACCGTACGCGGCGCGCGGGAGCGGATCGTCCGCGGACGGCCCCGTCACCGGGTCGGCGCGGTTACCCTCGCAGCGTGGTCAGCGGAGAGCGGGGGGCCTCGGGCACACGGGGTGCCGCGGAGAAGGCCGGTGCCGCACGCACCGCGGTCCCGTCGCCGCGCCCAGCGGACGCCGGGTCGTCCGAGCACGACGAGCAGGACGGGGCGCCCCAACCCGGCGAGGCGATCGCCGGCCCGGCCGTCGTGCGCCGCCCCCGGCCGACGACCACGACGAGGCCCGCCGAGCCCGGCACCGATCTGGGCACCCACGAGGTCACCAACCAGCCTCCGCCGCTCGCCGGGTTCGACCCCCTTGCCTGCGACCCGGCCCTCGTCGACGCCGTCGAGCGCGAGGGGGCGGGCGGCGCGCTGCCGACGTTGGCGCTCCTCGGCGACAAGGTGGCGTCGGAGGAGTTCCGCGAGCACGCCCGGCTGGCCAACGAGAACTCCCCCGTCCTGCGCACCCACGACCGGTACGGCCACCGGATCGACGAGGTCGAGTTCCACCCGTCGTGGCATGCACTGATGGGGTTGTCGGTGGGCTGGGGGTTGCACGCCGCGCCGTGGCAGGCGGCACCCGGCACGGGCGCCCACGTGGCCCGCGCGGCCGGGTTCTACCTGGTCAGCCAGCTGGAGCAGGGGCACTGCTGCCCGATCTCGATGACCTACGCGTCGGTGCCGGCGCTGCGCCACGACCCGGCGCTGGCAGCGTCGTTCGAGCCGGGCCTGACGGCGCGGATGTACCAGCCGGGCCTGGCCCGCCCGGGCAGCAAGACGGGGCTGCTCGCGGGCATGTCGATGACCGAGAAGCAGGGCGGCTCCGACGTCCGGGCCGGCACGACCGTCGCCAGCCGGTCCGCCGACGGCACGTACCGGCTGACCGGCCACAAGTGGTTCACCTCCGCCCCGATGAACGACCTGTTCCTGACGCTCGCGCAGGCGCCGGGCGGGCTGACGTGCTTCGTGCTGCCGCGGGTGCTGCCCGACGGGTCGCGCAACGCGATCCGGCTGCAACGGCTGAAGGACAAGCTGGGCAACCGGTCCAACGCGTCGGCGGAGCTGGAGTACGACGACGCCGTCGGCTGGCGGCTCGGCGAGGAGGGGCGCGGCGTCGTCACGATCATCGAGATGGTGTCGATGACGCGGCTGGACTGTGTGCTCGGCGCGGCCGGGACGATCCGCGCCGCACTGTCGGAGGCGGCGCACCACGTCGCGCACCGCTCCGCGTTCGGCGAGCGGCTGGCCGACCAGCCGCTGATGCAGTCGGTGGTGGCCGACCTGGCGCTGGAGTCGGAGGCGGCGACGGCCCTCGCGCTGCGGCTGGCCGGTGCGGTCGACCGTGGCGAGACCGAGCTGCTGCGCCTCGCCCTCCCGGCGTCGAAGTACCTGGTGTGCAAGCGCACGCCGACGGTCGTGGCCGAGGCGATGGAGTGCCTGGGCGGCAACGGTTACGTCGAGGAGTCGGGGCTGCCCCGGCTCTACCGGGAGGCGCCGCTGAACTCGATCTGGGAGGGGTCGGGCAACGTCACGGCACTCGACGTGCTGCGCGCCGTCACGAAGGAACCGGACTCGGTCGACGCGGTCCTGAAGGAGATCGACGCGGCGGCCGGCGCCGACTCGTGGTTCGACCGGGCACGCACGGAGCTGCGGACGGAGCTGCGCTCACGTGAGCAGCGCACCGCGCGGCGGCTCGCCGAGCTGCTGGCCCTGTGCCTGCAGGGGTCGCTGCTGCTGCGCCACGCCCCCGAGGAGGTGTCGACGGCGTTCGTCGCGTCCCGCTTCCTGCCCGACGGGCCGTGGCGCACCGCCGGGACGTTGCCCGCGTCGGCGCACACCGAGGCGCTGCTGGAGCGGGTCAGCCCTCGTCGCTGACGCAGACGCAGGGGCCGGCCTTCCACCACTCGCCGACCTCGTCGAGGGCCTCGTCGCCGAACGGGTTGACGCCGCGCCCGCGGGCGAGCGCATGCCCGGCGTGGACGTGCAGGCACTTGACCCGGCTCGGCATGCCGCCCGCGCTGACGTCGGTACCGAGGGGCTCGATCGCGTCCCGCTCGGCCAGGTACGCCTCGTGGGCGCGGTGGTAGGCGGCGGCCAGCTCGGGGTCCTCGGCGAGCCGGTCGGTCATCTCCCGCATCCGGCCCTCGGCCTCCAGCGTGCCCAGGCGCGACGCGAGCCGCGGGCACGTCAGGTAGAACAGCGTCGGGAACGGGGTGCCGTCCTCGAGGCGCGGCGAGGTGGCGACGACGGTGGGCAGCCCGCACGCGCAACGGTGCGCGACCTCCCGGACCGCCCGCGGCGCCCGCCCGAGCTGGGCGGTGACGGCGGCGAGGTCGGCGTCGGAGATCGTGGGAGCGGGGGTGCCCCCCGGTACTGCGGGTGTCACTGTGCGGTCATGACTGTGCGGGAGAACCTTCCGAGACGTTGTTCCAGAGCCGCTCGAACCAGGGTTGTCCGGCGGCGAGCTCCTCGGGGCTCGGCGGTGGGACGGGCAGCTCGACGATGTAGGGCACCTCGCCGGGCTTGACGTAGCCGAGCCTGCTGCGGGCGTCGGCCTCGACCTGCGAGGGATCGGAGAGGCGGGCCCGCTGCTCGTCGAGCCTGCTGACCTCGGCGGCGATCTGCTGCTGCCGGTCCATGAGGTCCGACAGCTGCTGGCGCTGGGCGACGAAGTTGCGCAACGGCACCGCGACCGTGAGGGCCAGCGCACAGACGACGACGGCGAGCACCGCGGCGCGCCGGGTCGACGAGACGCCGAGGAACCCGGTGGTCGCCGCGACGACACCGGCCGCGCGGGAACGGCTGCGCGTGAGCTGGGGTTCGCGGGTGCGGGCCCGCCGCCCTGCGGCACCGGGCCGGGCCGGACCGGCGCCGCGGCCCCGGTCGCCCCGGGTCCGCGCGCGCTCGTCGGCCGCGGCGGGCACGTCAGCCCTGCGGCACCGCGTAGCGGGGGAAGGCCAGCTCGCCGGCGTAACGCGCGGCGTCGCCGAGGGCCTCCTCGATGCGCAGCAGCTGGTTGTACTTCGCGACCCGCTCCGAGCGCGCGGGCGCGCCCGTCTTGATCTGGCCGCAGCCGGTGGCGACGGCCAGGTCGGCGATCGTGGTGTCCTCGGTCTCGCCGGAACGGTGGCTCATCATGCAGCGGTAGCCCGCCGACTGCGCCAGCGTCACCGCGTCGAGGGTCTCCGACAGCGTGCCGATCTGGTTGACCTTGACCAGCAGCGCGTTCGCGGCGCCGCGCAGGATGCCGTCCTCGAGCCGCTCCGGGTTGGTGACGAACAGGTCGTCGCCCACGAGCTGGACCTTGTCGCCCAACGACTTCGTCAGCTCGATCCAGCCGTCCCAGTCGTCCTCGGACAGCGGGTCCTCGATGGAGACGAGCGGGAACGCGTCGACCAGCTCGGCGTACACCGCGGACAGCTCGGCCGAGGTCAGCTTCTTGCCCTCGTAGCTGTAGGAGCCCTTGTCGAAGAACTCGGTGGCCGCGACGTCGAGCGCGAGGACGACGTCGGTGCCGAGGGTGAAGCCGGTGGTCTCGATCGCGGTGGAGATGAGCTCCAGCGCGCCGCGGGTGCCGCCCTTGACGTCGGGGGCGAAGCCGCCCTCGTCGCCCAGGCCGGTGGCCAGCCCGTTCTTCTTCAGGACGGACTTCAGCGCGTGGTAGACCTCGGTGCCCCAGCGCAGCGCCTCGCGGAACGACTCGGCGCCGATCGGGGCGATCATGAACTCCTGCACGTCGACCGACGTGTCGGCGTGCGCGCCGCCGTTGAGGATGTTCATCATCGGGACGGGCAGCACGTGCGCGTTGGGGCCGCCGACGTAGCGGAACAGCTCCAGGCCCGACGACTCCGCCGCAGCCTTCGCGACGGCCAGCGACACACCCAGCAGGGCGTTCGCGCCGAGGCGGGACTTGTCGGTGGTGCCGTCGAGGTCGACGAGGCGCTGGTCGACGAGGCGCTGGTCGACGGCCTCCATGCCGGTCAGCTCGGGACCGATCTCGTCGAGCACCGCGGCGACGGCCTTCTCGACACCCTTGCCGCCGTAGCGCTTCGCGTCGCCGTCGCGAAGCTCGACCGCCTCGTGCTCGCCCGTGGACGCACCGGACGGGACCGCGGCCCTGGCCAGCGTCCCGTCGTCGAGGGCGACCTCCACCTCGACCGTCGGGTTTCCTCGCGAGTCGAGGATCTCGCGCGCGCCGACCTGCTCGATGACCGCCACCACAACTCCCGTTCCGGATTCGACTGTTGGACCCGGTGCGCCACCCTATCCGCCGCAGGGCCCGCGGCCGTGCACCGCGGGCGAGGTGTCGCGGCCGTCACCGGTGCGGGCCGCGCTGTCAAGCCTCGCGAATCCGTGCGACGGGGCCTACCGTGGAACGACCATGACGACGCCGCACGGATCAGCCGCAGAGGAGCCCGACGCAGCCCGGTCCGGGGACGTCCCCGACGTCTTCGCGTCGTTCCGCCGGGCGGAGCTGCTGCTGTCCGACCGGCGGCCGCTCGACGCCCTGCAGGCGCTCCGCCCGGTGCTCGACTGCGAGCCCGACGACGTCTCGGTGCAGCTCCTCGCCGGCCGCGCCTACTTCGACTCGGCGCAGCTGCGCCGAGTCGAACAGGCGTTCACCCGCGTCCTGGAGCTCGACCCGGCCGACCACTACGCGCGCTTCGCGCTGGGCAAGACGTTGCAACGTCAGGCGCGGCTCCCGGAGGCGTTGGCGCAGTACAAGATGGCCGCCGCCATGGACCCGCGCCCGGAGTACCAGGAAGCTCTGGGCGAGCTGCGGGCCCGCGTCGCGATGGACCGCGCCGAACCCGCCTGATCCGGGCCAGGCCGCTGATCCGGGCCAGGCCGCTGATCCGGGCCAGGCCGCGAGCGTGTCGTCAGCGCGCCCGCGCAGCCCCCATGACACCCCCGATCCCGGACCCGCCGCCGACCGTGTCACCAGCGCGCCCACCCGACGCTGATCGCACGCTGGGTGAGGAGGCGCCGGCTGCGCACCCGCCCGACCGCTCGGCCGACGAACGTGCGATCAGCGCACCCACGCAGCCCCCATGACACCCTCGATCCCGGACCTCGCGCCGACCGTGTCATCAGCGCACCCACCCCGACGCTGATCACACGCTGAACGACGGCGGCCTCGCTCGCTCCAGCCGCCCCGGACCGGCCGGCTCGCGTCGGCCGTCGAGGGCGGCGGGCGACCGCGTCGAGGCTCACGCCGCTCCTCCGCACTCCCGCGGACGTGTCATGAGCGCCCCGACCCAGCACTCACGACACCCTCGGTCCCGGACCCGCCGCCGACCGTGTCACCAGCGCGGCCACCCGACGCTCATCACACGCTCGGTGACGGTGGCCGCGCAGCCGCGCCCGGCCCCGCGCGCTCGCACAGCTCCCAGGACACACGCGCGGTGCCGGGGAGACAGCTGGTCGGACGTCCGAGCAGCGATCGTCGCCGTCGCGACCGGCGCCGCTCAGGGGGTGAAGAGGGCGCGGCCCCACCAGTCGTCGGGGCCCGTCGTCCCGGGCGGGCAGGCGTAGAGGCCCGAGCCGACGTGGCGGATGTACTCGTTGAGGGCGTCGCCGGTGCCGAGCTTGCGCTGCAACGTCACGAACTGGTCCGGGTCGCGCATGTAGGCCAGGAAGAACAGGCCGGCGTCGAGCGTGCCGGTGCGGGCGTCGATGCCGTCGGTGTACGAGTAGCCGCGGCGCAGGATGCGCAGGCCCCCGTTGTTCTCGGGCGCCGCGAGGCGGATGTGGGCGCGGTCGGCGATGACCGGGCCGTCGGGGCCGACGGCACCGAAGTCGGGGGTGTCGAACTCGTCGGTCCCGGTGAGCGGCGCCCCGGAGGTCTTGAAGCGGCCGAAGACGGCTTCCTGGTCGGCGAGCCGGTCCCGGTCCCAGGGCTCGACGAACATCCGGATCCGGCGCGCGACGAGGTAGCTGCCGCCGCCGAGCCAGCCCGCGCCGTCGCGGTCCGCGACCCAGACGTGCTGTCCGAGTGCGGCGTCGTCGGTGCCCTGGATGTTGCGGGTGCCGTCCTTGAACCCCAGCAGGTTCCGCGGTGTGCCACCGGCGTTCCCGGTCGACGACGTCTTGCCGAACCCCAGTTCGGCCCAGCGGGCGACGACGGTGCCGCGACCGAGGCGGGTCAGGTTGCGGACGGCGTGGAAGGCGACGGTGGGGTCGTCTGAGCAGGCCTGGACGGCGATGTCGCCGCCGCTGCGGGTGGCGTCGAGGAGCTCGCCGGGCAGGGCGGGCAGCGGGGCGAAGGCCGCGGGGCGGCGGGCGGCGAGGCCGAAGCGGTCGGTGCCGTCGGCGGTGGTGAACAGGCCGGGCCCGAACCCGATGGTGATCGTGAGCCGGGCGGCGGGCAGGCCGTCGGCTTCGCCGGTGTCGGCGGGCGGGAGGGCGTCGGACGGGGTGGGGCCGGGGACGGGGGCGCCGCGGGTCATGGCTTCGGCGGCCGCGGTCCACGTGGTCAGCATCGTGACGAGGTCGTCGCGGCGGGTGGTGGTGACGTCGAAGGCCGTGAACGCGAGGCGGTCCTGCACCGGGGTGGCGATGCCGGCCTGGTGCGGGCCGTGGAAGTCGACGACGTCGGTGGCGGCGACCGCCGGCGGGGCGCAGCCGGCGAGGGTCAGTGCGGCGCCGGCGGCGCCGGCCCCCGCGATGCCGTGCAGGAGTCGGCGCCGGGAGAGTTCCATGGGGGTCAGACGACCTTCCCGGCGACCTGCGACAGCGGCTCGGCGAGCGCGTTGACGGAGTCGGCGAGCGAGCGCTTGTCGGTGTCGGTCACGGCGCCGTAGTCCTGGTAGCCGTCGCCCGACCTGTACTTGGCCAGGCCCTGGGTGACGTCGGTGAACCGGGCCTCGAGCTGCTGGGCGAGGTCGGGGTCCTTGGCCGCGAGCGCGGGCTGGAGCAGCTCGAACGCCTTGCGGGCGCCGTCGATGTTGGCGGCGAAGTCCCAGAGGTCGGTGTGGGAGTAGCGGTCCTCCTCCCCGGTGACCTTGCTGGTGGAGACCTCGGTGAGCAGGTCGGACGCGCCGTTGGCGAGCTCGGCGGGCTGGTAGGTGTTCGTCGCGGCCTTGTCCTCGAGGGTCGCGACGTCGGCGTCGAGCTTGTCGGCGATCGCCGTCATGCCGTCGAGGTTCCCGTCGGCCCACAGCGCCTTCTCGATGCGGTGGAAGCCCGTCCAGCGGGTGGGGTCGTCGACGTCGTCGATGCGGGCGTCGATGGCGGGGTCGAGGTCGCCGAAGCTCTCGGCGACGGGCTCGATGCTCTCGTAGTGCACGCGGGCGGGGGCGAAGGCCTTCTCGGCGGCGGCGACGTTCCCGGCGCGGACGGCGTCGGTGAACGTCTTCGTGGCCTTCTGCAGCTGGGCGGTCTCGGAGACGACGTAGTCGTGGTAGCCCTGGGTGGCGGCGGCGAGGGAGGTGTCGGCGGCGGCGGTGGGGGCGGTGCCGCCGGTGCCGCTGACGGTGAACGTCCAGGTGTCCTTGGCGGCGCCGGGGCAGTACACGCTGTAGGTGCCGGGCTCCATGCGCAGCGAGAACGAGCTGTCGAGGCCGGCGGTGATGTTCTCCTTCTCCCCCAGGATCTTCCCGCCGCCCTGCACCTCCGCCTCGGTGACCTTGGCCGATGCCGCGTTGGTCACGGCGAAGTTCACGGGCCCGGTGGGGACGGTGGCGGGGTTCGGGCCGCAGCCCGCGTCGCTGATCTCGATGGTGACCGCGGTGGGGGCCGGGTCGCCGGGCGCGGCCTGTTGCCCGGAACCGGAGCAGGCGGAGGCGAGCAGCCCGGCGGTGGCCAGGGCGGCCACGCCGCAGGCGACGCGGGTTCGGGTGGGGGTCACGGGTCGTGCTCCTCGGTGTTTCGGCGAGACGGTGGGGTACGGGGTCAGGCCGCGGGAACGGGTTCGGGCGTGCGCCGTTTCGTGCTGGGAAGGAGTACGTAGACGAGGAGCGGAACGACGTAGACGAGCCAGACGACGACCTCGAGGAGCACCGGGTAGGGCTGGATGCCGAGAACACCGGTGAGCAGTGACGACACGGGCGTGCCGGGCAGGACGAGCCCGGACAGGTCCAGCACCCGGGTCTGGCCGACGTTGATCCAGCCGGCTTCGTGGGCGGTGTGCGCGGCCGTCGTGAGCAGCCCGCCCGCCACGATCACGAGGACGACGCCGGTGATGCGGAAGAAGCGCGCCATGTTCAGCTTCACCCCGCCGCGGTAGATGCCGTAGCCGAGCCCGATGGCGACGAGTACGCCGAGCAGGGCGCCGAGACCGGCGAGCAGCGGCGAGGTCGAGGCCTGGAACGCGGCGAGGAGGAACACCGCCGTCTCGAAGCCTTCCCGGAGCACGGCGAGGAACGCCATCACGACGAGTGCGGTCGTGGAGCCGGCGGCCAGCGCCGCCCCGGCCGACGACTCCAGTTCGGCGCGCATGTCGCGGGCGTGCGAGCGCATCCACACGACCATGTATGTGACCATCGCCACGGCGAGCAGGCCGATGACCGTCTCGAGGCCCTCCTGGGCGGCCTGCGGCAGGTCGGCGGTGACGATCTCCAGGACCACGCCGACGGTGAGGCAGATGGCGACGGCGATACCGACGCCGAACCAGACCGAGCGCAGCGCGTCGCGGCGCCCGCGGGCGACGAGGAAACTCGCGACGATGCCCACGACGAGTGAGGCCTCGAGCCCCTCGCGCAGTCCGACGATGAACGTTGCGAGCACCCGGAACCCTCTTTTCGCGACACCGGCTCCCACGGCCGGGCCACCAAAAGTTAGGTATCGCTTCAATTGCCTGTCAATAGGCTCGGATAACACCGCCGGAATACGTTCCCCGTCCTTATCGGGAATTGTCGGACCGAATATCCGAAAAGGCTCACCGAGTGGGCGGACGATCCCGTTCGGACGGTTCCGCCGGTGGTGGGGCCCAGGTCCGATCATGTGCGTCAAATGACTGATAAGTCCGATTCGCGAATTCGCCGAACGCTCCAGGCGAGATCAACCGGCGCTCGGTAACGAAACGGCACTACCGCCCCGGACACGACAGAGGCTAGCCTCGCTGCGCACGTGTACAGGCTGGCCTAAGAAGCGGTACGAAACGGACTGGAGACGTCGGGAACGTGCTCGGCAACGCGTTGATCGGATTGCGGGAAGGCCTCGAGGCCGCGCTCGTGGTCAGCATCCTGGTCGCCTTCCTCGTGCGCACCGACCGGCGCTCCGAGCTGCCCAAGGTGTGGCTCGGCGTCGGCATCGCCGTCGCCGTCTCCGTCGGCGTGACGCTGGCCCTCACCCTCACCCAGCAGGCGCTCACCTTCGAGGCCCAGGAGGCGCTCGGCGGGACCCTGTCGATCGTCGCGGTCGCGTTCGTCACCTGGATGATCTTCTGGATGCGGCGCAACGCGCGGGCGTTGTCGGCGGAGCTGCAGGGCAAGCTCGAGGACGCCCTCGAGATCGGGCCGGTCGCCGTCGTGGTCGTGGCCGCCCTCGCCGTCGGCCGCGAGGGCCTGGAGACGGCGGTGTTCTTCTTCTCCGCCGCCGAGGCGGCGGGCCAGACGCTGGAGCCACTGATCGGCTTCCTGATCGGCATCGCGATCGCGATCGCGCTCGCGTACCTGATCTACCGCGGTGCCGTGAAGATCGACCTCGGCAAGTTCTTCACCGTCACCGGCCTGCTGCTGGTCTTCGTCGCCGCGGGGATCCTCGCCTACGGCGTCCACGACCTCCAGGAGGCCGGCATCCTGCCCGGCCTCAACACCCTGGCCTTCGACGTCAGCGCCGCCATCCCCGCCGACTCCTGGTACGGCACGTTGCTCAAGGGGATCTTCAACTTCTCCCCGCAGACCACCGTGCTCGAGGCGGCCGTCTGGGTCGCCTACGTCGCCGTGGTCCTCACGCTCTTCCTGCTCCCCGGCCGACGCCGTGCCGCCGTCGCCACCACCGGATAGAAACTCGAGGAGAACCATGTCACGCAGGACCGCGGCAGCAGTGCTGGCCGCAGCCGCGGCGGCCGCCGTACTCGCCGGATGCACCAGCACCGCCCCACCTGCCGAGAACGTCTCCGGCGGGCAGGGTGGGCCGATCAAGGTCTCGGCGGCCGACTCGTCGTGCGACGTCGCGACCAGGGAGGCCCCTGCGGGCACGATCTCGTTCACCGTCACCAACACCGGGAGCAAGGTCACCGAGTTCTACCTCTACGCCACCGGCGACCGGATCATGGGCGAGGTCGAGAACATCGGCCCCGGACTGACCCGCGACCTCATCGTCGAGGTCCCCGACGGGGGCGCCTACACCACCGCCTGCAAGCCCGGCATGGTCGGCGACGGGATCCGGGCCGCGTTCACCGTCACCGGCAACGCGCAGCGCTCCGTCGACCAGAACACCCGCCTCGCCGAGGCCACCGCCGGCTACAAGCGCTACGTCAACTCCCAGCTGGAGGCCCTGGTCCCCAAGACCCAGGAGTTCGCCGACGCCGTCAAGGCGGGCGACGTCGCCAAGGCCAAGGCGTTGTTCCCGGTGTCGCGCACCTACTGGGAGCGGATCGAGCCCGTCGCCGAGTCGTTCAGCGACATCGATCCCAAGGTCGACGGCCGTGACGACGGTGAGCCCGGCGTCCCCTTCACCGGCTACCACCGCCTGGAGAAGGACCTGTGGGAGTCGGGCCTGCAGCCCGACTCGGCCGCGATGGCCGACGCCCTCGTCGCCGACATGAAGGACCTGCAGAACCGTGTCGCGACCCTGGAGCTGACCCCGGTCCAGCTGGCCAACGGCGCGAAGGAGCTGCTCGACGAGGTCGCCACCGGCAAGATCACCGGCGAGGAGGACCGCTACAGCCACACCGACCTGTGGGACTTCAAGGCCAACGTCGAGGGCTCGCAGGCCGCGGTCGCCGCGCTGCGCCCCGTGATCGACGAGAAGGACAAGGCCCTCGGCCCGCTGCTCGACGAGCGCTTCGCCGCCGTCGACACCCTGCTCGAGCAGTACCGCGTCGGCGACGGCTTCAGGCTCTACACGGACCTGACCGACGAGGACAAGAAGAAGATGACCGACGCCGTCGACGCCCTGGCCGAGCCGATCAGCCAGGTCGCCTCCGTCGTCACCAGCTGATCGGACACCGTGCATGACCGACACCGGCCAGACCGAACGCGCCGTCTCCCCGCCCCCCGCCGCGGAGGCGGGTGGCGGGCTCTCCCGGCGGGCGCTGTTCGGGCTGGCCGGTGCCGGCGTGGTCGTCGCGGGCGGCGCTGCGGCGATCGGCTACGCCGCAGGCACGTCGGGCGGGCCCGCCGGCGGTCCGGGCGTCGTCCCGTTCCGTGACGTCCATCAGGCCGGCATCGCCACCCCCGCGCAGGACCGGCTGCACTTCGTCGCCCTCGACCTCACCACGACCGACCGCGTCGCCGTCGCCCGCCTGCTCGCCCGCTGGGCCACCGCCGCCGAGCGGATGACCGCCGGGGAGGAGACCGCGGCGAACGGTGCCGTCGGCGGCAATCCGCTGGCCCCGCCCGCCGACACCGGTGAGGCGCTCGGGCTGCCCGCCGCGTCGCTGACGATCACGGTCGGTTTCGGCGGCTCGTTCTTCGACAAGCTGGGGCTCCAGGACCGCCGCCCACCCGCGCTCGCCGACCTGCCGCCCTTCGCGGGCGACAACCTCGATCCCGCCCGCTCCGGCGGCGACCTGTGCATCCAGGCCTGCTCCGACGACCCCCAGGTCGCCGTCCACGCCGTGCGCAACCTGGCGCGCATCGGGTTCGGGACGACGTCGGTGCGCTGGTCGCAGCTCGGGTTCGGGCGCACGTCGTCGACGTCGACGGCGCAGACCACACCGCGCAACCTGTTCGGTTTCAAGGACGGCACGAACAACGTCAAGGCCGAGGAGCCCGACCAGCTCGACGACCACGTCTGGGTCCAGCCCGGCGACGGCCCCGACTGGATGACCGGCGGCACCTATCTCGTCGCCCGGCGGATCCGGATGCACGTCGAGACGTGGGACCGGACGTCGCTGCAGGAGCAGGAGCAGATCGTCGGGCGCAGCAAGGGAGAGGGCAACCCGCTCAGCGGCAAGGCGGAGTTCGACGTCGCCGACCTCGACGCGCGCGGCGCCGACGGGCAGCCCGCGATCGCCGCCGACGCCCACATCCGGCTCGCCTCGGCCGAGACCCTGAACGGCGTGCGGATCCTGCGGCGCGGCTACAACTTCGTCGACGGCACCGACGGCCGCGGCCGCCTCGACGCCGGGCTGTTCTTCATCGCGTTCGTCCGCGACCCGCAGACCCAGTTCGTGCCGATGCAGCGGGTCCTCGCCCAGCAGGACCCGATGATGGAGTACCTGCAGCACACCGGGTCCGCGATGTTCGCGTGCCCGCCCGGGCTGGCCGGCTCGGACTACTGGGGCGCAGCGCTGCTCACCTGATCGTCGACGGCGCGGGCCCACGCGGCGCGCCACGCGTCGCCGTCGAGGGCGTGCGCGTCGGCACCCGTGGCCGCGGCGGCCCGCTGGGCGCGGCGCACCCGGTCCGCGAACGCGCGTGCCGTCGTGCGCAGCTCGGCCTCCGGGTCGACCCCGGCCAGCTTGGCGCGCGCGGCGAGGGCGAAGAGCTGCTCCCCCACCCCGGGCCCGGACGGCAGCAGCTCCGCGGGGAAGCCCGCGCGGGCCGTGCGGCTGGTCAGCTTGGCCGCGAGCGCGACGGCGGGCTGCCCCATCGGCACCCCGTCCACACTGGACTCACGCTGCTTCTCGGCCCGCTTGAGCTCCTCCCAGCGGTGCTCCTGCCGCTCGGCGGTGTCGATGCGCTCGCTGCCCGCGAACACGTGCGGGTGCCGTCCCACCAGCTTGGCGACGAGATCGCCCGCCACGTCGTCGACGTCGAACGGGGCGGCGTCCTCGGCGGCGACGCGGGCGTGGAACAGCACCTGCAGGAGCACGTCGCCGAGTTCCTCGCGCATCGCCGCCCGGTCGCCGTCCTCGATGGCCTCGTACAGCTCGTAGGCCTCCTCGACCAGGTACTGCAGCAGGGAGTCGTGGGTCTGCTCGGCGTCCCAGGGGCAGCCGCCGGGCGAGCGCAGCCGGTCCATGACCGCCACGGCGTCGAGCAGGGCCGCGCCGGCGGGCTCCGCGGTGACGATCACGGCACCGGCCGCGGCGACGACGGGGTGCCCGGGATCGGTGGTGAGCACGACCGCCCCCGCGGGCGGGTCACCGTCGAGCGGCTCGGCACCCCAGGCCGCAGGGTCGGTGACGTCGGGCGTGGCGACGACGGTGTCGGCCGCACGCAGCGCGCCCACGGCCGCCGCGGGCAGGACCGCGCCGAGACGGGCGGAGAGCAGGACGACAGTCGTCACGAGAGTCCGGTCAGGGGGTCGCGGCGGCCGGGGCGAGGACGGTGCCGGGCACCTGGTCGGCCTGGACCACACCCATCGACAGCGGGTCCCACACCCCGTAGCGGGGGTTGACGCGGATGTCGGTGGCCATCGCGCGCGGCTGCAGCAGGTGTGTGCCGAACGTCAGCAGCAGCGCCTGGTCGACCTCGTCGGCCGACTGGCCGGCGTCCTGGCCGCGGGCGGGCGGCGGGGGCTCCGTGCTGGTGCGCGACTGCACCTTCGCGACGGTCCACGTGGTGTCGCCCTGCTGCGGCTTCACGATGATCACGCCACCCTGCGGGGTGCCGAGCAGCGACCACGCGTACGGCGGGGCCTGCGCGAACCCGGGCACGATCTGCGACGCCGGGACGGCACGGGCGGGGCCGCCGAAGAACTGGTCGGCCGCCGGGCCGCCCGCGAGGGCGATCTGGGCCTTGGCCTGCGCGTCGGCCTCCGACGACGTCTGCCCGACCTGCACGGCGACGTTGAGCCGGTCGAGCTCACGCCTGCCCAGCTCGACCATCAGCAGGTCGTCGCGGACCGCCTCGCGCCGCAACGCCGGGTCGCCGAACTGGGCG
The DNA here is from genome assembly GCF_050250275.1 of Pseudonocardia sp. Classification (GTDB taxonomy): domain Bacteria; phylum Actinomycetota; class Actinomycetes; order Mycobacteriales; family Pseudonocardiaceae; genus Pseudonocardia. The sequence goes on from NZ_JBFWOY010000022.1 coordinate 51,627, forward strand.
ATCGGCGACTCCAGGGCTGCCGCGGCGGGCTGGTTGTCGTCGGTGGTGCGGTCGTCGGCGGCGATGGTCTCGTCGACCTGCGCGTCGGTGACGACGAGGCCGGTCTCGGCGGCCTCGGCGCGGATCAGGTCGTGCAGCACGGAGCGGCTGACCAGCTCACGCGCGACGAGGTCGGGGGTGACCCCGGACTGCGTCATCAGCTGCTTGAGCCGGGGCGACGCGAGCAGGGTGCCCAGCTGCGACTCGACGCTCGACAGCGCCACCGACGAGTCGCCGACGATGGCGGCCGACCCGACCTGGCTCGGTCCGCTGCCGCATCCCGCGACGACCGCGCCGAGGATCGACGTCACGGCGATGGCCCGGATCACCCTGCTACGCACGGCCCCACCCTCTCACGTGGCTCCGGCCACCCCGCCGAGGGTCACGTGTCGACGCGCACGACCACCGTGTCGCACACCTTGTCGGCGAAGGTCTGGCGCCGCTCGTCCCACAGCGGCCACAGGTAGCCGAGGTAGAAGGGGATGCTGTCGAGGACGTGCGCGAGCTGGCGGACGAACGCCATGCCGAACCCGATCGACTGCCCGTCGCGCACCCGCACGAGCTTGGTGCCGACGACCTTCTTGCCGATGCTCTGCCCGGTGGTGCCCTGGCGGTAGCAGGAGTTCCACAGCACGAACCCGAACACGGCCAGGTAGACCACGACCATGATGATCATCATGGGGCCGAGGCCGCTGCCGTCGCCGCGGGCGATCGCCGGGATCATCAGCAGCGAGCCGACGACGGCGACAGCGGCCGGGACCAGCGCGTCGATCAGGTAGGAGCCGACGCGGACACCCCACGGCGCGTAGGGCGGCGCCCCGAAACCGGGCTGCTGCGGGTACCCGGGCGGCGGGTAGCCGGGGGCGCCGTACCCCGGCAGCGGGTACCCGCCGCCGGGCTGGGGATACCCCTGCTGGGCGTACCCCGGCTGGGCGTATCCCGGATGGCCCGGCTGCTGCGGGGGCGGGGGCGGGTAGGCGTTCGGGTCCCAGTTGCCCTGCTGCGGCGTGGTCACGGTCGTCTCCCGAGGATCGGTGGCGGGCCGCGCGACCGCGCGCCCCCGACTCGGGAGTCGCCCGTGCGCCGCCCGCGTTACACGCGCGGCACGCTCAGCCGACCGGCACCGGCGTCCCCGTCAGGTCGGTCAGCAACCGCTTCGCCCAGTCGAGCAGCTCGACGTCGCGCAGCGGTGCCCCACCGATCCGGTCGCCCTCGGCCGGGCGCGGCACCGTGACCAGCCGGGCCGCGGGCTTGTAGACGGCCTTCGGGTACAGCCGCTTCAGGCGCATCTGGGCGGAGTCGGCCAGCTCGACCGGGCCGACCCGCACCGCGTTGCCCGCCACCGCGACCTCGCCGACCCCCAGCTCGCGGCAGGCCTGCCGGAACGCGGCGACCGCGAGCAGGTTGCGCACCGGCTCCGGCGGCTCGCCGTAGCGGTCGGTGAGCTCGTCGACGATCGCGTCGAGCGCCGCCTGGTCGGGCGACTCCGCGATCTTGCGGTACACCTCCAGGCGCAGCCGCTCGCCGGTCACGTAGTCGTGCGGGACGTGGGCGTCGATGGGCAGGTCGATCCGGACCTCCGCGAGCGGCTCGGGTTCGTCGGAACCCTGCGACCCCGCCTGCTTGCGGAACGCGGCGACGGCCTCGCCGACGAGCCGGATGTAGAGGTCGAACCCGACGCCCGCGATGTGGCCGGACTGCTCGGCGCCCAGGATGTTGCCGGCGCCGCGGATCTCCAGGTCCTTCATCGCGACGGCGGCGCCCGAGCCCAGGCCCGAGTGCTGCGCGATCGTCGCCAGCCGGTCGTGCGCGGTCTCGGTGAGCGGGTTCTCCGGCGGGTAGAGGAAGTAGGCGTAGCCGCGCTCGCGGCCACGCCCGACGCGGCCACGCAGCTGGTGCAGCTGCGAGAGCCCGAGGGTGTCGGAGCGCTCCACGATCAGCGTGTTGGCGTTGGAGATGTCCAGGCCGTTCTCGACGATCGTCGTGCAGACCAGTACGTCGTACTCGCGGTGCCAGAAGCCGTTGACGGTGCGCTCCAGCACCTCCTCGTTCATCTGGCCGTGCGCGACGGCGATGCGTGCCTCGGGCACGAGGTCCTGGATCGTCTTCGCCGCGCGGTCGATGCTCGACACCCGGTTGTGGACGTAGAAGACCTGCCCGTCGCGCAGCAGCTCGCGGCGGATCGCGGCGCCGACCTGCTTGGGGTCGTAGGCGCCGACGTAGGTCAGCGTGGGGTGCCGCGACTCGGGCGGAGTCGTGATCGTCGACATCTCGCGGATGCCGGCGAGGCTCATCTCCAGGGTGCGCGGGATCGGCGTCGCCGACAGCGTCAGGACGTCGACGTGCGCGCGCAGCGCGGTGATGTGCTCCTTGTGCTCGACGCCGAAGCGCTGCTCCTCGTCGACGATCACCAGGCCGAGGTCCTTCCAGCGGACCCCGGTCTGCAGCAGCCGGTGGGTGCCGACGACGACGTCGACCGTGCCGCCCGCCAGCCCTTCGATGGTCTCCTTGGCCTCGGCGGCGTCGGTGAACCGGGAGAGCCCCTTCACCGTGACGGGGAAGGCGCGCATGCGGTCGGCGAACGTCGCGAGGTGCTGGGTGGCCAGCAGCGTCGTCGGGACGAGGACCGCGACCTGCTTGCCGTCCTGCACCGCCTTGAACGCGGCCCGGACCGCGATCTCGGTCTTGCCGAAACCGACGTCGCCGGAGATGACGCGGTCCATCGGGACCGCGCGCTCCATGTCGGCCTTGACCTCGTCGATCGCCGCGAGCTGGTCGGGGGTCTCGGTGAACGGGAACGCGTCCTCCAGCTCGCGCTGCCACGGGCTGTCCTTGGCGAACGCGTGCCCGGGCGAGGCCTGCCGGGCCGCGTAGAGCTGCACCAGCCCGGCGGCGATGTCGCGGACGGCCTTGCGCGCCCGACTCTTCGTCTTCGACCAGTCCGCACCGCCCAGCTTGTTCAGCGTGGGCTGCTCGCCACCGACGTAGCGGCTGATCTCGTCGAGCGCGTCCGTCGGCACGAACAGGCGGTCGGCGGGCTGGCCGCGCTTGGACGACGCGTACTCCAGCACCAGGTACTCGCGCGTCGCACCCTGCACGGTGCGCTCGCGCATCTCGACGAACTTCCCGATGCCGTGCTGGTTGTGCACGACGAAGTCGCCGGGCTGCAGGACCGCGAGGTCGACGGCGTTGCGCCGGCGCGCGGGCATCTTGCGGGCCGTGGCCTCGAGCCCCGCGCGGCTGCCCGTCAGATCGGCCTCGCTCAGCACGACGAGCCCGATGCCGGCGGCGGTGAACCCGTCGGCGACCCGGCCGCAGCACACGGTGACCAGGCCCTTCTCGGGCTCGTCGGTGAGCGTCTCGACCAGCGACGCGGGCACCTCCGCCTCGCGCAGCTGCTCCAGCGACCGCTGCGCCGTGCCCTGCCCGGCCACGACCAGCACCGCGGCCCCGCCCGTGGCGGCGTGGGCCCGCAGATCGACCAGCGCCCGGTCGGTGTCGCCCCGGTAGGACTCGATCTCGTGCACGGCGGGCACGAGGGCCTCGTCGGACCCGGACAGCAGCGGCGACAGCGTCACGACGGGGTGGCCCGACACGGTCGCGTGGGTCAGCACCTCGCCGAGGTCGCGGTAGGCCGACGCGCCCAGGTCGATGGGGGCGGCCGCACCGGCCGCGGCGTCGTCGGTCCCCAGCGACGCGGCGAGCCACGACGCCTCCAGGAACTCCTGCCCGGTGCGGACGAGATCGTGTGCGCGGGTGCGGATGCGCTCGGGGTCGGCCACCAGCACGACCGACCCGGCGGGCAGCAGGTCCGTGAGCAGCTGCATCTCGTCGCCCACCAGGACCGGGACGAGCGACTCCATGCCCTCCGCCGGGATGCCCTCGGCGAGCTTCTCCAGCAGCTCCCGCAGCTGCGGGGTGTTCTCGTGCGTCTTCGCCAGGGCGGCGGCCCGCGCGCGCACGGGCGCGGTGAGCAGCAGCTCCCGGCATGCGGGCGCCACGACCTCGTCGACGGCCTCGACGGAGCGCTGGTCGGCGACCGCGAACGCGCGGATCTCGCTGACCTCGTCGCCCCAGAACTCGATACGGACCGGGTGGTCGGCCGTCGGCACGAAGAGGTCGACGATGCCGCCGCGGACCGCGAACTCGCCACGCTCGGTGACCATCTCGACGCGCGTGTACGCCAGCTCGACGAGCCGCTCCAGCAGGTCCTCGAAGCCGTACTCGGTGCCGACACGAAGCCGGACGGGGTCGAGGGTGCCCAGCCCGGGAGGGATCGGCTGGATCAGGCTGCGGGCCGCCGCCGCGACCAGCCGCACCGGCGAGTCGCCGCCCGCCAGCGCGCGGAAGATCGTCAGCCGCCGCCCGACCGTGTCGGGGCGCGGGGAGAGCCGCTCGTGGGGCAGCGTCTCCCACGAGGGCAGCACCGCGACCGCGTCGGGACCGAGCAGGTCCGACGCCGCGGCCGCGAGGTCCTCGGCCTCCCGGTCGGTCGCGGTCACCACGAGCACGGTCCGGCCGCCCTCGGCGACGACGGCCGAGGCCAGGAACGGGCGTAGCGCGGCGGGCCCCTCGACGGCGAGCGCCGGGGTGTCGGCGGCGCGGGGATCGATGGTGGCGACGGAGTCGAGGACCCCGACCAGAGCGGGAACGGTGGCGGTGAGCAGGCCGGACAGCGGGGCCGCGGACACGACGGGGCAACTCCTCGGAGAGGAACGGGAGCACGCGAGACAGACCCTCCCCCGGAAACTGCGCCCGGGTCGGGGCCTGTCGTCAAGCGTACGCGCCGCTCCCGCGCGCCCTGAGAGCGACCGCTAGGCGTCGCGGCGGTTCGCCACGGCCAGCGCGATCCCCATCAGCACGACGGCGATGCCCGCGAACCACGCCAGGGAGCCCCACGGCCCGAAGGCCACGGCCGACATCGACGGCGGCCCGTCGCCGCCGTTCCCGCCGGTGAGGAAGTTCGTGGCGTTCACGAACGGCAGCCACCCCTGGATGTCGGTGCCGACCCGCGGGATCAGCCCGATCAGGTTCTCGACCAGCAGCACCCAGACCAGCAGCAGTGTCACCGCGCCCGCGGTCTGGCGGACGAGGATGCCGACGGCCAGCGCGATCACCGCGCCCACCGCCCACACCAGCGCGGTGCCCGCGACGACCCGCCACTCGGCATCGGTCGACAGGCTCATGGACGCCGGTGAGATCAGCCAGGCCACCGCCCAGGCGCCGAACCCGGCGACCAGCCCGACGATCCCGGCGACCGGCACCACGACCGCGGCCTTGGCCAGCAGCGCCGACGTCCGGTTCGGGACGGCCTGGAACGTGGTGCGGATCGTCCCGAAGCGGTACTCCGAGGTCACCGCGACCGCCGCCATCACCATGACGACGACCATCCCGAACGTCGCGAAGTAGCCGCTGACGGCGAACGGCACCGGGCCGTCGTCGGGGCTCCAGGTGGCGACGACGATCGCCGTCATCCCGATGACGATCACCACCGCGACGGCGCTCGTCCACCACGGCGAGCGTGTCGACATCAGCTTGATCCGCTCGGCGGCGACGGCGCTCACGACTGCACCTCCGAACGGTGCTTGCCCGCACCCGGCGCCGGCGCGGCCGGCGCCGGTGCGCCCGGGACCGGTGCGCCCGGGACCGGAGGCCGTGGCGGCGGCCCGCCCGCGGAGAACTCGACGTCGCCACCGGTGATCTGCATGAACGCTTCCTCCAGCGAGCCACGTACCTGGGTGAGCTCGTGCAGCACGATCCCGGCGGCTGCGGCCAACTCGCCGATCTGCTCCGTCGTCGCGCCGGTGACGCGGGCCCCGCCCGTCGGGTCGGGTGTCACGCCGAAGCCGGCACCCTGCATCGCGGGGACGAGGTCGCCGATCGCGGGGCTGCGCACCAGCACCGACGATCCCGATGCGCCGTCGACGAACGCCGCCGTCGGGCCGTGGGAGATCAGCCGGCCGCGCCCGATCACGACCAGCTCCGTGGCCGTCAGCGCCATCTCCGACAGCAGATGGCTGGACACGAACACCGTCCGGCCCTCGGCGGCCAGCCCCTGCATGAGCGTGCGGATCCAGCGGATGCCCTCGGGGTCGAGGCCGTTGACGGGCTCGTCGAACATCAGCACCGGCGGGTCGCCGAGCAGCGCGCCGGCGATGCCGAGCCGCTGCGCCATGCCGAGGGAGAAGGTGCCCGCGCGCTTGCCCGCGACCGCGGTGAGGCCGACGAGGTCCAGCACCTCGTCGGCACGTGTGGCGGGCAGCCCGGTCGCGGCGGCCATCCACTGCAGGTGTCTGCGGGCCGAGCGGTTGGGGTGCACCCACTTCGCGTCGAGCAGCGCGCCGACCGTCCGCATCGGGCGGGGGATGTCGCGGTAGCGGCGGCCGCCGATGCGCACCTCCCCCGCGTCGGGGCGGTCCAGGTCGAGGATCATCCGCATCGTCGTCGACTTCCCCGCGCCGTTGGGCCCGAGGAACCCGGTGACGACGCCCGGCCGTACCTCGAACGTCAGGTCGTCGACCGCGAGCGTCGAGCGGTAGCGCTTGGTGAGACCTCTCACCTCGATCATGGGCGTCCTCCTGCTCCGTCCCGTCCATTCCACCGCGATTGCGCCGGTCGTGGCACCGGGTCATCCCTGGGAACGGTCAGGGGCGACCCTGAACCACCCGATCTGTGTGGATGCGCAATCGTTGCGTGACAGGCATCATCTCGGGCGTGTCACGCCCCTCCCCGCCCGTCCGCGGCCGCGCCCGCCACCTCGGCGACTTCACGCTCACCCCGCGGGTCCTCGTCACGATCGCCTGGGCGCTGCCCATCGGAGCGCTGGGCGCCGTCGCCGCCTGGGCGCTGCTGCGGCTGATCGGTCTGATCACCAACCTCGTCTTCTACGGCCGCGCCGACACCGCACTCGTCGCGCCCGGCGCCGCACCGCACCCCGCGTGGCTGGTCCTGCTCGCACCCGTCGCGGGCGGGCTCGTCATCGGGCTGATGGCCCGCTACGGCTCCGAGAAGATCCGCGGGCACGGCATGCCCGAAGCCATCGAGGCGATCCTGATGCGGCGCAGCACCGTCGAGCCGCGGGTCGCCGTCCTCAAGCCCGTGTCGGCCGCCGTGAGCATCGGCAGCGGTGGCCCGTTCGGCGCCGAAGGACCGATCATCATGACGGGCGGCGCGATCGGCTCCATCCTCGCCCAGCACCTGCACCTGTCGGCCGACGAACGCAAGGCACTCATGGTCGCCGGCGCCGCCGCCGGGATGGCCGCGACGTTCGACGCGCCCTTCGCGTCGGTCCTGCTGGCCGTCGAGCTGCTGCTGTTCGAGTGGCGCCCGCGCAGCTTCCTGCCCGTCGTCGCGGCCGTCTCCGTCGCCACCGTCGTGCGGGTCCCGCTGCTCGGCGCGACCCCGCTGTTCCCCGTCGACCTCGGCACCTTCGCACCGTCCGCCCCCGTCGACGCGCTGTGCGTCGTGGCCGGTGTCGTCGGCGGGCTGCTCGCCGTCGCCGTCACCGGGCTCGTCTACCTCTCCGAGGACACCTTCGCCCGGCTCCCGCTGCACTGGATGTGGTGGCCCGCGATCGGCGGCCTGATCATCGGCCTGGGCGGGCTCGTCGAGCCGAGGGCCCTCGGCGTCGGCTACGACGTGATCGACGAGCTGCTCACCGGGCACGCGACGATGTCGCTGATCGTCGGCATCCTCGTGGTGAAGAGCCTGATCTGGGGCCTGTCCCTCGGATCGGGGACCTCCGGCGGCGTCCTCGCCCCCGTCTTCATGATCGGCGCCGCGCTCGGCGCCCTGGAGGGCGTGGTGTTCCCCCAGACCGCCCCCGGGTTCTGGGCCATCGTCGGGCTGGCCGCCGTGGTCGGCGGCGTGATGCGCTCACCGATCACGGGCGTCGTGTTCACCCTCGAACTGACCCACGCGTGGGCCGCGATGTTCCCGCTGATGATCGCCGCCGCCGCCGCGTACGGCACCTCGGCCCTCGTGCTGCGCCGGTCCGTGCTCACCGAGAAGATCGCCAGGCGCGGGTACCACCTCACGCGCGAGTACGAGATCGACCCCCTGGAGGTCCTCATGGTCGACGAGGTCATGCACGCCGACCCGGCGACACTGCGGACCACCGACCCGCTGCCCGTCCCCGCGGCCACCCTCGCCGCCGGTGTCCCCCGCCGCGGCCGCCCCTGCGACGACCCGCCCCGGCAGCGGCTGTTCCCCGTCGTCGACGACCACGGCGCGTTCGCCGGGGTCGTGCCCCGGCGCGCCCTCACCGACCCGCCCGACGGCGCCCGCTGCGTCGTCGACGTCCTCGTCGACGACCCGCTCGTCGTCCGCGCCGACGACACCCTGCGCGCGGTCGCGTCCCGGTTCGCGGAGGCCGCCGTCGGCGCCGCCCCGGTCCTCGACCGCGACGACCCGGACCGGCTGGCCGGGCTCGTCACCGTGGAACAGCTCCTCGACGGTCGGCTACGCGACCTCACCGAGGAGCACCACCGGGAGCGGCCGATGCGCCTGCTCGGGCGGCGCGCGACGATGCCCTCGTGAGCAACGCACAGCCGGTCGACCCGACCGAGGCAGAGATCGAGTCCGTCATGCGGGCCGCCCGGGTCCTCGTCGGGGTCTCCGCGCAGTCGTTCGCGGTCGTCGAGGACCGGCTGACGCTGCCGCAGCTGCGGGTGCTGGTGATGGTCACCAGCCGCGGTCCGCTGCGCCTGGCCGCGGTCGCCGACGGGCTCGGCGTGCACCCCTCCAACGCCAGCCGTGCCTGCGACCGGCTCGTCGTCGCCGGGCTGCTCGACCGCACCGACGACCCCGCCGACCGCCGCCAGCTCGTCCTGCGCGTCACGCCGAAGGGCGAGGCGCTCGTCGACGAGGTCATGAGCACCCGCCGCGCCACGATCGACCGGTTGCTGTCGCGGATGGCGCCGGCCGACCGGGCCGCGCTCGTCCCCGCCCTGACCGCTCTCGCCGACGCGGCCGACGACGGGTTCCTCCGTGCCGTCTGGTCGATGGGGTGGACGACCGGCGACGACGCCGACCCGTCCACACCCCGGTCGTGACACCGGCCCGCGCGGGCGGCGGCCCCGCGCTTCCGCGGCCCGGCACGGCCGCAGCTCAGCGCGGCGGCAGGTCCGGACGGCGGCGTGACGGGCGCGTCGCCGGATCCGGTGGGCGGACAGCCGGGGTGCGCTCCAGCGCCGCCACCGCCAGCCGCACCGCCTCCTCCAGCTGCGGGTCCCGGCCCGCGGCCCAGTCCTGCGGCGTGATCACGACCTCCACGTCCGGCTCGACCCCGTGGTTCTCCACGTCCCACGCCACGTCGTCGAACCAGAACGAGTACCGCGGCTGCGTCACCCGGGTGCGGTCGACGAGGCCGTAGCGGCTGTCGATGCCGATCACCCCGCCCCACGTCCGGGTGCCGACGACCGGGCCCAGCCCCAGCCGCTTGAACGCCGCCGTGACGATGTCGCCGTCGGAGCCGGAGTGCTCGTCGGCCAGCGCCACCAGCGGGCCGCGCGGCGCGTCACCCGGGTAGGTCTGGGGCTGGCGGTGACGCACCACGTCCCAGCCGATCACCTTGCGGGCGAGCTTCTCGATCACCAGCTGCGACGTGTGCCCGCCCGAGTTGCCCCGCACGTCGACGACCAGCCCGTCGCGGCTGGTCTCCCGGCCCAGGTCGCGGTGCAGCTGCGCCCAGCCGCTGGCCACCATGTCCGGGACGTGCAGGTAGCCCAGCCGCCCGCCCGACGCCTCGGCCACGAAGGCACGCTTCGTGGCCACCCAGTCCTGGTAGCGCAGCGGCAGGTCGTCCTCCAACGGCCGGACGACGACCCGGCGCACCTCCCCGTCGCCCGTGCGCACCGTGAGCTCGACGAGCTGGTCGGCCGTCCCGACCAGCAGCGGCGCCGGCCCCAGCTCCGGGTCGACGGGCCGGCCCGCGACCTCCAGCAGCACGTCGCCCTCGCGGACGTCGACACCCGGGTCGGCCAGCGGGCTACGCGCCCGGGTCGCGGACGTCTCCGGCGGCAGCACCCGCGCCACCCGCCAGCCGTCGTCGCTGTGTTCGAGATCGGCACCCAGCAGACCCGGACGACCCGTCCAGTCGCCCCCGCCGCCACCCCCGATCACGTACGCGTGCGACGAGCCCAGCTCGCCCTGCAGCTCCCACAGCAGGTCGACCAGGTCGTCCTTGCTGCCGACGGCGTCGACCAGCGGCCGGTAGCGGGCCAGCTCGGCGGCCCAGTCGACGTCGGCCATGTCCTCGACCCAGAAGTGGTCGCGCATCAGCCGACCGGCCTCGTCGAACATCTGCCGCCACTCCGCGGCGGGGTCGACCGTCACCGTGATCCGGGACAGGTCGATGTCGAACTCGTCGGCGTCGTTCTCCGACGGTGCCGACGACCCCGACCGGTCCGACCGCAGCACCCGCACCGTCGACCCGTCGCGCACCACCAGCCGGTTGCCGTCGCCGCTCACCTCGTAGGACGTGGCGGGGTCGGCGATGACGTCGAGCCGCCGACGCACCAGGTCGTAGCGTTCCAGCACCGGACGCGGCCCACGGTCGCCGGTCAGCTCCCGGCCCTCGCCCAGCACCCCCGAGATCGGCCGCCGGAACCACAGCAGGCAGTCCTTGGCCGCACCCAGACCGCCGAGCCGCCCCTCGGCGACCGGGATCGGCACCACGCGGGCGGCCAGACCCTCGACGTCGACGACGACGGCGTCCTCCCCGGCCCCCTCCTCGTCGTCCTTCCCGGTCGCGTCGTCCGCGGGCGGCTCGGCGTCCGCGGTGCCTTCGGTGTCCGTCGCAGGCAGGTCCTCCGGGCCCTCGTCCGCGCTCGTCGTGGGGCGGCCGTCCGGTGACGCCCCGAACGGCGACGGCGTCCGCGCCGCCAGCGGCACCAGGAACGGCCGCCACGACGCCGGGAACGTCAGGTCGAAGGAGTGCTCGTCGTAGATCGGGTCGAACGTGCGCAGCGACAGGAACGCCAGGTACTTGCCGTCGGTGGTGAACACCGGGTGCCGGTCGACGAACCGCGGCGGCGTCACCTCGACCAGCGTGTCGTCCGCCAGCCGGGCGATCATGATCCGCGACAGGCCGGACTCGACCGGGTCGGCGAACGTCAGCCACGCGCTGTCGGGCGAGTACGCCACCCCCGACACCTCGCCGTCCGCCCCCCGGGTCAGCTCCCGCAGCGCACCCGTCGCCGTGTCCATCACCAGCAGCCGGCCGTCGTGGGTGGCCAGCGCGACCGTCGACGCGTCGGGGGCGGCGGCCAGCTCGAGGACCCGCCCGACCTCGCCCGCCCCGTGGCGGACGAGCGCCGCGGCGCCGTCGGCCCGCGGGTCCAGCGGCGCCACGACGACGGCGTCCTCACCGTCGGCGTCGTCGATCCAGATCGCGCGGTCGTCGCCCAGCGGCTGCGCGAGCCGCGCCCGCACCCCCGGCTCCGCCAGCAACGTCCGCGCCGGGCCGTCACGATGGGTGAGCCGGTGCACCGTGCCGCGGACCTGCGCGATGCTCGCCCGGCCCGTCCGGTCCGGGGCGGCCCGGTCGAGCCAGCCCGCCGCGTGCACCCGGAACGGCTCCCGCGCGGTCCGCGGCCCCGCGAGCACCACGTCGATGCGGCGCGGCTGCGAGTCCGGCGCCAGGCCGTCGAGCAGGAACAGCTCACCCGCCGACTCGTACACGACCCGCGTCCCGTCCGTCGCCGCGTGCCGGGCGTAGAACGCGGGCGACCCCTGCGCGCCGTGGTCGCTGTGCCGGCGCAACCCGCCGACGTCACCGTCGCGCGGCAACGAGTACACGTTGGCCCAGCCCTCGTGGTCGGACAGGAACGCGATCCGGTCGCCCACCAGCATCGGCGAGTCCAGCTGCCCGGCCAGCTCCGCGGCCAGCCTGCGGAACTCCCCCGCACCCTCCGGGTCCCACCACAGCTTCCCCGCCGTGCCGCCGCGGTAGCGCTTCCACCAGGCCATCTCGCGCGACATCGTCGTCCCCAGCAGCACCGCCGGACCGTCGGCCGACGTCGCGACGTCCGACACGGGCCCGAAGTCCAGCCTGCGGGGCGCGCCACCCGTCGCGGGGATCGCGTACGCCCACGTCCGGCGCGCCGACGGCTGCCCCGACGCGCTCACCGCCACGACGTCCGCACCCTGCCAGCCGACCGTCCGCGCCCCACCCATGAACGTCAGCCGGCGCGCGCCGCCACCGTCGAGGTCGGACACGAACACCTCGGGCGCGCCCTCGCGCACCGACGTCCACGCCACCCGCCGACCGTCCGGCGACAGCCGTGGCCGCGACACCGGAACGTCGTCGGCCGTCAGCCGGTACGCCCGGCCCCCGGCGAGCGGAGCCGTCCACACGTCGTCCTCGGCCGTGAAGACCAGCGTGTCACCGTGCAGATGGGGAAACCGGAGGTAGCTGCGGGGCACACGCAGACGGTAGTCAGCGCATCAGCTGCCGTAGCGGGCGGCCGCGCGGGCGCGGGCCTTGGTCGCCTCCACCTCGCGGTCGCGCGGCGGCGCGGTCGTCACCAGGGCCTCGAGCAGGTGCCGGGTGGCGTGCTCGACGGCCGCGACGGCCTCCCCGAACGCCTCCTCGTTGGCCTTCGACGGCTTCGCCGCACCGCTGATCTTGCGCACGTACTGCAGCGCGGCGCCGTGGACCTCGTCGTCGGTCGCGGGCGGCTCGAAGTTGTGCAGGGTCCGGATGTTGCGGCACATGCGTCCGATACTCCCCCGTCTCCGTCCCCGGGTCACTGCAGGACCGGGTCGCCCCCGGTCAACGGCGCCACCGCCAGCACGATCCGCGGCACGTGGAACGCCTCCGCGTACCGCGCCCGGCACTGCACACCCCGGATCCGGGCCAGCCCGCCGAACGTCTCGCCGTCGAACCACGCCCGGTCGCGCTGCGACCCGTAGTGCTCGTGCAGCTTCGCGACCTTCTCCCGCAGCACCGGCTCCGCCAGCGGCAGGTACACCGACGGCACCGTCAGGTCGTTCTCCCACTTCACGATCTCGTAGCAGAACGTCAGGTGGTCGCGGAACACCGTCGGCACCATGTCGGCGAGCGTCCGCAGGTCGGGGTCGGTGTCCACCGGCGACGGGGCGAAGATCAGATCCGGGTCACCGTGGGCGCCCATGTCCTCGACGGCCTGCTTCGCCCGCTCCCAGCGCGTCGTCAACCGGCCGTCGGGCAGGTCCAGCACCGTGACCTCGAGCTTCGCGCCGGGGCAGAAGGCGGCCAACGCCGCGCGCTCCTCCTCCTCGCGCAGCGACCCGCCGCCGGTCAGGACCAGGGCGCTCACCTGCACACCCGGGTGCGCCCGGCACAGCTCCAGCAGCGCCCCGCCTGCCCCGATCGCGATCTCGTTGCAGTGGACGCCGAGCAACAACATCCGGTCCAGACGCTCCGGGAGCAGGCTCAGCATCAGGGGCCACCTCTCCGGTGACCGGCGGGGTGACGCACGCCGACCCGGGGGCGCGGGGACGGCGCGCACACCTCGGGCCACCTCGAACGAACGGGACGGGAGGACCAGCGCTCGATCAGTCTTCCACGGACCGCCCCGCGACACCCGCACACCGGGCGTGACCACGGCGCGTCGCATCCGGGTGAGCCATCTCGCCCGGACGCGTGACGGTCAGCCCGTCTTGAGCTTCTCCAGCCGGCGCGGTGTCGGCCACCGCACGTCGGAGGCCCAGCCCAGCTTCTCGAAGAACCAGATCACCCGCGCCGAGATGTCGATCTGGCCCCGCAGCACGCCGTGCCGCGCACACGTCGGGTCGGCGTGGTGCAGGTTGTGCCACGACTCGCCCATCGACAGGATCGCCAACGGCCAGAAGTTCCGCGACCTGTCCCGCGACCGGAACGGCCGCTCCCCGAACATGTGGCAGATCGAGTTGATCGACCACGTCACGTGGTGCGACACCGCCATCCGGACCAGGCCGCCCCAGAAGAAGCCCGTCAGTGCTCCCGCCCACGACCACGTGACCAGGCCACCGATCAGCGCCGGCAGCCCCAGGCTGACCAGCACCCACACCCCGAACAGCTTGCTGACGGTGCGGATCGCCCGGTCGGCCAGCAGGTCCGGGATGAAACGCTGGTAGTTCGTCTTCTTCCGGTCGAACAGCCATCCCGTGTGCGCCCAGAAGAAGCCACGCGCCACGGCCGCGAGCGACGTCCCGAACCGCCACGGCGAGTGCGGGTCGCCCTCCTTGTCGGAGAACGCGTGATGACGCCGGTGATCGGCCACCCACGCGAACACCGACCCCTGTACGGCCAGGCCGCCACCGATCGCCAGCACCACCCGCAGCCACTTCTTGGCCTTGAACGAGCTGTGCGTGAAGTGCCGGTGGTAGCCGACCGTCACACCCAGGATCCCGACGGTGTAGAACACCGCGCCGATCACCACGTCGTGCCAGCCCAGACCCCAGCCCCACACGACGGGGACCGTGGCCAGCAGCGCCAGCATGGGTCCCACGACGAACAGCCACACCAGCATCTGCTGCCAGCCGCTGCGGGTCTCGCCGATGATCGGTTTCGCGACACCCGGCCGCGGTGTCGCCGCGGCCTCCGGAGTGCTGGGGGGAGCGTCCGTCGCGGGCGCGTCGGCGGCCTCTGCGGTCATGCGTCACCTCTCGGTTCGGGATCGGTCGGCGACGACCGTTGCCGTCCGAGAGTAACGAACGCGTTGCGGCCCCCGGACGTCGAACCGGAACGAAGTCCGTGAACCAGACACGAACCGATGACGACGCCGCCACCACCCCGGGACCCCCCGTGCGGGCCGTGTCCGCCCGTGCGTGGCCGCTCCGGGCGTCGTGCCAGGATGGGGGCCTGTCCGCCGTGGTGTAATGGCAGCACCTCGGATTTTGGTTCCGATGGTTCAGGTTCGAATCCTGGCGGCGGAGCAGCACCCCGACGCGCCCGCCCACCCGTGGCGACGGCGGCACGCCGGTACTCCCGGCCACGATCATCGTCTCTGGTCCACCAGCACCTCATGTGGTGCCCAGTACCCGGAAACGACGGTGATCACCCGAGGTGCCCGGCCCAGCAGCAGGCGCCTGCCCCCCGGCGGGCCGCTCGCGGCGCCGACGTCGCCGGGCACCCCTGCCCGGCACGCCCCTGCCCGGCACGCCCCTGCCCGACACGTCCCCGCCCGGCGCGCCCCCGCCCGACTCGCCACCGCGGCCGCCGGCCGTCAGACGATCTCGACCCGGTCGCCGACCTGCAGGTACTCGTAGAAGTGTGCGGCCTCGGCGCGCGGCAGCCGCACGCAGCCGGCGGAGGTCGTCTCGGTGTTGCCCTCGTGGAACGCGATGCCGCCGGGAGCGAAGAAGACCGCGTACGGCATGGGCGCGTTGTTGAACTCGGCGCTGCGGTGGTGGCGGTTCTTCCACTCGACACCGAAGGCGCCGCGCGGGGTCTCCATGCCGGGTCCACCGGAGCTGACGGGGACCGGTCCGTGGACGACGACCCCGTCGTCGATCAGCCAGGCCTGCTTGCCGTCGACGGACACGCAGGCGGCGGCCGCGATGGTGCAGGGGGTGCCGTCGACGAGGGGGGCCTCGACGGGGCGCAGCGGTTCGGCGTGGGCGACGCCGGCCCCACCGAGGGCGCTCAGGCCGGTGAGACCGGCGGCCGCGACGGCTCGCGCCTTCCTGCCGAGGGTCCCTGCGGTCGACGACGCTCTGTGCCTACCCACGCCCGTACTCCTGCCTCGCCGTTCGCGGGCCGACGGGGCCCGCGGACCGTCTCACCCGACCGGGTGGTCCAACGACGGTGCGCGACGAGGGTTACGAACCGGTCGCCGGGGACGGCCGGGGAGCCTTGCGACGAGTCGGTGCGCGCCGGGGGCGGTGGCCGCCACCCCGTAGGATTCGGCCGTCCGGGCGCCGGTCCTGCACGAACGGCCTGGCCGCGCGACAGCCGAGAGCGACGACCGAGGAGTACGGCTCATGCCCGATCGTCCCGCCGGGGACGCCCCGCCCCCATCGCCGCCACGGCCCACCGCGGCCGTCGTGCTCGCCGCGGGCGAGGGCACCAGGATGCGGTCGGCGACGCCGAAGGTCCTGCACGAGATCGGTGGCCGGAGCCTGCTGGGTCATGCGGTGCACGCGGTCGCCGCGTTGGAGCCCGAACACCTGGTGGTGGTCGTCGGGCATGCGCGGGAGCGGGTCGCCGAGGCGGTCGCCGTGATGGCCGGGGAGCTGGCCCGCCCGGTGGCCGCGGCGGTGCAGGAGCAGCAGAACGGCACGGGCGACGCGGTGCGGTCGGGCCTCGCGGGCCTGCCGGGCGAGCCCGTGGGCACGGTGCTGGTCACCTACGGCGACGTCCCCCTGCTCGACACGGCGACGCTGTCGGCACTGCACTCCGAGCAGGTGCGCAGCGGTGCGGCGGTCACCGTCCTCACCACGGTGCTGGCCGACCCGACCGAGTACGGGCGCATCGTGCGCGACGCCTCGGGCGCGGTGACCGGGATCGTCGAGCAGCGCGACGCGACGCCGGCGCAGCAGGCGATCACCGAGGTCAACTCGGGTGTGTACGCGTTCGACGCGGCGTTCCTGACGGCGGCGATCGGCCGCCTGACCACGGACAACGCCCAGGGCGAGCTGTACCTGACCGACCTGCTGGCGATCGCGGCGGCCGACGGCGCGGGGGTGTCGGCGCTGGTGTCGGACGACGTGTGGCAGGCCCGCGGCGTCAACGACCGCGCGCAGCTGGCCGAGGCCCGGGCGGAGCTGAACCGCCGCGTGGTGCACCGCTGGATGCTCGACGGCGTGACGGTGGTCGACCCGGCGACGACGTGGATCGACGTCCAGGTCCGTCTCGAGGCCGACGTGACGGTCCACCCGGGCACACAGCTGCACGGGACGACGTCGGTGGCGGGCGGCGCGCAGGTCGGGCCGGACACGACGCTGACCGACGTCGAGATCGGCGCGGGCGCGAGCGTGGTGCGCACCCACGGGAGCGGGGCGGTGATCGGCGCGGGCGCGTCGGTGGGGCCGTTCGCGTTCCTGCGCCCCGGCGCGAACCTGGGTGAGCGCGGCAAGATCGGCACGTTCGTCGAGGTGAAGAACGCCGACATCGGGGCGGGCAGCAAGGTGCCGCACCTGACCTACGTCGGCGACGCAACGATCGGTGAGATGAGCAACATCGGCGCCTCGTCGGTGTTCGTGAACTACGACGGCGTGACGAAGCGGCGGACCGTCGTGGGGTCGCACGTCCGCACCGGTTCCGACACGATGTTCATCGCCCCGGTGCAGGTCGGGGACGGTGCGTACACGGGCGCGGGCACGGTCCTGCGCGACGACGTCCCGCCGGGGGCGCTCGCGGTGTCGGCCGGGTCACAGCGCACCATCGACGGGTGGGTCCGGCGCAAACGCCCGGGAACGCCGGCGGCCGAGGCCGCGGAGCGTGCCGAGGCGGCCGCGACCCAGCTCGACGGAGCGGCCACCGCCGCGCCCGCCACGGACGACGCCGGCCGACCCGGCCGAGGAGGCACACGACGGTGAGCGCGATCTTCGCGACCCCGAAGAAGAACCTGATGCTCTTCTCCGGACGGGCACACCCCGAGCTGGCCGAACAGGTGGCCAAGGAGCTCGACGTCACGATCACGCCGCAGTCGGCCTACACCTTCGCGAACGGCGAGATCTTCGTCCGGTTCGAGGAGTCGGTCCGCGGGTGCGACGCGTTCGTCCTGCAGTCGCACTCGGCGCCGATCAACGACGCGGTGATGGAGCAGCTGATCATGGTCGACGCGCTCAAGCGCGCGTCGGCGAAGCGGATCACCGTGGTCATGCCGTTCTGGGGTTACGCCCGTCAGGACAAGAAGCACCGCGGCCGTGAGCCGATCTCGGCCCGGCTGATCGCCGACATGTTCCTCGTCGCCGGTGCCGACCGGATCATGACGGTCGACCTGCACACCGCGCAGATCCAGGGCTTCTTCGACGGCCCGGTCGACCACCTGTTCGCGCTGCCGGTGCTCGCCGACCACATCAAGCAGAAGTACTCGGGCCGCGACCTCGCCGTCGTCTCCCCCGACTCGGGCCGGGTGCGGCTGGCGGAGCGCTGGGCGGAGACCCTGGGCGGCACGCCGCTGGCGTTCATCCACAAGACCCGTGACCCGCGCAAGCCGAACGAGGCGGTCGCCAACCGTGTCGTCGGTGACGTCGAGGGCCTCACCTGCGTGGTCATCGACGACATGATCGACACCGGTGGCACGGTCGCGAAGACGGCGGAGGTGCTGCTGCGCGAGGGTGCACGCGAGGTCGTCATCGCGGCGACGCACGGCGTGTTGTCCGGGCCGGCCGTCGAGCGGTTGTCGACGTGTGGCGCCAGCGAGGTCATCTTCACCGACACGCTGCCGATCCCGGAGGAGAAGCGGTTCCCCGGCATGACGGTGCTGTCGATCGCGCCGCTGCTGGCCGAGGCCGTCCACCAGGTGTTCGACGACGGTTCGGTCACGAGCCTGTTCGACGGCAACGCCTGACCCGCCCGCCCGGCGGCAGCGGAATCCGGCCCGGACGGTGGTCGCGCGATCGGCCCCGGCTGAGCACAATGCCCGAACGGTCCGGTTCTGTGAGGTGAACCGAGCGGCGCCGGCAACCGTCTGACGGTCAGGGGCATCGGAGCAGCCGGTGCCCGGCTGTGCGGGGAGGTCGACATGTCATCGCGGACCGGGGGCGTCACGACGGGCGCCGGCACACGGTCGTTGCCCGCCTGGCGGTGGGCGTCGGCGATCCTGCTGCTGGTGATGGGCGGGATCCACCTCTATCTCGTGCTGTTCAGCGGGTTCGACGGGCTGGTCGGGACGCTGTTCGTGATCAACGCGATCGGTGCACTGGTGCTGGCGGTGGGGATGGTCGCGGTCCCGGACCGGCTGCTGACGATCACGAGCCTGCTGAGCCTGGTGTTCACGGCGGGGACGTTGCTGTCGCTGGTGCTGTCGCTGACGTTGCCGGGTGGGTTCCTGGGTGTGCGCGAGCAGATCTCAGCCGAGCTGGTGCCGACGACGCTGGTCGCCGAGGGCCTGGGCACGCTCGTCCTGCTGGGCGCGACGCTGCTGGCGGCGCGGCTGCGCCGCTCGTGAGTGGGGCCTGTCACCACCCACCGGGGGTCAGCTGCGGCGGCGCCTGACCGCGACGACGACCGCGGCGAGCGCGGCACCACCGATCAGCAGGCCGGGCCGCGACGGGCGCCGGCCCACGGGAGCGCCGGGCGGCGTTTCGTCGGAGTCGAGCAACGTCACCGTGCCGGCGTCACCGTCGACGAGCAGCCGCTCGCCGTCGGTGATCCGGCGCGTCGCGACGGCGGTGCCCAGCACGGCGGGGATGCCGTACTCGCGGGCGACGATCGAGCTGTGGCTCAGTGGCCCGCCGACGTCGGTGACCACGGCCGCGGCCATGGCGAACAGCGGTGTCCAGGCGGGCGTGGTGATGCTCGCGACGAGGACGTCGCCGGACTGCATGCGGCCGAAGTCGGCGGGCCCGCCCAGCACCCGGGCTGGCGCGGTGACCCGGCCCGCGCCGGCCCCGACACCGCGGATGACGGGCCCGGTCTGGTCGGTCGTGGCGGTCGGCATGAAGCGCTCCACGAGGTCCCAGCGCGAGCCCTGCGGGAGCAGGCCGGGCGGGGTGGCGCGCCGGCGTCCCCGCCAGAGGGCCTTGCGGGCGTCGACGTCGACCGACCCGTCTCCCGCCAGGATCTCGGCGGACCGCAGCCAGTAGACGTCGTCGACCTCGCGGAGGGTGCCCGCGCCGACGAGGCGGCGGCCGATCTCGCGCAGCAGCGCCCGCAGGTGCGGCCAGGCGAGGCCGATGTCGGCCAGGGCGTCCTCGCGCAGCGGCGCCGCCGACTGCGCCCACGCCAGCAGCCGGTCGAACACCTTGCGGCGCACCGGGTCCAGTCGCGTCCGCACCGTCTCGGCCAGCTCGTCGCGACGCACCGCCGACCGTCGCTGCCGCTCCACCGGGTCGGCGCCCTCGCCGCGCAGGAAGAAGCGCAGCGCGTCGAGGAGCGGGGCGGGGTCGTCGGCGGGGACGGCGTTGGCGAAGTCGAGGTTGTAGACGGTGTGGCCGTGCGCGGCGAGGTGCGCGTGGAAGCGGTCGGTCCACTCCCGCCAGGTGCCGGCGTCGACGCCGACCAGCGGGTGCGCGGGATCGAGCAGGGCGTCCGGCGTCCAGGGGCCGAGCAGTACCGCGACCAGCCGCGCGTCGCCGCGCGCCCACTCGGCGATCCCGTACAGCGAGCGTTCCGCGCGGATCGGCGCGCTGTCGAAGCCGAGCAGCAGCGTCGCGGCGGGCGGGTCGCCGTCGCGGCGGACGAACGTCTCGTAGAACCTCGTCAGCAGGATCTCGCTCGACGCCGCGATCGGGATGATCGTCTGCACCGCGGTGTAGTAGGTGGTCCCGGCCGCCAGGAGCCTGCGCACGCCGTCGAGCAGGTCGGGGGTCGTCAGGCCCTCGAGCGGGCGGCCGGTCCACGCCGCGACGGCCGCGACGTAGGCGGGGTGGGCCCTGGTGCGCCAACGGCCCTGGGCCCCGGCCTCACCTCGGGCGAGCAGCAGCCGCATCGCGGTCGGCGTCCGTGCCGTCATCCGCGCCATCGCCGACCGGGTGTAGCGGTAGTAGGCGTAGCCGTTGACCGTCGGGAGGGTGACGTCGCCGTCCCGCACCGCGCCCTCCCCCAGCAGCTCGCGCATCAGCGCGCCCAGGGAGTGTGCGACCGCCGGGCCGATCAGCTCCTCGAACAGCGGCGTCAACGGGTCGGGCAGCTGCTCGACGATGCTCGCCCGCGCGTAGAGGGCGTCGTCGGGCACCGACCAGTCCGTCGGCGGGGCCGTCTCCGGCTCCGGCAGCGCGGTGATCGGGCGCGCCTGCACGATCGCGAACCCCCGGGGCCCGCGCGCCCATTCGACGTCCTGCGGCACGCCGAAGTGCTCCGCGATCCGGGCACCCAGCGCGGCGAGGGCGACGGCGTCGCCGTCGGAGAGGACGGCACGACCACGGTCGGCGTCGGGCACGGGCCGTTCGACGGTGCCGTCGGCGCCCGGGACCGTCATCACGGCCTTGTCCGCGGTCGCGCGCGAGGTCACGCGCCCGTCGGTGACGACGACGTCGTCCGTGCTCACGGTCCCGCCCACCACCGACTCGCCCAGCCCCCACGCCGCGGAGAGGACGGTCTCGTCGCGACGGCCGGTGGTCGGGTTCGCGGTGAACATGACACCCGCGGCGTCGGCCTCGACCATGCGCTGCACGACGACGGCGAGGGCCACGTCGGCGGGCGCGATGCCCTGGCGGGCGCGGTAGGCCATGGCGCGGCCGGTCCACAGCGACGCCCAGCAGTCGCGGACGGCGGCGAGCAGCGCGTCGTCGCCACGGATGTTCAGGTAGGTGTCCTGCTGCCCGGCGAAGCTCGCGCCCGCCAGGTCCTCCGCCGTCGCCGACGACCGGACGGCCACGGGCCCCCGCCGAGCGCCCGGTAGGCGTCGCGGATCTCCTCGGCCATGGCGGTGGGGAGATCGGCGGTGAACAGGGCCCGGACGGCGCCGGCGTCATCGGGTGTCACCGCGAGCTGCAGGATCCGGGGGCCGATGCCGGTCGTGTCGACGAACGCCCGGTAGGCGTCGGTCGTGAGCACGAAGCCCGGCGGGACGGGCAGGCCCGCGCGGGTCAGCTCCCCCAGGTTGGCGCCCTTGCCGCCGGCGACGTCGACGTCGCCACGGCCGATCTGCGAGAAGCCGCGGATGTGCCCCATGCGCGGCAGTCTGCTCCTCGTCCCGACCCCCGACACGCCGCTCGCGGCCTTCACCCCGGCGTGTCACGGGGACGCGCCGACCCGGTCGCGGTCCGGGGGCTGCGCGGGGCCGACCCGGGCAGCGGGGTCCGTGCGGTGCGGCGTAGTCTCTCGGACAGTTCCGCGGCGAGGGCGGGCGGACAGTGAGCCCGCCGTGATCGACGCTGGACCGGTCCGACCGGTTCCACGCCTTCCTCGCCGCGCGCTCACACACACCGCGTTCGTATCGAGGAGTAGTCCCGTGGCCCAGGCCCGTATCGACGCCGAGACCCGCACCGAGTTCGGCAAGGGCGCCGCCCGTCGCACCCGTCGTGCCGGCAAGATCCCCGCCGTCCTCTACGGGCACGGCACCGACCCGCAGCACCTCGCGCTGCCGTCGCTGGAGTTCGCCCGCGTCGTGCGCGACCAGGGCCGTAACGCCGTGCTCGAGATCAACATCAGCGGCACCCCGCAGCTGGCGCTGACCAAGACCGTCGTCGTGCACCCCATCCGCCCGTACATCGAGCACGTCGACCTGCTCGTCATCAAGCGTGGCGAGAAGGTCGTCGTCGAGGTGCAGGTCGTCGTCGCCGGCGACGCGCAGCCCGGCAGCATGATCACCCAGGAGCTCAACACCATCGAGGTCGAGGCCGACGTCCTCAACATCCCCGAGTCGATCGAGGTCTCGGTCGAGGCGGCGGCGATCGGCACCCAGTTCCTCGCCGGCGGCGTCCCGCTGCCCGAGGGTGTCGAGCTGCGCACCGACCCCGAGGCCCTGGTCGTCAACGTCGTCGCCTCGCCCACCGAGGCCGACCTCGAGGGCGAGATCGACACCGAGGGTGCCGGCGTGGTCGAGGACGCCCCCGCCTCCGCCGAGGCCGCCCCGGCCGCCGAGGGCGGCTCCACCTCCTCCGAGGGCTGACAGCCGTGCCGGGCCCCGCCCTGGTGGTCGGGCTCGGCAACCCCGGCCCCGAGTACGCCGAGACCAGGCACAACGTCGGGTTCCGCGTCGTCGAGCTGTTGGCGGCGCGGGCCGGCGGTGGCCGGTTCTCGAAGCACAAGAGCAACGCCGACGTGCTGGAGGGCCGGCTCGCCGGCCGCAAGGTCGTGCTCGCGAAGCCCCGGACGTACATGAACGTCTCGGGCGGGCCGGTCGCCGGGCTGCTGCGCTACTTCTCCGTCCCCGCGACCGAGCTGGTCGTCGTGCACGACGACCTCGACCTCGGGTTCGGCGTCATCCGGCTCAAGCAGGGTGGCGGCGAGGGCGGGCACAACGGGCTGCGTTCCATCAGCCAGTCGTGCGGCACCCGCGACTACCTGCGGGTCCGCTTCGGCATCGGGCGTCCGCCCGGCCGTCAGGACCCGGCGGACTTCGTGCTCAAGCGGTTCTCCTCGGTCGAGGCCAAGGAGCTGGAGTTCGCGGTCGACCTGGCCGCCGACGCGGCCGAGGCCCTGCTGTCCGACGGGCTGGAACCGACGCAGAACAGGTTCCACGCGCTGTCGGGCTGAGCTCTCCCTCTTCTGCAGGAACGGCACTTTCCCGCAACCGGGTTGCGGGAAAGTGCCGTTCCTGCATGTCGGGGCGGGGTCAGGCGCGCGCCGCGATCAGGTCCCCCGTCGCGGACCGGCGCAGCTTGCCCGACGGCGTCTTGGGCAGCGTCCCCGGCGCGAGGACGACGACGTCGGCGGGCCGCACCCCGCAGGCCGCGACGACCTTCGACGTGACGTCCTTGCGGATGACGTCCTCCGCGGCCGGGTCACCGGCCCGGCGCGACTCGACGGCCACCAGGAACGACTCGCGGTGGCGACCCGAGCCCGCCTCCAGCCGGACGGCGACGACGTTGCCCGCCCGCACGTCGGCCGCGAGGGCGGCGGCGCGCTCGATGTCGGTGGGGTAGATGTTGCGGCCGCCCATGATGATGACGTCCTTGCGCCGCCCGCACACGACGACCTCCACCCCGGCGAGGTAGCCCTCGTCGCCGGTGTCGAGCCAGCCGTCGGCGTCCTGGGCGGGGCGCGGCCCGTCGACGGTGAGGTACCCGGGCGTCACGGACTCGCCGCGCAGCTGCAGGATCCCGACCCCGCGCTCGGGCAGGACGGTCCCGTCGTCGCCGACGACCCGCACCTCGATGCCGGGCAGCGGCGGGCCGAGGCGGGGGAAGCGGCGGCTGGGGCCGTAGAGCGCGGGCCGCGCGTGGCGCTTCTCCTCGAGCCATTCGGCGTCGACGTGGTCGATGACCATGCCGGTGTCGCACGGTGCGAACGACACCCCGAGCGCGGTCTCGGCCATGCCGTAGGCGCAGACGACGGAGTCGGCGCCGAGCCCGAACCGGGCGCCGGCGTCGGTGAGGGCGATGACGGCGTCGGGGTCGATGGGCTCGGCTCCGTTGAGCGCGAACCGCATCGACGACAGGTCGAGGGAGCCCTCCTCGGCGCGGGCGAGCTGGCGGGCCAGGACCGCGTAGGCGAAGTTGGGGGCGGCGGTGACGGTGCCGCGGTACTTCGAGATCAGCTCGGCCCACAGCAGCGGGCGGGTCAGGAAGTCGAGGGGCGTGACCGTGACCAGTTCGAGGCCGGTGACCATGGGGACGGTCATGAACCCGACCATGCCCATGTCGTGGAACAGCGGCAGCCACGACACCATCACGTCGCGCTCGGTGTCGAGCTGGGCCGCGGCGACCATGCCGGTGATGTTGGCGAACAGGTTTCGGTGGGTGATCCGCACGGCCTTCGGGTCGGCGGTCGAGCCGCTCGTGAGCTGCAGCAGCGCGGTGTCGTCCTCGTCGGCGACGGTCACGTCGACGGTGATCGGCTCGGTGCCGTCGGAGAGGTCCGCCAGGAGCCGGTAGGCGATGCCCTTCTCGTCGAGGACCGGGGCGAGCGCGTCGAACGGCGCCCCGAGCAGCACGAGCCTCGCGTCGATCATGCCGAGCGTCGTCACCGTGTCCTCGGCCCAGACGGCGAGGTCGGTGCGGGCGGTCGGCTGGTGCAGCATCGTCACGCTGCCGCCGAGCAGCCAGACGGCCTGCGCGGCGGGGGCGATGACGGCGGGCTCGGCGGCGAGGACGGCGACCGCGGACCCGCGTGCGACGCCCGGGACCGACCCCTCCCCCGCGCTGAGCGCGGCGGCCAGCCTGCGCGCCTTCTCGTGCACGTCACGCCACGGTGTGCGGACGGGCTCCTTCGGCTCCCCGGTGATCATTGCCTTGGCGGACCGGGCCGCGCTGTCCGTCAGCATCTGGAGGAACCGCGACATACCGCCGAGACTACGACCTGCGCGTAGCATCCGGCTCCGTGGCCGACCCGCTCTCGAACGACGCCCTCGCCGCCGCCGTCGACGCGCAGCTCGCCCCGGCGCGCGCCGACCTCGAACGCCTCGTGCGGATCCCCAGCATCTGGGCCGATCCCACGCATGCCGACGACACCCGCCGCAGCGCCGACGCCGTCGCCGCGCTCGCGCGCGACGCCGGTGCGGCCGACGTCCAGATCCTGCAGGCCGAGGGTGGGGCGCCCGCCGTCGTCGCCCGCTTCCCCGGCCCGGCCGGGACGCCGACCGTGCTGCTCTACGCCCACCACGACGTGCAGCCCACCGGCGGCGACGAGCACTGGACGAGCCCGCCGTTCGAGCCGACCGAGCGCGACGGCCGCCTCTACGGACGTGGCGCCGCCGACGACAAGGCCGGCGTCATGACCCACCTGGCGACGTTGCGCGCCTTCGGTGGCACGCCGCCCGTCGGCGTCACGCTGTTCATCGAGGGCGAGGAGGAGTCGGGCTCGCCGACGCTCACCGCGCTGCTGGCCGAGCACCGCGACCTGCTCGCCGCCGACGTGATCGTCATCGCCGACGCCGCCAACCCCGCGACCGACGTCCCCGCCCTGACGACGACGCTGCGCGGGCTGGTCGACGTCGTCGTCGAGGTGTCGATGCTGGAGCAGCCGGTGCACTCCGGGGTGTTCGGCGGACCGGTCGGCGACGCGCTCACCGCCCTGTGCAAGGCCCTGGCCTCGCTGCACGACGACAAGGGCGAGGTCGCCGTCCCCGGGCTGGTGCGCACCGAGTCCGAGGCCCCCGACATGGACGAGGCGACGTTCCGCTCGACCGCCGGGCTGCTCGACGGTGTCGAGCTGCTCGGCTCGGGGACGATCCCGGACCGCACCAACCTCAAGCCCGCGATCGCCGTCCTGGGCATCGACGCGCCGCGGGTCGCCGACGCCTCGAACGTCCTGCTGCCGCGGGCGCGGGCGATGGTGAGCATGCGGCTCGCCCCCGGTGAGGACGCCCTCGCCGCGCAGCAGACCCTCGCCGAGCACCTGCGCGCGCACGTGCCGTGGGGGGCGCACGTGTCCGTGGAGCCGGGCAGCGGCGTCGCGGAACCGTTCGCCCTGCAGAGCACCGGTTCCGCCTACGACGCCGCCCGCTCCGCGTACTCGCGCGCGTACGGCAACCCGGTGGTCGAGATGGGAATCGGCGGTTCGATCCCGTTCATCGCGGAGTTCGCGCGGACGTTCCCGGGTGCCGCGGTGCTGGTGACGGGCGTCGGCGACCCGGCCTCCCGCTGGCACGGCATCGACGAGAGCCTCGACCTCGCCATGTTCGGCCGCGGCGTCCTCGCCGAGGCGTACTTCCTGCAGACCCTGGCCGGGTGACCCGGTGAGTGGCCGACCCCGGGGCGGGACCCAGGGGTGATCCTGCTGCGCCGGACGGCCGGGTCGCCGCATGCTCAGCTGCGATGACCCTTGAATCAGACACGGCGCTGAGCCGCATCCAGTTCTTCGCACCCAACGTGCCCGCGGAGGCGCAGCTGCTGGGGATCGCCCAGCACGCCTTCATCGCCGGCACCCAACCGCACTGCGCGGCCGTCGCCCTCGCCGAGGTGCCCGACGGCGCCACCCTGCTCCCGCCGGGAGCGACACCCGGACGCACCGTGCGCAGCGGGCTGAGCCGCGCGCACCTCACCACCGGCCCCGGCTGGACCCTCTACGCGTCCCGACGCCCGGACGGCAACGCCTCGATCTGGGTCGGTGCGGTGACCGCCGAGCTGGCCGACGAGGTCGCCGAGCTCGCCGCCGCCTCCGGC
Organism: Pseudonocardia sp.; assembly: GCF_050250275.1. Taxonomy (GTDB): domain Bacteria; phylum Actinomycetota; class Actinomycetes; order Mycobacteriales; family Pseudonocardiaceae; genus Pseudonocardia. The sequence continues at coordinate 78,510 of NZ_JBFWOY010000022.1, forward strand.
CGCGGACCGGCGACGGGTCCCGGCTCGGTGACCGTCGGGTTCTGGCACTCGACGTCGTGCCGTACCGAGGGCACCCGCACCCCACGGCAGCTCGACGTCCCCGGCTGGGACGACATCCGGCGCAACTACACCGCTGCCGCCCGCCCCGAGCTGGAACGGCTGATGGCGTTGCGGCCCGGGGACATCACCGGCCGCCTCGTGCTGCTGCACGGGCCCGCGGGCACCGGGAAGACGACGGTGCTGCGCGCACTCGCCCGCTCGTGGCGCGACTGGTGCCGCATGGAGTACATCCTCGACCCGGAGTCGCTGTTCGCCCGCCCCGACTACCTGATGGCCGTGGCGCTGGGCGAGGTCGCGTCGGTCCGGCCCGGCGCGGAGGCTGCGCCGTCGCGACACCGCATGATCGTCCTGGAGGACTGCGACGAGCTCGTCCGGGCCGAGGCCAAACAGGACTCGGGCCAGGCGCTGTCGCGGCTGCTCAACCTCACCGACGGTCTGCTCGGCCAGGGCCTCGACGTGCTCGTCTGTCTGACGACGAACGAGGACGTCGCCCGTCTGCACCCGGCGGTCGTGCGTCCCGGCCGGTGCCTGGCCGAGATCGAGATCGGCCCGCTGCCCGCGGCGGAGTCGGCGGCATGGCTGGGCGTGAGGGAGTCCGACGGTCCCGGCCCCGCGACCCTGGCGGAGCTCTACCGGTCGTGAGCGGCGCTCATTTCGCCCGGCCACCAGGGGTGTTCGCTGCGGCGGCCCGACGCGGCACGGCAGACTGACGCCATGCGCATCGGGGTGCTCGGGAGCGTGGCGGCGTGGCCGTCGGCGAACGGCGTCCCCGACGGCGACGCCGCGCCGGCCGGCCTGCGGCTGCGCGGGCTGCTCGCCCGGCTCGCGCTCGACGCCGGCCGTCCGGTCACCACCGAGGCGCTGGTCGACGACCTGTGGGGCGAGGAGTCACCGGACGCGGTGGGCAACGCGTTGCAGTCGCTGGTGTCGCGGCTGCGGCGGGCGCTGGGCGCGCAGCTGGTCGTGACGGTCCAGGGCGGCTACCTGCTCGACCTCGCCCCCGACGCGGTCGACGCCGTGCGGTTCGGCCACCTGCTGGCCACCGCGAAGGCGGGTGGCGACCCGGCGGTCGCGGCGTCCACGTTGGCGGAGGCGCTCGGGCTGTGGCGCGGCCCCGCGCTGGCCGACGTGCGCCGGCTCCCGTTCGCCGACGCCGCCGCGGCCCGGCTGGAGGAGCAGCGGGCGGTGGCCGTCGAGGCACGCGCCGCGCGGGGGCTGACCGCGGGCGACCCCGGAGCCGGACTCGACGCGGTCGGCGACCTCCTTGCGGCGCAGCCCCTGCGGGAGAGCGCCGCGGTCGTGCTGGCCCGCGGGCTGCACGCGACGGGCCGGCAGGCCGACGCGCTCGCCGTGCTGGACCGGACGCGGGAGCGGCTGGCGGGCGAGCTGGGCGTGGACCCGGGCCCGGAGCTGGCGCGGGCGCGCCTGGACGTCCTGCGCGGCGCACCCGCACCCACGACCCGCCGGAGATCCGAGCCTCTGCCCCGCAACGGGTCTGCTGCGCTGACGAGCTTCGTGGGCCGCGACGCGGACATCGAGCGGGTACGCAGCCTGCTGGGCACCGCCCGGCTGGTCACGCTGCTCGGGCCCGGAGGAGCGGGGAAGACCCGGCTGGCCAGGGAGATCGTCGGGGGACGGGCCGAGGCCCCGGTCGCCGAGCTCGCGGCGCTCACCGGGCCGGAGCAGCTCGCCGGCACGGTGCTCGCGGCAGTCGGTGAGCCGGACCTGGTGGTGCGCAACCCCGACGACGGTCCGCCCGACGTCACCGGCCGGCTGCTGGCCGCGCTCGGCGACCGTGACGTCGTGCTGGTCCTGGACAACTGCGAACACCTCGTCGACGACGTCGCCGCGCTCACGCAGCGGATGCTCGAGGCGGCGCCGCGGCTGCGGGTCCTCGCCACCAGCCGCGAGCCGCTGGCCGTCCCCGGCGAGGTGCTCCACCCCGTCGAGCCCCTGGCCGCCGCCGCGGCGGTCCGGCTGTTCGCCGACCGCGCCGCGGCCGTCGCCCCCGGCTTCGTCCTGGACGCGACGACGGAACCGGTCGTCGCCGAGATCTGCACGCGTCTCGACGGCCAGCCGCTGCCGCTGGAGCTGGCGGCGGCCCGGCTGCGGACGTTGTCGCTCACCGAGATCGCCGCACGTCTCGACGACCGGTTCCGGCTGCTCACCTCCGGTGCCCGCACCGCGCTGCCGCGGCACCAGACGCTGCGCGCCGTCGTCGACTGGAGCTGGGACCTGCTGGCCGAGCCCGAGCGGACCCTGTTGCGCCGCATGGGCGTGTTCGCGGGCGGGGCGACGGCGGCGACCGTCGAGCAGGTCTGCACCGGCGGCGACGGCCCTGCCCCGGCCGACGCGTTCGACCTGCTTGCGGCACTCGTCGACAAGTCACTGGTCGTGGCGGTGCCCTCCGGCGGGCCGGAGCCGACGCGCTACCGGCTGCTCGAGACGATCCGCGACTACGCCGCCGAGCGTCTCGACGAGGCGGGCGAGGCCGACGCGGTCGTCGCGGCGCACGCCGCCTGGGTCGTCGACCTGGCCGAGACCGCCGAGCCGCACCTGCGCCGGGCCGACCAGCTGCGTTGGCTCGGGCCGCTGCGCGCCGAGAACGGCAACATCGGTGTCGCGCTGCGCCGCGCGGTGACCCGTCGCGACGGCCCGACGGCGCACCGGATCGTCGCGGCCATGGGTTGGTCGTGGTTCATCCGGGGACGCTACGAGGAGTCGATCACCTGGGTCGCGGAGGTCGCGGAGCTCCCGCCGCCGGACGAGCCGGCCGTCGCCGCGCGCACGCTGGCCTACCTGCTGCTGACCTACATCGCGCGCGGGCACGTCGACGCGGCGATCGCGCGCCTCGACGAGGCCGTCGCCGCGGCGGCGGCCGCACCCGAGCCGCGCCATCCCGCGCTGCAGCTCGTCGCGCCGCTGGGCCGGGGCTTCACCGGCGACACCACGCTGCTCGACGAGGTGTCCGCGACGTCGGACGATCCGTGGGTCCGCGCGTTCGCCACCCAGGTCCGGGCCCAGCTCGCGGAGAACGAGGGGGACATCGAGCTCCAGCGCCGCCTCGTCCGCGTCGCCCACGAGCTGTTCACGACGACCGGGGACCGCTTCGGGCTGGGCATGACGCTCGGGACGCTTGGCGAGCTGGAGGACCTCGCCGGCAACGTCGACGCCGCCGCCACCGCCTACGACGAGGCCATCGCGCTGGCCGCGGAGCTGGGCAACGACGACGACCTGCCGCAGCTCATGCTGCAGCAGGCCCGGCTCTGGATCCGGCGCGGCGACCACGAGCGGGCCCGCGAGATCGCCGCGAGCGCCGCGGACATCGCGTCGGGACCCTTCGGGGTGCAGACGATGGCGCGGGCCACGCTCGCCGACGTCGAACGGCTGTCGGGCAACCTCACCGCGGCGCGCCGGCACCTCGCGGCGGCCGCGCGCGATGTGGGGCACGGCCTCGCGCAGGAGCAGCGGCGGGCGCTCGTCGAGATCGTCCGGTACCGCATCGAGGTCGCCGCCGGGGACGTCCCCGCCGCCGCGGCCTCGCTCGACCGCGCCCTCGACGAGGCGATCGCGAGCCACGACGGCCCGGTCGCGGCGCTCGTCGTCGAGTACGGCGCCCAGTTCGCCCTGGCCGCGGGCGACGCCGACACCGCAGGACTGCTGCTCGGGGTCGCGCTCGCCCAGCGCGGCACGCTCGACCACGGCAACCCCGACGTCGTCGCGGTCGTCGACGGGGTCCGCAACGCAATCGGCCCCGCCGCAGCCGATGATGCGCTGCGGCGGGGCCGGGACCTCCCCCGTCCGGAGGGCCTCGCGGCCGTCCGGGACCGTCTCGGGCTCCTGTCCGGGGATCAGGCCCGCTTGCGGTAGAGCGTCACCGCGATCGGCGCGAACACCGCCGTGATGACGGCCGCGGCGATGAGCGCGGTCGTCGCCGGGCCGGCGACCGGACCGCCGGTGAGCATGCCGCGCACGGCGTCGGCGACCTTGGAGACCGGGTTGATGTCGACGAACGCCTGCAGCCAGCCGGGCATCGAGTCCGACGGGACGAACACGTTGCTGCCGAAGGTGAGCGGCAGCATGATCATCGCGCCGATGCCCTGCACGGAACGGGGCTGGCGGACGAGCATCGCGAGCGCCGTGAACACCCAGCACAGGGCGAAGGCGAACACCATGACCAGCCCCAGCGCACCGACGACCGCGAGCGGGTTGGTGTGCATCCGGAAGCCGAGGATCGCGCCGAGGACCAGCATGATCACGCCGGAGGTCAGGTAGCGCACGAGGTCGGCCATGATCGCGCCGACCAGCGGCGCCGACCGGGAGATCGGGAGGCTGCGGAACCGGTCGAAGATGCCGGTGTGCAGGTCCTCCGCGAGCCCGACGCCGGTGCCCGCCGACGCGAACACCACGGTCTGCACGAGCACGCCGGGCAGCGCGAACTGCAGGTACTCGGTGGTGTTGCCGGCGATCGCACCGCCGAAGACGTAGACGAACAGCAGCAGGAAGATGACCGGCTGCAGCGTGACGTCGATCAGCGCCTCGGGCGAGTGGATCGTCTTGACGACGCCGCGCCACGCGAGCGTGAGCCCGTGGCGCAGCGTCGAGGGCCCGTGTCTACCGCGTTCGATCTCGGGTATCGGCATCGGCGGGCGGGGCTTGGTTCCGGGTGCGACGGCGGTCGTGGTCATGCCGCCACCTCCTCGTCGGTCGTACCGGCCTGCTTCTCGGCGTCCTCCGCCGTGCGGCCGGTGAGGGTCATGAAGACGTCGTCGAGGCTGGGCAGGCGCAGCCCCAGCTCGGCGATCGCGAGGCCTGCCTCGTCGAACCGGCCGCCTGCGACGTGCAGCAGGCCGGGCTCGTGCGCGGCGACGGTGAGCTCGCCGGAGGCGTCGACGACCGGGGTCTCGTCGGTGAGGCCGCCGAGGATCGTCGAGACGGCCGGGATGTCGGTGCGGTGCAACGGACGCACGTGCAGCCGCTGCCCGCCGACGTCGGCCTTGAGCGACGCCGGGGTACCGCTCGCGATGACGCGGCCGGTGTCGATGACGACGAGGTCGTCGGCGAGCTGGTCGGCCTCCTCCAGGTACTGCGTGGTCAGCAGCACGGTGACGCCGTCGGCGGCGAGCGCGCGGACCTGGTCGAGCACCTCGTTGCGGTGCCGCGGGTCCAGGCCGGTGGTGGGCTCGTCGAGGAACAGGACGTCGGGGCGGCCGATGAGGCTGGCCGCGAGGTCGAGACGGCGGCGCATGCCGCCGGAGTAGGTGCGAACGCGGCGCTTGGCCGCGTCGGAGAGCCCGAAGCGCTCGATGAGCTCCGCGGCCCGCACGCGGGCGGCGCGGCGCGGCATGTCGAGCAGCCGGGCGATGAGCATCAGGTTGTCGGTGCCGGAGAGCGCCTCGTCGACGGCCGCGTACTGGCCGGTGAGGCCGATGCGGGCGCGGACGGCCGCGGGTTCGGCGACGACGTCGTGGCCGAGGACCGTGGCCCGGCCGGCGTCGGGGCGCAGCAGGGTGGCGAGGACGCGGACGGTCGTGGTCTTGCCCGAACCGTTCGGGCCGAGCAGTCCGAGCACCGTGCCGCGCCGGGCGCTGAGGTCGACCCCGGCGAGGGCCTTCGTGGTGCCGAAGGACTTCTCGAGTCCCTCGACGTGAATGACGGTGTCCATGCCGAGAACTCTGATCCTCGCCGCTGATGCCGCGCTGTCACGACGCTGACATCACCTGAGACGGGTTCTGACGTCACCGTGACGTCGTCTCAACCGGTGCGGTACCGGCGGTGGGCGGTGGTGGTCACGGGTCGCCTCCGGGTGAGGACGAGGACGGGCCGGCCATCCCCCCAGCGGCCGGCCCGCCGTGCGGCATCCCCCGGGGCCCTCCCCGACCCGTCCGCACACCCTCGACGCTACGGGCGTGGGCGGCGCCGCCGGGTCGGTCGATCGGTTGATCCCGGGTCGACCGGCCGTCTCAGCCGGGGCCCGGCCCGTCGGGATGGGCGAGGTCGTAGGCGCGCACCAGCTTCTGCGGGACGACCATGCGCCACGCGTCGACGACGAGCTCCCGGGCCTCGGTCGCGTCCAGCGCCGCGAGGTCGGCCTCGACCCAGTTGAACCGCATGTCCGACGCCGACGGCATCCGGAACTTCCGCGGCTCCCCCGCGACCAGCGACTCCCGCTCCACCTTGGGGAACGCGAAGCCCATCTCCGTCTCGTCGAGGGAGAACGCGACGTAGACGATCTGCCCGACGCGGAACTTCAGCCGGCCGCGCACGTACACCTCGTACGAGCGCTCCAGCCCGGCCCCGAGCGACCGGAGGTCGTCGACGACCGCCATGCCGACGATCCTGGCCCGCCCGACCCGCTGCAGGAAGGGCACTTTCCCGCAACCGGGTTGCGGGAAAGGGCCGTTCCTGCAGAACGCAGGGGCCGCCGGGCCTCAGGTCTCGGCGAGCTCCGCGGCGGCCAGCCACTCGATCTCGACGGCCTCGCGTTCGGCGGTGACCGCCTTGAGCTGCGCGCCGAGCTCCATCAGCTTCGCGGGGTCGGTGGCGGCGGCGGCGAGGGCGTCGTGGAGCTGGGACTCCTTGGCCGACAACGACTCCATCTTCCGCTCCAGCCGCGACGCCTCCTTGCGGGCGGCGCGCTGGTCGGCCGCCGACACCGTCGGCGTTGCCCTGGGCGCGGACGCCGACATCGCGATCGTGGCGACGTCGTCGCCCGCCGCGGCCCGCCGCGCCAGGTACTCCTCGATCCCGCCGGGCAGGTGGGTGATGCGGCCGTCGCCGAACAGCGCGACGACCGTGTCGCACACCCGCTCGACCAGGTACCGGTCGTGGCTGACGACGACGAGGGTGCCGGGCCAGCCGTCGAGCAGGTCCTCCAGGTTGGACAGGGTGTCGACGTCGAGGTCGTTGGTGGGCTCGTCGAGGAGCAGGACGTTGGGCTCGGCCATCAGCAGCCGGGTCAGCTGCAGCCGGCGCCGCTCACCACCGGAGAGCTGCCCGACCGGTGTCCACTGCCGCGCCGCGGGGAAGCCCAGCCGCTCCAGCACCGACGACGCCGTCAGCTCCAGCTTCCCGAGCCGCACGAACTTGGCGACGTCCTCGGTCGCCTCGAGCACCCGCATGTCGCGCGGCAGGTCGATGAGCTCCTGGGTGAGCTGCGCGAGCTGGACGGTGGTGCCCTGGACGCGTCGGCCGCCGTCGAGGGGGCGCTCGCCGGTGAGCGAGCGCAGCAGCGTCGTCTTGCCGGAGCCGTTGATGCCGACGATCCCGATCCGGTCGCCGGGGCCGAGCCGCCAGGTGACGTCGTCGAGCAGGGTGCGCTCGCCGACCTTCACGGTGGCGTCCTCGAGCTCGAGGACGGTGCGGCCCAGGCGGTTCGTCGCGAACCCGAGGAGCTCGACCTTGTTGCGCGGCGCCGGCACGTCGGCGATCAGGGCCTCGGCCGCCTCGATGCGGAACCGCGGCTTCGACGTCCGCGCGGGCGCCCCGCGGCGCAGCCACGCCAGCTCCTTGCGCGCCATGTTCTGCCGACGGGCCTCCGCCGCGTCGGCCTGCCGGGTCCGCTCGGCGCGGGCGTAGACCCAGTCCGCGTAGCCGCCGAGGTAGCTCTCGACGTTGCCGTTCGCCACCTCCCACGTCCGGGTGCAAACGGCGTCGAGGAACCAGCGGTCGTGCGTCACGACCACGACGCCGCAGCGCCGTCCGAGCAGGTGCTGGGCGAGCCAGCCGATGCCCTCGAGGTCGAGGTGGTTGGTCGGCTCGTCGAGGACGACGAGGTCGGGCTCGCCGATGAGCGTGGCCGCGAGCCCGACGCGGCGCTTCTCGCCGCCGGAGAGGCCGTCGACGGTGCGGTCGAGGTCGGTGACGCCGAGCCCGGTGAGGACGTCGCGCACCCGCGGGTCGGACGCCCACTCGTGTTCGGCGCCGTAGTCGGCGAGCACGATGTCGCGGATCTTCGCGCCCGCGGGCAGCGGGTCACCCTGCGCCAGATGGGAGAGCTTGAGCCCGCCGACGCGGCTGATCCGCCCCGCCTGCGGTGTCCGGCGGCCGGCGAGGATGTCGAGCAGCGTCGTCTTGCCGCCGCCGTTGAGGCCGACGACACCGATCCGCTCGCCCCGTTCGACACCCAGCGACACGGAGTCGAGCAGGACGCGCGAGGCGTCGCCGGGGACGTGGGCGGTGACGGACTCGAGGTTGACCAGGTTCTGTCGAACCGGGGGCATCAGGCACGCACTTTCGGCCAGGAGCCGGTCGGGGGACCCGACGGCGGCTCGTTGTCGTCGACGATCCGGGCCCCGGGGACGGGCCCGTGGGCGACACGGACGGTCCGGCACACTCCCGCGCCGGCCAGTTCGGCGGCGACCCCGACAGCGGAGTCGGCGCCGTCGCACAGGAACGCGCAGGTGGGTCCCGACCCCGACACGAGCCCGGCCAGCGCGCCGGCCGACACCCCCGCACGCAAGGTGCGGCGCAGGTCGGGGACGAGGCTGACGGCGGCGACCTGCAGGTCGTTGCCCAGCGACAGCGCGAGCTGGCGGGGGTCGCCACCCGCGAGCGCCTCCAGGACGGGTTCGACCGCCCGGACCGGGGTGTCCCCGTCGGACGCGGCGCGCAGCCGGTCGAGCTCGGCGAACACCGTCGGCGTCGACAGTCCCTGCCGGGCCAGCGCGATCACCCAGTGCTGCGGGTGACGCGACAGGACGGGCACGATCCGCTCCCCTCGACCGGTGCCGACGGCCGTACCACCGTGCAGGGCGAAGGTGACGTCGCTGCCCAGTTCGGCGGCCATGACGGCCAGCTCCTCGCGGGTGAGGTCGAGCTTCCACAGCCCGGCGAGCGCGACGAGGGTGCCGGCGGCGTCGGCGCTGCCACCCGCCATCCCGCCCGCGACCGGGATGCCCTTGCGCAGGACGACCTTCACGTCGGTGTCGTGGTCGGCGTGGCGGCCGAGGAGCTCGACGGCCCGCCACGCGAGGTTGCTGCCGTCGGTGGGCACCTCGGCCGCGCCGTCACCGGTGACCTCGACGCCCGGGGCGTCCGACGTCGCCACCGTGACCTCGTCGAACAGGCTCACGGCATGGAACACCGTGACCAGCTCGTGGTACCCGTCAGCACGCACGTCGCCCACGGCGAGATGCAGGTTGATCTTCCCGGGGACACGCACGGTGACCGGGACGGGGACGACGGCGAGCACCTGACAACACTACGTGCCCCGGGCGCGCGGCCGTCCGTGGACGGGCCACGCGCCCGGCCGTGTCAGGCGGGGGCGGGCTCCGGCTGCGCCGCCGCGGTCCGGCGCGCCGCCAGGTGGCGCGGTACCGCGAACGACGCCACCGCGACGAACCCGATCAGCAGCACCGCGGCCGGCAGGTAGAGCGCCTGCCCCATCGCGGTGGCGAAGCCCTCGTGCAGCGCGGGCGGCAGCTGCGCGACACCCGTTTCGGCTCTGCCCCCGCCCGCCGCGGCGGCGGCGGGCAGGTTGGCCGCGATGCGGGACGCCATCAGCGTCGCGATCGCCGCGGAGCCGAGCACCGCGCCGACCTGCCGGGTCGTGTTGTAGATGCCGGCGCCGCTGCCGGCGCTCGACATCGGCAGGTTGCGGGTCGCGGTCGTCGCGATCGGCGCCCACACGAACCCGTTGGCCACGCCGAGCAGCGCGATCGGCAGCAGCAGCTCCCAGACCGGCAGCCCCGGCCGCAGGATGGCGCCCGCCCAGAACAGTGACGCCGCGAAACAGAGCATCCCGAAGCCCGCGAGCCAGCGCGGGTGCACCTGGTCGGTCTTGCGGCCGACCCACAGCGCGAGCACGCCGGAGATCACGGCCATGGGCACCAGGAGCAGCGCCGCCCGCGTCGGCGACAGCCCCATGACGCCCTGCGCGTAGAACATCAGCGGGAACGCCATCGCGGTGATCGCGAAACCGACCGTCGTGATCGCGACGTTGGCCAGGCTGAAGTTGCGGTCGCGGAACAGCGCGAGCGTGACCAGCGGCTCACCCTTGTTGCGCGCCTGCCACCACAGGAAGACGGCCATGACGACGATGCCGGCCCCGATCAGCGACCACACCGAGATCGGGCCCGCGATCGTGCCCCAGTCGTAGGCCTGGCCCTCCTGCAGCCCGAAGACCAGCAGGAACATGCCGATGGCGCTGAGCACGACGCCGAGGATGTCGAACTTGTGGACGTGCGTCTCCAGCGCGGGGACCAGCCGCACCGCGAGCACGAACGCGATGACGCCGACGGGCACGTTGATGAAGAAGATCCACTCCCAGCCCAGGCCGTCGACCAGGACGCCGCCCAGGATCGGGCCGACCAGCGTCGCGACACCGGCGACCGCACCCCACAGGCTCATCGCCCGGCCACGGGTCTCGGCCGGGAAGGTCCGGGTGATGACGGCCATCGTCTGCGGCGTCATCAGCGACGCGCCGAGGCCCTGCACGACCCGGGCGGCGACGAGCGCGCCGATCGAACCCGTGAGCCCGCACCACAGCGACGCCAGCGTGAAGATCGTCAGACCGACCAGGTAGACCCGGCCCGGGCCGAACCGGTCGCCCAGGCGACCGGTGATGAGCAGCGGGACCGCGTAGGCCAGCAGGTAGGCGCTCGTGACCCAGACGACGGCGTCCACGTCGGCGTCCAGGTCGGACATGATCGCCGGGGTGGCGACCGACACGATCGTCGAGTCCACCAGGATCATGAAGAACCCGATGACCATCGCCCACAGCGCGGGCCACGGGCTTGCGGGGAGGGCCTTCCCCGCGGTCACAGCCGATCCTCCGACGGCCATGTCAGCTCCTTCGTCTCGAGCCGTTCCACCAGCCGGGTCAACCAGCCGATCTCGGCTCGCGCCATCTCGATGAGGTAAACGGAGTCCAGCAGGTACGCCTCGAGCGTGCGGCTCGTCGCCGCCGCGATCAGGGGCGCCGCCGTGTCGACGTCGGCCTGCAGCGCGTCGATCCGCGTCCGCAGCAGCGCGATCGCCTCGTTCAGCGGGAGGTTGTGGGCCTCGCCGAGCGCCACCGGGAAACGGGGGTACTCGTTGACGGGGGCGCCGAGGTTCTCGGCGATCCACGACCGCAGCGCCTCCCGGCCGGCCGGGGTGACCCGGTAGGTGGTGCGCTCGGGGCGCCCGCCCTCGCGGTCGGTGCCGACGGTCTCCACCAGCGACGCGTCGGCCAACCGGGCCACCGTGTGGTAGAGCGACCCGGGCCGGACCTTGACGATCCGGTCCTCGTGCCGGTCGAGCATCAGCCGGTACATCTCGTAGGGGTGCATCGGCTTCTCGCACAGCAGGGCGAGCACAGAGGTCCCGAGCGCCGTCATCGTCACTGCACTCACTCCGCTCCGATCGTTCCAGCCGAACTATTCCGCGTGGAATATAAGCCGGGCTCCCCTCTCGTGTCACCCGACGGTGGCACGCACCACCGACAGTTCCGTGACGAGTCTCCGCAGCTCACGGGCATTGCGGACGAACCGGACACGCACCCGGTCCCTACCCTGACGACGATCGGGAACCGCCGAGATCGACCACCCCGCGGTTGCCACCTGCCCCGGCATGCCCCCGCGGCGAGCCCCCACGTCGACCACGCCGCGGCTGCCATCCGTCCCCGGCACGCCCCCGCGAGCCCCCCACAGATCCCGCGCGCAACCTCACGGTCCTCCCGCCGCCCGAACACGACCGTGAGGTTGCGCCCGGAAGGCCTGCGCGCGTCGCCCCCTGCCACCCGCCGAGCACCGGACCACCGCCGGGCGCTCCCCGGCCCGGACAGGAAGGCAGGCCAGGGTCAGGCGGGGCGGGCGGCGGCGAGGCGGGCGAAGTCGGCGATCCCCAGCCGCTCGGCCCGGGTCAGGGGGTCGATCCCCGCGGCGCGCAACGCCACCTCCGCCGCGGCCGGCGAGCCCGCCCAGCCCGCCAACGCCGAGCGCAACGCCTTGCGTCGCTGCGCGAACGCGGCATCGACCACCGCGAACACCTCGCTCCGCGCCGCGCCGGAGGGCGCCGGACGGCACGTGAACGACAACAGACCGGAGTCGACGTTGGGCACCGGCCAGAACACCGTGCGCGGCACGGGACCGGCCCGGCGGGCCTCGGCGAACCAGGCCAGCTTGGCGCTCGGCACGCCGTAGGTCTTCGACCCCGGCGCGGCGGCGAGCCGGTCGGCCACCTCCGCCTGCACCATGACCAGGCCGCGGCGGATACCGGGCAGCTCGGCGAGCAGGTGCAGCAGCACCGGCACGCCGACGTTGTAGGGCAGGTTCGCGACGATCGCCGTCGGCTCCGGGCCGGGCAGGTCGGCCGCGTGGACGCGCAGGGCGTCCGCGGGCGTGACGCTGAGCCGGTCGGCGAGCGCGGGCGCGAACTGCGCGACCGTCGCGGGCAGTCGCTGCGCGAGCACGGGGTCGATCTCGACGGCGTGCACCGCCGCCACCGCGGGCAGCAGCGCGAGGGTGAGGGAGCCCAGCCCCGGGCCGACCTCGACGACCACGTCGTCCTGGGTCAGCTCCGCCGACTTCACGATGCGCCGCACCGTGTTCGGATCGTGCACGAAGTTCTGGCCGAGCTTCTTCGTCGGCCGGATCCCGAGGTCCTCGGCGAGGCCGCGGACCTCGGCAGGGCCCAACAGCCTCGCGTCGCTCACCCGCAGATCATGCCCGGCCGGATCGGCCGGGGCTCACAGGCCCAGCTTGCGCGAGCAGGCGGGCCAGGCGCTGTAGCCGCCGCGGGCGTCACGCATCTTGGTGGCGACGGCGATCTGCTGCTCCCGGGTGGCCTGGTGCGGCAGCGGCGCGTACTGGGTGCCGCCGTAGGCCGCCCAGGTGCGGGCGTCGAACTGCAGGCCGCCGTAGTAGCCGTTGCCGGTGTTGATCGCCCAGTTGCCGCCGGACTCGCACTTGGCCAGCGAGTCCCAGGCGCCGCCCGAGCTGACCGCGGGCGCGGCCGGGATGTCCTTGTTGGTGCCGACCTTCACGATCTTCGGCTTGGGGGGCACGGTCGAGCCGGCGCTGACCTGCTCGCGCCGGACCTCCTTGCCGTTCTCGGTGAAGACACGCATGACCGAGGACTGCTCGCCCGCCACACCCGGGTCGACGACGACCTTCTTGCCCTGCGCCATCGTCGGGTCCTCGACGACCTGCTCGGGCGGCGGGATCTTGCGGGTGACGACGATGTCGTTCACCGCGTTGCGGACGACCCGGATCTCCATGCCGTCAGTGAGCGGAGCGTCGAGGCCCGGGGCGGCGACGTCGTCGGTGCCGAGCTGGACACCGCGCTCGGCGAGCAGCCCGCCGACGGTGCCGGCCATGGTCGTGACCTGCGTGGGGACGCCCGCGCCGTCGACGATCGACACGGTGCGCTGGACGTTGACGATCAGCGACATCCCCGAGAGCGGGATCTCCGAGTCGGGTGACACCGACATCTGGATGGGCTGCGCGCTGAGCCCCATGCCGGCCAGCGCCTCGGAGACGACGTCGGAGGTGGTCCACACCTGGCGACGCTCGCTGCCCTCGATGAGGGTGATCTGCCGGGCCCGGTCGACGACGATCTCGTCGCCGCTGGAGACCTCGCTGCCCAGGCCGGGGGCGACGCGGTCCTGCGGGTTGGTGGCGATGCCGGCGGCCTCGAGGGCGCCCGCGACGTCGCCGGAGAAGGTGTGGACGACCTGCGACTTGCCGTCGACCGTCACGGTGACGGCCTTGTCCATCGCCAGCGCGGTGCCGCTGCCGGCGGTGAGGGTCACCAGCGCGGCGAGGGCGGTGGCGCGCACGACCGTACGGTTGTGGCCGCGGGTGGCCTCGTCGAGCTCGGCGGCGTCGGCCTCGGTGAGCCCGGCCGGCGCGGTGGACCGGTGCGGGGCGCGGGTGCGGGTCGCGGCCTCGGCGGCCGGCGCGACCTCCGCGGCGGGCCCGTCGCCGACCGCGGGCTCGTCGACCGCGGGCGCTGTGGGCTCGGCGGGTGCGACCGGCGCCGCGACGGCGGCCCGGACGTCCTGCACGTCGGTGTCGGCCACCGGCTCGTGCGTGAAAGTGTCGCCGACGGGCTCGTGGGTGACCGTGTCGGCGACCCGGCCCGCGGGCGGCAGGCCCGCGAGGGCGGACAGGCCGTCGACGGTGGGCGGGTCGACGACCCGGTCGCGGCCGGTGAACGCCTCGACGGTCGGTACGGCCGGGCTCTGCCGGACGGCGGGGAAGCGGTCCGTGCGCGGCGGGGCGTCGACCGGACCCGCCTGGGCGGGGACGGCGAACCAGTCGGTGCGGTAGGCGGCGTACGTGTCGTCGAGCGCCGGGTAGGCGGGCTGCTCGGAGCTGACGACGGGGAACCAGCGCGTCGCGGGCTCGTCGGGGTCGTAGGTGGCCTGCTCGTCGGCGTCGGCCGGGGAGGTGTGGGCGCCGGTGTCGACGGCGTGGCGCGCGTCCGCCCAGAACGACTCGACGTCGGAGTCGTCGGACTCGTCGTCGAGGTAGCCCAGGTAGGGCTCGCGGCGCGGCTCGGCGAACCAGCCGCCGGTGGGCGGGGTGTCGGTCGCGGTCAGCCGCGCCAGCAGCGCGTCGGCGCGGGCGCGGGGGTCGAGCTCGTCGTCGAGCGGGCCGTCCGGGTGGGGGAAATGGTCCGCGACAGTGTCGTCGGAGGCATACCCGAGGCGCGCACGGGCGGCACGCCGTTGCAGGTGCGAGGAGACGTCGACCACTGCAATCCAGACCTCGACGGACCGGGCAGGAGCTGCTGCGGTGACGGTGGCCCGAGGGCCTGTAGATCAGGGGAGCGCCCCGAGCCACCGTTGCCGCGTGTGCTGGGGAGCGTCACCCCATCCCGGCGATCACGGAACCGTAACGGGCACGGGTGATCCACTTCCTGTCGCGACACGCTGTGAGCGCCGAACGGCCTCCCGGCTACGCCGAGCGACGACCGCCCGCGCCGAGAGCGAGGTCCGGCACGACCGGCGGCAGCTCACCGAGCCGGAAGACCCGTTCGGCGTTACGCCCGGCGACGCTCGCCAGCCGCTCGTCGGACACACCCCGGACGGCAGCCAACCCGCGCACCGTCCACGGCAGGCAGTACGGCTCGTTCGCCCGGCCGCGGTGCGGGTGCGGGGTGAGGAAAGGGGCGTCGGTCTCGACGAGCAGCTGCTCCTCGGGCACCAGCGCGGCGGCCTCCCGGAGGTCGTGCGAGTTCTTGAACGTGACCGGCCCGGCGAACGACAGCACGTACCCGGCGTCGGCGCACTCGCGCGCCATCGTGGCGTCACCGGAGAAGCAGTGGAACACCACGGTCTCCGGGGCGCCCTCCGACCGGAGGACGCGCAGCACGTCGGCGTGCGCGTCGCGGTCGTGGATCATGAGCGGCTTGCCGAGACGTTTCGCCAGGTCGACGTGGCGCCGGAACCACGTCTCCTGCGCATCGGGCGGGGAGTGGTCCCAGTAGAAGTCGAGGCCCGTCTCCCCCACCGCGACCACCCGCGGATCGGCGGCGAGGCGTTCGATCTCGGCGAAGTCGTCCTCGGAGACGGCCGCCGTGCGGGTGGGGTGCAGCGCGACCGCCGCCGCCACCCGCGGGTCGGAGTTCGCGGCGGCCACGGCCCAGCGCGCGGCGTCGAGGTCGTCGGCGATCGTCACAACCCGCGTGACCCCCACCGCCTCCGCGCGGTCCAGCGCCGCGGCGACGTCCGCCGCCGTCACGCAGCCGCACGCGTCGAGATGGGTGTGGGCGTCGACGGTCGGGGCCGGCAACGGCTCCGGCGGCTCGGGCCGCGGCCTGCGCCCGTACGCCCCGGTATCCGTCATCGGGCGGCGGACCGAGGTCGTGAGCCGCTCACAGGGGCCGGGCTCACTTCTCGATCGGGGCCCACTCCGGCCCGGTCTCCCCCAGCTCCGGGTCGAGCTTCGCGAAGATCGGCGACGGCTTGGCCAGCGGGCGGCCCGTCTCGATCGGCGTGGACTCCCAGCGGGCCGACTGCGTCTCGTAGTCGCCGGTCAGCACCTTGTAGGCCGGCCCGTCACCCAGGTCGTCGACGTCGCGGATCTCCGGCTGCGCGGCCCAGACGCCGGTGCCGCCCAGTGCCTCGTGGACCTGCTGGGAGGCGTGCGGCAGGAACGGCGTCAGCAGGGTGTTGGCGTCCTGCACGACCTGCAGCGCGGTGTGCAGGATCGTGTCCCGGCGCTCCGGGTCGTCCTTGCGCTTCCAGGGCTCCTGGTCGGACAGGTACCGGTTGGCCGCGGTGACCACGCGCATCGCCTCACCGGCCGCCTGCTTGAACCGGTTGCGCGCCAGCAGCCCGCCGACGGTGTCGAACCCGGCCTTCGACACGGCCAGCAGCTCGGCGTCGGCGGCCTCTGGGGCCAACGGCTTCGGGATGGCGCCGACGTTCTTGTGCGCCATCGAGATCGACCGGTTGACGAGGTTGCCCCACTCGTTGGCCAGCTCGAAGTTGGTGCGCCGGACGAACTCGTCCCAGGTGAAGTCGGTGTCCTGGTTCTCCGGGCCGGCGACGGCGATGAAGTAGCGCAGCGCGTCGGGGCCGAACTCGCGCAGGAAGTCGCCGACGTAGATGACGCGGCCGCGGCTCGTCGAGAACTTGGAGCCGCTCATCGTCAGGTACTCCGACGACACGATCTCACTGGGCAGGTTCAGCGTGCCGAACGCGCCGGGCTCGCCACCGCGGTCGCCCGCACCGTTCTGGCCCAGCAGCAGCGCCGGCCAGATCACGGAGTGGAAGACGATGTTGTCCTTGCCCATGAAGTAGTAGGCCTCGGCCGACGGCTCGGTCCACCACTGCTTCCAGGCGTCCGCGTCGGGCCCGCGCCGCGCCCACTCCACCGACGCCGACAGGTAGCCGATCACGGCGTCGAACCACACGTAGAGGCGCTTCATCGGCTGGTCGCGCCAGCCGTCGAGCGGGATCGGGACGCCCCAGTCGAGGTCGCGGGTGATGGCGCGCGGCTTGAGGTCCTCGACGAGGTTGGCCGAGAACTTCAGGACGTTGGGCCGCCAGTCCGTCCGCGTCGACAGCCACGAACCCAGCGACTCCGCGAACGCCGGCAGGTCGAGGAAGAAGTGCTCGGTCTCGACGAACTTCGGGACCTCACCGTTGATCTTCGACCGCGGGTTGATCAGGTCGGACGGGTCGAGCTGGTTGCCGCAGTTGTCGCACTGGTCGCCGCGGGCGCCGTCGTAACCGCAGATGGGGCAGGTGCCCTCGACGTAGCGGTCGGGCAGCGTGCGGCCCGTCGACGGGCTGATCGCGCCCATCGCCGTCTTACTGACGACGTAGCCGTTCTTGTGCAGCGCCAGGAACAGGTTCTGGACGACCTCGTAGTGGTTCGACGTCGTCGTCCGCGTGAACAGGTCGTACGACAGCCCGAGGCCCTGCAGGTCCTGGGTGATGACCTCGTTGTACTTGTCCGCGAGCTGACGCGGGCTGAGGCCCTCGGCGTCGGCCTGCACCTGGATCGGGGTGCCGTGCTCGTCGGTCCCCGACACCATGAGCACCTGGTCGCCGACCATCCGCCGGTAGCGGGAGAAGACATCGGAGGGCACACCGAAACCGGATACGTGGCCGATGTGCCGCGGGCCGTTGGCGTAGGGCCACGCAACGGCGGTCAGCACGCGGGAGCTCATGTGGCCAGCGTATTCCCCGCCGGGAACCGACCCGTGAGCGGAGTTGCCCGGCCGCTCCCGATCGACCAGGGCTGCCCGTTCGACGGCCGCAAGTACTTCGCCGTCCGCGCGGGCCGATGCATCGGCGTCGTGCCCTGAGCGCTCGGGTCGACGTGAGGGTCCGAATTGCATGATCATCCGACCCTGCTGTCGAACCGACGTGTCTGCTTTCGTGAACGGCCCACGGCGGACGGGTCCGTCAGGCGAGGCTTCCCGCGTGAGTTCCGTGTTCCGGGGATCCGACGCGATCGCCGCCGGGCGGGTGACCCGAGGGTTGCTGCGCAGCACCCGCTACGTGCGGCTCTTCCCCGACGTGTATGCCCCCGCCGGGGTCGATCTCGACCTCGGGCTCCGGTCGCGGGCCGCATACGCACTCGTCAGCCGGCGCGGCGGAATCCTCGCGGGTCATTCAGCGGCCGAGTTGCTCGGAGCCGGCTGCGCACCTCCAGGCGCGCCCGCTGAGGTCCTGGTCGACCACGATGTCCGGCCGCACCCCGGACTGCTCGTGCACCGGGCGGCGGTGAGCCCTGACGACGTCGTCCTCGTGCGGGGCTGCCGGGTGACCTCGCCCGAACGGACAGCCTGGGACCTCGCCCGACGGCCCGGCCTCACCGACTCCGTGGTCGCCGTCGACACGCTGGCCGCACGGTGGGCGTTCGACCCGTCCGTACTCCTCGGCAGACGCCGACCCCGTGTACGCGGCGGTCGACGGGTCGAGCATGTCGTCGCGCTCGCCGACAGGCGCTCCGAGTCGCCGATGGAGTCACGACTACGCCTGCTGCTCGTGCTCGGCGGCCTGCCGCAGCCGGTCGTCCAACACCTGTTGCGTGATCGCTCGGGTGTCGCGGTCGCTCGTTTCGACCTCGCCTATCCGCACGCCCGGCTCGCGATCGAGTACGACGGCGGCACCCACCTGGAGGCCAAGGGCCGCATCCGGGACCGGGAGCGCGACGCGGCGGCCTCCCGGCTGGGCTGGATGACCCTGCGGTTCGGCCCGAAGGACGTCCTCGCCGAGCCGACTCGGACGCTCCGCACCGTCACGGACGTCCTCCGATCCCGCCAGTTCGACACCACGGTTCGAATCTCATGATCATCCGACCGTCACGTCGAACTCAACCCCGGGCCGCGAGAGCCGCGTTGTACAGGTCGCGTTTCGGGACGTTCGTCGCTTCCGCTACCGCCGCCACGGCGTCCTTCAGGCGTTCCCCCTCCGCGACGCGGGCCTCCACCTCCGGCACCAGCGACTCGGCGGACGGCGTCTCGGCGGCCTCGGCCCCCGCGAGGACGACGGTGATCTCGCCGCGCACCTCCCCCGACGCCCACTCCGCGAGCTCGGCCAGCGAGCCGCGGACGACCTCCTCGTAGCGCTTCGTCAGCTCCCGGCAGACGGCGGCGGCGCGCTCCCCGCCCAGCACCTCGACGGCGTCGCGGAGGGTGTCGGCGAGCCGGTGGGGCGACTCGAAGAAGACGACGGCGCGGCGCTCGGCGGCGAGCTCTGCGAGCCACCGCTTGCGCTCGCCGGAGCGGCGCGGGGAGAAGCCCTCGAAGCAGAACCGTTCGCAGGGCAGGCCGGAGAGCACGAGCGCGGTGGTGACGGCCGAGGGGCCGGGCAGGCAGGTGACGGGCAGGTCCTCGGCCGCGGCCGCGGCGACGAGCCGGAACCCCGGGTCGGAGACGGCGGGCATCCCGGCGTCGGTGACGACGAGGACGGTCGAGCCGCCGCGGACGGCGTCGAGCAGTCCGGGCAGGCGGGCGGCCTCCACGGAGTCGTAGTGGCTCACCACCTTCCCCGTCACGGTCACCCCGAGCGCGGCGACCAGGGACCGGAGCCTGCGGGTGTCCTCGGCGGCGATGACGTCGGCCTCGGCGAGGGCCTCGCGCAGTCGCACCGAGGCGTCGCGGGCGTCGCCCAGCGGGGTCGCGGCGAGGACGAGTCGGCCCGCCGGGGAGTCGGTGCTCATGCCGGGAGCCTACGATCGGCTCGCGTGGGGGTTCGCGGTGAAGTGTTGACGCCCGTCGCGGACGTCGTGGGCACACCGCCGCCACTGCGGCCGCCGGTGCAGACCGATCCGCGGCGCAAGCTGGGCGTCGACGGCCTCGACGACAGGCTCCGCGGCTGGGTCCTGACCATCGCGGTGGGCCTGTTGGGCGGGGTGCTGCGGTTCGCGGGCCTGCGCTTCCCCACCGACCAGGGCACCCCGGTCTTCGACGAGAAGCACTACGTCCCGCAGGCGTGGCAGATGCTGCGCAACGGGGGCGTCGAGGACAACCCCGGTTACGAGCTGGTGGTGCACCCGCCGCTGGGCAAGCAGCTGATCGCGCTGGGCGAGTGGCTGTTCGGCTACGACGCGCTCGGCTGGCGGGTGGCCGCCGCGGCGGCGGGGACGTTGTGCATCGTCCTGATCATCCGCGTGACGCGGCGGCTGACCCGGTCGACGATGCTGGGTGGGGTCGCCGGCCTGCTGCTGATCTGTGACGGGCTGTCGCACGTGCAGTCGCGGATCGGGATGCTCGACGTGTTCGCGGCGCTGTTCGTGCTCGCGGCGTTCACGACGCTGGTCCGCGACCGTGACGACGTCCGGGAACGGATGGCCGTCGTGATGGCCGAGGGCCGGGTCGACGACACGCTGTACGGGCCGCGGCTGGGATTCCGCTGGTGGCGCTTCGGCACCGGGGTGCTGCTCGGCCTGGGCTGCGCGGTGAAGTGGTCCGGCATCTACTGGGTCGTCGCGTTCGCGGTGCTGATGGTGATCTGGGACGTGACGGCCCGACGCGCGGCGGGGGTGCGTCGCCCGTGGGTGGGGACGATCCGGCGCGACCTGCTGCCGGGGGTGTGGGCGCTGGCCGTGGTGCCGGTGCTGGCGTATCTCTCGGCGTGGTGGGCGTGGTTCGGCAGCGAGACGTCGGTGGACCGGCACGCCGTGGGGACCATGGTGGGTTCGGGCGGGCCGTTCTCGTTCGTGCCCGACGCCCTGCGCTCGCTCTGGTACTACAGCGGCCACGTGCTGGCGTTCCACGAGGGGCTGGACACGCCGCCGGGGAACCCGCACCCGTGGGAGTCGAAGCCGTGGACGTGGCCGATGGGGCTGCGCCCGATGCTCTACTACTACGCGGGCGGCGACGACGTCGGCAGCTGCGGCGGGACCGACTGTGTGTCGGCGGTGATGCTCGTCGGCACGCCCGCGCTGTGGTGGCCGGCGCCGCTGGTGCTGGGCTGGGCGCTGTGGCGGACCGTCACGCGGTTCGACTGGCGGTACGCGGCCGTGCTGGTCGGCTACGGGGCGGGATTCCTGCCGTGGTTCCTGAACCTGAACCGGCAGATGTACTTCTTCTACATGGCGCCGGTGGTGCCGTTCCTGGTGATCGCGACGGTGCTGGTGATGGGCGAGGTCCTGGGCCGGGCGCGGGCACATCCCGAGCGCAGGCAGACGGGTCTGCTCGTGGTGGCGTTGTGGGTCGGGCTGATCGTCGCGAACTTCGCGTGGCTGTGGCCGATCCTCAACGGGGTGCCGATCACGCAGGCGCAGTGGCAGGCGGAGCTGTGGCTGCCGTCCTGGAAATGAGCTCAGTGCTCCGACGGGAGCGTGAACAGCCCGTCGCGCTTGAGGGTGCCGACGACCGGTGACGCCTCGGCCTCGGTGACCCGGTCGAGCCAGGCGGCCGACGTGAGCAGGTCGTGGAGGGCGTCGACGGTCGGGAGGGCGACCTCGGCCACGATCTGCCGGTCGCCGGTGACGCAGGCGGCGTGGCGCACCGCGGGTTCGCGCGAGAGCGCCGCGGCGACGGCGGCCGTGTCGCGCGGGGCGCACCGGACGGAGACGACGGCCCGTACCGCGAGGCCGAGCAGCGCCGGGTCCACGACGACGCGCAGCCGCAGGCCACCTTCGCGGCGCAGCCGTTCGACGCGGCGACGCACCGCGGCGGCGGACAGGCCGGTGACACCGGCGAGCTCCTCGACGTCGCGGCGGCCGTCGTGGGCCAGGGCGGCGAGCAGCAGCGCGTCGGGCCGGTTGACGCCCTTGGCCTCGCCGAACGGCGCGTACTCGGGCGGGGGTTCGACGTCGACGAGTGCGTCGTGCTCGGCGTCGGTGAGCAGGCCGGGGCGCCAGTGCGCGGAGGTGCGGACGTAGCGCAGCACCGTCCAGACGCCGGAGCCGGCGAGGGCGGGCAGCAGCGGCAGCTCGTCGAGTGTGAAGGCGGCGAGCCGGGCGGGGTCGCAGTCGATCTCGGCGAGGCAGCCGTAGGGGCCGGCGAGGACGTGGGCGTTGCGGGTGTCGCGGCGGTTGGCCAGGGCGAGGGCACCGATGCGTTCCTTGCCGGGCTCGCAGCGCAGCGCGACGAACGCGCCTGCCGACGGGGCGGGGGCGCCGGTCACGCGGACGGCGCCGCCTGCGAGGAGCTCGGTTCCGTGGCGGTCGACGACGCCGTCGGGTTCAGCGAGTGCGGCGGCGATCCGCGGCCACGACGCGCGGCCGTCGACCTGGAGGGCGCCGACGATGCGACGGTCCAGCTCCGTCAGGGTGCCCCCCACGTGCGCACCCCGCCGTTCGTGTCGTGCCCGTGCTCACGATCATCCTGCCCGATCGCGCATCGTCGGTACGGTCGGCCGGTATCACCTGGTTGGGGATCACCCCGTCGGGTCAGCAGCCGTCGAGTCGCAACGGTCTGTGTACCGGATCGACGCCGAGAGTAAGGGAATCGAAGGTCGACCGGTAGCCACAACCGGGCCCGGCGATGATCTCGACGGCGTGGTCGGTGGCGGGGTCACCGGGGAAGCGGACCTGCGCGGGCGGGGCACCCTCGGCGAGGCCCTGCCAGACCAGCGAGTCCTGGGTGAGCGGGCCGGAGCCGCGGCGCAGGTGGACCGAGTACGCGATGTCGGCGAACGCGTGGCCCTGCACCACCACGAGCCGGTAGTCACCGCCGTCGACGACGGTGATGTCGCGCTGCGGGCCGGAGAACCGCAACCCGACGATCGAGACGGCGCACCAGGCGGCGAGCAGCACCACACCGACCAGCGCGGTGAAGACGCGGTTGGCCCGCCGGCGCGGGACGACGGCCGCGGCCGCCGTGATCAGCGCAATCGTCACCCCGACGAGAACCGCGGTCACCGGGCCGCCCCAGGCCAGGTGGAACGGGTTGACCGCCGTGAACGCGGCGAGCAGCGCCGTCACGAATGCGCAGGCCGCGCAGACCACAGACCTCCGACGGACCGCGAACACCCCCCACGTGCAGGCGACGCACTCCGGCGCCGCCGGGCGACCGTACACCCGGCCGGACCCGCTGCGACGCAACGGGTCCGGGCCGGGGTCAGGGCTTCGGCGCCTTGGCCGGGGGCTTGCGCACGCTCAGGTGCAGCTCCTTGAGCCGCGCCTCGTCGACCTCCGACGGCGCGCCCATGAGCAGGTCCTGCGCATTGCCGTTGAGCGGGAACGCGATCGTCTCGCGGATGTTGGGCTCGTCGGCCAGCAGCATCACGATGCGGTCGACGCCGGGCGCGATCCCCGCGTGGGGCGGGGCGCCGTAGTGGAAGGCCCGCACCATGCCGCCGAACTCCTCGTCGACCCGCTCCTTGGCGTAGCCGGCGATGCGGAACGCCTCGTACATGACCTCGGGGCTGTGGTTACGCACCGCGCCCGACGACAGCTCCGTGCCGTTGCAGACGATGTCGTACTGCCAGGCCAGGATGTCGAGCGGGTCCTTGGTGCGCAACGCCTCCAGCCCGCCCTGCGGCATCGAGAACGGGTTGTGGCTGAACTCGATCTCGCCGTCGTCGTTGCGCTCGTACATCGGGAAGTCGACGATCCAGCAGAACCGGAACGGGGCCTCGTCGAACAGGTCGGCGCGCTTGGCCGCCTCGACGCGGACCTCCGCCATGATCTTGCCGACCTCGGACTCCTCGCCCGCGCCGAAGAAGATCGCCGTACCCGGCTCGCCCTTGACGTCGGCCACCAGCCGGGACACGACGTCCTCGGTGAGGAACTTGGCGATCGGGCCGGTGAGCGTGCCGTCGTCGGCGATGCGCACCCAGGCCAGGCCCTGCGCCCCCTTCTCGACGGCGAACGCGCCCATCTGGTCGAAGAACGACCGCGGACGCCCGCCACAGCCCGGCACCGGCAGCGCGCGGACGTGCTTGCCGGCGAACGCGCGGAAGTCGCTGTCGGCGAACAGGTGCGAGACGTCGACCAGCTCCAGGGTGGCACGCAGGTCGGGCTTGTCGGTGCCGTAGCGGGCCAGCGCGTCGCGGTAGGCGATGCGCGGGAACGGCGACGTCGTCTCCCGCTCCGGCGCGAACTCGGTGAACAGCTCCGTCATGACGCCCTCGATGACGCCGAAGACGTCCTCCTGCTCGGCGAAGCTCATCTCGACGTCGAGCTGGTAGAACTCGCCGGGCGAGCGGTCGGCGCGGCTGTCCTCGTCGCGGAAGCACGGCGCGATCTGGAAGTAGCGGTCGAAGCCCGACACCATCAGCAGCTGCTTGAACTGCTGCGGCGCCTGCGGCAGCGCGTAGAACTTGCCTGCGTGGATGCGCGACGGCACCAGGAAGTCGCGCGCACCCTCGGGGCTGGTGGCCGACAGGATCGGCGTCTGCAGGTCGAGGAAGCCCCGCTCGGTCATCTTGCGGCGGATGCTCGCGACGACCGCCGAGCGCAGCTGGATGTTGCGGTGCATCCGGGCGCGGCGCAGGTCGAGGAAGCGGTAGGTCAGCCGCGTCTCCTCGTTGACCTTCTCCTCGGGGAACACGCTGAACGGCAGCGGGTCGCAGGTGCCGAGCACCTCGATGTCGCCGACCTGGACCTCGATCTCCCCCGTCGGCAGCTCGGGGTTGACGTTCTCGGCGTCGCGACGCAGGACCCTGCCGTCGGCGCGCAGCACCGTCTCGCGGGGCAGGCTGCCCAGCGCGTCGTAGGCCGGCGAGTCGGAGCGGACGACGAGCTGCACGACCCCGGAGTTGTCGCGCAGGTCGACGAAGACGACACCACCCAGGTCCCGCCGGTTGTGCAGCCAGCCCGACAGCCGGACGTCGGAGTCGACGTCCGTCGCGCGCAGCTCGCCGCAGGTGTGAGACCGGTATCGATGCATCGTCCGTCCATGTCGTCGACTCGGGGGCACCCGGCCCGGGACGCGCCGATCGACGGCCCACGACCCCTCTGACCAGGGTTCCCGCAGCGTACCGCGCGGCCCTGGGTCGCCTTCGCCCCGCCGTCCGGGCCCCCTACGATCGGAGGATGACGACGCCCGGCCGGAAGGTCTCCCTCACCGGCATCAAGCCGACCGGCGAGCCGCACATCGGCAACTACATCGGCGCCATCCGGCCCGCCCTGGAGCTGGCCGGGCAGTACGAGGCGATGTACTTCATCGCCGACTACCACGCCCTGACCACCGTCCGGGACCCCGAGCTGCTGCGTCACTGGTCACGGTCCGTCGCCGCCACCTGGATCGCCGCCGGGCTCGACCCCGAGCGCATCACGATGTACCTGCAGTCCGACGTGCCCGAGACGTTCGAGCTGACGTGGATCCTGTCCTGCGTCACCGCCAAGGGCATGATGAACCGCGCCCACGCCTACAAGGCGGCCCGCGACCGCAACGCCGAGTCCGGCAAGGACGACCTCGACGTCGGCATCAACATGGGCACCTACAACTACCCGGTGCTCATGGCCGCCGACATCCTGCTGATGGACTCCGACGTCGTCCCCGTCGGCAAGGACCAGAGCCAGCACGTCGAGTACGCCGCCGACATCGCCGGCACCTTCAACCACCTCTTCGGCGGCGGCAAGCCCGTCCTCAAGGTGCCCGCGCTCGTCGTCCCCGACACCGACACCGGCAAGACGCTGCCCGGCACCGACGGCCGCAAGATGAGCAAGAGCTACGACAACACCATCCCCCTGTTCCTGGAGAGCGCGAAGCTCAAGAAGCTGGTGCGCCGCATCCCGACCGACTCCACCCCGGTCGAGGACCCGAAGGACCCGGACAGCTCGTCGGTGTTCCAGATCCTGGAGCAGTTCGCCTCCCCCGACGTCACCGCCGACGTCCGCAAGCGCCTCGAGGCCGGCGGCGTCGGCTGGGGCGAGCTGAAGAACACCCTCTTCGAGGTCCTCGACGAGAAGCTCGGCCCGCTGCGCGCCCGCTACGACGAGCTGATGCTGCCCGGCAGCGAGCTCACCGACCTCCTCGCCGCCGGCGCCGACAAGGCCCGCGTCCGCGCCCGCGAGGTGCTCGGCCGCGTGCGCGAGGCCACCGGCATCCAGTAGCAGCCACCCACCGCGCGCAACCCCACTGCTGTCCGTGCCGCCGCGGACGACCGTGGGGTTGCGCGCCGCGGCCGCGCGCGACGTCACGTCCGGGCCGCTCCGAGCGACATCACCGGGAACGCACCTCACGTCACCGGTGACGATCGGAGAGCGGCATGGCGGAGCAGTCGGTCACGGCCGGGTCGGCGGGTCCCGGCAGGCTCGCGGCCCGGTCGAAATGGCTCGCGCTGACAGCGATGATGTTCGCCGTCGCGATGACGTTCATCGACCAGACAATCGTCGCGATCGCGGCCCCGAACATCCAGTCCGAGCTGGGCCTGACCAGCAGCGGCGTCACCTGGGTGGTCAACAGCTACCTGCTGGCCCTCGCGGCGGGCTTCGCACTGGGCGGGCGGCTGGCCGACGTCCTCGGCTCGCGGCGCATCGTCGTCATCGGCATCGTCGGGTTCGCCGTGACCTCGACGCTGTGCGGGCTCACCCCCCGCGGCCCCCTCGCCGAGGCGTGGATCATCGTCTTCCGCGCGCTGCAAGGCCTGTCGGCGGCCCTGATGATCCCGGCGGCGCTGGCGGTCGTGGTGTCGTCGTTCCCGGTACGTGAGCGCGGGAAAGCCCTGGCGATCTTCTTCGGGGTCAGCGGCGGCCTCACCGCCATCGGCCCGATCGCGGGCGGCTACCTCACCCAGTGGACGTGGCGGGCGATCTTCTGGATCAACGTGCCCGTCGCGGTCGTCGCCCTGGTGCTGACGATCACCGCCGGCATCGCCCCCTCGGCACGGCGCGAGCGGATCGACTGGCGCGGCGCCCTGGTGATCGCCGTCGGCATGGCACTGTCGGTGCTCGGGTTCGAGCAGGCCCGCAACTGGGGCTGGGACAACCCGCTGACGTGGGTGTGCATCGTCGGCGGCCTGGCCGCGCTGGCCCTGTTCGTCCGGCTGGAGCAGCGCACCGAGGTGCCGCTGATCAACATGCGGATCTTCCGCGGTCGCGCGTTCCTGTCCGACAACCTGGTGCTGTTCTTCTCCATGATCGCGTTCGTCCCGTGTTCTTCTTCGCCAGCATCTACTCGCAGGTGTCGCTGGGGTACGGCGCGAGCAGCGCGGGCCTGTACCTGCTGGTGTTCTTCGCGGGCTTCGCCCCGGCCGCGCAGATCGGCGGCCGCATCCTCGACCAGCGGGGCGCGAAACCGTCGGTCGTCGCCGGCTGTGTCGTGGCGACGGCCGGGTTCCTCTGCTGGGCGTGGAAGATCACCGACCTCAGCCTCGGCGCGCAATGGTGGTGCATCGTGCTCGCGGGCGCCGGGGTCGGGCTGCTCCTCGGCCCGGCCAGCACCGACGCCACCAACCGGGCCATCGACGCCTCCTACGGCGAGGTCACCGGCATCACCCAGACCGTCCGCAACTACGGCTCCGCCCTCGGCCTCGCCGTGCTGGGCACGGTGCTGGGCAACGTGTTCGCCTCACGGATGGAGACGAGCCTCGCCGGTTTCGGGGTGCCGCCGTCGGCGGCGGCGTCGCTGGCCTCCTCGGCGGGGGGCGACCCGTCGGCGCTCGCGAACGTGCCGGCGCAGCTCCGCACGCAGATCGAGGCGGCCGTCGCCGCGGACTTCGCCGTCGCGACCCGGGCGGTGCTGATCGGCATGGCGATCGCGCTGCTCGTCTCGCTGGGCGCCGCGCTGCTGCACCCCGGCGGCCGGGTCACCGACGAGGCGGAACCCACGGGCTGACGGCCCGGACGTTCGTGCGGTGGATCGGGTTGCTGCGGGCTCGGAACGCACGGCGCGACTGCCGTACCCGGAGAACCGGCGGAGACCCGAAGAGGAGGCGACCGACGGTCGCGAACCTGACTCAGGAAGATGAAGTGGAGCTGAGGGGAATCGAACCCCTGACCTTCTCGATGCGAACGAGACGCGCTACCAATTGCGCCACAGCCCCGTACCGCCGTTCCCGGCGGGACTTCCGAAGCCTAGCAGGGGCTCACTGGCCCACCGCACGGCGGTACCCGGGTCGCTCCCGGCTGTCGAGTTCGCCCAGTTCCAGCTCTTCCTCGTCGACCTCGACCAGGCTGGTCCCGGCGGGCAGCGGGGGCGGCGGGGTGGGCGAGAGGCGGGGCAGGGCGGTCTCGGGTTCGGCGTCGTCGTCGGTCTCGTCGTCGGCGGGGCGGACGGTGCGCCGCTTGGCGGGGAGGATGCCGACGGGTTCGCCGACGCCCTTGACCCGGGTGGGGTCGCCGTCGTCGTCGAGGCCCCCGGCGGGTTCGTCCGCTGTGGACGCGGTGTCGGCGGCGGAGGCGTCGACCCAGCCGTCGTCGGTCCCGAGGTCGGCCCCGGTGTCGTCGAGGTCGCGTTCGTCGTCGGGGCGGCCCACGGCGCGGCCGCGGGCGGCCCACTCGTCGAGGGCGGGGTCGTCGGCGGCGGGGGCGCGGCGGGTACCGGCGGCGCGGGCGGCGCGCCGGGCGCGGATGGCGTCCTCCATCCGGACCTGGCGGCGCAGGTAGACGAGGTAGCCGGCGAGGGAGGCGCCGAAGAGGCCGGTGAGCCACCAGATGCCGGTGGCGAGGAAGAGCGCGAGGAGCGCGGAGACGACGATGGCGCCGAGCAGACCGAGCACGATGCGCTGGCGGGCGGCGTAGCGGGCGCGGGCGGCGAGGGCGGCGGCTTCGGGGTCGAATCCGCCGCGGCCGGGCCGGAACCGTGCGGGCGGACGTTCCCAGTCCTCCTCGTCGGTGTCGTCGTCGGAGTCGTCCCAGCCGTCGAGGCGGCCGGGGTCGTCGTCGACCCGCAGGTCGGCGGACTCCTCGGACGTCCTGGCCCGTGGGGCGCCGTCGGCGTCCTCGTCGGCCGCGTCGACCGTGGTCGTGACGCGTTCGTCGGTCCGGTCCATCAGTGCCACCTCCTGGTCAAGGCGCTCGCGGCCCGGTCGTGCGAGTACCCGGCCGGACAGTGAGGCGGCGGTGGGCCGCGCCACCTCCTGCCGGCGTCGCGCGACCGTCGGTACGAGGATCAGCAGCCAGATCGCCACCAGGCTCACGAAGATCATCGAGCTCGGCAACGGCCGCTCCTCTCCCCCGATCGGCGCAGTCGAGCGTGTTCCTGCTCCCCCGAGCAAGATCGCGCCCTCGACAACGGTAGCCAGCGCGATCGTGGGATCCCGGAAGCGACGCGCCGTGTCCACCCAGATCGAGGAACGTTTCCTCCGATACGGGTGTGACGCTTGTGAGCTGAGAGGGTCACCCTCCGTCGGCGATGGTCACGCCTCGTGGTCGACGGGATGGGCGAGTCCGTGGCGGACGAGTGCGGCGACCATCCCCCCTGCGGGGACGTCCTCGACAGTGAGGGCGAAACAGAGGTGGTCGCGCCAGTCGCCGTCGACGTCGAGGTAGCGCCGGAACAGCCCTTCGTGGCGGAACCCGAGCTTGGCGAGCACCCGGAGGCTGCCGACGTTCTCCGGGCGCACGGTCGCCTCGATCCGGTGCAGGCCGACCGCGTCGAAGCAGTGGTCGACCGCGAGCGCGACCGCGGCCGTCGTCACCCCTCGGCCGGTGACCGTGGCGTCACACCAGTAGCCGACGTAGGCCGACAGCAGTGGCTCCCGGACGACGTTGCCGATCATGACCTGTCCGGCGAGCCGGTCGTCGACGGTGATCGCGAACGGGAGCGCGGCGCCGCGGCGGGCCGCCGAGCGCAGCAGCATCCAGCGGGCCGGCCACTCCGCGGCGGAGTGGCGCTGCGCCCAGCTGCCGGGCGCGGTGGGCTCCCAGCGGGCGAGGTGTTGCTCGTCGCGGATCCTGATCGCGGACCAGGTGGTGGCGTCACGCAGGCGGACCGGGCGCAGCGCGACGACGCCCGCCGCGGTGCGCAGGCCGCCCGTCCGCGCGGGCCAGCCGGGATGGCGGCCGAGGCGTTCGGGAACCGCGTGTGACATGTGCGGTGATCAGCGTCTGTTGGACAGGAACGCGACCGACACCTGCTCGTCGACGGTCAGGTCCTCCACGTCGTCGGGGACGATGAGCAGGCCGTTGGCCTCGGCCAGCGACGTGAGCAGGTGCGTGCCGGCCGTGCCGAGGGGCTGCAGCAGGTAGTCGCCGCTGCCCTGTTCGCGCAGAAGCCGGCCACGGACGTAGCCGCGCCGGCCCTTGCGGGACACGACCGGCGACGTCAGCCGCGCCTGCAGGACCCGGCGGTGCGGGTCCGCCAGGCCCAGCCCGAGCCTGACCAGCGGCCGGGTGAGCACCTCGAACAGCAGCAGCGCGGTGGCCGGGTGTGACGGGAACAGGAACGTCGGCACCGCGTCGCGCCCGACGACGCCGAAGCCCTGCGACGAGCCCGGGTGCATGGCGACGCGGGTGTCGTCGATCTCCCCGATGCCGTCGAACGCGGACCGCAGCTCGGCCCCCGGGCGGCCGGCGACCGCACCGCACACCACGAGGATCTCGCTGAACGGCAGCATGTCCTCGAGCGCGGACCGGACCTCGCGGACGTCGGCGCGGACGAGTCGCAGCCGGGACACGGCCGCCCCGGCCTCGCGGGCCGCGGCGGCGATCGCGTGGGTGCAGACGTCCGGCACCTGGCCGGCTCCGGCGCCGCGCGAGACGTCCACCAGCTCGTCGCCGACGGCGAGCACCGACACCCGCGGCTTGGGGTGCACCAGCACCTGCCCGCGGCCTGCGGCGGCGAGCATCGCGACCTGCGCGGTGCCGATGATCTCGTCGCGGTTGACGGCGACGTCGCCGGGCTGGACGTCCTCACCGATGCGGCGCACGAACACCGCCGACGGCACCGCGCGGTGCACCGCGATGCGGGCCGAGCCGGAGTCGGTGTGGTCCGAGGGCAGGACGGCGTCGGCCAGCGTGGGCAGCGGCGCTCCCGCGACGACCCGGACCGCCTGACCGGGCTGCAGCCGCAACGGCTGCCGGGACCCGGCCGGGATCTCCCCCACGACCGGCAGCGACACGGGCGCCGCCTCCGATGCGCCGACGACGTCGATGCTGCGGACCGCGTAGCCGTCGATCGCCGCCTGGTCGAAGCCCGGCAGCGGACGCGACGCGCTGACCGACTCCGCTGAGCGCAGCCCGTGGGCGTCGGCGATCGCGACGCGGACCGGTGCCGGGCGCACCGCCGCCGCGAGGACCCGTTGGAGCTGCTCGTCGACCGACCGCACCGTCGCCTAACCCTCCAGCCGCGCGGCCAGCCAGCTGCGCAGGTCGTCGCCGTAGTCGGGGTGGCGGAGCGCGAAGTCGACGAACGCCTTCGCGTAGCCACCCGGGTTGCCCAGGTCGTGGCGCCCACCGCGGTGCACCACCACGTGCACGGGGTGGCCCTCGTCGATCAGCAGCGCGACGGCGTCGGTGAGCTGCAGCTCGCCGCCGGCTCCCGGGGTGATGCGGTCCAGCGCGTCGAAGACGGCACGGTCGAGCAGGTAGCGCCCGGCGGCCGCGTAGGTCGACGGCGCCTGGTCGGCCGGGGGCTTCTCGACCATCCCGTGCACCCGTTTGACGTCGGGGTCGGCGGTGTCGGCGACGTCGAACACGCCGTAGGCGGAGATCTCGGGCCCCGGGATGTCGAAGGCGCACAACACGGTTCCGCCGTGCTCGGCGCGTACCGCGGCCATCCGGTCGAGCACGTCGCCGGTCCGGTCGGGCAGGACGATGTCGTCGGGCAGCAGAACCGCGACGGCGTCCTCGTCGTCGTCGAGCACCCCGGCCACGCAGCCGACGGCGTGGCCGAGGCCCTTGGGCTGGTCCTGGGTGACGGTCTGCACCTCGATCAGCTCCGCCGCCCGGCGGACCTTGGCCAGCAACGCGTCCTTGCCGCGCGCCTCGAGCGTCTTCTCCAGCTCGGGCTGCGGCGCGAAGTGCGCGGCGATCGCGTCCTTGCCCGGTGAGGTGACGATGAGCAGCCGTTGCGCGCCCGCCCGGGCGGCCTCCTCGGCCACAAGCTCGATGCCAGGGGTGTCGACGACGGGCAGCAGCTCCTTGGGAACCGTCTTGGTCGTCGGCAGGAAGCGGGTGCCGAGACCGGCGGCGGGCACGACGGCGGAGCGGAACGCGCGGGACTCGCTCATGGTCGGCGAGCCTATCGGCGCCGGTAACGTGCCCGCGTGACGGCACACGGAGACATCGATCCCAAGATCTCGCTGCGCCGCAGGCTGCTGGCCGCGCGCAGGGGCGTCGACGCCGGCCGGCGGGCCGCGCGTGCCGCCGCGCTCACCGACGGCGCGGTGGCCCTGGCAGCGTCCCGGGGCGCTGGACTGGTCGTGTGCGCCTACCTGCCGGTCGGCAGTGAACCGGGCTCGCCGGCGATGCTCGACGCCTTGCGCGCGCAGGGGCACGTCGTGTTGCTGCCGGTGGTCCCCGACGTGCCCGGCGGCCTCGACTGGGCCGCCTACGACGGCCCCGGCTCGCTGGCCGACGGGCCGCTCGGGCTGCGCGAACCGACCGGCCCACGGCTGGGTGTGGCAGTTATCACATCGGCCGACCTGGTGCTCGTCCCCGCGCTCGCGGTCGACCGTGCCGGGAACCGGCTGGGCCGCGGCGGCGGCTACTACGACCGGACGCTGCCCCTCGCCGGCGCGGACACACTGGTCATCGCCGTGGTCGACGACGACGAGCTGCTCGACACCGTTCCCGCGGAGCCGCACGACGTCCGGGTCGCCGGGGTGCTGCGGCCGGGCACCGGTGTGACCACACTCGGCACAGCTGGGTGATCCGGCAGGTTAAACTTGGCAGTCCCTGTATGGGAGTGCCAGCTCCGGAGGATCCCTTGCCGACCTACCAGTACGCGTGCACCGCCTGTGACCACCGGTTCGAGGCAGTGCAGTCCTTCTCCGACGACTCGCTGACCGTGTGCCCCGAGTGCGGCGGCCCGCTCCGCAAGGTGTTCTCGTCGGTCGGGATCGTCTTCAAGGGCAGCGGCTTCTACCGCACCGACAGCCGGGGCAGCAACGGCGTCGCCGCGGCGGAGCCGAAGTCCGACGCGTCGTCCACCCCGTCCACCGCCTCGTCGGACTCGTCGTCCGCCTCCGGGTCCTCCACCCCGCAGACGGTGTCCGGCAAGCCGCCCAAGCACGGCGAGCTGGTCAAGACCGCGGGGCCGTCGAAGTCGTCCAGCTCGTCGGGGTCCACACCCGCCGCCTGACCGGCCGGTTGTCCCCATCCCGCGGAACCATCCACAGGCCCGCGGGACGGGGACCGCACGACCTCCCGCGCACCTAGCGTCGGAACCGATCGTGGTTCCGACGGGAGGTCCGCATGCCCACCCCCTCCGCAGCACCGTCCCGCCCCTGGGACGCGCTGCTCGCACGGCTGCCCGCCACCCGCTGGCGCCGCGGTGTCCTCGCCCGCCGCGCCCTGGCGGGAGCACTCGTCGTCGCCGCGGCGGTGCTGGCGTTCCGGCCCGCCGCGGCGGGCGACCCCGTCCTCGTCGCCACCCGCGACCTGCCGGCCGGGAGCGTCCTCGGCCCTGCCGATCTCGCCGTCCGCACCTGGCCGGAAGGTCTGGTGCCCGCGGGTGTGCTGCACGACAGCGCCGACGCCACCGGACGCACCCTCGCCGGACCCGCCCGGGCCGGTGAACCCGTGACCGACCTCCGGCTCGCCGGACCCGCCCTGGCCGCCGCCGCCACCGGGCTGCCCGACGCGGTCGCCGTCCCCGTCCGGCTGGCCGATCCCGGGGTCGCGGGGCTGCTCGTCGCGGGCAACGTCGTCGACGTCGTCACCCCCGGCGCAGGTGCCGACGAGGCGGTCGTCCTGGCCGAGAGCGCTGTCGTCACCGCGGTCCTGCCCGCCGACGCGGGCGGCGCCACGGCCGGGTCGCGCGGCCGGATCGTGCTGGTCGCGTTGCCGCCCGCACAGGCGACGCGCCTGGCCGCTGCCGCGCTCACCCAGCAGGTCGCCGTTACCCTGCGGCAGCAGAACCGGTGATCGGAGGGGGATCAATGTTCAAGGGGTTCAAGGACTTCATCTTGCGCGGCAACGTCGTCGACCTCGCAGTCGCCGTCGTGATCGGTGCCGCGTTCGGTGCGATCGTCACGTCGTTCACCGAGAAGATGATCCAGCCGCTGTTGAACGCGATCACGCCACCGACCGCGACCGGGCTCGGTGTCAACATCATCGCCGACAAGCCCAGCACCTACATCGACTTCGCGGCCGTCATCACCGCGGTCATCAACTTCGTGATCGTTGCCGCGGTCGTCTACTTCGTGATCGTGCTGCCGCTCAAGGCGCTCAAGGAGCGCCGCAAGCGCGGCGAGGAGCCGGGTCCGGCCGAGCCCACCGACGTCCAGCTGCTCGCCGAGATCCGCGATCTCCTGGCCGCGCAGGCCGGCACGTCCGACGGCAAGCACTCACCGTCGCGCGACACGTAGCGGGACCGTCAGTCCTGGTCGTGGTGCGGGGGGCGGTTGGCGCGCAGCCATTCGTCGCCCGCCGCGTCGCCGGGGCGGGGGTCGTCGTCGCCGCGCTCGTCGCTGGTCGTGGCGGGCAGCACGTCGCCGAAGATCTCCTCGATCCGACGCCGCATCTGCTCGGACAGCTCCGCCATACCCTCCATGGTGCCATCCGCGGGCGCTGTGCCCTGCGGGAACACCCTCCGCGGTGCCACCATGGACGGACCGGGCCTCGGTTCGCGCCCGGTCAGGGATCGGGGGACCACATGGGACTGCTGGACAAGGCCGTCGAGATCGTCGAGGACGTCATCGAACGGGCCACGCCGTACGCGAAGGGGGCCGCCGAGAAGGCGGCCCCGCACGTCGAGAACGCCAAACGCAAGGCCGGGCCCTACCTGGAGCAGGCCCGGGAGAAGGCCTCGCCCTACCTCGACCAGGCGAGCAGGAAGGCCGGCCCGGTACTCGACCAGGCCAAGCAGAAGGTCGACAAGGCGACGGGCGGACGGTTCCACGACCAGCTCGACTCCGTGGGCAGCGTCGTCGGCGACGTGCTCGACCGGACCGCCGCGGCCGCCCGCCGCGGCGGGACCGCCAGCGGCACCGGCGCGGGCGGCACCGGCGAGGGCGGCACCGCACCCGCCGACGCACCGACCGTCGCCACCTCGACGCCACCCGCGAGCACGCCGACCTCCGCCCCGACGGCGCCCGGTCCGTCCGCGACCCCCGGGACAGCGCCGACGACACCCACCGAGCCGGGCAAGGGCCCCGGCGCCTGACCGCCGCTCCGCCGGGTTCGGCACCACGCGGGTCCGACCCGTCGGACCACGAACCGGTCGAACTCGGCGGGGACGCGGCCGGATACAGCTAGTCGGGGTCGAGGTCCGACAGCTGCGCGATCACGTGCGTGACGAGTGGGGTCAGCGTCGCCATGCCGTCGCGCACCGCGGCCCGCGACGACGCCAGGTTGACGACCAGCGTGCTGCCCGAGACGCCGACCAGCCCGCGGGAGAGCCCCGCGTCGACCGCACCGGCGGCGAGGCCGGAGGCGCGCAGGGCCTCGGCGATACCCGGGATCGGCCGGTCGAGCACGCCGGCGGTGGCGTCGGCGGTGACGTCGCGCGGCGACACGCCCGTGCCGCCGACGGTGACGACGAGATCGACACCACCGATCACCGCGGTGTTGAGCGCGTTGCGGATGGCGACGGACTCGCCGGGCACGATCACGACGGCGTCGACGACGAAGTTGGCCTCCTCGAGCAGCTCGGTGACCAGCGGCCCGGTCGCGTCGGACCGTTCGCCGTGGCTCGCCCGATCGTCGACGATCACGACGAGGGCTCTGCCGATCTGGGGTGGCGCCATCTCCATACGGTCACCGTAGCGGGACGCTCCGCGCGTCCCGGACCCGGCGGCGCGCAGGGTTCGGGGGCCGGGCCGGGTGCCGGTCATCCGGTCGCCGAACCCAGCGTGACCTGCACCGTCCGGTCGGCCAGCTGCACCGGGAGGGTGGCCCCGGGAGCGGCGGAGCGGATCTGCGCCTGCAGGTCGAGGCCCGTGGTGATCTGCTTGTCGCCGAACTTGCGGACGACGTCGCCTGCCTTGATCCCCGCCGCGTCGGCGGGGCCGCCGGGGACGACGCTCTGGATGCGGGCCCCGGTGACCGACTGGTCGTCGCCGACCCCGACGCCGAGGACGGCGCGGGTGGCACGGCCGGTCGTCTCCAGCTCCTGCGCGATGCGCTTGGCGGAGTTGACCGGGATGGCGAACCCGACGCCGATGGACCCGCCCTGGGAGCCGGTCGTGGCGATGGCGGAGTTGATGCCGATGACGCGGCCCTGCATGTCGACGAGCGGGCCGCCTGAGTTGCCGGGGTTGATGGCGGCGTCGGTCTGCAGGGCGCTGAACACGGTGGGGTCGGAGCCGGCGAGCTCGTCGCCGACGCCGACGGCCCGGTCGAGCGCGCTGATGATGCCGGTGGTCACGGTGCCGCCCAGCCCGAGCGGCGACCCGAAGGCGACGACGGGCTGGCCGACGCGGACGCCGTCGGAGTTGCCGAGCTCGATCGGGACCAGGCCAGTGACGTCGGTGGCGCGGACGACGGCGAGGTCGGAGCTGGGGTCGCGGCCGACGATGGTGGCGGGGACGCTGCGGCCGTCCTGGAAGACGGCCGTGACGGTGCCGCCGTTCGCGGCGTCGGCGACGACGTGGTTGTTGGTGAGGATCAGTCCGTCGGCCGAGAGGATCATGCCGGAGCCCTCGCCCTCGCTGCGGGCGCCGGTGACGCGCAGCTGGACGGTGCTGGGCAGCACCCGGGTGGCGACGGCCTCGACCGGGCCCTGGGCTGCGGGGTTCTGGTCGACGTCGGGCAGCGGCTCGTTCAGCACGTTCCCCGACGAGGCGGGGGTCTGTCCGCGGTCGGCGAGCCGGTAGCCGACGTACCCGCCGACGCCGCCACCCACCAGGGCCGCGACCAGCGCGAGCGCGACCATGGCGGCGGCGAGGCCGCCGCGGCGGCGGGGCCTGCCCTCCCCGCCTCCCGGGGCGGCGACGGTGCGCTCGGGCGGCGGCCCTCCGGGCTGGGGCCAGGGCTGCTGGGCGGCGTGCTGGGCCGTCGGCTGCTGGAGGGCGTGCTGACCGGTCGCCTGGCCGTGCCGGGGGCCGGGATGCTGGGGACCGGGCCGGGCCGGCGGCTGCTGGTCGGGCAGGTGGACGGTGTCGCCCGCGCCGGCGGCGGGGCGCCACCCGGTCGGCGGTTGCTGGGCCTGCGGTGGTCCGGTCGGGGGCCACTGGCTCGACGGCTGCTGCGCGTACTGCGGGTGGGATCGCCCCGCCTCGCGGGCCGCGGCGGCGGGGACCCCACCGGGCGGTGTCCCGACACGCGCCGCACCGCCGGGGTGGACGGTCGCGGGGAGCGCCGGCGCGGCGATCGGGGCAGGGGCATCGAGGACAGGCGAATCGGCGGGAGGGGCGTCGAGGGCCGTGCCGGCGACGGCGGTCGGGTCGACGGCGGCGGGCCCGCCGCCGGGGACCGGGCCGACACCCGGATCCGAGCCCGGGTCGACGGCTGCCGCAGGCACGTCGGCGTCGGCCGGCACCGGGGTCCCGGCCGGCGGTGTCACCGGGTCGGGGTCGGGCCGCGGCACCCCGATCGCGTGCGCAGGCGGATGCTCGACACTCGAATCCTGCTGCGCCGCAAGCATTTTGGCCGGACCGTCACCGGGGGTGGGCACCCCGCCGGGCGGGGTGGGAGCCACCGGGTGGTCGGGCTCGGCCCGATCGGTCACGGTGCCGTCGTCGGCGTGCCCGGGCGCGCCGGACCCGTCATTCGCCATGTCTGCCGCCCCCACGTCGCGAACCCCTCGGCACAGCCTATGAGCAACGTCGGCGCCGCGCGCTGCCGCCGCTCTCGACCGCGGGGGCGCGGTTCACTCGGCCGGGCGGCGCCCGGGCAGCCGCAGGACGAGCAACGCCCCGCCCTCGGGAGCCCGCTCCGCCCACACCGCGCCGCCGTGGCGGATCGCCACCTGACG
This sequence comes from Pseudonocardia sp., assembly GCF_050250275.1. Classification (GTDB taxonomy): domain Bacteria; phylum Actinomycetota; class Actinomycetes; order Mycobacteriales; family Pseudonocardiaceae; genus Pseudonocardia. The sequence goes on from NZ_JBFWOY010000022.1 coordinate 116,379, forward strand.
CACGATCGCCAGGCCCAGCCCTGACCCGGACATGGTGCGGGCCTGGTCGGCCCGGTAGAAGCGGTCGAACACGTGGGGCAGGTCCTCCTCGGCGATACCCGGCCCCTGGTCGGCGACCTCCAGCACGATCGTCCACTCGTCGAGGACCTTCGCCTCCACGCGCACCCGGCCCGCCGGGGGGCTCCACTTCGCCGCGTTGTCCAGCAGGTTCAGCACGGCCCGTTCCAGGGCCGTCGAGTCGCCGACGAGCGTCCACGGCACCGTCCGCACGTCGAACTCGACGTCCCCGGCACGGCGGCGGGCCCGTTCCAGTGCCCGGTCGACGACGTCGGTGAGCTCCACCGGCTCGGCCGTCGTGCGCGGCGGGTCGTCGCGGGCGAGCTCGACGAGGTCGCCCACCAGCTGCGACAGCTCCTCCACCTGGGCGCGGACGTCGTCGAGGATCTCCGCGCGGTCGGACTCCGGCAGCGTCGGCGCACCAGGCCTGTCGGCGGAGGCGAGCAGTTCGAGGTTGGTGCGCAGCGAGGTCAGGGGGGTCCGCAGCTCGTGCCCGGCGTCGGCGACGAGCCTGCGTTGCTGTTCCTGCGAGGCGGCGAGGCCGCCGAGCATCTCGTTGAAGCTGTGCGTGAGGCGGGCGAGCTCGTCCGACCCCGACACGGGGATCGGGTCGAGCTGGCCGGTCGCGGCGATGCGCTCGGTGGCGGTGGTGAGCCGCTGCACCGGGCGCAGGCCCGCACGGGCCACCGCTACACCTGCGATCGCGGCCACGGCCACGCCGATACCGCCGATGATCGGCAGGGCGACCCCGAGCTTGGTCAGGACCTCCTGCGTCGGCGCGAGCCGCTGCCCGATGACGAGCGCGCGTCCCTGCCCGGCCTGCACGGCGACGACACGGTAGGCGTCGCCCGCCGACCCGGCGGTGCGGACCGAGTAGTCCTCGGCGCCGCGCGCCACCTCGATCTCCTCGTCACCCAACGGCGGTGCCGACGCCGATCCCTCCGCCGACAGCGCACGCGGCGGCCCCGCGGGGCCCGCCTGCAGCAGGGCGATACGGATGTCGGCGGCGCCCAGGACCTCGGGCGGGATGCCGGCCAGCGACGCGGGATCCGACAGCTCGCTCTGCGCGGCCGCGGACGCCCGTTGCAGGAGGTTGTCGTCGAGCGTCGCGAGGATGTTGGCGCGCACGATGAGGAACGCCGCGACCGACACCAGGACGACCGCGACGGCCGCGACGAGCGCGGCGAGGATCCCGATGCGCGCACGCAGCGAGATGTGTCGGAGCGCCGGGAGCCGGGAGCGCACGGACGCAGCATTCCTGGTGGCCGGGGCGAGCCGCTCGGCGGCCCCGGCCCTGCTCACGGCGGCGACTCGCGCAGGACGTACCCGACGCCGCGGACCGTGTGGATCAGCCGCGGCTCGCCGTCGGCCTCGGTCTTGCGACGCAGGTAGCCGATGTAGACCTCGAGCGCGTTGCCGGTCGTCGGGAAGTCGTAGCCCCAGACCTGCTCGAGGATCTGCGCGCGGGTGAGCACCCGGCGCGGGTGCGCGAGCAGCAGCTCGAGCAGCGAGAACTCGGTGCGGGTCAGGCTGATGCGGCGGTCACCGCGGCGGACGTCGCGGGTGTCGGGGTCGAGCGAGAGGTCCGCGAACTCCAGCGGTTTGCTCGCCCCCGCAGCCGCGGCGGCGATCTCGTCGGGCGTGCGCCGCCGCAGGAGCGCGCGCAGCCGCGCGAGCAGCTCCTCCAGCGCGAACGGCTTGGGCAGGTAGTCGTCGGCGCCGGCGTCGAGGCCGGCGACACGGTCGGACACCGCGTCACGGGCGGTGAGCACCAGGATCGGCAGCTCGTCACCCGCCGCGCGCATACGCCTGCACACCTCGAGGCCGTCCAGGCGCGGCATCATCACGTCGAGCACCATCGCGTCGGGGCGCGAGGACTGCAGCGCGTCGAGTGCCGCCTGGCCGTCACCCGCCAGCTCGACGGTGTAGCCGTTGAACGCGAGCGAGCGCCGCAGAGACTCGCGGACCGCCCGGTCGTCGTCCACGACGAGAATTCGCATGTGCCCAGTCTGTCCCCGACGACTGAGAGGCGCCTGAGAGGTGGCTGTGCGCTACGTCCGGTCTTCGCGCAGGAACGAGGCCAGGTAGGCGACGGCCATGTCGTCGTCGGCGTGCCCGGCATCGGAGGCCCGGCGGAACCGGTCCCGAGCGGCGGCGGCGACGTCGAGACGCACCCCGGCGGCGGCCCCGGCGTCCACGATCAGCCCGGAGTCCTTGGCCGCGTTGGCCGCGGAGAAGTTGGGCGCCCAGTCGCCGTCGAGGATCGCCGCGGCCTTGGCGCGCAGATACCCCAGGTCGAGCGGGCCGCCCTCGATCGCGTCGAGGAACTCCTTCGGGTCCACCCCCAGGCCCTTCGCCAACGCCATGGTCTCGCCGGTCGCCGCGGTGATGGCCAGCACCCAGCTGTTCGCGACGAGCTTGAACCGGCTCGCGGCCGCGTCGGCGCCGTCGTCGCCGAGCCACACCGTCTGCCTGCCGACGGCGTCGAACACCGGCGCGACCCGGTCGCGGACGTCGGCGGGGCCAGCCGCGAAGATCTGCAGCCGGCCGCTCTCCGCGGGCGCGCGGGTGCCCAGGACGGGCGCGTCGACGAACACCAGGCCGTGTGTGCGGGCCAGGGCGGCGAGCCCGGCCAGCGGGGCGACGCCGACCGTCGTCATCTGCGCCCACACCTGACCGGCGGCGAGCCCGGGCACCGCGCGTTCCATGACGGCCTGCACGTCGCCCGCGTCGCCGAGCATGGTGATGATCACGTCGGCCCCGCGGACGGCGTCCGAGGGTTCGGCGCAGCCGGTCGCGCCCGCATCGACGAGCGGGCGTGTCTTCTCGGCGGTGCGGTTCCAGACGCGCAGGTCCAGCCCCGCGGCGAGAACGTTGTGCCCCATCCCCGCGCCCATGATCCCGGTGCCCAGCAACGCCACTGTCGTCATGGGCCCGAGACTATTCGGCCCGCACCGCGCGCGCCGGGCCGCGCCCGATGGGCGAGGATTGTCGCGTGTTCGCCGTGCTGTCGCTGGTGCTGCTGCTCGTGACGCACGTCTACCTCTACCGCCGCGCGGTCCACGACGTGTTCCCCACGCGCCGCGCCCGCCGCATCGGCGCGGCCGTGATCGTCGTGCTCGGGCTCGTCGCCGCGGCCGCGTTCGTCACGCAACGGAGCATCCCGCCCGACACCGCGCGACCCCTCGCGCTCACCGGCTACCTGTGGCTCGCCGTCGCCCTGTACGCGTCGCTGCTCCTCGCCGTCGGCGAGCTGGTACGGCTCGGCGTGCGCGCCGCCGGCCGTGCCACCGACCCCGAACGCCGCCGGTTCCTCTCGCGCGTCCTCGCCGGGACCGCCGTCGTCGCCGCGGCCGGCACCGTCACCTACGGCGCGATCGCCGCCCGCCGGATCCGCGTCGAACGTCGCGACGTGCTGCTCGACCGCCTCCACCCCGCGTTCGACGGGTGGACCATCGCCGCCATCAGCGACGTCCACCTCGGACCGCTCGTCAACCGCGCCGACCTCGCCGGTTTCGTCGCCACCATCAACGACGCCGCACCCGACGCCGTCGCCGTCCTCGGGGACCTCGTCGACGGCGACGTCGCCACCCTCGGCCCCTACGCCGAACCGCTGCGCGACCTGCGCGCCCCCACCTACTTCGTCACCGGCAACCACGAGTACTACTCCGGTGCGGCGCAATGGATCGAGCACCTGCCGACCCTCGGTGTCCGCGTCCTGCGCAACGAACGCGTGACGCTGCGACGTGGCGACGCAGTCCTGCACGTCGCCGGCTGCGACGACCGCACCGCCGCCCGCTCCGGCGTCCCCGGCCACGGGTTCGACCTCGCCGCGGCGCTGGCGGGTCGCGCCCCCGACGAACCCGTAGTCCTGCTCACCCACCAGCCCGTCATGATCGACGAGGCCACCCGCGCCGACGTCGACCTCCAGATCTCCGGGCACACCCACGGCGGCCAGCTGTGGCCGCTCACCGAGGTCGCGCTCATCGACCAGCCCGTCCTCGCCGGGCTCACCCGCGTCGGCAACACCTGGCTCTACGTCACCCGGGGCGTCGGGTTCTGGGGTCCACCCGTCCGCGTCGGGTCGCCACCGGAGATCACGTTGCTGACCCTGCGGGCGCGGGGTGGGGCACCGTGACCTGACGGACCGGTCGGGTCACGGTGCCCCAGCGCCGGCCGGAGAATCGATACCCGGCCGGGGACCGTCGCATGCCGCGGGACACCGCCGCCTCGCACCCGCACCCCGGGCGCGACAGGCCGGCCCTCGGCTCATGGGTACTGATCGGCCAGACCCTCGACCCTCCAGATCGTCGGCGCCGCCGTGACGCTGGGCGGCACCGCGCGTTGCCGGCATCAGGTCGACCGGATCACCGTCCCGGCCGCGAGCACGGGCCAGGTAGGCTCCCTCGTAGCTCAGGGGATAGAGCACCGCTCTCCTGACGCGAACCAGGCATGACCACTGCCTGCGCGTCCGCCTCAGGACCGACGATCACCAGCTCACCCGCTGCCAGCTCGTGTCAGCGGGTGTTGGGCTGTTCCGGCCCTCATGTGCCCCAGATGTGCCCCCGCTGAAGCGGCTCCTCCGCCTTGCTAGGGCGTGTTGATCAAGAAGGCTGGGCTGAAGGTCGGGGGACTCTCGATGCTGTGACGCGTCAGGAGATCTCGGATGAGGTGTGGGCTGTTCTGGAGCCGTTGATGCCGGTGCCAGCCGGGCGTTCCCGGCCGTGGACGGATCATCGGCTTGCGGTTGAGGGGATGGCGTGGAAGTACCGCACCGGCGCGACCTGGCGTGATGTGCCGGAGCGGTTCGGGAAGTGGAACTCGATCTATAAACGGTTCGCTCGCTGGGCTGAGGACGGCACCTGGGACAAGCTGCTCGCGGAGGTTCAGAAGCAGTCCGAGGCGCCGGGCAAGCTCGACTGGGTGGTATCGATCGACTCGACGATCGCGCGCGTGCATCAGCACGGCGCGACCCTCCGCCGCGACACAGGGGGATCTGTCGAATCACAAGAATCCGCGGGAGGAGCCGCCTGATCACGGAATCGGCCGGTCGCGAGGTGGTTTGACGAGCAAGGTCCATCTCGTCTGCGACGGCCGCGGACGTCCGCTGAGCTGGGTGATCAGCGGCGGAACATCAACGACACCACGATGATGACCGCCACGCTCGAGCAGATCCGCGTCCCCCGCGCAACCGGCCGTCCGCGGCAGCGCCCAGACCGGGTGCTCGCCGACAAGGGCTACCCGTCCAAGAAGAACCGCGCGTGGCTGCTGGAGCGGAAGATCGCCGCGACGATCCCCGAGCGCGACGACCAGATCGCGCACCGCCACAGGAGGCCCGGCCGACCCATCGACTTCGGGGAGGCCCAGCAGGAGCGATACAAGGGCCGCAACGTCGTCGAGCGGTGCTTCAACAAGCTCAAGCAATGGCGCGGCATCGCGATGCGCTCAGACAAGACCGCTCGCGTCTACCGTGCCGCGATCGCTCTCGCCGCCACGCTGATCTGGATCAAGACTGACTTGGTTCACGCGGGTTAGCGCATCACCTCGAGCGGTCCCTCGCTAGG
>NZ_JBFWOY010000023.1:0-114454 GCF_050250275.1 Pseudonocardia sp.
CGACGAACGCGCCGCCGCGCTTGCCCCGTGGATCGAGTACTACAACACTCAACGCCGCCACAGCGCTCTCGGCGGGCTCCCCCCGATCAGTCGCCTGTCACCAACCTGACGGCCGAGTACAGCTAGTGCAGCGGGTCGACGCCCCGGATCGACGAGTCGACGAGCTGGACGGGGTGCAGGACGGGGATGCCGGCGTCGAGGAAGCGGCGGATCTGCAGCAGGCAGCCCGCGTTGGCCGTGACGACGACGTCAGGGGAGACCGCCTCCAGGTTCTTCGCCTTGCGCTGCCCCAGCTCCTCGGCCGTCTCCGGCTCGACGAGGTTGTAGATGCCCGCCGAGCCGCAGCACAGCTCGGCCTCGGAGATGTCGTGCAGCTGCAGGTCGGGGATCGACCGCAGGACCTGGCGGGGCTGCGAGCGGATCTTCTGGGCGTTGGAGAGGTGGCAGGCGTCGTGGTAGGCGACGCGGGTCGCGACCGGGTGCCGCGGCGCGCGCGGGGGCAGCTCGGCCAGCAGCTCGCAGACGTCGCGGACCTTGGCGCTGAACGCCTTCGCCCGTTCCGCCCACACCGGGTCGTCGGCCAGCAGGTCGCCGTACTCCTTGAGCGTCGACCCGCAGCCCGCGACGTTGGCGACGACGACGTCGAGCCGGTGGCGCTCGAACATCGCGATCGTCGCCCGTGCCCGGACCAGGCCCTCCTCCTCGCGGCCCGCGTGCACCGACAGCGCGCCGCAGCACTGCCGGTTGCGGGGGACGAGCACGTCGCAGCCCTCGGAGGCGAGGACACGGACGGTGGCGGCGTTGACGTCGCCGAAGAACACCCGCTGCGCGCACCCGGCGAGCAGCCCGACGCGCAGCCGGGCGGGACCTGCGGGCCGGGTGCGTTCCGGGGTGCGGGCGAACAGCGCGCGCACGGTGACGGGCGGCAGCAGCGACTCCAGCGCGCGCAGCCGCGCGGGCAGCCTCTCGATCAGTCCGAGGCGGTGCACGAGCGCGCGCAGGCCAGTGCGCTGGTAGACGATGCCGCCCAGGGCCGCGCCGCGGAGCCGGTTCGGGTACGGGAACAACGCGAACACCAGGGCGCGGAACAGCCTGTCGGCGCGGGTGCGGGGCACGTTGCGCTCGACCTGCGGGCGCACCGACTCGATCAGCTTGTCGTACTGGACCCCGGACGGGCAGGCCGTCACGCAGGCGAGGCAGCCGAGGCAGGAGTCGATGTGCTCGCCGAACGCCTCGTCGACGGAGATCTCGCCGCGGGCGGCCAGGTCCATCATGTAGATCCGGCCGCGCGGGGACTCGGTCTCCAGCCCGGTGACGGCGTAGGTCGGGCAGGTGGGCAGGCAGAACCCGCAGTGGACGCAGTCGTCGAGGACGTCGCGCCGCGGCGGGTGGTGGGCGTCGTAGGACGTGCTCACGCCAGGGCTCCTTCGTCTGCGCGGGTGGGGGCGAGCCAGGGGGAGAAGCGGCCGGCGCCGAAGCGGCCGGCCGGGTCGAATCGCGTCTTGACCGCGCGCATCAGCGCGACCGCGGGCGGCGGCGGGCCCCAGCGCGGGGTGTCGCAGGCCAGGCCGCCGTCGTGCAGCACCGACACAGACGAGCCGGCCGCGGCGTGTGCGGCGGCCAGGACCGGCTCGTGCGCCCCGCCGGTCAGGGCGACGGTGTGCACCCCGGCGCCGACGGAGCTGCCGCACGCGAGGGTGACCCCCGCGGCGTCGGCGGCCGCACCGAGCGCGGCGAGGAACGCGGGACCGTCCGACGGGAGCGTCCCGGCACGCAGCACCGTCGCCCCCGCGGCGGCGGGGTCGGCGACCGCGGCGACCGCGGCCCAGGCCGCGGCCTCGTCGGCACCGGTGAGGACGCGGGCGCCGCCGTGCCTGGCGGCGACGGCGTCGGCACGTTCGTGCACCCCGGCCGGCGTGCCCTCGACCCGGACCAGCAGCCCGGTGCCGGGCGTCCACTCCAGCGCGACCGGTTCGGTGCCCGACGCGACCAGCTCGACCCCGAGACGGGTGGCGGTGGCCGCGTCGGCGGGCAGGGCGACGGTGGCGGCGGTGCGCGGCAACGGGTGCAGCCGCAGCACCACCTCCGCGACGATGCCGAGGGTGCCGAGCGAGCCGTGGAACAGCTTGGCGAGGTCGTAACCCGCGACGTTCTTGATGACGTGCCCGCCGGCCTTCGCGACGCTGCCGTCGCCGAGTACGACGGTCACACCGATGACGAGGTCGCGCAGGGTGCCGTACATGTGGCGCAGCGGGCCGCCGTCGCCGCTGGCGAGCAGCCCGCCGACGGTGGCGCCGCGGCGGACCCGGGCGGCGTCGAACGCTACGTGCTGGCCGTGTCCGCCCAGCTCGGCCTGCACGTCGGCGAGCGGGGTGCCGGCCCGGACGGCGACGGTCATGTCGGCGGGGGTGTAGTCCAGGACACCCGACAGCGCCGTGGTGTCGACGACCGCGTCGGCGGGGTCGGGCCGTCCACCGGTGGTCGCGGCGGTGCCGGCGGCGGCGACGAGCAGCCGCGGGTGCGAGGTCGCGGAGCCGGCGACCGCGTCGCGCAGCTCGGCGACGGTCGCCGGGGAGAAGGACGTGGTGGAGGGCATGGCTCAGATCCGCTCGATGAGGCCCGCCGCCTCCAGCGGGTGGGCGCGGTGGGGGCCGGGACGGTCGCCGCAGAGCCGGGGCGTCGGCAGCAGCTTGCCCGGGTTGCAGATCCCGTCGGGGTCGAACGCCTTGCGGAGCAACGTCATCGTCGCCAGATCGACCTCGTTGTACTGGCGCGGCATCGAACACGCCTTGTCGGTGCCGATGCCGTGCTCGCCCGACAGCGAGCCGCCGAGGTCGACGCACAGCTCCGCGATCGCCGTCGACAGGTGCTCGGCACGGTCGTGCTCGCCCGCCGCCTCGCTGTAGAGGACCAGCGGATGCAGGTTGCCGTCGCCGGCGTGGAAGACGTTGGCCACCCGCAGTCCGGCCTCGTCGGCCATGGCCGAGATGCGCCCGAGCGCCTCGGCGAGCCGGGTGCGGGGGACGACGCCGTCCTGCACGAAGTAGTTCGGGCTGATCCGCCCGACCGCCGCGAACGCCGCCTTGCGCCCCTTCCACATCGCTGCGCGCGACTCCGGGGTCGGCGCGATGACGAGCTTCGTGGTGCCGTTGTCGGTGCACAGCTGCTCGATCTCGGCGAACTGGGCCTCGACCTCGGCGGGCGGGCCGTCGAGCTCCACGAGCAGCGCGGCGGCGGTGTCGAGTGAGTAGCCCGCCTGCACCGCGGCCTCGACGGCCTCCAGCGCCAGCGCGTCCATCATCTCGACGGCCGCGGGGACGATGCCCGCCGCGATGAGGCCGGTCACGGTGTCGCCGGCCTGCTCGACCGAGGGGAAGTCCGCGACGAGGGTGCGCACCGCCGTCGGCCTGGGCAGCAGCTTCACCACGATCCGGGTGACGATCCCGAGCGTGCCCTCGGACCCGACGAACGCGCCCAGCAGGTCGTAGCCCGGCTGGTGGGGCGACGGCGCCCCGAGGGTCGTGACGGAGCCGTCGGGCAGGACGACCTCGATCTCGTGGATGTGGTGGACGGTGAACCCGTACTTGAGGCAGTGCGCCCCGCCGGAGTTCTCGGCGACGTTCCCGCCGATCGTGCACACCTGCTGGCTCGACGGGTCGGGGGCGAAGTAGAGCCCGTGCCCGGCGACGGCCTTGCTGACGTCGAGGTTGGTCACGCCCGGCTGGACGACGGCCCGCCGGTTCTCGACGTCGATCTCCAGGACCGAGCGCAGCTTCTGCAGGGAGATGACCACGCCGTCGGCGACCGGCAGCGACCCGCCGGACAGGCACGTCCCTGCGCCCCGGGCGACGAACGGCACGGTGTGCCGCGCGCAGATCGTGACGGCGGCCGCGACCTGCGCGGTGTCGGTGGGCAGCAGGACGAGTGCGGGCACGACCCGGAACCCGGTGAGGCCGTCGCACTCGTAGGAGCGCAGCGACACCGGGTCGTCGAGCACCCCCTCGGGCCCGAGCGCCCTGACCAGCTCCGCACGCAGGACGGCGTGCTCCATCGGGACCTCCCGGCCGCTCGTACACAACTGAGATACAAGTTGTGGCCGACGGTAACCCGCCATGGTGACGCGAACAAGGTGAGGCCGCGGGGGATCAGTCCGCGGCGAGCGACCCGAGGGCGTCGACGGCCAGTCCCAGTGCCCGCACCGTCCCCGTCAGATGCGCCCGCACCGCGTCGAGCAGCGCGTCCGTGTCGCCCTCGCGGACCGCGACCGCGATGCGGCTGTGCTCGTCGACGATCGTCGCCGTCCGCCGCGGGTCGCGCACCGCGGACTCGCCGATCATCCGCAACTGCCTGTCCCGCAACGACGAGTACACATCGGCCAGGATCGGGTTGCCCGCCGCCTCCACCAGCACCGTGTGGAACGCGCGATCCGCGTCGAGGACACCGCGCAGGTCGCCGCCCGCCGCGCGCTGCCGGTCCCACTGCACGTCGAGCGCGTCGGCGATCACCGCGCGCGCCGGAGCGGGGGCGCGGCACACCGACCGGGCCGCGAACTGCTCGATCACCAGCCGCGCCTCCATCACGGCCCGGACCTCCTCCGGCGACACCGGCACCACCAGCGCGCCGCGCTGCGGGTACAGCCGCAGCAGCCCCTCGGCCTCCAGCCGCAGGAACGCCTCCCGCACCGGCGTGCGCGACATCCCCAGTGCCGCCGCGACCTCACCCTCGCTGATCAGGTCGCCACCCCGGAAACCACCGGTCAGGATGCGCTCCTTCACGTGCTCCAACGCACGTGCCTTCGCGCCGCCACGCCGCGGCGCCGGATCCTTTGCTGCGGCGCCGACCGCCACGCACACCACGCTCCCGCGCTCAGAGGTGCCGCGGACCCTACCGCGGCCGGCCCGGGCGCCCGTACGTCGCGACCGGCACAGCTCACGCAGCAGCGCGGTCCCGGGTGGTGGGCGACGGCCGGCACCGGCGGGACACCCCGCCGGGCGCAACCCCACGGCTGCTCCCGGGCGGATCCGCGACCGGGGGGTTGCGCGCGGGTCGTGGCCCGCCCACCTGCCGCGAGGCCCCGACGGTCAGCTGCGGGGGAGGGGAACGCCGCGGATGCTGGCGTCGAGGAGCTGGACGGGATGGAGCAGGGGCAGTTCGGCGTCGAGGTGCTTGCCCATCTGCAGCAGGCAGCCCGGGTTGGCGGTGACCACGACGTCGGGGGTCACCGCCCGCACGTTCGCCGCCTTCCGGGCACCGAGCTCGTCGGCCGCGTCGGGCATGACCATGTTGTAGATGCCCGCGGAGCCGCAGCACAGCGCCGCCTCGGGGATGTCGACGACCTCGACGCCGGGGATGCTGCGCAGCACGTCACGCGGCTGGGCACGGACCCCCTGGGCGTGCCCGAGATGGCAGGCGTCGTGGTAGGCCACGCGGGCCGGGACGGGGTTGCGCGGTGCGCGGGGGCCGCCGTCGGCGAGCAGGTCGGCGAGGACCTCGTGGACGTCGCGCACCGATGCGGAGAAGGCGGCGGCGCGGTCGGCGAACCCGGGGTCGTCGGCGAGCAGGTGCCCGTACTCCTTCATCGACGACCCGCAGCCGGCGACGTTGGTGACGACGTGGTCGACACCCGAGGCGAGGAGCTTCTCGAAGGTCTCGATCGTCCGGCGAGCGCGGGCCAGGGCGGACGGTTCGCGGCCGGCGTGCAGTTCGAGGGCGCCGCAGCACTGCTGGTCGCGGGGGACGATGACGTCGGCGCCCTCGGCGGCGAGGACGCGGACCGTGGCCTCGTTGACGCGGTGGAAGAACACGTCCTGCACGCATCCCGACAGCAGGGCGACCCGCGCCCGCCGCTCGCCGACCGCCGGCGTGACCGCGGGCAGGGTCGCGAACGCCTCCTTCACCGTCACGGGCGGCAGGAGCGACTCCAGGGCCGCGAGACGGGCAAACCTGGTGCCGCGCAGGCGCTCGGTGCCGCCGTCGACGAACTTCCGGACGGCCGGGATGCGGGCCAGCCTCTGATACACCGCACCCGGCAGAGCAGCGACACGCAGCCGTCGCTTGTACGGGAAGAGCGCGAAGATCGCGTCGCGGAAGAGCTTGTCCTCGCGGTCGCGCTCGACGTTGCGTTCCACCTGCGGACGCACCGACTCCAGCAGCCGGTCGTACTGCACCCCGGACGGGCAGGCGGTCACGCAGGCCATGCAGCCGAGGCAGCGGTCGATGTGCGTCGCGAAGGAACCCTCGAGGGCGATGTCGCCCTTCTCGGCGAGGTCCATGAGGTAGATCCGCCCGCGCGGGGAGTCCATCTCCTCGCCCCACAGCTGGTAGGTGGGGCAGGTGGGCAGGCAGAAGCCGCAGTGGACGCAGTCGTCGAGCAGGTCCCGCTCGGGTGGACGGTGGGCGTCGAACGCGCTGGGCCCGGACCGGGGGAGGTTGGTGTCGGCCGAGCCGGCGGGGGTCGAGCTCATCGGGGGTCCTCCTGCAGCCACGGGGCGAGCCGGCCGGGTCCGAGCCGGCCGTCGGGGTCGAGGGTGCGTGTCACCGACCTGAGCAGGGCGACCGCCGAGGGTGGTGGTCCCCAGGCGGGGCCGCTGAACCCGTCGGGACGGTCGCGCAGGACGGAGGTGCCGCCCGCGGCGTGGACGGCGGCGTGGGCGTCGGCGACGGCGTCGGCAGGCAGTGAGACGGTGGCGACGCCGGTGCCCAGGCCGGCCGCGGCCCCGTCGGACGGGAGCGAGTCGATGATCGTGGCGAGTCGCGAGGGGCGGACCCCGATACGCAGCACCGCCCGCCCGGGGGTGCCGCGGACCGCGGCGGAATGGGCGTCCCAGTCGCCGGCGTCCGAGCAGGACGCGCCGAGGACGTCGCGCAGCCGGTCGACCCGGCGCGGCAGTGCGTCGAGGGTGCCCTCCATGCGGACGAGCAGGGTCCCCGACGCCGAGCCGGTCGAGTACCACTCCACGGCGGCGGGGTCGAGGGGACGGGCGAAGACGCGGGCGGCGTGCGCGGCGGCGTCGGCGAGGGTGCAGTCGAGCGCGAGGGTGGCCGACGCCTTGGGCACGGGGTGCAGCCGCAGCACGACCTCGGCGACGATCCCGAGCGTGCCGTAGGAGCCGTGCATCAGTTTGGCCAGGTCGTAGCCGGTGACGTTCTTGATGACGTGCCCGCCGGTGCGCGCGACGGTGCCGTCGGCGAGCACGATCGTCATGCCGATGACGAGGTCGCGCAGGGTGCCGTGGACCAGTGCCGCGGGCCCGCCGTCGGCGGTCGCGACGAGCCCCCCGACGGTGGCGCCCCGGGCGACCCGGGCGGCGTCGAACGAGACGTGCTGGCCGTGGCCCGCGAGCTCGTCCTGCAGGTCGCGCAGCGGGGTGCCGGCGTGGACGGAGACGGTCATGTCGCCGGGGTTGTGGGTGAGGATCCCGGACAGGCCGCCGACGTCGATCACCGTGTCGACGGGGGCGAGCGGGCCGCCCCACGAGGATGCGGTGCCCGCCCCGGCGACGCCGAGGGTGCCCGCGGAGTCGAGGACGGCGTCGCGGAGCGCGGCGAGACCGTCGGGGCGGACCGTGGTGGGGGTCGCGCGCGTCATGAGGTTCTCCAGAGCAGGGTCAGAGCCGCTCGATCAGGCCGGACTCCTCCAGCGGGTGGGGGCGGTACTTGCCGGGACGTTCGCCGCACAACCGCGGGGTGGGCAGGACCTTGCCCGGGTTGCAGATGCCGTCGGGGTCGAAGGCGCCGCGGACGCGGTCCATGGTCGCGAGGTCGACCTCGCCGAACATCGTCGGCATCGAGCAGGCCTTGTCGGTGCCGATGCCGTGCTCACCCGACAGCGCCCCGCCCATCTCGACGCACAGCTCCGCGATCCCGGACGAGAGTCGCTCGGCGCGTTCGGTCTCGCCCGCGGCGGCGCTGTAGAGCACGAGGGGGTGCAGGTTGCCGTCGCCGGCGTGGAAGACGTTGGCGACGCGCAGCCCGGCCTCCTCACCCATCGCGCGGATCCGGGTGAGGGTCTCGGCGAGGCGGGTCCGGGGGACGACGCCGTCCTGGACGAAGTAGTCGGGGGAGATGCGGCCGACGGCGGCGAACGCGGCCTTGCGGCCCCGCCAGATCGCGGCGCGTTCGTCGACGGATCCGGCGATGTGCAGGCGGGTGCAGCCGTGCCGGTTGCAGATCTCCTCGACCTGCGCGAACTGGACGTCGCACTCCTCGATGGGGCCGTCGAGCTCGACGACGAGTGCGGCGGGCACACCGACGGTGTAGCCGGCGTGGACGGCCTCCTCGGCGGCCTCGATGGCGAGTGTGTCCATCATCTCGACGGCGGCGGGCACGATCCCGGCGGCGACGATGTCGCTGACGACGTCGCTCGCGGCCTCGACGGAGGGGAAGTCGGCGAGCAGGGTGCGCACCGTCTCGGGTACGCGCAGCAGCCGCACGGTGATCGAGGTGGCGATGCCGAGGGTGCCCTCGGAGCCGAGGAAGACCCCGCGCAGGTCGGGGCCGGACTGTTCGCCCGAGTCGCCGCCGAGGGTGACGACGGAGCCGTCGGGCAGCACGACCTCCATGGACAGGACGTGGTTGCTGGTGAAGCCGTACTTGAGGCAGTGGGCGCCGCCGGAGTTCTCGGCGACGTTGCCGCCGATGGTGCAGACCTGCTGGCTGGACGGGTCGGGGGCGTAGTAGAGCCCGTGGGGTGCGGCCGCGGCGGTGATCTCGAGGTTGGTGACGCCGGGCTCGACGGTGGCGCGGCGGTCGACGGGGTCGACGTCGAGGACGGCCTTGAGCCGGGCGAGGGAGATGACGACGCCGTCGGCGACGGGCAGTGCGCCGCCGGACAGGCCGGTGCCGGCGCCGCGGGCGACGAAGGGCACGCGGTGGGCGGCGCAGGCGCGGACGGCGGCGGCGACGGCGTCGGCGTCGCGGGGCAGGACGACGAGGTCGGGCACCACCCGGAACCCGGTGAGGCCGTCGCACTCGTAGGCGCGGCGTCCGACGGGGTCGTCGACGACGTTCTCGTGGCCGACCGCGCGGGCCAGTGCGGCGGTCGCCGCGTCGTCGAGCGCCATGGCGGCACCTCCGCGTCCGTGCGTGTGGCGTGTGCTGCTGGGTGTGGCGGGCGGCCGTGTGTCCCGTCCGCTGGTCAACGTTAACGCCCGGACGGCGGGGCCGCGGGAGCGGCGAGATCGCCGGGGCGCGGTCTTACCGCAGCAGGGGTCGCGGGCGCATCCCCCGGGTATGCGGTGTCACAGGGGAACGAGATCACCAAGTTCCGCGTTGCGGAAGTCGGTATCCGTTGTTAGACCTGTGACGACGAGTGGACGCGGCGACGAAAGGGCGGACCCCATGGCCGCAACACCGACCGTTCGAGGCGCCGGCGGGTCGGCCGGTGCGCAGGATGCGGGCCTGCTGGTCGATCCCGCGCTGGAGACGTTCGTCCGCGACGAGCTGCTGGTGGGCCTCGACGACCTCGACCCCGCCGCGTTCTGGGCGGCCTTCGCCGAGCTGCACCGCACCTTCCACCCCCGGACGAAGGACCTCCTCGCGCGCCGCGACGAGCTGCAACACCAGATCGACGACTGGCACCGCGCACACCCCGGCCCGCTCGACGACGCCGGCCGCGCGGAGTACGCGAGCTTCCTGACCGACATCGGCTACCTCGCCCCCGAGGCCCGGCCGCGGCTGACCGTCACCGGTGTCGACGCCGAGATCGCCACCCTCGCCGGGCCGCAGCTCGTGGTGCCCGCGACCGTCCCGCGCTACGCCCTCAACGCCGCCAACGCCCGCTGGGGCTCGCTGTTCGACGCCCTCTACGGCACCGACGTGCTGGCGCTGGACCACGAGCTCGCGAAGGGCTACGACGAGGCCCGGGGCGCCCAGGTCATCGCCGAGGCCGACCGGCTGCTCGACGAGCTGTTCCCGCTCGCCGACGGCTCGCACGCCGACGTCAAGGCCTACACCGTCGCCGACGGCGCCCTCGTCCCCGCGCTCGCCGACCCGGCCCGCTTCGCCGGGCACCGTGGCGACGCCGGCTCCCCGACCGCCGTCCTGCTGCGCCGCAACGGGTTGCACGTCGAGCTGACCGTCGACCGGGACCACCGCGTCGGCCGCAGCCACCACGCCGGGGTCGCCGACGTGGTCCTCGAGTCCGCCGTCACCACGATCGTCGACCTCGAGGACTCCGTCTCGACCGTCGACGGCGAGGACAAGGCCGCCGCCTACCGCACGTGGCTCGGCCTGATGAACGGCAACCTCGTCGCCAGCTTCGAGAAGGGCGGCACGACGGTCACCCGCCGCGCCGAACCCGACCGCGAGCACACCGCGCCCGACGGGTCCACCGCGACCCTGCCCGGCCGCTCGACGCTGCTCGTGCGCGTCGTCGGCCACCACATGGACACCGACGCCGTCCGCACCGCCGACGGAGCCGCCGTCGGCGAGGGCCTGCTCGACCTGCTCGTCGCCGTGACCGCCGCGATGCACGACCTGCGCGGCCTCGGCCCGCACCGCAACAGCCGCACCGGCAGCGTCTACGTCGTCAAGCCCAAGCAGCACGGGCCCGACGAGGTCGCGCTGACCGTCGAGATGCTCGCCGCCGTCGAGCAGGCGCTGGGCCTGCCCGAGCGCACCGTCAAGATCGGGGTGATGGACGAGGAGAAGCGCACCTCGGTCAACCTGTCGGCGTGCGTCGCCGCCGCGGCCGACCGGATCATCTTCGTCAACACCGGCTTCCTCGACCGCACCGGCGACGAGATTCACACCTGCTTCGCCGGTGGCCCGGTCGTGCCCAAGGGCGACATGCGGGCGCAGACCTGGTTCGGGGCCTACGAGGACCGCAACGTCGACGTCGCGCTGCGTGCCGGTTTCGGCGGCACCGCCCAGATCGGCAAGGGCATGTGGGCCAAACCCGCCGCCATGCGCGAAATGGTCGAGGCGAAGATCGAGCACCCCCGCGCGGGTGCCGACTGCGCCTGGGTGCCCTCGCCCACCGCCGCGACCCTGCACGCACTGCACTACCTGCGTGTCGACGTCGACGCCCGGCAGGCCGAGCTCGCCTCCCGCCCCCTGACCGACCGGTCGCTGCTGCTCGCGCCGCCGCTGCTCGGCGACGAGCGGCCGCCGGCCGAGACCGTCACCCGCGAGCTGGAGACCAACGCCCAGTCGATCCTCGGCTACGTCGTGCGCTGGGTCGGGCTCGGCGTCGGCTGCTCGACCGTGCCCGACCTCGACGGCGTCGGCCTCATGGAGGACCGCGCCACCCTGCGGATCTCCTGCCAGCTGATCGCCAACTGGCTCGCCCACGGCATCGTCGACGAGGCCACGGTCCGTGAGACGTTCGCCCGCCTCGCCGCATTCGTCGACGAACAGAACGCAGCCGAGGCCGGGTACCGGCCGATGAGCGACGACCTCGAGGGCAGCGCGTCGTTCCAGGCGGCCTTGGAGCTGGTCCTCACCGGCCGTGAGGAGCCGAACGGTTATACCGAGCCGGTGCTCACCAGGTGGCGCCGCACAGCGAAGAAGGCGGCCGGACGAGGTCGCTGACGAGCAGGTTCGCGCCGGGGGTCGCGGCGTCTGCGGTGCGGCGCCGTGACCGCGGCGTTGCCGTGGCAGGTAGGGTGGGCCGAGCCGGTCCGACGCGAAGGTCCCCGTTTGCGATCGGCAGTCCATCCGAACAGCCGACCCGACGGTGATCCGACAGCCGGGCCGGCCGGGCGGCCCGCGCCCCCTCGCGGACCGTCCGTCCGAGCAGTCCGCGTGAACGCACGGTGCCGCCCGCCCCCCGCGGCGGGAGGCGGTCCTGCCCGCGTGTCGTGACGCCGCAAGGAGGTGCCCTTGCTGCTCGCGCTCGTCGTTGCGCACCTCGCGCTCGCCTGCGTCCTGCCCGCCGTGGCGGCCCGCAGCACGCGCGCCGCCTTCGGCTTTGCCGCCGTCCCGCCCGCCGTCACCCTCGGGTGGGCGCTGGCCATGACGCCGCAGGTCCTCGGAGGCCGCGGGGTGACGCAGTCGATCGCGTGGGCGCCCGCGCTCCACCTGACCTTCGACGTGCGCCTCGACGCGCTCGCCCTGGTCATGATCGTGCTCGTCTCCGGGCTGGGCGCGGTGATCCTCGTCTACAGCGCGTTCTACTTCGGACGGCGCAGCGCCGACGCGAGCCGCACGTCGGCACTCCTGGTGTTCTTCGCCGGCGCGATGCTGGGCCTCGTCGTCGCCGACGACCTGCTGACGCTGTACGTGTTCTGGGAGCTCACGTCGATCGCGTCGTTCCTGCTCGTCGGGCAGAGCGGCCTGCACCGCGCCAACCGGCGCGCCGCCGTCCAGGCCCTGCTCGTCACGGTGTTCGGCGGGCTGTCGATGCTGCTCGGGTTCGTGTTCGTCGGTGAGTCGGCGGGCACCTACCGGATCTCCGAGATCGTCGCGGCGCCGCCGACCGGCGGAGCCGTCACCGCGGGCATCGTGCTGATCCTGCTGGGCGCGCTCACCAAGTCCGCGCAGGCGCCGTTCCACCCGTGGCTGCCCGCGGCGATGGCGGCCCCCACCCCCGTCAGCGGCTACCTGCACGCGGCATCCATGGTCAAAGCCGGGGTGTTCCTCGTCGGTCGGCTCTCACCGGCATTCGCGACGAACGCGGAATGGTGGCTGCCGCTGGTGGTCCTCGGGCTGACGACGATGCTCATCGGCGGCTGGCGCGCCCTCGGCGCCACCGACCTCAAACGGCTGCTGGCCTTCGGCACCGTCAGCCAGCTGGGCTTCCTCATGGTGCTCTTCGCCGTCGGCGGGCGGCTCGCGGCCGTCGCCGGAGCCGCGCTGCTGCTGGCGCACGGCCTGTTCAAGGCGACGCTGTTCCTCGTCGTCGGCACCGTCGACAAGGTCACCGGCACGCGCGAGACCGGCTCACTGTCCGGGCTGGGACGCGCGATGCCGGGGCTCGCCGCCGCGTCCGTGCTCGCCGCGGCGTCCATGGCCGGGATCCCGCCGCTGCTCGGGTTCGTCGCCAAGGAGGCGGCCTTCGAGGCGTTCCTGTACGAGGACGACGCCCGCGGCTGGATCGTGCTCGCAGGGCTCGTCATCGGCTCGATCTTCACCGTCGCCTACAGCGCCCGGTTCCTGTGGGGGGCGTTCGCGACCAAACCGGGCGTCGAGGTCACCGTTCCCAAGCCGGCCTCACCCGGCCTCACCCTGCCGCTGTGGATCACCGCGCTCGCCGGACTCGTCCTCGGCCTGCTCTCCCCGCTCGTCGCCCCCCTCGTCGAGGGCTACGGCGACACCCTGCCCGCCCGCGACGCCGCCGAGGCCGCCTACCACCTCGCGCTGTGGCACGGCTGGAACCTCGCGCTCGCCCTCTCCGGGGTCGCGCTGCTCGGCGGTGCGGCGCTGCACGCCGGCCGCGCCCGCGTCGACGCCCTCACCGACGCACTGCACCACCGCGTGTCCGCCCAACGCGGCTACGAACACGTCGTCGCCGGTATCGAACGCGTCGCGGTGCTCGTCACCGGCCGGCTGCAGGCCGGTTCGCTCCCGTTCTACCTCGCCGCGGTACTGCTCATGGTCATCGCCCTGCCCGGCGTCGGCCTCGTCGCCGGCTGGGCCTGGCCCGCCGACACCCCCGTCGTCCACCAGTGGATGCAGATCCCCCTCGGCATCGTGGTCGTCGCGGCGGCACTGGCGCTCGTGCGCGCGCACCGCCGCTTCACCGCCGTGCTGCTCGTCGGCGCGGTCGGCTACGGGATCGGCGGGCTGTTCATCGTCGACGGCGCACCCGACCTCGCCCTGGCCCAACTGCTGGTGGAGACGCTCGCCCTCGTCGCGTTCGTGTTCGTGCTGCGCCGGCTGCCCGCGCACTTCACCGAACGCCGCCGCCCCCGCCGTGGCGTCCAGATCCGCAAAGGCGTGCTGGCGAGCGTCGCAGGCATCACCGTCGCCGTACTCGGCGTCGTCCTGTCCGGCGCCCGCACCGCACCCACCACCGCCAGCGACGAGTTCATCCGGCTCGCCCCCGAAGCCGGGGCGACCAACGTCATCAGCGCGATCCTCGTCGACTTCCGTGCCCTCGACACCGTCGGCGAGATCACCGTGCTCCTCGTCGCCGCCGCGGGCACCGCCAGCCTCGTGCTGGCCACCCGCTACGACCGCAGGCGCAAGGGCAGCGTCGCCCGCAGCGGCTCCGGCACCCCCGAACACGAGGAGGAGGTACTCGGATGACCGCCACCCCCGACGCCCGCGTCCCGTGGGATCGCTGGGACGCGCCCGCCGAGGAGTGGATGCTCTCCGGCGAGTGCCCCGTCACGTCCGGGCGCACCCTGCTCCTCGAGCTCGCCACCCGGGTCCTGTTCCCGACCATCCTCGTGTTCTCGCTGTACCTGCTGCTCGTCGGCCACTACGGGCCGGGCGGTGGGTTCGCGGGCGGCCTCGTCGCCGGGCTCGCGTTCGTGTTGCGCCACATCGCGGGCGGGCGCAGCGACGGTCCCGAGATCGGCGCCCGCGTGAAGGTGCGGCCCCCCGTCCTCGTCGGCATCGGGCTGGGTGTCGCCGTCGTCACCGCCCTCGTGCCCGCCGCGTTCGGCGAACCGGTGCTCTCGTCGGCGAAAGCCTCGTTCGACGTGCCCCTGCTCGGGCACCTCGAGGTCGTGTCGAGCCTGGCCCTCGACATCGGTGTCTACCTGCTGATCGTCGGCGTCGTCCTCGACCTGCTCCGCTCGCTCGGCAGCGGCATCGAACGCGACGCCGACGAGGCCGACGAGGCCGCCGAGACCGCTGCGGGGCCCTCGTGACCACCATCAACCTCGCGATGGCCGTCGTCGTCGCCGTCCTGTACTCCGTCGGGTTCTACCTGATGCTGCAGCGATCCCTGATGCGCGTGCTGCTCGGCGTCGTCGTCCTCGGCCACGGCGCCAACCTGCTGCTCCAGCTCGCGGGCGGCCCGCCCGCACCGCCCCCCATCCTGAGTGACGCCCCGGGCGCCACCCCCGACGCCGCCGCCCTGGCCGACCCGCTGCCGCAGGCCCTGGCGCTCACCGCGGTCGTCATCACCTTCGCGATGACGACCTACCTGCTGGCCCTCGGCTACCGCTCGTGGGTGCTCGTCGGCCATGACGAGGTGCAGGACGACCTCGAGGACCGCCGCATCGCGCGCCGCCGCACCGTCAAGGCGTCGATGGGCGAGGAGGTCGAGGAGACCGGAGACGAGCCCGGCATCGACCCCGGCTCCGCCGCGGCCTCCGACGACCCGGTCACCCCTGCAGGCGGTATCCGGTGAACACCTCACTGCTGCCCGCCCTGCCCGTCCTGCTGCCGCTGCTCGGCGCCGCGGCGACGGTCGTCGCCGGCCGCTCCGCGTTCGCGCAACGCGCCATCGGCCTGACCGTGCTCGCCTCCGTGGCCGCGGTCGCCGCCGTCCTGCTCGTCCAGGCCGACCGCAACGGGCCCATCGTCGCCGAGATCGGCGGCTGGCCCGCGCCCGTCGGCATCGTGCTGGTCGCCGACCGGCTCTCCGCGCTGCTGCTGCTGATCTCGGCCGTCGTCACCCTCGCGGTGCTCGTCTACGCCATCGACCAACGGATCGTCGACTACGGCAGGCGCACCGCCTCCACGACCTTCCACCCGATCTTCCTGGTGCTGTCGGCCGGGGTGTCGCTGGCCTACCTCACCGGCGACCTGTTCAGCCTGTTCGTGGCGTTCGAGATCATGCTCGCCGCCTCCTACGTGCTGATCACCCGCCGCACCGACGCGACGCGCATCCGGTCCGGCATGACGTACGTGATCATCAGCCTCGCGTCGTCATTGCTGTTCCTGACGACGGTCGCGCTCGTCTACGCCGCCACCGGGACCGTCAACCTCGCCGACCTCGCCACCCGGGTCGCCGAACTGCCCACCGGCCTGAAGACCGTCCTCGCGCTGCTCGTCCTCGTCACCTTCGGGATCAAGTCGGCCATCGTGCCGCTGCACTTCTGGCTGCCCGACAGCTATCCCAACGCGCCCGCCCCCGTCACCGCGCTGTTCGCGGGCCTGCTCACCAAGGTCGGCATCTACGCGCTGCTGCGGACCCGCACCCTGATCTTCCCCGAGGACCACCCGTCGACGGTCCTGCTCGTCCTCGCCGCCGTCACCATGATCGTCGGCGCGCTCGGCGCGCTCGCGCAGAACGACCTCAACCGGCTGCTGTCGTTCCTGCTCGTCAGCCACATCGGGTTCATGATCTTCGGGCTCGCCGTCTCCGACGCCCAGGGCGTCGCCGGCACCGCGCTCTACGTCGTGCACCACATCACGGTGCAGGCCAGCCTGTTCCTCGTCTCCGGGCTCATCACGCGCCGGACCGGGACGGTCTCCATCGACGCCATGGGCGGCCTCGCCAGACGGGCCCCGCTGCTGGCGGTGCTCTTCGCGATCCCGGCCCTCACCCTCGCCGGGGTCCCACCGACGTCCGGGTTCGTCGCCAAGCTCGCGCTGCTCCAGTCCGGCGCCGACAACGGCCCCGGCACGGCGATCGTCGCAGGCATCGTGATCCTCGCCAGCCTGCTCACCCTCTACGCCGTCGTCCGCGTCTGGGTCCGCGTCTTCTGGGGCGAGTCCAAGGAACCGCTGCCCGACAACGACCCCACCGACGACCTCGTCGTCGGCACCGCCCGCAGCTCGATCCCGATGTACGCCGCGTCGGCCGCGCTCGTCGCGGTCAGTGTCGCCATCGCCCTGGCCGCCGGGCCCCTGTCCGGCGTCACCTCCCGCGCCGGCCACGACCTCGTCGACCGGACCCCCTACCGCAGCGCCGTCCTCGGCGACGGAGGAACACCATGATCCGCCGCCGGCTACCGCAGCTGTTCTGGCTCACCGTCGTCTGGGTACTGCTGTGGGGGACCTTCAGCCCGGCGACCATCGTCGGCGGGATCGTCGTCGCAGCCCTCGTCACCTGGCTGTTCCCGATGCCGCTCATGCCCGACCCGGTCCCGTTCCGGCCGCTGCGCCTCCTCGCCCTCGCCGGCTTCCTGGCCGCCGACCTGCTGCGCTCCGCGGGCGACATCGCCTGGCAGACCGTGCGCCACGGCCCCCGCGCCCGCGCCGGGATCGTCGCCGCCCCGCTGGTGTCCGACTCCGCACACGCCGTCGCCCTCCTCGCGGGCTCCGTCGCGCTCACCCCCGGCAGCTACGTGCTGCAGATCGACCGGGTGCACGGGACCTTCTGGGTCTACACCCTCGGAATCCGCAGCGAGAGCGACGTCGAACGCATCCGGCGCGCGATGCTTGTGACGCAGCGCAACGTGATCGCCGCCGTCGGCACCCCCGCCGAACTGGCTGCCTGCGACCGGGGCCTCGCCGCCGCGGAAAGGACGGGGAGAACCCGATGATCGTCGTGTTCACCGTGACACTCGCCCTGCTCGCCGCCGCCGGGCTGCTCACCCTGCTGCGGCTGCTGCGCGGACCCACCACCCTCGACCGGATCACCGCACTCGACGTACTCGTCGTACTGATCGTCTGCGGCGGCGCTCTCTACGCCGCGGTCAACCGCGACAGCTCCAACATCCCGCTCGTCGCCGCCGTCGCACTCATCGGGTTCGTCGGCTCCGCCACCGCGGCTCGGCTCGTCGAGCGTGGGGAGCGGCACCGATGACGACCATCGACGTCATCACCGCCGTACTCGTGCTGACGGGAGGGCTGTCCTGCCTGCTCGGGGCACTCGGGCTCGTCCGGTTCCCCGACGTCCCCTCCCGCCTGCAGGCCGCCACCAAACCCCAGACCCTCGGCCTGATCCTGATCCTCGTCGGGACCGCGATCCGGCTCGAGTTCGAGAGCGCCGCGACCCTGCTGCTCATCGTGCTGTTCCAGCTCGTCACCGCCCCCGTCATCTCCCAGATCGTCGGGCGCTCCGCCTACCGTGCGGGAACCCTGCGCCGCGACGACCTCATCGTCGACGAGCTGGCCGACCCCATGGCCCGCTCCGACGCCCCGCCCGGTCCCGGCCGCGACGAACGGCCGTCCTAAGCTCCCCGCGTGCCCATCTATGCGCTCGGCGACCTGGAACCCGACATCCACCCCGACGCCTACGTGCACCCCGACGCCGTGGTGATCGGCGACGTGCGCCTCGGCGCCGAGGCCACCGTGTGGCCCACGGCCGTGCTGCGCGGCGACGACGGATACATCGTCGTCGGAGCCCGGACCAGCATCCAGGACGGCACGATCATCCACACCACCCATGACGTCCCCACCCTCATCGGCGACGAGGTCACCGTCGGACACAACGTCCACATCGAGGCCGCCGACATCGGCAACCGGGCCCTCATCTCGTCCGGCTCGGTCGTGCTCAACGGCTCCGTCGTCGGCGAGGGCGCCGTCGTCGCCGCCGGCGCCGTCGTCTCGCCGAAAGCCGTGATCCCGCCCCGGTCCATGGCGCTCGGCATCCCCGCCCGCGTCCGCGACGGCTACGAGGTCCCCGCCGACCGCTGGGAGTACGCCGTCCACTCCTACGTCGAGCGCGGCAGACGCTTCCGCGCCGGACTGCGGAAGCTCGACGGCTGATGGCCGGCAAGCCGCTGCACGAGGTCGTCGAGGCGGGCTGGGCCCGGGCCCTCGAACCCGTCGCCCCCGTCGTCGCCGACATGGGCGAGTTCCTCCGTGCAGAGATGGCCGCCGGCCGCCGCTACCTCCCGTCGGGCGCGAACATCCTGCGCGCCTTCACCCACCCCTTCGACGACGTGCGCGTCCTCATCGTCGGCCAGGACCCCTACCCGACACCCGGCCACGCCGTCGGCCTCTCGTTCTCCGTCGCGCCCGAGACCCGCCCCGTGCCGCGGTCCCTGGCCAACATCTTCCGCGAGTACAGCGACGACCTCGGCCACCCCACCCCTGCCACCGGGGACCTCACACCGTGGGCGGAGCAGGGTGTGCTGCTGCTCAACAGGGTGCTGACCGTCGAGCCCGGCACCCCCGGCTCCCACCGCGGCAAGGGCTGGGAAGCGGTCACCGAGCAGGCGATCCGCGCCCTCGTCGCCCGCGACGCCGAGCCCCTCGTCGCCATCCTGTGGGGCCGCGACGCCCGCAACCTCGTCCCGCTGCTCGAGGACGTGCCCTGCATCGAGTCGGCGCACCCCAGCCCGATGTCGGCCGACCGCGGCTTCTTCGGCTCCCGCCCCTTCAGCCGCGCCAACGACCTGCTGGAGGAGATCGGCGGCGACCCCGTCGACTGGAAGCTCCCGTAGCCCCTGGTTTCTCGTCAGCCCCTGGTTTCTCGTCGTCACGCGGGTTCTGCCGTCAGCACGCGTGCAGCCGGGTCCCTGCACGGCATGCATGCGGGGGCGCGACGGCGAAAGCTGCGCGCGTGGTCGGCACGATCACCGGCTCACCGGACCGGGCCCGCATCGAGTCCGGTCCCAGGCATGCGAAAGGGCGGCCCACCGTGGTGGGACCGCCCTTTCGCGGATGCGTCGTGGCGTCAGCCGCGCGCCACCTTGCCGGCCTTCAGGCACGACGTGCACACGTTCTGGCGGCGGCGGTTGCCGCCGTCGTCGCGGGTGCGCACGGTCTGGATGTTGGGGTTCCAGCGGCGGTGGGTGCGGCGGTGCGAGTGCGAGACGGACATGCCGAAGCCCGGACCCTTGCCACAGACGTCGCAGACGGCAGCCACGTCGATCACTCCTGGCAGTAGACGAGATGTTCTGGTCACGGAGGCTGCCGAGATGAAACACGGCAGTACCCCGCAGGTTCGACCAGAGTACCCAGCCCGCCCGACGCACCGCACACCGCCCGGTCGCTACCCTCGCGGATGTGCCCTCGGTGATCGACGCGGCCCTGCTCAGCCGGTGGACCGCGGAGTCGGCGGCCGGCCTCGAACGGCGCTGCGCGGAGATCGACGACATCAACGTCTTCCCCGTGGCCGACGGCGACACCGGCACCAACATGTTGCTGACGATGCGCGCGGCCGGCGACGAGCTGCGGCGTCGCTACCGGGAGGACGGCGGGCCGCTGGCGCCGGGCAGTCCGGGATGCGCGGAGGCGGCGGCGGCGCTGGCGCGGGGTGCGCTGGTCGGGGCGCGGGGCAACTCGGGGGTGATCCTGTCGCAGGTGCTGCGCGGGTTCGCCGAGGCGATCGGGGAGTCGAAGGGCTCGGCCGACGTGGCGGTGCTGCGGGCGGCGCTGGGGCGGGCGCACCGGCTGGCGCGGGCGGCGGTGGCCCGGCCGCGTGAGGGCACGGTGCTGAGCGTGCTGGCCGCGGCGGCGCAGGCGGCCGTCGACACCACCGCGACGACGGTCGTGGACGTCGCGGCGTCGGCGGCGTCGGCGGCCGCGGAGGCGTTGCGCGCCACCACCTCGCAGCTGCCGGAGCTGGCGCGCGCGGGGGTGGTCGACGCCGGGGGGTACGGGTTGCTGGTCGTGCTGGACGCGCTCGCGACGGCGTTGGGCCGGCCGGCGGGTGAGGCTCCGTCGCCGCCTCCGCCGCCGCGGACGCGCACGGCCCGCGGTGCGGAGGCGTTGACGACGAACCGGGAGAGCGGCTCGGACCGGTTCTCCTACGAGGTGATGTTCCTGCTCGACGGCACCGACGACGCGCGGGTGGCGGCGTTGCGCATGGAGCTGGGCGCGGTCGGCGACTCGGTCGCGGTCGTGGGCGACGGCACCCCGGGCGGGACGGGGCTGTGGAACGTCCACGTGCACTGCAACGACGTGGGCGCGGCGGTCGAGGCGGGCATCGAGGCGGGCCGGCCGCACCGGGTGACGGTGATGCGGTTCGCCGACCAGGTCGGGGCGGCGGCCGGGGACGCCAGGTTCACGCGCGACCGCGCGGTGCTGATGGTGGTGGCGGCGGCGGAGGTCGCGGAGCTGGCGCGGGAGTCGGGTGCCGACGTCGTGGAGACGGTCGACGTCGTCCCGGACGCCGACGACCTCGCCGCGGCGCTGGCCGGGACGCGCGCCCGGCACGTCGTCCTGCTGCCCGGCGACCCGGACCTGACCGGGGACGCGGAGCGGGCGGCGTCGGCGGCGCGGCGGTCGGGGCAGGAGGTCGTCGTGATCCCGACGTCGTCGGTGCTGCAGGGGCTCTCGGCGCTGGCGGTGCACGACGCGGCGCGGCGGCCGGGCGACGACGTCGTCGCGATGGCCGAGGCAGCGGCGGGCACCCGGACCGCGGGGCTGCTCGTCGCGGAGGCGGAGGCGTTGACGTGGGTGGGCCGGTGCTCGCCGGGTGACGTGCTCGGGATCAGCGACGGGGAGGTCGTCCTGATCGCCCCGGACCTTTCCGTCGGTGCGCTGTGGTTGGCTCACCGCATGCTGACGGCGGGGGGTGAGCTCGTGACGGCGCTGCTGGGGGCGGAGGCGGACGCGGAGCTGGGCGAGCACCTGGCCGAGGACCTGCGCCGCACCCACCCGGAGGTCGACGTGGTGGTGTACCGGGGCGGTCAGACGGACTACCCGCTGGTCCTGGGGGTCGAGTGACACTGCGGATCGCGACGCCCGCGAGCGGGGCCGACGGCGGGGTCGACATGGACACCCCGCTCGACGGGCCGCTGGGCAAGAAGGCGGCCGAGGCGCTGGCCGCACGGCTCGACCTGCACACGGTGGGCGACCTGGTGCGGCACTACCCGCGCCGCTACGTCGACCGCGGCAAGCTCACCGACATCTCCGGCCTGGAGATGGGGGAGCACGTCACCGTCGTCGCGAAGGTCGAGAAGGCCACGCTGCGGGAGATGCGCAGCCGCCGCGGGAAACTGCTCAACGTCGTGATCCGCGACGACAAGGGCGGCCGGCTCTCCTGCACGTTCTTCAACGGCTACAAGGTCTCCCACGTGCTCACGCCCGGGGTGCGGGCGCTGTTCTCCGGCAAGGTCGGGGTCTTCCAGAGCCAGCTGCAGCTCACCCATCCCGAGTTCGAGCCGCTGGAGGAGGGCGAGGACATCCGGCCGTTCGTGTCGGTCTATCCGGCGGTCGACAAGCTGAACTCCTGGGACATCGCGCGGTGTGTGCGTCAGGTGCTCGATCTGCTCGACGACCCGACCGATCCGCTGCCTGAGGAGATCCGCCGCGCCGAGAAGCTGCCCGAGCTGGGCCGGGCGTTGCGGCGCATCCACCTGCCGGAGTCGGAGGCCGACCACCATGCGGCCCGGGCCCGGCTGGTGTGGGACGAGGCGCTGGGGGTGCAGCTCGCGCTGGCGGTGCGGCGGGTGCACGCCGCCGAGCGTCCGGCGGCGGCGAGCCCGCCGCGCCCGGGCGGCATCCTCGACGCGTTCGACGCGAACCTGCCGTTCGAGCTGACTGCGGGGCAACGGGCGGTGGGCGGGGAGATCGCCGCCGATCTGGCCCGTGAGGCCCCCATGAACAGGCTCGTGCAGGGCGATGTCGGCGCCGGCAAGACGATCGTGGCGCTGCGGGCGATGTTGCAGGTCGTCGACGGTGGGCGGCAGGCCGCGCTGCTGGCCCCCACCGAGGTCCTGGCCGCGCAGCACGCCAGGTCGCTGCGCGGCATGCTCGGCCCGCTGGGGCGTGCGGGCGAGCTCGACGGCGCCGACGACGCCACGAGGGTCACCCTGCTCACCGGGTCGCTGGGCACGGCGGCGCGGCGGCAGGCGATGCTCGACGTGCAGTCGGGGGCCGCCGGGATCGTCGTCGGGACGCATGCGTTGATCCAGGACAAGGTGGGCTTCGCCGACCTGGGCCTGGTGGTGGTCGACGAGCAGCACCGGTTCGGTGTCGAGCAGCGCGACGCGCTGCGCGGTCGCGGCGAGCGCACCCCGCACATGCTGGTCATGACGGCGACGCCGATCCCGCGGACGGTCGCCATGACCGTCTACGGCGACCTGGAGGTCTCCGCGCTCACCGAGCTGCCGCGGGGGCGGTCGCCGATCAGTACGACCGTCGTCCCGGCGGGGGAGAAGCCGGCCTGGCTGGATCGGGTGTGGCAGCGCATCCGTGAGGAGGTCGCGGGCGGGCACCAGTGCTACGTGGTGTGCCCGCGGGTCGGCGGCGACACCGGCAAGGGCAGCGGGCTCGAGGACGCCGACCTGGTCGACCTCGACGACCCCGACATCGGTGCCGACGCCGACGACGGCGCGCGCCGGCCGCCGCTCGCGGTGCTGGAGGTCGCCCCGCAGCTGGCCGAGGGGCCGCTGGCGGGGCTGCGGATGGGCATCCTGCACGGCAAGCTCCCCGCCGACGAGAAGGACGCCACCATGCGGTCCTTCGAGGCGGGCGAGCTCGACGTGCTGGTGGCCACCACGGTGATCGAGGTGGGTGTCGACGTCCCCAACTCGACGGGGATGATCATTCTCGACGCCGACCGGTTCGGGCTCTCCCAGCTGCACCAGCTGCGCGGGCGCGTCGGCCGTGGCCAGGCGCCGGGAGTGTGCCTGCTGGTCACCGACATGCCGGCCGGCACCACGGCCCGCGAGCGGCTGGACGCGATCGCGTCGACGACCGACGGTTTCGAGCTGGCCCGCCTCGACCTGGAGCTGCGCCGCGAGGGCGACGTGCTGGGCGCCATGCAGTCGGGCAACCGGTCGACGTTGAAGCTGCTGTCGTTGCTGCGCCACGAGAAGGTGATCGAGCGGGCCCGCGGCTACGCCCGCGACATCGTGGCCCGAGACCCGGACCTGTCGGAGCATCCGGGGCTGCGCACGTTGGCCCGGCAGGTCGTCGGCGACGACGAGCAGGCCGAGTACCTGTCGAAGGTCTGAACCTCAGGCGGGCAGCTGGCCGCGGGCCTCGGACTCCAGCGCGGCGACGGCCGTCTTCGGCAGGTGGATGACGCCGGCCCGGTCGAGACGGCCCAACTCGGAACGGGCCTTGGCGTAGGCGGCGAGCCGTTCGGCCTCGTTGTCGGAGTCACGCGCCGTCGTCAGCAGCTTGATGATCCGTTCGACGCTGCCGCGCTCCTCCGGGGTGAGGTTGGACAGGCGGATGCGCTCGGCGGCGTCGATCGCGGCGCGCCAGGCGCGGTCGGCCCGCTCGACCGCGGCGACGAACTGCGTCGCGTGCGACTCGGGCGGGCGGTTGTCGGTCTCCAGGGCCTGGGCCTCGGCGAAGGCGTCGACGAACCGTGCCGTGCTGGGGACGCTCACGTCGCACAGCGCGGGCAGCCGCAGGACGGCCATCGGGTCGCACTCGAACGCCGCGTAGTGCTCGCGCAGGGCGTCGAACCGGGTCTTCGCGGCCTGCCAGGGCGGCGGCTCGGGTCGTCGCGGGGGCGGGGCGGCGGGTCGCAGGTGGTGCGGGACGGCGCGGGCGGCGTGCGCGGCGAGCTGGCGTTGCCGGTTGCGGTGCGTCGTGGCGATGACGCTCACGAGGATCAGGGCCGGGAAGATCATCCCGCCCGTCACCCAGCCCATGAACAGCAGCGGTGGCGCAGCCATGATCAACACGAACGGGAGCAGCAGGAGGACCGGCGGCGGCACGCGGCCGCGCCCGGCGGGGGCGTACATCGGGGGGCCCTGCAGGGGGCCGACACCGGGGCGGCCGCGGAAACGACCTCCGTGCGGGCCGCCGTGGCCTCGGTACCGTCGTCCCGGTGGCGGGACGGACCCGGCCGCCCACCCTGCCCGCGCGCGAGACCGTCCCATGTCTCCTTGGTACCCGAACCGGTGGCGTCCGCGCATCGTCGTGCCGGGGATTCGACGTCCGATCCGCTGCTCCGAGCGGGTATCGCGGCAGATCGCGAGGTTCGCCCGGTCGGCCGCCGCCCCTTCAGCAGCCTCTCAGCGCGCACGCGGGGCCCCCGCGCCCCGACCCCACCCGCGCGCAACCGCACTGCTCGTTTCCGGCCCGCGGACAGCAGTGAGGTTGCGCGCGGTTCCTCGGGGCCGGGCCGGGCGGCTCGCCCTGGCGCGGCGGCCCCGTCAGCGACCGGCGGCGACGGCCCGACCAGGGGTCGCGTGAGACGATCTCGTCCGCGTCCCGGGCGTCACCGCGCCGGACGTGTCGTGGTCCCCCCCACCCCAGGGAGTCTGATGTTCGGCAAGGTGTTGGTCGCCAACCGTGGCGAGATCGCGATCCGGGCGTTCCGGGCCGCGTACGAGCTCGGCGTCGCCACGGTGGCCGTCTATCCGTACGAGGACCGGAACTCGCTGCACCGCGCGAAGGCCGACGAGTCGTACCAGATCGGCGAGCGCGGTCACCCGGTGCGGGCGTACCTGTCCGTCGACGAGGTGGTGGCGGCGGCGCGCCGCGCGGGTGCCGACGCGATCTACCCCGGCTACGGCTTCCTGTCGGAGAACCCCGAGCTCGCCGAGGCGTGCGAGGCGGCGGGGATCACGTTCGTGGGTCCGCCCGCGGACGTGCTGCACCTGACCGGCAACAAGGCCCGAGCGGTCGCGGCGGCCCGCGAGGCCGGCGTGGCGGTGCTGAACTCCAGCGAGCCGGGCACGGACGTGGACGCCCTGGTGGCGGCGGCCGACGAGATCGGTTTCCCGGTGTTCGTGAAGGCCGTCGCGGGTGGTGGAGGGCGCGGCATGCGCCGGGTCGCGGAGCCCGCGGACCTGCGGGACGCGATCGAGGCCGCGATGCGCGAGGCCGAGTCGGCCTTCGGCGACGCCACGGTGTTCCTGGAGCAGGCCGTCGTCAACCCGCGCCACATCGAGGTGCAGATCCTCGCCGACGCCGAGGGCAACGTCGTGCATCTCTACGAGCGTGACTGCTCGGTGCAGCGGCGCCACCAGAAGGTCATCGAGATCGCGCCGGCGCCGAACCTGGACCCGGCGCTGCGCGACCGCATCTGCGCCGACGCGGTCGCGTTCGCGAAGGCCATCGGCTACGTCAACGCGGGCACGGTCGAGTTCCTGCTCGACGAGCGCGGCAACCACGTCTTCATCGAGATGAACCCGCGCATCCAGGTGGAGCACACGGTGACCGAGCAGGTCACCGACCGGGACCTGGTGATCGCGCAGCTGCGGATCGCGTCGGGGGCGACGCTGCCGTCGCTGCGGCTGACCCAGGACCAGGTGCAGCTGCGGGGCGCGGCCCTGCAGTGCCGGGTCACCACCGAGGACCCGGCGAACGGGTTCCGCCCCGACACGGGCACGATCAGCGCCTACCGCTCGCCGGGCGGCCCGGGTGTGCGTCTCGACGGCGGCACGACGCACACCGGTGCCGAGGTCAGCGCGCACTTCGACTCGATGCTGGTGAAGCTCACCTGTCAGGGGCACGACTTCTCCAACGCGGTGCGCCGGGCGCGGCGGGCGATCGCGGAGTTCCGCATCCGCGGGGTGTCGTCGAACCTGCCGTTCCTGGCGGCGGTGCTCAACGACGAGGACTTCCAGCAGGGCAGGGTCACGACGAGCTTCATCGAGGACCGTCCGCACCTGCTGAACGCGCGGCCGTCGGCCGACCGCGGTACGCGGCTGCTGAACTACCTGGCCGACGTCACGGTCAACAGGCCGAACGGGCCGCGTCCGAAGGTGGTCGAGCCCGCGGACAAGCTGCCGAGGGCGGACCTCCGGACGGCTGCTCCCGCCGGTTCGCGGCAGGTGCTGGCGGAACTGGGCCCGGAGGGTTTCGCGGCGCGGCTGCGCGCGCAGACGGCGGTGGCGGTCACGGACACGACGTTCCGTGACGCGCACCAGTCGCTGCTCGCGACGCGGGTGCGGACGAAGGACCTGCTCGCCGTCGCGCCGTACGTGGCGCGGACGGCGCCCCAGCTGCTGTCGCTGGAGTGCTGGGGCGGGGCGACCTACGACGTCGCGCTGCGGTTCCTGGCGGAGGACCCGTGGGAGCGGCTGGCGGCGCTGCGGGAGGCGGTGCCCAACCTGTGCACGCAGATGCTGCTGCGTGGGCGCAACACCGTCGGCTACACGCCGTACCCGACGGAGGTGACCGACGCGTTCGTCGCCGAGGCCGCCGAGACGGGGATGGACATCTTCCGGATCTTCGACGCGCTCAACGACGTCGAGCAGATGCGCCCGGCGATCGCCGCGGTCGGCGCGACCGGGACGAGCGTCGCCGAGGTCGCGCTCTGCTACACCGCGGACCTGTCCGACCCGGGCGAGACGCTCTACACCCTCGACTACTACCTGCGGCTGGCCGAGCAGATCGTCGACGCCGGCGCGCACGTGCTGGCGATCAAGGACATGGCGGGGCTGCTGCGGCCCCCGGCGGCGCGGACGCTCGTCACGGCTCTGCGTGAGCGGTTCGACCTGCCGGTGCACCTGCACACCCACGACACCGCGGGCGGTCAGCTGGCCACGTTGATGGCGGCGATCGACGCGGGTGTCGACGCCGTCGACGCGGCCGTCGCGAGCATGGCGGGCACGACGTCGCAGCCTTCCCTGAGCGCTCTCGTCGCGGCCACCGACCACACCGACCGTGAGACGGGGCTGTCGCTGCAGGCCGTCGGTGACCTGGAGCCGTACTGGGAGGCGGTCCGCAAGGTCTACGCGCCGTTCGAGTCGGGGCTCGCCAGCCCGACGGGCCGGGTCTACCACCACGAGATCCCCGGTGGGCAGCTGTCGAACCTGCGCCAGCAGGCGATCGCGCTGGGCCTGGGCGACCGGTTCGAGCTGATCGAGGACTGCTACGCCGCGGCCGACCGGATGCTGGGCCGGCTGGTCAAGGTCACGCCGTCGTCGAAGGTCGTGGGCGACCTGGCGCTGCACCTGGTCGGCGCGGGTGTCGACCCGGCGGACTTCGAGTCCGACCCGGCCAAGTTCGACGTGCCGGACTCGGTGATCGGCTTCCTGCGCGGCGAGCTGGGCGACCCGCCCGGTGGCTGGCCGGAGCCGTTCCGCACCCGGGCGCTGGAGGGGCGCAAGCCCGAGCACGAGCCGGCCGAGCTGTCGATCGACGACCGGCGCGGTCTGCGCGAGGAGCGCCGCCGGACGCTGAACCGGCTGCTGTTCCCCGGGCCGACGAAGGAGTTCGAGACCCACCGCGCCGACTTCGGCGACACGTCCGTGCTGTCGTCGAAGGACTACTTCTACGGCCTGGAGCCGGAGGTCGAGCACTCGGCGGCGATCGACCGTGGCGTCGACCTGATCATCGAGCTGGAGGCGATCTCCGAGCCCGACGAGCGCGGCATCCGGACCGTCCTGACCACCCTCAACGGCCAGCTGCGGCCGGTGTCGGTGCGTGACCGGGCGGTGGCCACCGACGTGAAGGCCGCGGAGAAGGCCGAGCGCGGCAACGACCGGCACGTCGCGGCACCGTTCGCCGGTGTGGTGACGCTGCAGGTCGGCGAGGGGGACACGGTCGCCGCGGGCCAGACCGTCGCGACGATCGAGGCCATGAAGATGGAGGCGTCGATCACGGCGCAGAAGGCGGGCACCGTCGGCAGGCTGGCCATCGGCAGGGTGCAGCAGGTCGAGGGCGGCGACCTGCTGATCGAGCTGTCGTAGACGCACGTGACACGGATCATCGCCGGCCGCGCCGGGGGGCGGCGCCTCGTCGTGCCGCCCCGCGGCACCCGGCCGACGTCGGACCGGGTGCGGGAGGCGCTGTTCAGCGCGTTGGACGCCGACCCCGGTCTCGACGGCGCCCGGGTGCTGGACCTGTGCGCGGGGTCGGGCGCGCTGGGTCTGGAGGCGCTCTCGCGCGGCGCGGCGCACGCGGTGTTCGTCGAGTCGGACAAGAAGGCCGCTTTTGTGTTGCGGCGCAACGTCTCCGATCTCGGCCTGGGGGGCGAGGTCGTCGTCGCCCCCGCCGCGACGGCGCTGGCCGGCGCCGCGCGTGGGCGGTTCGACGTCGTGCTGGTCGACCCGCCCTACGTGGTCCCGGACGAGGAGATCGCGGCCTGGCTCTGCGCGGCCGCGCGTGGGGGCTGGCTCGCGGAGGAGGCGATCGTCGTCGTCGAGCGTGCCGCCCGGTCGGGGGCGTTCGGGTGGCCGGAGGGCTTCGAGAGCGTGCGTGAGAGGCGTTACGGGGACACCGTGCTCCACGTCGGGGTCCGGTACGGTCCGGCCTCGTGATCTCCCCGACGCTGGTCGTGCGATGAGGCGCGCCGTCTGTCCCGGTTCGTTCGACCCGGTCACGCTGGGCCATCTCGACGTCGTGGGGCGGGCCTCGGGCCTGTTCGACGAGATCGTGGTCGCGGTGCTGGTCAACAAGCGCAAGCAGGGCCTGTTCACCGTCGAGGAGCGCATGGAGATGCTGCGCGAGACGACGGCCGACCTGCCCAACATCCGCGTCGACGCGTTCCACGGCCTGCTCGTGGACTACTGCACGGCCCACGACATCCGCGCGATCGTCAAGGGCCTGCGCGCGGTCACGGACTTCGACTACGAGCTGCAGATGGCGCAGATGAACCAGCGTCTCTCGGGCATCGACACCCTCTTCATGTCGACGACGCCGGAGTTCAGCTTCCTGTCCAGCTCGCTGGTCAAGGAGGTCGCGACCTACGGCGGCGACGTGGCGCACCTGCTCCCGCCGACCGTGCACCGGCAGCTGCTCGACAGGCTCGCCGAACGGGCCTGAGCGGCGCGACCCGCATCCGTACCCGATCGCGTTGGCGCGCAACCACACTTCACCCGGTCGGAACTTGACACGCGGGGCGGCGGCAATACGGCGTCCGGCGGTGCCGTGATGCGAGGATGCGGGGCGTGTACCGGGTCTTCGAGTCGCTCGACGCGTTGGTGACGGTCGTCGAAGAGGCGCGCAGCCTCCCCATGACGGCCAACTGCGTGGTGCCGCGGGGTGACGTCCTCGAACTGCTCGACGACGTCCGGGAGGCGATCCCGGGCGAGCTCGACGACGCCCAGGACGTCCTGGACCGTCGCGACGAGATCGTCTCCGAGGCCCAGCAGGAGGCCGACGAGACGCGCAGCTCGGCGACCGAGGAGGCCGAGCGGCTGCTCGCGGACGCCCGGGAGGAGGCCGAACGGCTCGTCTCGGCCGCCCGCGAGGAGGCCGAGCAGACCGTCGCGCACGCCCGTCACGAGGCCGAGCGCACCGTGTCGGAGGGCAGGCGCATCCACGCCGAGACCACCGACCGGGCCCGCGCCGAGGCCGAGCGCCTCGCCGAGGCCGGTCGTGCCGCGCACGACCGCTACCTCGCCGACGGCCAGGCCGAGCAGGCCCGGCTCGTCTCGCAGTCCGAGGTCGTGCAGGCGGCGCGGGCGGAGGCGGCGCGGATCGTCGACAGCGCCGACGGGGAGGCCGACCGGCTGCGTCGCGAGTGCGACGGCTACGTCGACGCCAAGCTCGCGGAGTTCGAGGACAGCCTCACGAAGGCGCTGCGGACCGTCAGCCGGGGCCGCACCCAGATCTGGCGCAGCGGCTCGCCCAACGGCACGCCCGCGCCGTCGATCGGTCGTAACGGCTCGGGCATGAGCGGCACCGGGATGGACCTGATCGACTAGCTCGTCGCGGTGGCGCAGGTCGTGCGTATCCTGGGTCCGGTCATGAAGAACACCGACATCAAGCCCGCCAAACACGACCCTCAGAGCCCGTGGGCGTTCAGCACGCGCGAGCTCCGTCGCCGTGCCGGCACCATGCGCACGGTCTCGCGCGAGATCCCCGCCCCGGGCGACCCGGGTGTCATCGGGCTCGAGGGCGTCTTCGCGGTGCCCGAGGGCAGGCCCGTCGTCCTCGACCTGTCCCTGGAGTCGGTCAGCGAGGGCGTGTACGTGGCCGGGACGGTGTCGGTGGAGCTGGCCGGGGAGTGCTCGCGCTGCCTCGACGAGCTGACCGACACGAAGACCGTGCGCATCGGTGAGCTGTTCGCCTACCCGGACAGCATCACCGAGGAGACCACCGACGCCGACGAGATTCCGCGGCTGGTGGACGACTTCGTCGACGTCGAGCAGGCCGTGCGCGACGCCGTCGTCCTGGAGCTCCCGCTCGCGCCGCTCTGCAGGGAGGACTGCCCCGGGCTGTGCGCCGAGTGCGGCGGACGGAAGGCGGATCTGGGACCGGACCACGGGCATGAGACACTTGACCCTCGTTGGTCGGCGCTGCGTGAGCGGAGTACGTCGGACTGACAGCGCGGGCCCCGCCCGACGCACCCCCTGAAGCACCAGTACTGAGGAGATCTGCCGTGGCCGTACCCAAGCGCCGGATGTCGCGGTCCAACACGCGCTCTCGCCGGGCGCAGTGGAAGGCCACCGCGCCGACCCTCGTCGCCTGCTCGAACCGGGCCTGCAAGGAGCTCAAGCCTCCGCACCTGGCCTGCCCCACCTGCGGGACCTACGACGGCCGCCAGGTCGTCACCCCGGCCTGATCGCACCGCGTTGGCGGGCAAGGGAGTCCAGGGGGCCGTGGAGGACCACGGCCCCCTGCTTCGCGCGCTGGGCGTCGGACTCGAACCCGATCTGCTGACGCTCGCCCTCACCCATCGGTCGTACGCCTACGAGAACGGCGGACTGCCCACCAACGAGCGCCTGGAGTTCCTGGGCGACTCGGTGCTGAGCATCGTCGTCACCGAACGGCTCTACCTCGACCACCCGGACCTTCCCGAGGGTCAGCTCGCGAAACTGCGGGCGAGCGTCGTCAACATGAACGCCCTGGCCGGGGTCGCGGCCGGGTTGGTGCCCGGCGGGCTGGGCGCGCACCTGTTCCTCGGTCGCGGTGAGGAGCTCACCGGCGGCCGCTCGAAGGCCAGCATCCTGGCCGACGCCACCGAGGCGATCATCGGTGCCGTCTACCTGCAGCACGGCCTCGAGCCCTCGCGCGACGTCATCCACCGGCTCTTCGACGAGCTGCTGCGCAACGCGCCCCTGCTGGGCGCGGGCCTCGACTGGAAGACGTCACTGCAGGAGCTCACCGCCGCCGCGGAGCTGGGCGTCCCCGAGTACCGGATCACCGAGGACGGGCCCGACCACCTGAAGACGTTCACGGCCACGGCCGTCGTCGGCGGGCGGGAGCTGGGTTCGGGCGACGGGCGCACGAAGAAGGAGGCCGAGCAGAAGGCCGCCGCGCTCGCGTGGCGGACACTGTCGGCCGAGGACGCCGCCGCCGACGGGTCCGTCGGCTCGGCCGTCTGACCGCGGGTCGCGCGTGCCCGAGCTCCCCGAGGTCGAGGTCGTCCGTCGAGGCCTGCACGACCACGTCGTCGGCAGGCGGATCGCGGCCGTCACCGTCGCGCACCCGCGCTCGATCCGCCGCCACGCCGCCGGTGCCGCCGACTTCACCGGCCGCCTCGCCGGCCGCGTGGTCGGCGCGGCCCGCCGCCGCGGCAAGTACCTGTGGCTGGAACTGGTCGACGATCCGGGCACGCCCGCGCAGAAGGGTGACGACGCCGTCCTCGCCCACCTCGGCATGAGCGGGCAGATGCTCGTCGAGAGCCACGACAGCCCCGACGAGAAGCATCTGCGGGTCCGCGTCACGTTCGACGACGACGGCCCCGAGCTGCGGTTCGTCGACCAGAGGACCTTCGGCGGGCTCTCGGCGCACCTGCTCGCGCCCGCCGCCGGTGGCGGGCTGCTGCCCGAACCGGTCGCGCACATCGCGCGCGACCCGATGGACCCGGAGTTCGCCCTCGACGACGCCGTGGCCGGCATCCGGCGCCGCCGCACCGGCCTCAAACGGGCGCTGCTCGACCAGACCGTCGTGTCCGGGATCGGCAACATCTATGCCGACGAGGCGCTGTGGCGGGCGAAGCTGCACTGGGCCCGGCCGACGGAGTCGCTCACCCGGGCGCAGGGCCGGGCCGTGCTCACCGCCGCCTCCGAGGTGATGGACGCCGCACTCGCGCAGGGCGGCACCTCGTTCGACGCGCTCTACGTCGACGTCAACGGCGCCTCCGGCTACTTCGACCGTTCCCTCGACGCCTACGGGCAGGCCGACCGGCCGTGCCGCCGCTGCGGCACCCCCATCCGGCGTGACCCGTTCATGAACCGGTCGTCGTTCTCGTGTCCGCGCTGCCAGCCCCGCCCGCGCAACGCGCACGGCTGATCAGAGCCAGCCGCGGCGCTTGAAGATCAGGTACAGGACCAGGCCCAGTACGAGCATCAGGCCGATGGCCATCGGGTAGCCGAAGCGCCAGTCGAGCTCGGGCATGTGGGAGAAGTTCATCCCGTAGACACCGGCGACGAGCGTCGGCGCGAACAGGATCGCCGCCCACGACGACACCCGCTTCATCTGCTCGTTCTGCACGTACCCGGCCTCGGTCAGCCGCGTCATCTCGTCGTTCTGCCGCTGCGCCACCAGCGTCGAGTTGACCGTCAGGATGTTGGCCAGCAGCTGGCGGAACCCGTCGGTGCGCTCCAGGACACGCAGCGCGTGGTCGGCGACGTCGCGCAGCGCCCGGCGCAGCTCCGGGTCGGTGTCGGTGCCGGTCTTGGAGAACCTGAACCGCAGCTCGCCGAACAGCTCACGCAGCGGCTCCACCGCCCGCTGGAACGCGATCACCTCGCGGGTGAGCTGGTAGATGCGCCGCGACGCCGTCGGGTCGCCGTCGAAGACCTGGACCTCGATCTGGTCGATGTCGTCCTGGAGCCCGTCGAGGACGGGGCCGTAGTCGTCGACGACCTTGTCCAGCACCGCGTACAGCACGGCGAACGGGCCGTGCGCCAGCAGCTCCGGGTCCGCCTCCAGCCGGTGCCGCACCTCGGCGAGGTCGGGCTCGTCGGCGTGGCGGACCGTCACCACGAAGTCCGCGCCCAGGAACAGGTGGATCTCCCCGAGCTCGACGACCTCCACCGGGTCGACGTAGCGGGCCGGGCGCAGCACGACGAACACGGTGTCGTCGTAGCGTTCGAGCTTGGGCCGCTGATGGGCGTGCACCGTGTCCTCGACGGCGAGGTCGTGCAGCCCGAACTCCTTCGCGACGGAGCTGATCTCGTCCTCCGTCGGGCGCAGCAGCCCGATCCAGCCGAAGCTGCGCCCGTCGGGGCAGCGGCGCAGCGCGGCGTAGGTGTGGTCGAGCGAGCTCGGCTCGGCCTCCCGCTTCCCGTCGACGTAGACGGCGTTGTCGACGACCGTCACCCCCGGCTCCTTCCCATGGTGTGCAGCGTACGCAGCAACCCCCGAGCGGGCCTGGCGCAGAATGGCGCGGTGAACCCAGGGGTCCGTGTCCTCGTCGTCGACGACGACCCTCAGATCCTGCGCGCCCTGCGGATCAACCTCACCGCCCACGGCTACGACGTCGCCCTCGCCGACAGGGGTGCCGCGGCGCTGCGTGCCGCCGCCGACGCGCCCCCCGACGTCGTCGTCCTCGACCTCGGGCTGCCCGACCTCGACGGCACCGAGGTCGTCGAGGGGCTGCGGGGGTGGAGCACCGTGCCGATCGTGGTGCTGTCGGCCCGGACCGACGCGGGCGACAAGGTCCGCGCGCTCGACGCCGGCGCCGACGACTACGTCACCAAGCCCTTCGGCATGGCCGAGCTGCTGGCGCGGTTGCGGGCGGCGGTGCGCCGGGCCGCGGTCCCGGCCGGCGGGGTCGGGGAGGCGATCGTCGACACCGGCTCGTTCCGGGTCGATCTCGTCGCCAGACAGGTGCTGCGCCACGGGGCACCCGTCCACCTGACGCCCACGGAGTGGGGAATCCTGGAGATGCTGGCCCGCCACCCCGGGCGGCTGGTCGCGCAGCGCGACATCCTGCGCGAGGTCTGGGGGCCCGGCTACGCGACGGAGACCAACTACCTGCGCGTCTACCTGGCGCAGCTGCGTCGCAAACTGGAACCGGACCCCAGCCACCCCCGCCACCTGCTGACGGAACCGGGAATGGGCTACCGCCTCCAACCCTGATCCGGCCGCGGCCTGTCGGACGGCGACCAGGCCAGAAACGATCACACCCGCGATCCGGTGCGAGAAGCGACGGACACGTCGCTCCACGCACCGGATCGGCGGCTACCGGCCGAAGTCCTGGGTCCAGTAGTTGGCCGAGCCTGCCAGGCCCACGCCGATCGTCGTGAGCGAGCAGTCCAGGATGTTGCGGCGGTGACCGGGGGAGCTCATCCAGTCGTCCATGACCTCCTGGGCCGACCGCTGACCCTGGGCGATGTTCTCCGCCCCCGGTGACGAGTAGCCCTCGGCCCTGATGCGCTGGTCGAAGGTGCGGCCGTCGCGGCTGTCGTGGTCGAAGTAGTCGTTGGCCGACATGTCGGCGCTGTGCTTCTGCGCCGCCGCCGTGAGCCGCGGGTCGACCGTGAGCGCGCCGCAGCCGTTCGCGGCACGTTGCTGGTTGGTGAGGGCCACGACCTGTGCTGCGGGTCCGCCGGAAACGGGGGGAGCGTCGGCGGAAGGTCTGCGGGGAGCGGACGTGGTCGTCGGGGGAGCGGGTTTGCTGGTGGTGCGGGGAGCGACGGTCACCGTGGAACTGCCCGGCGGAGCGTCGGTCCGGGGACTGAGAGCCGGTGGGCTCTCGGTCGCCGTCACGGCCGGTGGGGAGAGGTCCGGCAGTGACGACGGCACAGCATCGGTCGTCGGTGGGATGTACGCGGGGAGCGGGGCGTCGTCGGACATGCCCAGCACCGACGCGAGCCCGGCGGGCATCGCGGTGGCGCCGACCAGCGTCCCGAGACCTGCGAGCAACGCACCGACGGTCAGGGCGATCAGCAGCGGACCGCCGCGCCTTCCCGTCAGTCGAGTCACGACCGGGTAACGTACCAGCACTGTGAGTATCAACGAGGGGTCCGCCGTTCGGCTCACGGCGTGGGTGCACGGGGCGGTACAGGGTGTTGGTTTCCGCTGGTGGACGCGGTCGCGTGCGCTGGAGATCGGCCTCGTGGGCGAGGCCCGGAACCTCCCGGACGGGCGGGTCGCCGTCGTCGCTGAGGGTGATCAGGAGTCGTGCGAGCGACTGCTCGGACTGCTGCGCGGAGGGACGACACCGGGCCGGGTCGACGACGTCGTGACCCAGTGGGGCGCCGCGCGCGGCAGCTGGGGCGGATTCCGCGAGGCCTGACGGGGCGCCCCGGTAACCTTCCCCGACCCCCCTGCCTTCCTGGAGCCGCGCCCGTGCACCTCAAGAGCCTGACGCTGAAGGGCTTCAAGTCCTTCGCCTCGGCCACGACGTTGCGTCTCGAACCGGGCATCACGTGCGTCGTCGGGCCCAACGGCTCGGGCAAGTCCAACGTCGTCGACGCCATCAGCTGGGTGCTCGGCGAGCAGGGCGCGAAGGCGTTGCGCGGCGGGAAGATGGAGGACGTCATCTTCGCCGGCACGTCCGGCCGCGCGCCGCTGGGCCGCGCCGAGGTGACGCTGACGATCGACAACTCCGACGGCGCCCTGCCCATCGAGTACTCCGAGGTGTCGATCACGCGGCGAATGTTCCGCGACGGCGCGGGCGAGTACGAGATCAACGGCGCCCGCGCCCGCCTGCTCGACGTCCAGGAGCTGCTGAGCGACTCGGGCATCGGCCGGGAGATGCACGTCATCGTCGGGCAGGGCCAGCTCGACGGGGTGCTGCAGTCCAAGCCCGAGGACCGCCGCGCCTACATCGAGGAGGCCGCGGGCGTCCTCAAGCACCGCAAGCGCAAGGAGAAGGCGCTCCGCAAGCTCGACGCGATGCAGGCCAACCTGACCCGCCTCACCGACCTCACCGCGGAGCTGCGCCGCCAGCTCAAGCCGCTGGGCCGGCAGGCCGAGATCGCCCGGCGCGCACAGGCGGTGCAGTCGGAGCTGCGCGATGCCCGGCTGCGGATCGCCGCCGACGACCTCGTCGCCCTGCGCGACGCGCTGGCCCGAGAGGAGGCCGACGAGAACGCGGCCAGGGCCCGGCGCGCGGAGGTCGAGGAGGAGCTGCGCGTCGCCCGGGAGACGCAGGCCGAGCTGGAGGAGGCCCTCGCCGCCGACGCGCCGAGACTGGCTGCGGCGCAGGACGTCTGGTATCGGCTGTCGGCGCTCGCCGAGCGGCTGCGCGGCACCGTCCGGCTCGCCCAGGAACGGGCCCGCCACCTCGCCGACACCGCGGCCGCCGAGCGCGCCCCCGGCCGCGACCCCGACCTGCTCGACGCCGAGGCCGACGAGATCGCCGCCGAGGAGGAACTGCTCACCGAGGGGGTCTCCGAGGCCCGTACGCGGCTGGCCGAGATCCTGGAGGAGCGCACCGAGCACGAGCGCACCCTGCAGGCCGCCGAGCGTGCGCACCTCGCCGCGGTCAGGGCGCTCGCCGACCGCCGCGCCGGGATCGCGACGCTCGCCGGCAAGGCCGAGGCCCTGCGCACGGGTGCCGCCGCGACCGCCGACGAGATCGAACGGCTGTCCGAGGCCCTGGCCGAGGCGCAGGCCCGGACCGAGGAGGCCGCCGGCGAGCTGGAGGCCGCGCGGGAGAGCACCGGGGTCCTCGACGACGGCGACACCGGCCTGGGCGAGCGGCTCGCCGAGGCGGAGGCGGCCCGGGAGAGCGCGGCCGCCCGCGTCGCGGAGCTGGTGGCGCGCGAGCGTGAGGTCGAGCAGCAGCGGGCGCACTGGCGGGCGCGGGTCGACGCACTGTCGGTGGGCCTGGCGCGCAAGGACGGCACGGGCGCGCTGATCGGCACCGACGGTGTCCTCGGCGCCGTCTCGGGGCTGCTGACGGTCGACCCGTCGGCGCGGACGGCGATCGCCGCGGTCCTCGGCTCGCTTGCCGACGGGGTGGCCGTCGCCTCGCCCACAGACGCGGTGGCGTCGCTCCGGTCCTTGCGCGCGTCCGACTCGGGGAGCGCATCGATGCTGGTGGGCGGGGCATCCGCTCCTGAGAAGGCGGGGGAGCCGCCTGCCGGCCAGTGGGCGTCGTCGCTGGTCACCGCCTCCGGCCCGCTCGCCGGGACCATCGCCGCGCTGCTCGCCGACGTCGTCGTGGTCGACGACCTCGACGCCGCCCGCGCCGTCGTCGACACCCGGCCGT
Source organism: Pseudonocardia sp. (assembly GCF_050250275.1). GTDB lineage: Bacteria > Actinomycetota > Actinomycetes > Mycobacteriales > Pseudonocardiaceae > Pseudonocardia. Next base: position 37,655 of record NZ_JBFWOY010000023.1, read on the forward strand.
CGCTGACCGCGGTGACCGTCGACGGTGACGTGCTGTCCGCGACCCGGGCCCACGGCGGCTCCGGCGCGGCGTCGTCCGCGCTCGACGTGCAGGCCGCGATCGACGCCGCCGTCGAGTCCCGGGAGGCCGTCGAGCAGGAGCTCGCGCGGCTGCGCCCGGCCGTCGAGGGCGCCCGGTCGGAGGAGGCGTCGCGGTCGTCGGAGGTCGACGTGCTGCGCGGCGCGCTGCGCGAGGCCGAGGCCGGACGCACCGCGGCGACGGCCCAGCTGTCGCGGCTGGAACAGGTCGTCGCGTCCGCGGAGGCGGAGGCGCGGCGGACCCGGGAACGTCGCGACGCCGTCGAGGCCCGCCGCTCCGACGCCCTGCTCGCGCTGGAGGCCGCCGAGCACCAGCTCTCCATCGCCGAGGACGAACCGGTCGACGACGAGCCCGACACCGAGGTCCGCGACGCCGCCGCCGACGCGCTCGCCCACGCCCGCTCCGAGGAGGTCGAGGCCCGCCTCTCCCTGCGCACCGCCGAGGAACGTGCCCGCGCCATCGCCGGACGTGCCGAGTCGCTGCGGCGGCAGGCGTCGTCCGAACGGCAGGCACGCGCCCGCGCCGAGGCCGCCCGCGCCGACCGGGAACGCGGCGCCGTCGTCGCAGGGATCGTCATCGACGCAGGTCAGGGCGCTCTCGAACGCATCGACGCGTCCCTCGCCCTGGCCGCCGCCGAGCGCGACGAGATCGCCGCCGCGCGCGCCGGTCGCGAGGCAGCCCTGGCCGAGGCCCGGTCCACGAGCATGCGCCTCACCGGGCTGCTGGAGAAGCTGACCGACACCGTGCACCGCGACGAGGTGCTGCGCGCCCAGTCGCGGCTGCGCCTGGAGCAGCTCACCGAGAAGGTGCTCGCCGACCACGGCCTCGGCGTCGCCGATCTCGTGAACGAGTACGGCCCCGACGTGCCCGTGCCGCCGTCGGCCGCCGAGACCGCCGAGTACGAGGCGGCCCGCGACCGCGGCGAGGACGTCGTCGCGCCCCCGGCCATGCCCTTCGACCGGGCCACCCAGGAGCGCCGGCTCAAGCGGGCCGAGAAGGACCTGTCGCTGCTGGGCAAGGTCAACCCGCTCGCGCTGGAGGAGTTCGCCGCGCTGGAGGAGCGCTACCGCTTCCTGTCCACCCAGCTCGAGGACCTCAAGAACACCCGCCGCGACCTGCTCACCGTCGTCCAGGAGGTCGACGACAAGATCCTCGAGGTCTTCGCCGCGGCCTACCACGACGTCGCCCGCGAGTTCGAGACCGTCTTCGCGACGCTGTTCCCCGGCGGCGACGGCCGCCTCGTCCTCACCGACCCCGACGACCTGCTGACGACGGGTATCGAGGTCGAGGCCCGCCCGCCCGGCAAGAAGGTCAAGCGGCTCTCGCTGCTGTCCGGCGGGGAGCGGTCGCTGACGGCGATGGCGCTGCTCGTCGCGATCTTCCGCGCCCGCCCGTCGCCGTTCTACGTGCTCGACGAGATCGAGGCCGCCCTCGACGACGTCAACCTCCGCCGGCTCATCTCCCTGATGGAGGAGCTGCGGGCCACGAGCCAGCTCATCGTCATCACCCACCAGAAGCCGACGATGGAGGTCGCCGACGCCCTCTACGGCGTCTCGATGCGCGGCGACGGCATCACGACGGTCATCTCGCAGCGGCTGCGCCCCGCATCGTGACGGTGCGGGAGGCATGACAGGCTGAGCCGGTGACGACAACCCTCTGGATCGTCGTGGCCGTTGTCGCGGCAGTGCTGCTGATCGCGCTCGTCCTCGGGCTGGTGGTCGGGAAGCGCAGGCGCATCAGCCTGCGCGACGCCGAGCAGGTCGAGGGCGGCTCGACGACGGAGGTGAAGGCCCCGCCGAAGGGCGGTTCCTACCAGGCCAGCGGCGGGTTCAGCTTCTCATCGGGTACCGCGACGGCACCCAAGCCCCCGGCCGCCGCCGATGCCCCGGCCGCCGATGCCCCGGCCGCCGACGCGCCTGCCGCCGGCGCGCCTGCGGTCGACAAGCCTGCCGCCGACAAGCCTGCTGCCGACTCGCCTGCGGGTGAGTCGCCCAGGACCGCCGAGCCCCCCGTCGCCGACACCGCCGACGACGTCCGGACCCCACCCGGTGGCATCCCTGCCGCCGGGACGGCCACCGAGGCCCGCACGCCCCCGGACGGGTTCCCCGCGGTCCCGCGCGGCGCCCCGAACGAGGTCCCGACCCCGCCACGCGGCACCCCCGCGGTCGCCCGGCCCCCGGCCACGCCCGCGACGGCCGAGCCGGATTCGGCGACAGCGCCGGAGACGGCGGCCGGGCCGGAAACGGCGACCGCGCCGGATGCCGGGGACCGTGCGCCGGCCGCCGCTGCGGGCGCCGCCGCCGCCGCTGCGGGCACCGCCGCGCCGGCCGAGGAGAAGCCCCCCGGCGAGGCACCCGGCGAGGCACCGGGCGAGGCACCGGCCGACGAGAAGCCGCCGGCCGAACCCGTCGCGACCGCGCCGCCCGCGCCGCCGGTCGAGGCCCCGGCCCCGGCCGCGCCGACCGCACCTGCCGACGAGATCGCGCCGACGGCCGGCCGCCTCGAACGCCTCCGCGGCCAGTTGTCCCGATCACGCTCGGCGTTCGGGCAGAGCCTGCTGGGCCTGCTCGGTGCCGGTGAGCTCGACGAGGACTCCTGGGAGGACGTCGAGGCGACGCTCCTGCAGGCCGACCTCGGCCCCGAGATGACCGCCGAGCTCGTCGAGACGCTGCGCACCGAGATCGCCACCCGCGGCGTCCGCACCCCCGACCAGGCCCGCGCGCTGCTGCGGGACGTCCTGACCACGGCGCTCGACCCGGCCGTCGACCGCTCCGTCGCCGCCCTCCCGCACGACGGGCGGCCCGCGGTCCTGCTCATCGTCGGCGTCAACGGCACCGGCAAGACCACGACCACCGGGAAGCTGGCACGGGTCCTGGTCGCCGACGGACGGCACGTCGTCCTGGGCGCCGCGGACACCTTCCGTGCTGCCGCCGCCGAACAGCTCACGACGTGGGGCGAGCGCGCCGGTGCAGCCGTCGTCCGGGGCCCCGAGGGCGGCGACCCCGCGAGTGTCGCGTTCGACGCCGTCAAGCGGGGCACCGCCGACGGCGCCGACGCGGTGCTGCTCGACACCGCCGGCCGGCTGCACACCAAGACCGGCCTGATGGACGAGCTGGGCAAGGTCAAGCGCGTCGTGGAGAAGCAGGCCGAGGTCGACGAGGTGCTGCTCGTCCTCGACGCCACGACCGGGCAGAACGGGCTGACGCAGGCCCGGGTGTTCGGCGACGTCGTGAAGGTGACGGGGATCGTCCTCACCAAGCTCGACGGCACCGCGAAGGGCGGCATCGTCTTCCGGGTGCAGCGCGAGCTGGGTGTGCCGGTGAAGCTGGTGGGCCTCGGCGAGGGCCCCGACGACCTCGCCCCGTTCGAGCCCGGCGCGTTCGTCGACGCCCTGCTGGCCTGACCACCCACTGCGCGCAACCTCACAGCTGCCCCGGGGCGGCGCGACAGCGGTGAGGTTGCGCGCGGGCTGTCGGGCGCAACCTCACAGCTGCCCCGGGGCCCGGGTACTGCAGCGCCGGTGTCGTGACCTGCGCGTGACCATTCTGTCGCTCGATCGGGTGATGCAGTGAGCCCCGCCACGCGGTAATCCGCTTGTAACGCGGGCGGGCGGTCCGTTCACCGTCGCGAAACCTCCGGCGGCGCCCGCCGAAACACGGCACTCCCAGGATTCCGTCACCTGCCGCACCACGAGCGGCGTAGACGGGAGGGAGTTCCGTGCCTGACACCGGCGATACCGCATGGATGCTCGCCAGCTCCGCGCTGGTGCTGCTCATGACACCAGGGCTGGCGTTCTTCTACGGCGGAATGGTCCGCAGCAAGAGCGTCCTGAACATGATGATGATGAGCATCTCCTCGCTCGGCCTCGTCGGCGTGCTCTGGGTGCTCTACGGGTACTCCGTGGCGTTCGGCAACGACGTCGGCGGCGGCCTGCTCGGCAACCCGGCGCAGTACGCAGGCCTCAAGGGCCTCTTCGGCGGGACCTACCTCGCCACCGACGGCGGACCGCCGGTCGACATCCCGCTGGTCGGCACGATCCCCGCGACGGTGTTCGTCGCGTTCCAGGCCATGTTCGCGATCATCACGGTCGCGCTGATCTCGGGTGCCGCCGCCGACCGGTTGCGGTTCGGTCCGTGGCTGGTCTTCGCGGGCCTGTGGGCGACGATCGTGTACTTCCCCGTCGCGCACTGGGTGTTCTCCTTCGACGGTGGGACCGCGGAGACGGGCGGCTGGATCGCCAACTCGCTCAAGGCGGTCGACTTCGCCGGTGGCACCGCGGTCCACATCAACGCGGGTGCGGCGGCGCTGGCGCTGTGCCTGGTCCTGGGCAAGCGGCGCGGCTGGCCGAAGGAGCCGATGCGCCCGCACAACCTGACGCTGGTCATGCTCGGCGCCGGTCTGCTCTGGTTCGGCTGGTTCGGGTTCAACGCGGGTTCCGCGGTCGGTTCCAACGGCGTGTCCGGCATCACGTTCGTCAACACCCTGGTGGCGACGTCGGCGGCGATGCTGGCCTGGCTGCTGGTGGAGCGGCTGCGTGACGGCAAGCCGACGAGCCTGGGTGCGGCGTCGGGTGTGGTGGCCGGTCTGGTCGCCATCACGCCGTCGTGTTCGGCGGTCTCGCCGCTGGGCGCCATCGCGCTCGGTGCCATCGCCGGTGCGGTGTGTGCGCTGGCCGTGGGCCTGAAGTACCGTCTCGGCTTCGACGACTCCCTCGACGTCGTCGGCGTCCACCTGGTCGGCGGTCTCGTCGGCACCATCCTGGTCGGCTTCTTCGCCACCTCGGCGGCCCCCGCGGGTGTCGACGGCCTGTTCTACGGCGGCGGTCTGGACCAGCTGTGGCGCCAGGCGGTCGGCGGCTTCGCGGTGCTGGCGTTCAGCTTCGTCGTCAGCATGATCATCGCCTACATCGTGAAGGCCGTCTTCGGCCTGCGCGTCACCCCCGAGGCGGAGGTCCACGGCATCGACGAGAGCGAGCACGCGGAGACCGGCTACGACTTCGCCGGCCTGCGCGGCGGCGGCGGCCTGGGCACCCCGCGCCCCGACGCGGCGACCGCCGCGGCGGCCGAGCACGTGCCGGCCGGTGCCGGTAAGGAGGGCTGAGCGCGATGAAGCTGGTCACGGCGATCATCAAGCCGTTCGTGCTGGAGGACGTGAAGGGCGCGCTGGAGCAGATCGGCGTGCTGGGCATGACGGTCAGCGAGGTCCAGGGCTACGGCCGGCAGAAGGGCCACACCGAGGTCTACCGCGGCGCGGAGTACTCGGTGGACTTCGTGCCGAAGGTCCGCGTGGAGGTCGTCGCCGACGATGCGCTGGCCGAGAAGGTCGTCGACGCGGTGATCGAGTCGGCCCGCACCGGCAAGATCGGTGACGGGAAGGTGTGGACGACGCCGGTCGAGTCGGTGGTCCGGGTCCGCACCGGCGAACGCGGCACCGACGCCGTCTGAGAGTTCGAACGACCCGGGGCCCGTCGCACCGCCGCGACGGGCCCCGGGTTCGTCGGTGAGGGGGCGGGATGCAGTTGGTGACGGCCGTGGTCAAGCCGTTCGCGCTCGACGACGTGCGGGCCGCGCTGGCAGCGTTGGGCGTGGAGTCGACGACGGTCGCGGAGGTGTCGGGGTTCGGGCGCCAGCGCGGCCACACCGAGGTCTACCGGGGCGCGGACTACCGGCTGGACTTCGTGCCGAAGGTCCGGGTGGACGTGGTCGTGGAGGACGCGATGGCCGAGACGGTCGTCGAGGCGGTGGTCCGGGCGGCACGCTCGGGCCGGATCGGCGACGGCAAGGTATGGGTGTCGCGGCTGGACCGGGCCCACGGGCCGGACACGGCCGGGCCCCAGGACGGGGCGGGGGGTGGACGAGCGTGACGGGACCGGCGTCGGCCGAGGACCTGGTCAAGGCCCGGGGGGTGCTGCTGGAACCGGTCGACGGCAGACGGCGGCTGGCTCCGGAGGCGTTGCGGACCGCCCTGGTCGACCTGCACGATTTCTGGCTCGCCGGGCGGGCCGCGGCCCTCGGGATCGGCGGCACGGGATCCGGCATCGCGCTGGCGGCGGTCGGGGCGCTGGGGCGCCGTGAGCTGGCGCCGCACTCCGACCTCGACCTGGTGCTGCTGCACGAGGCCCGCACCGACGTCGACCGGACGGCCGAGCAGATCTGGTACCCGCTGTGGGACGCCGGGATCGGTCTCGACCACTCCGTGCGCACCCCCGGGCAGGCGGTGCAGGTCGCGGCCACCGACCTGCGGGCCGCGTTCGGCCTGCTGGAGCTGCGCCACATCGCCGGCGACGGCGAGCTGACCGACCGCGTCCACAGCGCCGTCCGGACGGCGTGGCGCTCGGGCATCCGCGGTCGCTTCGACGAGATCGCCGACGGTGCCTCCGACCGCTGGCGGCGCAACGGTGACGTCGCCCACCGGGTCGAGCCGGACCTGAAGAACGGTCACGGCGGGCTGCGCGACGTCCAGCTCGTGGACGCGCTCGCCGCCGCCCAGCTGCTCGACCGTCCGGCCGCCGACGTCGCCGCCGCGCGGATGCTGCTGCTCGACGTCCGCACCGAGCTGCACCGCCTCGCCGGCCGTGCCCGCGACGTGCTGCGCGCCCAGGACGCCGACGAGGTCGCGACGACCCTGGAGATGGGTGACCGGTTCGAGCTGGCCAGGGCCCTGTCGGGGGCGGCGCGAGCGGTCGCGTTCGCCGCCGAGGTGGGGCTGCGCTCGGCGCGGGCGGCGTTGCCGCGCAAGGGTTTGGCGGCGTTGCGCCGCCCGCCGGTGCGCCGGCCGCTGGACTCGGGCGTCGTCGAGCACATGGGTGAGGTCGTGCTGGCCCGCGACGCGAGCGCGGCGCGCGACCCCGCGCTCGTACTGCGGGTGGCCGCGACCGCCGCGCGGACCGGGCTGCCGGTGGCGGCGTCGACGCTGCACCGGCTGTCGGAGACGGCGCCCGAGCTCAAGGAGCCGTGGCCGCGTGACGCCCTCGGCGAGCTGTTGTCGTTGCTCGGCACCGGGCGCGGCATGATCGACGTCGTCGAGGCGATGGACCGCACCGGCCTGTGGGGGCGGCTGCTGCCCGAGTGGGGCGTGGTGCGCGACCTGCCGCCACGCGACCGGGCCCACGTGTGGACGGTCGACCGGCACCTGGTGGAGGCGTGCGCGCAGTCGGCCCGGCTCACGACCCGCGTCGGGCGCCCCGACCTGCTGCTGGTGGGGGCGTTGCTGCACGACATCGGGAAGGGCCGCGGCGCCGACCACTCCGTCGTCGGCGCCGAGCTGGCCCGCCAGATCGGGCACCGGCTCGGCTTCCCGGCCGCCGACGTCGAGATCCTCGGCGAGCTGGTGCGCCACCATCTGCTGCTGCCGCACACCGCGACCCGCCGCGACCTCGACGACCCCGCGACCGTCGAACGGGTCGTCGACACCCTCGGCGGCCCGGGTGGGCGGTCGTCGACGCTGCTGCTCGACCTGCTCGCCGCACTCGCCGAGGCCGACTCCCTCGCCACGGGACCCGGGGTGTGGAGCCCGTGGAAGCAGCGGCTGATCGGCGATCTCACGCAGCGCGCGCGGGCGCTGATGGCGGGCGAGCCGCTGCCGCGGCCGGCGGAGCTGGGCGCCGACGCCCGCGCGCTCGCCGCCGCGGTCCGGGCCGACGGGAAACCGCAGGTCAGCATCACCGGCGACCGGCCGGCGTCGGTCGCCGTCGCGATGCCGCACGGCCCCGGCACCCTCGCCGCGGCCGCCGGGGTCCTCGCCCTGCACTCCCTGGAGGTGCACGCCGCCGAGATCCACGCGGCGGCGGACCCGTCCGGAGACGTCGTCGTCCACGAGTTCACCGTGACGCCCCGGTTCGGGTCGATGCCCGACCCGGCGCTCGTCCGCGGCGACCTCGTCCGCGTCGTGGCGGGGTCGTTGTCGCTGCCGGAGGCGTTGGCGCGCAAGGAACGCGACTACGCGCCGGCGCATCCCGACCCCGACGCGCCCGCGCCCCGCGTCCTCTGGTTCGACGACGAGGCCAGCGGCGGCGTCGTCCTCGAGCTGCGCGGGACCGACCGGATCGGGCTGCTGCACCGGGTCGCGTCGGCACTGGAGCAGGAGTGCGGGCTGGACCTGCGCTGGGCGCGGGTGTCGACGCTCGGCGCGTCCGTCGTCGACTCCTTCGGGGTGTCGGGCCCCGGCCCGGGTGGGGCCCTCGCCCCCGACCGGCGCGCCGCGGTGGAACATGCGGTACTGACCGCCGCGGGCTGAGCCGCGGCCCGAGCACCCCGGGAGAGCCCACATGATGCTCGTGACCGCGATCGTCAAACCCTTCGCGCTGGCCGACGTCCAGGCGCAGCTGGAGCGGCTCGGCGTCCTCGGGATGACCGTGTCCGAGGCCCAGGGCTTCGGCCGGCAGAAGGGCCACACCGAGGTCTACCGGGGTGCGGAGTACTCCGTCGACTTCGTCCCGAAGGTGCGCATCGAGGTCCTCGTCGACGACGAGCACGCCGACCGGGTCGTCGACGCGATCGTCGCCGGGGCCCGGACCGGCCGGATCGGCGACGGCAAGATCTGGACGACGCGGGTCGACACCGTGGTGCGGGTGCGGACGGGGGAGCGCGGGCCCGACGCCGTGTGAGGGGTAATGGTCGCTATGACGGCTGTCACCGCGCACGACCTCTCGCGCGGCCCGGAGTGTGAACCTCCTGTGGCGGGTCGGATTCCCGGAACGAGTCGGACAGGCCGGACGTTGGCTCGCCATGACCGCGTCGCTCGCGCCCGTCCGGATCACCGCGCCCGGCCGCACCCTCGTGCTGGTCGCCGGGCTGCCCGGGGCCGGCAAGTCGACGCTGCTCGCAGGCCTCCTGCCCGCCGCCGACGTCGCCGTGCTCGACTCTCAGCGCCACCGCTCGGCCGCCGCGGCGACCGGGCTGCCCTACGGCGTCGTCCGCCCCCTGGTGCACCTCGCCCACCGCGCGCTCGTCGTCGCCGCCGCGCTCGGGGACACGGCATGCGTCGTCGTCCACCTGCCCGCCACCCGCCCCGGCCTGCGCAGAGCCGTCCGCGGCCTGGCCCGCCTGACCGGCCGCGACGCGCACCTCGTCTGGGTCGACGCCGAGCCCACGGAGGCGCTGCGCGGCCAGCACGACCGGGGCCGCACCGTCCGCGCCGAGGCGTTCGAACGCCACGTCGGGGACGCCGCCGGGCTGGCCGAACGGCTGCGCACCGGGGCCGAGAACGGGGCCTGGACGTCGGTCCGCGTGGTCGACCGCGCCGACACGGCCGGCGGCCTGCAGGTGGACACCACACCCGTCGCGGCCGCCAAGTAGGGTCGCAGGGGTGTTCGACACCCTCTCCGATCGCCTCGGCGCGGCACTGTCCGGTCTCCGCGGCAAGGGCCGGCTCTCCGAGGCCGACATCGACACCACCGCGCGCGAGATCCGCATCGCGCTGCTCGAGGCGGACGTCGCGCTGCCCGTGGTGCGAGCGTTCATCGCCCGGATCAAGGAGCGCGCCAAGGGCGCGGAGGTGTCCCAGGCGCTGAACCCGGCGCAACAGGTCGTCAAGATCGTCAACGAGGAGCTCATCGCGGTCCTCGGCGGCGAGACCCGGCGCATCGCGCTGGCCAAGGAGCCGCCGAGCGTCATCATGCTCGCCGGCCTGCAGGGCTCCGGTAAGACGACGCTCGCCGGCAAGCTCGCCCGCTGGCTCAAGGGCCAGGGCCACACGCCGCTGCTCGTCGCCTGCGACCTCCAGCGCCCCAACGCCGTCAACCAGCTCCAGATCGTCGGCGAGCGCGCCGGCGTCGTCACCTTCGCGCCCGAACCCGGCAACGGCGTGGGTGACCCCGTCGACGTCGCCCGCCGCGGCGTCGCCCACGCCCGCGACAAGATGTACGACGTCGTCATCGTCGACACCGCGGGCCGCCTGGGTGTCGACGCCGAGCTGATGCAGCAGGCCTCCGACATCCGCGACGCCGTCCGGCCCGACGAGACCCTCTTCGTCGTCGACGCCATGATCGGCCAGGACGCCGTCACCACGGCCGAGGCGTTCCGCGACGGCGTCGGCTTCACCGGTGTCGTGCTCACCAAGCTCGACGGCGACGCCCGCGGTGGCGCCGCGCTGTCGGTCCGCGAGGTCACCGGCCAGCCGATCCTCTTCGCCTCCAACGGCGAGAAGCTCGAGGACTTCGACGTCTTCCACCCCGACCGGATGGCCTCGCGCATCCTCGGGATGGGCGACCTGCTCACCCTCATCGAGCAGGCCGAACAGGTCTTCGACGCCGAGAAGGCGCAGGTCACCGCCGACAAGATCGGCAGCGGCGAGCTGACCCTCGAGGACTTCCTCGACCAGATGCTCGCCATCCGCAAGATGGGCCCGATCGGCAACATCCTGGGCATGCTCCCCGGCGCCAACTCCGCGCAGATGAAGGAAGCCCTCGCCCAGGTCGACGACAAGCAGCTCGACAAGCTGCAGGCCATCATCCGCGGCATGACCCCCGCCGAGCGCGACAACCCGAAGATCATCAACGGGTCGCGGCGGCTGCGCATCGCCAACGGCTCCGGCGTCGCCGTCAGCGACGTCAACGACCTGGTGAACCGCTTCTTCGAGGCGCGCAAGCAGATGAAGCAGATGGCCGGCCAGTTCGGCTTCGGCGGCGCGGCCGCCCGCCGGGTGTCGAAGACCCGCAAGGGCAAGAAGAACGCCAAGGGCCGCAAGGGCCCGACACCCGCCCGCAAGCCCGCCGGGTTCCCCGACATGTCCCAGCTGCCGCCGAGCCTGCAGCAGCTCCCGCCGGGCCTCGGAGGCGGACTCGACCAGCTGCCACCCGGGTTCGACCCGTCGAAGCTGAACTTCGGCAAGAAGAAGCCGTGACGGTCCCTGCGGCGGGATACCGCCTGCGCGGCGTCCTGCTGCCCGGCGGCGAGACCGGCGAGATCCACATCGACGGCGACGGCCGCATCGCCGCCGAGGGCACCGCAGGCGCCGAGACCCTCGTCGACAACGGCTGGATCCTGCCCGGCCTCGTCGACGCCCACTGCCACGTCGGCCTCGGCCCCGACGGCGGCGTCAGCCTCGACGAGGCCACCGAGCAGGCCCTCACCGACCGCGACACCGGCACCCTGCTGATCCGCGACTGCGGCTCACCCGTCGACACCACGCCCCTGCAGGCCCGCGACGACCTCCCCGAGATCATCCGCGCCGCCCGCCACCTCGCCCGCCCCAAGCGCTACATCTCCGGCATCTCCGTCGACCTCGACGACCCCGCCCTCCTGCCCGAGGCCGTCGCCGAACAGGCCGCCGCGGGCGACGGCTGGGTCAAGCTCGTCGGCGACTGGATCGACCGCGCCGAGGGCGACCTCGCCCCCCTCTGGCCCGACGACGTCCTCGCCGACGCCATCCAGGTCGCCCACGACGCCGGCGCCCGCGTCACCGCCCACGTCTTCGGCACCGACGCCCTGCCCGGCCTCATCGGCGCCGGCATCGACTGCATCGAACACGGCACCGGCCTCACCGACGACCTCATCGACGAGATGGCCCGCCGCGGCACCGCGCTGGTCCCGACGCTGATCAACGTCGACACCTTCCCCGAGATCGCCGACCGCGCCACCCGCTTCCCGACCTACGCCGCCCACATGCGCGACCTGCACCGCACCGCGGCCGACGTCGTCAGGCGGGCCGCCGAGGCCGGCGTCGCGATCTTCGCGGGCACCGACGCCGGCGGCGGTATCCGGCACGGTCGCATCGCCGACGAGATCGCCGCCCTCGCCGCCGCCGGGCACCCCGACCCGCTCGGCGCCGCCTCCTGGGCCGCGCGTGAGTGGCTCGGCCGGCCCGGCCTCACCCCCGGCGCACCCGCCGACCTGGTCGTCTACCGCGACGACCCGCGGGCCGACCTCACCGCCCTGCGCGAGCCCGTGCTGATCGTGCTCCGCGGACGCGTCGTCCACGCCGCCGCCTGAGCCGTTCCCCCGCCCGGGGGAGCGGTTGCCCGATCGTGCCCGCCCGGCGGCCCCGGGCGTCGTGACGCAGGTAGCGTCGAGTCGTGCGATCACCGGACGGCGACCCCCGGCCCGTACCCGGTCTCGCCGGGCCGCCCTCGGGAGGCCCCTGTGCGGGCTCCGACCAGCCCCGTGCCGACGACCTGCCGGCCGTCGCGGCTCCGGCAGCCGGGGCGGCTCCCGCCATCGAGCCGGAGGTCGGGCCGGCGGGGGATGCGGGCGCCGGGGCCGGGTCGGCCGCGGATGCCGGGGTCGGGTCGACCGCGGACGCGGTCGCCGGGGTCGGTTCTGCGGTGGGTCCGGGGGAGGTGCCGTCGGCGCCGCCGCCCGCGGCCCCGTCCGGTCCGGCCCCGTCCGGTCCGGCCCCGTCCGGTCCGGGGCCGTCGTATCCGGGACCGCTTCACCCGAGCCAGTCGTCTCCCGGGAACCCGGGACCGGGGTATCCCGGGCCACCTCCTCCCGGCCCGTCCTACCCAGGGCCGCCGTATCCCCAAGGCTCGTACCCAGGGCCGCCGTATCCCGGAGGCTCGTACCCAGGGCCGCCGTATCCCGGAGGCTCGTACCCAGGGTCGCCGTATCCCGGGGTCTCGTATCCCGTGGGCTCATATCCCGGGGCCGGGGCCGGGGCCGGGGCCGGGGCCTGGCCGTCCGGCCCGGACGGTGTGCCGCGCGTCGGGCCCGGCGTCATCGGGCCGCCACCGGTCCCGGTGGGCGGCCCGCCGCCCACCGGCCCGCCCACCCCCGGACCCCGCGCACCACATCGCTGGGGGTTCCCCACCTACCTGCTGGCCGAAGTCGTCTTCCTCGGCGTCTCCGCGCTGCTCGGCTGGCTGCTCGTCCGGGGGACGCAACCCGGCGTCGGCACCGTGGCGATCCTGCTCGGCCTCCCCACCCTGTGCGCGGCGACGATCGCCGTCGTCGCGACGGTCGTTCGCGGCAACGGCCCCCGCATCGACCTCGGTCTGCGCTTCTCCTGGCGCGACGTCGGCCTCGGGATCGCGTTCGGCGTCGGCGGCCTGGTCCTGAGCATCCCGGCCGCCCTCGTCTACATGGCGATCGTCGGCGCCGAGAACGCCAGCTCCGCCGTCGGCGACGTCTTTGAGAACCTCACCGCGAGCCCCGCCCAGGCGTTCCTCGTGTTCGCGCTCGTCGCGCTCGTCGCCCCGTTCTGCGAGGAGGTCGTCTACCGCGGCCTGCTGTGGGGCGCGATGGAGAAGCACGGCGCCAACCGGTGGGTGGCCTTCGCGTTGACGACGATCATCTTCGCCCTCGCCCACTTCGAGTTCACCCGCACGCCGCTGCTGCTGATCGTGGCGATCCCGATCGGCCTGGCCCGCGCCCTGACCGGCAACCTGACCGCCAGCATCGTCGCCCACCAGATCAACAACCTGCTCCCGGCGCTGGCCCTGGCGCTGTCGCTGATGGGTGCGCTGCCCGGAGCGGTCTGACCCGGGCGTACCTGCCCGGCGACGCATCTGGCAGAATGGCCGATCGGTCCCGTGGTCGGCCCCTCTCACCGTGCCGCGACCGCAGACGTCGAGTGACGCGCAGCCCGCAACCCCACGCGAGCAGCGCCGACTCATCGCAGCAGCACCGATCCGCGAGGAGCAGTTGGAAGCGTGGCCGTCAAGATCAAGCTGATGAGGCTGGGCAAGATCCGTCAGCCCTACTACCGCGTCGTCGTCGCCGATGCCCGTACCCGGCGCAGCGGGCGGGCGATCGAGACGATCGGCAAGTACCACCCCAAGAACGACCCGAGCCTGATCGAGATCGACTCGGAGCGCGCGCAGTACTGGCTGGGTGTCGGCGCGCAGCCGACCGAGTCGGTGCAGCACCTGCTCGAGATCACCGGCGACTGGCAGAAGTTCAAGGGCCTTCCCGGTGCCGAGGGCACCCTCAAGCCGCAGAAGGAGAAGGCCGACAAGCTGGCCCTCTTCCAGGCCGCCCTCGCGGCCGCGGGCGAGGAGCCGACCACCGAGGCCACCACGCCGAAGAAGAAGGCCGACAAGCGCCCGAAGGCCGAGGAGGCCGACGCGGCCGAGGCTGAGTCGACCGAGTCGTGAGCGTCCTGGCCGACGCTCTCGAGCACCTGGTCCGCGGCATCGTCGACCATCCGGAAGACGTGCGAGTCGACCTGGTGACCAACCGCCGTGGCCGGACCCTCGAGGTGCGCGTGCACCCCGAGGACCTCGGGAAGGTGATCGGCCGCGGCGGACGCACCGCGACCGCGTTGCGCACCGTCATGGGCGGGATCGGCGGCCGGGGCGTGCGGGTCGATGTCGTCGACACCGACAGGTAACACCGCGCCGGGGCCGACCCGTCTGCTGGTCGGTGTCGTCGTGCGGCCGCACGGACTTCGTGGCGAGCTCGTCGTCGAGGTGCGGACCGACTCCCCCGAGGAGCGGTTCGCCCCCGGCGCCGAGCTCGTCGCGCTTTCCGGGACCCGGCCGACCGGTGCGCCGGTGCCGCCGACGCTGACGGTCGTGTCCTCGCGCCCCCACTCGGGGCGCCTGCTCGTGACGTTCGCCGAGGCGCCCGACCGCGACGCCGCCGAGACCCTGCGGGGGATCCGGCTGCTCGTCGACGCGGCCGACCTCCCGCCCACCGACGACCCGGACGAGTTCCACGCCCACCAGCTCGAGGGCCTGCGGGCCGAGCTGGTGGACGGGACGGTCGTCGGGACGGTCAAGGAGATCGCCCACGGACCCGGCGGCGAGCTGCTGGTACTCACCCGGGCCGACCTGCCCGAGGCGCTGGTACCGTTCGTCACCGCGATCGTGCCCGTCGTCGACCTCGACGCCGGCAGGGTCGTGCTCGACCCACCTGAGGGCCTGCTCGATCCCTGATCCCCACACAGACCCGCGCACGACCGACCCGCGCACCACGAAGGGCCCGCCGGACTCCGGCGGGCCCTTCGCCGTGTCGGACCGTGCCGACGGTCCTGTGCTGACGGTCCTGTGCTGACGGGCCTGCGCTGAGGGGTCCCGTGCTGAGGGGTCCCGTGCTGAGGGGTCCGTGCTGAGGGTCGCCCTGTCGGGTCGCTCGCTGTCGGGTCGCGGCCGGGTCCGGGCCATGCAGGCCGAGGTCCGAACCGGTCGCAACCTCACTGCTGATGTCGAGCGCCACGGCAGCCGTGGGGTTGCGCGCGGTCGGTGTCCGTCGGCCGCCGTGCGGGCGGCCCCATCCGTCGTCAACTTTGGTTGACGTCGCCCTTGTCGTCAACGTAAGTTGACGGAATGACTGATGCGACGAGTGTCGCGGCGGCGGCGTCCAGTCGGGACCCGGCCGTGGGGTTGGTGGCGGTGGCCTCGCTGCGCGGGCTGCTGGACTCCCTGGAGGAGCTGCAGGTTCGCAACGCGCGCGACCAGGGCTGGTCGTGGCAGCAGATCGCCGAGGTGTTGCAGGTCAGCAAGCAGGCGGTGCACAAGAAGTACCGCCGGTACGGGTACTGAGGGGACGGCCATGTTCGAACGGTTCACCACCGGTGCGCGACGAGTCGTGGTCACCGCGCAGGAGGAGGCCCGGGACCGGCGGGCCGGTGCCATCCGCACCGAGCACCTGCTGCTCGGCCTCTACGCCGTCCCCGACTCGCTGGCCCTGCGACTGCTCGCCGAGCGGGGCGTCGACCGGGCCGAGGTCCTGGCCGACGTGGGCGAGCTGGGTGTCGACCTGACGAGCGAGCCGGACGCCGACGCGCTGGCGACGCTGGGAATCGACCTCGACGAGGTCCGCAGGCAGGTCGAGCAGGCCTTCGGGCCGGGGGCGCTGGAGCGGACGAGGGCCGGTCGGAGACGGCGTGAGCGCCGCGGCGGGCACATGGCGTTCCACGCCACGGCGAAGAAGGCGATGGAGCTGTCGCTGCGCGAGGCCCTGCGGCTCAAGCACCGGCACATCGGCACGGAACACGTGCTGCTCGCGTTGCTGCACCCGGGCATGGGTGCGGGGCACGACGTCCTCGCCCGCCGCGGCATCACCCTCGACGACATGAGGGCGGCGGTCGCGGCCGCGGGGGCCGGGGAGGCGAGTGGCTGAGGTGGTCCCGGGGGCCGCTCGTCGTGCGTCTCGTCGCCGGCGACCTCGGCGGCGGGTGCGGTCGCGTCGTGGGTCCCGGGCCGGTCGAGGGGGCGGCGGCGATCGTCCCGCGGTCGGTCGCCGCCCTCCGGCGCGGTGGGCCCGTGCGCCGTGCCGACGGTCGGTACCGCGCCCGGGGCACCGTTGTCGGCCGCGGAGCGCGGACGCGGGCCGGCCCCGTTCGCGCCGGGCCGATCGCCGACGGCACCACATCGCGAGGGCGCCGGGGGAGGACCGTTCGCCGCTGGTCGCCGCGCGACCCGAACGCCTACCGGGCTCCTCCTCGGTTCGTCCGCCGGGACGGATGCGAGGATCCCGCCGGTGCGGATCGACGTCGTCACCATCTTTCCCGGCTACCTCGCCCCTTTGCGGGAGGCGTTGCTGGGTCGGGCGATCGGGGCAGGCCTGCTCGACCTCGCCGTCCACGACCTGCGCGACTGGACCCACGACGTCCATCAGGCCGTCGACGACTCGCCTTACGGCGGTGGTCCCGGCATGGTGATGCGCCCGCAGGTGTGGGGGGACGCGCTCGACGCGGTCCTCGCCGCCGACGAGCGGCCTGCGCGGCTCGTCGTCCCGACCCCGGCGGGGCGACCCTTCACGCAGGTCGACGCACACGCCTATGCCGCCGAGGAGCGGCTGGTGTTCGCGTGCGGCCGCTACGAGGGGATCGACCAGCGCGTCGTCGACCACTACGCCGGGTCGATGCCCGTCGACGAGGTCAGCATCGGCGACTACGTGCTGGTCGGGGGCGAGGTCGCGGTGCTGGTGGTCGTCGAGGCCGTGGCGCGCCTGCTGCCCGGCGTGCTGGGCAACCCGCGGTCGGCGGCGGAGGACTCGTTCTCCGACGGGCTGCTCGAAGGTCCGTCCTACACGCGGCCCGAGGTGTGGCGCGACCGCCCGGTTCCGGACGTCCTGCGCAGCGGCAACCACGGCGCCATCGCGCGCTGGCGGCGCGATCGCGCGCTGGAACGGACCGCGGCCCGCCGCCCCGACCTGCTCGCGGCGCTCCCCGGCGACGCCCTCGACAAGGCGGACCGTGCCCTGCTGGAGGCGTTGGCGCCCAAGCCGTCCGACGGCCCCGAAGGCGGCTGACGGCCACCGGTGTCACCCCCGTGGAGGGCGTCTGGCACTATGGATGAGTTGCCAGCTCCCGGCAGGTGCGTCGGGACAGCCCCGGCGTCAGCCCAGTCGCGTGGAGCGGCGCCCCTGCATGACCGCAATCAGACGAGGACGGACCTGCGCGATGAACACCCTTGACGAACTGGACGCACAGAACCTGCGTTCCGACATCCCCGCCTTCCGGCCGGGCGACACGCTCAAGGTTCACGTGAAGGTCATCGAGGGCTCGCGCTCGCGTGTGCAGCTCTTCCAGGGCGTTGTCATCCGCCGCCACGGCGAGGGCGCCCGCGAGACCTTCACCGTCCGCAAGGTCTCCTTCGGCGTCGGTGTCGAGCGCACGTTCCCGGTGCACTCGCCGAACATCGACCGCATCGAGGTCTTCACCCGAGGGGATGTCCGCCGGGCGAAGCTCTACTACCTCCGTGACCTTCGCGGCAAGGCCGCCAAGATCAAGGAGAAGCGGGAGACCCCGACCGCGTCGTGAGCTCACCCGCCGGTGGACACGACCTCACCCTCAGGTGATCAGGCGGTGACGTAGCCTCGTGAGCGTGGCGCTTCCCGAGCTCCCCGACGACCGGCGGGCCCAACCCCGTCGGTACGGACCGGCGAACCCGCCGCCTCCTCCTCCCGGTGAGGGCCGTGTGCCCGCCGGCGAGCGGTGGGCGCCGGACGGTGGTCCCGTCGCCGGTGGTGCGGGTGGGTCAGGTCGCCACGCCCCGCGGCAGGCGCACGGTCGCGCCCACGACGAGTGGGCCCCCGAGAGCGCGCCCCGGCACGGGCGCAACCACGGGTACGGCAACGGCCGCCCGGAGTCCCCGGGCCGGCCGCCCCAGGGGTACGACGGCCGCGCCCAGGCACGCCGCGGCGGCGGCCCCGACCCCCGCGATCCCGCCGGCGTCGACTCCTCCGGCGGCGACGACCTGGGCCGCACGATGCCGCAGCCTCCCACTGGCCCGCCGCCCGCAGGCCCGCGCAGACAGCCTCCCGGCGACCCGCGCCGCAACGGTCAGGGGGAGGGGCATGCCGGCCCACGGCCCCCCGCCCGCGACCGCGTCGGCCACGACGGCGGCCCGGCCGGGACCGGCGATCCCGCCCTCGACGAGACCGCCGACCTCGGACGACCCACACACGCTCCGCGCCGCGACGAGCCGGCCCGTGCGGACCGGCCGCCCCGAGGGGCCCGTGAGCAGCGACCGGCCCGTGAGCGCCGCGACCCGGCGGCCGACAGCGAGCCCGGCGTCTCCGACAGCGTCGAGACCGGCGCCGTCCCCGGACGCCATCGTCGACGCGCGGGCGAGTCCCCGGAGGGACGCCCCGCCTCGTCCTACGCAGCAGGGACCACCCCGGGCGGCGGCAAGCAGAAGTCGGGGCGGCGCCGCAAGACGTCGTTCTGGAAGGAGCTGCCGCTCCTCATCGTCGTCGCACTGCTGCTGACGTTCCTGATCCAGACGTTCCTGGCCAAGGTCTACGTCATCCCGTCCGGCTCGATGGAGCAGACGCTCCACGGCTGCACCGGCTGCAACAACGACCGCGTCCTCGTCGACAAGATCACCTACCGGTTCTCCGACCCGAGCCCGGGCGACGTCGTGGTGTTCCGCGGCCCCGACAGCTGGGGCACCGAACAGGTCAGCGTGCCCAGCAGCGCACTCGCCCGTGGGCTGCAGCAGGTCGGGTCGCTGATCGGGCTCGCGCCGCCCGACGAGAAGGACTTCGTCAAGCGGGTCATCGCCGTCGGCGGACAGACCGTGGCGTGTTGCGACTCCCGCAACCGCGTCATGGTCAACGGCAAGCCGCTCGACGAGCCCTACATCTACTACCTGCCCGAGGCGGGCCCCGCCCGTCAGGTGCCGTTCGGGCCGGTCACGGTCCCGCAGGGCGAGCTGTGGATGATGGGTGACAGCCGCAACAACTCGTCGGACTCCCGCGCCGCGGGCCACGGCCCCGTCCCGGTGGAGAACGTCATCGGCAAGGCGCGGCTCAAGGTCCTGCCGTTCGACCGGTTCGGCATCATCCACGCCCCCGATCCGCAGTCGCCCGAACCCGTCGGCATGGGCGGCCCCGACGGTGCGCCGCTGGCGCTGGGCCTGCTCGGCACGTTGCCGCTCGCGATCGACCGCCGCCGGCGCTCCCGGCGCTGCGGGGACGACACCGACGACTTCCTGCCCTCGACCCCGCGCCGCCTGCCGCGGCCGTGGCGTCGCTGACGTGGCGGCCCCCCTCCGCCGACGCCGCCGATACGTTCCGCAGTCGCTGACGGCCGACGGTTGGCGTCCCGAGCGTGCAATCGTGCGGCGCTCCGCGGGCACCTGGACGCTGCAGAGCACCCTGCACCGGCACGGCCTCGGACCCGTCGCGGGTGTCGACGAAGCGGGTCGCGGCGCGTGTGCGGGACCGCTCGTCGTCGCCGCCTGCGTGCTGCGCCCCGCCGACGCCACCCGGTTCGAGGGCCTCACCGACTCGAAGCTGCTCACGGCCGCGGCGCGCGAGGAGTTCTTCACACTCATCACCCGGCGCGCCGCCGACCACTGCATCGTCGTCATCCCGCCGGCGGAGGTCGACCGCCGGGGAGTGCACGTCGCCAACATCGAGGGGATGCGCCGGGCCGTGGCCGGGCTGTCGCAGCGTCCCGGCTACGTCCTCACCGACGGCTTCGCGGTCCGCGGGTTCGGCGTCCCCGCCCTCGCCGTGCCCAAGGGCGATCTCGTCGCGGCGTGCGTCGCGGCGTCGTCGGTGCTCGCGAAGGTGACCAGGGACCGGATCATGGTCGAGCTCGACAGGCGGCTCCCGCAGTACGGGTTCGCCCTGCACAAGGGCTATTGCACCCCGGTGCACGATGCTGCGCTCACCACCCACGGACCCTGCGCCGAGCACCGCTACTCCTTCGTCAACGTGGCGGGAGCGGCCGCCGCTGCAGGAGCCGAACGGGTACTGGTCCACAATGGGTCCGGAACGTCATCGGGACACCCGGTGATGGCCGCCGGGGGAGGAGTCGGGTCGTGAGCGCCGAGGATCTCGAGAAGTACGAGACCGAGATGGAGCTCACCCTCTACAAGGAGTACCGCGACATCGTCGCCCAGTTCTCCTACGTCGTGGAGACCGAGCGCCGCTTCTACCTCGCCAACTCGGTCGACGTCGCGCCCCGCAACGCCGACGGCGAGATCTACTTCGAGGTCCGGATGTCCGACGCGTGGGTGTGGGACATGTACCGGCCGGCGCGTTTCGTGAAGAACGTGCGGGTGCTGACGTTCAAGGACGTCAACATCGAGGAGCTCGACAAGCCCGACCTGCGGCTGCCCGACGACGGGCCGTTCGGCTCCTGACACGGGCCGACCTCGCCGCCTCCGGGGCGCCGGGGGCGCGTGGGCCGGTCGGGGCAGGCGCTGACCGTGCGGTGTGCACGGGCACCGGCTCGCGACCGCGCTGATCAGCTCGGCCCGCAACGCCACCATGCCGCGTCGTCGCTGGCCGGGCGGAGTACGCCCTGACCTCCGGCCTGGAGCGCGCGCCGCCGACGACGCCGGGTCCGGCGGTGGATGGCGTATCCGTTCGTCGCAACCAGGCAGACCGGCGACGCGACATCCGCTGTGTCACCCGGATCCCGTACCGGCCGCGCACCGACAACCCTGCCGCGAGACGCGCAGGAACGCCCGAGTTGTCCACATACGACGCCGGCGGTCCACAGGCAGGCGGGACCGGGCCCGTGGGCCCGCCGCGCGGCCCATCGTGGACGGCATGGCAGCGAAGGACGTGCTGGGCCGCCGCGGCGAGGACGTGGCGGCGCAGTACCTGCAGAAGCAAGGGCTGGTCGTGCTCACGCGCAACTGGCGGTGCCGCGAGGGCGAGCTCGACATCGTGGCCACCGACGCCGGTGTCCTCGTGATCGCCGAGGTCAAGACGCGGTCGGGCACGGCCTATGGCGAACCGGCCGAGTCGGTGACGCCGCGCAAGGTGGCCCGCATCCGCCGGATCACCGACGTATGGCTCGCCACGCACCAGGTGCGGTGGTGCCCGATCAGGTTCGACGTGCTCGCCGTCCTGCTCGAACCGGGCAGACCCGCGACGATCCAGCACTACCGCGAGGCGTTCTGATGGGCGGCCTGGCACGGTCGTGGTCGGTCGCGCTGCAGGGTGTCGACGGCACGGTCGTCGAGATCGAGGCCGCCATCGGCGGCGGGCTGCCCGGGATCCATCTGGTCGGGCTTCCCGACGCCGCGCTGCACGAGTCGCGCGACCGGGTCCGCGCCGCCGTGGTCAACTCCGGACACACCTGGCCCAACGAGCGGATCGTCCTCGCCCTCTCACCGGCGACGCTGCGCAAGACGGGATCGGGATTCGACCTCGCCCTGGCGTGCGGAGTGCTCGCCGCGGCCCGCACCGTGCCGCAACAGGCGCTCCACCGGACGGTCCTGCTCGGTGAGCTCGCCCTCGACGGCCGGCTCCGGCCCGTGCGCGGCGTGCTGCCGTGTCTGCTGGCCGCCCGTGCGGCCGGGATGCGGCGCGTCGTCGTGCCGGTCGCGGCACTGGCAGAGGCGGCCCTGGTCACAGGTCTGGAGATCCACGGCGCCGGCACCCTCACCGAGGCCGTCGACTTCCTGATCGACGGCCGCGCGCTCCACCGGCCCGAACAGGTCGAGGAGGCTCCCCGCGACGCCCAGCCCGACCTCGCCGACGTCGTCGGCCAGTCCGACGCCCGGCACGCGCTCGAGGTCGCGGCCGCGGGTGGGCACCACATGCTCATGGTGGGGCCGCCCGGCACGGGCAAGACCATGCTCGCGCGACGCATCGTCGGTCTGCTGCCCGACCTGCCCGCCGACGAGGCCCTCGCCCTCGCCGCGATCCGGTCCGTCGCGGGGCGGCTGCCCGCCGGTACCGCGCTGAGCACCGTGCCGCCCTTCGTCGCGCCGCACCACTCGACGTCGACGGCCGCGCTCGTCGGCGGGGGCAGCGGCATCGCCCGTCCCGGCGCGGTGTCGCTGGCGCACCGCGGGGTCCTGTTCCTCGACGAGAGCGCAGAGTTCGGTGCCCGGCTGCTCGAGTCGCTGCGCACGCCGCTCGAGGAAGGCGAGGTGCGCATCTCCCGGGCCGAGGGCACCGTGAGCTACCCGGCCCGGTTCCAGCTCGTCCTGGCGGCCAACCCGTGTCCCTGTGCCCCTGCGCACGACCGCGACTGCGTCTGCACCTCGCTCGTCCGACGCCGCTACCTCGGCCGGTTGTCGGGCCCGTTGCTCGACCGCGTCGACCTCCGCACCTGGATGCACCCCGTCACGGCCCTGACCGGAGACGTGCCCGGGGAGAGCACCGCGACCGTACGGGCCCGGGTGCTCGCCGCCCGCGCCGCGGCGACCGAACGCTGGTCGGCGCACGGCTGGCGGACCAACGCCGAGGTCCCGGGGCCCGTCCTGCGCTCGCGCTTCGCGCTCCCGGCGGCCGTGCTGCGACCGCTGGAGACGGCCCTGCGGGTCGGCGAGCTCACGGCCCGTGGCGCCGACCGCGCGTTGCGGGTGTCGTGGACCATCGCCGACCTGGCCGGTCGCGACCGGCCCGACCGCGAGGCCGTCGAGGCGGCGCTGTACTTCCGCGACCGGAGGGCGGCATGACCGCGCCCGATCCCGAGGTCCGGCGCGCGCGGGCGTACCTGTCGCGGGTCGCCGAGCCACCGGCCGCGGCGCTGGCCGCATTCGTCGACCACGTCGGACCCGTCGAGGCGGCCGAACGGATCCGCCGGGGAGCGACGCCCGACGTCGTGCGGTCCGCGACCGGCGCCCGGCGCACCGTCGACCGGGTCGACGCCGACCTCGAGGCCGCCGCCGCCGTCGGGGCACGGCTGCTCGTCCCGGAGGACACCGACTGGCCGCGCTGGGCGTTCGCGGCCTACCCGGCGGCCGGCACCCGTGAGCTCGGCGCGCCCCTCGCGCTGTGGGTGCGCGGACCGCTTCGCCTCGGCGAGATCGCGGAGCGGTCGGTCGCGATCGTCGGTGCCCGAGCGGCCACCGGGTACGGCGTGCACATCGCGAGCGACATGGCCGGTGGGCTGGCCGCCGCCGGCGCGGCCGTCGTGTCCGGGGCGGCGTTCGGCATCGACGCCGCGGCACATCGAGGATCGCTCGTCGCCGACGGGCCCACGCTGGCGGTCCTGGCCTGCGGCATCGACCGCGCCTACCCCGCCGCCCACACCGAACTGCTCGACCGCATCGCCGCGACCGGGCTGGTGGTCAGCGAGTACCCGCCCGGTGCGGTGCCCGCGCGCCACCGCTTCCTGGTCCGCAACCGGTTGATCGCCGGCATCGGCGCAGGCACCGTCGTCGTGGAGGCGGGGCTGCGCAGCGGCGCGCAGCGCACCGCAGCCGACGCCCGCGCCCTCGGCCGCATCCTCATGGCCGTGCCGGGTCCGGTCACGTCGGGAACCTCCGCCGGGTGCCACGAGCTCGTCCGCAACGGGGCGCTGCTGGTGACGCGGCCCGAGGAGGTGCTGGAGGCCGTCGGCAGGCTGGGTGTCGACCTGGCCGTCGAACCCGGCCGCCCCGCGCGCCCGACCGACCGGCTGGACGCCGCCCAGGCGGCCGTCCACGACGCCCTGCCCAGCCGCGCCGCCCGCGACGTGCGCTGGCTCGCGATGGAGGCCGGGCTGCCGCTCGAGACCGTCCGCACCGGGCTGCTCGACCTCGAACGGCTCGGCATGGCCGAGTACCGCGACGGGCTCTGGCAGCGAGCCCTCCCGTCCAGGTGAGAAGCCAGGCGCCCCTGGGCGTGGCGCGCTTGACCCGGCGCGCGACCGCGATGACCGTGACCCGATGGGGACGCGCCGCTCCGCCCGCCGGGACACTCCTGCCGACCTGCCCGACCGCCTCAACGCCCACCTCGAGGCGTTCGTCGTGCACCTCGACCGGGAGCGCGGGCGTTCCGCGCACACCGTCCGGGCCTACCGCGGCGACGTCGCGTCCCTGCTGCGCACCGTGCCCGGCGACGACCTCGCCGCGCTCGACCTGGGCCTGCTGCGCGCCTGGCTCGCCGCCGCCCACACGGGTGGGGCCGGTCGCTCCACACTCGCCCGCCGCGCCGCCGCCGCCCGCACCTTCACCGGCTGGGCGCACCGCACCGGCCGGCTCGCCACCGACCCCGGCGACCGTCTCGACTCACCTCGGGTCCAGCGCGCCCTGCCCACGGTGCTCCGCGCCGACCAGGCCGCCGACCTCATGGACGCCGCCGTCTCCGGCGCCGCGCAGGAGGACCCGGTTGCGCTGCGCGACCTCGCCCTGCTCGAGGTCCTCTACGCAACCGGGGTGCGGGTGTCGGAGCTCTGTGGCGCCGACGTCGACGACCTCGACCGCGGCAGTCGCACCCTGCGGGTCCTCGGCAAGGGAGGCAAGGAGCGCGTCGTCGTCCACGGCGTCCCCGCCGAACGGGCGCTCGAACGCTGGCTGGCCGTCGGGCGCCCGGCCCTCGCCCGCCCCGACAGCCCGCCCGCGCTGCTGCTCGGCGCCCGCGGGGGCCGGCTCGATCCGCGCATCGCACGTTCGGTCGTCCACGACGCCGTGGCCGCCGTGCCGGGCGCCCCCGACATCGGGCCGCACGGCCTGCGCCACGCCGCCGCCACGCACCTTCTCGAGGGCGGCGCGGACCTTCGGCACGTCCAAGAACTCCTTGGTCACGCTACGCTGTCGACCACGCAGCTCTACACCCATGTCACAGTCGACAGACTGAAGGTGGTCCATGACCAGGCGCACCCCAGGGCCTGAGCCACTGCTGGCAGCAAACATGCAGGTCAGTGAGCTTGTCGCAGCGCTCGTCTCCGCGCTGTCGACCAGTCGCGACGACGTCGCCGCACCCGCCGATCCGGTCCCCGGTGCCGGGTCCGCAGGACCCAAATCGACTGCGCTGCGTGACCATTCCGGGGTCGGCGGCGTTGACACGCTGATGGGACACGAACCGGATACCGAGGTCCTGAACCGGGCAACCGGGGCAGTCCTGCTGGGCGATGGGGCGGTCGGCACGATGCCGCCGGCGTCGGTCCTGCCCGCTCTCCCGGCCTGGCCACCCGTCGGCGACCCGCCGGCGGACGCCGGAGCGGGTGTGCCGCCGGCCTTGTTGGTCCTCGTCGACGACCCCGCCGACGAGGACGGGCACGTCCCGTCGCACACGTCGCGTCCGGTGGCCGGCGACGCGGGCGACACCGCCGGCGCCGCCGGCATCGACCCCCACGACGCCGCCGCCTCGGCCACCGGCACCGGTCCCCACGCCGTCGCCGGTCTCGACGCCGCCGCCGGCCCTTCTGCCCTCGCCGACCCCGCCGCCGCCGACCCCGCGGACGCCGCCGCCGACCTCGCCGACGCCGCCGACGCCGCCGACGCCGACGTGGACGGCGTCGCGCAGTTGTGGGGGTGCCGGGGCGGCGGACGCGACCGCGCCGTGCGGGACCTCCTCGTGGCCCACTACGCCCCCCTCGTTCGGGGGGTCGCGGCCCGGATCGCGGTCGGGCTGCCCGCCAGCGTCGACGTCGCCGATCTCGTCCAGGCCGGCGTGTTCGGCCTGCTCGACGCGATCACCCGATTCGACCCCGGCCGCGGAATCCGGTTCGAGAGCTATGCGGCACAACGGATCCGTGGCGCGATGCTCGACGAGCTGCGGGCCCAGGACTGGGTACCGCGCACCGTCCGGACGCGGCTGCGGGAGATCGACCGCGCCCGCGAGCGGCTGGAGCGCGGCCTGGGGCGGTCGCCTGCCAACGCCGAGCTCGCCGCCGAGCTGGGCATCTCGACGCGCGACCTGCTGCGGCTGTCCCAGCACCGCCGCCTCGTCAGCGTCGAGGCGTTGCGGGAGCGTCGGCCCGGGGCGGTGGCGGAGGACGTCGTCGACGACGCCGCCCCCGATCCCGCGGCCGCCTTCGCGCTGCGCGAGACCTACCGTGAGCTCGCCGAGGCGGTCCTCGGGCTGGAGGAGCGGGACCGGCTCGTCGTACAGCTCTACTACGTCGAGAACCGCACCCTCGCCGAGATCGGTGCCCTGCTGGGGGTGACCGAGTCCCGGGTGTGCCAGCTGCACGGGCGCCTCGTCGGGCGGCTGCGCGGCAGGATGGACGAGGCCGTCGCGGGCTGACCCGCGAGCCGGCTCGGCGTCCGTCGGGCGGTCACCACGGCCAACGCTGCGGGGCCGGGAGCAGCCGGACCCGGCCGGGGCCGACGAGGACCAGCGGGTCGAGGTAGTCGGCCTCGCCCCGGCGCACACCCCAGTGCAGGCACGCCGGAGCGGGACAGCCGGCGTGGCCGGGTTCGAGCGCCCCCAGCACCGCGCCGCGGGCGACGACGTCGCCGACCGCGACGGACGCGGCGACCGGTTCGTAGGTGGTGCGAAGGCCGTCGGCGTGCAGTACCGAGACGACACCGCGCCCGGCGAGTGGCCCGGCGAACGCGACGACCCCGTCGCGGGCCGCGAGGACCTCCTGCCCCGGCGTGCCCACGAGGTCGGCGCCCCGGTGGCCGGCGGTCCACCGCTGCGACGGCGCCCGGAACCGTTCGGCGACCCGGGGCACCGGTCGCAGCGGCCAGCCGTACCGGGCGGTCCCGTCGGGTACGCCGAGGTGCTGCGTCCCGACCGGCGGCGACGCCGCTGCGGCCGGGGCGCCGAGGACGGTCAGGGCCACCGCGACCAGCGCGAGCGTCGATCTCCGCAACACCCGTCGAGCCTGCGCCGCCGGGGCCGCGACCGGGGCTGTCGGCGGGGCAGGTGTGGATCGTTGCGCGCGTTGTGGACAACCCGCTGTGCGGGAGCCACGCCGGGTGAGGGGCGATCGGGCCGACGCGTACACTCGACCTGCACCTCGGAGCTTTGCGAGGTGACTTCGCGCGCTCGCGTGCCTCGCCCGCTGCCGGTTCCCGGTTCGGTGGGCGCGGACGGTACCCGGGCGGTCCTGCGAGCCCACGCGTCCCGTCCGCGGGAGGTCGAGGGCGAACGGGTCCGGGTCCGGCGCGGCGCCAGGGCGGACCATCGACCGGTGGTCGGCGAGAACCGTGAGCGCGGCAGGTGCCGCGCCTGATCGAGAGGTGAACATCGGCTATGGCCGTCGTCACCATGAAGCAGCTGCTGGACTCGGGTGTGCACTTCGGGCACCAGACCCGGCGCTGGAACCCGAAGATGAAGCGCTACATCCTCACCGAGCGCAACGGCATCTACATCATCGACCTCCAGCAGACGCTGTCGTACATCGACCGCGCCTACGAGTTCGTGCGTGAGACCGTCGCCCACGGCGGCACGATCATGTTCGTCGGCACGAAGAAGCAGGCGCAGGAGGCCATCGCCGAAGAGGCGGGCCGCGTCAACATGCCGTACGTGAACCAGCGCTGGCTGGGCGGGATGCTCACCAACTTCCAGACCGTGCACAAGCGCCTCCAGCGCCTCAAGGAGCTGGAGTCGATGGAGCAGACGGGGGGCTTCGAGGGTCGCACCAAGAAGGAGATCCTCATGCTCACCCGTGAGAAGGGGAAGCTGGAGAAGACCCTCGGCGGCATCCGCGACATGTCGAAGGTTCCCAGCGCCGTCTGGATCGTCGACACCAAGAAGGAGCACATCGCCGTCGGCGAGGCTCGCAAGCTGGGCATCCCGGTCGTCTCCATCCTGGACACGAACTGCGACCCCGACGAGGTCGACTTCCCGATCCCGGGCAACGACGACGCGATCCGTTCCGCCGCGCTGCTCACCAAGGTCATCGCCCGTGCGGCGGCCGACGGCCTGATGGCCCGTTCGGCGCGCAGCGGTGGCCGTGACGGTGCCGAGGGCAAGCCTGAGGTCGGCAGCGACGAGCCGCTCCCCGAGTGGGAGCAGGACCTGCTGGCCAACGGCGGCGAGGTCGGTTCGGACGGTGCGAGCCTGTCCGCCGCCGGTGCCGCTGCCGAGGCCCCCAACGCCGCTGCCGCGGCGGCCCCGGCCACCACCAGCAACGGGACCCAGTCCGCGAGCTGACCCGTCGTACCGCGGGTGGGCCGGGTCCGGCCCACCCGCGGTCCGGTCCGTCCCGGACACGATCTTCACGAACCGACCAGAGGACGAAGAGACTTAGCGATGGCGAACTACACCGCCGCCGACGTCAAGCGGCTCCGTGAGCTCACCGGCTCCGGGATGATGGACTGCAAGAAGGCGCTCGAGGAGTCCGAGGGCGACCTGGACAAGGCTGTCGAGCTGCTGCGCATCAAGGGCGCGAAGGACGTGGGTAAGCGCGCCGAGCGTTCCACCTCCAACGGCCTGGTCGTGGCGCAGGGCGGCACCATGGTCGAGCTCGACTGCGAGACCGACTTCGTCGCGAAGAGCGACGACTTCATCAGCCTGGCCGACAAGATCCTGGCCGTGGCGGTCGAGCAGAAGCCGGCCGACGTCGAGGCGCTGGCCAAGGCCCAGCTCGACGGTGGCACCGTGGCCGACGCCGTGCAGGCCCTGTCGGCCCGCATCGGCGAGAAGCTCGAGCTCAAGCGCTACATCCACCTCGACGGCCCGGTCGCGCTGTACCTGCACCGCCGGTCCTCGGACCTGCCGCCGGCCATCGGCGCGCTGGTGTCCTACGAGGCGTCCGACTCCGCCGCCGGCGACGACGCCGCCCGCGGTGTCGCGATGCACGTCGCCGCGGCCCGCCCGCGCTACACCACGCGCGACGAGGTTCCCGGCGACGTCATCGACAACGAGAAGCGCATCGCCGAGGCCACCGCTCGCGAGGAGGGCAAGCCCGAGCAGGTGCTGGCCCGCATCGTCGACGGGCGCGTCAACGGCTTCTACAAGGACGTCGTGCTCCTCGAGCAGCCGTCGGTGCAGGACCCGAAGAAGAGCGTGAAGGCGCTCCTCGACGAGGCCGGCGTGACGGTCAAGGAGTTCGTCCGCTTCGAGGTCGGACAGGCCTGAGCAGGTCTTCGAGCATGACTGACGAGGTCGACGCCACCCCCCGCCCCGGATTTCGCCGTGTGCTGCTGAAGCTCGGCGGTGAGATGTTCGGTGGTGGGGGGCTCGGCGTCGACCCGCAGGTCGTGCAGACCGTCGCCCGCCAGATCGCCGAGGTCGTCGCGAGTGGCGCGCAGGTCGCCGTCGTCATCGGCGGCGGCAACTTCTTCCGCGGCGCCGAGCTGCAGCAGGGCGGCATGGACCGCTCGCGGGCCGACTACATGGGCATGCTCGCCACGGTCATGAACTGCCTCGCGCTGCAGGACTTCCTGGAGCGCAGCCACGGGATCGACACCCGTGTGCAGACCGCCATCACGATGGGCCAGGTCGCGGAGGCGTACATCCCGCGCCGCGCGATGCGTCACCTGGAGAAGGGCCGCGTCGTGATCTTCGGCGCGGGCGTCGGCATGCCGTACTTCTCCACCGACACCGCGGGTGCCCAGCGTGCGCTGGAGATCGGGTGCGACGCCCTGTTGCTCGCCAAGGGTGTGGACGGTGTCTACACGGCCGACCCGAAGATCCACGCCGACGCCACGCTGTTCACCGAGATCACCCATCAGCAGGTACTCGAGCGGGGTCTCAAGGTGGCCGACGCCACGGCGTTCAGCCTCTGCATGGACAATCGGATGCCGATCATCGTGTTCAACCTGCTCACCGAGGGGAACATCGCGCGCGCAGTGCGCGGTGAGAGGATCGGAACGCTGGTGACCACGCCGGACACCGACCGGGCGAACTGACCCGGCCGTCGCCGCCTGAACGCTGGGAGCAGACGTGATCGACGAGACCCTCTTCGATGCCGAGGAGAAGATGGAGAAGGCCGTCTCCGTGGCCAAGGACGACCTCGCTGCCGTCCGGACCGGCCGGGCGACGCCCTCGATGTTCTCCCGCATCGTCGTCGAGTACTACGGGGCGATGACGCCGCTCAACCAGCTGGCGTCGATCAGCGTCCCCGAGGCGCGGATGGCGGTCATCAAGCCCTACGACATATCGCAGCTGCAGGCGCTGGAGAAGGCCATCCGCAGCTCCGACCTCGGTGTCAACCCCTCCAACGACGGGCAGATCATCCGCGTGGTGATCCCGCAGCTGTCGGAGGAGCGGCGCAAGGAGATGGTCAAGGTCGCGCGCGGCAAGGGTGAGGACGCCCGGGTCACGATCCGCAACCTGCGTCGCAAGGCGATGGAGGAGCTGCACCGCATCGTCAAGGACGGCGAGGCGGGTGAGGACGAGGTCGGGCGTGCCGAGAAGGAACTCCAGGGCACGACCGACAAGTACGTCCACCAGGTCGACGAGCTGGTGAAGCACAAGGAAACCGAGCTCCTCGAGGTCTGAGCAGATGTCTCGCCCCGTCCACGGCAGTGCCGCGTGAGCCTCTCCGGTGAGGCCGCAGCGGTGCCCGGCCGCCCCGCTCGCCGGGGCAGGGTCGCGCCGCCGGACGGGGCGCCGTCGCACGGAGTGCCCCCGAACGGGACGCCGTCGAGCGGAGTGCCCGCGAACGGCGCGCCGTCGAGCGGGGCGGGGCCCTCGACCGGGGCAGGGCTGTCCAGCGGGGCAGAGCTGTCCAGCGGGGCAGAGCTGTCGACCGGGGCAGGGCTGTCGACCGGGGCAGGGCTGTCGACCGGGGCAGGGCTGTCGACCGGGGCAGGGCTGCCGAGCGAGGCCGCCGCGCGGGCGGGGGCCGGGGAGCCCGTGGTGGGCGCGGTGAGCGACGACCCGGACGCCGGGCCGCAGAAGCGCCAGTCGCGCGCCGGGCGCAACCTCGTCGCGGCCATCGGGGTCGGCGTCGGGCTCGGTGCCGTCATCCTGTCGTCGCTGCTGCTGGAACGGCACTTCTTCGTCGGTGTGATCGCGGTCGCGGTGGCCGTCGGCGCGTGGGAGCTGGCCGGGGCGCTGCGCCGGGCGGCGGGTATCACCGTGGCGTTGCCGGTGCTGCTGGTCGGCGGGCAGGCGATGGTGTGGCTGAGCTGGCCGTTCGGGCTGCAGGGCCTCCTCGCCGCGTTCGGGTTGACGGCGCTGGTCGGGATGATCTGGCGGATGCGCCGGGGCGCCGACGGCTACCTGCGCGACGTCGGCGCGACCTTGTTCGCCGCTGCCTACGTGCCGATGTTCGCGACGTTCGCCGTGCTGCTGGTCCTGCCGTCCGACGGTGTGGGCCGGGTGCTGACGTTCATGATCTGCGTCGTCGCCTCCGACGTCGGCGGCTACGCGGCGGGCGTGCTGGCGGGACGGCACCCGATGGCACCGACGATCAGCCCGAAGAAGTCGTGGGAGGGCTTCGCCGGGTCGGTCGTCGCGGGCACCATGGCGGGTGCGCTGTCGGTGGTGCTGCTGCTCGGCGACAGCTGGTGGATCGGCGCGATCACCGGCGCGTTGCTCGTCGTGACCGCGACGTTGGGTGACCTGTGCGAGTCGCTGGTCAAGCGTGACCTGGGGATCAAGGACATGGGCACGATGCTGCCCGGGCACGGCGGTCTGATGGACCGGCTCGACTCGATGCTCCCGGCCGCGTTCGTGGCGTGGCTGGTGCTGGGCATCGCGCTGCCGGTCGGCTGAGGCGGCGGTCGAGGTGGGCGCGGCGAAGCTGTACGCCGGTTTCGGTGGGCAGCCGAAGCCGGGCCCGACGATCCCCAGCCCGAACATCTGGAACTGGCCGGAGATCTACGAGCGCGAGAACGAGGCGCAGGACGTCGACGGCGCGATCTGGGACGTGCTGCGGGCGTCGACGCCGTGGGCGGGTGCCGATGTCGTCGACATCGGCTGCGGCGACGGTTTCCATCTGCCGTTCTTCGCCCGCGACGCCGCGTCCGTGGTCGGGGTGGAGCCGCATCCGCCGCTGGTCGAGCGGGCCCGGGCGCGGGTCGCAGGGCTGGACCGGGTCCGCGTCGTGCAGGCGGGGGCCGCCGAGCTGCCGCTGCCCGACGCCTCCGCCGATCTCGTCCACGCCCGCACCGCGTACTTCTTCGGGGCGGGCTGTGAGGCGGGCCTGGCCGAGGCCGACCGGGTGCTGCGACCGGGCGGCGCGCTCGCGATCGTCGATCTCGACTTCACTGCCGGGCCCTACGGGTCGTGGCTGTCGGCGGACCTGCCGCGCTACGACGCGGGGGCGGTGGAGCGCTGGTTCGCGGCCCGCGGGTTCGGGATGCGCCGCGTCGACACGATCTGGCGTTTCGCCGACCGCGCCACCCTCGAGGCGGTGCTGGGTATCGAGTTCTCCCGGGAGGTCGCCGCCCGCGCGATCGCCGAGACCCCGGGCCTGACGATCCCGGTCGGCTACCGGGTGCACGTGCGGCGCACCCCCGCGGGGCTCGTCACGCCCTGACCTGCCCGGTGTCAGCTCAGGACGATCTGGCCGTTCTCGACGGTGACGGCCTTCTGGACGAGGCCGGTCCGTGCGGGGCCCTGCTCGACGGCGCCGTCGAGGGCGAACATGCTGCCGTGGCAGGGGCAGATGATCGAGGCGCCGTCGATCTCGTTGACCTGGCAGCCCTGGTGGGGGCAGCGCGTCGAGAAGCCGGCGTAGTTCCCGGCCGTCGGCTGGGTGACGACGACGCCCTGGTCGCCGTAGATCTTCGCGCCGCCGACGGGGACGTCGGTGGCCGGCCCGAGCGTGCCGGACGCGGAGCCGCCGGAGCCGCTGCCCGACCCGGAACCGCCCCCTGATCCGGAGCCGCTGCCGGCCCCGGCGCCGCTGTCCGAGCCCGGGTCCGCCGAGCAGCCGGCGACGAGCAGGCCGGCGCCGATCGCGGCGGCGCCCGCACCGGCGACGACCGCGCGGCGGGACAGGAGTCGGGATGCGGGGGAGCCCGGCGGGATGTCGGTCGCGGCGGGCTCGTCGGTGGGCGGCATGGGTCGTCTCCCGGTGGTGGTGCGGGCGCCGTTCGGGGGTGGCATCGCCGCGGGGCAGTTCCGTTGCGGATTCAACAATGACAGGGCGGGTGTGGGACCGGTGTGGGGCGCGGGGGCGGAGCCCGACGTCGTCGCGCCCGCTTGGCTACCGTGGGTGGCATGACGCGACCGATCAGGCTCCCCGACGGGGTGGCCGCTCCCCAGATCGAGACCGTCCTCGGTGTGGTGTGGTGGATCGCCGGCGCGCTAGCCCTCTCGGGCGGCGCAGGGACCGCTCTCATGGCGGTGGGACTCGGAGCCACGGGTGTGCTGTGGACGTTGGTCCGCGGCCGCCAGGGCAACGGTCGGCCGTTGGGCGCGGCGAGGCGGGCCCGGCTGGTCCGGCAGGGCGTCGTCGCAGGGGTGCTGGCCGTCGCCGCGCTCATCGGCCTCGGGATGGTGTCGTGGGGTGAGGTGGCGGTGCCGGTGGCGTCGGCGCTGGTCGCGATCACGCTGTTCTCCGTGGCGCCGATCGTCGGGTCGCGCTCGTTCGTCGCCGTCGGCAGCGGGCTGCTCGTGCTGGCCGCGGCCGGTGCGGTGGTGGCGCTCGGCACCGTCGGCGCCTCAGCGCCGCAGGGGATCGTCGGTTTCGGCGGGGCGCTGTTGCTGTGGGGTGCGGGCGCCGTGCGCACCGGCGTGCTGGGTGGGCCGTCGGTGCGGGCGGGCGGGCGGTGGCTGCGTAAGCGGCTGCGGTCGATCCGGACCCCGCGTGAACGTCGCGAGGAGCGGCGGAGCGGGCAGCCCACGATGTTCACCCCGTCCGGTTCCCGGCCGCCCGTGCCGGCGCCGCGGTCGGCCGGGGGCGCTGCGCCGCAGCGCCCGCCTGCCCCCCGGCAGGCTCCTGCCAGACCGCCGCGGCAGCCCTCGCCCGGTGCCGGACCCCGCCGCGGTCCGGCCGGTCCGCCCGGTGCCGGTCCGCCCGGTGCCGGTCCGCCCGGTGCCGGTCCGCTCGGTGCCGGTCCGCCCGGTGCCGGTCCGCTCGGTGCCGGTCCGCAGGGTGCTGCCGCGTCCGCGGCTGCCGTGCCCGGTGCCGGTCCGCAGGGTGCTGCCGCGTCCGCGGCTGCCGTGCCCGGTGCCGGTCCGCAGGGTGCTGCCGCGTCCGCGGCTGCCGTGCCCGGTGCCGGTCCGCAGGGTGCTGCCGCGCCCGCGGCTGCCGTGCCCGGTGGCGCTCCGCACGGCGCTGTCGCGCCCGGTGGCGGCCCGCAGAGCGCCTCACCCGCAGCCGCCTCACCCGCAGCCGCAGCGCCCGGTGGCGGGCTGCCCGGTGGCGGTCCGCACGCCGGTCCGCACGCCGGCGACCCGTACGGCCCGACCGTCCGGACCCGCGCCGACGGTGCGCACGACCGCGTCACCGAACCCGTCCGGGCCCGGGGCCCGCACACCTGACCCGGCCCGAAGCCGCGGGGCGACAGTCCGCTGACGTCCCCCGCGGGCAGGAACGGCGCTGTCCGGGCAGCCCGGCTTCGGCAGGGTCCGTAGCTGCGCGGCGATGAGTTCGGGCCGGCCGGGTCGTCATATCGGCGACGGGTGGGCCGCCTGGTCCGCCGGGGAGGGGACGGCGATGCGCGCCGAGGACGTCCTGGCCACGTTGGCCGAGCCACTGGCCCAGGAGCTGATGGCCGCGCGGATCCCCGCGCGGCTGGCCTACACCGCGCTCGACGGGACACCGCGGGTCGTGCCGATGGGGTACGCGTGGACGGGGTCGGCGCTGGTCATGGCGACCGTCGCGAAGGCGCCCAAGGTCGCCGCGCTGCAGGCGAACCCGACGGTGGCGCTGACCGTCGACACCGACGAGCAGCCCCCGCACGTGCTCCTGGTGCGCGGTACGACGACGGTCGAGATCGTCGACGGTGTGCCGGAGGTGTTCCTCGACGGCGCCCGCAAGCTGGTGGCGCCGCAGGCGTGGGAGGGTTTCGAGGCCGGCGTCCGCGCGCTCTACGACCGGATGGCCGTGCTGACGGTCACGCCCACGTGGGCGCGGCTGTACGACTTCGAGACCCGCGTGCCCGACGTCATCGCGGCGCAGGCGGCGGCCCGGGGGCTCTGACGTCGGACCTGGCACAATCGGGTGGGTCATGACTTCCCTCCCGCTCGTCTTCGATGCTCCGAAGCGCGGCCTCCCGCCGCGTCATCTCGCCGATCTCGACCCCGCCGACCGCAAGGCCGCGGTGACCGATCTGGGTCTGCCCGGCTTCCGCGCCGACCAGCTGGCCCGGCACTACTTCGGCCGGCTCACCGCGGACGTCGAGGAGATGACCGACCTGCCCGCCGCGGCGCGCGAGACGCTCGCGTCGCTGCTGCCGCCGCTGGTCACGCCGGTCACCGAGCAGTCCTGCGACGACGGGGCGACCCGCAAGATGCTGTGGCGCGGGCACGACGGGGTGCTGGCCGAGTCGGTGCTGATGGCCTACC
Organism: Pseudonocardia sp.; assembly: GCF_050250275.1. Taxonomy (GTDB): domain Bacteria; phylum Actinomycetota; class Actinomycetes; order Mycobacteriales; family Pseudonocardiaceae; genus Pseudonocardia. Next base: position 73,105 of record NZ_JBFWOY010000023.1, read on the forward strand.
CGGACCGGGCGACGGTGTGCATCTCCAGCCAGGCGGGCTGCGGTATGGCGTGCCCGTTCTGTGCGACGGGCCAGGGCGGGCTGCAGCGCAACCTGTCGACGGGCGAGATCGTCGACCAGGTGCGTCAGGCCGCGGCGGCGGCGCGTGACGGCAAGCTGGGTGCGCCGATGCGGCTGTCGAACATCGTCTTCATGGGGATGGGCGAGCCGCTGGCGAACTACAACCGGGTCGTGGCGGCGTTGCGCCGCATCACCTCCCCGGCGCCCGACGGGCTGGGCATCTCACCGCGCGGGATCACGGTGTCGACGGTCGGGCTCGTCCCGGCGATCGACAAGCTGGCCGCCGAGGGTCTCCCGGTGACACTCGCGGTGTCGCTGCACACGCCCGACGACGAGCTGCGCGACACCCTGGTCCCGGTGAACAACCGGTGGAAGGTCGGCGAGGTGCTCGACGCGGCGCGCCGCTACGCGCAGGCCACGGGCCGTCGGGTGTCGATCGAGTACGCCCTGATCCGCGACGTGAACGACCAGCCGTGGCGCGCCGACCTGCTCGGCACGCTGCTGCGCCGGCGCATCGGCACCAAGCGGGTGCACGTCAACCTGATCCCGCTCAACCCGACACCGGGCAGCGAGTGGGACGCGTCCCCGCGCCCGGTGCAGGACGAGTTCGTCCGCCGCGTCGAGGCAGCGGGGGTGGCGTGCACCGTCCGCGACACCCGCGGCCAGGAGATCGACGCGGCGTGCGGCCAGCTGGCCGCGGCCCACAAGTAGCCAGGAGCGCTCGGGCCTGCGGCGCGACGCCCAGGCGGCGCCCTCGCGGCGCTGGGCAGGCGCGTCGCCACGACAGCGGTGTCGCCGCACCTGCCCGGCGTGCGATGACACCGCCCGGACGCCGCTCGCTACGGCCGGCGTTCTCCGGCACCCTCCTGGTCGGGCAGCCCCAGGACCTCGCCGAGGTCGAAGCTGACCGGCTGTTCGAGCTGCTCGTAGGTGCACGACTCGGGGGTCCGGTCGTCGCGCCAGCGCACGAACTGCGCGGTGTGCCGGAACCGGATGCCCTCCATGTAGTCGTAGCGGACCTCGACGACGCGTTCGGGGCGCAGCGGCACGAACGACAGGTCCTTGCCCGCGTTCCAGCGGCTGCCCTCGTTCTTGCGCGGGGTGCGTTCGCCCTGCTCGTGGGCGGCCCAGTTCCAGGGGTGCCCGTCGAACTCGGTGACGAGGGGCTGCATCTCGGTGAACAGCTCGCGCCGCCGCGCCATCGGGAACGCGCCGATGACGCCGACGGAGGCGAGGGTGCCGCGCTCGTCGAACAGGCCGAGCAGGAGCGACCCGATCGCGTCCGGGCCCGACTTGTGGACGCGGTAGCCCGCCACCACGCAGTCGCAGGTGCGCTCGTGCTTGATCTTGGCCATGACGCGCTTGTCGGGCTGGTAGGTGAGGTCGAGCGGTTTGGCGATCAACCCGTCGAGACCGGCGCCCTCGAACTCGCGGAACCACTGCTCGGCCAGCACCGGGTCCTGCGTCGCGGGCGTGATGTGGATGGGGGGTGCCGCGTCGGCCAGCGCCTGCTCCAGCAGGGTGCGGCGCTCGTCGAGACGGCGTTCGGAGAGGTCGTCGTCGCCCAGCGCCAGCAGGTCGAACGCCACGAAGCTGGCCGGGGTCTGCTCGGCGAGCAGCCGGACGCGGGAGTCGGCGGGGTGGATGCGCTGCTGCAGGGCCTCGAAGTCGAGCCGGTTGCGTTCCCGGTCGACCACGATGATCTCCCCGTCGATCACCGCCCGGTCGGGGAAGTTGGCCTTCACGGCCGCGACGACCTCGGGGAAGTACCGGGTCATCGGCCGCTCGTTGCGGCTGCCGATCTCGACCTCGTCGCCGTCGCGGAAGATGATCGACCGGAAGCCGTCCCATTTCGGCTCGTAGTGCCTGCCGTCGGGGATCGTGGCGACGGGCTTGGCCAGCATCGGCTTCACCGGGGGCATCACGGGCAGGTCCACGCGGCACATCCTGCCGGGATACTCCGACAGGATCGAGCGGGAAGGGGTACTTCGATGGCGTCACGGTTCACCGCGGCGGAGCTGGAGGCGGCCCGCGAGCGCACGATCGACGACGTCCTGCCCGGTCCCGGCGACCCCGCGTTGCGGGTGTTGTTCTGCGGTATCAATCCGGGGCTGCTGTCGGGGGCGACCGGGCACCACTTCGCCCGGCCCGGCAACCGGTTCTGGCCGGTGCTCTACGACTCCGGCTTCACCCCGCGGTTGCTGCTCCCGGCGGAGCAGGGTGAGCTGCGCGGTCTCGGGCTGGGCATCACGAACATGGTGGCGCGCACCACGGCCCGCGCGGACGAGCTCTCCGACGAGGAGTTGCGCGCCGGCGGCGAACGGCTGCGGACCCTCGTGGCGCAGGAGGGGCCGCGCTGGCTCGCCGTCGTCGGGGTGACCGCGTACCGGACGGCGTTCGCCTGTCCCAAGGCCGCGGTCGGGCCGCAGGCGGAGACGTCGGGGGACACCGGGATCTGGGTCCTGCCCAACCCGAGTGGCCTCAACGCGCACTGGTCGCGCGCGGCGATGGCGGAGGAGTTCTCGCGGCTGCGCGAGGCGGCTCAGGCATAGGGGCGCTCGGGCGGGGCGGCTCGGGCGTGGCGGGGCGGGGCGGCTCAGGCGTAGGGGTCGGTGGCCGCGCGCAGGTCGGTGAGCAGCGTGCGGAGGACCTCGGTGCGTTCGGCGCCCAGGTGCGCGGTCCACTCCCGCTCGACGTCGGCCACGACCCCGACCGAGCGGGCGACGGCGGCGGCCCCGCGCGGGGCGATCACGACGAGCCGGGCCCGCCCGTCGGACGGGTCGGGGACGCGGGTGACGTAGCCGGCGGCCTCCAGCTGGTCGACGAGGAAGCCTGCGGTCTGCTTGGTGACGCCGCTCTGGCGGGCGAGCTCGGTGAGGCGGCTGCCGTTCGGGCCGATCCGCTGGAAGAGCCGGCCCTGGGCGCGGCTGATGTCGCCGAAGCCGGCCGCAGCGAGCTCGTCGAACACCCGGTCCTCCATGGCGCGGTAGGGGATGAACAGCAGCAGGCCCAGGTTGAGCGCGTCGTCCGGCACGGGTTGACGATAGTACGATCCTCTGACTTAATGGTCAGACTCTCTGACGAGTCGGAGGTGCGTGATGGAGCAGGAGCAGGCCTGGGGTGTGATCGCGCAGCAGCGCCGCGTGCTCGCCGACCTCCTCGCCGACCTGACCCCGCAGGAGTGGGAGGCGCCCTCGCTGTGTGCGAGATGGCGGGTGCGTGACGTGGCCGCCCACCTCGCGCTCACCCCGCACTCGCCGGGGATCGGCCGGATCCTCTACGAGTGCCTTCGCGCCCGCGGTGACGTCGACCGGGTCAACCACGACATGACCGTCCGCTGGGCGGCGCGGCCGACCGCGGAGCTCGTCGCCGGGCTGCGGTCCGACGCCGACAACCGCCGCCGACCGGCGATCACCACCTGGCGCAACCTCCTGTTCGACACCATCGTGCACGTCCAGGACGTGGCGATCCCCCTGGGGCGCGACGTCGCGATGCCGCTCGCCGGGACCGTCGCCGGGCTGGACCGGGTGTGGCGGATGGGATGGCCGTTCTGGGCGAAGCGACGGTTGCGGGGGCTGCGTCTGGTCGCGACCGACGCGGAGTGGGCCGCGGGCGCGGGCGCGGAGGTCCGTGGTCCGGCCGGGGCGCTGTTGCTGCTCGTCACCGGTCGCGGCGCGGTCGCCCGGCCACGGCTCGACGGACCGGGAGTCGCACACCTTGCGCCGCAGGCCGACACCACGGTCCCGGATGGGCCCTGATCCGGCGACGCCCGGGCGTGACACCCGCCCCGGCCCGACGCTCGGGCCGGCGGACGCCCGTCATGAGGGGAGCCCGGGAGTCCTCACGCACGTACGACGTGAGCCGGGCGGGCCCACGACGTCGCCCGCGCGGTCGACGACCTCGGCCGGCGCCCGTGGGAGCCCTGGCCGACGAGACGGCCGCCGCGCGCACGGGATCACAGGTCGTCGAGGTCCGGTGGTTCCTCGTCGGGGGTGTCGCGCGCGTCGCGGTCGGCCCACTCCAGGAGCTCGTCGAGGACGAAGACGGCGTCGTCGATACCGGCGTGCAGGTCGCCCAGCTCGGCGACGCGGGCCGGCACCGTGGCGATCGTGCAGTCCCGGGGGTCGACGTCGGCGACCTCGTCCCAGCGGATCGGCGTCGAGACCACGGCCTCGGGCACCCCGCGGACGGAGTAGGCGCTGCGGATGGTGTGGTCGCGGGCGTTCTGGTTGTAGTCGACGAAGATCGAGGCCGGGTCGCGGTCCTTGCGCCACCATGTCAGATCGACGAGATCCCCGGCGCGACGGCCGACCTCGCGGGCGAAGGCGTGCGCGGCGCGGCGGACGTCGGAGAACCCCCAACGTGGCTCGATCCGCACGTAGACGTGCATCCCCGAGCCGCCGGAGGTCTTCGGCCAGCCGGTGGCGCCCAGCTCGTCGAGGACCTCGTGGGCGATCGCGGCGACGCGGCGCACGTCGTCGAACGTGGCGTCGGGCATCGGGTCGAGGTCGATGCGCCACTCGTCGGGCTTCTCGGTGTCGGCGGCGCGGGAGTTCCAGGGGTGGAACTCGACCGTCGACATCTGCACGGCCCACACGACGTCGGCGACGTGCGCGACGCACAGCTCGTCGGCGTGGCGGTTGTAGCGGGGGAAGTGCACCCGCACCGTGGGGACCCAGTCGGGCGCGCCGCGGGGCAGCCGCTTCTGGTGGACCTTCTCGCCGGTGACGCCCGTCGGGAAGCGGTGGAGCATGCAGGGCCGGTCGCGCAGGGCGCGGACGATCCCGTCACCGACGGCGATGTAGTACTTCGCCAGGTCGAGCTTGGTCTCCCCGCGGGCCGGGAAGTAGACCCGGTCGGGGTTGGAGATGCGGACCGTCCGGTCGCCGACCTCGAGCTCGACGGCCGGGCCCGCCCGCTCGGCCATGGCGGCGCGCCTCGGGTCAGCGGCGCCAGGCGTTGCGGCGCTTCGCCAGGCCGCCGATGACGCCACCGAGGACGAACAGCGCCGGGACGACCATCCACAGGATCTCGGTCCAGCTGGCGTGGTGGCCGATCAGCAGCAACGGCAGGATGATCACGGTCGCGACGGCCGCGATGAGGGTGCCGTTCGGGAAGCTCCCGTGCCAGCCCCACTCCGCCGACGGCTCGTCGAGCGGGTCGACCTCGGTACCGGGTCGCTTCGCCAGCTCACTACCTGCCACGCCGTCCTCCTGAACGAGATGCCTGCGGGGCACATCCTCGCACAAGGCCCGGCCGAGGATGATGTGCGGTGATGAGCGCCAATTCCCAGGATCCGCGGTCGGTTCTCGTGCTGGGCTCGACCGGCTCGATCGGCACCCAGGCCCTCGACGTCGTCGACCACGCGGAGGGCAGGTTCACCGTGGCCGGGCTCGCGGCGGGCGGCGGTGACGTCGGGCTGCTGGCGGCACAGGCCCGCGCCCACCGTGTCGAGCGGGTCGCGGTGGCCGACCCCGCCGCCGCGGCGGCGCTGCGCGCCGAGCTGCCGGGCGTCGAGGTCCTGGACGGGCCGGACGCGGCGACGGAGCTGACCGCGACGACACCTGCCGACGTCGTCCTCAACGGGATCACCGGCTCGCGTGGGCTGGGGCCGACGCTGGCGGCGCTGGCGGCGGGGGAGACCCTGGCGCTGGCCAACAAGGAGTCGCTGGTCGCGGGCGGCGCGCTGGTCACGAACGCGGCGGCGCCGGGGCAGATCGTCCCGGTCGACTCGGAGCACTCGGCGCTGGCGCAGTGCCTGCGCGCCGGCACGGCCGGCGAGGTGGCGCGCCTGGTGCTCACGGCGTCGGGCGGGCCGTTCCGCGGCCGCAGCCGCGCCGACCTCGCCCACGTCGGCCTCGACGAGGCGCTGAAGCACCCGACCTGGGACATGGGCCCCGTCGTCACGATCAACTCGGCGACGCTGGTCAACAAGGGGCTCGAGCTGATCGAGGCGCACCTGCTGTTCGACGTGCCCTACGACCGCATCGACGTCGTGGTGCACCCGCAGTCGATCGTGCACTCGATGGTCACGTTCGTCGACGGCTCGACGATCGCCCAGGCCGGCCCGCCGGACATGCGGCTGCCGATCGCGCTGGCGCTGGGCTGGCCGGCCAGGGTGCCGGGCGCCGCGGCGGCGTGCACGTGGGACCTCGCGCAGTCGTGGACGTTCGAACCCCTCGACGACGACGCGTTCCCCGGCGTGCGGCTGGCCCGCGCCGCGGGGACGACGGGGGGCTGCCTGCCCGCGGTGTTCAACGCCGCCAACGAGGAGGCCGTCGCCGCGTTCGTCGCCGGGGGGCTGTCGTACCTGGGTGTGACCGAGGTCGTCGAGCGGGCGCTGGCGGCCGCCGACGGCTGGTCCGGCGATCCCGCTACCGTGGACGACGTGCTGGCAGCGGAGGGCTGGGCGCGCGCCCGGGCCCGCGAGCTCGCCGCATCGATCGGCTGAGAAGGGCTCTGACTAGTGGCATTCGCGTTCGGCGTCGTGCTGTTCGCCCTCGGCATCGCGATCTCCATCGCGCTGCACGAGGCCGGGCACTTGGTCACCGCCAAGGCCTTCGGCATGCGGGTCCGCCGGTACTACATCGGTTTCGGCCCCAAGATCTTCTCGTTCCGCCGCGGCGAGACCGAGTACGGCATGAAGTGGATTCCCGCCGGCGGGTTCTGCGACATCGCCGGCATGACCGCGCTCGACGAGGTGAGCGAGGAGGAGCGGCCGCGCGCGTTCTTCCGCAAGCCGACGTGGCAGCGCGTCGTCGTGCTGTCGGCCGGGTCGGCCACGCACTTCCTCATCGGGATCATCCTGATCTACGTGCTGGCGCTGACGTCGGGCCTGCCCAACGTGGCCGACACCCCGACGGCCGGGCAGATCAGCTGCGCGGCGAACCAGACCTCACCGTCGGCGCTCGAGCCGTGCGGTCCCGGCGTGGCCGCCCCGGCCGCCGACGCCGGGCTGCGCCCGGGCGACACGATCGTCTCGGTCGCCGGGACGGCCACCCCGACCTGGACCGACGCCGTCAAGCTGATCCAGGCGGCCGACGGGCCGACCCCGGTCGTCGTCGACCGGGGCGGTGAGCGCCTGGCGCTGTCGATGGACGTCACGAAGGTCCAGCGGCTGGACCCGCGGACCGGGGCGCCCCGCGAGGTCGGCGCCATCGGCGTCTCCCAGCAGCTGATCTTCGACTACAACCCGCTCACGGCCGTGCCCGCGACGTTCGCCTACACCGGGCAGATGTTCGCGCAGGTGTGGCAGGGCCTGCTGATGTTCCCGGAGAAGGTGCCGCGCCTGATCGACGCCATCGGCGGCGGCGAGCGCGACCTGGAGACCCCGGTCAGCGTCGTCGGGGCCAGCGTCATCGGCGGTGACCTCGCCGAGCGCGGGCTGTGGCAGGTGTTCGTGCAGCTGCTCGTGGTGCTGAACCTGTTCGTCGGCGTGTTCAACCTGTTGCCGCTGCTGCCGCTGGACGGCGGGCACATCGCGGTGAACCTCTACGAGCGGGTGCGCGACTGGATCCGGGCGCGGCTGGGCAAGGTCGCGATGCCGCCCGTCGACTACACGAAGCTGCTGCCGCTGACCTATGTCGTCATCCTGATCGGCGGCGCGATCAGCCTGCTCACCCTGACCGCCGACATCGTCAACCCGATCCGGCCGTTCCAGTAGTGGCCGCTGCGGACAGTCCGGACCGGCCGATCGCCGTGTTCGACATCGACGGCGTGCTCGCCGACGTCACCCACCGCCTCCACCATCTCGACGTCAACCGCTGGGAACGCTTCTTCACCGCGGCCGACCGCGACCCGCTGCTGGAGGAGGGCGCACGCCGGCTGCGGGCCGCGCTGGCCGACCACGACGTCATCTACCTGACCGGTCGCCCGGAGCGCAACCGGCGGCTCACCGAGCGCTGGCTGGCCCGGCACGGGCTGCCGACCGGGCCGCTCCACATGCGTGAGGACGACGACTACCGCCCCGCCCGGTGGGTCAAACGCGAGGTGCTGCGCGAGCTGGCCCGCACCCGGACCATCGCCTCGGTCATCGACGACGACCCGTCGGTCGTGCGGGTCCTGGCCGACGACGGCTGGCCCGTCGAGCTGGCGACGTGGCTGCCGCACTCCTCGACCCTGCAGGACGCGCAGGAGAACAAGGGCCGGACCTGACCCGCCGCCTGCCCGCCCGCCGCAGGTCGGCGCGCGGTCGGCGTGGCTCCGGCCACGCCCCCGGCACGTCGGCGCCGCGCGGAGGATACTGGGGGTCGTGAGCGTCTCCCTGGGCATGCCCGCCGCACCCGCCCCGACCCTCGCTCCTCGCCGGAAGACCCGGCAGCTGCAGGTCGGGGGCGTCGGCGTCGGCAGCGACCACCCGATCTCCGTGCAGTCGATGACCACCACCCTGACCGCGGACGTGAACTCGACCCTGCAGCAGATCGCCGAGCTCACCGCGGCGGGCTGCGACATCGTGCGCGTCGCGTGCCCGAGCCAGGACGACGCGGACGCGCTCCCGGCGATCGCGAAGAAGTCGCAGATCCCGGTGATCGCCGACATCCACTTCCAGCCCAAGTACGTGTTCGCCGCCATCGAGGCCGGTTGTGCCGCGGTGCGGGTGAACCCGGGCAACATCCGCAAGTTCGACGACCAGGTCAAGGAGATCGCGGCCGCCGCGCGCGACCACGGCACCCCGATCCGCATCGGCGTCAACGCGGGCTCGCTCGACAAGCGGCTGCTGCAGAAGTACGGCAAGGCAACCCCGGAGGCGCTGGTCGAGTCGGCGCTGTGGGAGGCGAGCCTGTTCGCCGAGCACGACTTCCACGACGTCAAGATCTCGGTGAAGCACAACGACCCCGTCGTCATGGTGCGCGCCTACGAGCTGCTCGCCGAGCAGTGCGACTACCCGCTGCACCTCGGCGTCACCGAGGCCGGTCCGGAGTTCCAGGGCACGATCAAGTCCGCGGTCGCGTTCGGCGCGCTGCTGTCCCAGGGCATCGGCGACACCATCCGCGTCTCGTTGTCGGCGCCACCGGTCAACGAGGTGAAGGTCGGCCGCCAGATCCTGGAGTCGCTCAACCTCAAGCCGCGGCGCCTGGAGATCGTGTCGTGCCCGTCGTGCGGGCGCGCCCAGGTCGACGTCTACACCCTCGCCGAGCAGGTCACCGCGGGTCTCACCGGCATGGAGGTGCCGCTGCGCGTCGCCGTCATGGGCTGTGTCGTCAACGGTCCGGGGGAGGCGCGCGAGGCCGATCTGGGGGTCGCTTCCGGCAACGGCAAGGGTCAGATCTTCGTCAAGGGCGAGGTGATCAAGACGGTCCCGGAGCACGCCATCGTCGAGACCCTCATCGAGGAGGCGTTGAAGATCGCCGAGACGATGGCGGGCGAGGGCGAGCCCGAGGTCGTCGTCGGCTGACGCCGACAGCGTCACCGGGGGGCCGCACCACGTGATCCGAGATCGAGCCGAAACCGGGCCTCACATGGGCACCGGCGCTCCGGTGTGGCACCGTAGGAGGGTGCTCAGAGTCGCGGGTGCTCGACTGCTCGACGACCGTGACCGTGCCGGGGTCCGGGCCGCCCTGGAGGCCGATCCCGTGGCCGCCTGCATGGTCGCCGCCCGCGTCGAGGTCGCCGGTCTGGATCCGTGGCGGCTGGGTGGGGAGTTGTGGTCGGTCGGACCCCGGCTCGACGGGCTCTGTTTCTCCGGCGCGAACCTGGTCCCGCTGCGCGGGGAGCGGTCCGCGCTGCGCAGCTTCGCCGACCGCGCGCGCCGCCACGGGCGTGGCTGCTCGTCGCTGGTCGGGCGGGCGGAGCTGGTCCTGCCGCTGTGGGACGAGCTGGCGCCGGCCTGGGCGCCGGCCCGCGAGGTGCGGCCCGACCAGCCGCTGATGGTCCTCGCCGGACCGCCCACGATCGCGCCCGACCCGCTGGTCCGGCCGGTGCGGCCCGAGGAGATCGACGCCTACCTGCCCGCCGCCGTCGCGATGTTCACCGAGGAGGTGGGCGTCGACCCGCGCGCGGGCGACGGTGGCGCCGGCTACCGGGCGCGCGTCGCCGAGCTCGTGTCCGCTGGGCGCGCGTTCGCCCGCTTCGAGGACGGTCAGGTCGTGTTCAAGGCCGAGATCGGGGCGCTGTCGTCGCAGGTGGGACAGATCCAGGGGGTCTGGGTGCACCCGTCGAAACGTGGGCAGGGCTACGGGACCGTCGGCACCGCCGCGGTCGCCGACCGGCTCGCCGCGCTGGGACGCGTGTCCAGCCTGTACGTGAACGGCTTCAACCACGTCGCCCGGTCCGTGTACAGCAGGATCGGGTTCACGCAGGTCGCGAGCTTCGCGACGGTCTTGTTCTGACCTTGTGGGGTCGCCCGAACGTGGGTCCCGAGGACCTCGCCGGGCGGGTGCGCCGGGATCGTCGGGGTCGGCGGGCATACTCGGGCGCGTGACCGCTCCCCGTCGTCGCGTCGTGAGCCCCCGGCGGCTCGGGCTGCTCGCGGGGCTGCTGGTGGTCGCGCTCGTCGCCGGCGGTTGCTCGGTCTTCGGCCCCAGCGGCGAGGAGAAGGCCGTCCAGGCCTACCTCGACGCGTGGACCCGCGGTGACGACGCGGGGGCGGCCCGCCTCACCGACGACCCGGCGGCCGCGCAGGCGGCGCTGGCCGACGTGCGCAAGGCTCTCGCCCCCGCCGGGCTCACCGCCACCCTCGGCCAGGTCCGCACCGCGGGCGACAAGGCCACCGCCTCGGTCGACGTGGCGTGGGATCTCGGGCAGGACCGGCGCTGGGGCTACCTCGGCGAGATCCAGGCCCGCGCGGCGCCGCAGGCCGACGCGGGCTGGACCGTGCACTGGACGCCCGCGGCGATCCACCCGGAGCTCGCGGCCGGGCAGCGGCTGTCGCTGGTCGTCGACACCCCCGAGCCGGCCCCGGTGGTCGACCGCGGCGGCACCCCGCTGCTCGCGCCCACCCCCGTGGTCAACATCCTGCTCGACCGCACGGCCGCAGGAGATCTCGCGGCCGTCACCGGGGCCCTCGCCCGCGCGCTCGCCCCGCTGGTCCCCGGCATCACCGGCCGGTCGATCGCCGACGGCGCGGGCGCCGCCCCCGCGGGGCAGGGCTACTCGGTCGCCGTCCTGCGCGACACCGACTACCGCACCGTCAAGGACGCCATCCACGATCTGCCGGGCGTGCGGTTCGCCACCCAGACCCGGCTGCTCGCGCAGTCCGCAGGCTTCGCCGGCCAGGTGCTCACCCCCGTCCGAACCGAGGTGACGCCGCAGGTCACCGGTGTCGCCGGCTGGTCGGTGCAGATCCTCGGCGGCGGTGGCGCGACGATCGCGACGCTGCAGGAGCAGCCCCCGACGCCGGGCACCACGGTCACGCTCTCCCTCGACCACGCCGTCCAGAACGCGGCCGAGGACGCGGTCGAGTCGCTGCCGCAGCAGGTCGCGCTCGTCGCGCTGTCCCCGTCGACGGGCGACATCCTGGCCGTCGCGCAGAACACCCAGGCCGACGCCGCAGGCGCGATCGCGCTCACCGGCCGGTACCCGCCCGGCTCGACCTTCAAGATCGTCACCGCCACGGGGGCGCTCGAGACGCTCGGCGTGACCGCCGACTCCCCGCAGCCCTGCCCGGGAACCACCACGATCGACGGCAGGCTCGTCCCCAACGAGGACCGCTTCGAGCTCGGCACCGTTCCGCTCACCCAGGCGTTCGCGCGGTCGTGCAACACCACGTTCTCGCAGCTCGCGGCGCAGATGTCGGCCGACGCGCTGCCCACTGCGGGGCTGCAGCTCGGCTTCGGCGCCGACTTCGCGGTCCCCGGCCTCACCACGGTCACCGGGTCCGTGCCGCCCGCGCCCGACCGCGTGCAGCGCGCCGAGGACGGGTTCGGCCAGGGCGACGTCGTCGCCACCCCGTTTGGGATGGCGCTGGTCGCGGCCACCGTCGCGAAGGGCGCCCCCGTCGTGCCGCAGCTCATCCGCGGCCGCGCCACCGACGCCACGAAGCCGGCCACCGCCCCACCGCCGCAGTCAGTTCTCGACCAGCTGCGGCCGATGATGCGCGCCGTCGTCACCAGCGGCACCGCGACCGCCCTGTCCCGCAGCGGCGAGGTGTTCGGCAAGACCGGTACGGCCGAGTACAGCGTCAACGGTGCCAACCGGGCCCATGGCTGGTTCGTCGGCTACCGGGGCGACGTGGCGTTCGCGGTGCTCGTCGTCGACGGTGGGTCCTCGGGCCCGGCGGTCGGTGTGGCGCAACGGTTCCTGGCCGCGCTCGGCTGACGTGCCCGGCCGGCCGTGGGCTCGTCCGGCACGGCACCGCCTACCCTGGAGCGCGTGCCCGCCCTCCGGACGCCCCGCGTCGCCGCTCTCGCCCTGGCCGCCGACGTCGTCGCCGTCCTCGTGTTCGCCGCCATCGGCCGCGCCAGCCACGAGGAGGCCGGTGGGGTCGGCGGTGTCCTGGTGACGGCCGCGCCGTTCGTCATCGGGCTCGGGGTGGCCTGGGCGACGCCGTGGGTGCGGGCCCGGCCCGCGGGGTTCGTGGCGGGTGGCACCGTGCTCGCCGGGACGGTCGTGCTGGGTCTGCTGCTGCGTGCGGCGTTCACCGGCCGGCTGCCGCTGACCTTCGCCCTCGTCACCCTCGTCGCGCTCACGGTCCTGCTGATCGGCTGGCGGGGGGTGTCGGCCGTCGTCGCCGAGATCGTCGACCGCCGCGCCGCCCGTGCGGCCCGCCACTGACCCTGCCCCGGGCGCTGCCACGGGTGAGCCGCACCCCGCCCGGCTCGGGGCCCGGGGGCGCTCTCAGTCGCTGCCCGCCGTGTGTTCCACGGCGCCGGGACGTCGGACCGGGATCGCCGGCAGTCCGTCGAGGCTCGTGGCGTTCCTGCGGGCCCGGTAGTCGGCCAGCGCGTCGGGTGTCCGGCAGTCCGACCACGAGTCGAGCAGGTCGCGTTCGCCGGTGAGCTCCATCAGCGGCACGGCGTAGCCGCAGGCGTCGGCGACACGGGTGACGTCGACCGTGACCACCGCCCGGGCCGGGGCCCTGCGGCTGGTCCCGGCGTCGCCGAACAGGGCGAGCCGCTCCTCGAAGCCGGGGTCGCCGGGGAACGCGACGGTGCCGGTGCCGTGGAAGCGCACGACGTCGGGGCGCGCGTCGAACGAGACGAACATGACACAGATCCGGCCGTTCTCCCGCAGGTGCGCCACGGTCTCGGCACCGCTGCCGGTGAGGTCGACGTAGGCGAAGGTGTGCTCGTCGACGACGCGGAACGTGCCCGTGGTGCCCTTGACCGAGACGTTGACCATGCCGTCGCCCGAGAGCGGGGCCGTCGCCACGAAGAACATCGGCTGCTCGTGCACCCAGTCGGCGATGCGCGCGGTGATGCCGTCATGGACCTTGGCCATGGGGAGCCTCCCGGGGACGGGGGTCAGGGCAGGGTGAGGATCTCGGCTCCGTCGGCGGTGACCAGGACGGTGTGCTCGAACTGCGCGGTGCGGCGCCGGTCCTTCGTGACGACGGTCCAGTCGTCGTCCCAGATGTCGTACTCGACCGTGCCGAGGGTGATCATGGGCTCGATCGTGAAGGTCATGCCCGTCTCGAGGACGGTGTCGACGTCGGGCTGGTCGTAGTGCAGCACGACGAGGCCGCTGTGGAACGAGCGCCCGATGCCGTGGCCGGTGAAGTCGCGCACCACGCCGTAGCCGAACCGGCGGGCGTAGGACTCGATGACGCGGCCCACGACGTTGAGCTCGCGGCCGGGGCGGACCGCCTTGATGGCGCGCATCGTCGCCTCCCGGGTGCGCTCGACGAGCAGCCGGTCCTCCTCGGACACCTCGCCCGCGAGGAAGGTGGCGTTGGTGTCGCCGTGGACGCCGCCGATGTAGCCGGTGACGTCGATGTTGACGATGTCGCCGTCCTGGACGACCGTCGAGTCGGGGATGCCGTGGCAGATGACCTCGTTGAGGCTGGTGCAGCACGACTTCGGGAAGCGGCGGTAGCCCAGCGTCGACGGGTAGGCGTCGTGGTCGACGAGGAACTCGTGGACGACGCGGTCGATCTCGTCGGTGGTGACACCGGGCCGGACGGCCGCCCCGCCCACGGCGAGGGCCTGTGCGGCGATCTTCCCGGCGACGCGCATCGCCTCGATGACCTCGTCGCTCTGCACCCACGGCTCGGTGCTCCGCGCGGGCGCGTCCTTGCCGACGTACTCCGGCCGCGGGATGTGCGCGGGGACGGGACGTTCGGGCGTGACGATGCCGGGGGTGAGCAGCGTGCGGGCAGGCATGGCCACCAGCTTAAGCGCTGCGCCGGCCGGCTCCCCGGCCCGTCAGGCGAAGAGCGCGGCGAGGCGGCGCAGGGTGTCGCGGATCGACCTGGCGTTGCCCTGGGGGAACTTCGCGAGCTCCAGACCCCGCGCCCACGGCGACGTGCCGTAGTCGAACGTCTCGGTGACGCGGGTGCCCGCCGCGGCGCCGTCGCCGACCGGCTCGAGCTCGTAGCGCCACACGGCCCTGGCGAAGTGGCACCAGGCGATCCGGCGGTCGGGCTCGAACTCGACCACGGTGTTGGTGACGCGGTAGGGCAGCCCGATCTTCATGCTCATCGAGAACCGGTCGCCGAGGTCGAGCCGGTGCGGGCCGGTCACGGCGCCGCGGACCGATCCGGAGCCGTCGAACTCGTGGTGGCGGTGGGGGTCGGCGAGCAGGGCGAAGACGTCGGCGGGCGGCGCGGCGACGACGGTGGAGGCGGTGACGGTGCGGCCGGTGACGACGGCGTGGCCGGGCCGGGTCATGCGGCGCGGTGGGCGCGCAGGGCGCTGAGGGCCTCGTCGGCGTGCTGGTCGAACTTCGTCTCGCTGGAGAACTCGGCGATGACCCGACGGTCGGTGCCGATGACGAACGTGCGCCGCCGGGTGTGCAGGCCGCCGGGCAGCCAGCGGCGGAAGGCGTCGAACCGCTTGGCGACGGCGTGGCCGGGGTCGGACAGCAGCGGGTAGCCCAGCGTGTGGGCGGAGGCGAAGCGGCGCTGCGCGGAGACGTCGTCACCGGAGATGCCGACGGGTGAGGCGCCGACCGCGGCGAACTCGGTGGCGAGGTCGCGGAAGTGGCAGGCCTCCCGGGTGCAGCCGCCGGAGGAGGCGACGGGGTAGAAGAACAGCACGATCGGCCCGTCGGCCAGCAGGCCGGACAGGGAACGCACCGCTCCGGTCTCGTCCTGGAGCTCGAAGTCGTCGACGACGTCACCGGGCCTCATCGGGTGTCCTCTCGGTCGATCGGGCGCGTGGGGGCATGGGGATGAACCCGCTGGTACGGCGAACGTAGTCCGCGTAGCCGGGTCGGCGCTCCCCGATGGAGGACTCGAGCAGCTTCGCCCCGGTGCCCTTGGCGAGCAGCCACGTCATGAGCGCGGCGGAGACGAGGCCGACGAGCGCCGGCAGGTGGTGCAGGGAGATCAGGGTCAGCCCCCACCAGACCGCGGCGTCGCCGAAGTAGTTGGGGTGGCGGGTGTAGCGCCACAGGCCGCGGTCCATGACCCTGCCCTTGTTGGCAGGGTCCGCGGTGAACCGGGCGAGCTGGGCGTCGCCGACCGTCTCGAAGAAGAACCCGGTGCACCACGACAGCACACCGAGGACGGTGACGACGACCGCGAGCACGCCCCCGGCGGTGCCGTACTGGCCGAGCTGCACGGGCAGCGACACGACCCACATCACGACGCCCTGCGTGAGGTAGACCTTGCGGAAGGCGTGCAGGTACGGGTTGCCCTTCGCCTCCTTCATGAGCGCCACGTAGCGCTCGTCCTCGGGTTTGCCGTGGTTGCGGCGCCCGATGTGCCAGGCCAGCCGCAGGCCCCACACGACGGTGAGGGCGGTGATCAGCCAGCGCCGCCACGCGTCGCCGTCGCCCGCCGACAGGACCAGGGTGACGACGGCGATCACCGCGAACCCGGCGCCCCAGACGATGTCGATGCCGTCGTGGCGCCCGCCCCGCAGTACCGCGACGCCCAGCGTCGCGAGCATGACGACCAGCACGGCGACCGCGGTGACCCACAGGTTCGTGGCCACGGCCGCCCAGGGGAAGCCGGTCATCGCGTCGGAACCGGGGTCTCGGCGCGCGCCGACCCGACCTCCGCCGGAATGACGTCGGCGGCCGACCTGGCGAGTGCGGGGTCGGGACCGAGGATCCGGGTGCGGCTGCGGGGCAGGCCGGAGCGGCCGTCGGCGCCGGCGCGGACCATGAGGATCTGGTGCACGCCCATACGGTTCTCCTCGAACGCCAGCGACGCACCCGCGAGGTAGAGCAGCCACACCCGGAACTGCTCCTCGCCGACCAGCCGGACAGCCTCGGCCCTGTTGTCCTGCAACGTGTCCAGCCAGGGCCGGACCGTCCACACGTAGTGTTCGCGCAGCGAGTGGACGTCGACGACCTCGAGACCGGCCTCCTCCAGGAAGTTCAGCGTCGACCCCAGGGGGCGCATGAACATGTCGGGTGCGACGTAGCGTTCCATGAACGCGCCGCCGCCCGGGGCGCTGTTGGCGCCGGACGCGCCCCGCGACATCTGCTGCAGCAGCAGCCGCCCGTGGGGGCGCAGCAGCCGGTGCAGCTGCGCGGCGTAGACGGGATAGTTCTCCTCGCCGACGTGCTCACCCATCTCGATCGACGAGATGGCGTCGAAGCCCGGGTCGGTCACCGCGCGGTAGTCCTGCAGCCGGATCTCGACCTTGTCCGACAGCCCGAGGGCGGCGACGCGGGCGACGCCGAAGTCGCGCTGCTGCGCCGACAGGGTCACCCCGACCGCGGTCACGCCGTAGTGCTGCGCCGCGTGGACCAGCAGCGACGCCCAGCCGCAGCCGACGTCGAGCAGCCGCATCCCCGGCTCGAGCCCGAGCTTGCGGCAGACCAGGTCGAGCTTGTCGCGCTGGGCGTCGGCCAGGCCGTAGCCGGGTCCGGCCTCCCGGGTCCAGTAGCCGCACGAGTAGGCCATCTGCGGGTCGAGCAGGAACTCGTAGAAGTCGTTGGACAGGTCGTAGTGGTGGGCGATCGCGTCCCGGTCGCGGCGGCGGGTGTGCAGCCCGCCCGAGAGCCGGGCCTCCGACGTCGGGGGCTTGGGCGGCGGCCCGACGACACCGAGCCGGGCGGCGAGCGCGGCGGCGGCGAGCTTGTCGGCGGCGCTCGGCGAGACCGCGCCGAGCTGGTTCGCGCGGGCCAGCGACCAGAACCGCGACAGCCCGTCGGCGACGTCGCCCTCGACGTCGAGCTCCCCGGCGACGAACGCCCGGGCGAGCCCGAGCTCACCGGGCGCCCACAGCAGCCGGCGCAGCCCGCGGCGGTGACGCAGCACGGCCACGGGTGCCGACGGGTCGTCGGTGGGGCCGGCCTCGCTGCCGTCCCAGGCCCGGATGCGGACGGGCAGCGCCGCCCCGAGGACGCGTTCGAGCAGGTCGGCGAGCTGGGGCGCGACGGGACGTGGCACGTTGGCTCCTCACTGGGATGGTCGCGGGTGGTGGTGCCGGCGGTGGCCGCCACCGCGGCTCACGGGCGTCGGAGGGAGAACTGGAAGACGTCGAGGTAGCCGACGCGGAAGCCCGCCTCGCAGTAGGCGAGGTAGAACTCCCACATCCGGCGGAAGGTCTCGTCGAAGCCGAGGGCGGCGACGTCGGGCCAACGGTCCTGGAAGCGGGCGTTCCAGTGCGCCAACGTCCGGGCGTAGTCCGGGCCGAGGCTGCGGCGCTGCGCGATCCGCAGCGAGCTGTGCCCGGCGAGGTTCGACTCGATCGCCTCGACCGACGGGATCAGCCCGCCGGGGAAGACGTACTTGTGGATCCAGGTGTAGTCGCTGCGCGACACCATCAGCCGGTCGTGCGGCATGGTGATCGACTGCAGCCCGATCCGGCCGCCGGGCTTGAGCAGGCGGTCGAGCGTCGCGAAGTAGGTCGGCCAGTAACGCTCGCCGACGGCCTCGATCATCTCGACCGACACGACGGCGTCGTAGCTGCCCTGCGCCTCGCGGTAGTCGCGCAGCAGCACCTGGATCCGGTCGGCGAGGCCCGCGGCGGTGATGCGCTCCTCGGCGAGGCGGGCCTGCTCGGCGGAGACCGTGAGCGTCGTGACGCGGGCGCCGCGTCGCGCCGCCCGGATCGCGAGGCCGCCCCAGCCGGTGCCGATCTCGAGGACGTGCATCCCCTCGGCGACGCCGGCCATGTCGAGGATGCCGTCGATCTTGCGCCGCTGGGCGTCGGCGAGGTCGTCCTCGCCCGGGGCGAACCACGCCGCCGAGTACGACATGGTCTCGTCGAGGAAGATCGAGAAGAGGTCGTTGGACAGGTCGTAGTGGCGGTGGATGTTCTCGGCCGCGCCCTCGACGGTGTTCTCCTCGTCGTCGGGCCGGCGGGCCTCCACCCAGCGCCGCGCACACCGTTGCAGCGCAGGGGGGACGAGCTGCGACAGCGTGGCGGCGAACGGGGTGAGCAGGTCGGCGGCGGCCGGGGAGGTCCAGTCGCCGACCATGTAGGACTCGCCGAACCCGATCTTCGACGACGTCGCGAGCCTGGCGAAGAACGCGTCGGGACGCACGATGTCCATCCGGGGCCCGCCCCGGCCCAGGGTCTCGCCGCCGGGCAGGACGACCGTCACCGCCAGGTCGCGGACCGCCCGCCGGAACAGCGACTCGGCGATCCGGGCCCGCACCGGGGCGTGGGGGACGTCGGCGAGGCCGGGCCAGACGCCCTCGTGGGGGCGCGGGACGGCGCGAGCGGGACGGTGGACCGGTTCGGTGGTCACTGGACGCCCTCCTGAGGTGCGTGCGGCGGACGGGGGACCACGGGCAGCCGACGCAGCCACAGCGCGATGCCGTGGCGGCGGATCAGCGCCGAGGTCCGGCGGGTGGCGAGGGGGTGACGCAGCAGCGTCCGCACCAGGGAGCCGGTCGTGGCGGCCCGGCGGCTGCCCACGACCGTCGCGGAGAGCGCGATCCCGTCGTCCTGGTGCAGGGTCACGGCGATGGCCAGCCGCTCGCCCGGGGTGCGCAGCAGCATCCGGTAGCGGCCGTCGACGGTGAGGAACGGGGAGACGTAGAAGTCCTTGTCGGTCTCGGCGCGCCCGTGCTCGTCGGGGTGCAGCAGGTAGCTGTGCCGTTCGCCGTAGGTGTTGTGCACCTCCGCGATGACGCAGACGAGCGCCCCGGCGGGGTCGTGGCACCAGTACACCGACAGCGGGTTGAACACGTGGCCGAGCACGCGGGCGTCGGCCAGCATCACGACCCGCCCGCCCCGCAGGTCGATCCCGTGCGTGGCCAGGTAGGTGTCGACGTTCGCCCGGATCGTCGACGCCGGGTCGCCGAGATGGTCGCGGGCCTCGAAGCGGGCGAAGGGGCGCAGCGGCCGCGGCAGCCGGGGCAGGGCGTCGAGGTCGACGAGCCAGGTGTGGACGTCGTGTTCGAACGCCCGGCCCTGCGCGGCCCCGGGTGCGCGCCGGACGTGGCGGACCGTCGCGTCGTAGAGCGCGGGGGTCAGGACACCGGTGCGGTCGCGGGCCCCGGCGCGGGTCACCACGCCACCCCGAGGGCGGCCGCGGCCCGCACCCCGGACGCGGCGCCGTCCTCGTGGAAGCCCCAGCCGTGGTAGGCCCCGGCGAAGGCGGTGACGTCGGTGGCCAGCCCGGGCAGGCGCCGCTGCGCCGCGACGGACTCCGGGGTGTAGATCGGGTGCTCGTAGGTCATCCGCGCGATGAGCCGCGACTCGTCGACCCGGCCGGCGCCGCCGAGGGTGACGACGTAGGGCGGCGCGTCGGGGAGCCGCTGCAGCCGGTTCATGTCGTAGCTGACCAGCACCCCCGAGGAGCCGGGGGCGCAGCGGGGCTTGAGGTAGTTCCACGACGCCCGCGCCCCGGACCGGCGCGGCAGCACCGAGGTGTCGGAGTGCAACCAGGTCTCGTTGCGCGAGTACGCGAACGCCCCGAGGACGGCCGTCTCGTCGGGGGTGGGGTCGGCCAGGATCGCCAGTGCCTGGTCGGGATGGGTGGCGACGACGACCTTGTCGAAGTGGCGGGTCCCGCCCGCCGCGTCGCGGATCTCGACGCCGCCCCCGGTTCGCCGCACCGAGACGACGGGTGTGGCCGTCCGTACCGCGTGCAGGTTCTTCACCACTCGCTCGACGTATCGCTGCGACCCGCCGGACACGGTGCGCCACTGCGGTGAGCCACCGATCCCGAGCATCCCGTGGTGGGCCAGGAAGGTGAACAGGTAGCGCGCCGGGTAGCGCAGCGACACGGTCGCGCCCGCCGACCACACCGCCGCTACGACCGGCACCATGAAATGGTCGACGAAGTAGCGGGAGTAGCCGCCGATCGTGAGGAACGACCCCAGGGTGACCGCGTCGGCGTCGGGGTCCGCGGCGGCGAGCAGCCGTCGTGCGTGCCGGTGGAACCGCACGACCTCGCCCAGCATCCGCACGTAGGCGGGCCGCGCCACGTTGGACAGCTGTGGGAACAGTCCGTGCGCGCGGCGGGCCCCGGCGTACTCGAGGCCGCAACCGTCGCAGCGCACGCTCATCGACATGTCGGAGTTCTGCGTGGCCACCCCGAGCTCGGCGAACAGCCGCAGCAGCGTCGGATAGGTGCGTTCGTTGTGGACGATGAACCCGCTGTCGACGCCGCGCACCACGCCGTCGGGGCCCGCGAGCTCGTGGGTGTGGGCGTGCCCGCCCATGCGGTCGTCGGACTCGTAGACGGTGACGTCGCAGGCCCGGTGCAGCACGTGCGCGGCCGTGAGGCCGGCGACCCCGCCACCGACGACGGCCACGGCCGGCCGGCCGGTCGTGCACTCCGCTGTCATGACACGGCTCCTCTGTGGTGGTCCCGCCTGTGCAGCTCCCGCCGCAGCCCGGTGGGCGACGGCTCCCGCATGGCGTCCGCGATGTCGGGATCGATCGGTTCGATCCCGAGTTCACCGAGGACGAACCGGCGGACCAATGAGGACCAGTCGCCGGCGCGGCGCAGCATCGCGTGGCCGTCGCCGAGCACGTCGTAGCGGGCGACCCGGTCGGTCACCTGCTTGGCGTGCACCGCGTAGGCGTAGGACCCGGCCGGGTCGGTCATGCGCTCCCGGTCGCCGTGCGCGATGACGACGGCGCGGTCCGCCAGCTGCGCGACCGGCTCGTCGGCCGTCACCCACGGCGCGAGCGCGCAGATCGCGACGACACCGGCGCCGCCGGCGGCGCCGAGCGCGGCCCGCCCACCCATCGAGTGCCCGACCAGCGCGATCGGGACCCCCGGGTGCAGCCGGCCCAGCTCGGTGACCGCCCACTTGGCGTCGCGCAGCGCGTCGCGGGCGCCGCCGTTCCAGCCGCGGAACCGGTAGCGCAGCAGGTACACCGCGGTCTGCGGCGTCTTCACGGCCCGCGCGAACGGCAACATCCGCAGGTAGGCGAGCCCGCGACGGGCGCGTTCGCGGCTGCGTGAGCGGCCGCCGTGCAGGACGAGGACGGCGCCGCGGGGGCGCGCCGAGACCGGGCCGAACGGCTCGACACGCGGCTGGGTCTCGTCGTGGGACGGGTCGGGCACGGGACCTCCGGAAGGCCTCGGACAGGGGCGGTGCACCCGGTGTTCGCCCGTCGTCGACGATCGGAGCGCCCCGGGACGGACGTCACATCTGAAATCCTCACCCGCCCCGCCCGGTTCCGCGCGGCGAACAATGGGCGAGGATCAGGGCCAGACCACGACTTCCCACCGGCCGGGCGTGCCCGCAGGTGGGGCCGCCGGGAGGACGACATGCCACGGACCACGGCCGACCGGCCGCTGACCCTGCGGGAGAAGGTGCTGCTCACGCTGCGCCGCGCGCGACGCGGATCGGGCTTCTGGTTCGGTCTGGCCATCGAGCTCGTCTGGCCGTTCGCGATGTTCCTCACCCGGCCCTCGTTCCGTGGTGGAGAGCACATCCCGAAGACCGGTGGCGCGCTGCTCGCGCTCAACCACGTCTCGTTCTCCGACCCCGTCTTCGACACCGCGTTCGTCATCTCCAGCGGCCGGATCCCCCGCTACCTGGCGAAGTCCGAGCTGTGGTCGGTGCCCGTGGTGAAGTGGGTGCTCGGCGGCGGGAAGCACATCCCGGTGTACCGGTCGTCGACGCGGGCGAGCGACGCCTACAAGGAGGCCGTCGAGGCGCTGAAGCGTGGCGAGGTCGTCGCCTTCTACCCGGAGGGGACGTACACGGCCGACCCCGAGGGGTGGCCGATGAAGGCCAAGAACGGGATCGGCCGGATCGCGATGGTCACCGGGGTGCCGGTCATCCCCGTCGCCAACTGGGGGACCCAGGACGTGCTCCCGCCGGACGGGAAGGCCTCGCTGTTCCCGCGCAAGCGGATCCGCATCGTCGCCGGGCCGCCGGTCGACCTCTCGGCGTTCGAGGGCAAGCCCCGTACCCGCACCCACCTCGACGCGGCGACCGCGGCGATCATGACCGAGGTCACCGCGCTGGTCGCGGACCTGCGCGGCGAGCCCGCCCCGGCGGCAGCGTTCGACCCCGGCCCGGGCCGCCCCGGCGTCGCAGGCACGGCCGCCGCGAGCTGACAGCCCGCACGCGGACGAACGGAACGGGGGCCTACGACTCCCGGGCGATCCGCTGCAGCCGGCGCTCGGTCGGCCAGCGCACCGCGGTGGCCCAGCCGGCCTTCTCGAAGCCCCGGACGACCAGTGCCGACAGGTCGACCTGGCCGCGCTTGACGCCGTGGCGGGCGCACGTCGGGTCGGCGTGGTGGAGGTTGTGCCACGACTCGCCGAACGACGCGATCGCCAGCCACCACACGTTGGCCGACCGGTCGCGGGCCGCGAACGGGCGTGCGCCCCACATGTGGCAGATCGAGTTGATCGACCACGTCACGTGGTGCAGCAGCGCCACCCGCACCAGCCCCGCCCAGAACAGCGCGGTCAGCGCGCCCTGCCACGACCACGTGAACAGCGCGCCCAGCCCCGCGGGCACGAGCAGCGTCAGCACGCTCCACAGCCCGAACAGGGCGTCGACCCGGCGGATGTCGGGGTCGGCGAGCAGGTCGGGGGTGAAACGCTCCTCGTTGGTCTGGTCGCGGTCGAACAGCCAGCCCATGTGCGAGTGCCAGAACCCCCTGGCGAGCCCGCCGGGACCGGTGCCGAACAGCCACGGCGAGTGCGGGTCGCCCTCCTTGTCGGAGAACGCGTGGTGGCGGCGGTGGTCGGCCACCCAGTCGATGACGGGCCCCTGCATCGCGAGGCTGCCCGCGACGGCCAGCGCGATCCGCAGCGGCCGGTTCGCCTTGAACGAGCCGTGCGTGAAGTAGCGGTGGTAGCCGACGGTGATGCCCAGCCCGCTGACGACGTAGAACACCAGCGCGATCGCGACGTCCACCCAGCCGATCAGACCCCACACCGCGGCCAGCGGGACCGCGGCGACCAGGGCCAGCAGCGGCACCATCACGAAGATGTAGACGCCGATCTGCTGGGGCAGCGCGCGGGTGCCGTCGAGAATCGGCTTGGGGCCGTCGGCGGGCCCGTCGCCCTCGGCCGGGCGGGCCGGGCTGTCGGCAACGGTCATGGCTTCCTCACATCCACAGGGGCACATCCGCGGGGGCACGGTGGGGCTCGTCAGGTGTTCGCCGCGCGGCCCCGGTGCGGATCGATCCCATGGTAAGGGTCGCCTACCCGGGGCGCGGTGGGTGAACCCGTCAGTCGAGCGGCAGGCCCAGCAGGGCGTTCTCCACCACCTCGGGCAGCGCCGGGTGGATCCAGTACTGGCCCGTGGCCATCGTGCGGGCGTCGAGACCGAACGTCATCGCCTGGATCAGCGGCTGGATCAGCGACGACGCCTGCGGGCCCATGATGTGCGCGCCGAGCAGCCGGCCGGTGCCGCGCTCGGCGATGATCTTGCACAGCCCCGTCGTGTCCTCCATCGCCCAGCCGTAGGCGACGTCGCCGAACTTCTGGACCTTCGTCACGTAGTCGAGGCCCTGGGCCTTGCACTGCCGCTCGGTGAGCCCGACCCCGGCCAGCTGCGGCTCGGTGAACACCGCGGACGGCACGAAGCGGTGGTCGGTGCGGCGCGGGGAGCCGGGGTGGAGCAGGTTGTGCTGCACGACGCGCATCTCGTGGTTGGCGACGTGCTTGAGCTGGTGCTCCGACGACACGTCCCCCATCGCCCACACCCCGGGAGCCGACGTGGCCTGGGTGTCGTCGACGACGATGCGCCCGTCGGGGTGGGTGGCGATGCCGCCCGCGGCCACGTCGAGCAGGTCGCCGTTGGGCACCCGGCCCGTCGCCACCAGCAGGACGTCGCCGGTCGCGGTGGAGCCGTCGGTCAGGGTGAGCTCCACGCTGCCGTCGTCGAGGGTGCGGGCGCTCTCGGCGACGGTGTTCAGCCGCACGTCCCAGCGCTGCTGCGCGATCGTCGTGAACGCCTGGCCGAGGGTCTCGTCGCCGAACCGCAGCAGGTGGTCGCCGCGCGCGACGAGCGTCACCGCCACGCCGAAGGCCGAGAAAACGTGCGCGAACTCGTTGGCGATGAACCCCCCGCCGAGGATCACCAGGCGCTGCGGCAGCTTCTCCAGCCGCATGACCGTGTCCGACGTCTCGTAGGGGACGTCGGCGTCGATGATCGGGTCGGGCACGTGCGGGCGGCCCCCGGCGGCGACGACGATGCGGTCGGCCGTGACGGTCTCGGCGGGGCCGCCGTCGACCGGTGCGATCGAGAGGGTCCGGTCGCCGGTGAACCGGGCATGACCCAGGTAGGTGGTGACGTTGGGCGTGCGCACCGGGTCCATCCGGTACTCCTTGCCGCCCTGTGCGATGGCGTCGACACGGCCGAACACCCGGTCCCGGATGTCGGGCCACCGCACACCGTCGAGGGTGGCGTCGACGCCGTAGCGTCCGGCCCTGCGGACGGCCTCGGCCACGTCGGCGGAGTAGACGTACATCTTGGTGGGGATGCAGCCGACGTTGAGGCATGTGCCGCCGAAGACGCCGTGCTCGACGAGAGCGACGTCGAGATCGGCGAACCGATGGTCGACGATGCTGTTCCCCGAGCCGGTGCCGATGACGACGAGATCGTGATGACGCACATCCGGAGGTTACGTGGCGCCGCGCGACCCCACCGTCCGGTCGCCCCGCCGGGCCGTCGCGTCTGGTAGGCAGTCCCGGTGAGTAGTGAGACCGGTCAGGACGGCCGCCCGGCCGACACGATGGCCGCGACGGTTCGCCGCTGCTGGGCGCTCGACCTCGACGCCGCAACCCTCTACGCGCTGTTGCGGCTGCGCGTCGACGTGTTCGTCGTCGAGCAGGCGTGCGCCTACGGCGAGCTCGACGGGCGCGACCTGGAGCCGCGGGCGCGGCACTACTGGCTGGCCGGTCACGGCAGCCCCGAGCCGGTGCTGGGCACCATCCGGCTGCTCAAGGAGCCCGGTGGCGGCTACCGCATCGGCCGCCTGTGCACCGCGCGCGACGTGCGGGGCCGCGGCCTGGGCCGCCGCCTCGTCGAGGCCGCGCTGGCTGAGGTCGGGTCGGGGGAGTGCGTTCTGGACGCGCAGGACCATCTCGCCGACTTCTACCGCGGCTACGGCTTCGAGGCCGTCGGACCGGCCTACGACTGGGACGGTGTGGCGCACGTGCCGATGCACCGGGCCGCCCGCGGCTGACGCGTCCCGGGGTTTCCGACACGCGGCCCCGCCGGTGCCACCGAACCGTCGGCAGGACGCAGACGTACGGGATACTTCCGCCACACCCGGCGAGTCCTCGCGGGTGTCGGCGTGACAGGAGGGTCCGAGCATGACCGACGACCGGGGCCGCGCGGGGCGCGGA
The DNA here is from genome assembly GCF_050250275.1 of Pseudonocardia sp. Classification (GTDB taxonomy): domain Bacteria; phylum Actinomycetota; class Actinomycetes; order Mycobacteriales; family Pseudonocardiaceae; genus Pseudonocardia. The sequence continues at coordinate 98,949 of NZ_JBFWOY010000023.1, forward strand.
GCGATGCGGCCCGGAAACGTCGGCCGGGCCGATCCGCACGCCGACCCGGCCACCGACCCGTCGATGCGCCCGGTGGACGTGCCGGCCGACCCGTCGGGCGGGCCCACGATGCCGGTGCACACCGACCCGTCGGGCGGCCCGACCGTGCCGGTGCGGCTGCCCGCCGACGAGCCCGACGTCCCCGCGCAGCGCGACGCCGCCGGCGACACCGCACCCCACCGCACCCCGCCCGAGGCGCCACCGCGGTCGCGGCTGGCAGGCCTGTGGATCGGGCTGATCCTCTCGGCGCTGGTCCTGCTGCTCCTGCTGGTCTTCATCCTGCAGAACCTGGGCCAGGTCCAGATCCGCTTCCTGGGGCTCGACGGCAACCTGCCGACGGGTGTCGCGCTGCTCTTCGCGGCCGTCGCCGGCGTGCTGCTCGTCGCGATCCCCGGATCGCTGCGCATCCTGCAGCTGCGCCGGGCCGCGCGCCGCGCCCGCACCGACCGTCGGGAACACACCGGACGCAAGGCGGAGGTCCGCTGACCGTGCTGCGCATCGCAGGTTCCCCGCTGCCCGTCGTCGGCCGCGCCCGCATGTACGTGTGCGGCATCACCCCGTACGACACGACACACATCGGGCACGCCGCCACCTTCGTCTGGGCCGACGTCGCCGCCCGCGTGCTGCGCCACCTCGGCGTCGACGTCGACGTCTGCCGCAACGTCACCGACGTCGACGACGTCCTCGACGCCGCGGCCGCCCGCGCCGGTGTCCGCTACGACAGCTTCGCCGCGGTGCAGCAGTTCCGCTTCGACCGCGACATGGACGCCCTCGGCGTCCGCCGCCCCACGCACGAGCCGCGCGCGCACGTCCACGTCGCCCAGGTCGCGTCGCTGGCAGCGGCGCTGATCGAGCGGGGCGCGGCCTACCACCGCGACGGCACCGTCTGGTTCCGCGGCGCCGGGGTGCGCGAGCGCGCGGGTCTCGGTGCCGCCGAGGCCGCGGCGCTGTCGGCCGAGTACGGCGACCGCCGCGACGACGGCCGCGACGACCCGTTCGACGTCGTGATCTGGCGCGCGTCCGCGCCCGGTGAGGCGGCGTGGCCCAGCCCGTGGGGTGGCGGCCGACCGGGGTGGCACGCCGAGTGCGCGGCGATGTCGTTGACGACGCTGGGCCCGGCACTGGACATCCACGTCGGCGGCGCCGACCTGCGCTACCCCCACCACGCCTACGAGGCCGCGATGGCCGAGGCCGTCACCGGGGTGACGCCGTTCGCCCGGTCATGGCTGCACGTGGGCACCGTCGGCATCGACGGCCGCAAGATGGCCAAGTCGACCGGCAACCTGGTGCTCGTCTCCGACGTGCTGGAGACGTGGCCTGCCGCCGCGCTGCGGCTGCTGCTCGTCGACCGGGCGTGGGCACGACCCTGGGACTACCGCGTCGAGGACCTCGAGGCGGCCGCGGCCCGGCTGGAGCGGCTCTACGCCGCGGCTGCGCACGGCGTCACCGAGAACCCGGCCGCCGACGCCGCGGTCTCGGCCGCGTTGCTCGACGACCTCGACGTGCCGCGTGCGCTCGCCGTCGCCGAGGAGGCCGGCGGCACCGCCGCCCGGCGCGTGCTGTCGATCCTCGGCCTCGGCGGCTGAGCCCCTGACAGCCGCAACCCCGCTGCGGTGTCCGGACCGGACACCGCAGCGGGGTTGCGGCGGGTTCTCTCGTCGTTCCCGGGTCAGGCGGCGTTGGAGCGGCCACCGGAGGACCGGCGGCCCCCGCCGGTGCCGCCGCCGCGCGCGCCACGGCGCGCGCCGCTGCCCGACCCTGCCTTCCCGGCGCCGGGCGTTCCGCCCTGGCGCCCGCCGGAACGCCGGGCCTGACCGCGCGGCGCGGCCTGCACGGGCTTCGGCTCGACGATCGCCACACCACTGGGCTCGCGCGAGCCGGTGACCCGGGCCAGCGACTCCGCCCCCGGGAAGACGTCGTGCACCGTCGGGCGCACCCCGGCCTGCCGGGTCAGCGTGTCGACATCGCGACGCTCCTCCGGCGTCACCAGCGTGACGACCGTGCCGGACTCGCCACCGCGGGCCGTGCGGCCGGCGCGGTGCAGGTAGTCCTTGGGGTCGGCCGGCGGGTCGATGTGCACGACGAGGCTCACGTCGTCGACGTGGATGCCGCGCGCCGCGACGTCGGTGGCCACGAGGACCGGGGTGCGGCCCTCCTTGAAGTCGGCGATCGCGCGGTTGCGCTGGTTCTGCGACTTCCCGCCGTGCAGACCGACGGACACGATCCCGTCGCGGCGCAGGTTGCGCACCCAGCGGTCGACGCCGTGCTTGGTGCGCGCGAACAGGATCGTCCGGCCCTCGCGGGCGGCGATCTCGGCGACGACCTGGGCCTTCGCCGCGGAGTCCACCCGCAGCAGGTGGTGGTCCATCGTGTCGACCGACGCCCGGGCCGAGTCGACGGCACGCGTCACCGGGTCGTGCAGGTAGCGCGAGACGAGCGCGGCGACGTCACCGTCGAGCGTGGCCGAGAACAGCAGCCGCTGCCCGTCGGCGGGGGTGAGGTCGAGGATGGCGCGGACCTGGGGGAGGAACCCCATGTCGGCCATGCGGTCGGCCTCGTCGAGCGCGGTGACCTCGATGGCCGACAGGTCGGCGGTGCGCTGCGTGGTGTGGTCGGTCAGCCGGCCGGGGGTGGCGACCAGCAGGTCGACCCCACGGGCCAGCGCGTCGGCCTGCCGGTTGAACGACAGCCCGCCCACGACGACCGCGGTGCGCAGCCCGAGGGCACGCGCGAACGGGTCGAGCGCGTCGACGACCTGCTGCGCCAGCTCACGCGTGGGCACCAGGACGAGACCGCGGGGCTTGCGGGCCGTCGCGCGGCCACCGGCCAGCCGCGACAGCAGGGCCAGCCCGAAGGCCAGCGTCTTGCCCGAACCGGTCTGGCCACGACCCAGCAGGTCCTGGCCCTTCAGCGTGACCGGCAGCGTCGCCGCCTGGATCGGGAACGGTGCGGTGAAGCCCTCTGCGGCGAGCGCGCGCAGCACCGGCTCGGGAAGACCGAGGTCGGCGAACGACGGCATACCCGACTCGGGCGCCGTCCACAGCTGCTCGACCGGCATCGGCGAGCCGGCACGGGCGGGAGCCGCGGCGGGGCGGCGGTCGCCACCACGCCCACGGCCACGGGCCCGCTGGGGACGGGGACGACCCGCACCCGAACGGACGGAACGATCGGCGGGACCCGAGGAACGGGCCTGCTGGGGAGCCAAGAAAAGACCTCCGGACGTGGCACGTCGCACGGAGCCGGCCACACCCGTCGACAGGGACGGGCGGGCTGTTGCGGGGACGAGCCCGGGCGCAACGCAGCGCCCACAGGGAATGGAACTTCGGACGCGTCCACAACGGGGTGCGACCCTGTCGGGGTCACCGGGCCGGGGTCGGCCGGGCCGGACGCTCCTCGTGAGACTACCCGAGCGCCCGGCCACAACCTCACGGGTGTGATGTTGCCGGACCGGTGATCCCCAGCTCGCCCATCAGGTCGGCGAGCAGCGCGTCCTGGGCCGCCGCGGCGTCCGGCAGCCCGCGGGCAGCGAACCACGCCCCGATCCGGTCGACGTCACGCCCCAGGTAGGAGGGCCCGAACGGGTTGCCGACGACGTCGACGACCTGCGGCAGGTCGATCATCACCAGCCGGCCGCGATGGACCAGCAGGTTGAACGCCGACAGGTCGCCGTGGGTGAGGCCGTGCCGGGCGAGCCCCTGCAGCGCCGCGCGCAGCTGCGCCCAGAGGTCGGCCAGCTCGTCGGGGTCGGGGCGCAGCTGGGCCAGCCGCGGTGCCGCGGCCTCCCCGTCGCCGACGAACTCCAGCAGCACCTCGGTGTCGTCGACCGACACCGGGTACGGGACCGGCAGGCCCGCCGACCACAGCGTGGACAGCGCCGCGAACTCGGCGCGCGCCCACTGCCCGGCGAGCAGGTCGCGACCGAAGTCGGTCCGCGACGCCATCGCCCGCGTCTCCCGGGACCGGCGGACCCGCCGCCCCTGCAGATAGCCGGCGTCGCGGTGGAACATCCGGTGCTCCGGTGAGCGGTAACGCTTGGCCGCCAGCAGGATCGCGGCATCGCCGGGAACGCCGCGGCGGACCAGGTGGACGTCGGCCTCCTTGCCGGTCTTGAGCACGCCGAGCTCGGTGTCGACGGCGCCGGTCGCCGTCACCACCCAGTCCGGGCGCGGGACGGGGCCGTGGTCGGCGCCGTCCCAGGTCGACCAGCGGTCGCCCTCGGGTGGGCCGTCGACGTCCTCGCCCGCGCGCCCGTCGAGCTCGACGGGCGGCGGGGTCGGACCGGTGGTGCGCCGCCGGCGGCGCGAGACGTACGCGTCGTCGGCGGGGTCGTACTCGTCGTCGAAGCGGCGGCGTGCGGAACGGCGGCCGCGTGAGAAGGAACCGTCGTGCGTGGGCACTGGGTGGGTCTCCTGACCGGATGGCCCCACCGGGGTGCGCTACGGGCGCACGGGTTCCAGCGGTGGGGCGGGGAAGGGACGAGGACGTGCCAGGTCCCGGGCGGCGGTCGACATCCGGCACCTCCTGGGTCGCGTCGTCATCCGGCTTCTTCCGGCCGGGCACGATGGTGGTGGACGGCCCACCCCGCCCGCAACGCATTTACCCCCGCGCGACGGCTGGTCGGCCCGGAGTGCGCGACGGCTGGTCGGCCCCGGTGCGCGTCGCCCCGGCAGGTGCTCGGCCGGGTGCTCGGGTCAGGTGGCCGGGGCCGCGTCGGTCAGGGCGCCGGCCGCCAGCGCCACCCGCCGACCGACCCCCGCGTCGGCGAGAAAGCGCTCGTCGTGGCTGACGACGACCAGCGCGCCCCGGAACGCCCGCAGCGCGCCCGCGAGCCGCGCGGTGGAGACCATGTCGAGGTTGTTGGTGGGCTCGTCGAGCAGCAACAGCTGCGGCGCGGGCCGCGCGAGCAGCACACAGGCCAGGGTGGCGCGCAGCCGCTCGCCGCCGGAGAGCACCCCGACCGGCTTGTGCGCCTCGTCGCCGGGGAACAGGAACCGGGCGAGCAACGTCATCCGCTGCGACAGCGCCATCCCGTCGGTGACGGCCTCCAGGTTCTGCAGCACCGTGCGCGCCGGGTCGAGCAGGTCGAGGCGCTGGGAGAGCCGCGCGACCCGGCCGCCGGCGCCCCTGACCTCGCCCGCGTCGGGGACCAGCTCCTCGGACAGCACGCGCAGCAGCGTCGACTTTCCGGAGCCGTTCGCGCCGACGAGCGCGATCCGCTCCGGGCCGCGGATCGTCAGGTCGACCCCGGCGCCGAACAGCTCCCGCACCCGGATGCCCTGCGCGGCAACGACCGTGCGGCCTGCCGGCACCGTGGTGTCGGGGAGGTCGAGCACGAGCATCGCGTCGTCGGTGAGGGCGCGTTCGGCGTCGTCGAGGCGGGTGCGGGCCTGGTCGACGCGGTCGCCGTGGGTGCGGTCGGACCTCGCCGCCGACTCCTGCGCCTTGCGCTTCAGCTTGCCGGCGACGATCTTCGGCAGCCCCGCGTCGGCGACCCCACGGGCGGCGGTGTTGGCCCGGCGGTCGGCGCGTTCGCGTGCCAGCTGCATGGCCCGCTTCTCCCGCTTGACGTCCTGTTCGGCCGACCGGACCGCGCGCTCGGCGGCCTCGCGTTCGACGCGGACGGCCTCGGTGTAGGCGTCGAGGTTGCCGGTGAACACCCGTATGCCGTCGCGGCCCAGCTCGGCGATGCGGTCGGCGCGTTCGAGCAGCTCACGGTCGTGGGTGGCGACGAGCACGCACCCGGGCCGGCCGTCGAGCACGGCGAACAGCCGCTCCCGGGCAGCGCGGTCGAGGTTGTTGGTGGGTTCGTCGAGGAGCAGGACGTCGGGGCGGCGCAGCAGCAGCGCCGCGAGGCCCAGGGACACGACCTGCCCACCGGAGAGGGTGTCGAGGGTGCGGTCGAGGCCGATGTCGGTGAGGCCGACGCGGTCGAGCTCGGCGCGGCTGCGTTCCTCGACGTCCCAGTCGTCGCCGATCGTGGCGAAGTGGTCCTCGCCCGTGTCGCCGGCCTCGATGGCGGCGAGCGCCGCTCGCGTGTCGGAGACGCCGAGCACCTCGGCGACGGTGAGGTCGTCGGTGAACGGCAGCTCCTGGGGGAGCAGCCCGACGGTGCCGTCGACGGTGACGGCGCCGGTGGTGGGCGCGGCCGAACCCTCGACGAGGCGCAGCAGGGTGGTCTTGCCGGCGCCGTTGGGGGCGACGAGCCCGGTCAGGCCGGGGCCGACGGTGAAGGAGACGCCGTCGAGGACGACGGTGCCGTCGGGCAGGACATAGGACAGACCGGAGCAGACGATCGAAGGATCGGGCACGGGGTGACCTCACGGGACGAGGGCCGACAGAACGTCGCGGTGCGCCCCCGGGGACATGTCACCCGGTGGCGCGGTCCCTGCCCGTCATCCCTGCTCCGTCCGTGCGGCGATCACTGCACTGCCCACACTACGTCGGGCCGCAAGCGAGTTTCAGGGCCGCGGCTGCGGCTCGGCCTCCAGCGCCGCCAGGGTCGCCGGGTCCTGCAGGCTCATCCATTCCAGGACCTGACCGTAGGTGGCGCAGGCCGTCTGGGGGCGCAGGCACACCTCGCCCATGAACGTCTCGACGGCGGTGCTGAACGCCCCGCCGTTCCAGTCGTTGAAGTGGTTGCCGACGACGAGCGGGGCCCGGTTGCCTGAGTACGCGGCGTCGTAGGCCTTGAAGTAGGCGGCCACGGTCCACTCGGTGAACAGCGACGCCTTCTCCGGTTCGTCCTTCGCGCCGTTCATGGAGTACCAGAGGTTGTAGTCCATCATGATCACTCGCTTGTTCAGCGCAGTGACGGTGACCGAGGGCATCGGGAACTCCCACACCCCGGCGACCTTCGACGGCCAGGCCAGCGAGCCGGACGTGCCGCTGCTGTCGTAGACCATCCCGTGCTTGAGCATCGCCGGGAAGAACTGGTCCTTCTTGCCCTCCAGGCACGGGGTGCGCCCGCCCTTGACGGTGCCGTCGGGCAGGTCGAGGCCCGGCGCCTCGCGGACGAAGCGGAAGAACTGGTCGAGCTCGGAGTTCCACTGCGCCGTGGTCCACTTCGCCCCGGACGGCTCGGCGCCCGCGCAGAAGTGACCGTTGTAGTGGGTGCCGATCTCGTGACCCGCGGCCAGTGCCGTCCTCAGGTTGCCGATGCGGGTGGCGATGTCGGCCTCGGTGCCGCCGAACCCGACCGACGACTTGCCGGGTGCGTGGCCGGGGCCGGTGTAGCGGGTGCGCTCGGAGTTCGGGACGAGGTAGAGGCCGGTGAGGAAGCCGGTGAACTTCGCGTCGGACCGCTGCGCGAGGGGCAGGATCCGTTTCCAGTGCGAGTCGGCGCCCGCGCCGTCGAAGGAGAACAGGACGAACTGCGGCGGCCGTTCGCCCGGGTTCAGCGGCCGCATCCACTCCGGTGGCGACGGCGGTGCCGGCGGTGGGGGATCCCCGGCGGAGGCCTCGGCGGCCACGGGCACGCCGTCGACCTCGGCCTTCGGCGCGGTCAACGCCATGGTGAGGAACAGGCCTGCCGCGACGAGCGCGACGGCGATCGCCAGGTTGCTCCGGGTCCGCATGGCTCTCCGCTCGGGCCCGCGGGCCGGGCCGTACCGCATCCTGACGCTACCGGGCGACTCGCCCGGATCGGACACCGCGCTGGGCGTGTCGCGGATCTCGTAACCGGACGGAGGTCGGTCGCAATGGACTCAGGCGGGGACAATCACGGACAGTGACGACGCGGTGGGTCGCTCCACGCGCATCCCCGCCCGCCGGGCGATGGTGGCGACCCCGGCGGCGTCGGTCGGCTCGGCGCGGGTCCCGGCCAGCACCCGGGCGAGCGCACCCTTGTGGGCCTTGTTGAAGTGGCTGACGACGGAGCGGGTGCCGTCGGGCCTCTCCGCGAGGACGGTGACGTCGACGGCGCCGGGAACCCGGCCCAGCGCCGCATACGACCCGGACCGCAGGTCGACCACCAGCTCGTGGGCGGCGACAGCGGCGAGCACCGGGTCCAGGACGGGCCGCCAGCGCGCCGCGAGGGTGCCGCCCGCCGGCAGCGCCGACCCCGCCGACAGCCGGTACGCGGGGATCGGGTCGTCGGCGCGGACCAGGCCGAACAGCGCCGAACCGACGGCGAGCCGGGCCCGCGCCCGGGCCGCCGCCGCACCTCGCAGCGTCGTGACGTCGAGCGCGTCGTAGAGGACACCGGTGTAGCGGTGCAGCGCGGGCAGGGTCGGCGCGGACCACAGCGCCGCGTTGCGGGCGACCTCGTCGTCCTGGCGCGGCGACAGGCCCAGCGCGGCACGGCTGGCGGGGACGTCGGCGGCCAGCTCGACGAGCTCGTCGGCCAGGACTTTGCGCGTTCCGCCGAGCTCGGGGAACGACAGGGCGTCGAGGCGCAGCGGGGCGCCGTCGCCGCCGTCGCGCTTGGTCTCGGAGGGCGGCAGCAGCACGAGCACGGCGCTGGACGCTACCAACCGGCCCGGGGGCCGGTTGTGCAGGCGGCAGGGCACCCGATATTTTCATTTGGTGATCTACCTCGTGGCGCGCCTGCATGTCGACAACATGCGGGTCACGAGCGCGGCCTGTTGCGGTCGCTGACTCGACCCGCCGACGTCCCCGGTCCGCATGAGCGCGGATGCTCGCACCGGGGCCGATCACACAGGCCCCGAGGTGACCGTCGGCCGGCCGGTCGCGCAGGATGTCCGCATCCGGGCGCGCGCTCGTCCCTCCATCCAGCCGTTTCTCGTACGAACGCAGGAGTTTCATCGTGACCGAGCCCACCGACCCGACCGCAGCGTGGTCCTTCGAGACCAAGCAGGTCCACGCCGGCGCCACCGCCGACCCGACCACCGGCGCGCGGGCCACCCCGATCTACCAGACCACCTCGTACACCTTCCGTGACAGCGACCACGCCGCGGCGCTGTTCGGGCTGGCCGAGCTGGGCAACATCTACACCCGGATCATGAACCCGACGCAGGACGTCCTCGAGCAGCGCATCGCCGCGCTCGAAGGCGGCATCGCGGCCGTCGCCGTCGCGTCGGGCCAGGCCGCCCAGACGCTGGCGATCCTCAACATCGCCGAGGCGGGCGACCACTTCGTCTCCAGCGCCTCCCTCTACGGCGGCACGTACAACCTGTTCCATTACACGCTGCCCAAGCTGGGCATCGAGGTCACGTTCGTCGACGACCCGGACAACGCCGACGAGTGGCGCGCCGCGGTCCGCCCGAACACGAAGGCGTTCTACGCCGAGACCATCGGCAACCCGCGCAGCAACGTGCTCGACATCCGGCTCGTCGCCGACATCGCCCACGAGGCCGGCGTCCCGCTGATCGTCGACAACACGGTCCCGACCCCTTATCTGGTCCGTCCGATCGAGCACGGCGCCGACCTCGTCGTCCACTCGATGACGAAGTTCCTCGGCGGGCACGGTACGTCGATCGGCGGCATCGTCGTCGATTCCGGCAACTTCGACTGGGGCTCGCACGCCGACCGGTTCCCCGGCCTCACCACGCCGGACCCGAGCTACCACGGCCTCAACTACTGGGACGCCCTCGGCCCCCTGTCGTACCTGATCAAGTTCCGCGTCCAGCTGCTGCGTGACGTGGGCCCGGCCATCGCGCCGCTCAACAGCTTCCTGATCATCCAGGGCGTCGAGACGCTGTCGCTGCGCATGGAGCGCCACGTCCAGAACGCTCAGGCGATCGCGGAGTGGCTCGAGGCGCGCGACGAGGTCGAGACCGTCTACTACGCCGGCCTGCCCTCGAGCCCGTGGCACGCGGCCCAGCAGAAGTACCTGCCCAAGGGGGCGGGCGCGGTCGTCGCGTTCGACATCCGTGGCGGCGTCGAGGCGGGCAAGAAGTTCGTCGACGCCCTCGAGCTGCACAGCCACCTCGCCAACATCGGCGACGTGCGCAGCCTGGTCATCCACCCGGCCAGCACCACCCACAGCCAGCTCTCCGGCGAGGAGCAGCTGGCCACGGGTGTCGGCCCCGGCCTGGTCCGGCTCTCGGTGGGCCTGGAGGGCATCGAGGACATCAAGGCCGACCTCGACGCGGGCTTCCGCGCGGCCAAGGGCGCCTGAGAGAGGCCGTCATCATCTCCGAACAGATCGTCCTCCCTCCCGCCAGCGGTGCCTGGCGGGAGGGGGACGACCCCGGCCGTCGACAGTGGGTGCAGCTGCCCGGCACGTTGCGCCTGGAGTCCGGCGGCGACCTGCCCGACGTCCGGATCGCCTACGAGACGTGGGGCACGCTCGACGCCGCCCGCTCCAACGCGGTGCTGGTGCTGCACGCGCTGACCGGCGACAGTCACATCGCCGGGCCTGCCGGCCCCGGGCACCCCACCGCCGGCTGGTGGGAGGCGCTCGTCGGCCCCGGCCGCGCGCTCGACCCCGCCGACTGGTTCGTCGTGGCGCCCAACGTCGTCGGCGGCTGCCAGGGCTCCACCGGCCCGTCCTCGACGGCACCCGACGGGGTGCCGTGGGGGAGCAGGTTCCCGATCGTGACCGCGCGCGACACCGTCGCCGCCGAGACCGTCCTCGCCGACGCGCTGGGCGTCGACACCTGGGCGTGCGTGATCGGTGGTTCCATGGGCGGGATGCGGGCCCTCGAATGGGCTGCGTCGCAGCCCGACCGGGTGCGCAGGCTCTTCGTCCTCGCCTCGCCCGCGGCCACCTCGGCCGACCAGATCGGCTGGGCGTCCCCGCAGCTCGCGGCGATCCGCGCCGACCCCGGCTGGAACGGTGGCGACTACCACGACCTGCCCGCGGGCAAGGGCCCGCACGCGGGGCTCGGCGTCGCGCGGCGCATCGCGCACCTGAGCTACCGCAGCGGGTTCGAGCTGAGCACCCGCTTCGGCCGCGAGGCCCAGGACGGGGAGAACCCGTTCGACGGTGGCCGCTACGCCGTCGAGTCCTACCTCGACCACCACGCCGAGAAGCTGGTGCGCCGCTTCGACGCCGGCTCCTACGTGCGGCTCACCGAACTGATGAACGCCCACGACGTCGGCCGCGACCGCGGCGGGGTCGCGGCCGCCCTGAAGCGGGTCACGGCGGCGACGTTCGTCGCCGGGGTGAACTCCGACCGGCTCTACCCGCTCGAGCAGCAGATCGAGATGGCCGAGGGCATCCCCGGTGCGGAGCTGAAGGTCATCGACGCCCCGTACGGGCACGACGCGTTCCTCATCGAGGACGAGGTGGTCGGAGCACACCTCACGTCGCTTCTGCACGAGTGAGGCCGGCCTCGCCCGCATGAGGTGATCGGCGCCGGGGCGGAGCTACGGGAGATCGTCCCGGAGCCGCCGGCCGCCATCGCGGACAAGGCGATCGACCACGTCGACGCGCAGTCGGCGCGGTTCATCGCGACGGGTCCGCGACCTGGCCGGCCCGCGAGGACGTCCCGTCGGCGGGGACGATCGTCCGCAGCCGGCGGCCCGCCGTGACGGTGCCGGCCGCGGACATCGACGCGGCACCCGCCACCGCCGCCAGGGTCAACCGCTACTGAGCTCCGCCCGTCGCGCCGCGAGCGCCGTCGCCGCCTGCGGGTCCACGCGCTGGTGCCACGTGCCCTCGGGGTCCCGGCCGGGCGTCTCGATCACGATCGGGCCCAGGTTGCAGGGACCGAGGCAGCCGATCGGTGTCACCAGGGTGCGGGGGTCGTCGCGGGTCGCGGCGGTCAGGGCCCGGTGGGTGGCACCGGCGCCGTGGGCGGTGCAGCGGGGCCCGCGGCACAGCAGCAGATGCCGGTCGTGACCGGGTAGCTCCGACCACGACGGCGCCCGGAACCCGCCCGGCGACGCGGTGATCTCCGCGCCCCCGTCGACGGTGAGGGCCGCGACCGCGGCGGCCGCGCCCGCGGTCGCGGTGAGGTCGCCGGCCAGCCGGACGTCGAGGGTCAGCGGCGCCCGCGTCTCGCGCCAGTTCGCGACCGCCTTGCCGATCCACGTGCGCAGATAGGCGTCCGCGGGGACCGCCAGCGGCACCAGCAGGGCGCCGCCGGCGCCCTCGCGGACCGCCTCGTCGAGGACGTCGTGGATCGACGGCTCCGCCTGGTCGAGATGCGCGACGCGGACGGGGCCGTCGACCGTGGCCGCCACCGCGGCGGCGAGCCCCGCGAGTGACCGGGCGTCGACACCGGAGGGCGTGGGACGTGCCACCAGCACCACCACTCGGCTGTTCATCCGCACATCCAAGCCGATGTCGGCGCGGAGGTCGTAACCGGGGCGAAGTGCCCGTGGGGTCGTCGCTACCCTTGCGCGGGTGTTGACCAGGATGTCGTCGCTGTTCCTCCGCACCCTCCGCGAGGACCCGGCCGACGCGGAGGTGCCCAGCCACAAGCTGCTGGTCCGCGCCGGCTACGTCCGCCGAGTCGCCCCGGGCGTCTACTCCTGGCTGCCGCTGGGCCTGCGGGTGCTGCGCAGGATCGAGGAGATCGTGCGCGAGGAGATGGACGCCATCGGCGCCCAGGAGATCCAGTTCCCCGCGCTGCTGCCGCGCGACCCCTACGAGTCGACCAACCGGTGGACCGAGTACGGCCCGAACCTGTTCCGGCTCAAGGACCGCAAGGGCAACGACTACCTCCTCGGCCCCACCCACGAGGAGCTGTTCACCCTCGCGGTGAAGGGCGAGTACTCGTCGTACAAGGACTACCCGGTCGTGCTCTACCAGATCCAGAACAAGTACCGCGACGAGGAGCGTCCCCGCGCGGGCATCCTGCGCGGCCGCGAGTTCCTGATGAAGGACTCCTACTCGTTCGACCTGACCGACGAGGGACTGTCCGAGTCCTACGCGTTGCACCGCAAGGCCTACGTGAAGATCTTCGACCGGCTGTCGCTGCGCTACGTCATCGTCTCCGCCACGTCCGGGGCGATGGGCGGCTCGGCGTCGGAGGAGTTCCTCGCCGAGGCCGCGACCGGTGAGGACACCTTCGTCCGCTCCGCGTCGGGCTACGCCGCCAACGTCGAGGCCGTCGTCACCCCCGCGCCGCCCGCACGGCCGGTCGACGGCCTGCCCGCCGCGCAGGTCCACCACACCCCCGACACCCCGACCATCGAGTCGCTGGTGACGTTCCTCAACGGCGCCGGCCTCGACCGTCGGTTCACCGCCGCCGACACCCTCAAGAACGTCCTGGTCAAGCTGCGGCAGCCCGGCGCCGACGAGTGGGAGCTGCTCGGGGTCGGCGTCCCCGGCGACCGCGAGGTCGACATGAAGCGCCTCGAGGCCGCCGTCGCGCCCGCCGAGGTGGCGCTGCTCGAGGACAAGGACTTCGCCGCGAACTCGTTCCTCGTCAAGGGCTACATCGGCCCGGGCTCGCTGGCCGCCAACGGGGTCCGCTATCTCGTCGACCCGCGGATCGTCACCGGCACCGCCTGGGTGACCGGGGCCGACAAGCACGACCACCACGTCGTCGACCTCGTCGCCGGTCGCGACTTCACCCCCGACGGCACCATCGAGGCCGCCGAGGTCCGCGACGGCGACGAGGCGCCCGACGGCAGCGGTCCGCTGGAGAGCGCGCGCGGCATCGAGATCGGCCACATCTTCCAGCTCGGCCGCAAGTACGCCGACGCCTTCTCCCTCGACGCGCTGGGCCCCGACTCCAAGCCCGTCCGCATCACCATGGGCTCCTACGGCATCGGCGTCTCGCGGCTCGTCGCCGTCGTCGCCGAGCAGAGCAACGACGAGTCCGGTCTCATCTGGCCGCGCGCCGTCTCGCCCTACGACGTGCACGTCGTGATCGCCGGCAAGAACGAGGAGATCATGACCGGCGGTGCGAAGGTCGCCGCCGACCTGGAGGCCGCCGGGCTCTCGGTGCTGCTCGACGACCGCAAGGCCTCGCCCGGGGTCAAGTTCGCCGACGCCGAGCTCGTCGGGGTGCCGACGATCGTCGTCGTCGGCCGCGGGCTGGCCGACGGCAAGATCGAGGTCAAGGACCGGCGCAGCGGCGAGCGCGTCGAGATCGCCCTCGACGGTGCCGTCGAGCACCTGGTGCAGGTCGTCCGGGGCTGATCCGGGTCGACGCACAGCAGACGCACAGGTCGCTCCCAGGCTGCGCCGGGGGGTATTCGGGACAGTGGTGACGGAACGCCCCGCCACCACTGTTCAGGAGCGCGCATGTCCGACGACCACGACGACTTCGGTGGCATCTCCCGCGACCTGCCCCGGCTGCTCGGCCGCCGCCGGATGCTGGGGCTGCTCGCGGGCGGGGCTGCGGTGACGCTCGCGGCGGCATGCTCGTCGGCGCCCGTGCCGGGATCCGCCGCTGCCGGGGACGCCGCCTCCGGCGCGATCCCCGAGGAGACCGGCGGCCCCTACCCGGCCGACGGCTCCAACGTCCCCGATGTCCTCGACGACGCCGGGCTCGTCCGTAGCGACATTCGGTCGAGCTTCGGCTCGTCGACGACCACCGCGGCGGGTGTGCCCCTGCAGATCGCCCTCACCCTGCGCGACGGCACCGGTGCCGCCCTGGCCGGTGCCGCGGTCTACGTGTGGCACTGCGACCGCGACGCCAACTACTCGCTCTACTCCCGCGCCGCGGCGGGCGAGAACTACCTGCGCGGCGTCCAGGCCGCCGACGCCGCCGGAAAGGTGTCGTTCACCAGCATCTTCCCGGCCTGCTACCGGGGCCGCTGGCCGCACGTGCACTTCGAGATCTACCGCTCGCTCGCCGACGCGACGTCGTCGGGCAACGCCGTGCGCACCACACAGCTGGCGCTGCCGCAGGAGACGTGCGAGGCCGTCTACGCCACCGACGGCTACGCCGGCAGCGTGCGCACGCTCTCGCAGGTCTCCCTGACCTCCGACATGGTGTTCCGCGACGGCTGGGACCGCCAGCTCGCGACCATGACCGGCGACGTCACGTCCGGCCTGACGGCGAGCCTGCCGGTCGTCGTCTGACCCTCAGTGCGGCAGGAACGACAGCCGGACCGTCCGCACCGGGTTGTCGACGTTGGTGTCCACCAGGCACACCGACTGCCAGGTGCCCAGCGCCGCCTGCCCACCGAGCACGGGAACCATCATCGACGGGGCGATGATCGCGGGCAGGACGTGGTCGCGGCCGTGGCCGTGGCTGCCGTGGCGGTGGCGCCACCGGTCGTCGGCGGGGAGCAGGTCGCGCAGCGTCGCGAGGAGGTCGTCGTCGCTGCCGGCGCCCGTCTCGATGATCGCCAGTCCGGCGGTCGCGTGCGGCACCCAGATGTTGAGCAGCCCGTCGCCGGCGAGCGCCGAGCGCAGGAACGCGTCGATCTCGGAGCCGAGGTCGCGCACGACCTCCGAGGTGCCGGTCCGGATCTCGATCAGCTCGCTGTGCACCCGTCCGACGCTACTGCAGCGAACGAACGGCACACCCGCGCAACTCGGGTGGTGTCTCGGGGTCGTCGCAACACCTTGATCGTGGAGGGTTGCGATGGCCCCGAGTGCCCGGCGAGATGTGGGAT
This sequence comes from Pseudonocardia sp., assembly GCF_050250275.1. Classification (GTDB taxonomy): domain Bacteria; phylum Actinomycetota; class Actinomycetes; order Mycobacteriales; family Pseudonocardiaceae; genus Pseudonocardia. Next base: position 114,414 of record NZ_JBFWOY010000023.1, read on the forward strand.
GGCGCAAGCCTGACCGGTTCACCACCTACGTTGCCCTGGTG
>NZ_JBFWOY010000024.1:0-109578 GCF_050250275.1 Pseudonocardia sp.
CTCGCTCGCCGCCGCACCGACGTCATCTACGCCATGCTCCGCGACCGGCGCCCCTACGCACCACCGAGCGTCCCGACGCTGCCACCAGTGGCCGCAGCCGCTTGACAACCCCATAGAGACACCCCCCCCGGGGGTCGGCCGTACCCACCACCCCCGCCGTACCGACTCCTCGGGGGTGTCCGGCCGCGCCCCACGCGCGCCGGTCCAGGTCCGTGGACCGGCGCCTTCGCTCCCCCCGGGGCGAGGCCGGACTGTCCGGGGACACGGCAGGGTGCCTGCGCTCAGGCGGTGCCGGTCGGTGCGTGCCTGGTCGATGTCATCGCCGGTACCGACCGGCGAAGCCACGGCTGCGGCCGTCCGGGACGAACCGCAGCCCGGCGACCTCCTCGTCGTCGACGATCCAGTGCAGGTCGTAGCAGGCTCGGAAGTCCGGCGGCCAGAACGAGCAGAACCGCCCGTCGTCGCCGAGATACCACCGGCCCTCGGTCGGCCGGCCCCGATCGTTGTACGTGGTCGCACCCGAGGGTTCGAACGTCTGGGTGGAACCGTCCTCGTAGACGAAGGTCCCCGCGAGCAGTGCGGTGCGGATGTGCTCGGCGGCCACAGCGTCGCCGTCGGACACGCGAATGTCACCCAGCCTGGTCATGGCGTTCTCCTCTCGGGTAGGGGGGCAGGACGCGCGCCGTGGGCCTCGCGCCGGAACCTCTCGACGAGGTGCGGATAGTGCAGCTCGAACGCCGGACGCTCCGAACGGATGCGCGGCAGCTCGGTGAAGTTGTGCCGCGGCGGCGGGCACGACGTGGCCCACTCCAACGAGTTACCGAAGCCCCACGGGTCGTCGACGGTCACCACCCGGCCGTACCGGTAGGACCGGAACACGTTCCAGATGAACGGCAGCGTCGACGCACCCAGGACGAACGCGCCGATCGACGAGACCGTGTTCAACGTGGTGAACCCGTCGGTGGGCAGGTAGTCCACGTAGCGCCGCGGCATGCCCTCGTTGCCCAGCCAGTGCTGCACCAGGAACGTGGTGTGGAAGCCGACGAACGTCAGCCAGAAGTGGACCTTGCCCAGCGTCTCGTCCATCATCCGGCCGGTCATCTTCGGGAACCAGAAGTAGATGCCCGAGTACGTCGCGAACACGATCGTGCCGAACAGCACGTAGTGGAAGTGCGCCACCACGAAGTAGCTGTCGGAGACGTGGAAGTCCAACGGCGGCGAGGCCAGCAGGATGCCCGTCAGCCCACCGAACAGGAACGTCGCGAGGAAGCCGAGCGCGAACAGCATCGGCGTCTCGAACGTCAGTCTTCCCTTCCACAACGTGCCGATCCAGTTGACGAACTTGACACCCGTCGGGATCGCGATGAGGAACGTGGTGAAGGAGAAGAACGCCAGCAGCACCGCACCCGTCGCATAGAGGTGGTGGGCCCACACCGCGACCGACAACGCCGCGATGGCGATCGTCGCGTACACCAGCCCCTTGTAGCCGAACACCGGCTTGCGGCTGAACACCGGCAGAACCTCGGAGACGATCCCGAAGAACGGGATGGCGACGATGTAGACCTCGGGATGGCCGAAGAACCAGAACAGGTGCTGCCACAGGATCGCGCCGCCGTTGGCGGGGTCGAACACGTGCGCGCCGAGGTGCCGGTCGGCAAGCATCCCGAAAAGACCCACGGTGAGCACGGGGAACGCGACGAGGATCAGGATCGCCGTCACGAGGATGTTCCACGTGAAGATCGGCATCCGGAACATCGTCATGCCGGGCGCGCGCATGCAGACGATCGTGGTGATGAAGTTGACGCCACCGAGGATCGTGCCCAGGCCCGAGACGATGAGACCGGCGAGCCAGAGGTCGCTCCCGGCGCCGGGGGAGAACTGCGCCGAGTGCAACGGCGCGTAGGCGAACCAGCCGAACGACGCCGGCCCGCCCGGGGTGAGGAAGCCGGACAGGACGACCAGGCTCCCGAACAGGAACAGCCAGTACGACAGGGCGTTGAGCCGCGGGAACGCGACGTCGGGGGCACCGATCTGCAACGGCACGATGTAGTTGGCGAACCCGAACAGGATCGGCGTCGCGTACAGCAGCAGCATGGCCGTGCCGTGCATCGTGAACAGCTGGTTGTACTGCTCCGGGGACAGGAACTGCATCCCAGGGCGGGCCAGCTCCGCCCGGATCAGCAGCGCCATCGCCCCGCCGACCAGGAAGAACCCGAACGACGTGACCAGGTAGAGGACCGCGATGTCCTTGGGGTCGGTGGTCCGCAGCAGCCGGAGGAACACCGAGCCCCGCGCCGGGCGGCGCCGGCCCGGGTCGGGCCGGGTCACCGGGACTGACATTGATCGGGTCATGATGCCTTCTCGGGAGACGACGGTGCGGGTGCGGCGCCCTGGGCAACGGCCCCTGCACCGGCGCGTCGTGGTGGTCGCGGGCCGTCAGACACGCACGAGAGGCGCATCGACCAGGTGCTCGGCCAGGAACCAGCACTGCTGCTCCCCGGTGCGGATGACCTGCGAGACGAGCAGGTCGTTCGTCCCGTCGTCGCCCAGCTCGGCGCTCCTGGCCGCGGCCTTGTGGGCGTCGATCAGGATCGTCTCGTGCGCGTCGAGCAGCCGGGAGAGCATCGCCGGCACCTGCTCGACACCGTCGGGCGATCGCGGGATGGAGGTGAGCTCGGCGGCATGGCGCGGATCGCCCACCGCCACCGCACCGAGGCTCTGGATGCGCTCGGCGATCGCGTCGACGAGGGCGAGCTGCTCGTCGGCGTGCTTGTCGAGCAACAGGTGCAACGGGTAGAACGTCGCACCGCGGACGTTCCAGTGGCTCTTCTTGTAGAGCGCGTGGAGGATCTGGGTGTCGGCCAAGGTCCGGTTGAGCTTCTCGGCCGCGTACATGCGAGCGTCGTAGGACAGTCCGAGGGGGAACTGCTTGACGGTTCCGAACTTCTGGATCTCCCCTCCGCCGTGCTGGTGCAGCGACGGCTGGCTCGACGGTGGGACGTGGTCCGTCGTGTCGTGAGTGGCGGTCATTCGGTGGCTCCTCCGGATCGCTCGGGGTTCGGACGGTCGGTCCCGCCGCGGTGATGGTGGTGGTCGGTCGTGGCAGTGCGTCCGGTCGGGGGGAGCCGGCTCACCGGGATGTCCGGGCGAGCCGCTGTTCCCTGTCGGTGGTCGGCCCGACTCCTGCCGATCCCCGCGCGGGATCGGGCCCACTGCACGAGGGTCAGCAGCATAACTGGACGACTGATTCCAGTCCAGAGCGTCGGTTTGGTGCGCAGAATTCGGGGAACCGCAGCGCCGCGCGGTCCACGTCGAACCCGCCGTCCGCCGACCGATCCGGCACCGCCGTGGGCCCGACTATCCCGGCCCTACCTGCAGAGACAGCACGCGGACGGCTGGCCGCCGGCTCCCCCCGTCGACAAGGCACTCGGCCGGGGCGGCACTGCGCGGTGGCGTCCCGTACCCCACCCCGACCTCATGTTCTAGACTCGATCGTCCACGTCTGCACCCGCGGACACGAGGGCTGCGACATCGAGGAGGGGCATGTTCGCGGTGATGTTCGAGGCCCACCCGAAGCCGCATCGACGGGACACCTACCTGGAGCTGGTGACCCTGCTCGACGACGACCTCCGCGCGACGCCCGGCTTCCTCGCCCACGACCGCTACCGGAGCCTCGTCCGGCCCGGCTGGGTCCTCTCGCTCTCGACGTGGCAGGACGAGAAGGCGCTGGTGCGTTGGCGCACGCACCCACGGCATCAGCTGGCCCAGACGACGGGGCGCGACGAGATCTTCGTCGACTACACCGTGCGCACCGGCGAGCTCACGCGCGACACGAGCCTGCCCGGCGGCGGTGTGCTCGCCGGGCAGCGGTTCGACGGGACCGCCGCGGGCGCCGGGAACACCGCCGTGCTCGTCGGCGTGCCGGGCGTGCGCCACGCCTCGACGCGCGACGCGGGCGAGCTCGCCGCGCACCTCGGTCTCGACCTCGACGCCGACGGCCTGACGTCGTGGGACGTCTACGAGGCCGTCGAGGCGCCCGGCCACGTCCTGCTGCGGACCGTGTGGCACGACCCGGCCGCCGCCGTGACGTTCGAGTCGACGGCCGCGTTCCCCGGCGATCCGCGGGTGCGCCGGCTGCGGATCATCCGCTGGTACAGCATGTACAACCGCGAGGAAGCCCCTCAGTACTACCCGGTCGATCCGGCCTGACGAGGTCGTGCGACGCCCTGGTGACGCCCTGTCGGCGACCGCGGCAGGTGGCGCGCTCGTGCGCCCGACACGTCCCGGTCTGCCCGGGACGCCGGTCACGACCGCCCGTGACGTGCGGGCGCCGCGGCGCCGGGAGCCGGGGCGGCGGGAACCGGGGCCGGGGCGGCGCGCCCGCCACGGGGCGCGCACCGTGACGCGACCGGCGCGGCCCCGACGATGCTGCCGACGGCCAGCTCCAGAGCCGTCCGCAGCGGCTTGTCGCTCCGCGCGACCTGCGCCATGAGCAGCCCGCCCTGCAGCGCCGCGACGACGCCGACGGCCAGCTCGCCCGGATCGGCGGCGGGGTCGAGCGCGCCCCCTTCCTGCATCCGGCCCAGGGCCGACGCCAGGTAGGACTGCCACGCCCGGAACGCGTCGTCGAGCTTGACCCGCGCCGCGTCGGACCGTTCGGCCAACTGGGTCACCACGAACCCGAGCGGAAGCCTGCCCACGCTCCGGCACCCGCGGCTCGACTCGACCAGGTCCTCGACCCACGCGTGCAGCTCGTGCGGGGACGCCAGGCCCACGAGCACGGCGTGCTGCCGGGTGAGCACGGCCGTGACGTGGAGGTCGACCACCGCGTCGAGCAGCGAGCCCTCGGCGGGGAAGTGGCGCCGGACCTGCGAGCGGCTCACCCCGGAGGCGGCGCAGACCCGCTCCACGGTGGCCCCCGCGACGCCGCACCGCGCGACGACCTCGGCGGCGGCGCGGACGATCCGGGTCCGCACCGCCGCCCGCCGGCGCGCTCGTCCGGAGGTGCGCCTCCCGGGTTCCTGCCTCGACACGCACGGATGCTAGCCAACCCGTACCAGCCGGTCTATTTTGCCCGTCCGGAAACCGTAAGGCTCCCGAACGCCCGCTCCCCCACGGAACAGCGGCTTCTTCTCGATCACGATGTCGACGTCGCGGAACCGCCCATATCGACGACAGCGCCGGGATCGCCACGGCGCCCCGAATCGTCTAGACTGAGCGGTCCATACTTTCGTGCTCGACGTTCACGATCACGCCGTCGAGCTAGGATCGCGTCCGTGACGAGTGCCGGGGCAGAGCCTCCACTGCGGCGTCTGACCGCCCGCGGTGCGCTCACACGCGACCGCATCGTCCGCGCCGCGGCCGACCTGATGCACGCCAACGGCGTCGCCGGCACGACCATGGACCAGGTCGTCGAGGCCTCCGGCACCAGCAAGTCGCAGCTCTACCACTACTTCGACGACAAGGACGCCCTCGTCACCGCGGTGATCAAGATGCAGGCCGCGCGGGTGATGGAGGCGCAGGAACCGCACCTCGAACAGCTCAGCTCGCTGCAGGGCCTGCGGCGCTGGCGCGATGCGGTCGTCCGCTTCGTCGACTCCCGCCACGGCGCCAACGGCTGCGCGATCGGCTCGCTCGCCAACGAGCTCTCCGACCGCTCCGAGCCCGCCCGCATACTGCTCAACGGCACGTTCCAGAACTGGGAGTCCTACCTCACCGCCGGGATCTCGCGGATGCAGGAGCGCGGCGAGATCGATCCCGACGCCGACGCCGCCGCCCTGGCCACCGGCCTCGTCGCCGCATACCAGGGCGGCTACCTCCTCTCCCAGACCAGGCGCAGCGGGCAGCCGATGGCGCTCGCGCTCGACCTGGCGATCCGCAACGTGGAAGCGCTCGCGTCGGAGCCGAAACCCGCGTCCGACGCCGCGGGCTGACCCACCCGCACGCCCGGGGTACCGGCGCGCAGCAACGGCAGCGCCGCCCGGGTGATGACTGCCCCTCTCCGATTCGGGGCTCCTCCGGTCAGCAGCGACGCGCCTGCGGGCGCTCCGGGGACGAGGTGACGCGGGTCGCTTGACGGCCGCCCCGCGGACCCGGTCTGCTGCCCCGGTGGACGCCCCCCTGCTCGACCGGCTGCGCGCCCTGTTCAGCGGGCGGACCGACGTCGTCGAGAAGCGGATGGTGGGCGGCCGCGCGTTCGCCGTGGGCGGCCGGATGTGCTGCGGGGTCACCGGTGACGGGCTGATGGTGCGCGTCGGACGCGCGCAGCGCGACGCCACGCTCGCCGAGCCGCACGTGCGGCCGCTGCGCATGGGTGAGCGGACCGTGGCGGCCTTCGTCGTCGTCGACCCGGACGCCGTCACCGGCGACGACGACCTCGCCGCGTGGGTCCGGCGCGCGGAGGACTCCCTGCACGACTGACGAGCCGCGGCCTCAGGGGACCGCCTCCTCGAGCCGGCGCGCGATGTCGGCGCCCGTCACCACGTCGACCAGCTCCTGAGCGACGATCGAGGCGGGCTCACGGTCGGGCACGATCAGGCCGACGACGGGCCGGGGCAGGATCTCGGCCAGGGGACGCGCGCACATCCCGGCCGGGACACCGAACGCGTGCAGCCAGGTGTGGGCGACGATGCTGGCCAGCCGCCGCGACGCGACGTGCGCGTACAGCCCGTCGACGCTGTCGGCCTCGACCACCGGGTTCAGCCGCTCCCCCACCGACGCCATCGTCGCGTCGAGGATGCGCCGGTTGCGCATCGACGGCGGCAACGCGCACAGCGGCATGCGGGCGGCCGCCTCCCAGGTCACGACGTCGGCGGCCGCGTGCTGGTCGTCCTCGCGCAGCATCAGCAGGTAGCGCTCCCGGTACAGCTCGACGCGGCGGGTGCCGGGCGGGGTCTCGTCGTCGAGGTAGGTGACGCCGGCGTCGAGCTCGAACTCGGAGAGCCGCCTGCTGATCTCCCGCGACGGCAGCGCCTCGATCCGTACCCGCGCCAGCGGGTTGCGCCTGCCGAACAGGTCGGTGATCAACGGGGTCGCCGGGATCGCGGTCGGGATCGCCCCGATGCGCGCCGTCGCGGTGATGCCGTCGCGCATCCGGTCGAGGTCGGCGTAGAGGGCGTCACGCTCGGCGAGGATGCGGTGCGCCCAGCCGAGGATCCGCTCCCCCTCGTCGGTGAGCCCCTCGAACCGCCTGCCCCGCAGGACGATGACGGCGTCGAGCTCGGACTCGAGCTTGCGGATCGCGGCCGAGAGCGTCGGCTGGCTGACGTGGCAGGCCGCCGCGGCCCGGCCGAAGTGCCGCTCGCGGCCCAGGGCGACGAGGTACTCGAGCTGACGGATGAGCACGTCGCCGGGCACGCGGCGATCATAGGCGGCCGTGCCCCCTGCCCCGCCCTCGTTCGGGGGGTGCCGGTCGCGCACGGCGCCGTAGGTTCCGATCATGACGCGCACGCCCACGCCGATGTCCGCCGAGCTCTACGACTATCTCCTGGCCCACGTCACCCCGCCGGACCAGGTCCTGGAGGACCTGATCGCCGAGACGGCCACGCTCGGCAGCGAGGCCCGGTTCCAGGTGTCGGTCGACGAGGGCGCGTTCCTCGCGCTGCTCACGGCCCTGGCCGGGGTGCGGACCGCGCTGGAGATCGGCACCTTCACCGGGTACTCGTCGATCTGCATCGCCCGGAACCTGGCTCCCGGCGGGAGGTTGACCTGTGTCGACGAGAGCGAGGAGTGGACCTCGATCGCGCGCCGCCACTGGGCGGCGGCCGGGGTGGCCGACCGCATCGAGCTGCGCCTCGGCAGGGCCCTGGACATCCTGCGGGCGCTGCCGGTCGAACCGGTGTACGACCTGGTGTTCCTCGACGCCGACTACCTCAACCAGTCGCTGTACTGGGAGGAGGTCGTGCCGCGGGTCAGGCCGGGCGGGCTCGTCCTCGTCGACAACGTGCTCTACCACGCCCGGGTGATCGACCCCACCGACACGGCCGACACCACCGAGGCCGTGCGGGCACTCAACGCCCGAATCCGCGGCGACGAGCGCGTCGACGCCACGATGATCCACATTGCCGACGGGCTCACGATCGTCCGCAAGCGGTAGCCGCACGCGCCCGCACCGGGGCACCGGGGCCGGCCCGCGACCGTTCCGGGTTGCGCCGCCGCCCCGGGTCCCGCCGTGACGGGACCCGGGAGCACGGTCAGTCGACCGGGGTGACCTCGGCCATGTCGTTCCAGCCGTCGAGCTCCTGGTAGATGATCTTCGGACGCTCGGCGACCTGGTAGGGCATCCACTCGAAGAACTTCTTCACATGGTCGGTCGCGACGTGCGCGGAGCCCGCGTCCGAGTCCACGAAGGACTCGAGGATCGCGAACTCGTTCGGGTGCTCCGTGCTCTCGAAGTACTCGAAGGAGATGCAGCCGGGCTCGGCGTTGACGTCAGCGGTGTACTGCGCGATGCCCTTGAGCCACTCGTCCCGCTTCTCGGGGCGGATCTTCGCCTTGAGCGCGATGAAGATCATCGGATGGGGCTCCCTTGCCGTTCGGAGGTCGCCGGCGCACGCCGGCCGTCAGCCCCAGACCGTAGCGCCCACCCGGAGCACCGGCGACACCGAAAATCTCACCGGGTGATGATCAGGCACGTTCGCGCGCAACGGGTCAGGCGCAGCGCAGCCGCTCGCGGAGCGCGTCGGCCCGGGCCCGCAGGACGACGACGCGGTCGAGGGTGTCGTCCTGGACGACCACGTCGCTGCGCCGCCACCCCGGGGCCGGCCCCGTCGCGTCCAGCTCGGTGGCGACGTCGGCGAGCTCGGTCAGCGTGTCGCGGACCGTCCCCGCCGAGCCCCCGTCCGAGACCGCCGACCAGAGCAGCGGGCCGAGCAGCCGGTCGGGGTCGATGAGCCCGGTCCGCCACGCGCGGCTGTCGGCGACGCGCGAGCCCAGCACGCACAGCTGCCACGTCGACGGGTCGGTGGTGTCGGTCACCGTGCGGCTGAACCGCCGTGAGCCCGTGAGCCTGCGGTAGCGCCGCTCGGGGCTGTCGACCAGATGCACGATCCCGAGCAGCAGCGCCGCCAGCACCGCGCCGACCAGCAGGCCGGTGGCCAGCCACGCCAGCCGCCACCAGCCCTCCCCGAGGAACAGCGCACCGGCTGCCCCGGCGGCGACGACGAGCCCGAGGGTGGCACCCGCGGGCACCCGGTCGTGGACGAGCGCGCCGTGGTCGTCGATGGAGTAGTGCGTGCCCTCGACGATCCGCGGGTCGAACACGACGAATCCCCGCCGGGTACGGACCAACGACTGCAGGGGGTGCCGCCCGGCGACGGGTCGTTCCATCGTGCTCGTTCCGTTCACATGTGAAAGCCGACTGCTACAACCAGATATCGACGATCCTGCCGCGGCGTTAGCCGACCGCGCGGGTGACACGCTCCATACCGCGCGCCGCGACCCGGTCACGGACGGCGAGCGACAGTCCCGCACGGACGGCGCTGGCGGCGTCGAGGGTGGCGTCGCGGGCGGCGGCGCTGATCGCGGTGAAGCTCGCGTAGCCGTGGACGAGCCCGCTGAACCGTCGCGCCAGGACCGGGACACCGGCGTCGCGCAGCCTCGTGACCAGCTCCTCGCCCTCGTCGCGCAGCGGGTCGAACCCGGCCGTCGACAGGTAGACCGGCGGCATCCCGGACAGGTCGTCGGCGCGCAGGATGGCGCCGCGGGCGTCGTCGTCGGGGACGCCGTCGGGCAGGTAGGCGCGTTCCAGCTCGGCCAGGTACTCGGCGGTCAGACCGAAACCGGCGCCGAACAGGTCGCGGGAGCCACCGCTGCGCTCGGCGTCGGTAGCCGGGTACATGGCCAGCACGAACGCCGGGCCGGGCAGCCCGTCGGCGGCCCGCTGGTGGGCCACGACCAGCGCCAGGTTCGCCCCCGCGCTGTCCCCGCCGACTGCCAGCAGGTCCGGGTCGGCGCCGAACTCGCCGGCGTGGGTGGCGATGTGCGCGAACGCGGCGATCGCGTCGTCGAGCGCGGCCGGGTAGGGGTGCTCGGGGGCGAGCCGGTAGTCGACCGAGAGCACCCGCAGCTGCGACTGCGCGGCCAGCAGCCGGCACAGCGGATCGGTCGAGCCGAGGCTGCCGAGCACGAACCCGCCGCCGTGGAAGTAGACGACCATCCCCGACGTCCTCGCCACCGCGGGCGGGACGTAGAGGCGTGCGGCGAGCGGCCCCGCCGCCCCGGGGACGGTGAGGTCGACGGTCTCGATGTCGTCGGGAGCCCCGACGGCGACGATCTCCGCGGCGAAGTCGGCCTGGCGGCGCTGCTCGGCTAGGGCGGCCTCGCCGAGGCGGTCCTCGTTCTCCGACGACAGCAGTTCCCCGACGCGGTTGAGCAGCTGGAGGTCGAGGTCGAGCTGCTGGTCGTCGATACGGACGGGCGGGCCCGCGATGAGGCGTTTCAGCGGGCGCGGGAGTCCGAACACGACTCGCAACGCCACTCGCCACGCCCGCAGCCGGGCCCACGCACGGACCATACCCGCTATGTTACTCCCGAGTACGACCCGGACGCTCACCTGTCGAACGTGTACCGCAGCACAGGGAGCATGTCGTCGGCGCCGGCGGGCTCGGCGCGCTCGCAGGCCCGCAGCGCGGCCCGCAGCGCGTCGCCGTCCACACCCGACCCGATGAACTCCAGGCCCGTGCGCCGCGGCTCGCCCCGCGGCCACGGCGTCCGGTCGAACCGCAGGTAGCGGCCCACTGCGTGCAGCCCGAACCGCTGCCGGTGGCCGGCCACACCGAAGTCGACGAACCCCTTGACCCGGTACGTGCCGGCGGGTCTGCGGTCGAGCAGCTCCACGAGCCGCCGCGGGTCGATCGGGCGCTCGGTGACGAACTCGACGGCCTCGTAGGAGGCGTGGAGATGGCTCGCGTGGTCGTCGGCGGCGGCGCCGGCGAGCATCAGCTGCCGCCCGGGGACGACGTGGATGTCGAACAGCAGACCCGGGTCGACGACGCCGCGGCTCGCCGGGACGATCGGCGCCCGGCCGTTGGCCTCCCGGCACGCCCGCCGGACCCGCCACAGCGTCGCCGGGTCGACGCGGTCGGCCTTGTTCAGCACGATGAGGTCGGCCAGCCCGACGTGCGCCTCGACCTGCGGGTGCCGGCCCCGGGTGGCCTCGAACTCGGCGGCGTCGACGACCTGCACGAGCCCGCCGAACGTCGTCCGCGGCGTGCCGGCGGTGAGCACCAGCTGCACCAGCGCGCCGGGCTCGGCGATGCCGCTCGCCTCGATGACGATCACGTCGAGCTCCGACGCCGGGCCCGCCAGCTTCTCCAGCAGCGGCCGGACACCGTCCTCGCCGACGGCGCAGCACAGGCAGCCGTTGCCGAGCGGGACGACGCCGTCGGCCTGCCCGCCGACGAGCATCGCGTCGATCCCGATGCTGCCGAAGTCGTTGACGATCACGCCGATCCGCACGTCCGCGCTGTGCGCGAGCAGGTGGTTGAGCAGTGTCGTCTTGCCCGCGCCCAGGAACCCGGCGAGGACGAGCACCGGGATTCGACGACCGCGCATCCGGCAATGCCTATCACGACCTGTCACGACGCGAGCGATCCACTGTGCGACGCCCACGTCACGGACGGCAGGATGTGGCGCATGGCCGACGTCACCGCCACCGCCACGCGCACGATCTCCGCCCCGGCCTTCCGGGTCCGCCGCATGCTCGCCGACTACGAGACGGTCCGCCCGCGCATCCTCACCGAGCACTACCGCGACTACGTGCTGCACAGCGGCACCGTCGGCGAGGGCACGGTCGCGGGCTGGACGTTGCAGGCCACCAGCAAACGGGCCCGCGACGTCCTCGTCGACGTCTCGCTACCGATGCACGACAAGATCGTCGAGACCGACCGCAACTCCACCATGGTCACGACGTGGAAGGTCACTCCCGGCCCGCCCGTCACCTGCACGGTCACGGTCACCTCGACGTGGCAGGGCGCGGGCGGTGTCGGCGGGTTTTTCGAGCGCCGGTTCGCCCCCAAGGCGCTCGCCGCCATCCTCGACGGCGTGCTCGCCAACCTGGAGAGGATCGCGGCCGGGGAGCCCGAGGCGTCCTCGGAGCCCGACCCCGGGGGTGCCGCCACCATCGAGCGATCCGACCAGGACTGACCCGTGTCCGCGGCCGGGGTCGTCGCCGTCGCCGGCGAGGCGCTCGTCGACATCGTGCCGGCGCCCGTCGCCGGTTACCACGAGCTCGCGCCCGGGGGCAGCCCCGCGAACACCGCGGTCGGACTGGCCCGGCTCGGCGTACCGGTGCGGATGGTCGCGCGGCTCGCCGACGACCTCCTCGGCCGCAGGCTGCGTGCCCATCTGGAGGGCAACGGCGTCGACCTGCGCCACACCGTCGCGGCGGCCGAACCGTCGTCCATGGCGGTGGTGGAGGTCGATGCCCGGGGCGTCGCCGACTACGACTTCCGCGTCGCCGGGACGGCCGACTGGCAGTGGAGGGCGCCCGAGCTTGCCGGCGTGCTGGACGACTCCGTCGTGGCCCTGCACTCCGGGTCGCTGGCGCTCACGACGGAGCCCGGGGCGGCGGTGCTGCGCGACCTGGTCCGCCGGGCCGCCCCGACCACGACGATCAGCTACGACCCCAACTGCCGGCCGCTGCTGATGGGCGGCGACGTGCTCGCCGGCGTGCACGAGATGGTCGAGCTCTCCGACGTGGTGAAGGTGAGCTCCGAGGACCTCGACTGGCTGCTGCCCGGCACCGCCTACGAGGCCGTGGTCGACGACTGGCTCGCGCGCGGTGCGGCGGTGGTCGCGGTGACGCTGGGGGCCGACGGCGCGCTCGCCGGAACCGCGTCCGGTCTGCGGACGCGGCTGCCGGGGCGACCGGTGGAGGTCGTCGACACCGTCGGCGCCGGCGACACCTTCTCCGCCGCGCTGCTCGCGGGGCTGCACACGCGCGGCCTGCTCGGCGCCGCGGCACGGGAGGCGTTGCGCGCCATCGCCTCCGACGAGCTCGACACGGTGCTCGACACCGCCGTCCGGGCCGCGGCGATCACCTGCTCACGCCGGGGGGCGGATCCGCCGACGGCCGACGAGCTGACCCGCTCCGGAGCACCGGGCGGGCCGTGAGCGACGGCGGACGGCCCCAGATCCTTTCGCCCGCCGCCACTCACGTCCAAGGGTCGCGGACCCGGTGAACGGGACGAAACCGACTTGAACACCGTCTGCCCCTTCCGTCCCGCGACGCCTCCCATTTCACCCCAGTCCGTGACCGTCGGGGAACCCTTCCACCCGGTCGTGTACCTCGATCGTGGCGATGTCGACGAGAACTTGCGCCCCGTCGGCGCAGTCGGTAACCACGCACCCGTGCCCGATCCCGCGTTGGCCAGGCTGCTCGACCTCACCCCGCACCCCGAGGGCGGCTGGTACCGGCGCACCTGGACCGCCCCCGGCACCGTCGCCACCCCGCACGGGCCACGCCCCACCGCCACCGCGATCCTCTACCTGCTCGACGACGTCTCCGCCTGGCACCGCGTCCGATCCACCGAGCTGTGGTGCTGGCACGCGGGCTCCAGCGTCGGCCTGGCGCTCGGCGGCACCCGCTCCGCCCCGGGCGCGCCCGACGAGGCCGTCCTCGGCCCTCCCGGCGACGGCGCGCTGCCCCAGCGCGAGGTGCCGCCCGACGTGTGGCAGACCGCCCGCCTCCTCGGCTCCGAGCCCGCACTCGTCAGCTGCGTCGTCTCCCCCGGGTTCGACTTCGCCGACTTCACCCTCGCATGATCGGCTCCAGGCAAATCGGACAGCACCTGGTCTAGGGTGGCGGCCATGACGGTCGCGCAACCTCCCGACCAGACCCCGCCCGAGTCCCTCGACCCGGCCCGCCGCACCATCCAGGACCAGCTCGAACGCGCCGTCGGCGAGGGCAGGCTCACCCTCGACGAGTTCACCGACCGCGCGTCGCTGGTGTGGAAGGCGCAGAGCTCCGGCGAGCTCGACACGATCGTCGCCGACCTGCCCGCCGCGCCCGTCGTCGGCAGCACCTCCCCGGCCCGCTCGACGCTCGTCAGCATCATCGGCGACATCCGCCGCCGCGGCCGCTGGGGCCTGCGCCGCAAGACGACCGCCGTGCTGATCATCGGCGACGTCGAGCTCGACCTGCGCGGCGCCGTCGTCACCGAACAGGGCACCGAACCCGTCACCGTCGACGTGTGGTCGCTCATCGGCGACACCGAGGTCGTCGTGCCCGACGGCGTCGAGGCCGAGCTGGTGGGCTTCACGCTGCTCGGCGACCGCCGCGTCGACCTCACCCCGGTCCCCCGCGTCCCCGGCACCCCGGTCGTCCGTATCCGGGTGTTCTCGCTCATCGGTGACGCCAAGCTCCGCAGCGGCTGAGCACGAGATCCGCGCGCAACCTCACCGCTGCGTCTCGCGCCCGGGAGAGCAGTGCGGTTGCGCGCGGGTGGCCGAGCTACGCGTGGGCGGCCACGAGGTCGTCGGCGGCCCAGGTGTTGCGGACCTTCGCCGGGTCGACCTCGCACGCCACCGCGCGGGTGACGCCGTTGTCGAGCCAGTCGAGCTGGCCGGGGGCGTGAGCGTCGGTGTCGATCGTGAACTCGCACCCCGCCTCGACGGCCAGGCGCAGGAGCCGCTTGGGCGGGTCGAGCCGCTCGGGCCGGGAGTTGATCTCGACGGCGACCCCGTTCTCGGCGCAGGCCGCGAACACCTCGGGGGCGTCGAACTCCGACTCGGGTCGCTTGCGCCGGCCCGTCACCATCCGGCCGGTGCAGTGCCCGAGCACGTCGACGAGCGGGTTGGCGACGGCCGCGAGCATCCGCGCGGTCATCTCCGGCTTCGCCATCCGCAGCTTCGAGTGCACGCTGGCGACGACGACGTCGAGCCGGTCGAGCAGCTCGGCCTCCTGGTCGAGGGCGCCGTCGTCGAGGATGTCGACCTCGATCCCGGTGAGCACCCGGAACCGGCCGTCGAGGGCCTGGTTGAGGGCGGCGATCTGGTCGAGCTGGGCGCGCAGCCGGTCGGCGGAGAGCCCGTTCGCGACGGTGAGCCGCGGCGAGTGGTCGGTGATGACGAGGTAGTCGTGGCCCAGCTCGATGGCGGTCTCGACCATCTCCGCCAGCGGGGAGCCGCCGTCGGAGGCGTCGGTGTGGGAGTGGCAGTCGCCGCGTAGCGCCTCGCGCAGGATCATGGCCGCCTCGTCGAGCGGGGTGTCCTCGGTGGCGCGCAGCCGCCGCAGGTAGACGGGTTCCTCGCCGGTGAGCGACTCCTCGACGCAGCGCGCCGTCACCTCCCCGACGCCCTTGAGCCGGACGAGCTCGCCCGACTCCGCGAGCCGTGCCAGCTCCTCGGCGGGCTTGCGGCGCAGCACCGACGCCGCCCCCCGGAACGCGCGCACGCGGTACGTGGACTCGTGTGCGCGTTCCAGCAGGAACGCGATGCGGCGCAGGTCGGCGACGGGGTCGCGGGGCTCGCTCACGTCGACGATTGTCGTCGCCGACCGGTCACCGCAGCCAGCGGCGTGCCTTCTTCTTCCAGGCGACGTCCCACAGCCCGGGCAGCCGGGCCTCGACGAGCGCGGCCGCGGCGCTGTCGTGGCCGTGCAGGACACCGAAGGTGAACCCGTTGTCGCCGGCGGCGTGGGCCTGGGCGCCCAGCTCGCGCAACGCCTCCCGGGAGACCACCGAGTCCTGGTGCTCACCGAGCGCGGTCTGCAGCCCCTTGAGTCCCGTGCGGAACGCCTTCACCTGCTTGCGCGGGGCGGCGGGCCGGGCGAGCTCGGTGGCATAGCGCATCCGCTTGGCGTCCTTGCGGACGCGGTGGATCGCGTCGTCCGACTCGTCGGACTCCATGCGCGCCACGGCCTTTTCCAGCCGGTGTGCCGTCTTCGCGGCGACCCTGGGCAGCTCCTTCCCGGCGGGCTTCTGCGCGCGCGGCGAGAGGGGCGGGTCGGTAAGGAGGTCGTCGAGCGCGGTGCGCAGCCGGGCGTAGCGGTCACCGTCGAGCTCGGCCAGTACGGCCGCGCGGGCCTCGGCCTCGATCCGGGCGAAGTGCCTGGTGACCTGCGCCTGCACCGGGCCCAGCACCAGGGCCGGGTCGAGCCCGGAGATCCCGGCGCTGATCCGTTCCCGCAGCACTTCGGCGTCACGCGCCGGGGCGAGTGTCCGGCCGAGGTCGCGCAGTTCGTCGACGAGCGGGTCGGTGCGCTCGCGGTCGACGAGCGGACGGTAGGCCTGCAGGGCGCTGCGCAGCCGCCGCGACGCGACCCGCATCTGGTGGACGGCGTCGGGCTCGTCGCGACGTACCCGGATGTCCTGCGCGGCGAGGGCGTCGACCTGCGCGGCGAGGTAGTCGACCAGAACCCGCCCGGCCGTGCCCTTCTTCCCCCGACGCACCCGTCGTGGCCGGGCCGGGGCCAGCAGCTCGTCGACACGGTCGTCGGCGGCGGGGCCGGCGGCGACGGCCCCGACATCGCCGAGGCGGCGTTCCAGCTCCGCGGCCAGCGCCGCGCCACGGGCGGGCGGGTGCAGCGCGAACTCCGTCCAGGTGTCGACGGTCGTCGAGTCGCCCAGCGTCGCCACCGACACGTCCGCGCGGTCGAGGGTCGCCCGTAGGACACCGGAGGCGAGCAGCCGGGTCGTCGTGCGCACGGTGCGCACCCGGGCGACCGGGCGCAGTGACCGGTCGCGGCGGACGCCGCGGACCAGCTCGTCGAGCTCGGCGGGCGGGCTGTGCGGGTCGGCGCCCTCGACGTCGGGCACCGTCGCGGGCAGCCGGATCACGTCGTCCTCACCGGGCAGTGTGAGCCGCCACTGCGCATCGTCGGGGCCCGTGGCGAGCTCGAGGCGGATGCCGGCGGCGGCGAGGCGGAGGTCGTCGGTGTCGTAGCGCTGCGTCTCGGCGACGACAGCCGGGTCGGCGGCCGCGGTCACCCCCCGCAACCCGCTCAGCCGGGGTGCGCTCGCCCCGGCGGGGGCACGGAACCTGCGGGTGGCCGACGCGAGGTCGGTGGCGGAACCCATACAGGTCCGTGCCCGTTCGATCGCGTCCCTAACCGGACATCAGCCGACGACCTTTCCGGGATTGAGGATTCCCAGCGGGTCGAGCGCTGCCTTGATCGCCCGCTGCATCGACAGCACCTGGGGTGACTGCTCGCGGCGCATCCCGGCACGCTTGAGCAGGCCGACGCCGTGCTCACCGGTGACGGTGCCGCCGCGCGCGATCGCGGCGTCGATGATCTCCTCGAACGCCGACTGCGCACGTCGGCGGGCGTCCTCGTCGTGGCGGTCGACAATGATCAACGGGTGCAGGTTGCCGTCGCCGGCGTGGGCGACGTTGGCGATGAACGTGTCGTGGCGCTGCCCGATGCGTTCGACCTCGGCGAGCATGTCGGCGAGCCGGCGGCGCGGCAGGCAGACGTCCTCGGTGAGGACGGCGTCGGCGCGCTGCTCCAGCGCCGGGTACACCATCCGCCGGGCCTCGAACAGGGCGTCGGCCTCGACCTCGTCGGTCGAGATCGTCGCGTCCTTCGCCCCGCACGCCTCGAACGCGGCGAGGATGCCCTCGGCCTCGGCGGTCGCGGCGGGCTCCGGGAGGTCGGTCTGCGCGAGCAGCAGCGCCGCCGCGTTCTCGGGCAGGCCCGCGTTGCGCCACTCGTTGACCGCCCGCAGGCTGTGCCGGTCGATCAGCTCGAACACCGCCGGTTGCAGGCCCGCCGCGGTGACGGCGGCGACCGCGGCACCCGTGTCGGCGAGCGAGTCGAAGAAGCCGACGACGGTGCGCGGCGTCGTCGTGCGCAACGGCCGCAGCCGCACGGTGACCTCGGTGATCACACCCAGCGTCCCCTCGGAGCCCACCATCAGGCCCGCCAGGTCGTAGCCGACGACGCCCTTCGCCGTGCGCCGTCCGACCCGCACGACCTCTCCGGCCGCGGTGACGACCTCGAGGGCGAGCACGTAGTCGCGGGTCACGCCGTACTTCACGCAGCACAGCCCGCCGGCGTTGGTGGCGACGTTGCCGCCGATCGTCGACCACGGCGCGCTCGCGGGGTCGGGCGGGTACCAGAGGTCCTGCGTCGCGGCGGCGGCGCGCAGATGGTCGTTGACCACGCCGGGCTGCACGACCGCGAGCCGCTCCCCCGGGTCGATCTCGACGATCTCGTTCATCCGCTCCAGGCTCAGCACCAGACAGCCGTCGACGGCGTTCGCACCGCCCGACAGGCCCGTCCCCGCCCCGCGCGGGACGACGGCGACGTGATGGCGGGCGCAGCTGCGCACCACCACCACGACCTCGTCGGTGGTACGGGGGCGGACCACCGCGACGGGGGTGCCGTACTCGGCCCACTCCGCCTCGTCGTGGACGTAGGGGCCGATGGTGTCGGCATCGGTGAGCAGCCGGTCCGCCGGCAGCGCGGCGCGCAGCTCCGCGAGGACCGCCTCGGCGGCGGGGTCCGCGTCGAGCGTGGCCAGCCGGGCGGGCCGGTCGTCGCCGAAGGGCCGGTCGAGTGGCGGGACGGGTTCCGCGGTGTCCACCATTCCCCCGACGCTACGTCGCGGCGTGCCTGCGGGCCAGCTCCCGGCCGAGCAGCGTCCCCGAGCGCCACGCCGTCTCGATCCGCGAGCTGCCCCAGCCGTCGCCCGCGAGCGCGACGCCGTCGTCGCCGAGCAGGAACGGCTCGTCCCGGTCGCTCTCCGGCGCCGCGTACCGCCAGCGGTAGACGCGCGTCCACACCGGTTCGTCGTGCACGGCCAGCAGCTCCGACACCGCGGCGAGCACCTCGGGGATCGCGGCGTCGGGATCGGCGTCGTGCGCACGGGCCATCGCGGACGTCGTGTGCGCCACCAGGACCGGGGCCGCGTCGCCGCGGCGGGCGCCGTCGTCGGCCACCATGGAGAGGACCGGATGGCCGTTGACGAAGGCCGCGGGCAGCGGCTCCCACGACCGCGTCGCGAACCCCGCCGCCACCGCCAGCACGGGCCGCCACCTGCGCCCCGCCGCCGCGGCGTGCGCCGCCAGGCCCGGGTCGAGGATGCGCACCGCCTGCGGGTCGGGCATCGCGAGGACGACGGTGCCCGCGGGTCGCCCGTCGACGGTCGGCCCCGGGCCGACGCGGCGCACGTTCCGGCCGAGCTGCACCGGGAGCCCGCACGCCAGGTGTTCGACGAGGCTGCGCAGCCCCTGCGGCGCCGACCACCGCATCGGGCCCGGCGAGCGCCCCGGCCCGTCGCCGCTGAGCACGGCCAGCTCCGGTGTCCACGGGCGGGCCAGGCCCGCGGTGCGCCACCGGGCGACGACCTCGGCGAACCCGGGGTCGCGCACGGTGAAGTAGGCGGCGCCGGTGTCGACCGCCCGGCCGTCGACGATGCGGGTGGCCATCCGGCCGCCGACGTGGTCGGCGCGGTCGAGCACGCGCACGTCGACACCCGCTGCCACCAGCTCGGCGGCGCAGGCGATTCCGGCCAGTCCGGCCCCGACGACCACTACGGACACGACCAGGCCACCCTAACCCCGACGGGATCCGGCTGACGATCACCGCCGGGTTCCCCGCACGACGAGAGGTCGCCCCTGTTCGGGGACCGGCCGCCGGTCCGCCCGCCGCGCGCCGGCCCGGGTCGGGGTTCCCACCCGCCCGTCGGGGGACGGCGGTCAGGAGCGGGCGGCGGGCGGCGCCGAGACCCGGGCCAGCCGGGCGTCCCACCACGCGGTGCGCCCGGCGTCGGCGGCGAGCGCCCCGCGCCGCACCGGTTGCGGGGCCCGGCGGAGCACCGGCAGCATGCCGCCGACCGGGTGCAGCGGCTCGTCGACGACGTCCTGGCGCAGCAGCGCGACCGTCCCGAGCCCGCAGGCGAACTCCAGCTCCGGCAGCGCGGCGGCCAGCGCGATCCCGGCGGCCAGGCCGACACTGGTCTCCAACGCCGACGACACCACGCACGGCAGCCCGCAGGCCTCGGCGACGGCCAGCGCCCGGCGCACTCCGCCGAGGGGGGCGACCTTGAGGATCGCGACGTCGGCGGCCTCGGTGACGTCGACGGTGAGGGGGTCCTCGGCGCGGCGGATGGCCTCGTCGGCGGCGATGCGGACCGCGACCCGCCTGCGCACCGCGGCCAGCTCCTCGACGGAGACGCAGGGCTGCTCGACGTACTGCAGCCCGCCGGCCGCCCGGTCGAGCGCGCGGATCGCGGTGACGGCCTCGTCGACGTCCCAGCGGGCGTTGGCGTCGATCCGGATCGCGCCGCCGGGGCCCAGCGCGTCGCGCACGGCGGCGACGCGGTCGAGGTCGGCGGGCAGCGAGCCGGGTTCGTCGGCGACCTTGACCTTGGCCGTCCCGCAGCCGGAGGCACGCACCATCGCCTGCGCCTGCTCCGGTCCGACGGCGGGGACGATGCAGTTGACGGGGACGGCGTCGCGCACGGGCGCGGGCCAGCCGTCGTGGGCCGCCTCCAGGGCGGCGGCGAGCCAGCGCGCGGCCTCGGCGTCGTCGTACTCCGGGAACGGGCAGAACTCACCCCACCCCGCGGGCCCCTCGACCAGCATCCCCTCGCGGACGGTGATGCCGCGGAACCGCGTCGTCATGGGGATGGAGTAGGTGAAGGCCTGCACGGTCAGACGGTACGGCTCACAGCAGGACGTGGTCGGCGGGGTCGATGCGGCGGGTGCGGCGGCGGTAGGTGAACGTCGCACCGGGCCACAGGGTGCGGTTGCGGCCGTGCTCGTCGAGGTACCAGCTGCCGCAGCCGCCCTGGCTCCACACCGCCTTGTCGAGCTTGGCCTGGATCGCCGTGTTGTAGTCGTCCTGGCGTTCGCGGACGGTGTCGATGGCGGCGGCCCCGTGCGTGTCGACGGTGTTCATCGCGTCCAGGACGTACGGGATCTGGGACTCGATCATCAGCACCATCGAGCTGTGCCCGAGCCCGGTGTTCGGCCCGGTCAGCAGGAACAGGTTCGGGAAGCCGGCGACGGTGGTACCGAGCAGGGCCTCCATGCCACCGCGCCAGGCGTCGCCGAGCTTGGCACCGTCGCGGCCGGTGATCGTCATGCGGGACAGGCTGTCGGCGATCCTGAACCCGGTCCCGAAGACGATGGTGTCGCAGGGGTGCTCGACACCGTCGGTGGTGACGACGCCGGTCTCGGTGATCCGAGCGATACCCGTGGTCTCGACGTGGACGTTGTCGCGACGCAGGGCCGGGTAGTAGTCGTTGGACAGCAGGATCCGCTTGCAGCCGATGGTGAAGTCTGGGGTGAGCCTGGCCTTGAGCGCCGGGTCCTGCGCGAACGACCGGTCGAGGTAGGTGGTGGCGACGCGACCGATCACCCGCATCAGCCGCGGGTTCATGAACCCCGCGACCAGCACCTCGTGGCGCCAGTAGATGGCGGTGCGGGCGAGGCGCTGCAGCAGCGGGAAGCGCCGGTAGCGGCGGCGGGCGTCGTCGGGGATCGGCTTGTCGGCCTTGGGGAGCACCCAGGGGGCGGTGCGCTGGAAGAGGGTGAGGGACTCCACGTCCGGCGCGATCGCGGGCACGAACTGGATGGCGCTCGCGCCGGTGCCGATGACGGCGACGCGCCTGCCGCGCAGGTCGTGCGTGTGGTCCCACCGTGCGGAGTGGAAGGCGGTGCCGGCGAAGCGGTCGAGGCCCTCGATGTCGGGGATCGACGGGTCGTGCAGGGCGCCGGTGCCGAAGACGACGAAGCGGGCGCGGATCGCGGTGCCGTCCGCGAGGCGCACGTCCCAGGCCGTCCCGTCCCATTCGGCGCCGGTGACGTGGGCGCCGAGGCGGATGCGGCTGCGCAGCCGGTAGTGGTCGGCGACGTCCTCCAGGTAGGCGCGGATCTCGGGCTGGCGGGCGAAGGTGCGGGTCCAGGCCGGGTTCTGCCGGAAGCTGAAGGAGTACAGGTGCGACTCGACGTCGCAGGCGCAGCCCGGGTACTCGTTGTCGCGCCAGGTGCCGCCGAGGGTGTCGCCCTTCTCGAGGATCAGCCAGTCGCGCCGGCCGGCCTCGTCGAGCTTGACGGCCATGCCGAGGCCCGCGAACCCGCTGCCGACGATGGCGGTGTCCACGGTGACGGTCGCCGCGCTGCGCTCCTCCATGCCTGCCCCTCCTGCGTTGCCCACGGTGCTGTTACCGCCGGTAACCTACCATCGGTAACTTAGCGCCGGTAGGGTCTGCCGGCATGCAGACCCGCCCGCCCCGGCGCCGCGTCGCCCGCGCCGAGCGGGAGCGGCAGATCCTCGACGCCGCGGTCACGGTGTTCTCCGGACGTGGGTACCAGAACGCGTCGATGGACGCCGTCGCCGAGGTCGTCGGCGTCACCAAACCCGTGCTGTACAGCCACTTCGGCTCCAAGGAAGGGCTGCTGCTGGCCTGCATCGCGCGGGTGCGCACCGAGCTGCTCGAGGTCACCACGGCCGCCGCAGCCGCCGCCGACGGCCCCGAGGACATGCTGCGCCGCGGCACCCTCGCGTTCTTCTCCCATCTCGACTCCCGGAAACCGTCGTGGTCGCTGCTCTACTCCGAGGCGTCGGTGTCACAGGCCGCCGCGGCCGCACTGGAGGGGATCCGGGCCCAGCAGACCGACTTCATCGCCGGTCTGCTCGCCGTCCAGGCCCCGGGCACGTCGCCGCAGCGGCTCGCCGGGTGGGCGCACGTCATCGTCGGCGCGTGCGAGCGGCTCGCCCTGTGGCGCGGCGCCGGCCCCGACGGACAGCCCCGGACGAGCGCCGCCGACGCCACCGAGTACCTCATGGATCTCGTCTGGACGGGGCTGGCGCACCGGCCCTCCTGACCCGGTCGGCAGAATGTCCGGCGATGACGATGACCCCACCCCGGCTGCTGCAGGTGCGCCGCAGCACCCGGATCACGCCGAAGATGATCCGCGTGACCCTCGCCGGCGACGAGCTCACGGGCTTCCCCGGCGACGGTCCCGACCGCCGGGTCAAGATGTTCTTCCCCGTCCACGGCCAGGACCGCCCCGCGGTGCCGCGCGCGAGCACGGGCGGGCCGGTGTGGCCGCCCGGCGAGGCACGCCCGACGATCCGCACCTACACCGTCCGCCGCTTCGACGCCGCCGCCGGCGAGCTCGACATCGACTTCGTCCTGCACGAGGGCCACGGCCCGGCCGCCGCGTGGGCACGGGCGGCCGAGCCGGGCGCGTGGGTGGGGGTCTCCGAGCCCGGTGGGCGCTGGGAGCCCGACCCGGCGGCGGAGTTCCACGTCGTCATCGGCGACGAGAGCGCGCTGCCCGCCGTCGCGACCGTCCTGGAGGAGCTCGCCGGGTTCACCGGACCGGTGCTGGCGTTCCTCGAGGTCGCCGACGCCGCCGAGCAGCAGGACCTGCCCGCGAACGCCCGCGTCGCGTGGGTGCACCGCGGCGACGCGGCGGCGGGCGAGCAGCTCGTCGCGGCGGTGCGTACCGCCGAGCTACCGGCAGCCGGCGGCCAGGCGTGGCTCGCCGGGGAGTCCGCCGCCGTCCGGGACCTGCGCAGACACCTCCTCGACGACCGTCGCCTCGACCGCCGCCGCGTCTACGCGACGGGCTACTGGCGGGCCCGCCCGGCCACGGGCGGCAGCGGGACGTGACGGGCAGGACACCACCGACGGCGCACGGGTGACGCACAGAATCCGCCCAGCACGGGCACAGTCCCGCGCGCGAGCCTGGCCAGCATGACCGGGGTGAACGAGCAGGTGGCGGGCGGTGGCAGCGTGCGGACGGCAGCGCGGTGCGGGTCCTCGTCGTCGACGACGAGTCGACGCTGTCGGATCTGCGCGCGGTGGGCGCCCGGGGCCCGGTGACGACCGCGCGTAACCACACGGTCGTGATCCGGCCGCCCGGCAGCAGTGGGGTTGCGCCCGGCGACGGCCCGCGCAACCTCACTGTCGCGGATCGGCCGCCGGACAGCAGTGGGGTTGCGCGCGGCTGTCAGGTCGAGGCGGGCAGGGCGGCGAGAGCGGGCAGGGCCGCCAGGTCGGGGACCCCACCGCCGAGCAATCCCCGGACCAGGGCGCTCGCCTCGTCGGGATCGGCGCCGGCACGCGCGCAGTTGCCGGTGAACTTCGCGACGACCCGCTCCTCGTCCCAGGGGCGCCCGGCGTTGCCGTCGACGTCGTCGATGCGCACCGTGCGGACCGACCCGTCGGCGAGCTCGGCGACGATCTCGGCGGGGAACACCGCCGGATAGCCCGAGTCCTCCCAGCGCTCCTGCTCGACCCGCTTCGCGACGGCGACGACGTCGGGATCGGCGTCGCCGGTGAAGTCGTCGAGGGTGACCGCACCCCGCACGGCCTGCAGCGCGACCACGTAGGGCAGGCTCCAGCGCGCCTCACCGGCCGTCGCGGGCGCCTGCTTGGCCTCCCACGGCACCGCGACGACCTCCTCCTGCCCGGCGGGGACGCGGCACAGCAGCCGCGTGATCCGGTCGGCGGGCACGGCGAGTGCGGCCACCGCCTCGGCGAACGGGTGCAGGAAATGGCAGCACGGCAGGGCCTTGAACGCGGCGTCGGCGAGGTGCCAGCGGGTACCGAGATCGGCGGCGAGGTCGGCGAGGCGGCCGGCGGCGGAGCCGTCGTGGGCGTAGAGGCCGAAGAATCCCCGGTCGCCCTCGAACACCGAACGTCCTCCGGTGACGCCGCCGCGCACCAGCGCGACGGCCGACACCGCCCCCTGCGCGGCGATGCCCGCCTGCGCCGCCTTGCTGGTGGCGCCGCGGGACAGGAACGTGAAGTTCCCCGCGGAGAAGCTCGCGGCGACGCCGACCGCGTCGAGCAGGGCGTCGCGGTCGAGGCCGTGGACGAGCCCGACGGCGACCGCGCCCGCCACCGTCCCCGCGACCGAGGTGCCCTGGAACCCGACACGCTGGAACCCGCTCGGGGTGGCCAGGCCGATCCGGACGAGCACCTCCCACCCGACGGCGAACGCGCGGACGGCGACGTCGCCGGGTGCGCCGGTCTCCTCGGCCGCGGCCAGGACCGCGGGCGCGAGCGCGGCGCTGCCGTGCATGACCGAGCCGGTGTGGGTGTCGTCGAACTCCAGTGAGTGCACGAGAGTGCCGTTGACCAGGGCGGCGTCGGCGGGCCCGGCCCCGGCGGGCGCCCCGAGGACGGTGCAGGGCCCGGCCGCGCGGGGAACCCCGACGATGCCGCGTGCGGGCCCGACCCGGGCGGCGGCGAGCCCGACGCCGACGGCGTCGAGCAGGTGCAGGCGGGCAAGGACGTCGATCCCGGCGGGCAGCGCCCCGGGCATCGCGAGGACACCGTCGACGAGGCGTTCGGCGGCCGTCCCGCCGTGGGTGGTGTCGCTCATCGGGCCGCCGCCGTCCCGAGCAGGCCGTCGAGCAGGTCCCGCAGCGGGACGTCGAGGTCGAGGGGGCCGCGGGGGTCGGTCAGGTCGCGGACCCGGTCGGCGAATCCGGGGCGCAGCCCGCCGGTGAGCGTCTCGTACTTGGCGAGCAGCTCGGGCCGGGACAGCGGCCGGTCGGGACCCCCCGCGGCCGACAGCACCGTCTCCTCCAGCACCCGCCCGTCGCGCAGGGTGACCCGCACCGTCGAGGGCCGGTCGTGCGGGGCCGCAGGGGTGTCGGCCCACTCCTCGACCCGGACGCGCCCGCGCAGTGCGGCGGTCCCCGGATCGTGCAGGTGCGCACCGGAGAAGACGGCGGCGTCGGTGGTGCGGTGGTGCAGCACCGTCGAGACGGCGTGCGGCAGCGAGAACCGACCCGCCAGCGTCGTGGCGGGGTCGGCCTCGGTCAGCGCCGCGCCCAGCGGGTGGGTGCGGACCTCGACCGACGCGATGGCGTCCACGTCGTCGGGGAGCGCGACGACGAGCGTCGCGGCGGCCTCGACGCTCGCGTGCAGGTACTGGCAGCACGCGTACGGCTTCTGGTAGCCGTCCTCGACACCCCAGCGCTCGCCGAGCCCGGCGGTGAGCTCACCGGGGGTGACGACCGTCGCGGCGAAGACCTCGTCGAGGACGGCCGGGCTCGCGGTGAGCCCGGCCGCGGCGACGTCGACGGCGACGAACCCGAGCTGCGCACCCGCTCCCGCCCACGCGTTGCGGATCGTCGCGCCACCGGTGGCGTGGGAGAACGGGCCGGTCAACGACATCGAGGCGGCGCCGAGGACGGCCGCGGCGAAGGTGCCGGCGTCGAGCCGGCGGGCCGCGGCGAGCGCGGCGGCGGCGCCGATCGGCGACAGGGTGGCGTGCGGGTGCAGCGCGAGCGGTACCGGCGGCCGGTAGGCCCGCGCGACGCGGGTGACGACCTCGTAGCCCAGGACGTGGGCGCGCAGCAGGTCGCCGAGCGTCCCGCCGGTGGCCTCGACCTCGGCGAGCGCGGCGGGAAGTGCGTACAGCGACCCGTGGCAGGTCGCGGGCCGGTAGCCGCCGTCGAGCTCGGTCCAGTTGGCGGCGACGGCGTTGGCCAGCGCGGCGGACCGTCGGTCGGCGCGCCGTCCGGGCGCCCCGACGACGGTGGACTCCGGCGCCCCGGCCGGACCCGGCCCGCCCACGGCCTGCGCGGTGACCGCCCGGACCTCGTCCTCGGTGTGGGCGACGAGCATCGCGGCGAGGTCGTCGCACACGATCACGAGCGCGGTGCGCAGGACGTGCCCGGGGATGTCGCCGTCGGCGGCGCGGGCCGCGGCCCACGAGAGCAGCTCAGACAACGGGGGGTACCTCGTTCGGTGGGGAACCGGCGTGGGGTGGGCGGCGGTACCCGCCACGGTGGCGCCCGTGGCGCGGCGGGACCGCCGCCCGCTGTTCGTGAGGGGACGGCACGGGAAGGCTCACGCGTGCGAGGCGGCGTGCCGGCCGGCGATCATGCCGAGGCCGAGGGCGCTGAGCAGGCCGTTGCCCGACGAGTAGCCGGCGCCACCGGTGCGTCCGCTGATGCCGGCGGCCACTCCGCCGGTCGCGTACACGCCCGGGATCGGGCCGGCGGGGCCGACGACGCGGGCGTGCGCGTCGATCCGGACACCGCCCTGGGTGTGGAACAGGGCGGGGACCGCGCGGACCGCGACGTACGGGCGCTGCAGCGGGCCGCGGCCCCAGCCGGTGCGCCCCACCCGGTCCGGCGCGTCGCCCGTGGCGGCCGCGGCGGCGTCGTCGAGGGTGCGGGCCAGCACCCCGGGGTCGGCGCCGATCAGCGCGGCCAGGGCGGCGGCGTCGGGCGCCTCCTTGGTCCCGCCCGCGGCGACGAGCTCGGCGAACTCCTCCTCGTGCGCGGCGACGGAGTCGCGGATCGGGGCGTCGAACACGACGTGCACGGGCCCGGCGGCACGCGCGACGTCGGCGGCGAAGCCGGAGTAGCCGATGGACTCGTCCCCGATCCGCGCGCCGGTGGCGTCGACGACGATCCCGCCGTGCTCGACGGTCGTCCACGAGGTGATCGACCCGTGCGGGTCGGCGACGGCGGCGTAGCCCTGGAAGGCCGAGGCGTTGCCCATGGTCGCGCCGAGGTCGAGCAGCCAGCGGACGGCCTCGCCGGTGCTGCCGTGGGCGCCCAGGTACTCCAGGCCCGACGCGTCGGGGGCGAAGCGCGACACCATGGCCGGGTCGGCGCCGAAACCGTTGGCCGCCAGGACGACCGCCTTGCTGCGCAACGTGTAGGTGCCGGACCGGGACCCGGAGACGACGACGCCGCGCACGGCCCCGTCCTCGACGACGAGCCGGTCGACGGGCGAGTGCGTGAGGACCTCGACGTCGGCGGCCTTGGCGGCGCGCAGCAGGTCGGTGACGAGCGCGTGACCCTTGCGCGACGGCGGTGCGTGCAGCCGCGGCACGCTGTGCCCGACGTGCTTGTAGTCGGTGATCAGCTGCAGGTCGATGTCGTGGCGGTCGACGAGCCACTCGACGAGCCCGGCGCTCGCCGCGGCCAGGACCTCGACGGTCTCCTCGGCGTCGTGCGGGCCGGACTGGCGCAGCAGGTCGGCGGCCAGGCGGGCCGGTGAGTCGTCGATGCCGGCCGCGGCCTGCCAGCGGGTCCCGGCGCCGGGGACCGAGCCGGTGGACAGCGCCGAGTTGCCACCCGCGCGCTCCTCCTTCTCCAGCACGACGGCGGTCGCACCGGCGTCGGCCGCGGCGAGGGCGGCGGCGAGCCCGCCACCCCCGGCGCCGACCACGACGACGTCGACGTCCACCTCTGCGGGCCGGCTGTCTGCCACGGTGAGTCCTTTCGGGGAGGTCACACGGTCCGCAGCACGGAGCCGCGGGTCTCGGTGAGGGTCAGTGCCGTCGCGACGGTGACGACCGCCGCGCCGACGAGGAACCAGGCCGGGGAGAGCGGGTTGCCGGTGACGCGCAGCAGCCACAGGCAGATCAGCGGGGCGGTGCCGCCGACGGCCATGCTGGCGAGGTTGAACCCGAGCGCGATGCCGGTGTAGCGGACGCGGGAGGGGAACATCTCGGCGAACGTCGCGAACACGACGCCCATGAGCGCCGACTCGGGCAGGCCGAGCACGACCTGGGCGAGCATCGCCAAGGGCAGCGATCCGGCGTTCATCAGCGCGAAGCACGGCACCGCGAGCACGCCGAACGCGACGGCCGCCCACAGCAGCATCGGCTTGCGCCCGACCCGGTCGGACAGCCGGCCGAAGAACGGCATCGCCAGGCACGACACGACCAGGGTGACCGTCGTCGACCAGAAGGCGGCGCGGGCGTCGAACCCGCCGGTCCGCTGCAGGTGGGTCGAGGCGTACACGTAGACGACGTAGTAGCCGGCGAACAGCAGCGTCGACAGGCCGAGGGTGCGCAGCAGTCCGGGCAGGTGGGCCCGGAACAGCTCGACGACGGGCGCGGACGCGACACCCTCGGCGGCCAGCTCCTCCTCGCGGACGGAGTCGTCGAGGCGGAACCGGATCCACAGCCCGACCAGGCCCAGCGGGAGGCTGAGCAGGAACGGGAGCCGCCAGCCCCACGAGGACAGCTGGTCGGCGGTGAGCACCGAGCTGACGATCGAGACGACCACCGACGCCAGCAGCGCACCGGACAGCGCGCCGAGCTGCACCGTGGAGCAGAGGAAGCCGCGGCGCGCCGGCGGGGACTTCTCCGCGACGTAGGCCGCGGCGCCGCCGACCTCGCCGCCGGAGGCGATGCCCTGCACGCACCGGGCGGCGACGAGCAGGAACGCGGCGCCGACGCCGATCGCGGCGTAGGTGGGCAGGATTCCGATGAGGACGGTGGCCGCACACATCGCCAGGATCGTCGCGGCGAGGATGCGGGACCGGCCGAAGCGGTCGCCGAGGTGGCCGAAGATGAGCCCGCCGAGGGGGCGGAGCACGAACGCGGCGGCGAACGTCGCGAAGGTGGCGAGCAGCGCGGTCGTCGGGTCGGAGCCCTCGGCGAAGAAGACGACGGACAGGACCGTGGCGAGGTAGCCGTAGATGCCGAAGTCGTAGTACTCGACGACGGAGCCGACGAGTCCGGCCGAGACGACCTTGCGGTCGATGGTCTCGGGCACCGCGCCGGTGGCGGTTCCCGCGTGGGCGGGCCGATCACCTGCCTGCATCGTCGGACCTCCTGGTCGACTTCCTGACTCCCGGCGCGGGGTGCCGCGACCGGTCGCCCTACGCTGCGCCCCCTACTGACAACTGTCAACACTTTGCCGTAGATTGCCCGGTGACCAAGTCGACATGGCAGCTCAGTAGCGTTTCCACTGTCGACAGTTTGTAATCGGCGGCAGCCAGCCGGTGGCCGAGGGCCCCGGCCGCACCGGCGACCGAGGGAGGTCGCACCCACGTGCGGAAGAGTGTCCGAGGGGCTGCGTGGCACGATGACGAAACGGGTCGCAGCCACCCGAGGCGAGGAGAACCCGTGAGCGAGCAGTCCCGTCCGCCGAAGCTCGGCCGCGTCGCGACCTACGCGGGCCGGAGCCTCGAGGTGTTGCGGGGGATGATCCTCGACGGCACCCTCGCCCCCGCCGAACGGCTCAACGAGGTCCACCTCTCGCAGGCCCTCGGGATCAGCCGCGGCCCGCTGCGCGAGGCCATCCAACGGCTGGCCAGTGAAGGGCTCGTCGAAGCCGTCCCGCACCGCGGCGTGTACGTGCGCTCGTTCTCCGCCCGCGAGCTGTCGGACCTCTACGAGCTGCGGATCGCGCTCGAGACCCACGCCGTGCGCCTCGCCGCGCGCTACGCCCCGCAGCAGCGCATCGACGAGCTCGGCAGCATGCTCGACGAGACCGAGTCCAGCATGGGCGTGCACGCCACCGGCGCCTACCCGGAGGACCCCGACTTCCACGCCCGGCTCGCCCGGCTCGCGGCCAACCCGCCGCTGATCGAGGCGCTGACCGACGTCGGCCGCAAGATCCGGCTCGCCCGCGCCCGCTCGGCCCACCAGCCACGCCGCGCCCGCACCGCCCTCGACGAGCACCGCGAGATCCTCGCCGCGCTCGTCGGCCGCGACGGCGAGGGGGCCGCCGCGAAGCTGGAGGCCCACCTCACGAGCTCGCTCAACAACGCCCTCGCGGTGCTGCGCGCCGCCGAGCCGGACTGAGCCCGCCCTCCCCTTCCCGAGTTCCCACCCCTTGTGCAAGAGCGGCCCTTTCCCGCGGTCCAGTTGCGGGAAAGGGCCGTTCGTGCAATTCCAGAGGGGCGGAGGGTCAGGCGCCCTTCGCGGGGAGGTCGGCCAGCTTCGCGAGCAGGGCGTCGGTCGTCATGACGTCGGCGTACTTCTGGGCCATGTCGAACAGGTTGGCCTCGTGCACGACCGGGCTGCGGTCGTAGACGGCGTCGGCGGGGACGCTGACGCGGAAGTTGTAGGAGAACGCGTCGGCCACGCTGGACCGCACGCACCCCGAGGTGGTGCACCCGGTGACGACGAGCGAGTCGGCACCCGTCTCCACGAGGTAGCTCGCCAGCGGGGTGCCGAAGAACGCGCTGGGGTGCCGCTTGGGGACGAGGACGTCGCCCTCGGCGGGTGCGACGTCGGCGACGAACTCGTAGCCCTTGGCCGGGATCCCCATGATCGCGGGGACCTTGGCGCCCAGGCGCCCGGTGTCGTAGGACTGCTTGGGGGCGACGTGCGGGTAGAGGATCGGCCATCCCTTCTCCCGGAACACCGACACGAGCCGGGCGATGTGCGCGACGGCGTCCCAGCCGACCTCGCCGCAGCTGGTCGGGTACTCCTGGACGGCCTCGTCGAACGGCATCGGTGTGGTGCCGACGGTGCGGTACTGCACGTCGATGATCAGCAGCGCGGGGCGCGAGCCCATGCCGACGGGCCTGCCGAAGCCGGCCTTGTCGTAGCGCGCGATCGTGTCGTCGTCGATGACCCCGGCGCCGCCGAGGGCCCAGATCGGGTCGGTCACACGAGCTCCTTCTGTGCCGAGGACTTCTGGGAGGCGAGCGCCGCGGCGCCGCCGTTGGTGCGCGACAGGTAGGTGCCCGTCGGGGTGTCGGCGAGCTGCCCGTCGCGGACGGCGAACTTTCCGCCGACGATGGTGTGCACGACCGAGCACGGCAGTTCGGTGCCCTCCCACGGCGAGTACTCGGCGACGGAGTGCTGGGTCTCGGCGCGCACCGTCATCGGCGTGTCGAGGTCGAGGACGGCGAGGTCGGCGTCGGAGCCGACGCGGATGGTGCCCTTGCGCGGGAACAGCCCGAACAGCTGCGCGGCGCGGGTGCTGGTGGCCTCGACGAGCCGCTCCAGGTCGATGCCGCGCCTCAGCCCGAGGCCGATGGTCGTCGGCAGGATGAGGCCGGTGCCGGGGAAACCCGCGGACGCCGTCCAGATGTCCTTCTCCTTGGCCGTGCGGTGGCGCGAGTTGTGGTCGGAGCCGACGGTGTCGACGGCGCCGGTCCGCAGTCCCTCCCAGAGCGCCTCGACGTCCTCGGTGTGCCGGATGGGCGGGTTGACCTTACCGTAGGTGCCGCAGTCGGCGTCGGTGGTCAGGGTGAGGTACTGGGTGCAGGTCTCGGTGAACAGGTTGGGGTAGACGGTCTGCTGCATGGCCATCGCGTCGAGCGCGGCCTTGCTGGAGGTGTGCACCGCGTACACCGAGGCACCGGTCTGGCTGGCGAAGTAGGCGACGCGCTGCACGGCCTCGGCCTCGACGACCGGCGGGCGGCTGCGGTACCAGGCTTCCAGCGGCGGGAGGGTCTCGTCGCGGGGCTGCTCGCGCAGCTTCCAGACGAGCTCGATGTTCTCGGGGTGGGGGCAGACTAGCGCGCCGGCGTCGGCGGCCTTGCCGAGCAGGTTGTACATGTAGGCGTCGTCGTTGCCGGGCAGCCCGAGGTACTTGCCCTCCTCGCCGCGGAAGTTCATGAAGAACTTGAAGCTGGGGACGCCGAGCTCGCGGACGTAGTCCGGGATGGCGTCGACCTGCTCGTCGGTGCCGAGGACGAAGTGGAAGCCGTAGTCGGTGTGGGAGTTGCCCGCCATGGCGGCGTCGGACTCCGCGAAGACCTTCTCGTACGGGTCGGCGCTCATCAGGTAGATCAGCATCGACGTGATGCCGCCCGCGACGGCGGACGCGGTCTCGCGCTCGCCGTCCTCGGGGTCGCGCGGGACCCGGATGTCCTTGCCCAGGTGCACGTGCGGGTCGATGCCGCCGGGGAGGACGACCTTGCCCGCGATGTCCACCTCGCTCGTGGCGGCGACGGTCGCGCCGGGGGCGACGAGCCCGCTGATGACGCCGTCGGTCACGAGGACGTCGAGGTCCTGCAGGCCGGCGCCGTGCTGGAAGACGCGTCCTCCCCGCAACCTCAGGTCGTGTGCCTCGCTACTCGTGGGGCTCATCGGGCGCGCCTCCGTTCCGCGGTCGCTGCGTACCGCTCCTCCAGCTCGTCGAACTCGGGCTTGCGCACGAGCGACTGCCGGTCCTCCCAGCTGATCATCAGGCGGCCCGCGTCGAGCGTGTCGCCGTGCTTGTCCAGGTGGGCGAGCACCTCGCGCATGCCGACCACCGCGCCGCGCATCGTCGCGTTCGCGTAGAGCGCCACGGCGAAGCCCAGCTCCTGCAGTGTGCGCCGCGGCAGTACCGGGGTCCGACCGCCCTCCACCATGTTGGCGACGTGCAGGCCGGGAACGTTCTCGGTGATGTAGCGCATCTCGTCGAGGCTCTCGGGGGCCTCGACGAACAGGACGTCGGCGCCGGCCTCGCGGTAGGCGAGCATCCGTTCGCAGGCGGCCTCGAGGCCCTCGGTGGCGCGGGCGTCGGTGCGGGCGACGACGACGAGGTCGTCGTCGCGGCGGGCGTCGACGGCGGCGTGGACCTTGCCGACCATCTCGCCGACGGAGATGACGTCCTTGCCCGCGAAGTGGCCACACTTCTTGGGGCTGACCTGGTCCTCGAGCTGCAGGCCTGCCGCGCCGGCCCGTTCGAGGCGGCGGACGGTGCGCTGCACGTTGAGGGCGTTGCCGAAGCCGGTGTCGGCATCGACGACGACGGGGATGCCGACCACGTCGCACATCGCCTCGACGTGCCCGCAGAGCTCGTCGAGGGTGAGGATGCCGTGGTCGGGCATGCCGAGGTAGGTGTTGGTGACGCCCGCGCCGGTCACGTAGACGGCGCCGAAGCCTGCCTCCTCCACGACGCGTGCCGTGAGGGCGTTGGCGGCACCGGGCAGCATCAGCGGCCGGTCCTGTGCACCGAGGAGGGTGCGCAGGGTTCGCGCCGGGCTGGTCATCGAACCTCCTGGAGGTCGTTCGGTGGTGCGGTTCCGAGAAGGGTCGCCCGCTCGGTGCCCGAGCCCGGCGCAGCGTGCCGGGGCGTCTCTACTGTGCGAGGCAAACTGCCAACTGTCAACAGTTGGCGGTTGCCGGGTGCGGACAGGGTCAACTCGGCACCCGCGCGAGCAGGCCGCCGTCGACGAGGATCGAGGTCCCCGTGACGAACGACGCCTCCGCCGAACACAGGAACGCCACCGCGCCGGCGACGTCGGCCGGGGTCCCCATGCGCCCCAACGGTGCCGCCGCGGCCGCAGCCGCGGACGCTGCGTCCGGGTCGGGCTGGGCGTCGAAGAAGCCCTGCAGGTTCGGCGTCAGGATGAAGCCCGGGCACACCGCGTTGACGCGGATGCCGACCGGCGCGCCGTCCAGCGCCATCGCCTTGGTCATCGCGAGCACCGCGCCCTTCGACGCGACGTAGGCGGCGTCGGCCGGGAAACCCGCGAACGACGCCGTCGACCCGACGAGCACGACCGATCCCCCACCGGCGGTGACCATCGCGGGCCACAGGTGCCGGTTGAGGCTGTAGATGCTGGTCAGGTTGACGTCGATCTGCTGGTGCCACTGCGCGGGCGTCAGCTGGTCGAGCGCGCCGACGACGGTCATGCCCGCGGCGTGCACCACGACGTCGGGCAACCCGTGGCGGTCGAGCAGGGCGGGCAGGGCGGCGTCGACGGCCGCGGCATCGGCCGCGTCGAACGCCGCGGTCACCGCGTTCGGGCCGCACTCCTGCGCCGCCTCGGCCAGGCGCTTCTCGTCACGGCCCAG
This sequence comes from Pseudonocardia sp., assembly GCF_050250275.1. Lineage (GTDB taxonomy): Bacteria > Actinomycetota > Actinomycetes > Mycobacteriales > Pseudonocardiaceae > Pseudonocardia. The sequence goes on from NZ_JBFWOY010000024.1 coordinate 34,417, forward strand.
CAGGACGACGGTGGCGCCGTCGGCGGCGAGCCGCACGGCCGCACCGCGACCGATCCCTGAGCTGGCCCCGGACACGTAGGCGATCGTCATCAGGGCGCTCCCATGGGCAGGGCGGGCTCGCCGGCGGTCCAGCCGCCGTCGACGGGCATGACGACCCCGGTGACGGCCGAGGCCGCCGACGAGGCGAGGAACGCGATGACCGAGCCGATCTCCTCCGGTTCGAACATGCGGCCCATCGGGACGCGCCGCGACACGGCGGCGTCGAGCTCGGGCGTCATCTGCTGCTTGGCCATCGGGGTGAGGGTGAAGCCGGGGCAGACCGCGTTGACGCGGACACCGGCGCCGGCCCAGTCGATCGCCATCGAGCGGGTGAGCGCGGCGACCGCGCCCTTCGACGCCGAGTAGGCGGACTGGTGCGGCAGGCACACCAGCGCGGCCTGCGAGGCGACGTTGACCACCGCGCCCTTCGAGGAGACGAGCGCGGCGTGCAGCGCCTGCGAGGCGTTCACGATGCCGCCGACGTTGACCTCGTAGGTGCGCAGGAAGTCGGCCGGGGAGGTCTGCTCCATCGGCAGGTTCTCGGTGATGATCCCGGCGCAGTTGACCAGGGCGTCGACGCGGCCGTGCTCGGCGACGACCGCCTCGGCCGCGGCCTTCGTGGCGGCGGGGTCGGTGAGGTCGAGCGGGCCCGCCTCCTTCGTGCCGGACAGGTCCCAGCCGACGACGGTCGCACCCTGGGCGCGGAACACCTCGACGGTGGACGTGCCGATGCCGGAGGCGGCGCCGGTCACGACGACCACGCGGCCGTCGAACGGTGCGGTGCTCACGAGCTGCTCCTCTGGTCGGGCGACTGCCCGGGGTGGGCCGGGTAGTCGGTGTACCCGCGGTCGCCCGCGGTGAAGAACGTCGACTCGTCCCACTCCGCGCGGGGCAGGCCGTGGCGCCAGCGGGTGACGAGGTCGGGGTTGGAGATGAACAGCCGCCCGACGCTGACGAGGTCGGCGTGGCCGTCGGCGACCAGCGGCGTGACGTCGTCGATCTCGCTGGCGCCCATGAACCCGGTGTTGAGCACGTAGGTCGTGGGCCAGAGCCTGCGCAGCTGCTCGTGCAGCGGCGACGACCGGCGTCGAAGGGAGTGCAGGTAGGCCGGGCGCAGCGGCGCGATCGCCTCGACGAGCGCGACGTAGGTGTCGTCGTTGCCCTTGTCGGCCATGTCGTTGAACTGCCCGCCGGGCGAGATCCGGATGCCGACGCGGTCGGCGCCGATCGCGTCGGCGACCGCGGTGGTCACCTCGGCGACGAACCGCGCCCGGTTCTCCGGTGTCCCGCCCCACCGGTCGGTGCGGCGGTTCGTACCGGGCGAGAGGAACTGGTGCAGCAGGTAGCCGTTCGCGGCGTGCAGCTCCACACCGTCGAGACCCGCCCGGACGGCCCGGGCGGCGGCGGTCGCGAAGTCCTCGACGATCCGGGCGATGCCGGCGGCGTCGAGCTCCTGCGGGACCGGCGCGGGCACCATGGTGCCGTCGGCGGTCTCCACCTCGACGTTCGCGGCGACGGCACTGGGGGCGACGACGTGCGCGTCGGCGGGGATCAGGCTCGGGTGCCCGATCCGGCCGGTGTGCATGAGCTGGCAGAAGATCCGCCCGCCCGCGGCGTGGACGGCGTCGGCGACCCGCGCCCACGCCCGCTCCTGCTCGTCGCTGTGGACGCCGGGGGTGCCCGGGTAGCCCTTGCCGGCGGCGCTGGGCTGGGTGCCCTCGGTGACGATCAGGCCGGCACCGGCGCGCTGGGCGTAGTAGGTGGCGGCGTAGTCGGGCAGGACGCCGTCGTCGTCGGCGCGGTTGCGGGTCATCGGGGCCATGACGACGCGGTTGGCCAGCTCGGTGTCCCCCAGCTTCCAGGGGTCGAAGACCGTGGCGGGCTCAGGCGCTGACATCGACGCACACCGTCTTGACGTCGGTGTAGTCGTGCAGCACCTCGTGGCCCATCTCGCGGCCCCAGCCCGACTCCTTCATGCCGCCGAAGGGCATGCTCGGGTCGAAGACGCCGTAGGTGTTGACCCACACCGTCCCGGCCTGCAGCCGCGCCGCGACGCGGTGCGCCCGGCCGACGTCGCGGGTCCAGATGCCGGCCGAGAGCCCGTAGCGGGTGTCGTTGGCGGCCGCGACGACCTCGGCCTCGTCGGTGAAGCGGTGCGCGACGACGACCGGCCCGAAGATCTCCTCCTTCGTGACGCGGGAGTCGGGCGCGGTGTCGGCGATGATCGTCGGCTCGACGAAGTACCCGCGGTCCCCGACGCGCCCGCCACCGGTGAGCACGGTGCCCTCGGTGGCGCCGACGGCGAGGTAGTTGCCGACGCGGTCGAAGTGTTCGCGGCTGGCGAGCGGACCGATCTGGCTGGCCGGGTCGAACCCGTCGCCGACCACGATTCCGCGGGCCTTCTCCACCAGGCCCGCGACGAACTCGTCGTAGACGCTGTCGTGGACGTAGAGCCGCGATCCGGCCGCGCAGGCCTGACCGGCGTTGAAGAAGATCGCGTCCGACGAGCCCGCGATCGCCTTGTCGAGATCGGCGTCACCGAAGACGACGTTGGCGCTCTTGCCGCCCAGCTCCAGGGTGACGCGCTTGAGGTTGCCGCCCGCGGCGTCGAGGATGCGCCGCCCGGTCGCGGTGGAGCCGGTGAACGACACCTTGTCCACACCGGGGTGGGCCGACAGCGCCGCGCCGACCGTCGAGCCGTAGCCGTTGACGACGTTGAGCACGCCCGGCGGGATGCCTGCCTCCAGCGCGAGGTGCGCGAGCCGCAGCGCCGACAGCGGCGTGGCCTCGGCCGGCTTGAGGACGACGGTGTTGCCCGCCGCGAGCGCGGGCGCGACCTTCCACGACGTGATGACCAGCGGGAAGTTCCACGGCACGATCAGCCCGACGACGCCGAGCGGCTCGCGCCGGGTGTAGGTGAGGTACTCCCCGGGCGCCGAGATCGGGATGGTCCCGCCCTCGATCTTCGTGGCCCAGCCGGACATGTAGTGGAACAGCCCCGCCGCCGACGGCACGTCGGCGGCCTGCGCGATCGCGTACGGCTTGCCCTGGTCGAGGGTCTCGACGCGGCCCATCTCGGCGGCGTCGGCGAGGATCAGGTCGCCGAGGCGCCACAGGGCGGCGGCCCGCTCGCGCGGGGTCATCCGCGGCCACGGGCCCTCCTCGAAGGCCTTCCGCGCGGCGGCGACGGCACGGTCGACGTCCGCGGCCTCGCCGAGCGCCACCCGGGCGAAGACCTCACCGGTCGCGGGGTTGACGGTCTCGAGCTCGCCGCCACCGACGGCATCGGTCCACTCCCCGCCGATGTGCAGGCGGGTGTGCTCCACCGGCCGGGCGGCGAGCGCGGTGGAGCTGTCGGTCACTGCAGTCATGCGTACGTCCTCTTCGAAGGCAGGTCAGTGCTGGTGGACGAGCACGCCGCGGATGTTGCGGCCCGCGTGCATGTCGGCGACGGCCTCGTTGATCTGGTCGAGCGAGTACCGCCGGGTGACGAGCTCGTCGAGGTGCAGGACGCCGCTGCGGTACAGCTCGATCAGGCCGGGGATGTCGGCGGTCGGGTTGCAGTCGCCGTACATGACGCCCTTGAGCGACTTCGCGAAGTTGGTGAGGTCCTGCGGGCTGACGGCGATGTGGCGGTCGGCCGCGCCGACCGACACCAGCACGCAGCGCCCGGCCTTGCCGACCGCGGAGAAGACCTCCCCGATGATGTCGCCGTCGACGCGGCCGACGGTCACGATGCCGACGTTGACACCCTGGCCGTTGGTGAGCTGGTCGATCAGCGGCCGGGCCTCGGCGATCGTGCCGAACGCGGCGGTCGCGCCGAAGTCCTCGGCCCGCTCCTGCTTGTAGGGCACCGGGTCGACGACGATGACGTGCGCGGCCCCGGCGATCCGGGCGCCCTGCACGGCGTTGGCGCCGACCCCGCCCAGGCCCGCGACGAGCACGACGTCGCCGGGGCGGACCGGGCCCGCGTTGACCGCGGCACCGAAACCGGTGGCCACCCCGCACGACACCAGGCAGGCCAGCTCGAACGGGATGTCGTCGGGAACCTTGACGGCCTGGTTCTCGTGGCAGACGAGCCGGTCGGCGAACGTGCCGAGCCGGGTCACGCCGCCGACGTCGGAGCCGTCGGCGGCGTGGAAGCGGGCGGTCCCGTCCATGGCGCGGCCGTGCTCCATGCCCGCGCCGTTGTCGCAGATGTACTGCTGGCCACGGGCGCAGTAGCGGCACTTGCCGCAGGCGGGGATGAACAGCGTCGCGACGTGGTCGCCGACCGCCACCTTCGTGACGCCCGGGCCGACGGCCTCGACGATGCCGGCTCCCTCGTGCCCGCCGACCATCGGCAGCGTGACCGCGAGGTCGCCGGTGACGAAGTGGTCGTCGGAGTGGCACAGTCCCGACGCCATGACCTTGACGCGGATCTCGTGGTCGCGCGGTTCGTCGAGCTCGAGGTCCTCGACCTCCCACCGACCGCCGACCGTGTGGATGACGGCTCCACGTACCTTCATGCGACTGGCTCCTCGCTCGTTCGTGTTCACGCGGGGTCGGCGGCCTCGGCCCGCCGCTTGCGCTCGCCGCGGCTGCGGACGAGCGTGGAGAGGATCACGGCGATGACCAGCGCGCCGCCGTAGAACAGCTGCTGGACGTACTGCTCGGCGCCGAGCAGCTGCAGGCCGGTGATGCCGGTGACCAGGAAGTACACCGCGATCAGCGTGCCCCAGGGGTTGAACCGGCCGATCCGCAGCACGGTCGAGCCCAGGAAGCAGGCGGCGAACGCGGGCAGCAGGAACGCCGCCCCCGACACCGGGTCGGCGCTGGCCGTGGTCCCGGCGTAGACGACGCCGGCGAGACCGGCGAAGCCCGCGGAGATGATCAGCGCGCGCCACCGCAGCGCGGGGACGTTGACCCCGTTGAGCCGGGCGACGTCGTGGCTCTGCCCGATGAACAGCAGGCGCTGACCGAAGGCGGTCTTGTCGAAGACGTACCAGGCCACGGCGACCAGCACGATCGCGTAGTAGAAGCCGACCGGGATGCCCAGGAAGGGCCGCGTCAGCACCGCCGACGACAGCGCCCGGTCGATGCCGCTGATCGTGGAGGTGTCGGACAGCAGGTAGATCAGGCCCTGCACGACCGTGCCCATGCCGAGGGTGACGATGAACGGGTTGATGTCGAAGACCGTCACGACGAAGCCGTTGATCAGCCCGACGAGCAGGCTGGCGAGGATAGCGACGACCACCGTGACCCAGATGTTCCAGCCCTGCTGCACGTTCAGGATCGCGACGACGACGGTCGACAGGTTGAGCGTCGACGCGACCGACAGGTCGTAGTCGCCCGCCCGCAGCGGGTAGAGCAGGCCGATCGCCAGGATCAACAGCACGACCTGCGACGACAGCATGTTGGAGACGTTCGCCGCGGTCGGGAACGTCTGCGGCACGACCAGGCTGAACGCGACGATCAGCACCGCCCAGACGCCGATGAGCGCGAACCGCTCCGGCTCGGCGGGGGCCTTGCGCTGCTTCGTCACCGCCGGCGGGGTGGGGGTCACGGGATCGACCTTCGGCACGGGGGACTCGGAACGGGTGGCTCTCACGACGCTTCCTCCGCGTAGACGGCGGACGCCAGGACGTCCTTGGTGATGTCGGCTCCGACGACCTCGGCGCTGATCCGGCCGCCGTCGAGGACGAGGACCCGGTCGGCCATCTCGACGAGCTGCTCGTAGTCCGACGTCGCGCAGAGCACGGCCATGCCCTGGGCCACGGCGGAGCGGATGAGCGCGAAGATCTCGCGGCGGGCGCCGATGTCGACGCCCTGGGTGGGCTCGGCGAGCAGCATGACCTGCGGGCCGGTGTCCATCCACTTGCCCAGCAGCGCCTTCTGCTGGTTGCCGCCGGACAGGTGCCCGAACAGTGCGTGCGGGTCGGCCGGGACCACGCCCAGCCGGTCGCAGGTCTCCTGCGCACGACGGTCCAGGCTCTTCCAGTCGACGTGGAGGCCGCCGGCCCGCTCGGTCAGGAACGGCAGGGACACGTTCTCCAGGACCGACAGGCCCAGCGCCCCACCCTGCCCCTTGCGGTCGGCGGGGATCAGCACGACACCGGCGTCCATCGACCGGGCCGGTGTCGGCTTCGCGACGACGGTGCCGCCGTGCTCGACCCGCCCGGCGGTGGCCTGGCGGGCGCCGAAGAGCAGGTCGGGCAGCTCCTCGAAGCCCGACCCGGCCAGCCCGGTGACACCGACGACCTCACCGGCGTGCAGGTCCAGGTCCAGGTCACGGACCCGCGCCCCGGACAGCCCACGCGCGCTGAGCAGCGCGGGCCGGTCCGAGCGCACCGCGGCGGCACCCTTGGCGACGTGCTCGTCGCGGGCACCGAGGATCAGCTGCACGAGGTCGTCGCGGGTGGCGCCCCGGGTGGCGCGGGTGCCGGCGGTGCGCCCGTTGCGGAACACCGTCACCCGGTCGGTGACCTCGAGGATCTCGTCGAGGTCGTGCGAGACGAGCAGCACGGCGTCGCCCCGCGCCCGCAACCGTCCGAGCAGGGCGAACAGCAGCCCCACCTCGTGGCGCGGCAGGAACACGGTCGGCTCGTCGAGGATGAGGATCTGCCCGCCCCCGCTGCCCGACGACAGCTCCTGCGAGCCGACCGCGCGCACGACCGCCACCATCGCCCGCTGCACGGGCGAGAGGGTGTCGATCGTGGCGTCCGGGTCGACGTCGACGTCGAAGCGGTGGAGCAGCTCGGTCACCCGGGCCCGCTCGGCCTTCCACCGCACCCGGCGCCGCCCGGGGGCGTCGCCGTGGGAGTCCAGCGCCATGTGCTCCAGCACCGTGGACGTCCCGGCGAGGCCGAGGTCCTGGTGGACGAACCCGAGGCCGTGGTCGCGCAGGCCACGCGCCCCGAACGGGCCGGCCACCGTGGACCCGCCGACGGTGACGGTGCCACCGTCGGCGTCGTGGAACCCGGCCAGGATCTTGATCAGTGTGGACTTCCCGGAGCCGTTGGCCCCGAGGAGCCCGTGGACCTCGCCGGGCAGGACGTCGAGGTCGACCCCGCGCAGCGCAGGGACGCCGTTGAACGCCTTGGCGAGCCCGGTCACGGCCAGCAGCGGCGCGGGGGCGGTCATCAGCCCAGGCCCCAGAGCGCCATGAACGCGCCGGCGTAGGCGTCGCCGAAGCCCTTGCCGCTCTCCGGCGGGTTGCCGGTGTCCGCGACGTTGGTCTTGTCGATGACGCGCACCGGGCCGGACTCCGCCGCCACCGGCGGGGCACCGAGCATCGCGCGGAACGCGACGTCGATGTTGACGTAGGCGACCCAGTCCGGGTTCTCCGCGACGTTCATCGCGACCGTCCCGTCCTGGACCATCTTCAGGATCGAGGGCGTGCCGTTGAACGTGTAGATCGGGACCTCACGGCCGCCGGCGGCCTGCTGGATGCCCGGGGCGGCGTAGAGCGCCATCGAGTCGTAGATCGGCAGCACCGCGTTGATGTTCGGGTTCTTCAGCAGCGCCGACTGGACCTGGCTCTGGATCTGCTGCGACCACTGCGGCACCGCGACGTTGATGACGGTGGCGTCCGAGCCCGCGGGGGCCTCGTCGGTCAGCGCCTTCTGGATCGTGTCGACCATGCCCTTCGACGGGCCGGTCTCCGACGCCTGGATGACCAGGGCGTGGACCGGGGCGCCCTTGCCCGCGCCGATCGCGGCGAGGGTCATCAGGTGCGCGGCCTCGTTGAACGGAGCGAACGCCTCGTACTTCAGGCCGGTGACGGGTGGGGTGTCCTTGTCGGACAGGTGCAGCGGGATGACCGGGATGCCGGCGTTCGTCGCGTCGTCGATCTGCGGGCCCAGCGTCGAGGGCAGCGGCCCGTTGAGCAGGATCGCGCCGGCCTTCGCGTTGATGGCCTGGGCGATGCCCTGCTGGTAGGAGGTCTGGGTGCCGTCGGAGGGGAAGGTCACGAAGCCGACGCCGGCCTTCTCCGCGACGACCTTCATCGCGGCCTCGCCCGCCTGGTAGAACTCGGCCTTGCTGTCGATCGGGATGCTGTAGATCGTCTTGCCCTTGAGGGAGCTGACGTCGATCGCGGGGCCGAGGTCGTCGGTGCCCGGAACGGCCTTCGCGGCGTCGACCTTCTGCTGGGCCGCCTCCGCCTTCTGCGTGTCGGCGGCCGAGGCGTTGGAGGTGTCGCCGCCGGTCCCGCTGCTGCCACCGCCGCAGCCGGCCAGCAGGCCGAGTGAGGCGGCGGCGACCACCGCGACGACGATCTTCGAGATGCGCATGGATGACTCTCCGAGGGGATGCGGCACGGGGGTGCGCCGGGTGTTCACGTGTGGGCGCCGGGGCGCCCAGGGTGTGCGCGACTAGCGCGACGCGAGGTCGGGCCGCTCGACGAGGTCGTCGTAGATGCGGGCGACCGACCGCCGTTGGAACATCTCGATGAGGTCGTCGGGGTAGCCGACGTAGTCCTCGGTGTCGACGTGGATGTTGTCCGCGAACCGGATCTCCGCGGCTGCCTGCTCGCTGTCCGCACCGCGGCCGATCGCCGCGGCGACCTGCCCGACCACCTCACGCCCCCACTCGCGATAGCGGTCGAGGACCGCGCGGCCGGCCACCTCGCCGTGCCCGGGGACGAGAACGTCGAAGTCGTAGGACGAGACCTTTTCGATCGCGTCGAACCAGTCCCACAACCGCGAGTCCTGGAACGACGGCAGGCCCGCCTCGCAGACGATGTCGCCGGTGAAGACGACACCGTCCTCGGGCAGATAGGCGATCAGGCTGTTGGCCGTGTGCCCCGGCTGGAAGGTCAGTTCGAGGTGGACGTCGCCCAGGTGCAGGTCGAGCCGGTCGGAGAAGACGACCTCGGGGACGCGCACCCGGTACCCGGCCAGCAGTGGAACCGCCTCGGGATCGATGCGGTCGAACAGCCGGGCCAGGTAGTCGTGGTCGGGTGCCTCGTTCAGGAGGCGCTCCCGGGTACCGCGATGGGAGACGACCTCGCCGCCCATCCAGAAGTTGCCGATCGTGTGGTCGGGGTGGTGGTCGGTGTTGACGACGAACCGGGTGCGTCCGAAGCCGTCGACCACCGCGCGCCACGCGATGGCGTCGGTCGGCTTGTGCGGGGTGTCGACCAGCGCGACACCGTCGGCGCCGACGATGATCGAGTTGTTGCTGCCCAGGTGGGCGGTCTCGACGTGGACGTGCGCACTGACCTGCTGCAGGCTCACCGGTTCTCCTCGGCGGCGGGACCGGCGGGGTCGGGCATCGACGCGCCGCCCAGGAAGCCGAGCAGGTTCTCGATGCGGGTCGGGGCGAAGATCTCCACGAAGGTTGCCTCACCCTCGATGCTGTGTCCCGAGTGCACGACGTTGCGGGGGATCACGCAGACGTCGCCCTCGGCGAGGACCGTCTCCTCCCCACCGACCGTGAACGCGATGCGGCCGCTGGTGACGACCATCGTCTGCTCCGCGTCGGGATGGGTGTGCGCCGGCAGCGTGGTGGGGTGGACCCACCGGATGCGGTTGACGCCCGTCTCCTTGCCCGTCACCGCGGTGCGGAAGTTCCCGGGCAGCACCTCCCGTTCGGGCAGGTCCGACCAGCTGGCCCAGTAACTCGGCATCCCGCGCCACCGTCCCCTTCGACTGTCGTGAATGCACCGGTCGACGAGCGATCCGGGTCTGGCGAGAGACGCTAGAGCCCCCCGCTGAAAACTGTCAACAGTCTTCAGTTGTCGGTTTGCAGCTGGGCTCCGTTCACGTGACGGTCGCGTTAGGCACGCGCACGGACGGTGCCCGCAGGCGCCCCCGACCAGGCGTCGCAGCCCCGCCGGCGGTCGCCCGCGAGCCGCGGATCACAGTCCACGACGAGAGGTGCCCCAGCACCTCGGCACCCGCCGCCGGACGGCTCCGTCCCCTGTCCCCGGCCCCGACCGGCCGGCCCCGCGATCCGGCACACTCACAGCCCCCGCACGGCCCGGCCACAACGCCACGACGCCCCCGCCGACATCGTCGCCCCCGGCCGCCGCGCCACCGACGCCGTCAGAACGCGTTGTCCCACAACGTCACGTACCGCTCGAAGGCGTTGTCGACGGCGTCGCGGTCGCCGGTGGCGAGCAGGTCCAGCAGCAGCCCGCGGACGACGGCGACGCCGAGCCGCACGTCGGTGCGGGCCTGGTCGAGGGGTAGGCCGTAGTGCTCGTGCGCGGTTCGCGCGGAGGGTTCCACCCAGCGTGCGATGTCGCCGTCGAGCAGCCGGGCCGCCGGCTCCTCCCCCGCCAGCCCGCGGACGTAGAGGCTGAAGAACAGCCGGACGTTGGGTGCCAGCCCCGGCTGCGAGACCTGGGCCCACAGCGCGCGCATCTGGTCGGGCGCGGACATCCCGGTGTCGGCGGCCAGCGCCGCGGCCAGCTGCTGCTGGGCGCCCTCGACGGCCTGGACCACGGCCAGCACCAACCCGTCCCGGGAACCGAAGTGGTAGCTGAGCATCCGGTGGCTGGTGCCGACGGCCTCGGCGACGGCGCGCAGCGACAGGTCGGTGGCGCCGGTGACCGTGAGGTGCTCGAGGACCGCGGCGAGCAGTTCGTCGCGACGGTTCGCGTTCATCCCTGGACCGTACCAAGTGGTACATGTACCGTCTGGTACATGCGTACCGGGAGGATCGACGTCCACGCCGTCAGCGACGCACCGCCCTCGGCGGTCTTCGCCCTGCTCCACGACGTCAGCACCTGGCCCGACTGGGCCGACTTCGCCACCGCCCGCCTCGAACGCGAGGGCTCCCCCGACCCCGACGGCGTCGGCGCCATCCGGGCGTTCACCGGGCAGGCGAACACCCGCGAGGAGGTCGTCGCCGTCGAGCAGGACCGCCACTTCGCCTACGTCCTGCTCTCGGGCATCCCGATCCGCGACTACCGCGCCGACGTCCACCTCACCCCCACCGCCTCCGGCGGCACGGAGATCTCGTGGCGGTCCTCGTTCACCGCGAAGATCCCGGGGACCACACGGCTGATCGAGAAGCGCCTGGGCGCCTTCATCGAGGAGACCGCGCGCCGCCTGGCCTCCGCCGCCGGGTGAGTGGCAGTACCCGCCATCGCGAAGACCGCCACGACCCGTGCGCCGACGGGCCCGGTCCGCGAGACTGACCCCGTGATCGAGACGCTCCGCGCCAGGATCGGGTCGGTGACCGGAACGGCCAGGGCGATCGTGGCGCTCACCCGGTCCGGGGTCGTGCGGCCGGTCCGACCGGACCGCATCGCAGGCATCGCCTCCGGGCTGGTGCGCTACGGCATCGGCGTCGCCGCCGGCTACACCGCAGGCGCCGCACGCCACCCCGGCCGCACCGCGATCATCGACGACACCGGCGCCCTCTCCTACGGCGAGGTGCACTGGCGCACCGACCGCCTCGCCCGCGCGCTGCTCGCCCGCAGGACCGGCCCCGGCGAGCCCGTCGCCCTGCTGTGCCGCAACTCGCGCCACCCCGTCGAGGTCGCGGTCGCCGCCGAGAAGATCGGTGCCGACATCGTCCTGCTCAACATCGGCATGGCCCCCACCCAGATCGCCGAGGTCCTCGCCGACCTCGGCGTGCACACCGTCGTCGCCGACGCCGACCTCCACGACCGGCTCACCGACGTCGCCCCGCAGGTCGCGACCGTCGTCGCGCGCGGATCCCTCGACGGGCACCCGACGTGCGAGGACCTGATCGCCACCGCGACCGGCGGGCGGCTGCCGGTGCGGCCCGAGCGCAGCCACACGGTCGTCCTCACCTCCGGGACGACCGGCCCGCCCAAGGGCGCCCGCCGCCCCCACCCGTCGACGCTCGCTCCCGCCGCGGCGATCCTGTCCGAGATCCCGCTGCGCGCGGGCGTGCCCGTGCACATCGCCGCACCGCTCTTCCACACCTGGGCCACGGCGGGCCTGCACCTCTCCGTCCTGCACGGCTCGACCGTCGTGCTGCGGGCGCGGTTCGACCCGGCCGACCTCCTCGACGTCGTCGCCGCGCACCGCTGCGACACCGTGTTCGCGGTGCCGATCATGGTGCAGCGCATCGTCGAGTCCGGGGCGCCGGGCTGGCGGGCGGGGCACACGCCGCGGATCGTCGCCGTCAGCGGGTCGGCGCTGCCCGCCGGGCTCGCAGCCGGGTTCATGGACCGCTTCGGCGACGTCCTCTACAACCTCTACGGCTCCACCGAGGTCTCGTGGGTGTCGATCGCCGGGCCCGCCGACCTGCGCGCCTCCCCCGGCACCGCCGGCCGCGCGCCCACCGGCACCACGCTGCGCATCCTCGACGACGACGGCCGCCCCGTCCCGCCCGGCGTCGAGGGGCGGGTGTTCGTCGGCAACGACCTGCCGTTCGAGGGCTACACCCGCGGCGACACGACCGTCGAGAGGCACGACGGGCTGCTGGGCACCGGCGACGTCGGCACCCTCGACGAGAACGGCCTGCTGCAGCTCACCGGCCGCGCCGACGACATGATCGTCTCCGGCGGGGAGAACGTGCACCCGGGGCCGGTCGAGGCCCTGATCGCGGCACGTGACGAGGTGCTCGAGGTCGCGGTCGTCGGGGTGCCCGACGACGACTTCGGGCAGCGCCTCGCGGCCTACGTCGTCCCCGCCGCGGGTGCGAGCATCGACGCCGACGCCCTGCGCAACGCCGTCCGCGGCTCGTTGTCGCGGTTCGCCGTGCCGCGCGACGTCGTCGTCCTCGACGCGTTGCCGCGCAACCAGACCGGCAAGGTCCTCCGCCACGACCTCCCCCCGCCCCGCTGACCGTCGCGCGCAACCTCATTGCTGTACTCCGGCTCGTGGACGACCGTGGGGTTGCGCGCGGTTGTTCGGGCGCAACCCCACGGTTGGTCTGCGGCACCGGGACGACCGTGAGGTTGCGCGCGGTTCTTCGGGCGCCGGGACTGACGTAGCGTCGGGACGTGCCGACCGTCGAGGAGCTGTTCGCCCCGCCGCCCGAGGTCGCGGCCCATCCCGCCGTCGCGGCGACGACCCGGTTGTGCGCCGACGTGATCGGCCCGCACGCCCCGGCCGCCGACGACCCCGGCCGCGGCGTCGACCCCGCCCACCCCCGTGCGCTGGCGGCGGCGGGCCTGCTGTCGGTGCGCATCCCGGTCGCCGAGGGCGGCCTCGGCGCGGCGCAACGCGTCGACGTGGAGACCGTCGAGCTGCTCGCCGGGACCTGCGGGGCGACCTGGTTCGTCGTGACCCAGCACCGCAACCCGCAGGCCGACTCGACATCGCCGATCAAGGGCGTCGCAGCCGGGGCATACCGGCACGGCCCCGCCGCCGCCCGGCACCGGCCCGGGCTGGCCGCCGCCACGACCCTCGCCGGCATCGCCGTCGCCCACATCCGCCGCCCCGGCGCCCCGGCCGTCCGTGCCGAACCCGCGGCGGGCGGCGGCTGGCGCCTCACCGGTACCGCCGCCTGGTGCACCGGCTGGGGCATCACCGACCTCACGATGATCGCGGCGACGACCCCGACCGGGAGGTTCGTGTTCGCGCTGGTCCCGACCGCGCCGCGGCCCGGGCTGCGGGTCGGCACCCCGGCGCCCCTGGCCGTCATGGGCGGCACCCGCACCGTGCCGCTCGAGCTCGACGACATGGCCGTCGCCGGTGCGGAGGTGCTGCTCGACGTCGACGCCGCCGCGTGGACCGCCGCCGACGCCCTGCGCACCGCCGACACCCGCCCCGCGACGCTCGGGCTGCTGCGCCGCGTCCTGGTCGAGCTGGAACGCCTCGGCCGCCGCCGACCCGAGGTCTGCGACGTCGCGGGGGCACTCGGCGAACGCGGTGCGGCGCTGCGCGACGAGGCACACGCGTTGCTGATCGACGTCCCCGCCGGCGAGCGGACGGCCGACCGGATCCGGCTGCGCGGGGAGATCGCGGAGCTGACCGTCCGGTCGGCGAACGCGCTGGTCGCGGCGCGCGCGGGCAGCGCGACGCTGCTCACCTCCCCCGAGCAGCGGTGGGCCCGGGAGGCGATGTTCCACCTGGTGCAGGGCCAGACCGACATCGTGCGCCGCGCCCAGCTCGCCGCGTTCGCCGCCTCCTGACGGATGTCACTGCGCGGTGGGGACGGTCGAACGACGCGTACCACCGGCGGCCGGGCACAGTGGAGCCATGACCACCGCCGTCGCGCTCCCCCTGCGCCCGCCCGCGCACCGCGTCGATCCCCGCGCGGTGCAGTGGTGGCGGCTGCAGGGGCTGGCAGCGCTCGTCGTGCTCGCCGGGCCGCAGCTGGTCGTGTGGATCGTGCTCGGCGGACGGCCGTCATGGCTCCTGGTGACGACGATCGTCACCGCTGCCCTGGCCGCCGCCTACACGCTGGTGGTGCCGCCGATCCGGTACCGGATCCACCGGTGGGAGGTCACGGACGAGGCCGTCTACACGCTGTCGGGGCTGGTCGTGCGGGAGTGGCGGATCGCGCCGATCTCGCGGGTGCAGACCGTCGACACCGAGCACGGGCCGCTGCAGCAGTGGCTGAAACTGGCCAGCGTCACGGTGACGACGGCCTCGGCCCGCGGGCCGGTCGCGATCCACGGGCTCGCCGCCCCCGACGCCGCCGAGCTCGCCCGCGTCCTCACCGAGACGACGCAGGCCACCCCCGGGGACGCGACGTGACCGAGGCGGCCGGGCCCGCCCCGGCGGCCGAGGTCCCGTGGCGGCGCCTCGACGGGAAGATGCTGGTCGTCGCGCCGCTGCAGCACGTCGTCCGGCTGCTCCCGGTGCTGCTGATCCTGCTGTTCACCGGCCGCGGCGACCCCGTGCGGCTGTGGATCACCCTGGGCATCACGGTGCTGGTGATCGGGTTCGGCGTCGTCCGGTGGAAGACCACCCGCTACCGCATCACCGACGACCGCGTGGAGCTGCACAGCGGCTGGGTGCGGCGCCAGCGCCGCTCGGTTCCCCGCGACCGGCTGCGGACGGTCGACATCACGTCGACGCTGCTGCACCGCGTCTTCGGGCTCGGTGTCCTGCACGTGCGCGGGGCGTCGGGTGCCGCGGTCGACCACCACGGGCTGAAGCTCGACGCCGTGAGCGTCGCCGAGGCCACCCGGCTGCGGACCGAGCTGCTGCAGTCGGGCCGGGCGCCCGCACGCGTGGGCGGCCGCGGTGTCGGCGCGGTGGCCGACGACCCGCCGCAGGTCGTGAACGGCGACCATCGCCACCCACAGGTGCTGTCCGTGCTGCGCTGGCCCTGGATCCGGTTCGCGCCGCTGACCTTCTCCGCCCTCGCGGGCACCGGCGTCCTCGTCGCGGCGGCGTGGAACGTGACCAACGAGCTGGGCATCCGGCCGCGGGACCTGCCCTTCGCCACCGACGTCGCCGACCGCGTCCGCAGCGCCGCGGTCTGGCTGACCGTCGGCGTCCTCGGGCTGGCGCTGCTCGTCGTCGCGATCATCGGGGCACTGCTGATGTTCACCGAGCGCTGGTGGGGCTACCGGCTCACCCGCGACGACGACCGCACCCTGCGCGTGCACCGCGGCCTGCTGACCCGGCGGTCCCTCTCGGTGGCGGGCACCCGTCAGCGGGGCGCCGAGGTGAGCGAGCCGCTGCTGCTGCGCGCCGGGCGCGGCGCGCAGGCCCGCGTGCTGGCGACGGGGCTGGGCCACGGCAGCCAGGGCGGGGCGGTGCAGCCGCCCGCGTCTCGGGGCGAGGCCCACGCCCTCGCGGCGGCCGTCGCCGGGCAGCCCGTCGAGCGCGCCACCCTCGCCCCCGTCCGGCCACATCCGCGGAAGGCCCTGTGGCGCAGGCTGACCCGGGCCGTCGTCCCCGCGCTGGTGGTGTGCGCGGCGGGCTGGATCGTGGCGACGACCGCGCCCGGCTGGTACTGGACCGGTCCGGTGACGACCGTGCTGCTCGTGCTCGCGGTACCCGTCGGGTTCGACCGCTACCGCAACCTCGGCCACCTGCTCACCGGGCGGCACCTCGTGACTCGCTGGGGCTCGCTGCACCGGCGCACCGTCGTGCTGGAACGCGACGGCGTCATCGGCTGGCGCATCCGGCAGAGCATCTTCCAGCGTCGCGCCGGCCTGGTCACGGTCGAGGCCGTCACCGCGGCGGGCGACGGCGGCTACCCCGTGACCGACGTGACGGCCGCCGACGGCGCGGCACTCGCGGCGGCGATCACCCCGGCGGTGTTCGCCGGGCTAGCGCCGCCGCGTGCCGAACAGGCCGCGGGTGATCTCGCGGCCCAGGGCGCTGGCCGCGGAACGCAGGAACGACTTGACCACCGGTGAGCCCAGCACCTCGGCCACCATCCCCGGCTCCTCCTTCTCCCGGCGCCGCTCGGGCTGCGGGGGCGGAGGGGCGTCGACCGGCGCGGCGGGCGGCGGCGGGGGCTCGGCGATCTTCGCGGTCAGCTTCTCGTAGGCCGACTCACGGTCGACGGTCACGCCGTACTTCGGGTACAGCGGTGACGCCTTCGCGGCCTCGGTGACGGCCTGCTCGCCGATCGCGTCCATCAGCGAGCGCGGCGGCCGCATCCGGGCCCACGCCACCGGCGTCGGCGCGCCACGCTCGGACAGCACCGTCACGATCGCCTCGCCCGTACCGAGCGAGGTCAGGGCCTCCTCCAGGTCGTAGACCTTGGAGACCGGGTACGTCTTGACCGTCCGCGCCAGCGCCTTCTGGTCGTCGGGGGTGAAGGCGCGCAACGCGTGCTGGATGCGCGCACCCAGCTGCGACAGGACGGCGTTGGGCACGTCGGTGGGCAGCTGCGTGCAGAAGAACACGCCGACGCCCTTGGACCGGATCAGCTTCACGGTCTGCTCGATGCGCTGCAGGAACGCCTTCGACGCGTCGGTGAACAGCAGGTGCGCCTCGTCGAAGAAGAACACCAGCTTCGGCTTGTCGAGGTCACCCGCCTCGGGCAGGTCCTCGTAGAGCTCCGCGAGCAGCCACATCAGGAACGTCGAGAACAGCCTGGGGTTGGCGGCCTGGTCGGCCAGCTCCAGCAGCGTGACGACGCCCTTGCCGTCGACCTGACGGAGCAGGTCGGCAGGCTCGAACTCCGGTTCCCCGAAGAAGTCCTCGCCGCCTTGGGCCTCGAGGTTCACCAGCGCCCGCAGGATGACCCCCGCCGTCGCCGACGAGACCCCGCCGATGCCCTTGAGGTCGGCCTTGCCCTCGTCCGACGTCAGGTGCTGGATGACCGCCCGCAGGTCCTTGGTGTCGAGCAGGGGCAGCTGCTTCTGGTCGGCCCAGTGGAAGATCAGGCCGAGCGTCGACTCCTGGGTGTCGTTGAGCCCCAGGACCTTCGACAGCAGGATCGGGCCGAACTGGGTCAACGTCGCCCGGATCGGCACCGCCGACGACGACCCGCCCAGCGACAGGAACTCGCACGGGTAGGCGGTCGGCGTCCAGTCGTCGCCCGTGTCGGCGGCGCGGGAGGCGATCTTCGGCCCGTCGACGCCCGGGCGGGACATGCCCGACAGGTCGCCCTTGACGTCGGCCAGCAGCACCGGCACACCCGCGTCGGACAGCTGCCCGGCCAAGCCCTGCAACGTCTTCGTCTTGCCGGTACCGGTCGCACCGGCCACGAGGCCGTGCCGGTTCAGCGTCGCGAACGGGATGCGGACCTTCGCCGTCGGATCGACCGCGCCGTCGACGAGGACGGTGCCGAGCTCCAGCGCGAGACCCTCGGTGGCGTATCCGGCGGCGATCTGCTGGGCCGCGGTCACCGGATCGGCGTTCGTGTTCTCCCCCACGTCGGCGGACTCTAGCGCCTAGGGTAGCGGGATGAACGACCGTCTGGTGTGGATCGACTGCGAGATGACGGGTCTCGACCTGCAGCGCGACGCACTCATCGAGATCGCCGTCCTCGTCACCGACGGGGACCTCAACGTCCTGGGCGACGGTGTCGACGTCGTCATCCACGCCGACGAGGCCGCGCTCGCCGCGATGCCCGACGTCGTGCGCGACATGCACGCGCACTCCGGGCTGACCGAGGAGGTGCGACGCTCGACGGTCACGCTCGGCGAGGCCGAGCAGGCCGTCCTCGCCTACATCCGCGAGCACGTGCCCGACGCCGTCTCCGCGCCGCTCGCGGGCAACTCGATCGCCACCGACCGCGGCTTCCTCGCCCGCGACATGCCCGAGCTCGACGCGCACCTGCACTACCGCATGGTCGATGTCAGCTCGATCAAGGAGCTGTGCCGGCGCTGGTTCCCCCGGGTGTTCTACGCCAAGCCCGAGAAGGGCCTCGCGCACCGCGCCCTCGCCGACATCCGCGAGTCCATCCGTGAGCTCGCCTACTACCGCGCGACGCTGTTCGTCTCCCCGCCCGGACCGACGTCCGAGCAGGCCCAGGCCGCCGCCGCCGCGGTGTCGGGGTCCGGTGTGGGGGGCGATCAGGGGGCGGGCTAGTATTCTCCCGTCGCCGGTTGAGGCCGGTGCACATGGTGGGTGTAGCTCAGCTGGTAGAGCACCTGGTTGTGGTCCAGGGGGCCGCGGGTTCAAGTCCCGTCACTCACCCGGAACGCGGTGCCCCCACCGCGAAGGGGCCGGAAAGCGCTGTGATAGCGTTTCGACGGCGCCGAGCGGTGGGGCGCAGCGGGTCTCTGAAAGACAATTCAATACTCTGCGCCGTTAGCTCAATTGGCAGAGCAGCTGGCTCTTAACCAGCGGGTTCGGGGTTCGAGTCCCTGACGGCGCACCATTCCTGGCCTGGGAGGACCGACGTCCTCCCAGGCCATTTTTCTTTGTGTCCGAATCGGGCCCGTCGGCCACCGACTGCCACTGCGGATATCGGGAGCCTCGCCGCGGGCATGTCCGGCGAGTTCGTGGCCCGGTCATTTCGAGCAGGTGCGAACAGACCGCGCGGGCCGCGGGATCGACCGGGGCGTTCGATACCGGGGCAGCCCCGATGTCGAGCAGGAACACGTAGCGCCACGAAGCATGGTCGACGAGCCGCGCGCCCGGTCGGCGCCCCCGAGGGTGCCGTTGAGCAGCGCGAGACTGCTCGGCACGACCAGCGCGCCGCCGACGCCCTGCACCAGCCGGACGCGGGCGTGTCATCAGTGCTGCGCGGCCGCGCCCTCGACACGCTCGCCGCCGTGACCGTGCGGGCGCCCGGCCGGGGGCACCCGACGTTCGCCCAGCCGGACCGAGCCGCACCCCGGCGGTCGAGAAGATCACCGTTCGCGGATCCACCGAGCGCATTCGCGCGGACGCCGTTACCGTCGAGACGTGCCCGGCCCCGACCTGGTTGCGCTGAACGCGTCCATGATCGACAGAATTCTCGGCGAACCGCCCGACCCGATCGTCGACGGCGGCTACGCGCGCCGGGTGCTGCGTACCCGCGGCCGTCGCAGCGGGCTCGTCCGCTCGACGCCGATCGGTGTCGTCGGCCTGGACGGCGGCCACTACCTCGTGTGCCCGGACACCGCTCGGGACTGGGCGC
The DNA here is from genome assembly GCF_050250275.1 of Pseudonocardia sp. Classification (GTDB taxonomy): domain Bacteria; phylum Actinomycetota; class Actinomycetes; order Mycobacteriales; family Pseudonocardiaceae; genus Pseudonocardia. The sequence goes on from NZ_JBFWOY010000024.1 coordinate 53,851, forward strand.
ACAACCTCGCCGCCGACCCCGACTGCAGCATCGCCTCCCGCGACGACGAGCAGCCCGCCACCGCCCTGCCCGTCCCCGACGACGAGGCGGCCCCCGTCGTCGCCACCTACCTGTCGGCCATGCGCGACCTGCCGTTCGCCGTCCGCGCGTTCCCCGTCGGCCCCGACGCGACCCCCGACGAGATCCGCCCGCACCTGCGGACCATCCGCGTGCTGCGGCTCGAACCGCGGGAAGCGGCGTGAGCGGCCGGGGGCCGGCGTGCGTCGTCGTCGGCGGCGGGCCGGGCGGGATGCTCACCGCGTACCTGTTGGCGCGCAGCGGTGTGCGCGTCACCCTGCTGGAGTCGCACCGCGACTTCGACCGTGACTTCCGCGGCGACTCGCTGCACCCCTGGACGCTCGAGCTGCTCGACAGCCTCGGCATCGCCGACGACCTGCTCGCGCAGCCGCACTTCGCCGCGCGCTGGTTCCGCTTCCACACCCCGCACGGCACCATCCGCACCACCGACTACGGCGGCCTGCAGACGCGGTTCAACTACGTCGCGCTCATGCCGCAGGCCCGGTTCCTCGACTTCGTCGCCGCCCGCGCCGCCGAGCTCCCCGGCTTCGAACTGCGCCTCGGCGCCAAGGTGACGGGCCTGCTCGTCGACGGGGAGACCGCGCAGGGCGCGCCCGCCGTCACGGGGGTGCGTTACCGCGACGCCGGCTCGGGCGCCGAGCACGAGCTGCGCGCCCCTCTCGTCATCGGCGCCGACGGCCGCTTCTCCCGGGTGCGCCGGCTCGCTGGGCTCACGGCCGAGCCGCTCGGTGCGAGCAGCGACCTCCTGTGGTTCCGGCTCCCCCGCCTCGACGACGACCCGCCCGAGGCCGACGTGGACCTCTACTTCGGACGGCACCACTACGTCGGGCTGCTCGGCGGGCCGAGCGACTGGCAGGTCGGTTACTCGCTGCCCAAGGGCGGCTACCCCGCGGTGCGGGAGGCCGGCGTCGAGCCGATCCGCAGGTTCGTCGCCGAGCACGTCCCCTGGCTCGCCGACCGTGTCGGGGCGCTCACGTCGATGGCCGACACGACGTTGCTGTCGGTGGAGATCTCCCGGGTCCGCACGTGGTGGCGGCCGGGGCTGCTGCTGATCGGCGACGCCGCGCACGTCATCTCCCCCGTCGGCGGCAACGGCATCCTGATGGCCCTGCAGGACGCGGTCGCGGCCACCAACCGGCTGGTCCCGGCGCTGCGGGCGGGCACGGCCGGTCCCGACGTGCTGGCCGCGATCCAGGCCGACCGCGAACCCGCCATCCAGACCGTGCAGGCACAACAGGTGCGGACGGAGAAGCGCGTCGCCAGGGCCCGGGAGCGGGGCACACCGATGTCTCCGCCCACGATCCTGCGGTTGGTCACGGCGCTGCCCGGGTTCCGGGTGCGGGCCGCGCGGCGCAACGCCTACGGCCCCAACCCGCCCACGCTCGACCGGTCGATGCTGGTGGCGCAGGCTCAGTCGTCGGACTCGGCGGCGTAGTCGCGCTGCCGGTCCTCGGCGGCGACCGACTCCGCCATGCGTCGGGTGCGGCGCCGGACGAACACAGTCACGGCGATCCCGGCGAGCACGGCGACCAGCAGCGCGACCCACGAGAACCGCGACAACCAGTGCTCCGCGACGACACCCAGCGCGTACACCAGCAGCGTCGTCCCCGTCGCCCACACGATCCCGCCGCACGCGTTGGCCAGGAGGAAACGCGGATAGTGCATGCCCAGCGCACCGGCGAGCGGGCCGGAGAAGATCCGCAGCAGCGCGACGAAGCGGCCGAAGAACACCGCCCACATCCCCCAGCGGCGGAAGAACCGCTCGGCCACCTGCACGTGGCCGGGGCCGAAATGAGCCGGGAACCGGCGACCGAGCCGGTCGAACAGGCTCATCCCGTACCGGCGGCCGACGGCGTACCCGATCGAGTCACCGATGATCGCTCCCGCGCTGCCCGCCACCGCGATCCACACCGGCGAGACCGCCAGCTCGTGCCGCGACGACAGCAACGCCGCGCTGACCAGCACGATCTCGCCGGGCAGCGGGATGCCGAGGCTCTCGATCCCCACCACGAGCCCGACCAGCAGGTACACCGTGAGCGGCGGGATCGTCTGCAGCAGGTGGTCGAGCCACATGGTCGTCCCCCTTCCCCGGGCCAGTCTGCCCCCCCGCCGGCCCACCCGATCGGCGGATCACCCCGGCCGTGTCCTCTCACGGGCGGTTAGCGTGAATTCCGTGCGCATCGCAGCCCGGGGCACCGGCATCGCCGCCGCCCTCGTCGTCCTCCTCGCCCTGGCGTCCTGCGGCAGCACCGCGCCCGGCCCCGCCGACGCCACCGCCCAGGTCCCGACGCCCGCGGCGACCTCCGAACTCGCCCCGCAACGCACCCCCGGCGCCCCCCGCGTCCTGCTCACCGGCCTCGAGGTGCCGTGGGGGATCGCGTTCCTGCCCGACGGCGACGCGCTCGTCACCGAACGGGACGGCCGGATCGTGCGCGTCACCCCGCAGGGGGCGGCGACACCCGTCGGCACCGTCGCCGGGGTCTCCGCCCGCGGGGAGGGCGGCCTGCTCGGCATCGCCGTGTCGCCGCGGTTCGCGACGGACCGCGCCGTCTACGTCTACTACACGTCCACCCAGGACAACCGGGTCGTACGGCTGCAGGTCGGCACCGACGGCACCGTCGACGGCGCCGCCCAGCAGGTGATCGTCTCCGGCATCGGCGCCGCGTCCATCCACAACGGCGGCGGCCTCGTCTTCGGCCCCGACGGCATGCTCTACGTCGCGACGGGCGACTCCAGCCGCACCGACGCCTCGCAGAACCGCGACGACCTCGGCGGCAAGGTCCTGCGCGTCACCCCCGACGGCGCCCCCGCGCCCGGCAACCCCTTCGGCACCGCCGTGTTCACCTACGGCCACCGCAACGTCCAGGGTCTCGCCTTCGGCCCCGGCGACCGGCTCTACGCCACCGAGTTCGGCCAGAACACCTTCGACGAGGTCAACCTGCTGACGCCGGGCGCCGACTACGGCTGGCCCACCGTCGAGGGCATCGCCGGTCGGGAGGGCCTCACCGACCCGCTCGTCACCTGGTCGACCTCCGCCGCATCCCCCAGCGGGCTGGCCTACGCCGGCGGGTCGTTGTGGGCGGCGGCGCTGCGCGGCGAGCGGCTCTGGCGCATCCCGCTGACCGCCGACGGCCGCACCGGCACCCCCGAGGCCCTCTACACCGGGGAGTTCGGCCGGCTGCGCGGTGTCGTCGCCACGCCCGACGGCTCCGCGCTGTGGGTGACGACGAGCAACCGCGACGGCCGCGGCTCCCCCGCCCCCGACGACGACCGGATCCTGGTCGTGCCCCTCTGACCCGCCGCCCGCGCCGGGCGCGGGTGCCCCTCGGGCGTCGCCCGGGGCGCGGCGTCCCCCGATGTGCAGGCCGCCGCGCCCGGGGGTGCCTCCGGGGCGCGGAGTCCGGCACCCGTACGGTCGGCGCCATGAGCGGCGAGAGGGTCGGGCGGTACGTGCGGATGGTCGCCGTCGAGGGGCAGGGCCAGGCGCTCGCCGACGGGCTGCTGCGCGTCGCCGAAGGCATGCGCGACGCGCCGGGCTGCGAGCTCTACGTCGTCAACCGGACACCCGACGACGACGACGCCGTCTGGATCACCGAGGTCTGGAGCGACGAGGCCGCGTCGGACGCAGCGCTCAACCGCGATCTCGGCGAGGCCGGTCTCGGGTCGGTACTGGGCCTGCTCGCGGGCCCGCCCGAGTTCATCGAGCTCTCCCCCGTCGGCGGGCCGGGCCTGTCCTGACGGCTCAGGAGGGCTCGACCCAGTCGTAGCTGCGGTCGACCGCGCGTCCCCAGTTGGCGTGCTCGCGGCGGCGCAACGCCGGGTCCATCCCCGGTTCCCACGCCGCGGCCCGGTGCCAGTTGGCGCGCAGCGTCTCCAGGTTCGACCAGTGACCGACGGCCAGCCCCGCCGCGTAGGCGGCGCCCAGCGACACCGCTTCCGACCCGAGCGGGCGTTCCACCGGCACGTCGAGCACGTCGGCGAGGAACTGCATGAGCAGATGGTTGGCGGTCATCCCGCCGTCGACCTTCAACCGGGTCACCGGCAGACCCGAGTCGGCGTTCATGGCGTCGACGACCTCGCGCGTCTGCCAGCCCGTCGCCTCCAGCACCGCGCGCGCCAGGTGTCCCTTGTCGATGTAGGAGGTGAGGCCGACCATGACGCCGCGCGCGTCGGGATGCCAGCGCGGCGCGTACAGGCCCGAGAAGGCCGGGACGATGTAGCAGCCGCCGTTGTCGGGAACCGTGAGCGCGAGCGTCTCGATCTGCGGGGCCGTCTCGATCAGGCCGAGCGAGTCGCGGAACCACTGCACCAGTGAGCCCGTCATCGCGATGGACCCCTCGAGTGCGTACACGGCAGGCTCGTCGCCCAGGACGTAACCCATCGTCGGGATCAGGCCGTGCGTCGACTCCGCGATCCGCGTCCCCGTGTTCATCAGCAGGAACGCGCCCGTGCCGTAGGTGCACTTGGCCTCGCCCGGCGCGAAGCAGGTCTGGCCGACGAGCGCGGCCTGCTGGTCGCCCAGCGCCCCCGCGACCGGGACGCCCGGCAGCACCGCGGTGCACGTGCCGTAGATCTCGGAGTTGGACCGGATGCGCGGCAGCATCCGCTCCGGCACGTCGAGGGCCTCCAGCAGCTTCGGCGACCACTCGCGGGTGCGGATGTCCATCATCATCGTGCGGCTGGCGTTGGTGCCGTCGGTGACGTGCACGCCGCCGTCCGGGCCGCCCGTCAGCCGCCAGATCAGCCAGGTCTCCATCGTCCCGAACAGGACGTCGCCCCGTTCGGCGCCCGCCCGCGCGCCGGGGACGTTGTCGAGCAGCCACCGCAGCCGCGGACCGGCGAAGTACGTCGCCGGGGCGAGCCCGCACACCGACGAGAACAGTTCCTCGTGACCCTCGGCCGTGAGCCGGGCGACGATGCCGTCGGTGCGGGTGTCCTGCCAGGTGATCGCGCGCGCCAGCGGCAGGCCGGTGTGCCGGTTCCAGATCACGGTGGTCTCGCGCTGGTTGGCGATCCCGAGGGCGGCGATGTTCTCCGGCCCCAGCCCGGCCCGGCGCAGCGCCGCCGGCACGATCGAGGCGACGTTGCGCCAGATCTCCTCGACGTCGTGCTCGACGCGGCCGGGCCGCGGGTAGTGCTGCCGGTGCTCGCGCTGCGCCACGGCCAGCATCCGGCCGGCCCGGTTGAACAGCAGGCACCGCGTCGACGTGGTGCCCTGGTCGATCGCCGCGACCACCCGCTCACTCATCGGGTGCCTCCGCCCGGACGCGTGCCTGCGATTGCAGGAACGGCGCCCACCTCACGAGTGCCCCAGCGTCGCGGAGATCTCGCGCGCGGCGGCGGTGAGCTGGTCGACGAGGCGCGGCCGGACGACGCCGCCCGACCCGAACAGGTGCTCCACCGGCCCGCTGATGCCCAGCGTCCCGACGGCGAGACCGCCGGCCCCGCGCAGCGCCACCGCGGCTCCGCCGACGCCGGGGGTGTACTCGGCGAAGCCCGTCGCGCAGCCGCGGCGCCGAGCGAGGACGAGCTGGCTCTCCAGCGCCGCCGGGGTGGTGGCGGTGCGGCCGGTGTAGCGGTGCAGGTCGAGGTCACGGGCGGCCGGCGTGACCAGGGGTGCGAACGCGAGGAGGCACTTGCCCAGCGCGGTGGCGTGCATGGGCACGGTCTCGTTCGTGCGCAGCCGCTGCGGGGAGCCGTCGGGGCGGAAGACGTGGTGCACGAGGCTGACGACGCGCCCGTCGGGCACCCCGACGAACACGGCGCAGCCGGTGCCGCCGGCGAGCGCATCGGCCCAGTTCATGGAGCGGGAGCGCAGGTCGTGGCGGTCCCAGCCGGGGGTGGAGAGGCTGCCGAGGCCGGCGCCGACGGAGTACAGGGAGCTGGTGGGGTCCTGGGCGACGAAGCCGACCTCGCGCAGGGTGCGCAGGATGCCGTGGGCGGTGGGCCGGGGCAGGTCGAGGGCGGCGGCGAGCTCGGCGAGGGCGAGCGGGCGGCCGGTGTTGGCGAGCAGCCGCAGCGCCGCGGCCGCGCGCTCGATCGACTGGATCGTCCCGGGCACGCCCCGAGCCTAACGCCCGACATGTGACGGTTTCGGCAATGCCGATTCGACATTGACGAACACCTCAGGTTGCTCCCGTCACAGGAGGTTCCTAGCGTCCGTTCCCGCGCGCGGGAACGAGACCGGCAGCAGGGGCCCGGACAGGAGGGTGGGGGCGACGCTCCCGGCGCCGACACGGCAATCCTCGAAGGAGGGCACCGCTATGCGGAAGACATTGCTCGGCGAGCTCAGCGCCGAGTTCGCCGGGACGATGATCCTCATCTTGTTCGGCGTCGGCGTGGTGGCGCAGGTCGTCACCACACCCGACGGCAGCCTCGGCGACCACGACTCGATCGCCTGGGCCTGGGGCCTGGGCGTCACCCTCGGCGTCTACGTGGCCGCACGGCTGTCCGGCGCCCACCTCAACCCCGCGGTCACGATCGCGCTGGCCGCGTTCAAGGGGTTCGAATGGCGCAAGGTGCTGCCCTACTGCGTGGCGCAGTTCCTGGGCGCGTTCGTGGCCGCGTTGATCGTGCGGGTGGTCTACGCCGACGCGATCGCCAAGGTCGACCCCGGACACACCATCAAGTCGCAGCTCATCTTCTCGACGCTGCCCGGCAACGGCGCGGACGGCATCGGCATCCCGACGGCGTTCCTCGACCAGATCGTCGGCACCGCGATCCTCGTGTTCGTGATCTTCGCCCTGACGACGGCGGTCAACAACCCGCCGCTGGCGAACCTCGGCCCGGTCGTCGTCGGCCTGCTGGTCGTCGCGATCGGCATGGCCTGGGGCACGAACGCCGGATACGCGATCAACCCCGCCCGTGACTTCGGCCCGCGGCTCGCGTCGCTGATCACCGGGTACTCGACGGCCATGCAGGACCAGCACGGTGATCTCTACTTCTGGCTACCCATCGTGGCGCCGATCATCGGCGGCCTGGTCGGTGGCGGTCTGTTCATCTTGCTCATCGACCGTTTCCTGCCCAAGGACGACGAGCTCCTGCCGACCCCGCCCGTGTCCGAGCCGCGCGCCAACTCCTGAGAGGACGATCCATGGCTGACTACGTCGGCGCCATCGACCAGGGCACGACCAGCACGAGGTTCATGATCTTCGACCGCTCCGGCAACGAGGTGGGCCGCCACCAGCTGGAGCACGAGCAGATCCTGCCGCAGGCCGGCTGGGTGGAGCACAACCCCGTCGAGATCTGGGAGCGCACGTCCGCGGTCCTGCAGAGCGCGCTGAACAAGACGGGCCTGTCGTCGTCGGACCTCGTCGCGCTGGGCATCACCAACCAGCGCGAGACGGCGGTCGTCTGGGACAAGAACACCGGCCGCCCGTTCTACAACGCGATCGTCTGGCAGGACACCCGCACCGACCGGATCGCGTCGGCGCTGGAGCGTGACGGCAAGGGCGACACCATCCGGCGGAAGGCGGGCCTGCCGCCCGCGACGTACTTCTCCGGCGGCAAGATCCAGTGGATCCTGGAGAACGTCGACGGGGTGCGTGCGGCGGCCGAGCGCGGTGACGCGATCTTCGGCAACACCGACACGTGGCTGATCTGGAACCTCACCGGCGGCCGCGACGGCGGCGTGCACGTCACCGACGTCACCAACGCCAGCCGCACGATGCTGATGAACCTGGAGACGCTCGACTGGGACGACGAGCTGCTCGGGTTCTTCGACATCCCGCGGCAGATGCTGCCCGAGATCAGGCCCAGCTCGTTCACGGCCGGCTACGGCAGCACCCGGGTGAACGGGCCGCTGGGCGGCGAGGTGCTGATCACCGGCGACCTGGGCGACCAGCAGGCCGCCACCGTCGGCCAGGTGTGCTTCTCCCCCGGCGAGGCGAAGAACACCTACGGCACCGGCAACTTCATGCTGCTCAACACCGGTACCGAGCTGATCCGGTCGAAGGCCGGTCTGCTGTCGACGGTCTGCTACAAGTTCAACGACGAGGACGTCGTCTACGCGCTGGAGGGTTCCATCGCGGTGACCGGTTCGGCCGTGCAGTGGCTGCGCGACCAGCTGGGCATCATCTCCGGGGCGGCACAGTCGGAGGCGCTGGCCCGGCAGGTCGACGACAACGGTGGGGTGTACTTCGTCCCCGCGTTCAGTGGTCTGTTCGCGCCGTACTGGCGGTCCGACGCCCGCGGCGCCATCGTGGGGCTGTCCCGGTACAACACCAACGCGCACCTGGCGCGGGCCACGCTCGAGGCCATCTGCTACCAGAGTCGCGACGTCATCGAGGCCATGGAGAAGGACTCCGGGGTACACCTGGAGGTGCTCAAGGTCGACGGCGGCGTCACCATGAACGAGCTGTGCATGCAGATCCAGTCCGACGTGCTCGGCGTCGACGTCAGCAGGCCTGTCGTCGCCGAGACGACGGCGCTGGGGGCGGCGTACGCGGCGGGTCTGGCGGTCGGGTTCTGGAAGAACACCGACGAGCTGCGACAGAACTGGAACGAGGCTCGACACTGGTCACCGGAGTGGAACGACGAGCAGCGCACCGAGGGCTACGGCAAGTGGAAGAAGGCCGTCGAACGGACGTTGAACTGGGTGGACGTCGACTGACGGCGGGTATGCACCTCTAGGGAAGGACATTCATGAGATCGGTCGCGCTCTCCCCCCGGGCCCGGGCGGACGCCCTGGCCGCGATGGCGGGGACCGAGCTCGACGTGCTCGTGATCGGTGGTGGCGTCGTGGGCGCGGGCAGTGCCCTCGACGCCACCACCCGCGGGCTGACCGTCGGGCTCGTCGAGGCCCGGGACTTCGCGTCCGGGACGTCGAGCCGTTCCAGCAAGCTCATCCACGGCGGCCTGCGGTACCTGGAGATGCTGGACTTCCGGCTCGTCGCCGAGGCGCTGCAGGAACGCGGGCTGCTGATCCAGACGATCGCACCGCACCTGGTGCGTCCCGTCCCGTTCATCTACCCCCTGCGACACAAGGTGTGGGAGCGGTTCTACGCGGGCGCCGGCGTCGCGCTCTACGACACGCTCGGCCTGCTCTCGGGCCGGGCCCGCGGGGTGCCCCACCACAGGCACCTGACGCGGTCGGGCGCGAAGCGGATCATGCCGTCGCTGCGCAAGGACGCCCTGACCGGCGCCCTGCAGTACTACGACGCGCAGGTCGACGACGCACGGCACACGATGTTCGTCGCCCGCACGGCCGCGGCCTACGGGGCGCACGTGGCGTCGCGGGCGCGCGTGGTCGGGCTGCTGCGCGAGGGCGAGCGGGTCACCGGCGCCGAGGTGCACGACCTGGAGTCGGGTGAGACGATCAAGGTCAGGGCGAAGCAGGTCGTCAACGCCACCGGTGTGTGGACCGACGACACCCAGGGCCTGGTCGGCGAGCGCGGCCAGTTCAAGGTCCGCGCCAGCAAGGGCATCCACCTGGTCGTCCCGCGTGACCGCATCCAGGGCGACTCCGGGCTGATCCTGCGCACCGAGAAGTCGGTGCTGTTCGTGATCCCGTGGTTCCGGCACTGGATCATCGGGACGACCGACACCGACTGGTCGCTGGACAAGGCCCACCCGGCCGCGAGCGCCGCCGACATCGACTACCTGCTCGACCACGTCAACGCCGTGCTGGAGCAGCCGCTCACGCACGCCGACGTCGAGGGGGTCTACGCCGGGCTGCGACCGCTGCTGTCGGGCGAGTCGGAGTCGACGTCGAAGCTCTCGCGCGAGCACGCCGTCGCGCACCCGGTGCCGGGGCTGGTCGTCGTCGCCGGCGGCAAGTACACGACCTACCGCGTCATGGCCAAGGACGCCGTCGACGCCGCGGTCCACGGCCTCGACGCCAAGGTCCCGGACTCGGTGACGGAGAAGGTGCCGTTGTTGGGCGCGGAGGGTTTCAAGGCCCTGCTCAACGCCCGGCACCGGCTCGCGGCGAAGCACGGGGTCCACGTCGCCCGGATCGAGCACCTGCTGAGCCGTTACGGCTCGATGATCGACGAGGTGCTCGCGCTGGTCGACGACGATCCCTCGCTGGGCGAACCCCTCGCGGGCGCGCCCGACTACCTGCGGGCGGAGATCGTCTACGCCGCCGCCTACGAGGGTGCCCGCCACATCGAGGACGCACTGGCCCGGCGCACCCGGATCTCGATCGAGACGTTCGACCGGGGGGTCGGGTCCGTCGACGAGGCCGCCCGGCTGATGGCACCGGTCCTCGGCTGGAGCGACGAGCAGGTGGAACGCGAGATCGAGCACTACCGCAAGCGGGTCGAAGCCGAGCGGGAGTCCCAGAAGATGCCCGACGACGAGACCGCCGACGCCGCCCGCATGGGCGCGCCGGAGATCGTCCCGCTGGCCTGAAGCTAGCCCCGGGGGAACGGTGGGTGGCGGTGGTCGCTGTGGCGACCACCGCCGCTCACGACGTCGCGGACCACCGTCATGGCCCGGTGCAGCTCCGCGTAGGACGTCGTCAGCGGCGACAGACCGATCCGGATGCCGTCGGGCGGGCGGTGGTCGATGACCACACCCGCCGCGATCAGCTCGTCGGAGAGCGCCTTCGCGTCCGCGTGGGTCACGGTGACGTGGCCGCCGCGGCGGGCGGGGTCGCGCGGGGAGCCGAGGCCGACGCCGTGGCCCAGCTCGTCGACGAGCGCGACGGTCAGCTCCGTGAGCGTGACGGCCTTCGCGCGGATGCGGTGCATGCCGGCCTCGGCGACGAGCTTCACGCCCTCGTCGACACCGATGAGGCCGGTGATCGGCGGCGTCCCCGACAGCGCGCGGCGCATCCCCGGCGCCGGGGTGTGGTCCGATGTCATCGCGAACGGGTCGGCGTTGCCCATCCAGCCGGTGATCGGCTGCGCGAACGACTCCTGCAGCGCCGCGGCGACGTAGAGGAACGCGGGCGCGCCCGGTCCGGCGTTGAGGAACTTGTACGTGCAGCCGGCGGCGAGGTCGACCCCCGCGGCGTCGAGCTCCAGCGGCACCGAGCCGACGCTGTGGCAGAGGTCCCAGACCACGAGCGCGCCCGCGTCGTGGGCGGCAGCGGTGACGGCGTCGAGATCGGCGATCCAGGCCGACCTGTAGTCGACGTGGGAGAGGGTGACGAAGGCGGTCCTCTCGTCGAGGTTGTCGCCGACGTCGGCGAGGGTCACCCCGCCCGCCGGGTCGGGTGAGATCCAGCGGACCGTCAGCCCGCACTCCGCGGCGACCGCCTCGACGACGTAGCGGTCGGTCGGGAAGTTGCCGCGGTCGGCGACGACCTCGGTCCGTCCCGGACGCATCGCCGCCGCGGCACGCATGAGCTTGTACAGGCACACCGTCGTCGAGTCGGCGACGACCGTCTGCCCGGCCGCGGCGCCCAGGGCCGCGGCGCCGAGCCGGTCACCGACCTCGAACGGCAGCTCCATCCAGCCCTCCGACCAGGACCGGATCAGCCGGGACCCCCAGTCGTGCGCGACGAGCGCGGCGAGCCGCTCACCCGTCGCCTTCGGGGGCCGGCCGAGCGAGTTCCCGTCGAGGTAGGCGACGAGACCCGGGTCGTCGGGGACGACGAAGCGGTCCCGGAACGGCGCGAGCGGGTCGGCGGCGTCGAGCTTCTCGGCGTCGGCGAGGGTGGGCGCCATGATCACTCCAGTTCCGTCCGCACGGCCAGGATCTCGGGGAAGAACGTCAGCTCCAGCGCCGCCTTCAGGAACGCGGTCCCGCTCGACCCGCCGGTGCCCCGCTTCGACCCGATGATCCGCTCGACCGTCTTGAGGTGCCGGAACCGCCAGAGCTGGAAGCTCTCCTCGACGTCGACGAGCGCCTCGCACGTCTCGTAGGCGCCCCAGTCGCGGCCGGGGTCGGTGTAGACGAGCCGGAACACCTCGACCAGCTCCGGCGCGAACACGTGCGCCTTCGTGCGGTCACGGTCGAGCACCTCGCGCGGGACCGGGTAGCCGGCGCGGGCGAGGTGGCGCAGGAAGTGGTCGTAGAGGCTCGGTGCGGCGAGGACCTCGTGCAGCCGGCGGGAGGCGTCGGAGTCGTCGGCGAACACCTCGATCGCAGCGGCGTTCTTGTTGCCCAGCAGGAACTCCACGGTCCGGTACTGCTCGGACTGGAAGCCCGACGCCGTGCCCAGCGCCGACCGGAACTGCAGGTACTCGGTCGGGGTCAGCGTCTCCAGGACACCCCACTGCTCGAACAGCTGCCGCTGCACCGCCTTCACCCGCGCGAGCGCCTTCAGCGCCGGTCCGAGGTCGTCGGCGTCCATCATCGCGGCGGCGTACCGGAGCTCGTGGATGACCAGCTTCAACCACAGCTCCGACGTCTGGTGCTGGACGATGAACAGCAGCTCGTCGTGGTGCTCGGGGCTGCTCTGCGGGCGCTGGGCGCCGAGCAGCTCGTCGAGGCGCAGGTAGCCGGCGTAGGTCCTGTCGACGTCGAGCCCGCGGTGCAGGCCCTCCTCGACCGTGCGCTCGTTGGTCGTCACACGCGCAGTCTGCACCGGTCGTCGGTGGGTCGGGGGGTCAGCGGGTGATGCCCGTGTGCCCGAGCGACCAGCGGCCCGGCTGCGGCCACACGCACAGCCCGTGCGGGCCGTCGCCCACCGGGATGCGGGCCAGCAGCCTCCCGTCGGTCGTCGACAGCACGTAGACCTCGTGGGTGTAGCGGCCCGACAGCCACAGCTGGGAACCGTCGGCGGTCACGTTCCCCATGTCGGGGCTGCCGCCCGGGATCGCCCACCTCGTCAGGACCGCGCCGGTGTAGGCGTCGAGGACGCTGACACTGCCGTCGAGCCGGTTGGTGACGAACAGCCGCTTCGCGTCGCGCGAGAGGTAGAGCCCGTGCGCGCCCGGCCCCGTCGGGATCTCGCGGACCACCGTCGTCGCGGCGCCGTCGATCACCCAGACGCCGCCCTCCTGGCTGTCGGCGACGTAGAACACCGAGCCGTCGGGTGCGGTCTTGATGTCCTGCGGGCCCATCCGCATGTGCCGCACCGGCATGTCGACGGTGCGCAGCACCTTCCGGTCGAGCAGGTCGACCACGGCGACGCGGCCGTCGAACTCACAGGTGAACACCGCGGTGCGGCCGTCGGGGGTGTAGTCGGCGTGGTCGATGCCCGCGCACTGCGGCGTCGGCAGCTCCCCCTGGACCGCCCACGTGTGCGGGTCGTAGAACACCAGCTTGCGACGGGCCTCCGCCACCGAGATCGCCGAGCGCCCGTCGGGGGTGAAGTACATGTTGTAGGGGTCGGTGACCGGGATGTTCTTCCCCGGCAGCCCCGTGACCGGGTCGAACGGCGTGACCTTGTCGGTGGTGTCGTCGGAGGCGTAGAGCGTCGACATGTCCCACGACGGCACGACGTGCTGCAGCTCCCCGCCCAGCCGGTACTTCCCGACCACCCGGAACGTCGCCGGGTCGATCGTCCACACGTCACCGGACCGGGTGTGCGGGACGTAGACCAGCGGCTTCGCCTTCTTCGCGACGTCGGAGAGCATGTTCGCGCCCGCGTCGGCGTAGATGTCGTGGGGGTCGGCGACCGGCGCCATGCCCGGGTACGACGCCGGCTGCGCTGCGCCGGCCGTCGACGTGGCGGTGCCGGCGCCGGGGGCGCCGCTTCCGGAGGTGCAGCCGGCCACGACGAGGACCGCGGCGAGCGCCAGCACCGCGGCGCGGGCACGTGGGGCGGGAAGGGGCACGGGCGTCCTCTCAGGCGAACAGCTGCGACGCGGTGACGGGCCGCAGCCCGCGCGCCGCGAGGTCGTCGAGCAGACCCGGGATCGCCTGCAGGGTCCCGGGATGGCCCAGGTGCATGCTCACGACCGCCCCCGCCGTCGCGCCTGCGACGTTGCGGCGGATCGCGGCGGCGCCGGGGTCGGTGAAGTCGCGGGAGTCGACGTCGTAGGACAGCACCGTCGGATAGCCGGCGGCGGCCGCGAGGACCTTGACCCGGCTCGTGGCGTGCTGGGCCTGCGAGGGCCGGAAGAACGCCCCCGGCCCGCCGGTCAGCGCCGCGATGCGGTCGCGGCAGCGTTCGATCTCGGCGCGGGCCGCGGACTCCGACATCGTGTCGATGTCGCCGTGCGACCAGGTGTGGTTGCCCAGCTCGTGCCCGAGGTCGGTGACGACGCGCGCCGAGTCCGGCGACTGTGCCAGCCAGGTCCCGACGGCCAGCACCGTGACCGCGGCCCCCCGGTCGTGCAGGGCGGTGAGCACCTGCTTCGCGAGCCCCGGGTCGCCGGCGCCGTGGAAGGTCAGGGCCACCTCCGGACGGCCTCCGCTCCCCCGCTCCACCTCGGGCGCCGGCGCGCCCGGCGCGAGGCCGGGCCGGGTCGGGCGCGGCGGCGGCGGCCGTGGAGCCGTGGCCGCGGGCGGGGCCGGGGCCGTGCCGCACGCAGCCGCGGCCCCGGCGAGTCCGGCGGCGGCGAGACCGAGGCGCAGGAGCCTGCGCCGCGGCATCCGCGCCGCGTCCTGGGAGGTCACGCGGCGGAGCGTAGCGGGGCCCCTGACCTGGGAATTCCTTTACCCGGGCGAGCCGGTCGGCGGCCTCGGCGGTTGCTCGGCACCTGCTGTGCGGTGCGTCCCGGTTCGCCCGGTGGCCGCTCCCGGCCATGGCCGGGAGCGGTCAGCTCAGGGCGCAGGACGCGGTGCCGCGGTAGTGCGCCTGGTCCCAGGTCGTGGCGTCGAAGGTGATCTCCAGCCGGCCGTCACGGACCGTGGCGGTCGCGGTGGCCCTGCCGGAGCGGCCGTCGGAGGCGGTGTAGCCGGTGGCGTAGTCGGAGCCGGCCTCCGTCGAGTTCCAGGTCATCCGGACCTCGCCGGGACCGTCGCCCACCGGCGCCTCGACGTAGAGGCCCTCGATCGTCTCCGACGGGGCGTTGGCGGGGCCGAAGGAGAGGGTGGCGCGGCCGGCGTCGGTGTGACATCGGTTGACGTCGGCGGCGGTCGCCGCGGTGATGGTGTGGCTGCCCACGCGGGTCGCCATGCGGCCGTCGGTGACGACGTCGATGGTCGCGGTGGCGACGGCGGCCGGTGCGGCCACGGGACCGGGGGTCGGGGCGGAGGCGCCTGCGGTCGGGGTGGAGCAGGCGGCGGCCGAGGCGGCGAGGATCAAGGCGGGGACGGCGAGGAGCGTCTTCTGTGCGGTGCGCATGGGAGGAACGCTACGAATCCGGCGCGCGCCGGAGCAGGGTGCGGACAGGCAGGTCGGGAGGGGTGTCGGCACCCACATCGGGTGCGGGCAGTACGAGCGGGCGGGGCCGTACGACCCGGCGTACTTTAGTTGCTGATGCTAAAGAATCTGTCGGGCGACGACCGGTACAAATGGGTCGCCCTCTCCAACACGACACTGGGCGTGCTGATCGTCACGATCAACATGTCGATCCTGCTCATCGCGCTGCCCGACATCTTCCGCGGCATCGGCATCGACCCGCTCGCGCCCGGGAACATCAGCTACCTGCTGTGGCTGATCATGGGCTACCTCGTCGTCACGGCGGTGCTCGTCGTCAGCTTCGGGCGCCTCGGCGACATGTTCGGCCGCACGACGATGTACAACCTCGGCTTCGCGGTCTTCACCGTGTTCTCGGTGCTGCTCGCGGCGACCTGGATGCACGGTGACGGCGCGGCGATCTGGCTGATCGTCATGCGCGTGCTCCAGGGGGTCGGCGGGGCTCTGCTGCTGGCCAACTCGACGGCGATCCTCACCGACGCCTTCCCCGCCCACCAGCGCGGCCTCGCCCTGGGCATCAACCAGGTCGCCGCCATCGGCGGCTCGTTCGTCGGACTGGTCGTCGGCGGCGTGCTCGGCCCCGTGAACTGGCACTGGGTGTTCCTCGTGTCCGTGCCCGTCGGGGTGTTCGGGACGATCTGGGCCTACCTCAAGCTGCGCGCCACCGGCACCCGAGCCCGCGCGCGCCTCGACTGGTGGGGCAACGTCACGTTCGCCGTCGGCCTCGTCGCGATCCTCGTCGGCATCACCTACGGCATCCAGCCCTACGCGGGGCACACCATGGGCTGGACGAGCCCGCTGGTGCTGACGCTCGTCGTCGGCGGGATCGCGGTCCTCGCGCTGTTCGCGTGGATCGAGACGCGGGTGCCCGACCCGATGTTCCGGCTCTCGCTCTTCCGTATCCGCGCCTTCACCGCCGGCAACGTCGCGAGCCTGCTCGCAGCGCTGGGCCGCGGCGGCCTGCAGTTCATCCTGATCATCTGGCTGCAGGGCATCTGGCTGCCCGAACACGGCTTCTCGTTCGAACGGACACCGCTGTGGGCGGGCATCTACATGCTGCCGCTGACGGTCGGGTTCCTCGTCGCCGGGCCCGTCTCGGGGTTCCTCTCCGACCGCTTCGGCGCGCGGCCCTTCGCCACCGCCGGGATGGTCGTGGCCGCGGCGAGCTTCCTGCTGCTCGACCTGCTGCCCGTCGACTTCTCCTACCTCGCCTTCGCCGCCGTGCTGCTGCTCAACGGTCTCGCGATGGGCCTGTTCAGCTCACCCAACCGGGCCGCGATCATGAACAGCCTCCCCGCCGACCAGCGCGGCGCCGGCGCCGGGATGACCTCCACGTTCCAGAACGCGGCGACCGTCCTGTCGATCGGCATCTTCTTCTCGATGCTGATCCTGGGCCTCGCCTCGTCGCTTCCGGCGACGCTCGCCGCCGGCCTCACCGCTCAGGGCGTCCCCGCGGCGACAGCAGCCCAGGTCGCGGCGCTCCCGCCCGTCGGCACCCTGTTCGCCGCGCTCCTGGGCTTCAACCCGATCCAGACCCTCCTCGGCCCGCAGGTCCTCGCCGGTGTCACGCCCGCCCAGGCGTCCACGCTCACCGGACGGGAGTTCTTCCCGCAGCTCGTCTCCGGCCCCTTCGCGCACGGCCTCACCCTCGCGCTCGGGTTCGCCGCGGCGGCCTGCCTCGTCGCCGCCGTCGCGTCGGTGCTGCGCGGCGGCACGTACCACTGGACCGAGCCCGACCCGGCCCCGAAGGCCGCCGCGAAGGTCTGACACGCTGCGGCGGTGTTCGGCCTCCACGCCTCGACGATCCGTCTCGACAACGGCTGGTTCGTCGCAATCGTGGCGGTCGTGGCCGTGCTGCTGGTCGCGTTCGTGCCGTGGCGGTGGGACGCGTGGCGCCGCCGCCAGACGTGGCGCGCCGTCACCGCGGTCGCCGCCGTCGCCGGGGTCGTCGTCGCCGCGGCCGCGGGCGCCAATTATCTCGGCTCCTTCTACCCGACGCTCGGGTCGCTCCTCGGCTCCTCCGGCAACCCCGGCGAGGGCACCCACGCCGACATCGGCCCGAACGGTACCGACCTCGCCGCGGCCCTGCCGGTGATCACCGCCCGCAGCGCCGAGGGCCACGGCACGGTCCTGCACATGGTGTTCCACGGCGAGCGCTCCGCCGTCACCCGCGACGCCGACGTCTACCTGCCCGCCGGCTACACCGACCCCGCCGACGCGGCCGTCCGCTACCCCGTCGTCGAGTGGCTGCCGGGCTTCCCCGGGGAGCCCCGCGAGGTCGTCGCGCTCTTCGGCGTCACCGACCTGATCGACGCCGCCATCGCCGACCACCGCATGCCGCCCGCGATCGTGCTGGTCCCCGACATCAACGGCGAGCCCCGCTTCGGCCACGACGAGGAATGCGTCGACGCCCAGCGCGGCGCGGCCGACGACACCTACCTGACGACCGACCTGCACGACTGGGCCCAGCGCACGCTACGGGTGCGCACCGAGCGGGAGGCGTGGGCACTGTCGGGGTGGTCGTCGGGCGGGTACTGCGCGATGAACCTGGCCCTGCGCCACCCCGACTTGTACTCCGTCGCGATCAGCCAGTCCGGCTACGACCGCGCCCCCGACGACATCGTCACCGGCGACCTCTTCGCGGGCCGCCCCGACCTGCTCGCGGCCAACGACGTCGTCGCCCATCTGCGCGACCACCCCGCCCCGACGACGATCCTCGCCACCGCGGGTGCCGACGAGGCCGACGAGCAGGCCGCGCTCGCGCGGCTGCGCGCCGCCGCGGTCCCGCCGGTGACACTGTCGACGCACACCTTCGCCGGGGGCGGGCACAACCAGGTCGCGGTCCGTGCCCAGCTGCCGGCGCTCGTCGACTGGCTGGGCCGCCATCTCCCCGGCCCCGTCGCCCCGAGTACCCCGCCCGACGGCACACAGGTACTCCCCCCGGCCGCCGTCGAGCCGCCACCCCTCCCGGTCCCCGACCCACCCCTGTGAGCGGGCGCCGGGCTGCCCCGCCTTGTGCAGGAACGGCACTTTCCCGCAGCCCGATTGCGGGAAAGTGCCGTTCCTGCAGGTCGGGAGGCCAGGGCGGCAGGGCCTCAGTCCGTGCGGACCTCCGTGCCGTCCTGGGCCCAGCGGGTGTGGAAGGCGCCCTCGGAGTCGGTGCGCTGGTAGGTGTGGGCGCCGAAGAAGTCGCGCAGGCCCTGGATCAGGTTGGCGGGGCCGCGCTCGCGGCGGTAGCCGTCGTAGTAGCTCAGGCTCGAGGAGAACGCCGGGATGGCGACGCCCTGCTCCGTCGCCGTCACGACCACCCGCCGCCAGGCGTCCTGCGCGTTCGCGACGGCCTCGGTGAAGTACGGGACCATCAGCAGGTTGTCGAGGTCGGGGTGCTCGTCGTAGGCCTCGCGGATGCGGTTGAGGAACTGCGCCCGGATGATGCAGCCGCCGCGCCAGATGGTGGCCATCTCACCGAGCTTGAGGTCCCAGTCGTTCTGCACCGACGCGGCCCGCATCTGGGCGAAACCCTGCGCGTACGCGACGACCTTGGAGGCGTAGAGCGCCTGCCGGATGTCGTCGACGAGACGGTCGTCGACCTTCGTGCCGGGTGTCGGGCCCGCGAGGGTCGCCGCGGCGGCGGCGCGCTCGGCGCGCAGGGCCGAGAGCCCGCGGGCGAAGACGGCCTCGGTGATGCCGGTGAGCGGGATGCCCAGGCCGAGGGCGTCGATGGCGGTCCAGGTGCCGGTGCCCTTCTGCCCGGCCTGGTCGACGATGACGTCGACGAGCGGGCCGCCGGTCTTCTCGTCGACCTTCGCCAGGACCTTGCCGGTGATCTCGATGAGGAACGACTCGAGGTCGCCGGAGTTCCACTCCTCGAAGATCTTGCCGATGGCGTGCGCGTCGAGCCCGGCGACCTGGGTGAGCAGGTCGTAGGCCTCGACGATGAGCTGCATGTCGGCGTACTCGATGCCGTTGTGGACCATCTTCACGTAGTGCCCGGCGCCGCCGGGTCCGACGTGGACGACGCAGGGGGTGCCGTCGACGACCGCGGCGATGGACTCGAAGACGTCCTTCACCTCGGCGTAGGCCTCGGGGTCGCCGCCGGGCATGATGCTCGGCCCGAGCAGGGCGCCCTCCTCGCCGCCGGACACGCCGACGCCCATGAACCGGATGCCGTTGGCCTCGCACTCGGCGGTGCGGCGCACGGTGTCGGGGAAGTGTGAGTTGCCGGCGTCGATGATGATGTCGCCCTTGTCGAGCAGGGGCGTGAGGTCGGCGATGACGCCGTCGACGGGCTTGCCCGCCTTCACCATGACGATGATGCGGCGCGGCGTCTCCAGCGCGTCGACGAACTCCTGCAACGACTGGGTGCCGGTGAAGTCGCCCTCGCCGCCGAACTCGTTCATGAACTCGGTGGTCTTGGACCCCGTCCGGTTGTGCACCGCGACGGGCACCCCGCGGCTCGCGATGTTGCGGGCCAGGTTCGCGCCCATCACCGCCAGCCCGGTGACCCCGATCCGGCTCTGTCCCGCCATGGTCGACTCCCTCTCGCTGCGCGGATGTTCACGGTCCTGCCGATCATCCTGCCCGTTCCGCAGCCCGGCACGAACCGCCGTGTGGCGTCTGCGACGCCGGTAGCGTCGATCGACATGTACGAGGTAGTGCTGCTCCGTCACGGCGAGACCCTCGGTTACGACGGCGACCACGGCCTGACGCCCCGCGGCGAGGAGCAGGCGCGGGCCCGGGGCAAGGCGTTGGCGGCCGAGATCGCGCCGGGCGCCCGGGTGCTGATGCCGCACGCACGGACGTCGCGGGCCACGGCGACGGCGGTGACGTTGCGGGCCGCGCTGGTGGCCGAGGGTGTCGACGAGTCGCAGCTCGGTGCGCTCTACGCGGAGCCGCACTTCGACAACCTGCGGTTCTCCCTGGAGGGGGAGGTCGTCGACACGTCGGTGGCGGTGGCGGCGCGGCTGGCGCTGCCGGAGGGCCACGACGACGACTGGGTCCGTGAGTACGACCGCTTCGACAGCGACTACCGCGACGTCGCGGCGGCGGGCGGGCCGATCGAGTTCTGGGTGCACAACCCGCTGCTCTACTTCGAGCCGCCGCAGCTGGCGGTGCTGCGGACGTGGCTGGGGGTCGAGGCGCTCGGGCCGCTCCTGCGGTCGGAGGGCGCCGCGCTCGCCCTGGTCTGCACGCACTCCGCGCCGATGCGCGCCTTCGTGGCGACGACGTTCGGCGAGGACCTGGGCGAGCCGGAGAACCTGGAGCCGATCCGGGTCCGCGTGGACGACGGCGCGGCACGCGTCGACTACCGGGACCGCACGATCACGACGCGCATCCCGCAGCTGCCCGCGTGGATCGACCGGGGGTGGCTGGACCGGTACGGGCGCTGACTCAGAAGGCGGGCCACGGGATGGCCGGGCCGTACCCCGAGGGCTGGGGGTAGCGCGGGGCGGCGAGCAGCCCGTCGACACGTGAGGTGAGCGCCGCGACCTCGGTGAGCGTGATGTGGTCGTTCAGGGTGTCGGCGAGGCCGCCGTCGAGTGCGCTGCGCAGCTTCTCCAGGCCGGCGACGACGGTCGCGGGCAGGTCGTCGCCGACCCAGCCCCACAGGACGGTGCGCAGCTTGTCCTCGACGTGCATGGTGAGGCCGTGGTCGACGCCGTAGACGCGGCCGTCGACACCGGCGAGGACGTGCCCGCCCTTGCGGTCGGCGTTGTTGGCGACGACGTCGAAGGCCGCCATCGCGGCGAGCTGCGGGTCGTCGGCGTGGACGAGGACCGCCGGGTCACCGGCTCCGTCGCGGGCCCGCAGCACCCGTTTCCAGCCCTCGGGCACCTTCTTCGGGGAGCAGACGTCGATCAGCTCGCGTTCGTCGGTGTCGACCCAGACCTGCAGCATCCCGGGGCCGAAGGGGCCGTTCTCGCGCAGGATCGTCGGGGGGACGACGTGCAGCTCCGACGCCTCGGACACCAGGAAGCTGGCGACCTCACGGCCGGCGAGGGTGCCGTCGGGGAAGTCCCACAGCGGGCGTTCACCCCGGACCGGCTTGTAGACGCACTCCAGCTCGACGCCGTCGAGGGTGACGGTGCCGAAGAGCGTCGTGTTCGAGGCGTCGACGAGGCGGCCGGTGACGTCGATCTTGCCCGCGGTGAGCACCTCGTGCACCGCCGGGTCGCGAAGGTCCACGTGCGGGCGTCAGTCGGTCATCGGGGAGCGCTGGTGGAACCCGTTGAGCCGCACGCACACGTGGCCGGCGGGGTCGAGCGGTTCGGCGCACAGCGGGCACGGCGAACGGCCTGCCGAGACGACCAGCTCCGCGCGCTCGGCGAAGGCCTTGGCCTGCGGCGGGGAGAGGAACACGCGCAGCGCGTCGGGGCCTTCCTCGGTGTCGTCGAGGACGACCGACTCGTCGACCTCCTCCTCGCTCACCGCGAGCAGCTCGACGACGATCGAGCGGGTGTCGGCGTCCCAGCCCAGGCCCATCGTGCCGACGCGGAACTCCTCCTCGAGCGGCACGACGAGCGGGTCGGTGTCCGGGTCGCCGTCGGCCGGGGCGGGCAGCTCCTGGCCGAAGCGCCGGTTGACCTCCTGCAGCAGGGCGGCGATGCGCTCGGCCAGGACGGACACCTGCTGCTTCTCCAGCAGCACGCTGATGGTGCGGGCCTGTTCGGCGGCCTGGAGGTAGAACGACCGGTCGCCGGGCTCGCCGACGGTGCCCGCGACGAATCGTTCGGGCTGGCGGAAGACGTGGATGACGCGTGACATGGCACCTCCGAGAGTAGGCCACCCTCGCGCGGCGGGCACACCCGTGACGTGACGGGTCACCCTCGCGGGCTCAGGTGGAGCCGCCGACGACCGCGTCGGAACTGCGCTTCGTGGACCTGCGGCGGCGCGGTTTCGGGGGGACGATTCCGGCGAGGTCGCCCCCGAGGTCGTTGACCCTGGCCACGAACGGCCGCGTGTCGGTGTAGTGCACGACGCTGACCGAGCAGGTGTCGACCATGATCCGCTGGAAGTTGTCCAGGTGGGTCGCCAGGGCGTCGGCCAGCACCGACTTGATGACGTCGCCGTGGCTGCAGGCCAGCCACACTGCGCTCGGACCGTGGGTCTCGGCGATGCGGGCGCCGTGGGCGCGGACCGCGGCCACGGCCCTGGCCTGCATGCCGGCCAGGCCTTCACCGCCGGGGAACACGGCCGCCGACGGGTGGGCCTGCACGACCTTCCACAGCGGTTCCTTCGCCAGTGCCTTGAGCGACCCGCCGGTCCATTCGCCGTAGTCGACCTCGGAGAGCTCCTCCTCGACGGTGGGCACCAGCTCGCGGGCGATCGTGAGGGGCTCGACGGTCTGGCGGCACCGCGTCATCGGCGAGGTCACGATCTCGGCGATCGGGATCCCGGCGAGCCGCTCGACGACCTTCTCCGCCTGCGCCCGTCCGGTCTCGTCGAGCTCCACGCCGGCGCTGCGGCCGGCGAGCACGCCCGCGGTGTTGGCCGTCGAGCGCCCGTGGCGCAGCAGGATCAAGGTCGTCACCGCACCGAGCCTACGTGTGCGGGGAGACCTAGGTGGCGGAGACGGCGCCGATGGCCAGTGCCGCGAACAGCGCCACGCCCAGCGCGATGCGGTAGGCGACGAACACGTAGACGGTGTTGTTCTGCACGTACTTGAGCAGCCACGCGATGATCACGTAGCCGACGACGAACGCGATGATCGTGCCCACGACCATCTGCGGCCCGCTGGTGAGGCCGGACTCGGTGACGTCGCCGATCTGGAACAGCCCGGCCGCGACGACCGCGGGGATGGCCAGCAGGAACGAGTACCGGACCGCCGCCGGCCGGTCGAGGCCCAGCGCCAGGCCTGCGGTGATCGTGCCGCCCGACCGCGAGACCCCGGGGATCAGCGCCATCGCCTGCGCGAAACCGAGGATGACGCCGTCACGCACCGTGAGATGCTCCAGCGGCCGGTTCTGCTTGCCGTAGCGCTCCGCGAGGCCCAGCAGGATGCCGAAGACGACCAGCGTCGTCGCGACGATCCACAGGTTGCGGGCGACCGTCGCGATGGAGTCCTTGAACAGGAAGCCCAGGATGCTGATCGGGATGGTGCCGATGATCACCAGCCAGGCCAGCCGGTAGTCGTTGGTGGCCCGGACCTCGGCGTCGGTGAAGCCACGGAACCACGTCTTCACGAGGTTCCAGATGTCCTTCGCGAAGTAGATCAGGACGGCGGCCTCCGTCCCCAGCTGGGAGACGGCGGTGAACGCGGCGCCGGGGTCGTTGCCGAAGAACGCCCCGGACACGATCCGTAGGTGCGCCGACGACGAGATCGGGAGGAACTCCGTCAGGCCCTGGACGACGCTCAGGACGACGACCTCGAACCAGCTCACGAACCTGCTCCACACCGGTAGGACGACACGGCGAGGCACCGTACCGGGGGCGCCTGAGGGCGCTGCGAATAGGCTGATCCGGTGCGGTGCAGACAGGTCGGGACCAGCGGCCTCCAGGTTTCCCGGATCGGGCTCGGGACGATGACGTGGGGGGACGACACCGACCTCGAGGCCGCCACCGACCAGCTCGTCACGTTCGTCGACGCCGGCGGCAGCCTGGTCGAGACGTGTGACGCCTACGCCGACGGCGCGGCCCAGGAGATCCTCGGCGCGGTCATGGCGGACTCGGTGCCGCGCGAGGACGTCGTGATCTCGGCGCGGGGCGGGCTGCCCGGCGGCGCGTCGGGCGACCGCGGCGCCCGCGGCGCCCTGCTCGACTCGCTCGACGCCACGCTGCGCCGGTTGCGCGTCGACCACGTCGACCTGTGGCAGCTGCCCGGCTGGGACGCCGCCGTGCCGCTGGAGGAGACGCTCTCGGCGGTCCAGGTCGCGGTGATGTCGGGCAAGGCCCGCTACGCCGGGCTCGTCGGGCCGTCGGGCTGGCAGCTGGCGACGGTCGTCGAGAAGGCCCGCGCGACGTCCGGGATGGTCGTCCCGGTCGCCGCGCAGGTGGAGTACTCGCTGCTGACGCGCGGTGTCGAGGGGGAGCTCGTGCCCGCGGCCGAGCACCACGGCCTGGGGCTCGTCGCCTGGGCGCCGCTGGGTCGCGGCGTGCTCACCGGCAAGTACGTCGAGGGCACCCCGGCGGACTCGCGGGCGGCCTCCGCGGTCCTCGCGCCCTACGTCGAGGCCCGCCGCAACGAGCGGTCCGCGCGGATCGTCCAGTCGGTCCTCACCGCCGCGGACGGGCTCGGCACCTCCCCGCTGGCCGTCGCCCTGTCCTGGGTGCGCGACCGGCCCGGCGTCGCGTCGGCCGTGGTCGGGGCCCGCGACGGCGCCCAGCTCGCGGCGTCGCTGGCCACCGAGAAGGTGGAGCTGCCCGCGGAGATCCGTGCCGCCCTCGACGACGTCAGCGTCCCGATCTGACGGTTGTCGCATCGTGAACCGGTGCTGGCCGCGGGTGCGCGTCGACGCATATGGTGAACGGCACGTCATCTCTCGTTCACACGGTGGGGACGTCGCCGGGCAGGTACCCGGCGCGGATGAGCACGACCGGGCGGCCAGTCCGAGGGCAAGGAGGTGGGCCGGTGGCGTCGACCGGCACGGCTGCGCAGGAAGCAGGAGATGCCGACGGGGACTGGGAGTACCGCCCCGTCCACCTGCCCGGGGACGTTCCCCGGCTGACGGCGGCGGTACGGCTGGCCATCCAGGCCGAGTCGGGCGGCTGGGAGCTCTCCCGCGTCCGCCTCTACCCCGGTGGCGTGCGAAAGGTGTGGCTGCGACGCAGGCGCTCCCTGTCGATGCTTCCCGAACCGACGTTCTGACGGTTCACCCGCCGGTGGCGCCCGTCGCGTGTAATACCCGTCCGTGCTGCACCGATGATCCTGTCGACCGACTGTGTTCGGGGGGATCACGTTGGCGACCACCACCACAGGCACGCGTCCCGGTGCCCGGGCCCTGCTCGTCGAGTTCAACGAGCTCAGCCCGGCGCTGCTCGACCGTTTCATCGCCGCCGGGCAGCTGCCGCACTTCCGGGCGTTCCGCGACTCCTCGGTCGTGTACACGACCGACGCGGGTGAGGACGCCCCGCACCTCGAGCCCTGGATCCAGTGGCCGACGGTGCACAGCGGCATCCCGTTCGCCGAGCACGGCGTCTTCGCCCTCGGTGAGGGACGCGAGAAGCTGACGCAGCCGCTCCTGGGGGACGTGCTCGCGGCCGCCGGCGTCCCGGTCGGCGTCTTCGGGTCGATCAACACCGCCTACCGCCGCCGCCCCGGCGAGCCCGGCTACGTCGTCCCCGACCCCTGGGACATCGACGGTGTGGCGTTCCCGCGGTCGCTGCAACCGTTCTACGAGACGGTGTCGTGGGCGGTGCAGGAGTCCTCCCGCGACGGCCTGCCCGGCGCGGGGCAGCTGGCCCGGTTCGCCGCGTTCCTGGTGCGCAACGGCCTGCGCCCCGCGACCGTCGTCGCGGCGGTCCGCCAGCTCGTCGACGAGCGCCGCACCGGTGGCGTCGCGTGGCGGCGGGCCTCGGTGCTCGACGACCTGTCCTACGACGTCTTCCGCACCCTGAACCGGCGCCACGGCGTCCGGTTCGCCACGTTCTTCTCCAACAGCACCGCCCACTACCAGCACTACTACTGGCGGGACATGGAGCCGGAGCTGTTCGACGAGGTCGGTGACGGCGCCCATGCCGACGCCGTCCTGTACGGCTACCGGCGGATGGACGCGCTGCTCGGCCGCATCATGGCCGACGAGCCCGACTCCCTGCTCGTGCTGGCGACCGCGCTGTCGCAGCAGCCGTGGGCCGAGTCGGCCAAGCGCACCTTCCGTCCCCGCGACTTCGACGCCCTCCTCGCGTTCGCCGGCATCGGAGGGGCTGTCGCGAGACCGATGATGGCCGAGCAGTTCGTCGTCGAGCCGGTCTCCCACGACGCGGCCCGCGACGCCCTCCGGAAGCTGCAGGCGCTGACGGTCGACGGCACCCGGCTGCTCAGCGCCGACCTCGACGGCCGCCGCCTGCAGGTGGGCTGCCGCAGCGACGTCGGCCGCGAGGGGGCCACCGTCGCGGGCGGGGCCGGCGACACCTCCCGGGCGTTCGACGAGCTGTTCTACCCGATCCACACCACCCGCAGCGGCCGGCACAGCCGCGACGGCGCCCTGTGGTTCCGCACCGGCGCGCACCGTGTCGTCGAGGGCCGGGTCCCGCTCACCGACATCGCCCCGACGATCCTGGACCACTTCGGCGTCGCCGTCCCCGCGCACATGCGCGGCTCGGTGCTGCCGCTGCACCGGGCGCCGGGGGTCCCGGCGCAGCGCAGCCGCCCGTCGTCCCCGCTGCGCGAGTCCGTGGTCGTCCCCCGGCCCCGCCGGAGCCTGTGAGCGCGACGGTCGCCACGCACGACCGTCGCACCCACGACCCCGGGTCGTCGATGCTCAGGGGACGAGGACCACCTTGCCGACGGTCCCGCGCGACCCCAGCCGGCGCAGCGCCTCCTTGACCTCGGTCAACGGCAGCTCCGCGCCGACGAGGGGTTCGATGAGCCGCTTGCGCCACAGCTCCTCGAGCTCGTCCTGCCACGGTTGGATCAGCTCGGGGCGCATCGTCCGGTAGTAGCCCCAGTGCACCCCGACGACGGAGTAGTTCTTGATCAGGACGTGGTTGGTCGGGGCGTCGGCGATCCGCCCGCCCGCGAACCCGATGACCAGGATGCGGCCCTCGAACGCGGCGATCCGTCGCGACGCGTCGAAGACGTCCCCGCCGACGGGGTCGTAGATGACGTCCGCGCCGCGCCCGCCGGTGAGGTCCTTCACGGCGGCGACGAGGTCGACGTCGCGGTAGTCGACGACGTCGTCGCAGCCCACCGACTTCGCGACCGCGCACTTCTCCGCGCCACCCGCCGTCCCGATGACCCGTGCGCCGAGCGCCTTGCCCAGCTGCACCGCCGCGGTACCGACGCCGCCGGCCGCCGCGTGCACGAGCAGCGTCTCGCCCTCGGCCAGCTGCCCGCGGTGCGTCAGCGCGCACCAGCCGGTCTGGTAGGTGATCAGCAGTCCGGCGGCCTGCGCGGGCGTCATGCCCTCGGGCCAGCGGAACGTCGCGACGTCGGGGAGCAGCGCCACCTCGGCGTAGCCGCCGTGGCCGAGGACCGGCAGCCCGACGACGCGGTCGCCCACCGCGAACCGCGCGCCCTCCCCCGCCGCGACGACCTCGCCCGCGACCTCCATGCCCGGGGTGAACGGCAGCGGCGGCTTCTCCTGGTACTTGCCCTGACAGGCCAGGATGTCGGGGAAGTTGCAGGCCGCGGCGTGCACGCGCACCGCCACCTCGCCGGGCCCGGGGACCGGTTCCGGGATGTCCTCGTGCCAGGTGAGGACCTCGTCCGGGTCACCGTTCTCGTGGACCTGCCAACCGCGCATCAATGCTGCTCCCAACTCACTGACGGGGCCCGGCGTCCGCCCGCCGGGCCGGGGACGCCACGGAACCCGTAGGGCCCGGGCTCGCGGCCGGGCTGGACGAACCAGCACTCGCCCGGCGCGCCGTTCTCGATGATCGTCGCGACGGCCGCGGCGACGTCGCCGGCGCCCAGGAGGGGGAAGTCGCCGAACTCGCCCCGCGCGTTCGTGATCAGGGCGGTGTCGGTGTAGCCGGGGCACACGGCGGCCAGCCGGATCCCCTCCTCCGCCAGGGCGGGCGCCGCGGCCCGCACGTACCCGACGACGGCGTGCTTCGTCAGCGTGTACAGCGGATCGCCCGCGTGCGGCGTCAGTCCCGCCAGCGACGCCGTGGCGACGACGACCCCGCCGCCCGCGCGCCGCAGCGCGGGCACGGCGGCGTTCACCCCGAACACCACGTGGTCGACGTTGACGCCCACGATGCGGCGGTAGCCGTCCACATCGAGGCCGGTGACGCCGTCCTGCCCGGACGTCATGCCCACGTTGAGCAGCACGACGTCGAGCCGGCCGAACGTGTCCTCCGCCGCGGCGACGGCCTCGGCCATCGCCGCGGGGGCCGACACGTCGGCGGCGTGCGCCCGCCCGCCGACGTCGTCGGCGACCCGGCGGGCCCCCACCTCGTCGCGGTCGACGACGACCACCTGCGCTCCCGCGCCCGCGAGCAGCCGGGCCGCGGCCTCACCGATGCCCGATGCGCCGCCGGTGACGAGCGCGACCCTTCCTCCGAGATCCACGTCGATCTCCTCCGGCTCAGCTGTTCTGCAGGAACGTGTCCAGGACGCGGGTGCCGAACTCGAGGGCGTCGATCGGGACGCGCTCGTCGATGCCGTGGAACAGTGACGCGAAGTCGAGGTCCGGGGGCAGCCGCAGCGGCGCGAACCCGTAGCACTGCATGCCGAGCCGGAAGAACGACTTCGCGTCGGTGCCCCCCGAGAGCATGTACGGGATGGCCTTGGAGCCGGGGTCCTCCGTCCGCAGCGCGGCCGCCATGGCCTCGACGAGCGGGCCCTCGAAGGGCGTCTCGACCGGCGGCAGCTCGGTGACCCATTCGCGGGTGACGTCCGGGCCCAGCAGCTCGTCGACCTCCTGCAGGAACGCCTCCTGGCGCCCCGGCAGCACCCGGCAGTCGACGACCGCCTCGGCCGTCGACGGGATGACGTTCGCCTTGTAACCCGCCGACAGCATCGTCGGGTTGGCCGTGTCGCGGATGGTGGCGCCGACGATGCGCGCCAGCGGCCCGAGCTTGGCCAGCGACCCCTCCAGGTCGTCCTCGGGGAACTCCAGGCCCGTGAGCGCGCGCATCTCGTCGAGGAACGCGCGGACGGTGTCGGTGAGCACGAGCGGGAAGGTGTGGTTGCCCAGCCGCGCGACGGCCTCCGCGATGCGGGTGACCGCGTTGTCGTCGTGCAGGAACGAGCCGTGGCCGGGCTTGCCCTTGGCGCGCAGGCGCATCCAGGCGATGCCCTTCTCGGCCGTCTCGATCAGGTAGACCCGCTGGTCCTCGCCCAGCGTCAGCGAGAACCCGCCCACCTCGCCGACCGCCTCGGTGCAGCCCTCGAACAGGTCCGGGCGGTTCTCCACCAGCCACTGGGCCCCGTACTTGCCGCCCGCCTCCTCGTCGGCGACGAACGCGAACACGATGTCGCGTGGCGGCACCACGCCCTCGCGCTTGAACCGGCGGGCGACGGCGATCATCATCGCCACCATGTCCTTCATGTCGACGGCCCCGCGCCCCCACACGTAGCCGTCCTGCACCGCGCCCGAGAACGGGTGCACCGACCACTCGCTCGGGTCGGCGGGCACGACGTCGAGGTGGCCGTGGACCAGGAGCGCGCCCCGTTCCCGGTCGGCACCCTCCAGCCGGCAGAAGACGTTGCTGCGGCCGGGGGCGCCCGAGTCGAGGACCTCGACGTCGTAGCCCACCTCGGTCAGCTTCGCCGCGACGTACTCGGCGGCCTCGCGTTCCCCGACGACCGTCGCCGGATCACCGGTGTTGGAGGTGTCGATCCGGATGAGTTCCGAGGCGAGCTGGACGACCTCGTCGACAGCGGAGTTCTGGCCGGTCATGGCGATCTTCCTACCATCGCCGGTCCGGTGACGGGGGCCGGATGTGGGTGGTCTATCCTTTGCCTCGTCGCGGTCACCGCGGCAGCAAGTCCGAGTGGCGGAATGGCAGACGCGCTAGCTTGAGGTGCTAGTGCCCTTTAACGGGCGTGGGGGTTCAAGTCCCCCCTCGGACACAAACCCTTGCCCCACGTGGTCGATGGACGCCTCGGCCCTCACGGTCCGAGGCCCGGGTCGATACGTGAGCCGCAGGCCGAGCTGCTTGTAGACCTCGGCCTTGTCAGCCGGGTCGGCCCGAGCAAGCACGCCGCGGATCCCGCTGACGGACTCAGCGAGATCGCGGATCTGCTGACGCGACAGCCTCCCGGACGTTCGCTCAGGACGGCACTGCTGCGCCTCTGCCTCGGCCCGCCGAGCCTGGACCTCCGCGATCCACCCGGCGACCAGGACGGGATCCGTCCCCGCATCCAACGCTTCGCGGTACCGCGCGATCTTTCGATCACAGTCGGCGATGACGCCAGCCGCGGACGCCTGGGCCCCGTCGACGTCGCCGGCGGGCTGCGCGTCGTACATCGCCTCGATGGACTCAGTCAGCCGATGAGGGGCGAACGCAAGCATCAGCCACTCGTCCAGCGGCGGCAGAACATCCCGCTCACGGAGGTAGACGTTGCGCGGGTGCGCCACCCGGTTGGCCAGCGCGTACTCGTCGGGAAACCGGCACCGGTAGTGGGCGTGACCGTGGTTCCACTGTCCTTGCATCCGACGCCCGCACACCCCGCAGAACACCAGTCCGCGCAGCACGTACGACCGCGAGACTCTGATCAGCTGTCGACCCCGGCCCCGACCCGCCGCAGCGAAGATCTGCTGCGCTCGCTCGAACGTCGCGACGTCGACGATCGGCTCGTGCATGGTCTCGGCCGACCACACCCATAGCCCGGGGTCGTTCCAACGCATCTTCGTGACGTGGCCCAGGCCGACGTCCTCGACATCGAGCAGGACCTCGTCCTTGCGCTGCTTGTTCCAGACCTGCCGTCCCGTGTAGCGCGGGTTGATGATGATCGCTCGCACGGCCGACTTCGCCCACGCGACGCCGCAACGATGGGCGTTGCG
Source organism: Pseudonocardia sp. (assembly GCF_050250275.1). GTDB lineage: Bacteria > Actinomycetota > Actinomycetes > Mycobacteriales > Pseudonocardiaceae > Pseudonocardia. The sequence continues at coordinate 84,742 of NZ_JBFWOY010000024.1, forward strand.
TCCGGGATCTCGGGCAGACGGTGACTTGACCCCGTCCCGAGTCAGGCCCTCGGCAATCGCGTAGTAGCCCACGCCGGAGATGTACTCCGCGAAGATCCTTCGGACGACCGGCGCCGTCTCCGGATCGGGCTCGAGCTGCCGCAGCTGTCGACCCTCGGCCGCCTTCGCCGGATTGGGGTGCGGCCCGCAGTCCTTGAGCCGATAGCCGTACGGCGGCCGGCCACCGAGGAAGCGACCTTCGATCTCTGCCTGCGATCGCATCGCCGCGCGAACGCGGATCTTGATCCGATTCCGCTCACCCTTCGACATACCGGCGAACACGGACATCACCAAGTCATGGGCCTCGGAGTCCGGGTCGATGGCACCGCCTACCTCCGGAACCCACAACGTGATGCCGTAGTGCTGCAGGACGGGGAAGGTGAGGCCGAACTGGTTGCCGTAGAACGCGCGCTGCGGCTCGCCGATGACGACGGCCTCGAAATCCGGCCCGTTCTTGATCGCCGCGAGCAGCCGGGCTGCCTCAGGTCTGCGCTTCCAAGGGATCGAGCGAGACTGGCCAACATCGAAGAACTGCTCGGTGATGACGCCTTGCTTGTCGATGAGCGCTCGGGCGCGGCTCAGCTGCCAGTTCCGCGATGCCTCCGGATCCTGGTTGTCCTCGGTCGAAACCCGCCCGTAGAACGCGAACCTCACCGGCATCGCCTCACCCCGCTCGCTCGCACGTCTGGTGCAGCCTCCGCAGGAGCGCGAGGAGCGCTCGAGCCGCGCCGGGTGTCAGTACCGGAGAGCCAGCCGGAACGTCGACCCGGATCACCTCACCGTCGCGGGCAGAAGCCGACGTGACCGTAGCGGGCGGCTCAGCCGCGGCCTCGCAATCCGACGAGACCTGTGGACAGCCCGCCGAGACGTCGCAGTCCCTCGACGCTCGCCCCATACCCACGCCTCCTCGTAGTCGAGTAAGGCCTGACGGTGAGCGGCGTGGACGACGGAGACGTGGTCCCCACGGAGCCACGCTGTCGCCGCGAAGGCGGCCACGCCCGAGCAGCGCCGCTGGTAGGCGGCGTGGTCAGGGTGCGTGGTCGCGGGCCAGGACTCCCATAGCCGTCCTCAGCAGTTCGCGGTCCCCCACTGCCACTGCGCGTCGTTGGCTGTCATGCCGGCCGCAATGCCGATGCGCGACCAAGACAGGCCCGTGAATCGCGCTGCCTGGACGGCGCCCTGAAGCTTGTTCTGCGCGTCTGCCATCTGCCGGGCGAGATCGTGGACGGCGAGCTCGGGCAGCTGTCGGTGGACGTGGCCTTGCCACTCCGCAAATGCGGATGGTTCGACCTCCGAGCCGTCGACGCTCTCAGGGGCCATGCCAACGCCCCTGAGCGAATCTCCGAACGGGTAGAACTGCACGCCGCGCCAGCCACAGGTGCAGGCCGAGCGCCAGCCGATCACCTCGGAGGCGGTGTGCCTGCCTGTCTCAGTGCCATCGAGCAGAACCGGTAGCGGGTACCCGGTGTGGACGTAGGCCGGCCCGTAGCCGGTGTCGTGAATCCACGCCATGCTGTCCTCCCGCACTAGACCGTTCGCCGTCGTCGCAGGTTCGGTTGACGGGTCGGCTGCTTCGTGGTCGATCCGTGGCCGCAGAAGACCACGGGTCCGCAGGACCTCCTGGTGGGAACGTCTGCGCGCGAGTACCTGCGTACGGCGGCCATGGCGAGCTGATCGGCAGCCTGCCCGACCGCGCTGGTGTGTCCGGTGACGGACGGCGCCTTCCGCAGTCGCCAGTCGGTGACGCCGGGAAGCTGTCGGGGGCATCTGCCACGCTTCGTGGTCATCGATCACGAATGGGAGGCGCCCATGCGCGTCGACTACAGGGCCGCGTGGGTGCCCTTCGATCACGACAACGGCCAGACCCCGGCACTGCTCTCGCTCGCGGTCGACTGGGTCGAGCGGGGGTGCGTCGCGCAGGGGACGAGCGGGGTGCTGATCGTGTCGAAGAAGCCGATCAACGGCTACCCGCAGCCGATCCAGGCGTTCGCGGCGCATCACGAGGGCACGAGCCGACGTGGCAGCGCCCCTCGCCGCAAGGCGCCCGGGCCGGTGCTGGCCCACAGCCTGTCGCTCGACGATCTCGACTACGCCGAGCACCTGGCGCGCGGCTCGTCGCTGTGCGCGACCGAATGGCCGGACGTGCCGCTGGCCGGATGGGCGGCCGCGCGCGGCGCGCTGAACCTCGTGACCGGCGAGATCACCCCGCGACCCGCCGACGACGTAGTGGTGCTGCTCGATCATCTGCACTTTGTGGGGAACAACGGCTGGTCCGATGGGCCCGGCAAACGCGACGCCGGACAGCTGCTTCGCGAACTGCAGGCCGCAGCCCCCGACCTCGACGCGAACTACGTGGCGAGCTACCAATTCGGCTTGGGCGACGTCTCCGCCGATTCGGCGAAGCGCCTGCTCGCGCTCGCGAGCAAGGTCACCGTGCTGTGAGTGAGTGGCACGCTCTACCGACACTCCCACGCGCAGCGAGCCCTCAATGCGGGTCCTGGTTCCGTCCGTTGGGCCGTGCTGGGCGGCGTGCGGCGTGAGTCTCCAGGATGACGAGGTGCGCTGCCCGGAGGTGGCTGGCGAAACAGGGGCAGCTGACGTCCACGAGTCCGTCCTCGGGCTGCTGGTCGAGTCGTACGGCCTACTGGGTCAGGGCTGGCGGGACGCACTGACCGTGCAGGAATGCGCCGACGACGCTCCGTGGAACGCCGGCCGCGAGCTGACTGACGTGGGTGAGCCTGGTGACGTCCTCATCTCGTTCGGCGAGAACGCCGCCGTGCTCGCCAGTCAAGCAATTCGGCAGCACATCGGCATTCTGACGAGGGCCTATGGTTCCGATCCCGAGGTGCCGGATGGTGGGCCCGAGGCGCACCGGTGGCCACACGCCGCCGTATACGCACCTGCTCGCGCCATCGCCGAGGGCACCGCGCTGGTCGGCTGGCTACTCGATCCCGAGCCGGGCCGTGCCGAGCGGGTTCAGCGGGCCGCGCGGTTCGCGCTGTGGTCGTCACCGGGCCGCTGGACGAACACCATCGAAACCGCCGGCTTGAGCGTGGGTGTTGACGACAACGGCACTCCTATGCTTGAAACCGGGGAGGGGGCGCGCCCGTTGTCGCCGGGGACGCTGGTCAGGGCTGTGCATGGGAGCCGAGCGCAGCGTAAGAACAGCAGGTGGAGCAAGCTGCTCCACAATGACCCTGGGCTGCTGGCACCGCTGGCATCGATTCGGTTCGATCGCGAGGGCGCGCACATCGGCTCGCAGATTCGCGAGGATCAGCACCTCGCACTCGCTCTCGATCTGACCGAGCTGATCAGGAGGGCAGGGGCGCGGCAAGCTGCGTACTGGGGGCGGAGTGCCGGATCGCTTCCGGAGGCGTGCGACCGGGTTCGGGACAGTATTAGCCCAGTGCTTCCCGACGTGGAGCTGTACGTCCAGGTCCGCGCGAGAGCCGTGTTCGAGTAGCGCGCGTCCTCCCATGGAGCGGGAACACGACGACCATGCGGGACCGTGCCACGCCCGGCTGGCCAAGGACCCTGACGTCGTCCCTGGCCAGCCGGAGATGTGTATGCAGTCGGGTGGAGGTATCAGGAGCCGGCCTCCGCCTCCCCCGCGTTGGTCGTCGCGCGCGTGGGGCGCTTGAGGACCCACCCGACCAAGCCGCCGCCGAGGACGACTCCGCCAAGGCCCGAGAGGAGATAGGGCCAGCGAGCAGCCAACCCCTGCCCCGGGCTATCGACGCGCTCAACCGCCGCGGCGACCTGGCTCGCGTGCGCGGCGGGCGCGCTCGCTGCGGCCGCCTCGGGCTGCGCCGCTTCCGGTTGCGTCGCCTCGGGCGGCACATCCTGTCCGAGGAACTCGCGCAGCATTCCGGTGTCGGTGATGACGTTGAAGTTCTGCCCGAAGAACGGGACCGTCATCTGGCTGTTGATCCCGTAGACCTCTCCGCGGGAGTTCACGGTAGGCCCGCCGGACATGCCCTGGTCGAAGTCCGCACTGACCTGGTGCACCGCCACGCCCTGCCGGAACTGCCGGGCGATGATCGTGCCGCTGGTGCTCGCCGGCTGGAGCCGAGAGTCCTGAAGGACGTCCGCCGGAGCCTTGCCGCCACTCAGCAGACCGGCGATGTCGATGCCATCGGTCTCGCTGATGTTCAATCCCGGAAAGCCGATGGACGTCACCGGCTCACCGAGCTGGGGTGCGTTGGCCGCGATGGCGAGCGGCTTGGCCGGCGGCAGGCCATGCACCTCGAGTTTGGCGGTATCGCCATCCTCAGCGGTCCGGAAGCTGTGCACCCGCACGATGATCGGCGAGGTGAGGACCGCGCCCGGAAGCTCCCGAGGTTGGAACGCCCACACGGTGCGCTGCGGTTCGGGAAGTCCGGGATCCAGCGGAAGCGGCCACCCGGTCTCCGGGTCGACCGGACCGTCCTGCATGTGCATGGCCAGTCGGCCTTCCTTCGGATCGACGCAGTGCCCTGCCGTGACGATCGTGGTTGGGGTGTCGAACCAGCCGGTGCAGATCGACATCACCGGCAGCTCGGGTGGTGCCGCCGGATCCTGCGGCTCTGCGACCGCGACCATTGCGAACGGGTCGATGGGTTCTTCCCAGATCGTGACGAGCCCGACGATCGACTGCTGGAGCGACTCCAGCTGCGCCGAGTCTATGAATGTGTTCAGCGCAGCCGGCGAGGGCTGGATCGCCGCAAGGCCGGGTACCGATGTGGCCGACGGCGGCGCTGTGCCCGAAGTAGTCGCTGCCCCGGGCTCGGGCTGCCCGGTGTTGGGTGAGGGCGTCACCGGCGGTGGCACGGCGGCCGCCGATGCGCCGGTTACGCTCACTCCCACGCAGATAGTGATCAGGGCGATACTCGCGACTCGCAGCCAGCGTGTGGACGACGCCGCTGCCGGAACAACTCGCATTGGTCCCCTCCTACCTCGTCGAGAACGGCCCTGCCCAGGTGGAGTGGCGGTTTGCCACGGGTGACCAACCTGAGCCAGGTGATTCAGCCATGTGCACCTCGTCAACCAAGGGCGTCAACTGGTGACCGCGGTGGGCGGCTCACCATTCGTGCCCAGCTGCGGGTCCCGCTCGAACACCAACGGAGAGTGGCACAATGGCCACCCATCTCGTGGGCGATTGGTGGAATTGGGAGGCCGGCACTCACTCTGAGTCGTCCACCGGAGGCGGGTCCGCTGCCGACGTCCGCGTCCCACCTGAGGCTCGTCCAAAAAGCTCGAGCGCGACGGAGCTGCCACACCTCAGGTGAGCTGCGGTCCGCTCGCACCGCCGCGTCGCTCGATGCGATGGGTGCAGGCTGCTGTGGATCGGGGCACGGGATCGACGATGCGCGTGCCATCGTCGGTGCGGATGCGGCACAACGCACGGCCGTCGCGGTGCGACCAGCTGGGAAGGGGACCGTCAGCGACCCGCCAGTAGCCCGGGGGCTCGGCTCGCACCGGGCGCCGGCAGACCGGGCAGCACAGGTTCTCCACGGGCTGCCACCGGCGCTCCTCATGGCCGGACGGACCGGGAATCACCACGCGGCGGATCGTCACGAAGGCCTCCTCGATTTGACCGGCGCCGACCGTGCTCCCCGGGCGTGGCTGGGCTGTGCCGCGCTGCGTGGTCATCCCGCCACCCCGGGTTGACCACACGGGAGCCACGCATCGGTAGCGCCTGGCTCGGACGCTTCCATCCGTGATGAAGGGAGGTGGGGCGGTGACGACGGGCGGTGCAGAGGCAGCCCGGGCGTGGGCGGCGCGACGCCGACCGTCTGCGTCGCGGCGAGGCCGGTTATCGGTCGCGGGGGTTGCTGGTGGGGTCGGTGCGACCACGGTCGCCACCGCGATCAGCGCCATCGATCGCGGGGTCTTCGTCGGTCGACCGGTCGACGTCCTGGTGTGCCGGGCGACCGGCGACTCATTGGTCCGCGCCGGACGCGCTGCCCAGCTCGTCGCCGCGGCAGGCGGCCGCAAGCCGGTGCTCGCGGTGACCGCAGCGGACGCGTCTGGGCCGAGCCGCCCGATGACCGCGCGGCTGCGATTGCTGGAGCCGCATGCCACTGCGGTGGTTGTACTGCCGTTCGTACGCCGCTGGCGCGAACTCGCCGTCCCGTTGGACGAGGTTCGCGGCCTGCTGGCTGTACCGCGGACCGAGCTGCCCCGCAGCCTGCGCCGCTACGCGCGCGCCGCGCAGGACTTGCGCGACCTGATCGACGGCCGCTCCCCCGCCCCGGCCCGCCCGATTCTCGGGCGGGCCTCTACTCCTCCAACCCTCGGGAGCAACCGATGAAAACTGAGATACTCGACGTACCGAACCCCGATCCCATCGCACCGCCCGGGCTGGGGGAGCTCGCCGGCGAGCTGCTCGGCTGGCTCAAGTGGGGCGTCATCGTTTCCGGTGTGCTCGGGATCTTCATCTGCGCGCTGATGCTGATCATCGGACGGCGGAACCGATCCGCGACTGCGTATGAAGGCCTCGTCGGATCCGCGTGGGTGATCGGCGGCCTTGCACTTGCGTCGGTGGCCGCGCTGCTCGTCGGGGCGTTTCAGATATGAAGCCTCTCCTCACGCCTACCCCGCCTGAGGGCGCGCTGCGCGCTACGTCGATCGCCTCCTCGATCCCAGTCGGTGCGGCATCATGACCGCCTTCACACAACCAGCCCAGGGATGCGGTGCATTCGACCTCAAGTGCCAAGCCGGGGAGGCCATCGGATCCGCGTTCCAGGCAGTCGTCACAGAGGTCGCCCGCGGTGCTGCCGATCTGGTGGTGACCACCTCCACATGGTGGGTCGAGACCGACAGCATTGACCCCACCGATCCCGCCGTGATCTCCGCTCAGGGCGTCACCCGTCACTTGATCCTGATCATCCTCGTCGGCTCGGTGCTGGTGCAGGCGATTCGGCTCATCCTGTCCCGCAAGGGCGAGCCCCTGGTCATGGTCGCCACCGGGCTCCTCCGCTACGCCGTGGTGTCCGCACTCGGCCTCGTCGTCCTGCAGACCGCGCTTCAGGCCGGAGACGCGCTCGCTACCCAGCTGCTCGACGGCGCCGCGAGCAACTTCGCGTTGCTGATGCAGGACGTCCTCGTCAACGGCGGCGGCACCTTCCTGGTGCTGCTGGTCTCGCTGATCGCCGCGGTGCTCTCGCTCGTGCAGTGGGTGCTCATGGCGATGCGCCAGGCCGGGCTGCTGGTACTGGCCGCGATGCTCCCGCTGGCTGCGTCCGGCTCACTGACGCGCTCCACCCGCGGCTGGCTGGACAAGCTGATCGTGTGGCTGATCGCGATGGTCGCCTACAAGCCTGCCGCAGCGTTCATCTACTACATCGGGTTCTCCTACTTGTCCTCCCCGGCCGCCACCGAGGCCGGCGACGTCGGCACGATGATGACCGGGATCATGGTGCTGCTGCTGGCCGTGATCGCGATGCCGGTGCTGCTGAAGTTCTTCGCCTGGTCCGGCACTCAGATCGGCGGCGGAAGTAGCGGCGGGTCCGGGTTCCTCGGCGCGGTGGGCGCGGTCGTGATGTCGCGGGGTCACGGGAGCGGCGCGATTGACCGTGCCGCCGCGATGGAGGCCGGCGGACCTGGTTCCTATACAACGTTCGGCAGCTACCCGCCCCCGGCTGGCGCTGCTCCGGCCACCGCAACGGGCGGATCGGCAGGATCGGGCGCGGCGCGCGCGGGAGCCGCAGGGGCTGCAGCAGGCGGTGCGGCAGCGGCCGGCGCTGTCGCCGGTACAGCCGCCATCCGCGCCACAACTCGCGGAATGACCGACAATCCCGAGGCCGGTGAACGGCGGTGAGCACCACCGAGCCGCATAGCACGGACAGCGGACCACGGCTGTACGGGAACTGGCGCGCCGAACGCGGCTGGGGCGTCGGGTCACTGTCGACGGCGGCGACGATCGGCCTGTTCCTCGCGGTGCTGGCTCCACTGCTCGCGGTGTCGGCGTTCCCGGCCGCAACGGTCCCCCTGTTGGGTGTCTCAGCCGTCGTGGTTGCCGCGACAGTGGTCCGGGTCGGCGGGGTCAGCCTGACCGACGTCGTCGTCCGACGCGTGCGCTTCCACCGCGCCCAGGCCGCCGGGTGGACGGAGCTGTCCGGCGGCGTCCTCACCGAGCACCCGCGCGGTGCCGACCTTCCCGGGGTGCTGGCGCCACTGCGTCCTCTCGATGTCGATGACGGCCGCGGCGGTCGGCACGCTCTGCTGTGGCACCGTCGCACGGGCACGCTCACCGCGGTCCTCCGCTGCTCCCCCATCGGCCTCGACCTCGCCGATCCGGACCGCGCCGACGCCTGGATTGCGGCGTGGGGCGCGTTGCTGGCCGACCTCGGTTACCTGCCGCTGACGAAGCACATCTCGGTCACCATCGACACTGCCCCGGCCGGCGGCACGACAGTCCGCGACCACATCGCCGCGGCGCTCGACCCGGCGGCACCCGCCTTGTCCCGACGCATCCTCGACGAGCTGGCCGAGCTGACGCCGACCACCAGCGCGGAAGCCGATACACGTGTGGCGGTCTGCCTCGACCCGGCACGAGCACACCCTCGCCCGGCGGATCTGCTCGCCGCCGCGGTCGACATCGGCCGTCGTCTGCCCGCGATCGAGAACAACTTGGCCGCCTGCGGTGTCGCCGTCCTCGGCCGCGCCACGACCGGCTGGCTCACCGGCCGCATCCGGACGGCGTTCGACCCGCAGCTACGCCCCGACATCGCGCGACTGACCGAGTCGGACTCGCTTCTCGGCTGGCGCGACGCCGGCCCGGTCGCCGCCCGCGAACGGTGGGACAACTACCGCCACGAGGGCGGTCTGTCGGTCACCTGGGCGCTGCGCGAAGCACCCCGCCAGGCGGTCGATGCGGGTGTGCTCGCTCCGCTCCTCGCACCGGGCCCGTTCCCTCGGCGCACCACCTGGCTCTACCAGCCCTACCCCGCCGAGCAAGCCGCCGCGAAGGTGGAGAACGAGGTGACATCCGGGCAAGTGCGCCGCGCCTGGGCCGAACGCACCCGTCGCGACGAGACCCAGCGCGAGCGCGATGACCGGGCGCGCGCACTGCAGTCCGCCCGCGAGGAAGCCCAAGGCGCCGGCGTGGGCCGGTTCACCCTCTACGTCACCACCACCGTGCTGCACGACGACGACCTGCCCGCTGCCGTCGCCGACGTCGAACAGCGGGCCGGCCAGTCGAAGCTGCGGCTGCGCCGGCTCCGGGGCGCTCAAGCAGCAGGTTTCGCCGCCGGCCTCGGAATCGGGATCGACCCCGCCGACCTGCTCACCCATCGCCGCAACCGCTGAGGGAGGTCACGATGGATCACAGCGAACCCATTCCTCGAGCGTGGGGATGGCCGCTTCCCGGTGGCGGCCGGGCCGGTCATGTGGAAGCCGGGAACCGGTTCGCCGGCACCACCAGCCAGGTGTGCGGGCTGTTTCCCTTCGCCACGCCATCCGGGTCCGACGTGCGCGGCGTCCCCGTCGGCCGGCACCTGCACACCGCCGAACCGATCGGGCTCAACCCCGCGCACTGGCTGCGCACCGGTCTGGTGTCCAACACCGGGGTGTGGGTGCAGGGCCAGCCCGGAATCGGGAAGTCCTCGATCACCAAACGCATGCTCGCCGGGCTGGTCGGGTTCGGCATGCGGGCTGTCGTCCCCGGCGACGTCAAGGGCGAGTACACGCCGCTCGTCCAGGCGCTCGGCGGGGCTGTGTGGCACCTCGGGCGAGGCCTACACGCCCTCAATCCTCTCGACGCCGGACCCCTGCGCGCCGCGCTCACCACGGCGCCCGCGGCGGAGCGCACCCGGCTGCTGGAGACCTTGCGGGCCCGCCGGCTGTCCCTGCTCGAGGCGCTGATCACGATCGTCGGTCGCGAGGAACCGGACGTCACGGAACGCCGGCTCCTCGGTGCCGCTCTCGACCTCGCAGTAGATGCCGTCGACGAAGGTGCGCGCGACCGCGAGCCGCTGATCCCCGATGTCCTGTCGGCATTGCAGTCCGCCGCAACGCCGCTCATGGCGATCGCGGCGAGTGCCGACGACGCCGATTACCGCCGCACCACGCGGTCCCTGACCAATGCGCTCGGCCTGCTGTGCGAAGGCGCGATTCGCGGCATCTTCGACCGCCCCAGCAGCGTCCGTTTCGACCCCGACACCCCCGCTTTGTCCCTGGACATCAGCGCACTGGACGACGATGACGACCACGTCGTAGCCGCCGCGATGCTGTGCTCCTGGGCGTGGTCGGCCGCCCTGGCTGACGCCGCCGCGTACGGACAGCGGCGCCGCAACGTCGTGCAGGTGCAGGACGAGCTGTGGCGCGCGCTGCGCGTCGCGCCCGGCCTGGTGGAGCGCTCCGACCGGATCACCCGCCTCGGTCGGCACCGCGGTGTCGTCTCCTTCCAGGTCACCCACTCCCTCGACGACCTCGAAGCGCTCCCCACCGAGGCCGACCGGGCGAAGGCGCGCGGCATGGCCTCCCGCAACGGCGTACTGCTACTCGGAGGCATGGCGGAGAAGGAGCTCGAAGGGCTGCGCCACATCACGTCCCTCAGCCAGGGCGAAGCCGCGCTGATCACTTCCTGGGCGGCCCCACCGACCTGGCACGCCGGCCGCGTCCACCCCGGTCGCGGCAAGTATCTGATCAAGTCGGGGCAGCGCGTCGGGTTGCCGGTCGCGTTGACGCTCACCCCGACCGAGGTCGCGCTGCACGACACCGACCACGCCTTCCACCGGGACGCACCGTGAGCAACGGATGGTGGAGGGCCGCCAGCCTGTCACCTTCACACTGCACAGGCCGCGATGTGGCACGGAGTGCTCGGTGAACCCCGGGCTGCTCCGCGAGGCGACCGCACCGTTGCTGCTCCTCGGCGCGATCGCGGCTGCCGCGCTACTGATCGGTAACCTGTGGATCGCCGCCGGAGCCGCAGCGCTCGCCGGAACCGGAACCTGGACCGCGCCACCAGCCGAGCCCGCGCTGCTGGTCGACCTACTCCGCGGCGGCTCCACGGCGATCCTCGACCCCGGAGCCAGCACGCCGCTGTTCACCGGCATCGCCGTCATGATCGTGATCACCGAGGTGGGGATGGCGACGGCCGTAGGGCTGTGGCTCTCCGGGCGCCGGAAGCCGGACAACCCGCGTCGGTCCCTCCTGCGCGCCCGCGAGTTGGGCGATCTGAACGGACCAGCCGCCATCAGGAGAGCTCAGCAGCTCCGACCGCGAGCCGGTCAGCTCGGAGCCTGCGACCAGGGGTTGCGGTTGCTCTCGATCGACCGGCGCGAGGTGTGGATGTCCTGGGAGGACGTCGCACTGATCATCATGGGGCCCCGGTCGAACAAGACCAGCGCCATCGCCGTCCCGACCGTGCTCGCCGCGCCGGGACTCGCCGTCGCCACCTCCAACAAGGCCGACCTGTGGGCCCTCACCACCGGTATGCGCGCCAGCGCAGGTCCGGTGTGGACGTTCGACCCGCAACGCATCGCCCACGTCGAGCAGACCTGGTGGTGGGACCCATTGCGCAGCATCGCCGACGCCGACCCGGCCGAACGCGTCGAAGCTGCAGCTCGGTTGGCCGGGCACTTCGTCGGCACCATTGGTGGCGATCGGCGAGACCCCTTCTTCCACGCCGCCGCGGAGCAGGTCCTCACCGCTACCTTGCTCGCCGCCGCGCTGAGCGGCGGCACCATGCGCGACGTCGTCGCGTGGCTGCAGCCGGGGCGCCGCGACGCCATCACGGCCCTGGACGAGGCAGGTGCCTTCACCGAGGCAGCCGATCTCGAAGCAACCCTGATGGGAGCGGACGTCACCACCAAGGGCATCTATCAGACCGCTCGTACCGCCACCAAGGCGCTGACCTCTGAGCGGTTGATGCGTTGGATCACGCCTCCCGATACCTGGCGCGAACCACCCGCCCAGGAACCACCGGCCGAACTGAACGTCTGGGATCTGCTCGCGTGCGCCCGCCGGGGCCGCGCGACCATGCACCTGCTCTCGAAAGAAGGGGCTGGTACCGCGGCGCCCGTTGTCACCGCCCTTGTCGACCGCATCCTGGAGATCGCCGAACTCCTCGCCCAGGCCTCCGGCGGCCGCCTCGAGCCACCGGTCGTCGCGGTTCTCGACGAGGCCGCGAACATCTGTCCGATCCGCGCCCTCCCCCAGCTCTACAGCCATTACGGCTCCCGCGGCATCCAGGTCCTCACCATGCTGCAGAGCTACCAGCAGGGCGTCGGTGTGTGGGGCGAGCAGGGCATGCAGGCCCTGTGGTCGGCCGCCACGATCAAGCTGGTCGGCGCCGGAGTCGACGACCACGCCTTCCTGCAGAAGCTCTCCGGGCTCATCGGCGACCACTACGTCGAGCGCCACTCGACGAGCGTCGAACGCACCCGGACTTCACGCCAGTACTCCCAGGCCCGCGAACCGATCATGCCGACGGCGGCCCTCCGCGCGATCCCGCGCGATCGCGCCGTCCTGCTGTCCACCGGACGCCGGGTCGGGCTCGGGCGCCTGCACCCCTGGTATCGCGAGCGCGACCACACCGACATCGGCGACTACGCCGAGACCGCACTCGCCGAGCTCCGCCGAGCTGCTGCCGCCGCGCTCGGCCCGGAGAACCCGATCAACCGGCCCGAACCGGTCGACTAGCGATGACAACGACCCGCTACCTCACCCGACAGGAGCTCGAAGATGACGTCCGAGACGACCGACGCTCAGGGACACGGGCAGACGACCGACCGGCAGTTGATCGCCGAGCTGTGCGCCCGCGTCCAAGCCCTCGAGGCCTGGCGGACCCATCAGTCCGACCTGCTCGACGAACTGCTCAACGGAGTCCCGGCACTCGAGTCCGTCCACGAGGCACCCCCCGACGACGGGGATGAAAACACCGAACTGGACGTCGACGCCCTCATCGTCTGGGTGCACGACACGATCACCTCGATGATCGCCCGCCCCCTGCGGGGCGAACTCGTCTGGTGCCCGCTGTGGTGGGAGCACCCGGAAGCCGTGTTCCGTCTCGAGGCGCTCCGGCGCGCCTGGACCGAGCTCGCCCCCGAACCCGGCGCGGCCATGTCGATCTGGATCCGCGACCACCTCGACCCCTGCCTGCGCGAACTGCTGAGCCCGCTCGGCCCGTTCGCCGACTGCACCCACAACGAGCGCTACCGCGCTCTCAACGGGCACACGCCGCTCTCAACCTTGCCGACGCGGGCACCCGAGTGACGGCGTGCGTGCAGCCCTCATCGCCGGTGGCGGCCTGGTCGCCGTCCTGCTTGCCCCCCTGCTACTGATCGCCACGCTTCTCGGCAGCCTTGCTACGACCGCGCCGACGAGCACGCTCAACAGGGCAGCCATCCCCGCCACCGCCGCCCAGCACCTCGCCACCATCACCGCCGTCACCGCCGCCGAATGCCCCGAGCTCCCGCCCGTCTGGGTCATCGCCCACATCGACGCCGAGTCCAGCTGGAATCCGGCGGCGTTCAGTCGTGACCGCAACGGCGGCGCTGCCGGGCTTTACCAAATCAACGAGGCGAACTGGCGCGACGCGGGCGGCGACGACTGGGCGGCGACCCCGCCCCCTGCTGACGCCGACGTACTCCAGCCCGACGAACACCTGCGCCGAGCCATCCCCTGGGTCTGTGCCAACCTGCGCACCGCCGCCGCGCACCTGCAGGACACCGGCAAACCGACGACCGCGCTCGACGGCATGCTGGTCTGCCACATCGCCGGATGCAGCCGCCTCACCGGCTCCGCGACCGGAATCCCCGTCGCCGGCGAGGCCGGCTGTGACCGTCGCTGCGCCGACCTCGTCGCCGGCTACCTCGACCGGGTCCACAATCTCGTCGCGCAGTACAGCACCACCGGCGGCCCCGTGACCGTTGACGATCTCCCCGCACCGACGCCCTTCCGAGGAGCCGATGCGGCCTGCACCGCCCCTGACCCCACCGGCGGCAGCTGCCTGACCCCCGCCACCCGCCACGTCCACGACGAGATCGCCCGGGTGTTCGGCACCGCCGGAGCCGGCGCACCGATCCGAGCCGTCGGCTGCTGGGACGAGCACGCCTGGAATCCCGCCAGCGACCACTCCCGCGGCCGCGCGTGCGACTACTTCCCTGGCGCTCCTGGAGAGTTCGCCCAGGGCGCGGAACTCCGGAACGGGTGGCGACTCGCGACGTGGCTCCGCACACACGCCGCCGCGCTCAAGATCAAGTACGTGATATGGCAGGGCCGCTACTGGTCACCTGACACTCCCGACGACGACGGCTGGGGCCGCCCCTATACGGGTGGCGGTGTCTACGACGTCCGCGGCGCCACCGGAGGCCATTTCGATCACCTTCATGTCAGCGTCGGAAGCACCTGATTCAAGAGATCGCCGGATGCGCTTCACTCGTCGTCGGCGGGGCGTTGTCGAGGCAGCTCGCGGATCTGACGACGGAGCTCCTCCAGCTCCCACCGGTGGTGACCACTGGGCAGCGTGACCGCGGGGACAAGCCAGCCGAGCTCGGCATACCGCGCCAGGGTCCGCCGGCTCACGCCGAGCCACCGCGCGGCCTGCGCGGTGGTCAGCAGCTCGGCGGGTTCGGGCACGTCAGCCAACCTAAGTGGCCCAACCAGCGCAAGCCTGCGCTTGTGACCGGACTGACTGTTGCTGCCGAAGATGCTCAACCTACCGATACAGCGCGAGATACCGGTCTCGCTCGACTGTCTCACTTTGCTCTACAGTGAGAGACGCCTCCAACACAGAGGCGGCCCCGACCAGGTGCGCGAACACCCGGCCGGGGCCTTGATCCACTGCAGAGGAGTGGACCCATGGGGACCATATCCAGCGATAGCCCCACCGCGTTCGAACGCCTGGCGGACGTGCTGGCACTGATGCCCGACGTGATCGCCCGGCTACTGGCCGATCACACGAGTGACAGCACCGGCCGGTGTCGGGGCTGCACCCGCCCGGGCACCGGCTACCCGGCGGCCGTCCACCCGTGCACGCTGCACCGATTGGCGACAATGGCGTTGACCGCTCGGAAGCGGACGAACGACTCGTGAGCAGGGTCGGACACGGCCACCCAGGTCGAGGGCGACACCGCGTGTTGCGGCTGGTCGTACTGCCGCTGCGGGTGGCCCGAGTGCGGGTGTGCGGCGTCTGCGCGTGCCTCTACCTCGCCTCTGCGCGCGAGCAGCACACGGCGGTCCACCGAGCGGAGATGAATCGGTAGGCGGGCTGAATCTCCCGGCCTCAACCTGCCTCACCATCTCCGGAACAGGTCAGCTCTTCCCGCCTAATCGACCTGACGTGCCGAACGTACCTCACGATCACCCACGTGGCGCACGGATAGAGAGCGGGGATCAGCTCAACGCCGGTTCGGTGGGTCCCCGGCTGGGTGCCCCTGCCCGTCCGCGCCGCCTCCCGGGTGACGCAAGTCGGTCGGAGAACTCTGACCACGCGGGAGCCGCAGCCTTGGCGACGAGGCGTTGTACGAGGCGATCGCGCACCACGACGAGCTGGCTGCGCGCGGCACCTCCGCGGGGGGCCACCCTCCGCAAGCACCTCGGTGAGGTCGATCCGTCGTGCCCTGTTCGCGTCGGCGGGATCGCCGCGCTCCTCTTGCTGGCGACGTGACGCGGTCATTCCGAGCGCCGACGGTGTGTTTCGCGGCAGCGTGAGCAAGCGGACCGGGTACTCCGGGTGATCGTCCCAGCCGCCGGCGGGTGCTGCAGCAACATCCGCGCCTTCAGAGGTCACGCCGATCCGGTGGAGCCAGACAAGCGCGCGCCTGGCCGGACGTCTGCCTGCTGATGCGCGACCAGGCCGTGGGCACCGTGCTCGCCCGGGCGATGTTCTGCGAACTGCCTCACCAGCACGGTACTGCCCAGCCGACCACCCACCTGTAGCGGATCAGTCACGCGGCGCGAGATGAACATGAGCCAGATCGACACAGGAGCTGAATGACCGTGCAGATCGACCGAATCGTGGTCGAGGGCTTCCGCTGCTTCGACGAGCGGACCGAGATCGACCTCGACCCTGACCTCACAGCGCTCGTTGGAGCGAACGGATCCGGGAAGACCGCGGCCATGCAGGCCCTGCTCCGGGTGTTCGGGTCGACGACCACGCAGCGGCGGCTCCAACGCGGCGACTTCCACGTGCGGCGAGGCGAGAACCCGACCGCCGAGCGCCGGCTCGCGATCGAGGTGCACCTGTCGTTCCCGGAGCTGAGCCAGGAGGAGACAGCGCCCGAGTCGGGTGTCCCTGCCTTCTTCCAGCACGTTTGCGCGGACACCCACGGCGGCCTGCGCTGTCGCATCCGGCTGGAGGCCACCTGGCAGGACAACGGCCTCGACGGCCTCATCGACTCCCGCATCGACGCGATCACCTCGTTCGAGGACGAGCCGTCGGACGACAACCGGTTCCCGCTCCCCCCGCACGAGCGCAGCTATCTCCAGGTCGTCTACGTCCCCGCCGTACGCGACGCCATGTCCCAAGTTGGCGCGCTCATGAAGGGCCGGCTGTGGAACGCGATCAAGTGGTCGGACGAGCTGAAGGGCGCGCTCGAGAAGGCTGGGAAGGCGCTCGGCGACGTGTTCGAGGCCGAGAAGGGGCTGGAATCGATCGTGACCGCGATGGACTCCAGGTGGAAGGAGGTGCACGCGGCCAACACCGATGCTCACCTCGGAGTCCGGGCGATCGACGTGCGGCTCGAGGAGTTCATCCGGGGGGCGTCCTTCTTCCTGCGACCCGACGAGGAAGGCCGCGAACGGGACGTCGATGACCTCAGCGACGGTCAGCGGTCGCTCTTCTACCTCGCCCTGACCGCCGCCACCATCGATGTTGAGAAGGTCGCCGCCGCTGCCCCCGAGCGGTTCGAGAGCACCGATCTGCAACTGCCGGTGCACACCGTCGTTGCGGTCGAGGAGCCGGAGAACAATCTCTCGCCCTTCTACCTCGCCCGCATCGTCGGGCAACTGCAGGACCTCGCATTACGGCACCGGGTGCAGGCTGTCATCTCCAGCCACTCGGCGAGCGTGATGTCGCGGATCCAGCCCAAGCAGGTCCGCTACTTCCGGTCCGACGCGGGGCGGTCGGTCATCCATCCCATCACGCTGCCCTCCGATCCCGAGGAGGAGGCCAAGTACGTGCAGGAGGCCGTGATGCGGTACCCCGAGATGTACTTCGCGAGCTTCGTGATCCTCGGCGAGGGTAGCTCCGAACAGGCCGTGCTGCCGAGGATCGGCGACACGCTGGGTATCGCGGTCGACCGGTCGAGCGTCGCAGTGGTGCCGCTGGGCGGGCGGCACGTCCACCACCTGTGGCGGCTGCTGAACGACCTCCGGATCCCGCACGCCACCCTGCTCGATCTCGACCGCGGGCGCCACGGAGCCGGCATCGAGCGCGTCAGGTCAGCGGTCCGCGAGCTGACCGCATGCCGACACGAGGAGGCCGTGCATGCCGAGGGCCCGTTGTCGGCGGCATCACTCGACGGCCTCCGATCCGACTCCCCCGAGCACGACAAGGTGCTGAGCGCGTGGACGGAGCACCTCCGTCAGTTCGGCATCTTCTTCTGCGAGCCGCTGGACCTGGACATGAGCATGCTTACCGCCTTTCCCGACGAATACCGGCAACTGGAGCCGGGACAGCACGGGCCCAGCGGGCGCGGCGATGCGCAGAACACCGTGCTCGGCAGCGGGTACGAAGAGCGGGCGGCCGTCGCGGGACTCGACTACGACTTCTACCGCTACCTGTTCCTCGGACGGGGCAAGCCCTCAACCCACGCCCGCGCGCTGGCCGTCATACCGGACCAACGACTCGCCGCGGACGCACCGGAGGAGATCAAGGCCCTCCTGCATCACGTGAAGAGCAACCTCGAGCAGGTGGGCGATGCCTGAGCCGGTCGACGGGTGGGCCCCGGTGGGCATCGACGACCTGGAGCCCGCTGCCCTGGACGCGGTTCGCCACCCTGGCAACACCCACGTCATGGCCGGGCCCGGGGCGGGGAAGACCGAGTTCCTCGCCCAGCGAGCGGCCTACCTGTTGATGACCGGACGCTGCGCGCCGCCGCAGCGGATCCTCGCCATCTCGTTCAAGAGGGACGCTGCCGACAACCTCGGACGGCGGGTGCGTACCCGTGTCGGCCCGGTCCTCGGCCGCCGGTTCGTCTCCATGACCTTTGACGCCTTCGCGAAGTCGTTGCTCGACCGCTTCCGGCTGTGCTTGCCGCCCGAGCTCCGGCCCATCGGTGACTATGAACTGATCAAGGTGCCGAACGTGCGGGGACAGGCGGTGCTGCAAGCTCATCGACCGGCATCAGAGGTGACGAAGGAAGCGGGACCCGACTTCGAGTCGAAAGTTCTGGGCCCGCACCGCCTGAGTGACTCCGACCGGCCCGTGAGCCCGCACGACGAGGAGATCGCCGCCTGGTGGTCGAGCAACGACCCGGTCCGGTCCGGACAGCTGACCTTCTTCATGATCAACAGGTTGGCGGAGCTCGTTCAGCGATCGTCGGCCCCTCTCGCACGAGCTGTGCGAGCCACCTTCCCGTACGTTTTCGTCGACGAGTTCCAGGACACTACCTACGCCCAGTTCGATTTGCTCGAGTCGCTATTCGGTGGCTCGGACGTCGTCGTGACGGTCGTGGGGGACGAGAAGCAGCGCATCATGGGGTGGGCCGGTGCCCGGCCAGACGCCTTCCACCAGTTCGCCTCCTCGTTCGACTCACACCCCTTCACTCTCCGTCTGAACCGCCGGTCCACTGCGGATCTGGTGGCGCTGCAGCACGTGATTGCCGTAAGCCTGGACAGCGGGTCGCCTGTGGTGGATGCGTCGAGCGCGACGGCGGTCAACGGCGACCACGCGTGGATCTGGAGATTCGGTCGGCGACGACACGAGGCCGAGGCGATCGCGGCGTGGATCCGCGACGACATCGCCGAGCGAGGAACAGCACCGGGCGACTACGCACTTCTCGTTCGGCAGAAGTCGGAAGAAGCCGAGGCAGAAATCTCAGACGCGTTCGCGGAGGTGGGGCTTCGCGTGCGGAACGACAGCAAGTACGTGGTCCCGGGATTACCGCTCCAGGACCTGCTCGCGTCGCCCCTCACCGGCGTCGTTCTCCCGCTGCTGCGGCTGATGGCCGGCGCGCGCGATCCCGCAGCCTGGGCGGCGGTCACCGAGCACCTCGCCTGGCTCCAGGAGGCTGACGACGACGCCGGACGGCGACAGATCTCCGAGGATCTCGGATCGCACGTCGACCGATGGCGGAAGAAGGTCGCGAGCCGTCCCCCCGACGAACGGCACGCCAGAGCGCTCGTCGACCACGCATTGGACTACGTGGGAGGCCCGGCTACCTTCCGCAGGATGCACCCCGCGTACCGCGACCAGTGGCTGCTCGACAATAGCGTCGACGCTCTTCGCGAGCACGTCGGGAGGTGCAGCTGTCTGCCCACATGGCCGGGCGTGTTCGACCGGTTCGCCGGACACGATGCCGTGTCGCTCCTGACGATCCACAAGAGCAAGGGGCTCGAGTACGACACCGTCATCCTGCTCGGGCTGGACGACAACACGTGGTGGAGTCATCGCCGTGGCGATCGCGAGGGAGCGTCGACCTTGTTCGTCGCGCTCTCCCGGGCCAAGCAGCGGATGCTCTTCAGTCACGCCCACACTAGAGGCCCGACGGAACGGGTGTCGGATCTGTATAACTTGCTGATTTCTGCGGGCGTCGAGGAGCTGGCTCCATCACAGCTCACGCCAGGTATCCGTAGACAGCGGCAGGCGCTGTGAGCGCAACTACCTCCTCCGGAACACGATCCAGATCGTTCCAGAGCGCGCCAACCCGACTCCCGCCCACACCGCGAAGCTCAGTCCGATCAGCATCGCGACCGGCAGCAGCACCCAGGGGAACAGGCTGGCACCGGACAGATCAGCGACTCCTCGGTCGAATCCGGCCGGACGCGCTCCCCAGCGCCTTTCGAGTTCGGCTCTCGTGAGCACCTGACCGTAGGCGCGCTCCTGACCGGGCAACTCTGCGTACCGGTAGACCGTCGCGTGCACGGAATCGAACCTCGGCCACGCGGTGCGCCAGACAGCCTCGGCGAGCCGGGCGATCGCCTGCTGGGCTGACGCCCGGGCACCATCCGGTTCCACGCACTCCTGCGCGCTCACGGCCAACGCGACGCCGCCGCCGTGCTCGATGAGCTTGACCAGGACGCCGCGACATCCAGCGCTCGCGGCCACCACGGCGCGTCCATCACTCGTACAGCCGGTCACCATCAGCAGCGAGACGGCGACCAGCGCGAGCGACAAGAGCTTCAGCGGTCGAGAGCCCGACGAGCCCCGCTCATCCGCGGCTGCCCGACGTCGGCGCGCCGGCCCGCTTCCACACCCGCGCTGTACCCGCTGCCCGACAACCGTCGCGAGCGTCCGGCGCGCAGATTGGCAAAGCGCTCCTGGAACGCGCGCTCGACCAGCGTCCGCCGATCCGCCAAGACCAGCGCGGCAGACGCCGTCCCGGACGCAGCAGCGTCGTGCTGCGCCACGGCGCCCTTCTGCGCAGCTTCGAGACGACGCGATACCTCTACGGTGAACCCCATCAGCCACGTCCGGCGGAACGCGGCGGTCGACTCGCCCGTCCACGCCGGCGGCCGCTGCCGCACGACCGCACGGGTCGCCTGCAACAGCAGCGACGTGAACACGAGTTCGACCCTCGACAGGTCGGACTCGAATCCCATGACCGTCACCGCGGCGGTCTGGCCCCGTCCTCTCCCGAGGTGACGCACGGCCCGGCACCCCATGGCCCCGGCGATGCTCCCGGCCAGCCCGGCCTTCTCCGTCGAGTACGGGTCCGTCAACGCGATGCGCCGCTCCCCGATCCGGTCCGCGACGTTTCCACCGGCGGCCGCCAGCATTGCGGAATCGACGCCGTGTCGAGCCATCAGCTCGGCGGCCTTCGTGTTGTATGCGTCCGCCTCCCCGGACGTCGCCGCCCGCTCGGCCTTCGCCAGCAGTTTGCGGATCACCTCGAGCTTCTGCTCCGCAACATCCATCGTGACCTCCACGTCCCACAGCAGGTATCGCCGGTCCTACCGAGGCGGGTGCATCACGCCGTGGCCCCCGGGCGTGCCGACGCCACTCGCCGCCAAGCAATCCCGTGGCTGCCGCGTGGTCACGGATGCGCTCATCCCGAATCGGCGACTCGCCGGCCAGATCGTGAAGCGCGACGAGGCTGAGGACCGCCGTCGCGAGCAGCACCACGGCGAGACCGAGCGAGATCGTCAGAGCGACCTCGTCGCCGCCCGGTCGCACCAGCACAACTGACCCAGAAACGATTGGGGCAGCAGCTCTCGTTTCCTTGATCGATTGCATCTGGCGATGGTCGTCTACTCTGTCGGCCGAGCCCACGTATCACCCGAATGACCGTGGACAGTGCGTTGGAGCGCGAGGGGCGAACGTCTGGAGCGCGGGCCATGCGTGGTCACCGCGGCGTAGCCGGTGCCCTCACCGCGTCGACCAGGAGTTATCGTCCCATTCGGCGACGAGAACCGGGCGCGGCTGCAACCATATCCGCATGGCAGCTGATTCGGTCGTCGCGACCCCTGCCGCCCGACGGGCCATGATCCGCGAGCGCCAGCGGGACCTTTATGGCACCACGCTCCGCACTCTCGTCAACCAGCTGACCGAGGATTACGGCATCAGCCAGGCTCGGCTCGCGGACACCATCGGGATCAGTCGGCCCATGCTCAGCCAGCTGGTCTCCGCGAGGCGAATCAAGATCGGCGACATGCGTGCACACACACGTCTGATGATTCTCGACCAGCGCCGCGACATGGCACGCGAGCTCACCGAGCGGTCCGAAGTCGACGCCATCCTCGCGGACGTAGCCCAGGTCCAGCAGCCGTGGCCACTCTGCACGTGCAACCGCGACGGCTGGAGCGACGGTTCGCCAACCTCGCTCCTCCGAGGCGTCGCCAGCACCATGCAGCTCGCGGCCGCCGCCGAGCGGCT
This sequence comes from Pseudonocardia sp., assembly GCF_050250275.1. Lineage (GTDB taxonomy): Bacteria > Actinomycetota > Actinomycetes > Mycobacteriales > Pseudonocardiaceae > Pseudonocardia. Next base: position 106,745 of record NZ_JBFWOY010000024.1, read on the forward strand.
TGAGGACGAGTTCCCGAGAATCGCCGGTCTGCTCCGACGAGCAGCCGACGACGGCGGCTGACTCATGCCCTCGCTCGCCGCGTCCGGCATCGTGACGCCGCTCGACCGGTGTCAGCTGTGATCTCGCACGTGTAGAGGGTCAGGGCTGCTTGGTGGCCTGCTCGTGACCGTGAGGCTTCGGCGTAACCCGGATTCGATCGTCCGGCGGGCTTCGTGGGTGCCGAATCCCTCGACGCCGAGATGCCTCGCGGCGGCGCCGCCGAGCACCGATCGCACGTCGTCGGCCCTGAGCCGGCCCTCGCGGACGAATCGTCCGAGCCTGGCCGCTGCCTCGTACAGCGTCACGTTTCGCTGGCCCACGGGTGCGTCGGCGACACGCCGTGCTTCGCCATCGAGCGCGGCTCGCACGTACGCGGGGTGCGCCTTCACCGTGGGCGCCGGCAGGCGGGGCAACGTGGGCCGGAGCGCTCGCACGATCCACGCGGGCACGGTTGCGGGCTCGGCGGCACAGGCCATCCGGTAGCGCCGCCCGCGCACGATCGATCCCGGGCCGACCACGTATCCGCCTCGTGCGCGGGTGTCGATGTGCCGCCCGAGCCGACCCACGGTGTTGGTGAGACTGAGGTCGGGAGGCACGCGGAAGTAGAGATGCTGACCTCCGCCTGCGGTCGTAACGGTCAGCGTGTCGCGCGGAATCACCTCCCCCGCCTCGCGGGCGAGGCCGGCGAGCACCTGCCGGCCGTGCGGGATCCGCTGGGCGGATGACATCTTTGGCGCGTCGAGGTCGACCACGAGCAGACGCGACGGCCCCGTCGCGATCCCGATGTTTATTCTGGGCTTTCCCGCCCACCAGCGCTCGATCTGCTCGGCGTCCGTGGTGGCACACCCCTCCCAGTCGCGGCGCACGGCCGGCACCTTCGTGCCGGGGTTCAGCGGAAAGATGTGCATCCCGCGGGCCGCGAGGTACAGCGCGGCGCGCATCAAAGAGTCGTGAACCACGCCGCTCCTCCTCGAGTCGACGACCGGCTGAGCAACCGCACGGTGCGACAGGAGCGCGATGGATCCGTGGCTCGGTGTTGCTCCGTTCGAGCTATGTGTGTCCGTTCGCCTCCGGCGCGATGACCACGGTGGTACGCCTGTGATCGCTGCAACGACAGCCGCTGACCACGCGCAACCACGCAGGAACCACGCCGTGACCACGCATGGCTGCACGATCGGCAACGCCAGTCCGAGAGGGGGAACGAGGTGACCACACCACAGCGATTGACGGCGTTGCTGCTGCTCGTCGGCATCGTGGCGGCGGGATGCTCGTCGGAACCGGTCGACGCGCCGCAACCGGCACCGACCGGACCGGAGCCGCCTTCGCGGACCGCTCCGGAGCAGCTAGCAATGGCTGCGTACGAAGAGTTCTGGACGGTCATCGATATGGCCCTCGCCGCACCGGCGTCGCGGGACTGGGCAGCACGGATCGATGAGGTCGCCACCGGGCAGGCGAGGCAGGCGCTCCAGGCCGACGTCGTGAACTACGCCAGCGTTCCGGCGCACACGGAGGGCGCGGTGACGCGTGCTCCGGTCGTGGGGCGGGTTACGGACGAGCGCATTGAAGTCGTCGACTGCGTCGACCTCGGCGACTCCCGCCTGATCTCGGACACGACTGGTGAGGTTCTGGACGACCTGACGAACCGGGTGCAGCGGTACCGGTTCCGCGCCGAGCTGGTCGAGGTCGATGGCCACTGGGTCGTCGAGCGGACGGCGCCAGCGCTGGGCGAGCCGTGTTGACCGCGGCGAGCCTCACGCTCGCCCTGCCGGCAGTCGTGATGGCGCTGTCCGCGAATCCTGGACCGTCAGGGTGCGTGGTGATCGACAGCATCGGCCGATGCGTCGTCGCGGCCGTTGACCCCGGCCGTCCGGGTGGCCCTCGCGACTCGGGCCGCGGCGATGAAAGGCCTGCACGGCCTCGACCGCGACAGGAAGCGTCGGGCGACAGAGTCGCCGCCCCCGTTCCGCCCCCGCCTCCGCCGCTCGCCTCGTTGCCGCTTGGCGACGACGGCTGGGTGCTTGGTGAAGCACCCGGGCCGGGCGACTACTTCGACGTTCTGCGCGGCGCCGAACCCGAGGCGCTCGATCCGGCGGTGTTGGCGCAGGTGCTGGCTCGGCAGGCGTTCGAACAGCTGACTCTGGCCCCGCCGATCCCGCACATGTCGACCGGAGAGACCGGGTTCGTCGGGGTTCCGATCTGGCTGTGGATCGACGACGACGGCGCCGCCTCGGCCGGCCCGGTGTCGGCCACCGCAACAGCCGGAACGGCGAGCGTCACCGCGACCGGCGTTCTCTCCGCCGTCGAATGGTCGATGGGGCCGCCAGGGGACACAGTTCGGTGCTCGGGACCAGGCACGCCATGGACGGGCCAGGACGGACAGTCGCCCGACTGCGGCTACGTCTACGAGCAGCGCTCCCTTCCCGAACGCACCGAGGGAACGGGTCGATGGACGGTCACCGCAACCAGCGTGTGGACGGTGACGTGGTCCGGGATGAGCGGCGGCGCCCCTGTCGGCGGACAGCAGGCCGTGCGCTTGTCGGCCGAGACATCGCTGGCCGTCGGTGAGGTTCAAGTCCTGGTCAGCGGTGGTGGCGCATGACTGCAACACTGCCTCGCCCCGTCGATCGCGCGGACGCAAGACCGCGTCCGTTGCGCCGCCGGCGCTCCTTGAACCGTCCTGGGTCTGCGAGAGGCTGAGGGTCAGGCCACCGCACCCTGTTGGGCGATGGACGTAGCGTACACCATTTCCCGTTCAATCGGAGGCAAATAGTCAATCGACGAGTGGAGCCTCGCA
>NZ_JBFWOY010000025.1:0-16809 GCF_050250275.1 Pseudonocardia sp.
CCGCCGCAGACGACCCCGGCGGCGTCGACCCTGGCGCCGACGTCCAAGACGCCGTCGACGCTGCCGCCGACGACCCTGCCGCCGACGACCCTGCCGCCGACGACCCTGCCGCCGACGACCCTGCCGCCGACGACGGGTCCGTCCGCGAGCGCCGGACCCGCGGCGACGACCACGCAGCCACCGGTTCCGGCCCCGCCGGCGCAGCTCGTCGTGGGCGACAGCGGTGTCCCACTTCTCGCGGTCGCCGCCCCGGCCACCGGGGTGCCTGCCGCGCCGCAGGCGGGGGGTCGGATCGCGGAGGCCGACGGACGGACTGTCGTCGTGCTCGCGGCGACCGAGGAACCCGCGGTGCGGCCGGGGCGGGCCGTGACGGTCCGCGGTGCCGACGGCGCGGAGCGGACCTGGACCGTCCGGGTCCTCAGGCCCGTCCCGGAACCCGCCCTGACGCCTGCCCTCGCCCCGGCCGGCGGCCTGCTCGTGGTCATGGGCGGCCCTGGCGCCCGGACTGTGCTGATCGCGACGTGACTCGGCACGTGCCGGGCTCGTCCCGCCACGAACCGTCCGCGGTCCTCGCGGGGTCGCCCTGGCCGGCGCGGCCGGCGTGCGCATCCGTTCACGGAACCCTCGGCGCCCACGCGCCACGGCGCTCCGCAGCGGTGGGCTGCGGGGCGCCGCGTCAGGGATCGGGCGGGTCGTCGAGGCGGGGGCGTCCGCGGGGGCGGGGCCCCTTGGCGCCGGAGGGCAGCCGGCCCGCCTGGCGGAGGGCCTCCCGCAGCAGGAAGTCGATCTGCGCGTTGGTGCTGCGGAGCTCGTCGGCGGCCCAGCGGGCGAGGGCGTCGTGGACGGCGGGGTCGAGCCGCAGCAGGAAGCTCTTGCGCTCGGGCATCGTCGCGGATCAGTGGTAGAGCGAGCCCGCGTTGATGATCGGCTGGGTCGCCCGGTCCCCGCACAGGACGACCATCAGGTTGCTCACCATCGCCGCCTTGCGTTCCTCGTCGAGCTCGACGATTTCGCGTTCGGAGAGCCGCTCCAGCGCCATCTCGACCATGCCGACCGCACCCTCGACGATCCGTCCCCGTGCGGCGACGACGGCGCCGGCCTGCTGGCGCTGCAGCATGGCCCCGGCGATCTCGGGTGCGTAGGCGAGGTGGGTGAGGCGGGACTCGATGATCGTGACACCCGCGGACTCGACGCGGTCGCCGATCTCGCGGGAGAGGCGTTCGGTGATCTCCTCGGCGTTCTGCCGCAGGGAGAGGCCTTCCTCGTGGGAGTCGTAGGCGTAGCTGGTGGCGATGTGGCGGATCGCGGTCTCGGTCTGGGTGTGGACGAAGGCGACGAAGGAGTCGACCTCGAACACGGCGCGGGCGGTGTCCTCGACCTGCCAGACCACGACGGCGGCGATCTCGATGGGGTTGCCGTCGAGGTCGTTGACCTTGAGGACCTCGCTCTCGTGGTTGCGGATCCGGGTGGAGACCTTGCGACGGCTGGTGAGCGGGTTGACCCAGCGCAGCCCGGAGGTGCGCACGGTGCCGACGTAGCGGCCGAAGAACTGCACCACTTTGGCCTCGCCGGGCGCGACCGTCGTCAACCCGCGCAGGGTGAGCAGCCCGAGGACGAGCGCGGCGATGCCGAGTCCGATGAGGACGCCCGTGCCGGTGGCGACGCAGTAGATGCCGAGCGCGAGGAGGACGAGGCCGACGAGGAGGCCGACGAACCCGTTGGGTCCCCACGCCTTGTGCTCGCGGACGGCCGGGTCGGGCATCCGCACGGGTGTCACGTCGAGCTCGCCGGTCGGGGCGGGTCGGTGGTCCTGGTCGGTCATCGTCGTCCCCTGACGTCCCGGCCTCGGAGGCCGCTAGCGCAATGATATCAATTTTCTCCGCTGCTGTGCTATCACTTTTTCTCGACGGACGGCCTACCGTGTCCGGATGGACGCCGACGACGTGCGCCAGGCCGCTGCGGCGAGCCGTGCATCGCTGGAGCATGCGGGGAGCCGGGACTGGTCGGTGGCGGCTCACGGGGTCGACCTGACGGTCGCGGGGGTGGTCGCCCATGTGGGCGCGACACTCCTCGGGTTCGCGGCCGACCTCGCCGCCGGCGGGGACGCACTCACCGCGCTGGAGGCGCGCGTCGATGCGGACGCCCCGCCTGCTGCGCTGATCGCCGGGATCGTCGCGGGGGCGGGGGTGCTCGCGGCCGTGGTCGACGCGGCACCGCCGGACGCGCGCGGCCACCACCCGTTCGGTTCGGCCGACGCCTCGGGTTTCGCGGCGATGGGCGTGCTGGAGCTCCTCGTGCACACCGACGATGCCGCGCGTGGCCTCGGGATCGGCTTCGAACCGGATGCCCACCTCGCCCAGCGGGTTCTGCACCGCCTCTTCCCCGCGACACCGCGTGGGTCGCGTTCGTGGCCGACGCTGCGATGGGCGACGGGCCGCTGCGCCCTCGACGCCGACCATCCGCGGCTGCAGGAGTGGCGCTGGCACAGCGCCCCACCGGACGGCCGCCCCTGACCGACCCGCGCGCAACCCCACTGCTGTCCGAGCGCCGGGGCACGACCGTGAGGTTGCGCGCGAGCGCCCGGGCGCAACCCTGGTGCTGTCCCGTGGGGTGACGAGGACCGTGTGGTTGCGCGCGGGGGAGGGGCACCCAGGGTCCGGGGGCGGACGTGCGTCGGCGCGGCCCTCCTCTGCGGAGAGCCGCGCCGGAGCCGACGGGCCGGCGTCAGGTCATCGAGCCGGCCTTGTCGACGCGGCGGTGGTATCGCTCACCCGCGCGGCCACCGAGGACGGCGGCGAGCAACGTCACGATGGCGACGACGACGAGCAGGATGATGCCGCCGATCGTCAGCGCCCCAGTGGGCAGGGCGATCGACGGCAGCACGAGGCGTTGCATGACGTCGTACTCGGCACCGAGGACGGCGCCGGCGATGCCGGCGGCGATGGTCACGACCAGGCCGATGACCCACGTGCCGCTGCCGTTGCGGGCGCCGTCGAAGCGGGCGAGCCGGCCGGCGACGTAGCCGCCGCCGAGGTAGGCCAGCGCCATGACGACGACGATCGCGATCGCCGCGGTCAGGCCGACGGTCTCGGGGGCGGGGTTGGCGGGCGAGCCGGAGAGGTCGAGGGAGAAGCCGGTCGCGGCGGCGATCCCGGCGGCGACGGCGAAGAGGAGGACGGTGAGCCCGACGGCGACGATCCAGCCGAAGAAGGCGGCGCCGAACTTGAAGCCGCCGAAGCGTTCGTGCTGGCGTTCGCGCGCGACGGCGAGCGCGCCCCGGCCGGCGTAGTGGCGGTCGAGGTCGGCGAGGGTGTGGGCGTCGGGTTCGCCGTTGCCGGCCGAGGGCGCGGTGCGGAAGCCGGCCTTGTCGACGGGCACGACGATGCCGCGGTCGCCGTGGGGCTGGGCGCGGTCGAGGGGGACGAGGCGGCCGCCGCCCCGGCGCCCCTCGACGATGCCCCACGGCACGGGGGAGTGCTCGGAAGGGGGGTGGATCCGGCTGAGTGTGCCGAGCTTGGAGCCGTCGCGGCCGTGCACGGTGCGCCCGGTCCAGTCGTCGGCGGCAGGTTCCCCGGGAGCGGTGGGCCCCCCGGGGGTGGTGGGCCGCCCAGGAGCGGTGGGCGCCACGGCAGTGGTGGCCGTGCCGACGTCGGGGGCGGGGCCGGGCGGCGGAGCGCCGGCGGGGGTGCTCGGGGCGGGCGACTCGTCCGGGAGTGCGTGCCGGGCACGCCTGTCGGAGTCCGGTGGGGAGGCCGGTTCCTCGGCCGGCGGGGCGGCGCGATGGCGGGCATCGCGAGGGGTCTGGTGCGGCGTCGCGGTCATGGGGCCACCTCCTGACCCCCCGTTCCCGATGGTGGCGCCGCTCACACATGGAGACGTCGCAGGTCACCGGATCGGTGGGCGCCCGGGAGGGCGCAGGCCGCATCGGCCGACATGGGACGATGGAGGTCACCCGCAGCGAAGGAACCTGAGTGACGACGTACGCCGACCGCACGTTCACCCCACCGGAGCGCATCCGGAACTTCTGCATCATCGCCCACATCGACCACGGGAAGTCGACCCTGGCCGACCGGATGCTGCAGCTCACCGGGGTCGTCGAGGAGCGCGCGATGCGGGCGCAGTACCTCGACCGGATGGACATCGAGCGCGAGCGCGGCATCACGATCAAGGCGCAGAACGTGCGGCTGCCGTGGCAGCTCGACGGGGAGGACATCGTCCTCCACCTGATCGACACCCCCGGCCACGTCGACTTCACCTACGAGGTCTCGCGGGCGCTGGAGGCGTGCGAGGGCGCGATCCTGCTGGTCGACGCGGCGCAGGGCATCGAGGCGCAGACGCTCGCGAACCTGTACCTGGCCCTGGAGAAGGACCTGACGATCGTCCCGGTCCTGAACAAGATCGACCTGCCCGCGGCCGACCCGGACCGCTACGCCGCGGAGATCGCGCACATCGTGGGCTGCGACGCGAGCGATGTGCTCCGCGTCAGCGCCAAGACCGGTGTGGGCGTCTCCGAGCTGCTCGACGAGGTCGTCCGCCAGGTCCCCCCGCCGGTCGGCGATCCGGACGCCCCGGCCCGGGCGATGATCTTCGACTCGGTGTACGACACCTACCGCGGCGTCGTCACCTACATCCGTGTCGTCGACGGGAAGATCACCCCCCGCGAGCGGATCCGGATGATGTCGACGGGGGCGACGCACGAGCTGCTCGAGGTCGGCATCGTGTCACCGGACCCGAAACCGTCCGCCGGGCTGGGCGTCGGCGAGGTCGGCTACCTGATCACCGGGGTGAAGGACGTCCGGCAGTCGAAGGTCGGTGACACGGTCACGAGCCAGCGCCACGGCGCGAGCGAGCCGTTGACCGGCTACCGGGAGCCGCGGCCGATGGTCTACTCGGGTCTCTACCCGGTCGACGGTTCGCAGTACCCGGACCTGCGGGAGGCGCTCGACAAGCTGCAGCTCAACGACGCGGCACTCACCTACGAGCCGGAGACGTCGGCGGCGCTGGGCTTCGGGTTCCGCTGCGGCTTCCTGGGCCTGCTGCACCTGGAGATCACGCGCGACCGGCTGGAGCGCGAGGCGGGGCTCGACCTCATCTCGACCGCGCCCAACGTCGTCTACCGGGTGGTCCGTGACGACGACGTCGAGCTGACGGTGACCAACCCGTCGGACTGGCCGACCGGGCGGGTGGCGCAGATCTTCGAGCCGGTCGTGAAGGTCACGGTGCTGGCGCCGTCGGAGTTCGTCGGCACGATCATGGAGCTGTGCCAGAACCGCCGCGGCCAGCTCGGTGGCATGGACTACCTGTCGGAGACGCGCGTCGAGCTGCGGTACACGATGCCGCTGGCCGAGATCATCTTCGACTTCTTCGACGCTCTGAAGTCGCGCACACGTGGGTATGCCAGCCTCGACTACGAGGAGGCGGGCGAGCAGGAGTCGGACCTGGTGAAGGTCGACATCATGCTGCAGGGCGAGCCGGTCGACGCGTTCTCGGCGATCCGGCACAAGGACGACGCCTACTCCTACGGCACCACGATGACGACGAAGCTGCGCGAGCTGATCCCGCGCCAGCAGTTCGAGGTGCCGATCCAGGCGGCGATCGGGTCGCGGATCATCGCGCGCGAGAACATCCGCGCCATCCGCAAGGACGTGCTGGCCAAGTGCTACGGCGGCGACATCACGCGGAAGCGGAAGCTGCTGGAGAAGCAGAAGGAGGGCAAGAAGCGGATGAAGACCATCGGTCGGGTCGAGGTTCCGCAGGAGGCCTTCGTGGCGGCGTTGTCGACGGACTCGTCGGCGGCGGAGAAGGCGAAGAAGTAGCGCCCGGGCGTCGTCGCCCGGGCGGTCGGCCGTCGGGGGATCAGGCGGGGGCGTCGGCCAGGTTGGCGAGCAGCTCGGCCAGCTGGGCGCGTTCGCGGGGGTGCGCGGCGCCGAGCGCGGTGCCGACCTTGCGTTCGACCATCCCGCACACCCGTTCGACGACGGCCCGGCCGTCGGCGGCGAGGTGGACGAGAACGCGACGGCGGTCGACGGGGTCGTGGCGGCGGTAGGCCATCCCCGCCGCCACGAGGCGGTCGACCACGCGGGTCGCCGTCGGGGCGGGCAGGGCGGTGTGGCCGGCGATCTCCCCCATGCTGCGGCCACCGCCGCGGGAGAGCATCAGCAGGACCCGCCAGCCGTCGCGGCTGACGCCCTCCGACGCCGTTGCGGGGACCAGGGCCGTGGCGACGGCCCGGTCCACGCGGTCGAGTAGTTCGACGAGGCCGGGTACGCGCGGCGCCGGGGCGGTGGCGACAGCCCCCGGCGCCGTTCGACTGAATGGCTCAGACACGGCTACCGACTGTACTTGACGATTGAGCTGTCTCGGCATTCTCCGAGGAAGATGCCGGAAAATCGTCCCGTTCGGTGTCAGTGAGTGAACACGATCTTGCCGGCTGTGTTCCCGTCGAGCATCGCGCGGAAGCCGTCGACGGCCTGCTCCATGGGCAGTTCCAGCCCCACCTCGGGGACGATCCCCGCGTTCGCGACGAACGCCAGCAGGTCGGCGAGCTCGTCGCGGGTACCCATCGTGGAGCCCTCGACGCGCAGCTGGAGGAAGAACAGCCGCTGCAGGTCGGCGCCCGGCTGCGGGCCGCTCGTCGCGCCGCAGACGATGATCGCCCCGCCGGGGCGCAGCGACTTCATGGAGTGCGACCACGTGGCCTCGCCGACGCTCTCGAAGACGGCGTCGACCCGCTCGGGCAGCCGCGCGCCGGGCTCGAACGTCGCGTGTGCGCCCAGCTTCTCGGCCAGCGCGCGCTTCTCCTCGCTGCGGCCGGTGACCCACACCCGCATGCCGGCGGCCCGGCCGAGCTGGACCAGTGCCGTCGACACGCCGCCGGAGGCGCCCTGCACGAGCATCGTCTGGCCGGGACGCAGGCCGGACTTCGTGAACAGCATCCGGTAGGCCGTCAGCCAGGCGGTGCCCATGACGGCGGCCTGGGCGGGCGACAGCCCGGCGGGCTTGGGCACGGCGTTGCGGGCGGGGATGACGACGGTGTCGGCCATCGTGCCCTGGTACTTCTCGGTGAGCAGGGTGCGGCGGGGGTCGAGGGTCTCGTCGCCGCCCCAGTCGGGGTCGCCGATGATGGAGTGGACGACGACCTCGGTGCCGTCCTCCAGCGTTCCGGCTCCGTCGCAGCCCAGGACCATGGGGAACTGCTCGGGTTTGATGCCCACACCCCGCAACGTCCACAGGTCGTGCATGTTGAGGCTCGCGGCGGAGACCTTGACCGCGACCCAACCGTCGGGGACCTCGGGGTCGGGACGCTCCCCGACGGTGAGGGAGTCGAGGGGGGCGTCGGGGCTCGGCTCGGCGGCGTAGACGGCGAACATGCCTCGAACCTAGTCACGATCGCCCGGGTCTACCGTGTGAGGTGTGCGGGCGCTGGCGGACTGGTGGGACGCGGTCGAGCTGTGGGTGACCCAGCTGCCGTTCCCGTTCCAGGTGGTGCTGGCCGCGGTCGTCGTCCTCCCGGTGTGCGCGGGACTGGCGATCCTGGTCGACAGGGCCGCGGGGATCGTCGGCACCCTGCTCGCCGCGCTGCCCCGGCCACGCCGGGCGCCGCGGCCGCCCGAGCCGTTGTTCGACGTCCCCACCGAGAGGTGAGGTGAGCTCGCCCCGCCGCGGCTCGTCGGTGCGCGCAGCCCTCGTCGCGCTGGCGGTCCTCGCGGCGATCGTCCTGGTCGGCACGTTCGCGCGTCCGGGCCCGGCCCCGCCCACCGCCACCGGCGGTACCACCTGCGCGACGGTGTCGGCACAGGTCCCGGGCGCGGCGGCGTCGACACTGCCGGTGCAGCCGCTGTGCGCGCTGCCGCCCGAGGCCGCCGCGGTGTACGCGCAGATCCGCGCGGGCGGGCCGTACCGCTACGAGCGCGACGGAATCGTCTTCGCCAACGCCGAACGCCTGCTGCCCGCGCAACCCCGCGGCTACTACCACGAGTTCACGGTGCCGACGCCCGGCGAGACCGACCGCGGCGCGCGACGCCTGGTCACGGGCTCGGAACAGGAGCTGTACTACACCGGTGACCACTACGGCAGCTTCGTCGTCGTGGACGCCGCGGCGGTGCCCCGCTGACCGGTCCGTCACCGGTCTCGATCGAGACCCTGGCGAACCGGAGGCGAACAGGTGATGATGACCACATGACGGTGCAGTCGATCGGACTCCAGTGCAGCCCGCGTGACGCGGGTCAGGTCGCCGACACCGCGCGGCAGTGCGGCGCACGCGTGGCGCGCGTCGACGGCCCCCGCGACCGTCAGGCCTTCTACCGGGCGGTTGCCGCCCAGCTCGACGTGCCCGCGTGGTTCGGACACAACCTCGACGCGCTGCGCGACGTCCTCACCGACCTGTCGTGGCTCCCCGCGGGCGAGATCGTGCTCATCTGGGAGGACCCGGCCGCGTTGGCACCCGCCGACCCCGAGGGCCACGACCGGCTGCTCGACGTGCTCGCCGACGCCGCCGCCGCGTCCCGCACGAGCGACCGTCCGCTGCGGGTCGTCCTCACCGGGCGGATCTGAGCGGGCTCAGGCCACCATCGCGGCCAGCGCGGTCAGCGTCTCCGAACACCCGGCGTCGACGCACAGCGTCGCCAGCGGATCGCCCCGCGTCGCACCCCGGTTGAGAATGACGACGGGCACACCCAGGGCGTGGGCGCGCTTCACGAACCGCAGCCCCGACATCACCGTCAACGACGACCCGGCGACGAGCAGCGCGCCCGACCCGGCCAGCCCCTCGACCAGGGCGTAGGAACGCTCCACCCGCTCGCGCGGCACGTTCTCGCCGAAGAACACGACATGCGGCTTGAGCACACCACCGCAGCCGGTGCAGGGGGCGACGACGAAGCCGTCGGTGTCGTCGAGGACGGCGTCGCCGTCGGGGGCCGCCTCCGCGGCCGCGGCGGCCGCGGCGAACCCCGGGTTCAGCCCGGCCAGGCGGGCCTGCAGCAGGTCGCGGGCGGTGACGTCGCCACACTCCAGACAGACGACCTCGTCGATGCGTCCGTGCAGGTCGACGACCTCCCGGCTGCCCGCCGCCCCGTGCAGCCCGTCGACGTTCTGCGTGATCACCGACCGCAGCGCCCCGGCACGTTCCAGCGCGGCGAGCGCGTGATGGCCGGGGTTGGGGTCGGCGTGGCGCATCCGCGCCCACCCGACGTGGCTGCGCGCCCAGTACCGGCGCCGCGCGTCCGCACCGGACCGGAACTCCGCGATCGTCATCGGGCGGCGGGCGGGGGAGCCGGGGCCGCGGTAGTCGGGGATGCCGGAGTCGGTGGACAGGCCGGCGCCGGTGAGGGCGACGAGCGGGCGCCCGGCCAGCAGGTCGAGAGCGCGGGCGACGGGTGCGGCGCCGACGGCGGGCGTCACGGCCACGGGTTGCGGGGCGGTCACCACTCCAGAGTAGGTGTCGCGTTCCTACAAGACCCGTCGCCGGCGGCCGCGCAGGATCGACGGCATGGACCACACCGACCACCTGCAGCAGAGCATCGACCTCGCCGTCTCGGTCATCCGTGGGACCGCCGTCGATCGCTACGACGACCCGAGCCCCTGCACCGACTTCACCGTCCGCCAGGTCGTCAACCACATCGCGTTCGGGTTCGTCCTCGCGCAGCGTGCCGCGACCCGCGAGGCCTGGGACGAGACCTGGAAGCTCGAGGACGGTGCCCCCTTCCTGATCGGCGTCCCCGAACCCGAGTGGGCCGACCGGTGCGCCCAGGAGGGCGCCGCCACCGCGCGGGCCTGGGCCGAGCCCGGCGCCTGGGAGGGCGACAGCCACATGGGCGGCTCGCCCATGCCGGCCGCTGCCATCGGCTCGATGATGACCGCGGAGTTCGCCGTGCACGCGTGGGACGTCGCCGCCGCCACCGGGCGTGGTCTCGACGTGCCCGACGAGCTCGGCCGGGTCGTCCTCGACGGCGTCCTCGCGATCGCGCCGATGGGCCGCGACGGCGGCTGGTTCGGCGCCGAGGTCCCGGTCGCCGACGACGCGCCCGCGTTCGTGAAGGCGCTCGGCGCCGCCGGCCGCGACCCCGGCTGGAAGGCCGGCTGACCCGTCAGTCGGGCACGACCCAGGCGGGGGTGCGCTTCTCGGCGAACGCGCGCATCCCCTCCTGGGCGTCCGGGCTCGCGAAGTAGCCCGCCGACAGCTCCTGCATCTGCGCGAAGTCCTCCGACATCGACCGCGGACGCTCCGAACGCAACAGCTCCTTCGTCCCGGCCAGCGCCGCCGGGGCGCCCAGCTTGAGCGCCTCGACGTAGCCGACGACCCGCGCGTCGAGCTCGGCGGCCGGGACCGCGGCGTTGACCAGCCCGATCGCCTCGGCGCGCGCCGCGTCGAACACCGCCGCGGTGAGGAACAGCTCGTGCGCGGCGCGGGGCAGCAGCCGCGGCAGCACCGTCACCGAGATGACCGCCGGGACCAGGCCGAGGCGCACCTCGCTGAACGCGAACGTCGCCGTCTCCACCGACACCGCGATGTCGCACGCCGCCACCAGCCCGACACCGCCCGCGCGGGCCGCCCCGGCGACCCGCGCCACGACCGGCTTCGGCGAGGTCCAGATCAGCTCCAGGATCGCGGGCACCTCCGAGATGCCCTGCTGGTCGGCCGACGCCCCGCGCGTCTCCCGCAGGTCCATCCCGGAACAGAACACGGACCCGGTGTGGGACAGCACGATCACCCGTACGTCGTCGTCGGCCAGGGCTGCGCGCAGGTGCGCGAGCAGCTCCCGGCGCAGCTGCGCCGACAGGGCGTTGCGGTTGGCGGGGGAGTCCAGGGTGACCGTCGCGACACCGGCCGTGACGTCGAGATGGACGAGCTCCGAGGGGGCGGCGTCGCCGTCGGGAGGGGTCATGGCCGGACCGTAGCCGAGCCGGCCCCGCCCCTCACCGCGAGTGCGACCCGCCCCTCACCCCGAGCCCGGCCCGGCACCGCGCCCGGGCACGATCGCATCGACCCCGCCGACGACGCCCGTGACCCGCCCGGGCAGGTCATGGACGGGCGGCGGGCCGTCGGCCACGCTGCGGTCATGCCGCCCCCCGACCAGACCCCGAGCGCCGACCCCACCGGGTTCCTGCACTCCGCCATGCCCTTCGCCGCGTTGATCGGGGCCACCGCCGTCGCCGCCGGCCCCGACGAGGTCCACCTGCGGCTCGAATGGGACCCCACCCGCACCACCACCGCGGGCCTGCTGCACGGCGGCGCGATCATGGCGCTGGCCGACACGGCAGGTGGCTGGGCGGCCTACCTCAACCTGCCCCCGACCGCGACCGGCACCGCCACGATCTCGTCGTCGACGAACTTCATGCGCCCACTCACCGAAGGCCACCTCGACGCCGTGGCACGCGTGCTGCACAAGGGGCGCACCACGATCGTCGTCGACACCGAGCTGCGCGACGCGCAGGACCGCCTCGTCGCCCGGGTCACCCAGACCCAGGCCGTCCTCACCTGACGGTCAGCGTCGCGCGAAGAACTCGTTGGCGCGGTTGTTCCACAGCAGAGCCAGGATGATGACGGCGATCGCGATGTTGCCGATCGCCCCGGAGCCCGCCCCGGTGGTGCCGTACACCGACAGCGTCGTGATCGCACCCACGATCTGCAGCACCTCCAGGACGGTCACGATGATGCGGGCGCCGTTGCCGCCCTTGCCCAGCCGCGACGCGACGGCGGCCGTGAGCAGCCCGATGACCAGTGTGAAGATCCCGACCGCGACGATGACGCCGCGGGCGACGTCGATGTCGGCGGTCCCGACCGTCGCGGCGACGACGAGCAGCAGCACGCCGACGAGCAGCTGCAGGATGGCCGAGATCCAGACGAGCACGACGACGACGGTGACGCTGCCGGGGCGGGTGAGGGGCGCGGCGCTCATGAACGGGTCCTTCCGTCGGACGCGGCCGCCCGCGCCGCCGGGACCGGCCCGGCGTCGGGCGAGGTGACTGTCAACTCGCGGCGACCCGGACGTCCGTTACGTCGGGTGTCGCGGCGATCGGGCCGGGCGGGACACGGACCGGGCCCGTCGAGGGCCGTGGCGTTCGGGCCGGGCCGGACGCACACCGGCCGGGAGGGGGGGGACCCGCGGTGTTCGCCGCGGCCCGGCCCGTGCAACGGGGCGACGCCCCAGCGCCCGCCCCGTCGACGCATGACTCGCCCGCCCGATCCCGGTCGTTACACCTGATCAGACCGCCGCGTCGGCGCGCCGGCAACCCGGGAACGCGACCGGCTCGGGGGCCGGGACCGCGACAGCCGCGGGCACGCCCCGACCACCCGCGACCGAGGCCGACACCCGCGCGTCACCAGGGCGGCGGCCCCGCCCGTCGCGCCCCCGCACGCCGCTGTGACGGTCCCGGCGGCCGGACCCGGTGCGCGGACAGCCCCCGCCGCCTACCCTCGGAGACGATGACCGACGGCCGCGACACCGCGCACCGGGGCACCGCCGTGCCCGTGACGCTGCTGGCCCGCCGCCGCCACGTCGACTTCTGCCGGACCAGCGCCGCGCTGGCGGGGTGACGCGCCCACGCCCGTCCGCCACCGTCACGCGAGGTCAGCCATGTCCCGTCGCCCCGCCTCCGTCGTCGTCGTGGGTGCGGGCCCACGCGGGACCGGACTGCTCGAACGCCTCGGCGCGAACCTCGCCGAACTGCTTCCCGACGGCGAGCTCGACGTCCACCTCGTCGACCCCTTCCCGCCCGGCGCCGGCCGCATCTGGCGCCACGCCCAGTCGCCGCTGCTGGCGATGAACTCCATGGCCGCCGACGTCACCATGTACACCGACGAGTCCGTCGTCTGCGCCGGGCCGATCGTGCCCGGACCGTCGCTGTGGGAATGGGTGCAACGGGTCCGGGCAGGCGAGCTGCCGACGGAGACCGCCGACGCCCTCGGCCCCGCGCTCTGGGCCGAGCTCACCGCCGTCGAGGCGTCGACCTTCCCGAGCAGGCAGCTGCAGAGCCGATACCTCGCCTGGGTGCTGCGCGACGTCGTCGCGACCCTGCCACCACGGGTGCGTGTGCACCTGCACACCGGGCGCGCCACCGGGATCACCGAGACCGGTGACGACCAGTGGGTCACCGTCGAGGGCCGCGACACACCCCTGCGTGCCGACACCGTCGTCCTCGCCTCCGGCCACCTCGACGCCGTCCCCACCCCCGACGAGCGCGCCCTCATCGCCCGCACCGCTGCGGCCGGGCTGCGTTACCTGCCGCCCGAACAGACCACCGACACCGACCTCTCCGTCATCCGCCCCGGCGAGACGGTGCTGGTCCGCGGCCTCGGCCTCGCCTTCGTCGACCTCGTCGTGCTGCTGTTCGAGGGCCGCGGCGGCCGGTTCGTCCCCGCCACCGACTCCACGGACCGGCTCCGCTACGTCGCGTCCGGCGACGAACCCGTACTCGTCGCCGGCAGCCCCCGCGGTGTCACCTACCACTCCAAGACCCACTACCAGCTCCGCGGCGGCCGCCCGCCCCTGCCGCGCCACTTCGGCCCCGACCAGATCGCGCCCCTGGTGGCCGACGGCCCCGTCGACCTCCGCACCGCCCTGTGGCCGCTCATGGCCAAGGAGATCGCCTGGGGCTGGTACCACGAGCTCGTCGCCGGACACCCCGACCGCGTCCCCCTCGACCTCGACCGCTTCACCGCGCGCTACGACGCCGCCCGCTGGGGCACCCCCGAGATGGACGCCCTCCTCGCCGAGGTCGCGCCCGACCCCCTCGACCGGCTCGACCTCGACGCCCTCGACCGCCCCCTCGACGGCGTCACCGCCCCCTCACTGGATGCGCTGCAGCCCCTCGTCGTCGACCGCATCGCCGAGGACCTGCGCCAGCACGTCGACCCCCGCCACACCCCGCACCTCGGCGCGTTCGTCGCCATGCTGTCGGTGTACAACGAGGTCACGCACCTGCAGGGTGACGACGCCCTCACCGCGGTGTCCCGCGCCCGCGACGTGCCCTGGTGGCAGAGCTTCTTCAACTCCGTCGCCAGCGGGCCACCCGGATTCCGGGTCCGCCAGATTCTCGCGCTCGCCGACGCCGGGCTCGTCAGGTTCCTCGGCCCCGGGATGTGGGTCCGCGCCGACGACGATGTGCTGCGGGCCGGCAGCGCCGCCACACCGGAGGTCGTGACCTCCACGATCCTCGTCGACGCCCGCCTCCCCGACGCCAGCGCCGCCCGCAGCACCGACCCCCTCCTCGCCGCCCTCGTCCGTGACGGCGCCGTCAGCGAGGAGATCCTGCGCACCGCCGACGGCACCGTCCTGCGCAACACCGGCCTGATCCGGGTCCGGCCCGCCGACGGCGCGATCGTCGACGCCCGCGGCGCCGTTCACCCGCGCCGCTTCGCCGTCGGACCGCACACGGTGGTCAAGGTCGCCGGCGCGTTCACCCGGCCCGGCATGAACGCGCAGAGCCTGCGCTACAACGACGCCATCGCCCGCGCCGTGCTGGACAGCCTGCCCGCGGAGTCGGCCGCCGCGGCCTGATCCCGAGCCCTCGCCGGCGCTGCACCCTCAGCGGCGCCGCGGCGGCAACGGCGGGACCTTCGGGATCTCGCCGGTGAGCCAGGAACGGCGGCGCGGGCGGGGGATCGGCTGGAACGCCGCGGTCTCGGCGTCCACGTCGTCGCCCGGGACGCGGGGGTCGGGCACGGTCAGCTTCGCGAACGCCTGGGTGAGGTGGACGAGGGGCAGCGCGGCGGTCGGCGCGTCGACGTCGTCGGGTCCGTGCCGGTCGCGGTCCGCCCCGCGGCGGCGGTCGTCGTCGCGGGGCGCGTCGCGGCGGTCCGCCCGGGAGCGGCCGGCCCGGGAGCGGTCTGCACCGGAGCGCTCTGCCCGGGTGGGCTCGTCGGTGTGTCGGTCGTCGCGGGCCCGGTGGTCGTCGCGGGCCCGGTGGTCGTCGCCGCGGTCGTCGTGGCGCGAGCGGGGTTCGTGGTCCGCAGCCGGACGGACCGGGCGCCGGCGTGCGGCACGGCCGGACCCGGTGTCGTCGCGCTCCCCCTGGTTCTCGTCGCGCGCGCGGTCGCGTCGAGCGCCGCGGGAACGGCGGCCACGTTCGTCGTGCCGCGCGGAACGGTGGCGAGGGATCGCGGTCGTCTCCGACACGGCGTCCGCGGTGCCGCGCCCGCGCTCGGCGACGTCGCGACGATGGACGGGAGCCTCCTCGCGGGCACCCCGCCGGCTGTCGCCGCGGCCGTCGGCGCCCTGAGCGTGGTCGTCACCGAGGTGGTCCTCACGGGTGTGATCGCGGTGGGCGTGGTCGCGACGGCCGTCGGAGCGGACGCCGTCGGTACCGGGGGACTGGTCGCGGTGCTCACCGGTGCGGTGCTCGTCGGTGCCGTGCCCGCCGTGCCCGCCGGTGCCGTGACCATCGGTGCGGTGGGCGCCGGTAACGCGGCGACGACGTGCGGGTGCGTCGTGGTCACCGTGGCCGCCGCCGAGTTCGTGGTCGTCGGCTGCCCGGTGGCGGCGGGGTCGACGCTCGGCGGAGTCGTCATCGCGACGCCCGGCCCGGGCCGGGCGCGCGTCCGCTCCGGCGTGGCCGTCACGGTGCCGGTCGCCGCCCGAGCCGTTGACCCGGGATCCGTTGACCCGAGATCCGTTGACGGGGGAGCCGTCGGTCCGGAAGCCGCCTGTCCGTGGGGTGTCGGCGCGACGCTCGTCGGGGGCGGGGTCGTCCGGCCGGACTCCGTTCACGCGCGCACCGTTCACGCGCGAACCGTCGGCGCGCGGACCGTCCGTCCGCGAACCGTTCAGGTACTGATCGTCGGTCTGCGCACGGTCGTGGCGGGCGTCGTCGCCCCGCGCTCCGCCTGCCCGCGTCCGGTCCTCGTGCGAGTCGGCCGCGCGGCGGCCGTCGAGCCGAGAACCGTCGGAACGCGGCCTGCGAGGACGCGGAACATCGGCTGACGCGCCGTCGGCGGCGGGGCGGACAGCCCGCGAACTGTCGAGCCGCGAACCGCCGGGCTGTGAACGGTCGGCACGCGAACTGTCTGCCCGCGAACCGTCGGCCCGCGAACCGTCGGCCCGCGAACCGTCGGGCTGCGAACCGTCGGGCTGCGGACGGTCAGCCTGCGGACCGTCGGGCTGCGAACGGTGGGGCCGCGAACCGTTGGGGCGCTGTGTGTCGGGGTGCGCGTGCGCGGGGTCGCGGCGCGAGCTGCGGTGCGGCCCACCGTCGACCCACCCGCGGTCCTGGTGAGCTCTGTCGACCTGCGAGCCGTCGCGGCGTGGGCCGCCGGAGCGCGAACGCTCAGGACCCGAATCCTCGACCGGCAGGCCGTCCGTACGCGAACGGCCGGCGCGCGAGCCGTCTGCGCGGGACCTGTCGGCGCGGGCACTGTCTGCGCGGGAGCCGTCTGTGCGGGAACTGTCTGGGTGCGAGCCGCCTGCGCCCGGACGGGTCGACGGCGGTCCGTCCTTTCGGCGCCCGTTCACGTCCCGGACCCGGTCGCCGTCGTGCTCGTCCCACGGCCCCCGGCCGCTGCCGCTGTCGTCCCGACTCCACTCGTCCCGGTCCCGGTCCCGGTCCCGGTCCCGGTCGTCGGGCCGGCGGGGGCCGCTGTCGCCAGGGCGCACCGGGCGGACCACGCGGGTCGACTCGACGCCGTCGGCGCCCCCGGCACCGCCAGATCGCACTCCGCCGGTATCGCCCTGCCGACCGCCGCTGCCGCGCAGGCCGTCGCCGCTGCCGCGCAGGCCGTCGCCGCTGCCGCGCAGGCCGTCGCCGCTGCCGCGCAGGCCGTCGCCGCTGCCGCGCAGGCCGTCGCCGCTGCCGCGCAGGCCGTCGCCGCTGCCG
>NZ_JBFWOY010000025.1:16819-106595 GCF_050250275.1 Pseudonocardia sp.
GCGCAGGCCGTCGCCGCTGCCGCGCAGGCCGTCGCCGCTGCCGCGCAGGCCGTCGCCGCTGCCGCGCAGGCCGTCGCCGCTGCCGCGCAGGCCGTCGCCGCTGCCGCGCAGGCCGTCGCCGCTGCCGCGCAGGCCGTCGCCGCTGCCGTGCAGGCCGCTGCCGTGCGGTTCGCCGTCGCTCGGCCGCGGTCGGCGGTCGTGCCGCGGGGCGGGGGTCCCGGGCGCCCACTCCGACGCCCCACCGGGACCGGGCACCGGGCGGCGCAGGGCCGACCCGAGCAGGGAGGTCTCCTCGACGTCGCGGGCGGAGCGCGCGTTCGCGTGGACCGCGGGCCGCACGGCGAACCGCTCGCGCGGCTCGTCGGCTACGCGGCGTGGCACGGGCGGCGCGCCGCCCGCGACCGGCATCGCGACGTATCGCCGAGGCGCGGGGGGCTCGACGTGCTCGGGGCGGCGGAACGGTACCGGCACGGGACCGGTCGTGTCGTCGTGGTCGCGCCGGTCCGGCTGCGTGGCCGCGGCGGCCGGCCGCGGGACGGGCCGGAGGGCGGCGGGGGCCTTCTCCAGGGTCGGTGCCGACGGCGCCGGGGGCACGGCGTTGTCGTCGTCGGGGTGGTGCAGCCGGTAGAGGTGGGCGTACCCGGGGCTGGCGGCGAGTAGTTCCTCGTGGCTGCCGCGGGCGCTGATCGTGCCGTCCTCGACGTAGACGATCTCGTCGGCGTCGGTCACGGTGATCAGGTTGTGGGAGATGATCACCGTGGTGCGGCCGTCCATGAGGCGGCGCAGCGGTTCGAGGACGCGCCGGGTCGACTCGGCGTCGAGGCCGGTGGTGGGTTCGTCGAGGAGCAGGACGGGCGCGTCGCGGATCATGGCGCGGGCGATCGCGATGCGCTGGCGTTGCCCGCCGGAGAGCATGCGGCCGCGCTGGCCGATGCGGGTGTCGTAGCCGTCGGGCAGGCGCAGGACGAAGTCGTGGGCGTCGGCGGCCGCGGCGGCGGTGGCGACGTCCTCGTCGGTCGCGTCGGGGCGACCCCAGCGGATGTTGTCGGCGATGGAGCCGTCGAAGACGAGCGTCTCCTGGAGGACGGCGGTGATGTTGCGCCGCAGGTCGGTGAGGGTGAGGTCGCGCAGGTCGACGTCGTCGAGGGTGATCGTGCCCGCGTCGGGGTCGTAGGTGCGCAGCAGCAGCTTGGTGAGGGTGGACTTGCCGGCGCCGCTGGCGCCGACGACGGCGACCTTGGTGCCGGCGGCGATGTCGAGGTCGACGTCGTGGAGGGCGGTGAGGTCGGTGCCGGGGTAGCCGAACTCGAGGCCGGTGATCCGGATGTCGCCGCGGGCGCGGCCGATCCGCACGGGCTTCGCGGGTTCCTCGACGCCGGGCTTCGCGTCGAGGACCTCGATGATCCGCTCGGCGCTGGCGCTGGCGGCGAAGATCGAGTTGGTGAGCCCGGCGAAGCCTTGGACGGGGCCGTAGAGCTGGGAGATGTAGGCGAGGAAGACGAGCAGTCCGCCGAGGGTGATGCGGTTCTGGGACAGCTCCCAGACCCCGATGCCGATGACGACGAGGGTGCCGACGGACTCGACGAACGCGCTGATCGGGGAGAACAGGCCTTCGATCTTGATGGCGCGCATCTGGGCGCGGAAGTTGCCGAGGTTCTGGTCGCGGAAGCGGCGGCTCTCGTGGTCGGCGCGGTCGTAGGCCTGGACGAGGGCGACGTTGCCGAAGCTCTCCTCGGCGACGGCGCTGATGGATCCGGCGCGGCGGCGGCTCTCGCGGGCGGCGGACTGGATGCGCCGGGCGAAGGAGCGGGCGATGAGCAGGAAGATCGGGGCGGCGACGAGGGCGGCGAGGGTGAGCTGCCAGTTCAGGATGAACATGGCGCCGGCGTAGAAGACGATCTGGAAGCTGTAGGTCAGCGCCATGTTGACGCCGGACAGCATGAGCGCCTCGATGGAGGCGACGTCGCCGGTGAGGCGGGAGAGCAGGTCGCCGAGCTGCCGGCTCTCGAAGTAGCCGGTGGAGAGCCGGTGCATGTGGTCGAAGACCCGTTGGCGCAGGCCCATGACGAACTTCTCGCCGACCCATGCGGTCATGTACTCGTCGCCGAAGTTGATCAGGCCGCCGACGACGGTGATGGCGAGGAAGGCGCCCGCGACGAGCGGGAAGAGCCGGAAGTCCTGCGGGGTGATGATGTCGTCGATGAGGACCTTGAACAGGTAGATGTTCAGGGTGCCGAGCGCGGGTCCGACGGCGACGAGCAGGAGGCTGAGGAACATCCGCCCGCGGAAGGGCTTGGTGTCGGGCCAGAACCGCGTGAAGATGTGCCGGATCGGGACCTTGGCGGCCTCGCGGACGTCGGCGATGGAGCTGCGCTCGTAGGGCTCGTCGTCCTCGTCGTCGTGGCGGTCGTACCGGTCGCGGTCGTCGTCGCGGGCGGGTTGGCCGGGGGAGTCCCAGGAGTCGGGATCGTGCTCGTGATCAGGAGTTACGGGGGGCCGACGCGGCGGGGGTGTGCGTCCCTCGTCGGCGGTGGTGGACATCGACGATCTCCGATCATGCGGCGGCCCCGCGCCGCTGGGGCTTCGCGCGGGGCCGCCGGAACAGCTTCTCAGCCGTGCTGAGTCATACGTGCTGCTGGTCTCTGCTGGGGCGAGAGATCAGCGGCCGCAGTGCTCGCGGTGGCGGTCGCGCTTCGACTTGCGGCCACACGGGTCGTCGTGGTGCTGGTGGCGACGGCGGTGGTGGTGGTGACCGTGGCGGCGGTCGTCGTCACGGTCGTCGCAGTGCGACGGGGGCTTCGGCACGCAGTGCTTGATCGCCGGGACAGGCTTACGGATCGCCATCGACATTCCCTTCTTGTCGTGCAGCGCCCGATGGCGCCGCTGCTCACTCTCTCGTAATTCGTAGAGCGCCGTTTCAGATCACACATATGTTCACCTGGCTGACGGAGCAAGCCGAACGTGTCACCTGATGGTTTGACAACCCGATCGGCTGCGCGACGTGGGTGATGCGCACAGTGGTCAGAGTGTGGCCCGGCTGCGAACCTGGATTCGGGTATATGAGCTGCTCAGAACACATACTCGGGCGGCGGGCTGAGCCGGATCGGGTGCGGGTGGCCCAATGGCCCGAAAGGGTGAAACCGGGCCGGGTTGGCATCCGATCGGGGATCGTGCCGGAGCGCAAGGATGAAATGGTGCAGTGCAACTTTCTTCGCCCGGTGCCGTTGTTCATCCCTGTTCGGCGATTCCGTGAATGCGCTCTTTGGCAATGACGATGATGCCGGCGTCCAGGCGATCGTGCGAATCCTCGCATATACGGCGCACACGTGTGCGCCGAACGGCGCAACGGCCGGAACGGGTGTCAGCCGGCGTCGGCGAGCGCGGCGGCGGCGTCGGTGGCGCAGCCGCGGTGGCGCGCCAGCATCGTCGCGGCGACCAGGGGGTGGTCGCCGAGCGGCTCGGCGACGGTCACGTCGGGAGTGGCGGCGCGTGCGCGAGCCTCGACACGGTCGAGCAGCCGGCCGGGCGCGAGGAACCAGGGAAGGACGACGATCCGCTGCGCGCCAAGAGATCTCAGCCGGCCGATCGCGTCGTCGACGGTCGGTTCCGCCGAGGTCGCGAACGCCGCGACGGCGAGGGGCAGCCGGGCGGTGAGTGTGCGGACGACGTCGTTGGCGGACTCGTGGCTCGACCCTGCGGCGGCGAGCACGACGCCGGCGTGCGGGTCGCCGCTGCCGCCGGCGGCCTCGACGAGCCGGGCGCGGGCGGTGGCGAGCAGCGGGGCGGGATCGTCGCCCAGGACCGGCGACACGGCGACGCGCAGGTGCGGCAGCCGGGTCGTGGCGGCCTCGACGGCGGCGGGCACGTCGACGCGGGCGTGGTGGGCCGCGCCGAGCAGCAGGGGGACGACGACGGCGCGGCGGTGCCCGTCGGCGGCGACGGAGTGCAGCACGTCGGGCAGCCGGGGGGCGTTGAAGTCGAGGAACGACAGCCGGACGTCGAGGCCCGGGGCCTGCGCGGCGGCGGCCTGCACCAGCCGGTGCATGGTGGCGGCGGAGCGGCCGTCACGGCTGCCGTGCGCGACGGCGACGAGCGCGGGCTCAGACACCGGCGGCCAGGCCCCGGGCGCGCAGCACGCGGCGCTCGATCGGCCGGAACACCAGCAGCTCGATCCCGATGCCGACGACGAGGATGAGGGTGATCGCGGAGAACACCATGCTGATGTCGTTGAGGTCGCTGCCCTGTTTGAGGTAGGCGCCCAGACCGATGCCGAGCGCCGGCCCGGCGGCGATGATCTCGGCGGCCATCAGGGAGCGCCAGGAGAACGCCCAGCCCTGCTTGCAGCCGGCGAGGTAGCCGGGCAGGGCGGCGGGCAGCAGGATGTGCCGGGCGCTGGTCAGGCCGCGAGCGCCGAGGACCTGGCCCACACGCGGCAGGATCGGCGGGATCTGGTCGATGCCGGACACGAGCCCGTTCGCGATCGACGGGACGGACCCGGCGAGGACGACGAAGTAGATGGTGGCGTCGGTCAGCCCGAACCACAGCACCGCGGCCGGTACCCACGCGACCGACGGGAGGCTCTGCAGGCCCGAGAGCAGCGGCCCGATCGCCCGGCGCACCACCGTCACCTTGGCGACGAGCAGGCCCAGCGGTGTCGCGATGACGACCGCGGCGGCGAAGCCGAGGAACGCGCGGCTGATCGAGGTCCACAGGATCGTGAACACCTCGCCGGTGACGAGCCGGGACTCGACGGCCTGCCACACCGAGATCGGGGCCGGCAGCTGGAACTCGGGCCAGATCGCGGCCGCCCACAGGATCTGCCAGATCGCGATCGACAGGACGAGCGCGACGAGGGGCGGCAGGCCGACCACGACCGCCCGCCGCCACCACGGCGTCCGGGTGACGGTGGGGGTGTCGAGGGCGTCGAGGCCCGCGAGCTCGGCGGCGGCGTCGTCGCGGGTCGTGGGCGAGTCCTCGGTCAGCGACGTCTCAGGCGGCATGGCTCGCGATCACCTGACGGAGGCGGGAGGTGATGTCGTCGTGCAGGCGCTCCCCGGCGAGGCCGGTGCGGTCGGTCACGACCCACTCCGACACGACGGTGCCCGGGCGCGAGGACAGCAGGACGACGCGCTGCGCGAGCCGGACGGCTTCCCGGACGTCGTGGGTCACGAAGATCACGGTGGTGCCGGTGGCCTCCCAGACGCGCAGCAGCTCGCCCTGCAGCACGTCGCGGGTGATGGCGTCGAGGGCGGCGAACGGCTCGTCCATCAGCAGGACACCGCCGCCGGTGCCGTCGGGGCCGGTGGCCGCGGCCAGCGCGCGCGCCAGCGCGACGCGCTGGCGCATGCCGCCGGAGAGCTCGTGGGGACGCTTGTCGGCCAGGCCGTCGAGCCGCACCAGGCCGAGCAGCTCGGCGGCGCGCGCCCGCCGGGCCGACCGGGACAGCCCGGACAGCTGCAGCGGCAGCTCGACGTTGCGGCCCGCGGTCAGCCACGGGAGCAGCGCCGACTCCTGGAACATGAACGAGGGCGATCCGGCCGGGCGGACGAGCTCGCCCGAGGTGGGTTCGTCGAGCCCGGCGACGAGGTTGAGCAGCGTCGACTTGCCGCAGCCCGACGCGCCGAGCAGGCAGACGAACTCGCCGGCGGACACGTCGAGGTCGACCCCCTGCAGCGCGGTCACCGCGTCGCCACCGGTGCCGAACGTCTTGCCGATGCCGGTGAGCCGCACGGCGGTGGCCTGCGAGTCGGTGCCGGCGGTCGTGCCGGCGGCCGTGCTGGTGTGCGCGCTGGTGGTGGTGCTCATCCGGCGGTCGCCCTTCTGGTCCGTGGTGGTGGGGCCGGCTCCGTGGGGAGCCGGCCCCGGAGGGGAGGTCAGCCCGCGGGCTTGTCGAGGCCGGCCGCGTCGACCGCGGGCTTGCCCGCGGCCTGCAGGACCTTGTTGACGGCGGTCACGTCCAGGAAGCCCTGCAGGTTCGTCTCCTGCTTCTGGGCGCCCGCGGTCAAGCTGTCCTTCGCGAGCTGCGGGAACGTCGCCGCGAGCGGGTCGAGGCCGAAGGACAGCTCGCTGAATGCCCGCTCGACGACCGTGGGGGGCAGCGACGACCCCGTGAGCCGCTTGATCGAGTCGTTCGACGCCGTCTTCGCGCCCGCCGGGTCGCTCGCGATGTAGTCGATCGCCTTCTGCTCGCCGCGCAGCAGCGCCTCGACCGTCTCGGGGTGCTTGTCGAGGAAGTCGGTACGCACGATCAGCACGGTCGTCGGGAACTCGCCGTTCGGCCACAGGGTGCGCTCGTCGACGAGCACGCTCGCCCCGGCGTCGACCAGCCGTGAGCTCCACGGCTCCGGCAGCCACCCACCGGCGACCTGCCCGGTCTTGAACAGGTCCAGCGTCCGTGGGTTGTCCAGGTTCTGGACGGTCACCTTGTCGGCGCCCTCGCCGATCTCGAGGTTGTTGTCCTTGAGCCACTTCTTGAGCGCGACGTCCTGGGTGTTGCCCAGCTGCGGCGTGGCGATCGTCTTGCCCTTGAGCTGCTCGGGGCTCGTGATGTCCTTGGCGACGACGAGCTGCGCGCCGCCGGACGTGGACCCGGCGACGAGCCGGACGGCCTGGCCGTTGGACTTGGCGAACGCGTTGATGGCGGGGCTCGACCCGATGAACCCGGCGTCGAGCGAGCCACCGAGCAGCGCGTTGACCTCCTCGGGGCCCGCGTTGAACGTCTGTGTCGTGAGCTTCGTCGAGCCCAGCTCCTGGGCGATGTAGCCCTTGTCGACGCCGATCAGCGCGGGCGCGTGGGTGATGTTGGGGAAGTAGCCGAGCCGCAGCTCGGCGGCCGGCGACGTGGCGCCGCCGGTCCCGCCCGACCCGCTCGTGGGCGACTCCGCGGCCCGCGAACAGGAGGCCAGCACCCCGACCGCGGCGAGGGCGGCGAGGAGGGCGATGGGAACTCTGGAGCGCAGACGCATCGGAGCGGGATTCCTTCTTCTCGGTCGGGGGGTGGGGACTACGGGCCGGGTGTCGACGGCTCGCGGCTGGGCAGGTCGACCAGCACGAGCGGGTCGCCGACGAGGCCGGCGGCCAGGGTGTTGCCGGTGGGCGGGTCGATGAGCAGGAACCCGCCGGTGGCGCGGATGTCGGCGTAGTCGTCGACGGGCAGCGGGTCGGCGGTGCGCAGGGCGACCCGGCCGATGTCGTTGATCTGCAACGTCTCCGGCACGTTCAGGGCGAACGTGTCGGTGTCGAGGCGGTCGCGCAGCTCGCCGACGATCACCTGCGTGGTGCGGGTGCCGTGCTTGAGCAGCAGCCGCGCACCGGGGCGCAGCGGTTTCTCGGCGAGCCAGCAGAGGGTGGCGTCGAAGTCGTCGGTCACCCGGGGCGGCGCGCCCGCGGCGGCGATGACGTCGCCGCGGGAGAGGTCGATGTCGTCGGTGAGCAGGACTGTGACGCTGCGCCCCGCGGCGGCGGCCGCCAGCGGGCCGTCGGCGGTCTCGACCGACGCGACCGTGGTCCGGTGCCCGCCCGGGAGGACGACGACCTCGTCGCCGGGCCGGACCGTGCCGGAGGCGACCTGGCCGGCGTAGCCGCGGTAGTCGTGGAGTTCCTCGGTGCGCGGCCGGATCACGTACTGGACCGGGAGCCGGAACGGCGCGTCGGCCTCCGGGCCGGTGACCGGCACCGACTCCAGGTGTCCCAGCAGCGTCGGGCCCTCGTACCAGGGGGTGCGCGCGCTGCGCTCGACGACGTTGTCGCCGACCAGCGCCGACACCGGGATCGTGACGACGGCGTCGTCGGCGAAGCCCAGCGACCGGGCGAGCCCGGCGAACTCCTTGCCGATGGCCTCCAGGACGGCCTGGTCGTAGTCGACGAGGTCGATCTTGTTGATGGCCAGCACCAGGCGCGGCACCCGCAGCAGCGCGAGCACCGCGGCGTGGCGGCGGGTCTGCTCGACGACGCCGTGGCGGGCGTCGACCAGCAGCACCGCGAGCTCGGCCGTCGACGCCCCGGTCACCGTGTTGCGGGTGTACTGCACGTGCCCGGGGGTGTCGGCGAGGACGAACTCGCGGGTCGGCGTGCCGAAGTAGCGGTAGGCGACGTCGATGGTGATGCCCTGCTCGCGCTCGGCGCGCAGGCCGTCGACCAGCAGCGACAGGTCCGGCGTGCTCAGGCCCTTGTCGACCGAGGCGCGCTGCACGGCCTCGATCTGGTCGGCCAGCACCGACTTGGTGTCGTAGAGCAGGCGGCCCACCAGGGTGGACTTTCCGTCGTCGACGGACCCCGCCGTCGCGAACCGGAGAAGATCCTTACCCATCAGAAGTACCCCTCACGCTTGCGGTCCTCCATGGCTGCCTCCGACATGCGGTCGTCGGCGCGGGTGGCGCCGCGCTCGGTCAGCCGTGACGCGGTGACCTCGGCGATCACCTCGTCGAGCGTCGTGGCCGTCGACTCCACGGCGCCGGTGCACGACCCGTCGCCGACGGTGCGGTAGCGGACCGTCCGCAGCTCCAGGGCCTCGGTGCCGCGCGGGCCGCCCCACGGGCCCTCGGCCAGCCACATCCCGTCGCGGCGGAACACCTCGCGCTGGTGGGAGTAGTAGATCGACGGCAGCTCGATGCCCTCGCGCTGGATGTAGCGCCAGACGTCGAGCTCGGTCCAGTTGGAGATCGGGAAGACGCGGACGTGCTCGCCCGCGGCGTGCCGGCCGTTGTAGAGGTTCCACAGCTCGGGCCGCTGCTTGCGCGGGTCCCAGCGGCCGAACGCGTCGCGCAGGCTCATCACGCGCTCCTTGGCACGCGCCCGCTCCTCGTCGCGCCGCCCGCCGCCGAACACCGCGTCGAACTTCTTCTCGACGATCGTGTCGAGCAACGGGACGGTCTGCAGCGGGTTGCGGGTGCCGTCGGCGCGTTCGGTGAGCCGGCCGTCGTCGATCCAGTCCTGGACGTGCGCGACCTCCAGGCGAAGACCCAGCTTCTCGACGATCGCGTCGCGGAACTCGATGACCTCGGCGTAGTTGTGCCCGGTGTCGACGTGCAGCAGCGGGAACGGCACCGGCGCCGGCGCGAACGCCTTCACCGCGAGGTGCACCAGCAGCGTCGAGTCCTTGCCGCCGGAGAAGAGGATCACCGGCCGGTCGAACTCGCCGGCGACCTCCCGGAAGATGTGGATCGCCTCGGACTCGAGCGCGTCGAGGGCGTCGACCGTGGGCGCGGTCATCGGGCGACCTCGGAGGGGTGCAGCCCGCACTCGATCTTCGCCGTGCCGGCCCAGCGGCCGGACCGCGGATCGGCCCCCGGCAGCGGCTTCGCGGTGCAGGGCGCGCAGCCGATCGACGGGTACCCGGCGCCGACCAGCGGGTTCACCAGGATCCCGTGCTCGGCGATGTAGGCCTCCATGTCGTCGTCGCTCCACGCCGCGATCGGGTTGACCTTGACCAGCCCGAACTTCTCGTCGTAGGTGACCAGCGGGGTGTTCGCCCGGGTCGGGGCCTCGACCCGGCGCACGCCGGTGACCCACGCGTCGTAGCGGGCCAGGGTGTCCTCCAGCGGCGCGACCTTGCGCAGCGCGCAGCACTGGTTGGGGTCGCGGGCGAACAGGTCCTTGCCCCACGCCTCGTCCTGCGCGGGCACCGACTGCGCCGCCGCCGCGTTGACGATCCGCACGTCGTAGGTGGCCTCGACCGCGTCGCGGGTGCCGATCGTCTCCGCGAAGTGGTAGCCCGTCTCCAGGAACAGGATCTCCACGCCCGGCCGGGCCTTCGCCGCGAGGTCGACGAGCACCGCGTCCTGCATGTTCGACGCGACGATCAGCTTGTCGCCGAACGTCTGCGCCGCCCATGCGAGCACCTGCTCGGCGGTCGCGTCGCGGCCGAGCTCCTCGGCCCCGCGCTCGGCCAGCGCACGGAGGTCGGTCTCCGTCGCGACACTCACGACTTCGTCACTTCTGGGACCCCGATCCCGATCATCTTCACGGTGAAGGTGCGCAGGCAGTCGGCGCAGTACCACGCGCCCTGCGGCACCTTCTCGGTCTGTTCGGCGGGGCGGAGGTCCTCCTCGCCGCAGTACGGGCAGTAGAAGGGAACGGCCCGCTGGGTACCGCTCACCGGCCCTCCTCGCCGACGTCGGTCGGGCGCGTCCGCGGCGGTTGCCCCGCGCGCAACGGCGACCGTGCACGGTCGGTCACGTGAGGTCGCTCTCCTCGGCCCGCAGCACCCACTGCGCGAACCGCTCGCCCTCGGTGCGCTTCGCGACGAAGTTGCGCACCACACGCTCGACGTAGCCGCCCAGCTCGGCGCTGACGACCTTGTGGCCGCGCAGCTTCCGGCCGAAGCCGGAGTCGAGCCCGAGGCCGCCGCCCAGGTGGACCTGGAAGCCCTCGACCTGGTTGCCGGCCGAGTCGGTGACGATCTGGCCCTTCAGCCCGATGTCCGCGACCTGGGTGCGGGCACACGAGTTGGGGCAGCCGTTGAGGTGGATCGAGATCGGGACGTCGGGGTGGATGTCGGCGAGGCGCTTCTCCAGGTCCTCGACCAGCCGGATCGCCCGTTCCTTCGTCTCCACGATCGCGAGCTTGCAGAACTCGATTCCCGTGCACGCCATCGTCGAACGCCGCCACGGCGACGGGTCCGACTGCAGCCCCAGGCTGTCGAGGTTCGAGCGCAGCGACTCGACGGCCTCGTCGGGGACGTCGAGCACGACGATCTTCTGGTACGGGGTGAGCTTCAGCCGCCGCGAGCCGGCCGCCTCCACCGCCTTGGCCAGCGCGATCAGCGTGGTCCCCGACACCCGGCCCGATGCGGGCGCGACGCCGATGTAGTTGAGACCGTCGACCTGCTTGTGCACGCCGATGTGGTCGATCGGCCGCTCCGGGGTCGCGGGCGCCGGACCGTCGATCATCCTGCGGTGCAGGTACTCCTCCTCGAGGACCCGGCGGAACTCCTCGGCACCCCAGTCGGCGACGAGGAACTTCAGCCGGGCGCGGCTGCGCAGCCGCCGGTAGCCGTAGTCGCGGAACACCGAGATCACGCCGGCCCACACCTCGGGGACCTCGTCGATCGGGACCCAGGCGCCCAGCCGGACCGCGAGCTTCGGGTTGGTGGAGAGCCCGCCCCCGACCCACAGGTCGAACCCGGGGCCGTGCTCGGGGTGCACCGAACCGATGAAGGCGATGTCGTTGACCTCGTGCGCCACGTCCTGCTGGCCCGAGATCGCCGTCTTGAACTTGCGCGGCAGGTTGGAGAACGCGGGGTCGCCGACGTACTTCTCGCGGATCGCGAAGATCGCCGGGTCACCGTTGATGGGCTCGTCGGCTGCGATCCCCGCGACGGGTGAGCCGAGGAACGCACGTGGGGTGTCGCCGCAGGCCTCCGTCGTGACCAGGTCGACCGCCTCGAGCCGGCGCCACACCTCGGGGATGTCCTCGATGCGCAGCCAGTGGTACTGGATGTTGTTGCGGTCGGTGACGTCGGCGGTGTCGCGGGCGAACTCCTGCGAGACCTCACCGAGGACGCGCAGCTGCTCGGTGGTGAGGCCGCCGCCGTCGACGCGCACGCGCATCATGAAGTACTCGTCGTCGAGCTCCTCGGGCTCCAGCGCCGCGGTGCGGCCGCCGTCGATCCCGGGCTTGCGCTGCGTGTAGAGGCCCCACCAGCGCATCCGGCCGCGCAGGTCGGACGGGTCGATCGAGTCGAACCCCTGCTTGGAGTAGACGTTCTCGATGCGCGCGCGCACGTTGAGACCGTCGTCGTCGCGTTTGAAGCGCTCGTTCGGGTTCAGCGGCTCACGATGGCCGAGCTTCCACTGGCCCTCGCCGCGCTTGGGGCGGGCAGGGGACTTCGAGGGCGGGGTGGTGGGGGGCAATTCGGGGCCTCCGGATGACGGCACGGCTCACCGCGACACCGGAAGCAGTTCCGACCATGAACGAGGCGCTCGTCCACGACCGGGTTCCGGGCACAGCTCACCCTGCGCCAGGAAATCGGTCCGTGGACGGGTTCGGCGCGGGATCAGACCGCAAACCGACAAATGGCGCTGGTGACCCGTTGCAGATCGACGTGGCGACGGGCCACGAGCCGCAAGGTCAGCGCATTCACCCCGTCAGGTTGCCATGTCCGGACCCGTACGACCAACAGCCTTCTACGTCATGAGAGTCACCTCGGCAATTGTCCGGACACTTCGGTGGAACTGGACCGCGGACCGGGAGAGGTTCGGACAACGCCCCGTGGGACAGCAGGTCGCCGCGTCCGCGGCGTCCGGCGGCTCGGGCCCCGGGGCGGTCCCGGCGTCGTTCGGAGGCGGCTCCGTCGTGCTCCCGGCGGCGCTGCACCTCGACGCCCAGCCCCCCCGACGTGTCACCAGCGCTGGGGGAGCGCCCTGGTGGCACGTTCGATGTGGTGCCTGCCGGGCTGACCGTGTCCGCCGCGGGCGGGGACGCCGTCGCCACGGAGCCGGCCGCCGTGCTCGCCGGCCAACGCACCGTCGACGGGCTGCTCGCCGCCGCACGACGCGACCTCACCGCCGAGACGACCGCCTGCGCGTCGGTACTCGCGGCGACCACCGCCGACCGACCGCGGCGGTGTTCGTGACCGGTGGCGGGACGACCGTCCCGGTCGCGGCGCACTCGACCGCGACGCAGCTCGCGATCTGCCAGGACTCGACGCTGCTGGTGCACCGCCCCGAGCCCGCCGAGCCCCCCGCGCCTCGGCGACTGTCGTCCCGACTCCACTCGCGCCTCGACGTAGCCGACGACCCGCGCGCCGAGCTCGGCGGCCGGGAGCGGGAGGGCGACCAGGTCGTGCTCGCCGACCTGTCCCGGCCGCTCCCGGCCGGCGGCACCGCGGGCCTGCGGACCCTGGGCGGCGGAGGCGGTGGCGGCGGGAGCACGGGCGGCTAACCTCGACGGAGTGCCCGTCCCCGAGTCCTCGACGCCGTTCGGCGTGTACGTCCACGTGCCGTTCTGCGCCTCACGCTGCGGGTACTGCGACTTCAACACCTACACCGCCGACGAGCTGTCCGGCTCCGGCTCGGGCACCTCGCCCGACGGCTGGCTCGACGCCGTGCGCCGCGAGCTCGCGGGCGCGGCCGAGGTGGTGGGGGAGCGGCCCGTCGACACCGTGTTCGTCGGGGGTGGGACGCCGTCGCTGATCGGGGCGGCGCGTCTCGGTGCGGTGCTCGACGCGATCCGCGCCGAGTTCGGTCTCGCCCCCGGCGCCGAGGTGACGACGGAGTCCAACCCGGAGTCGACGTCGCCGGAGTTCTTCGCGGGGCTCGTCGAGGCCGGGTACACGCGGGTGTCGCTGGGCATGCAGTCGGCGGCGCCGCACGTGCTGCGGATCCTCGACCGCCGCCACACCCCGGGTCGCGCGGTCGCCGCGGCGAAGGAGGCCCGCGCCGCCGGGATCGGGCACGTCAACCTGGACCTCATCTACTCGACGCCGGGCGAGACCGACGACGACCTGCGCGCCTCCCTCGACGCGGTCATGTCCGCCGAGGTCGACCATGTGTCGGCGTACTCGCTGATCGTCGAGGACGGGACGGCGCTGGCCCGGCGGGTGCGTCGCGGGGAGCTGGCCGCCCCCGACGACGATGTCGCCGCCGCCCGGTACGAGATCATCGACGACACCCTGTCGGCGGCGGGTCTGCGCTGGTACGAGGTGTCCAACTGGGCTGCCGACGACGCCGCGGCCTGCCGGCACAACCTCGGCTACTGGCTCGACGGCGACTGGTGGGGAGCCGGCCCCGGGGCGCACTCGCACCTGGGTGGGCGGCGTTGGTGGAACGTGAAGCACCCGGCCCGGTACGCGGCGATGCTGGCCGCGGGGGAGGCCCCGGAGGCGGGCCACGAGCTCCTCGGACCGGACGAGCAGTCGACGGAGCGCGTCATGCTGCGGCTGCGCCTGGCAACTGGACTCGACCTGGACCTCCTCGACGCCCCGGGCCGCGAGGCCGCCCGCCGCGCCGCCACGGAGGGCCTGCTCGACGGGGACGCACTGGGCGCCGGTCGCGCAGTGCTGACGCGCCGCGGCCGCCTGCTGGCCGACCGCGTCGTCACCGACCTGCTGACGGCAGTTCCCGCATGACCGCACCCCCTGCCCGTCACCCCCGCAGGGCCACCCCGTGAGTCCTCGGCGGCGGCTGCTGGTCGCGGCGCTCGTGCTCGTGGTCGTCGCCGTCGGGGTGATCGTCGGGGTGCGCGTGTCCGGTGGTCCCGGCCTGCCGCTGCCCGGCACCCGGCCCGCCGACGACCGGCCCGGCCCCGTGCTGCTGGTCCCGGGTTACGGGGGCAGCCGGGCGTCGTTGCAGGTGCTGGCCCGCCGGATCGAGGCGACCGGCCGGCAGGCGACGGTGCTGACGCTGGTCGGTGACGGCACGGGTGACCTGTCGGCGCAGGTCACGGTCCTGGACCGGGCGGTCGACGACGCGCTCGCGGCCGGCGCGCCGTCGGTGGACGTGGTCGGGTACTCGGCGGGGGGCGTCGTGACGGCGTTGTGGCTGGCGCGTGACGACGGGGCGGCGAAGGCCCGCCGTGTGGTCACGCTGGGGGCGCCGCTGCACGGTACGACGTTGGCGACGGCGGGTGCGAGCCTGGCTCCGGACGCGTGCCCGGTGGCGTGCCGGCAGCTGGTGCCGGGGTCGCCGGAGCTGACGGAGATCGAGCGGGCGGAGGTCGGTGGCGAGCTGCCGTGGCTGTCGTTGTGGACGACCGACGACGACACGGTCACCCCGCCGGAGTCGGCGCGCCTGGCGGGGGCGTTGGACACGTCGGTGCAGGCGGTGTGCGCGGGGGCGCGGGTGACGCATTCGGGTCTGCCGACGGA
This sequence comes from Pseudonocardia sp., assembly GCF_050250275.1. GTDB lineage: Bacteria > Actinomycetota > Actinomycetes > Mycobacteriales > Pseudonocardiaceae > Pseudonocardia. Next base: position 31,626 of record NZ_JBFWOY010000025.1, read on the forward strand.
CCCGCTGGTGACGGGCGCGGTGCTGCGCGCGCTGGGCACGACACCGCTGACGGTGCCGGGCCCGCCCGACTGCGCGACCCTCCGCGGCGCGGGACGGGGCTAGGAGGTCACGTCCTTGGTCGTGAAGTTCGCCCAGGCCGCGCCGAAGGCGACGAGGATCCAGCCGAGCTGGACCTCCACACCGGTGCGGACGGCGTCGAGCAGCGGCGGGTCGCGGAACAGGTCGATCCAGGCGAGCCAGTGCTGTGTCGGCAGGAAGGTGCGGACGGCCTCGGCGGCGTCGAGGGGTTGCAGGGCCGCGCTGGTGACGACGACGGCGAGGACCCCGAGGGCGGCGGCGAGGGGGGAGTCGGTGAGTGTGGAGAAGAAGATGCCGACGGCGCCGAGGGTGAGCATGCACAGCGCGAGGTAGCCGACGGTGCCGGCGGTGCGCCCGGCGAGCTGCAGCGGGGTGAGGGTGGCCCCGGACAGCGAGGTGATGCCGCCCCCGCCGAGCTCGGCGCCGGGCCCGAACCCGAACGCGAGGACGCCCACGACGTAGGACGTGACGGTCACGAGCAGAACGGCGAGCAGTGTGAAGGCGGCGACGGAGACGAGCTTGGCCACCAGCAGTTTCAGCCTGCCGACGGGACGGACCAGCAGGTAGCGCAGCGTTCCCGCGGCGGCCTCGCCCGCGACGGCGTCGCCGGAGACGATGGCGACGGTGATCGGCAGGAACACGGGCAGGACGAGGGCGAGGGCGGCGGCGGGGAACAGCTGCCCGTCGGACAGCACGGCGGACAGGAAGGCGCCGCCGCGCCCGGGTGGGGGCGCGAGGCGGGTGGTGGCGAGCAGCACGGCGACGACGGTGGGCAGCAGGCACAGCAGCGCCCAGCACAGCCACACGCGCCGTCTGCGCAGCATGAGGACGAGTTCGGTGGCGATCATCGGTGCCCCTCGAACCGGTCGTCGCCGCTGCCGGTCACGTCGAGGACGACGTCCTCCAGGGTGCGCCGTTCCCGGTCGATCGCGGTGATCGGCACCCCGGCGCCGACGAGGAGTGCGTTGAGCTCGGCGGGGTCGTCGCCGCGGACGGTGAGCAGGTCGTGGTCGCGCGCCTCGACGCGCCCGTCGAGGAGGGCGAGCGCGGCGTCGGGGGCGGGGGTGCGGACGCGGATGCGGCCGGTGGGGGCGCGCAGCGAGGCGAGGTCGTCGGCGAGGACGAGCCGGCCCGCGTCCATGATGCCGACGCGCGTGCACAGCGCCTCGACCTCGGTGAGCAGGTGGCTGGAGAGGACGACGGTGGTCCCGGCGGCGTTGAGGGCGACGAGCAGGTCGCGCATCTCGTGGATGCCGCGGGGGTCGAGGCCGTTGGTGGGTTCGTCGAGCAGCAGCAGCCGCGGGGCGCGCAGGAGGGCGGCGGCGATGCCGAGGCGCTGGCGCATGCCCAGCGAGTAGGCCTTGACGGGGCGGCGGTCGATCCCGGCGAGCCCGACGCGCTCCAGCGCCTCGTCGACGCGCCGGCGCCGGTCGCGGCGCCGCCCGCCGGGCCCGGCGGCGTCGAGCAGGCGCAGGTTGGCCCGCCCGGACAGGTGTCCCCACGCGGCGGGTCCTTCGACGAGCGCGCCCACCTGGGGCAGGACGGTGGCGGCGCGCCGGGGCATCGGCTCGCCGAGGACGGTGGCGGTGCCGGAGGTGGCGTGGACGAGGCCGAGCAGCATCCGCACGAGCGTCGTCTTCCCGGACCCGTTGGGGCCCAGCAGGCCGAACCGCACACCGGCGGGGACGTAGAGGTCGACGTGGTCGACGGCGACGACGCGGCCGAACCGTTTCGTCAGCCCCGATGTGGTGATGACGGGCTCGGTCACGGGGCCCTCCCCGACAGTTCGGTCACGGCTTCGGTGAGGACCGCGGGCGACACGGTGCCGACGAGCAGCGCCCCGCGCCGCCCGCCTGCCCGGATGACGACCGACAGCAGGGGCGTCGACACGGCGACGGCGCGCCCGTTCGGCACGGTGACGGGCACCCCGCCCGCGGCCGCGGCGCCGTCGACGGCCTGGGCGGCGATCCGGCCGGTCACCGGGACCAGCACGAACCCGCCCAGCCCGGTGCCGTAGACGCCGATGCCGGGCAGGTCGGGGAACCGCGGGAGCCGTCCGCGTCCCGCGAGCCGGCCCGGGGGTGCCGAGGGGCCGAGGACGCGCAGTGCGCCGGTGAGGTCGGTGGCGGCCACCTCGGCGGCGGTGCCGCCGGGGGGCAAGGTGGGGACGAGGACGTCGTCGGCCGGGGCGGTCAGGTCGACCGAGGTCAGCTCGCTGATCAGGACGGGTCTCGCGGGGTCGGTGCGGCCGGAGATCTCGACGCGCAACGGCAGCCCACCGGTGGCGTCGGCCCAGATGTCGACGTGCGCGACCGTGGTGTCGGGGTCGGCGGGGGAGACGCGGATGCCCGCCGCCGTCCGCCCGGCGACGCGGCGGTCGGGCAGTGCCTCGACGGGGTCGTCGGGGGCGGCGGCGAGGATGCGCCGGGCCAGGTCGGGTGGCAGCAGGTCGGCGGCGCGGGGCAGCCGCAGCGACGTCGTCCCGACGATCCGGGTGAGGCGCTGGGACCCGAAGTCCCACAGCGACTCCACGCCGTCGAGGTGGTAGATGTCGCGTTCGCCGGCGGCGGTGAGCTCGTCGACGCGCCAGCGTTGCGGGCCGGCGTGGAACGCCCGGATCCGGGTCGTGCCGGTGAACAGCGCGGTGGCCTGTTCGAGCGGGGGGAGGTCGGGCAGGCCGAGGCGTCCCGACGTCTCGGCGAGCCCGGTGTAGGGCTGGGTGGCCGAGGCCCGGATGCGGTCGCGCAGCACCTCGGGGTCGGGGGCGCCGCTCGCGGGGGCGGGCCACGGGACCGTGCCGGCCGCCACGAGCGCGGCGGCTCCGGCGCTGACGAGCAGCGCCCGACGGCTCAGCGAGCGACGTCCCCCCGCGGTCACGTGTCCGACGCTGCCACAGCGCGCGTCGGTTGTGGGTGAACAGTCAGTTCCGCAGGTACGCGCGGCCTCGCGGGGAGAGGCAGTAGCCGACGGGCAGGCTCTCGGTCAGCCCCAGCTCCTTGAGCTTGCGGACGTCACGCTTGTACGGCAGCGTCTCGCGGCCCATCCGCTCGGCCAGGTCGGGTGCGCGGACCTCGGGGTTCTCCGCGATCATCGTGAGCGTGGCGGCCGTCCACGGCCCGGAGGGCGACGTGGCGTCCATCCGGGCGAGGCGGGCGTCGAGGGCGGCGCGGGCGTCGTCGTCGATGTCGTCGTCGGCGCGCAGCGCGATCCGCGGGTCCTCCCCGGCGAGCCGCAGGTCGACGCGGAACACCTCGCCCGCCGGACGCTTCGCCAGCTCGCGGTGCAGTGCGGCGGCGTCGTCGACCCCGGCGGCGCGGGCGTCGGCATCGGTGAGGGTGTTCTCGTCGACGGTGCCGACGGCCGTGACCTCCAGCACCCCGACGGCCGTCCGCAGCCGGGCGCCGGCCTTCACCCGGGGCCGGTCCCACCGGCGGTAGGCCCGCGTGACGCGGCCGGCGGCGATCGCGTCGAGGACCGGACGGCGCAGCAGCACGGTGCCCAGTGTGCCGCGTCCTGTGGGACGGGTCACCGCAGCCGGTGCCGGGTGTTCTGTCGACCTCCCTATCCGCGACGGACGACCTAGACTGGAAACGACGGACGAGTGGGACCAGGGGGAGGTGGCGGTGAACGCCGATGAACGGCGCTTCGCGGTGTTGCAGGCCATCGTCGCCGACTACGTATCGACGCAGGAGCCGGTCGCGTCGCGCACGATCGTCGAGCGGCACAACCTGGGTGTGTCGAGCGCGACCGTCCGCAACGACATGGCGGTCCTCGAGGAGGACGGGCTGATCGCCCAGCCCCACACCAGCGCCGGGCGGATCCCCACCGACAAGGGCTACCGCCTGTTCGTCGACAAGATCGCCGAGGTCAAGCCGTTGTCGAGCGCCGAGCGCCGCGCGGTGCAGACGTTCCTCGACGGTGCGGTCGATCTCGACGACGTGCTGCGCCGCAGCGTGCGGCTCCTCGCGCAGCTGACGCGGCAGGTCGCCGTCGTCCAGTACCCGACGCTGACCCGCTCCACGGTCCGTCATCTCGAGGTCGTCGCGCTCTCACCCGCCCGGCTGATGCTGGTGCTGATCACCGACTCCGGGCGGGTCGACCAGCGCGTCGTCGACCTCGGCGACGTCCTGTCCGACGACGACGTCGCCGCGATCCGCACCCACCTCAACGCCGCGCTCGTCGGCTGTCCGCTGTCGGCGGCGTCGGTGGCCGTCGCCGAGCTCCCCGACAAGGTGCCCGCCGAGCTGCGCGACGTCGTCGTGACGTTGTCGACGGTCCTGATCGAGACGCTCGTCGAGCATCCCGAGGAGCGGCTGGTGCTGGGCGGCACCGCGAACCTGACCCGCAACGTCGCCGACTTCCCCGGTTCGCTGCGCCAGGTGCTGGAGGCGCTGGAGGAGCAGGTCGTCGTGCTGAAGCTGCTGGCCGCGGCGCAGGACCCCGGCCTGGTCACGGTGCGCATCGGCGAGGAGAACGAGGTGGAGGACCTGCGCGCCACCTCGGTCGTGTCCATCGGCTACGGCGCGGGCACCATCCTGGGCGGGATGGGCGTGCTCGGACCGACGCGGATGGACTACCCCGGCACGATCGCGGCGGTGCACGCCGTCGCCCGCTACGTGGGTGACATCCTGTCGGGGAAGTGAACCTCGCGGGGTTGAGCCTGCCCGGCTCGACTTCCGTGACACGTACTCTGGCACTCTGACCGAAATCTGCGACTCGTCGAGCGAAGGACCATGGGGAACGCAAGGGTGGCACGCGACTACTACGGGATCCTCGGCGTCGAACACGGCGCGGGCCCCGACGAGATCAAGCGGGCGTACCGCAAACTCGCCCGGGAGCTGCATCCCGACGTCAACCCCGACGCGGCGGCTCAGGAACGCTTCCGCGAGGTCAGCACCGCCTACGAGGTGCTCAACGACCCCGAGAAGCGACGCATCGTCGACCTGGGCGGCGACCCGCTCGACAACGGCCGTGGCGGTGCTGGCGGCGACCCCTTCGGCGCCGGCTTCGGCTTCGGCGACATCATGGACGCCTTCTTCGGCTCCTCGGGCGGCGGCCGCGGTCGTGGGCCCCGCAGCCGTGTCCAGCCGGGTGCCGACGCGCTCATCCGGATGCAGCTCTCGCTCGAGGAGTGCGCCGCGGGGGTGCAGCGCGAGCTGACCGTCGACACCGCGGTGCTGTGCTCGGACTGCTCCGGCTCCGGTTGCGCTCCCGGCAGCTCGCCCACGCGCTGCGACATCTGCGGCGGGTCCGGCGAGGTCCAGTCGGTGCAGCGGTCGTTCCTCGGCCAGGTCGTGACGTCGCGTCCCTGCCCGACCTGCCGCGGCTTCGGCGAGGTCATCCCCGAACCGTGCCGCCAGTGCGCGGGCGACGGCCGGGTCCGGTCGCGGCGCAGCGTCGGCGTGCGTATCCCCGCCGGTGTGGCCGACGGGATGCGGGTTCGGCTCGCCGGCCAGGGCGAGGTGGGCGCGGGCGGCGGCCCGGCGGGCGACCTGTACGTCGAGGTCGAGGAGACCCCGCACGAGATCTTCACCCGCGACGGGGCCGACCTGCACTGCACCGTCAGCCTCCCGATGACGGCGGCCGCGCTCGGCACCACCGTCGCGCTGCCGATCATCGACGGCTCCGAGGACCTCGAGATCGACGCGGGTACCCAGACCGGCACGATCCGCACCCTGCGCGGCAAGGGGATGCCGCGGCTGCGGTCCAACGGCCGCGTCGACGGTCACGGCGACCTGATGGTCCACATCGAGGTGGCCGTCCCGACGAAGCTCGACAAGGAGCAGACCGAGCTGCTGCGCAAGCTCGCCGCCCTGCGCGGTGAGGAGCAGCCCGACCTGGCCATGGGCAGCCGTAACGGGCACGGGTTGTTCTCCCGGCTGCGTTTCGGCGGCCGCTGACCGGGCAGGACGCAGCAACGGTGGGCACCGCGCCGCTGTTCCTCGTCGACGAGCTGCCCGAGGGGACGTCGGCCGTTCTCGACGGACCCGAGGGCAGGCACGCCGCCACCGTGCGACGGCTGCGCGCCGGCGAGGAGATCACCCTCGCCGACGGCCGCGGCAATCTCGCGCACACCGTCGTCGACACGGTGGGGCACGACCGGCTCGACCTGCGCGTGGTCTCCCGCGCGGTGCTCGACCCGCCCGCGCCGCGGGTCGTCCTGGCCCAGGCGCTGGTGAAGGGCGACCGCGGGGAGCTCGCCGTCGAGCTCGCGACGGAGGCGGGTGTCGACGAGATCCTGCCGTGGCGGGCGTCGCGCTGCGTCGTGAAGTGGGAGGACGGCCCGCGCGGGGACAAGGCGCTCGCCCGCTGGCGCGCCACCGTCCGTTCCGCCGCGAAGCAGGCCCGCCGCCCCTGGGTGCCGCCCGTCGCCGCGCCGGTGTCGACGCGCGGGCTCGCCGCGCTCTGCGGGAGCCACGAGCGGGTGCTGGTGCTGCACGAGTCGGCCACCGAGGGGATCGCTCCCTTCCTGCAACCGGCCCCCGCTGACGTCCTGCTCGTCGTCGGACCGGAGGGCGGGGTCTCCGACGAGGAGATCGCGACGCTCACCGCCGCGGGCGCCCACGCCGTCCGGCTCGGCCCCGAGGTGCTGCGCGCCTCCACCGCCGCCGCGGTCGCGCTCGGCGCCATCGGTGCGCTGACCGGCCGGTGGAGCCCGCGCGGCTGACCGTGGGACTCCGCTCGGCATCCGGGTGACGGAGTGCCAGTCGTGCCAGGTCCGGGGCTATATTGCGCGCATCGACCGGTTGCCTCGGCGACCGTCTGAGCACGTGTGATCCGTACCCTCGGGCCCGCCGGAGAGTCCCCTCGTCCGGCGGCGCCACGCCGCGGTGGGTGTCCCCCCACATTCATCGCGGCGTGGCATCCCCGGTGCTCCGTGAGCGGGTTGCCACCCACCACCCCCGCTCAGCCATGATCGGGTCGTGAGCACTCCGACGCGGCTGGACTACGGCACCGGCCCCGCACAGTTCGTCGAGCTGACGCTGCCCCCCGGCGGCGCCGACATCAGGGGGACCGTCGTCGTCATCCACGGCGGGTTCTGGCGCGCCCGCTACGACCTCGCGCTCGGCCGCCCCCTCGCCGCCACCCTGGCGGCCGCCGGGTTCGCGGCGTGGAACATCGAGTACCGGCGCGTCGGGGCGGGCGGGGGCTGGCCCGCGACCTTCGACGACGTCGCCGCGGCCGTGGACCTGCTGGCCGGGCAGGAGTGGCTCGATCCCGACCGGGTCGTCGCCGTCGGGCACTCCGCCGGCGGGCACCTCGCGGCGTGGCTCGCCGCCCGGCCCGGCCTGCCCGCCGGCTCTCCCGGTGCCGGCCCCGCCGTGCGGCTGCGCGGCGCGGTCAGCCAGGCGGGGGTGCTCGACCTCGTCGACGCCGCCCGCAACGAGGTCGGCCGGGGCGCCGTCGACGACCTCCTGGGCGGCACCCCCGCCGAACACCCCGACCGTTACGGGCTCGCCTCGCCGGCCGAACGGCTACCCGTCGGCGTGCCCGTGATCTGCGTGCACGGCGACGCCGACGTCAACGTCCCGCTGCGGCAGAGCGAGCGCTACGTCGCTGCCGCGCGGGCCGCGGGCGACCCCGCCGAGCTGGTCGTGCTGCCGGGCGTCGACCACTTCGCGGTGATCGACCCGGCGACCGAGGCGTGGCGCGCCTGCGAGTCGGGTATCGAGCGCCTGTTCTAGCGTGGACCCCGCCACGGCGGCGCCCGACCGCGCGCGGCAGACGGGACAGCTCATGGCCGTGCTGCAGGACCTGCTCGCCGCGCTCCGCGACCGGCGCATCGAGGTCGTCGACCTGACCGCGCCGCTGCACGCGGGAACCCCCGTGCTGCAGCTGCCGCCGCCGTTCGCCAACACGATCCCGTTCTCGCTGTCGGAGATCAGCCGCTACGACGACCGCGGCCCCGCCTGGTACTGGAACGACATCCACACCGGCGAGCACACCGGCACGCACTTCGACGCGCCCGTCCACTGGGTCACCGGCCGCGAGGGCGAGGACGTCTCGCAGGTCCCGGCGCACAAGCTGGTCGCGCCCGCGGTGGTGCTCGACTTCTCCGCGGAGTCGGCCGCCGACCCCGACTTCCTGCTGGAGGTCGAGCACGTGCGGGCCTGGACGGCCGAGCACGGCTCGCTGCCCGACGGGGGCTGGCTGCTGTACCGCACCGGCTGGGACGCCCGCGCCGAGGACGCCGCCGCGTTCCTCAACGCGGACGAGACCGGCCCGCACACCCCCGGCATGTCGGTGGCGTGCGCGCGCTGGCTCGCCGAGGAGACGGCGTTGCTCGGGGTCGGGGTGGAGACCGTCGGCACCGACGCCGGTGCCGCCCACGGCTTCGACCCGCCGTTCCCGTGCCACTCGTTCCTGCTCGGCGCGGGCAAGTACGGGCTCACCCAGCTGCAGAACCTGGCGACGCTGCCCCCGACGGGCGCGGTCCTGGTCACGGGGCCGCTGCCGATCGTCTCGGGGTCGGGCAGCCCCGCGCGCGTCCTGGCGCTCGTCGAACGATGACCGTCACCGTGGCGGAGCTCGTCGGCACGGTGCTGGGCAGGCTCGGGGTCGGGCACGCGTTCGGGGTCGTCGGCAGCGGGAACTTCCACGTCACGAACGCGCTGCGGGCCGCGGGGGTGCCGTTCACCGCCACCCGCCACGAGGCCGGCGCCGCCACGGCCGCCGACGCGCACGCCCGCACCACCGGCGTCCCCGCCGTGCTCACGGTGCACCAGGGCTGCGGGCTCACCAACGCACTGACCGGTGTCACCGAGGCCGCGAAGAGCCGCACCCCGCTGCTGGTCCTGGCCGCCGACACCGGTGGGGCCGCGGTCCGCTCCAACTTCCGCATCGACCAGGACGCCCTGAGCGCGGCCGTCGGTGCTGTCGCGGAACGGGTGCACTCGCCGGGCAGCGCGCTGGCCGACACCGTCCGCGCGTACCGCACGGCCACCGAGCAGCGCCGGACCGTCGTGCTCAACCTGCCGCTGGACGTGCAGGCGGCACCGGTCCCCGGCCTGGGGTCGCTCGACGACCTCGACGTCCCCGAGCCCACGCCGCTCGCGCCGCCCAGGCCCGCCGCGGCGTCGGTCGCCGGGCTCGTCGCGGCGCTCGCCGGTGCCCGCCGGCCGGTGTTCGTCGCCGGCCGGGGCGCCCGCGGGGCCGGGCCCGAACTGGCCGGGCTCGCCCAGCGCTGCGGCGCGCTGCTCGCGACCTCCGCCGTCGCCAACGGGCTGTTCACCGGGAACCCCTGGTCGCTGGGCATCTCCGGCGGCTTCGCCACCCCGCTCGCCGCGGAGCTCATCGCCGACGCCGACGTCGTCGTGGGCTGGGGGTGCGCCCTGAACATGTGGACGATGCGCCACGGCGCGCTCATCGGAGCCGACGCGACCGTCGTGCAGGTCGACCTCGACGCCGACGCCCTCGGCGCACACCGGCCCGTCGACCTGGGGGTCCTCGGCGACGTCGCGGCGACCGCGGCCGACGTCGCCGTCGCCCTCGACGGCGACGACCGCCCCGGGTACCGCACCGACGACGTCCGCGCCCGCATCGCCGCCCGGGGTCGCTGGCGCGACGTGCCGCTCGACCCGCCCGACCTCACCGGACCGGCCGGCATCGACCCCCGGGTGCTCTCGACCGGTCTGGACGACGTGCTGCCCGCCCAGCGCAGCGTCGCCGTCGACTCCGGCAACTTCATGGGCTACCCCGCCGCCTACCTGGGTGTTCCCGACGAGGCGGCCTTCTGCTTCACCCAGGGTTTCCAGTCGATCGGCCTGGGGCTGTCCACCGCGATCGGCGTCGCGCTGGCCCGGCCCGACAGGCTCACCGTCGCCGCCCTGGGCGACGGCGGCGCCCTCATGGCCGCCGCCGAGCTGGAGACCGTCGCGCGGCTCGGGCTCGGGATGGTCGTCGTGGTGTACGACGACCGCGGCTACGGCGCCGAGGTCCACCATTTCGGTCCCGACGGCGACGACCTGGCCACCGTCGTCTTCCCGGAGACCGACATCGCCGCGATCGGCCGCGGCTACGGCTTCGACGCCGTCACCGTCCGGTCGGCCGCCGACCTCGACGGCGTGCGCGACTGGGTCGGCGGGGCCCGGGACCGGCCGCTGCTCGTCGACGCCAAGATCGCCTCCGACGGCGGCTCCTGGTGGCTCGCGGAGGCCTTCCGCGGGCACTGAGACCACCCGCGCGCAACCTCACGGCTGTCCGGACGCCGGTTCACGACCATGAGGTTGCGCGCGGGCGGTTAGGGTGGCTGCGTGCTGCTCACCGCGTCCCGGTCGGTCCTGCTGATCATCGACGTGCAGGAACGGCTGATGCCGGCGATCCACGACGGGGAGTCCGTGGTGGCGCGGACGGCGCTGCTGGGCGAGGCGGCCGCGGCGCTGGACGTGCCGGTCGCCGCGACGGAGCAGTACCCGCAGGGCCTCGGGCCGACGGTCGCGGCGCTCGCGGGGTTCCCGCAGCTCGTGATGCCCAAGACGGCGTTCTCGGCGGTCGCCGAGCCGGGGTTCGACATGCTGCTGCCCCCGGGCCGCGACGAGGTCGTCGTCACCGGGGCCGAGGCGCACGTCTGCGTGCTGCAGACGGTCCTGGGCCTGCGTGAGCGTGACGTGCGGGTGGTGCTGGTCGCCGACGCCGTGGGGTCGCGGCGGGAGTCCGACAGGCAGGCCGCGCTGGCGCGGGCGCGGGAGCACGGCGCGGAGGTCGTCACCAGCGAGATGGTGATGTTCGAGTGGCTGCGCGACTCGCGCCACCCGCGGTTCCGCGACGTCTCGAAGATGCTCCGCTAGACGCCGCCCCGGGTCGGACCGGAGAAATCGCACGGCGGACTGTCGGTCCCCGGCGGTAGCATCGCGTCGTCGCGGGGCAGCGGCGGCGTTGCAGGGGCGACGCCGGTGAGCGCTGTCCGGCGGCCCGAGTGAGGGTCCCGTGGGAGCGGGCGAGCAGAGAGAGCAGGCGGCACGACACTTGACCGGAATCGAGCCGAACACAGTCCAGTCCAGGATGGCTCTGCCGGACACCGCGCTGCTGGCCCTGCTGGGCTCGCGCGACGAGAGCCTGCGCGCGGCCGAGGAGCTCCTCGATGCCGACGTGCACGTCCGGGGCAACGAGCTCACGCTGTCGGGCGAGCCGGCCGACGTGGCGTTCGCGGAGCGCGTCTTCGCCGAGCTGGTCACGTTGGCGCAGCGCGGTCAGCAGGTCGGCAAGGACACGGTGCGCCGCACCGTCGAGATGCTGTCCGACGAGAACGCGGCCGACCGTGAGCGGATGGGGGAGTCGCCCGCCGAGGTGCTGAGCCTCGACATCCTGTCGCGGCGCGGCAAGACGATCCGCCCGAAGACGTTGAACCAGAAGCGCTACGTCGACGCGATCGACACACACACGATCGTCTTCGGCATCGGCCCGGCCGGTACGGGAAAGACGTACCTGGCCATGGCCAAGGCCGTGCAGGCGTTGCAGGGCAAGCTGGTCAACCGCATCATCCTGACCCGGCCGGCGGTCGAGGCGGGGGAGCGGCTGGGCTACCTGCCCGGCACGCTCTACGAGAAGATCGACCCTTACCTGCGCCCGCTCTACGACGCATTGCACGACATGATCGACCCGGAGTCCATCCCGAAACTGATGGCGGCCGGAACGATCGAGGTCGCGCCGTTGGCGTACATGCGCGGCCGAGCGCAGCCGATCGACACCAACGTGCTCACGCCCGACGGGTGGCGGCCGATCGGGGATCTGCAGGTCGGTGACCTTGTCGTCGGGTCCGATGGCACCCCGACCCCCGTTCTCGGCGTCTACCCGCAGGGCGAGAAGGACGTCTACCGGGTGACGGCACAGGACGGGGCGTCGGCTCTGTGCTGCGGTGAGCACCTCTGGACGGTGCGGACTGCGGCGGACCGCCGGCGCGACAAGCCGTGGCGGGTTCTCGAGACCCGCGACATGATCGGCAAGCTGCGGGCGGCCCACGCGCACCGCTACGAGCTGCCGATGCTCACCGGGGCCGTGGAGTTCCCGCGCCAGGACGTCCCGATGGACCCGTACGCGCTGGGTCTGTTGCTCGGCGACGGTTGCATCACGCTCGCCACTACGCCGTCGTTCGCGACCGCCGACCCCGAGCTGGCCGAGGCGCTGGGGAGGTCGATCCCGGGCATCGCCGTCCGGCACAAGGGCGGCGTCGACCACATCCTCAACCGGGTCCGCGAAGCGGGCGACGTCATCACGCTGGAGAACCCGGTCACCGGGGCCATCCGGAAGCTGGGTCTGTCGGGCGCGCGTTCCGGCACGAAGTTCGTCCCGCGCGTCTACCTCGACAATTCCTCGGACGTGCGGATCGCGGTCCTGCAGGGGCTGCTCGACACCGACGGCGGGCCGGTGACCCAAGCGGGCAGGACGTGCCGCATCCAGTACACGACCACGTCGCCGCAGCTGCGCGACGACGTCGTCGAGCTCGTACGATCGCTCGGCGGCGTCGCCTACGCGAGGGTGCGGCTCAGCGGGGGGCGCAAGCCGGGGATGGCGAACGGACGTGCGGTCGGCTACAAGGCCGACGCCCACGTCATCGACATCCGGCTCCCGGCCGGTGTCGAGCCGTTCCGTTTGGAGCGCAAGCGCGCGCGTTATGCGGCTGAGGGTGGTGGTGGACGGCCCATGCGGTTCGTTCACGCCATCCAGCCCGAGGGCCGTGCCGAGACGGTCTGCATCCAGGTTGCGGCAGAGGACTCCCTGTACGTCACCGAGGGCCACCTCCTGACGCACAACACCCTCAACGACGCGTTCATCATTCTCGACGAGGCGCAGAACACCACGCCCGAGCAGATGAAGATGTTCCTCACCCGCCTCGGGTTCGGCTCGAAGATCGTGGTGACGGGCGACGTCACCCAGATCGACCTGCCGGGCAGCACCCGCTCGGGGCTGCAGGTGGTGCGCGACATCCTCGACGGTGTCGACGACGTCCACTTCTCGCAGCTGACCAGCACCGACGTGGTGCGCCACCGGCTGGTGAGCGACATCGTCGACGCGTACGCCCGGTTCGACGCCGTCAACGAGCGGCGCGGCCTGGCGAGCGCGCCGCGCACCGGCCCCGAGCAGCGCCGCCGCGGCAGGCGCTGAACCGACCGGTCCGCCGGTGGCCGAGGGGGCCCGACTACCCTCGGACCACCGGCGATCGCCCGTCGGAGCACATCACGCGCAGAGGAACCCTGTGAGCATCGAGGTCGCGAACGAGTCCGGCATCGCCGTCGACGAGTCGCTGATCGTGTCCGTCGCCCGCTACGCGCTCGACGCGATGGGTGTGAGCCCCGCCGTGGAGCTGGCCATCACCGCCGTCAGCACCGAGGCGATGAGCGAGCTGCACGAACGCTGGATGGACGAGCCCGGCCCGACCGACGTCATGGCATTCCCCATGGACGAGCTGGCCGAGGACACCCGCCGTCCCGACGCGCCCGATCTCGGGCCCGCCCTGCTGGGCGACATCGTGCTGTGCCCCGCCTTCGCCAGCGACCAGGCCCGCAAGGCCGGTCACGGCCTGCCCGACGAGCTGCACCTGCTCACCGTGCACGGTGTGCTGCACCTGCTGGGGTACGACCACGGCGAGCCCGACCAGGAGCGCGAGATGTTCGCCCTGCAGGACAAGCTGCTCGGGGAGTGGCGGGCGGCGCGGGAGCGGGCCGCCCGCGAGGAGGCGCAGCGCCGGACCGACGCCCAGGTCCTCGGCGCCGCCGGTCTCGAGGACGGCTGAAGCCGTGAGCGGCACCGTCGTGATGATCGTCGTCGTCGTGCTGCTCGTGCCGCTGGCAGGTGTGTTCGCCGCCGCCGACGCCGCGCTCGGGTCGGTCTCACGCGCCCGGGTCGAGGCGCTGGTGCGGGCGGGCCGGCCGGGCGCGAAGGCGCTGTCGCGGGTGGTGGCCGACCGGCCGCGGCACGTCAACCTCCTGCTGTTGTTGCGGCTGATCTGCGAGACGGCGGCGACGGTGCTGCTGGCGATGGCGCTGGCCCGCGCGTTCGGCACGCCGTGGGTGGGCGTGCTGGTGGCGGCGGTGATCATGGTCGTCGTCAGCTACGTGCTGATCGGTGTCGGCCCCCGCACGCTGGGCCGCCAGCACCCGTACCGGGTGGGCATGGTCGTGGCGGTCCCGATCCGGGTCCTGGCCACGTTGCTGTCGCCGCTGGCGAAGCTGCTGATCCTGGTCGGCAACGCGATCACCCCCGGGCCCGGTTTCCGTGAGGGCCCGTTCTCCTCGGAGGTGGAGCTGCGCGAGCTGGTCGACATGGCCAGCACCCGCGGCGTCGTCGACGAGGACGAGCGCCAGATGATCCACTCGGTGTTCGAGCTGGGCGACACCATGGTCCGCGACGTCATGGTCCCGCGCCCCGACGTGGTGTGGGCCGAGCGCGACACCCCGATCGACAAGGTGGTGCGGCTCGCGCTGAAGAGCGGCTACTCGCGCGTCCCGGTGCTGGGCGACGGGATCGACGACGTCGTGGGCGTCGCCTATCTCAAGGACCTGGTCGCGGCCCAGCACGCGGGCGCCGACGCGCCCGCGGAGCTCGTCGACGTCATGCGCCCCGCCGTGTACGTGCCCGACTCGAAGCGGGTCGACGAGCTGCTCAAGGAGATGCAGCGCAGCCGCAACCACATGGCGATCGTCGTCGACGAGTACGGCGGCACGGCCGGCGTCGTCACCATCGAGGACATCCTGGAGGAGATCGTCGGGGAGATCACCGACGAGTACGACCCCGACGGGGTCCCGCCGGTCGAGGAGATCGACGCGCGCCGGGTCCGGGTGGCGGCCCGGCTGCCGGTCGAGGACTTCGGCGAGCTGTTCGCCTTCACCCCCGACGACGACGGCAACTCCCCGCTGGACGCGGCGCTGGAGGCGGCCGACGTCGACACCGTCGGCGGGCTGCTGGCCCACCGCCTGGGGAAGGTGCCGCTGCCGGGCGCGCAGACCGAGGTGGCGGGACTGCACCTGCTCGCCGAGGGTGGCAAGGACGCCCGCGGCCGCATCCGGATCACGACGGTGCTGGTCAGCCCCGTCGACGGGGACGCCGACCTGCCGCTGGTGCTGCACACCGCACGTGAGGACCGCGCCGTCGACGGCTCCCCGCTCGACCTGCACGACGCCGCGGCGGCCAACGGCAGGGCGGGCGACCCCGCGGCCACCGTCGCGGCACCCCACGACACAGACAACGGGACGGGCGGGCTCGCCGACCGTCGGGAAGGAACCGATGTCCGACCTCGACCCTGAGGACGCCAAGATCGTCACGCTGGCCCGCTCGTCGCGCGCGCGCACGGGGGCCGCCGAGGGCGCCGCCGTGCGCGACACCGACGGCCGCACCTACGCCGCGGCGAGCGTCGCGCTGCCGTCGCTGCAGCTCACAGCGTTGCAGGCCGCGGTCGCCGCGGCCGTGTCCAGCGGTGCACCCGGCCTGGAGGCCGCAGCCGTCGTCAGCGCCGAGGGCGCCGTCGACGACGCCTCGGTCGCCGCTGTCCGCGACCTGGCCCCGTCCGCCGCGGTGATCCTGGCCGACGCCTCGGGCACCGTGGTCCGGGTCCTCACACCCGAGACGGCATCGGAGTGAACGCTCCCGCGGCGCTGCCGCCGACGCCGCGCGCCGACGTCGTGGTCGTCGGTGGCGGCATCGTCGGGCTGGCCACCGCGCACGCCGTGGCCCGCACCGGCCGCTCGGTCGTCGTGCTGGAGCGTGAGCACCGCCTCGCCGCCCACCAGACCGGCAACAACTCCAACGTCATCCACTCCGGGCTGTACTACGCGCCCGGCGGCGCCAAGGCCCGGCTGGCCGTCGCGGGCTGCGCCGAGACGGTCGCGTTCTGCCGCGCGCACGACCTGCCGCACGAGGTCACCGGCAAGCTCGTCGTCGCCACCGGGCCCGAGGAGCTGCCGCGGATGGCGGAGCTCGCGCGCCGTGGGAAGGCCAACGGCGTCGAGGCCCGCGAGCTGGACCAGGACGCGATGCGCGCCCACGAGCCCCACGTGCGTGGCGTCGCGGCGCTGCACGTGCCGTCGACGGGCATCTGCGACTACGGCCGGATCGCCGAGACGCTGGGCGCGCTCGTGGTGAAGGAGGGGGGCGAGGTCCACACCGGTCGCGCCGTCACCGGGATCGCGCGGCGGCGGGCCGACGTCGTCGTGCGCACCGCCACCGGTGACGTCCTCGGCAGGCAGGTCGTGGTGTGCGCCGGGCTGCGCGCCGACGAGCTGGCCCGCGCCGCGGGTGCCGACCCCGGGGTGCGGATCGTGCCGTTCCGCGGCGAGTACGCCGGCTTCTCCGAGTCGGCCGCCGAGCTGGTCAAGGGCCTGATCTACCCGGTGCCCGACCCGGCGTTCCCGTTCCTGGGCGTACACGCGACCCGCGGCATCGACGGTCACGTCCACGCCGGTCCCAACGCCGTACTGGCGTTGGCCCGCGAGGGCTACTCGTGGGGTGTGGTCAAGCCGAAGGAGCTGCTCGGCTCGCTCGCCTACACCGGCACGATCGCGCTGGCGCGCAAGCACTGGCGCTACGGGCTCGGTGAGGTGCACCGGTCGCTGTCGGCGAAGGCGATGGTCCGCCGGATCCAGCGGATGCTGCCCGAGGTCCGCGTCGAGGACCTGTCCCCGGCCGGTGCCGGTGTCCGCGCGCAGGCCGTGCGCCCCGACGGCTCGCTCGTCGACGACTTCCTGTTCGTCGAGCAGGGCAGCGGCGACGGCGCGATCCTGCACGTCCTCAACGCGCCGTCGCCGGCTGCGACCGCGGCGCTGCCGATCGGGCGCGAGATCCTGGAGCGCCTGACGGGCGAGAAGCTGGGGCCGCTCTCATGACGGGTTTCGGCGACTGGCCCGACGACCACCGTTCGGGCTTCGCGTGCTTCGTCGGGCGGCCCAACGCGGGCAAGTCGACGCTCACCAACGCCCTGCTCGGGCAGAAGATCGCGATCACGTCGAGCAAGCCGCAGACCACCCGGCACGCGATCCGCGGGATCGTGCACCGCCCCGACGCGCAGCTCGTCGTCGTCGACACCCCGGGCCTGCACAAGCCCCGCACGCTGCTGGGCTCGCGCCTCAACGACCTCGTCCGCGAGACCTGGGCCGAGGTCGACGTCATCGGGTTCTGTGTGCCCGCCGACGTGCCCGTCGGACGTGGCGACGAGTTCATCGCAGGCGAGATGAAGGCCGTCGCCGGACGGACACCGGTGATCGGGATCGTCACGAAGACCGACCGGGCCCAGCCGGAGCAGATCGCGGCGCGGCTGACCGAGCTGACCGCCCTGGACATCGGTTTCGCCGAGATCGTCCCCGTGTCGGCGGTCAAGAGCTTCCAGGTCGACCTGCTGGCGGACCTGCTCGTCGCCCGGCTGCCCGAGGGGCCGCCCCTCTACCCCGACGGCGAGCTCACCGACGAGCCGGAGGAGATCCTCGTCGCCGAGCTGGTGCGTGAAGCCGCCCTCGAGGGGGTGCGTGACGAGCTGCCGCACTCCATCGCCGTCGTCGTGCAGGAGATGATCGAACGCGAGGACCGGCCGAAGAACAACCCGATGCTCGACGTGCACGCCACCATCTACGTGGAGCGGCAGAGCCAGAAGGGCATCGTCATCGGGCGCGGTGGGGAGCGGCTGCGTGAGGTCGGCACCGCGGCCCGCCGCCAGATCGAGGCGCTGCTCGGGGTGAAGGTCTTCCTCGACCTGCACGTCACCGTCGCCAAGGACTGGCAGCGCGACCCCCGCCAGTTGCGCAAGCTCGGGTTCTGAGCCCCTGCGGACGCGGCAACCGTGCCGGCGGCGCACGGTGCCGCTCGGGGGCCCGGGGAGTCCTCAGCGGTAGTTGGGAACCGCCGACACGGCCGCGCCGAAGGCGCCGAGTACGAGCACCCACACCAGGATGAACAGCGCGATGAACACCGCGCTGAGGATGAGCCCGGCCAGCGCGAGCCCGTCGCCGGACTCGCCGCTCGTCTTGATCTGGCTGCGCGCCACGAACCCGAAGACCAGGCCCAGCGGGGCGAACACGAACGCGAAGATCAGCGAGAGGATCGCCATCGTGTTGGTCGGTGCCGCGACCGGGTAGGCGGGCGGCGGGTAGGCGCCGTAGGCGCCGTAGGGCTGCGGCTGTGACGGGTCCGGGTAGCCCGGCGCGCCGTAGCCACCCGGCGGCGGGTAGGCGTTCGGGTCCCAGCCGCCCGGCTGCGGTGCCCCGTACCCGGGCTGTTCCGCGCCGTAGCCCGGCTGCGGTGCGCCGTACCCCTGCGGGGCGCCGTACCCGGGCTGCGCGCCGTAGCCGCCGTACGGGTCGGCGCCGTAGGGCTGCTGCTGCCCCGCGTCCTGACCCGCCGCCTGGGCGGGCCCGGCGTCACCGGAGCTCTTCTGGAAGCTGACCGTGCCCTCGTCGCCACCCGCGGAGCCCGCCGGACCCCAGGGGCTCGACGTCGGGTCCGACGACGAGCCCGACCCGCCGTAGGAGGAGGTGGGGTCGTTACCGGACTGGTTCGGGTCCTGCGACATCGCTCTCCTCGGGGTGGGCCTGGGTGCCCGAGCGTAGCGGGGTCAGCTCCGGGTGCGGCGTACCAGTTCCACCATCGCCGTCCGCACCGCGAGCGGGGTGTCGGCGGGCTCGTCGAACACGAACCGGAGCGCCTTCTCCCCGGACTCCGGCCCGTCCGAGGCCAGCACCGAGAACCCGTAACGGTCGACGTCGACCATCCGCGCCGCCACCGTGTCCGGCCGGTCGCCCAGCACACGGCAGAACGCGAGCAGCGAGTCGGCGTGGTCGTCGTTCATGTGGTCGACGATCCCCGCCCGGTGCGGGCGCAGCGGGTCCGGCTCGGCGTGGGCGTACCGGGTGGCGTCGACCCAGCTCATCCGCCCGAACCCGCCGACGTAGCGCACCGCCGCCACCTCGAGGCGGTGGATGCGGAAGTCGGCGAAGTCGGCGTAGAACGCGCCGGGGTGTGCGGCGCGGTAGCGCTGCAGCGCCGCCGCGCGTTCCTCGCCCTCCAGCACGACCATCCCGCCCATCACCGTCGCCCGGCCCAGCGCCAGCGGATCGCCCTCGCCCGTCTCGACGACCAGCACCGACGCCCGCCGGTCGGCCGCCAGGTTGCGGGTGTGCTCGGCCAGGTCGGACAGGCACAGGATCGGCCGGCCCGCATCGTCGACGGCGTGCGCGACGAGCGACCCGAACGGCACCCCGGCCGGGTCGACACCGATCGTCGACAGCGTCGCGGTGCGCGCCTCGGTGAACAGGGTGCGCGAGCGCTCCGCGTCGCTCGGCTCCCCGACGAGCCCGATCGTCGCGTCCAGGGTGCGCTCGGTGGCGGCGCGCGCCCCTTGCGGGACCGCGTGGTCACGGAACCGGGACGGCTGCTCCGACACGACGTGTCCCCCTCGACAGTTGGTGAGCCTGACCTCACCCTCTCCGGCGCGGGGGTGTCAAGAGGCCGCGCTGCGCCACCGCCCGGCCGGCGGAGTCGTAGGCTCGTGCGGTGAGCCTGTACCGCGACACCGGTGTGGTGCTGCGCGTGCAGAAGCTCGGCGAGGCCGACCGCATCGTCACGCTGCTGACGCGCAGGCACGGCAAGGTGCGCGCCGTCGCCAAGGGGGTGCGGCGCACCCGGTCGCGCTGGGGGGCCAGGCTCGAGCCCTTCAACCACGTCGACGTGCAGTGCTACACCGGCCGCAGCCTCGACGTCATCACCCAGGCCCAGACCGTCGACGCGTTCGGCGCCGGCATCGTCGGCGACTATCCCCGCTACACGGCGGGCTGCGCGATCCTCGAGACCGCGGACCGGCTCGTCGCCGAGGAGGGCGAGCCGACGATGCGCGTCTACCTCCTGCTCGTCGGCGCCATCCGGGCCATGGCGGGCCGCGAGCGCGACCCCTCCCTGGTGCTCGACGCGTTCCTGCTGCGCGCCATGAGCCACGCCGGCTGGGCGCCCGCGATCACCGAGTGCGCCAAGTGCGCCGAACCAGGCCCGCACCGCGCCTTCAGCGTCGCCGGCGGGGGAGCGGTGTGCGAGGTGTGCCGTCCCCCCGGCTCGGCGTTGCCGTCGCCGGAGACGTTCTCGCTGCTCGACGCCCTGCTCCACGGCGACTGGGACCTCGCCGACGCCGCCGCCCCCGCCGCCCGCCGCGACACCTCGGGTCTCGTCGCCGCCCATCTGCAGTGGCACCTCGAACGCCAGCTGCGCTCCCTGCCGCTGGTGGAACGCCGCGCCCCCCTGTGAGCGGCCGGGGCCCACGCCCCGACCCGCGGTGATCGGCGTCTCATATCGAGATCGGCGCCGGCCCGATCCGGGGTTAGCCTGCGGCCTCACGCAGTACCGCGCACGATCAGCAGGGGGCGAAGTGGCCGACACCAACGGGACGACCGAGACCGAGGAGGCTCCGGCGTCCGTACGGCGCATGGACGGCCCGGAGTCCGCGGAGCTGACCCGCCTCGCCGGTGTGTTCGAGGACCTCCAGTACGTCCTGCAGTGCTGTGAGCACCTCGTGTCCAGCCTCGCGAAGGGGCCCGACCCCGTCGTCGTCGAGGCACTCTGGACCGGCGCGCTCGTCGCCTACGTCCGGTGCTTCTCCGGGCGCACCGAGGTCCTCACCGACGCCGACATCGACGAGCTCAAGATGGAGGGCCAGGTCCGCGAGTTCCACGGGCTGGTCAAGAAGCTGCGTGACCACTACGCGTCGCGGCACACCAACCCGCGCGAGACGTTCACCGTCGGGGTCGCCCAGAACAACTCCGGCGCCCCGACCGGTGTCGCCGTCGTGTCCGCGACGCAGCCGAGCCCGGACGACACGGCGGTCCGCCAGCTCGGCCGGATCGCCTACGGCCTGTCCGGGCTCGTCGATGCCCGCATGCAGGAGGCCCAGCAGAAGGTGCTCACGGCCGCGTCGGCGATGAACCCGGCGCAGCTGTCGTCGTTGCCGCTGGTGCACATCGGCAACGGCTGATCCCCACAGACCGGGCCCGGGGCGGCTCCCTGCGCCGTCCCGGGTCCGACCGCGCCCGTTCGGCCGATCAGCCCGTCGGCGCGCCGGCCGGGCAGGGACCGGCCGTGGACGTCGACCGCGCGCCGGTCGTCGCGGTCGTGTCCGGACGGCGTGAGCCCGCGGGTGTCCGGTCCGTGCGGCCACCCGTGCCCGCGTGACGGGCCGTCGCCCTCGCCGCCGCCGGGGAGATGGCGGCGTGGGCGGGGCGGGTGGCCGGTGGCCGTGCCGCCGCGACCGCGGCGTCAGTCCATCAGCTCCGCGCGCAGCGCCGACGCGTTGCCCGCCACCAGCATCAGCAAGGTGCCCAGCGGCTTCTCCGCCAGTCCCGCGACCGGGAACGCGTAGCGCAACGTCACGTCCCAGCCGTTGTCCCCGCGCACGACGCGGGGCGTGCCGAACAGGCCCTCGCCGGCGCCCATCGCCACCCGCGTCGGCACGTCGACCTCCACCGGTAGGTCCCAGGCCACGACGCACGTGACGTTGAGGACGGGCAGGCCCTCCTCCAGCTCCAGCCCTTGCACCACGCACGGCACCGCGCCGTGCACGAAGGTGACGGCGCCGTCGTCGTCGACCTGGACGTCGTGGAACCGCTCCAACGCCCTGCGCGCCCGGTCGAGCATCTCGGGGACCTCGCTCATGCCTCGGCCTCCTCGGCCCTGTCGTCCGTGCCGGTGCTGTCGCCCGTGCCGGTGCTGTCGCCCGTGCCGGTCCTGTCGATCGCCCCGCCGAAGCGCCGGTCACGGCGCGCGTAGATCTCGATCGCCTCCCAGATGTGGCGACGGTCGAAGTCCGGGAACAGCGTGTCGAGGAAGACCATCTCCGCATACGCCGACTGCCACAGCAGGAAGTTCGACGTCCGCTGCTCGCCCGAGCTCCGCACGAACAGGTCGACGTCCGGCATGTCGGGCTCGTCGAGGTACCGCGCGATCGTGCGCTCGTCGATCTTGTCCGGCTTCAGTTTCCCCGCCGCGACGAGGCGCCCGATCTCCCGTACCGCGTCGGCGATCTCCGCGCGCCCGCCGTAGTTGACACACATCGTCAACGTCAGGACGTCGTTGTCCCGCGTTTTCTCCTCCGCGACCTCCAGCTCCCGGATCACGCTGCGCCACAACCGCGGCCGCCGCCCGGCCCAGCGCACCCGCACCCCCATGGAGTGCATCTCGTCGACCCGGCGGCGGATCACGTCCCGGTTGAAGCCCATCAGGAAACGCACCTCGTCGGGGGAGCGCTTCCAGTTCTCCGTCGAGAACGCGTACGCGGACAACCACTTCACACCGATGTCGATGCAGCCACGGGCCACGTCCATCAACGACGCCTCACCGCGGCGGTGCCCCTCGATCCGCGGCAACCCGCGCGCGTTCGCCCAGCGCCCGTTGCCGTCCATCACCAGGGCGACGTGGTTGGGCACCAGCTCGCGCGGGATCGCGGGCGGCCGGGCCCCCGAGGGGTGCGGGGCGGGAGGCTGGAAGGGCACCCCGCCACCCTACGGAGGTGGCGGTCAGCGTCCGGCGGCGCTGTCCGAGCAGGACCTGCACACCCCGAAGATCTCGACGGTGTGGCTCACCTCGGTGAACCCGTGCTCCACCGCCAGCTTGTCCGCCCAGCGCTCCACGTCCGGCCCGTCGATCTCCACCGCCGTCCCGCACGCCCGGCACACCAGGTGGTGGTGGTGCTCGCCGGTGTCGCAGCGCCGGTAGACCGCCTCGCCCGCGCCCATGCGCAGCACGTCGACCTCGCCGTTGTCGGCCAACGTCTGCAGCGTGCGGTACACCGTCGTCAGCCCGATGCCCTCGCCGGAACGGCGCAACGCCTCATGGATCTCCTGGGCCGACCGGAAGTCGTCGAGCTCGTCGAGCAACGCCGACACCGCGGCCCGCTGCCGGGTGGCCCGCGGCCGGACCGCGGGGCGGGGATCGGTCACGCGCGCGCCTCTTCCTCGACGTGCGCCACGGCGTCGACGACGATGTGCGCCAGGTGGTCGTCGACCAGCGAGTACACGACCTCCCGGCCGTGCCGGTCGCCGTGCACCACTCCGGCGGCCTTCAGCACCCGCAGGTGCTGGCTGATCAGCGGCTGCGTGACGGCCAACGCGTCCACCAGGTCGTGGACGCAGCGCGGCGACTCCAGCAGCTGCAGCACGATCGCGATCCGCACCGGGGCCGCCAGGGCCCGCAGCAGGTCGCCCGCCGCCGCCAACGTGTCCGGGGTGCGGACCGGTGCCGGTGCGATGCACGTCCGCTCGTCGTGGTCGACGCGCTCCTCGGCGCCCTCCGCCGAGCCGGTGGTGATCGACATGGTTCCCCGTCCTGTCACGTACCGGCCCCCATGTTAGGCGTCCGCGCAGGACTACATTCGCACCTCGTGCTGCTCGTGTGCCGTTTCGACGTCCCCGCCCCCGAGGCCGACGCGTTCCTCGCCCGCGGCCGGCGTGCGCTGGAGCTGCTCACCGCCGCTGCCGGCTGCCTCGGCGGCGAGCTCGGCCGCGCGATCGAGGAGCCGGGACGCTGGGTGCTGCTGGTGCGGTTCGCGTCCGTCGACGCCTATCGACGTGCCCTCTCGCCCTTCCCGGTGCGCGAACACGTCGTCCCCCTGCTCGCCGAGGCCCTGGCCGACGAGCCCGCCACCTTCGAGACCCTCGCCTCCGGTGCCGGGGGAGCGGTCACCGCGCACGAGAGCCTGCTGACGTCCTCTCAGGACCCTGCCGGGGGTTCGGCGCCCGTGTAGAACGCGGTCGTCCGGTCCGCCGCCGGGCGCGCCTGCGCCTCCGGGGTGCCCGCCGCCACCGACGCGCGGCACCAGTCGTCGCTCGCCGCCGCCAGGAACGCGACCCCCTCCGGCGACGTCAACCACGCCTGCGCCTGCGCCGGGTCCACGCTCGCCCCCGTCGCCAGGTGCTGCGCCAGCCCGTACAGCCCCAGGTCCCAGCCCAGGCCCACCGCGCCCGGCCCGAACATCGCCCACCGCTCGTCGTCGACGTGGGCGATGTGGACGATGGTCAGGCGCGCCTGCTCGCCCTCGGCGCCGACCGCGACCTCGATCCAGCTCACCTCGCCGCCGTACTCCCACGTCGCCGCGAACTCCCGGGGGGCGTCGCAGCGCTGGATCGTGCCGTTCGCGTTGCCCTCCAGCCGGTAGCTGCCGCCGACCTTCAGCTCACCCGTCACCGGCAGGAACCACCGCGGAATCCGTTCGATGCTGGTGCAGGCGTCCCACAGGTCCTCGGCCGTCGTCGGGTAGACGCGGCTGATGGTCACCACCCGCGCCTCACCCGCCTCCAACGTCCTCCCGCTGACCTCACGCCGCACCGCACTCACGTCGTGCCGCACGTCCGTCGCGTCGCTCACCGCTGTCTCCGTTCACGTTTGCCGCGGGCGATCTCCGTCGCCAGCGCGTCGAGATGGGGGGTCCAGAACCGGCGGAACCGGTCGAGCCACACGTCGACCTCCTGCAGGGCATCGGGCCGCACGGCGTACAACCGGCGGGTTCCGACGGCCCGCACGGTGGCGAACCCGTTCTCCCGCAACACCTTCAGATGCTGCGACACCGCGGGCTGCGAGATGCCGAACTCCTCCCGGACCGTCGCGGTCACCTCCCCGGCGCTCAGCTCGCCGTCGGCGATGAGCTCGAGGATGCGCCGCCGGACCGGGTCGCCGAGGACGTCGAACGCGTGCACGGTCCCGACTCTAACAGTCTCAGCTTATATAAGCGATGTCTGATTGAACGACGCCGGACACCAGCCTCCGTGGTCCTCGCGCGGCGTGCAGCAGCACCGCGCATGCAGCACAGAACGCCCGCGCGCCGGCTGCGCGGGGCCGGGCGTCGCGGCCTCACGAAGAGAGGGTCCGACTCGCGCCGCGGGGGAGGGCCGTCCGCCCCAGGTCGGCCGCGGGTCGCGGCCACGGAAGGGGTGCGGGCGGGCGTGGTGCGGCAGTCGATACGCTGGTGGCTTCCTATTCGGGACTTCTCCTGGAGATATCTGCCGTGGCCAGCAAGCCGACTTCCGCCAAGATCGAGACCATCGTCGCGCTCGCGAAGCGCCGCGGATTCGTCTTCGCCTCCGGGGAGATTTATGGCGGTACCCGCTCGGCGTGGGACTACGGGCCCCTGGGCGTGGAGCTGAAGGAGAACATCAAGCGGCAGTGGTGGCGGTCGATGGTCACCGGCCGTGAGGACGTGGTGGGTCTCGACAGCTCGGTGATCCTGCCGCGTCAGGTGTGGGTGGCGTCGGGTCACGTCGGTGTGTTCAACGACCCGCTGGTGGAGTGCCTGAGCTGTCACAAGCGGTTCCGGGCCGACCAGCTGGCCGAGGAGTACGTCGAGCGGACGGGCAAGAGCGCGGCGGAGGACGACCTGTCCGACGTCCCGTGCCCCAACTGTGGCACCCGCGGCCAGTACACGCCGCCGCAGGACTTCAACATGATGCTGGAGACGCACCTCGGTCCGGTGAAGACCGAGGAGGGCCTGCACTACCTGCGGCCGGAGACGGCGCAGGGCATCTTCGTGAACTTCCTGAACGTGCAGACGACGTCGCGGAAGAAGCCGCCGTTCGGCATCGGCCAGATGGGCAAGAGCTTCCGCAACGAGATCACGCCGGGCAACTTCATCTTCCGGACCCGTGAGTTCGAGCAGATGGAGATGGAGTACTTCGTCGAGCCGGGCACCGACGAGGAGCTGCACCAGTACTGGATCGACGAGCGCACCCGCTGGTACACGGACCTGGGGATCGACGCCGAGAACCTGCGGCACTACGAGCACCCCAAGGAGAAGCTGTCGCACTACTCGAAGCGGACGGTCGACATCGAGTACCGCTTCCGGTTCTCCGGCCAGGAGTGGGGCGAGCTCGAGGGCATCGCCAACCGGACGGACTTCGACCTGACGACGCACTCGAACCACTCGGGCGTCGACCTGTCGTTCTACGACCAGGCCTCGGGCACCCGGTACCGGCCGTACGTGATCGAGCCGGCGGCAGGTGTGGGCCGTTCGATGATGGCGTTCCTCATCGAGGCCTACACCGAGGACGAGGCGCCGAACGCGAAGGGCGGCATCGACAAGCGGGTCGTGCTGCGGCTCGACCGTCGGCTGGCGCCGGTCAAGGCCGCGGTGCTGCCGTTGTCGCGCAACGCGGACCTGTCGCCGAAGGCGCGTGACCTGGCGGCGGCGCTGCGCAAGAGCTGGAACATCGAGTTCGACGACGCGGGCGCGATCGGGCGCCGCTACCGCCGCCAGGACGAGATCGGCACGCCGTTCTGCATCACCGTCGACTTCGACACCCTCACCGACCAGGCGGTGACGATCCGGGAGCGCGACTCGATGTCGCAGGAGCGGATCGCGCTCGACCAGGTCGAGCCGTACCTGGCGGCCCGCCTGCTGGGCTGATGACCGCCGCACGCGGCTGCGCCGGGATCGACGACCGGCGGCGGCGCACCGGGAGCCCCGGTGCGCCGCCGCCGTCGTCGTGGGCGGGTCAGCCCGTCGTGGCCGGTTCGGCCGGGAAGAGCCGGTCGACGATGTCGCGCATCGTCACCAGGCCGAGTGTCCCGTCGACGGAGACGAGCGCGAGGTGCGCCCGCTTCTCCCGCATGGTGCCGAGCGCGGCGTGGGCCGTCTCGTCGCCGGAGAGGGTGAGGACGGGCCGCATCAGCGTCCCGGCGGTGGCGCCGGCGGGCGCGGCGAGCGCGTCACGGACGTGCACCACCCCGACGGGGACGTCGCCGTCGAGGACGACGAGGCGCAGGTGCCCGCTCTCGCGGGAGGCGGCACGCACGCGGGCGGCGGTGTCGCCCGTGGCGACGGTGACCAGGCCGGCGTGCATGAGCTCGCGCAGCGGCGTCCGGTAGATGTCGAGCGCGGTGACGATCTGGGCGCGGCGGTCCTCGTCGAGCGCCCCGGCCCGCGCGGAGTGGGTGACGAGCTCGCGCAGGTCGGCAGGGTCGCGGCCGGCGCCGAGCTCGTCGACGGGGTCGACGCCGACCGCCCGCAGGCAGCGGTTGGCCAGCCCGTTGAGCACGAGCAGGACCGGCCGGGTCAGCCACATGAACCCGCGCATCGGTAGGGCGAGCAGCGTCGCCGACCGTTCGGGGTGGGCGATCGCCCACGACTTGGGCGCCATCTCCCCGACGACGAGGTGCAGGAACGTCACCACGATCAGCGAGAGGACGAACGCGAGTACCCCGGCGGTGGCGGCGGGCAGCCCCCAGCCGGTGAGGACGGGTTCGAGGGCTTCGTCGACGGCCGGTTTGGCGATGGCGCCCAGGCCCAGCGTGCACAGGGTGATGCCGAGCTGGGAGCCGGCGAGCAGCAGGGAGAGGTCGCGGGCGCTGCGCAGCGCGGCGCGGGCGGACGCGGACCGTTCCGCGGCCTCCTCGAGTCGGTAGCGCCGGGCCGCGACGAGGGCGAACTCGATCGCGACGAAGAAGGCGGACGCCGCGATCAGCGCGATCGACACGACGATCGTCCACGTGTTCATCGGTGGGCCTCGCCGGTGGTGGGTGCGGGTCCGCTGCTGGTCAGCCGGAGTCGCACGTGGGCGGGTACCCGGCGTTCGACGCTCTCGACGACGGCGTGGAGGGTCACGACGGGGTCGTCGTCCTCGGCGCCGGGGGGCTGGGGCAGCGGGATGGCCACCGCGTCGCCGGGCCGGGGCAGTCGTTGCAGGGTGGCGACGACGAGACCGCCGACGGTCTGGTGGTCGCCCTCGGGCAGGGGGTGGTCGAGGAGGCGTTCGACCTCGTCGACGTGCAGTGCGCCGGACACGGTCCAGACGCCTTCGCCGACGGTGGGGACGTCGACGCCTGCGGGGTCGTGTTCGTCGGTGATCTCACCGACGAGTTCCTCGGCGACGTCCTCGACGGTGACGACGCCGGCGAGGCCGCCGTACTCGTCGAGGACGCAGGCGAACTCCTCCTGGGCTGCGCGCAGCTCGGCGAGGACGGCGGGCAGCGGTAGCGAGTCGGGGACGAGCAGCGCGGGCCGCATGATCTCGGCGACGCGGACCTCGGCGGGGTCGTGGCCGGTGTCCTCGAGGGCGAGGACGTCGCGCAGGCAGACGACGCCGGCGACGTCGTCGGGGTCGTCGCGCAGCACGGGCAGCCGGGAGTGGCCCGACGCCATGGTGGTGACGAGGTCGGCGACGGTGGCGTCGGCCTGCACGGTCGTGACGCGGGGTCGCGGGATCATGGCGGCGACGACGTGCCGGTCGCTGAAGTCCAGGACGCGGTCGAGCATCGTGGACAGGTCGACGGGCAGGGCGCCGCTGTCGCGGGACTCGTCGATGATCGCCTCGAGGTCGCGCGGGGTGGCGGCGTGCTCGACGTCGTGGACGGGTTCGATGCGCAGGAGCCGCAGCAGCAGCTCGGCGGCCTTGTCGAACAGGTGCACGAGCCAGCCGAAGACGGCGAGGTAGATCGACGTCGACAGGGCCAGGGCGCGGGCGACGGGTTCGGGCCGGGCGATGGCGAGGTTCTTGGGGAAGAGCTCGCCGAACACCATCTGCACGACGGTCGCGAAGAGCAGCGCGAACACGGTGCCGATGACGATGCCGACGCCGGTGGGGACGCCGACGCCGCCGAGCAGCTCGCCGATGCCCGCGCCGATCAGGGGTTCGGCGACGTAACCGACGAGCAGGCCGGTGACGGTGATGCCGAGCTGGGCGCCGGAGAGCATGAAGGAGGTGCGGCGGGTGATGGCGAGGGCACGTTCGGCGCCGGTGTCACCGGCGGCGGCGCGGGAGCGCAGCCGGGCCCGGTCGACGGCCATGTAGCCGAACTCCTGGGCGACGAACCAGCCGGTCGCGGCCGTGATGAGCACGACGACGACGATGCCGAGGAGGATGGACAGGACGGTCATCGCGGACCGCCGGGACTACGCGGGGGGAGACGCCGGTGGGCGCCGCCGGTACTTCGGGGAAGGTCCATGGTCCTGTCTGTCGGAAGCCGGGATCGGGTGGGAACCGGCACGGGCCTGTCGCGGTGTGGACGAATCGGTCAGCTCGAGAGTTCCCGTGTCGATGATGACATCCGTCACCGGGCAGGTGTGACGCCCGCTCCGGGAACGTGCCGCGTTCACCCGCGAGAGTCGGTTCCATGAGGACGAACGACGCTGCGGCGGTCCGGATCGCGGGCCTGGCGAAGAGCTACGGCGCGGTGCGCGCGGTCGACGGGCTCGATCTGACGATCGCGCCGGGTGAGGTGGTGGCGTTGCTGGGCCCGAACGGCGCCGGGAAGTCGACGACGATCGACGTCCTGCTGGGGCTGACCCGGCCGGATGCGGGCGCGGTGGCGTTGTTCGGCCGCACCCCGCGGGAGGCGGTGTCGCGGGGTCTGGTGGGGGCGATGCTGCAGTCCGGCGGGTTCCCGGAGGACGTGACGCCGGGTGAGCTGGTGCGGCTGTCGGCGGCCCTGTTCCCGGCGCCGCTCGCCCCGGCGGAGGTGCTGCGCCGCGCCGGGGTCGCCGATGTCGCGACGCAGCGGTTCGGGCGGTTGTCGGGTGGGCAGCAGCAGCGGGTGCGGTTCGCGGTCGCGCTGGCGTGCAACCCGGACCTGCTGGTGCTCGACGAGCCGACGGTCGCGATGGACGTGGCTGCGCGGCGGGAGTTCTGGGCGTCGATGCGCGGGTTCACCGCCGACGGCCGGACGGTCCTGTTCGCGACGCACTACCTGGCCGAGGCGGAGGAGTTCGCCGACCGGGTGGTGCTGCTGCGGGCGGGCCGGGTGGTGGCGGACGGGTCGGTGGCGCAGGTGCGGGCGCTGGCGGCGGGGCGGGTGGTGTCGGCGGTCGTCCCCGGTGCCGGTGCGGGTGCGCTCGCCGCGCTGCCGGGGGTCACCGGTGTCGCGACGGCGGGCCCGCGGACGCGTCTGACGTGCGACGACTCGGACGCCGCGCTGCGGGCGTTGCTCGTCGCCCATCCGGACGCCCACGACGTCGAGGTCACCGCGCACGGCCTGGAGGACGCGTTCGTGGCCCTCACGGCCGAGCCGGTCGACGCCCGTTCCCGCGAAGGAGTCTGAGACCGATGGGTGTCCTGCTCGCGTCCGAGGTGCGGCGGATCGTCCGTTCGCCGCGGTTCCTGATCTTCACGGTCGGCTTCCCGGTCGTGTACTTCCTGATCTTCTCCGGTCTCTACGCCACGGGTGCCGACGCCGCTGTGGTGACCGTGGTGCTCATGCTGAACATGGCGGCGTTCGGCGCGATCTCGGCGGCGATCAGCACCGGTGGGCGGGTCGCGGTGGAGCGGGCCGTCGGCTGGAACCGGCAGCTGCGGCTGACCCCGCTGCCCGGCTGGGCCTACCTCGCGGTCAAGGCGGCGGTGGCGATGCTCGTCGCGCTGCCCGCGCTGGTGCTGACGTTCGCCGTCGCGGCGGCGTTCAAGCACGTCGACCTGTCGCTGGTGCAGTGGCTGCGTGTCCTGCTGGCCGCGTGGCTCGGGGTGCTGCCGTTCGCCGCGATCGGGCTGCTCGTCGGCACCATGGCGACGCAGGACTCGGCGCAGGGCATGGCCACCGTGACGATGCTGGTGTTCAGCCTGCTGGGCGGCGTGCTGATCCCGGCCCAGGTCCTGCCGGCCGCGATGGCGACCGTCGCGCACCTGCTGCCGAGCTACTGGCTGGCCGAGGTCGCCCGCGACCAGGTGTCCGGCGGGGGCGTCCCGGTGCAGGGGGTCGCGGTGATGCTGGTCTGGCTGGTCGTGGCGGGTGGGCTGGTGGCCGTGCGGTACCGGCGCGACGCGCTGCGGGTCTAGCGTGGACGGCATGGTCGACGGGGGCCGCGCGGGCGCAGGTGACGGTCCGATGGACCCGACGCGGCTGACGCTGCGCACGTGGCTGCCGATGGCGGGTGGCTGGTCGTTGCTGCTGCTGCCGTGGGTGTACGCGGCGGCGGTCTCGGACCATGGGCCCGTCCTGCGGGTCCTGCTGGTGGTCGACGTGTTGGCCTACGTCGCCGGCTACTGCGTGGGGCTGTACTACGCGATGTGGTCGTCGCGGCCGCTGGTGACGGGGGCGACGGTCCTGGGCATGGCCGGGCTGTGGGCGGCGATGGTGCTGGGGCTGGGCGCCGGCGGCGTCGAGGGCGGGGTCCTCTACACCATCAGCTTCCTGGTCGTGACGATCATGGCGTTGCTGCCGAAGCGGCTCTCGGCGGTCGTGGCGGTGCTGGCGGTCGCGGCCGGGTTCGCGCTCTACAGCGTCGTCTTCGGGGCGGTCGACCTCGGCTCGGTCGTCGGCATCGTGGCGATGACGGTGGCGATGATCGGCATGTTCGGGCTGATCCGGGCGAACACGGAGCTGCGGGTGGCGCGGGAGGAGCTGGCCAGGCTGGCCGTCACCGAGGAACGCGAACGGTTGGCGCGCGACCTGCACGACGTGCTCGGGCACAGCCTGACGACGATCACGGTGAAGGCGGCGCTGGCCCGTCGCCTGCTCGAACGCGGCGACGAGGCGCGCGCCGCCGGCGAGGTCGCCGACGTCGAGCGGCTCGGCAGGCAGGCGCTGTCCGACGTGCGTGCGACGATCTCGGCGAACCGGGTGGCGTCGCTCGCCGCGGAGCTGGCGGGGGCACGGGAGGCGTTGCGGGCCGCGGAGATCGAGGCCGATCTTCCTCGCGCCGTCGACGACGTGCCCGCCGACCGGCAGCAGGTCTTCGCCTACGTGCTGCGTGAGGGTGTCACCAACGCGATCCGCCACAGCGGCGCCGGCCGGGTCACGGTGCGGCTGACGCCGGACTCGATCGAGGTCGTCGACGACGGCGTCGGCGCCCCGAGCGGCACGCCTGCGGGCAACGGGCTGACCGGGCTGACCGAGCGGGTCGCCGCGGTCGGGGGCTGGGTCGACTCCGGCCCGGGGGAGCGCGGCGGCTGGCGGCT
The DNA here is from genome assembly GCF_050250275.1 of Pseudonocardia sp. Lineage (GTDB taxonomy): Bacteria > Actinomycetota > Actinomycetes > Mycobacteriales > Pseudonocardiaceae > Pseudonocardia. The sequence continues at coordinate 63,537 of NZ_JBFWOY010000025.1, forward strand.
CGCCGCCACGTGCCCGCCCGCGCGGACCGGGGCGCCGCGCGTGCGCGCCGACGACAGGGCGCCCCGGTGACCGGCCCCAGGATCAGGGTCCTGCTGGCCGACGACCAGGCGCTGGTCCGCGGCGCGCTCGCGGCGCTGCTGGGTCTGGAGCCCGACATCGAGGTCGTCGCGCAGGTGGGAACGGGGGACGAGGTCGGCCCGGCCGCCGACCGTACGAGGCCCGACGTGGCGCTGCTGGACGTGCAGATGCCGGGTGTCGACGGGCTGGCGGCGGCCGCGGCGCTGCGCGAGTCGCTGCCGTCGTGCCGGGTCGTGGTGCTGACGACGTTCGGCCGCCCGGGCTACCTGGCGCGGGCGATGCGGGCGGGGGCGGCGGGGTTCGTGGTCAAGGACAGCCCGCCCGAGCAGCTGGTCGACGCGGTGCGCCGGGTGCACGCCGGCCTGCGGGTCGTCGACCCGGCGCTGGCGGCGGAGTCGTTGAGCACCGGCGCCAGCCCGCTCACCGACCGCGAGCGCGACGTGCTGGTCGCGGCGGCCGACGGCGCGACCGTCGCCGACATCGCGTCGCGGCTGCACCTGTCGGAGGGCACGGTGCGCAACCACCTGTCGTCGGCGATCGGGAAGACGGACTCCCGCACACGCGCCGAAGCCGTCCGCATCGCGGACGGCTTCGGCTGGTTGTGAGGGAGGGGAAGGGTGCTCAGCCCACGCGGGCGGCGCAGGTGTCGCGGTCCCCGGCGTACCCGGGGTCGAGCGCGGCGGCCAGGCGCAGGTGGGGCAGGGCGTCGGCGTGCCGGCTCTGCCGCTGGAGCGTGCGACCGAGCAGGTAGCGGGCGTAGGAGTCGGCGGGGGCGAGCTCGACGGCCCGGCGCAGCTCCTCCTCCGCCTTGCGCAGCTGCGCCGAGCGGTAGTAGGCGCGGCCGAGCAGCAGCGTGCCGCTGAAGCTCGCCCGCAGCTCCTCGGCGCGGGGCTCGAGCATGCCGAGCGCTTCCAGCGGCCGACCGCCGTCGACCCAGTCCTCGGCCATCCGGTAGGTCAGCGTGTCCATCATGTCTCCTCCAACCAGATACCCCCAATGGGTATTCCGCGGCCGGGGGGAGGGGACACTGGGCCCGTGAACCGGCTGCGCTCGATCACCGCCCCGCAGTTCCTGCTCGTGCTGCTCGTGGCGTCGGCGGTCGTCCACGCGGTCCACGGCGTCCGGCTCTGGGACACCTCGCGTCTCGCCGTCATCGACGCCGTCCTCGTGATCGCGGCCCTCGTGATCGCGGGCATGCTGGCACGGACGCTCCGGACGCCCGCCGCGCAGCCGGTGCCGCTGCTGTCGGCCGCCGTCGTCGGGGCCGTCGGCGTCGCGACGTTCCTGCTGCCCAGCGTCATCGCGCTCACCCAGGGCCGCCCGCTCGCCGGGCTGTTCGACGGCTGGGCGTTCGCCGCGCTGATCGTCGACGCGATCGTCGTCCGGATCGCGATCTTCGCCCTGAAACGCACCCTGCCGACCGGCTGACCCGCGGCGGGACGCGCCCGGCTCTGCGTCGCCACGGTCGTCGGCCGCGGTCGCTACCCTTGCCCGTGTGACCGCTGCGACCGTGCCGCCGTCCGGCCCCACCGACGCCACCACCGATCCCCGCCGTGCCCTGGGCGCGGCGTTGCGCTCCTGGGCAGCGGGCGGGTCGGCGGGGATCGGCGTCGTCCGGGTGCTCGACCGGCACGGCTTCGGCACCGTCGAGTCGGGTCAGCTCGTGGCGTCGACGGCAGCAGGCGAGTCCGCGGGCGTGCTCTACCTCGGCGCGCTCGACGACACGGCGCTGCCGCTCGCAGCGTCCGCCGCGGCGGGCCCGCGCACCGGCCAGGCGCACGTCACCGAGGCGGCGGGCGTCGCGGCCGGCCTGGCCTGCGCCGGCGGGGCCACACTGCTCGGGCACCCGCTGCCGGCCGCGCTCGCGACGGCGCTGGGCGACGCGCTGGAGGGCGGTGTCCCCGCGGCCCTGCTCACCCCGGCCGACGGGTCGTCGGTACTGGTCCTCACCGGCGCCGAGCTGGACCGGGTCCACGGCTCGCTCGGCTCCGCGGAGGCCGACGAGGCGGCGTGCGACACCGCCCGCGACCGGCTCCGTCGCGGCGCCACCACCACCGAACGGTTCGACGCCGCGGGCACCGACGTACTGCTCGACCTGTGGGTCCCCGTGCCCACGCTCGTCGTCGTCGGTGCGGGCGCGATCGGAGAGGCACTACGGGCACAGGCCGCGCTGCTCGGCTGGGGCACGCGCAGCGTCAGCGAGCTCGACGAGGCACGCGCGGTCGTCGCCGGGTTCTCCGGGGCCGACGTCGTCGTCCTGCTCGACCACGCCGCCAAGTTCGACGCCGTGCTGATCGACGGCGTCCGCGGCCGCGGGTTCATCGGCGCGCTCGGGTCCCGGCGCACGCAGGCCGCCCGCCGGGGCCGGCTCCAGGCCGCGGGCCTCACCAACGCCGAGATCGACTCGATCCACGGCCCCGTCGGTCTCGACCTCGGCGCCCGGACACCCGCCGAGACGGCGGTCTCGATCGTCGCCCAGGTCATCGCCGCCCGCTCCGGGCGCGCCGCCGCCGCACTCACCGCCTCCGACAGCCGGATCGGCGGGTGACGGCACCCCGCCCGCCGTGGCGGTCGCCCGGGGGGCGCGCCGCCCCGACCGTCCCGCTGCGCCGCCCCCGACCGGCCGAGCCCGCCTCCGAGGCGCCCACCCGCAGGATCGGCGGCCGAGGGCCCCGCGTCGAGTACCCGCGGTCCGGGCTGCGCTGGCCCGCCCGCTTCCTCATCGGGGGGCTGCTGATCGGTGCGATCATCGTGGGCGGCACCGCGTTCCGGGTCTGGCAGACGGCCCGCACCGACACCGAGACCCCCGCCGACGCCGTGATCGTCCTGGGCGCCGCCCAGTACGACGGCAGCCCCAGCCCGATCTTCGCGTCCCGGCTCGACCACGCCGCGGCACTGTTCCGGGAGGGTGTCGCACCGCGCATCGTGACCGTCGGCGGCAACCGGGCCGGTGACGAGTACACCGAGGCGTCCGCCGGGCGGCGCTACCTGCTGGCCGAGGGGATCCCGGCGTCGGCGGTCGTCGCCGTCGGGGAGGGCTCGGACACGTTGGCCAGCCTGCAGGCCGTCGCCGCGGTCGCCCGCCGCGACGGCTGGCGCAGCGCGATCCTCGTCAGCGACCCGTGGCACTCGCTGCGGGCACGCACCATGGCCGAGGACGCCGGGCTCGACGCCTGGACCTCGCCGACGCGCAGCGGGCCCGTGGTGCAGAGCCGCGAGACCCAGGTCAAGTACATCGTGAGGGAGACGGCCGCGCTGTTGTACTACCGGATCACCAAGGCACCGGCCGAGACCGAGGACACCGGACTGGGATGAGCGGCCCGCCCCACCCGACCGTCGCCCCCGACCACGGCCACGACGACGGCGGCTACGACGACCACGCCCGCGCCCGGCTGCTCCCCGAGGCCCCCAAGGCCGCCGGCCGGGGCCGCCCCGAGCGGCGCAGCCCCTTCGCGCGCGACCGCGCCCGGGTGCTGCACTCCGCGGCGCTGCGCCGGCTCGCGGGGAAGACCCAGGTCGTCGGCCCGGGCGAGGGCGCCGAGATCACCGGCATCCCGCGGACCCGACTGACCCACTCGCTGGAGGTCGCGCAGATCGGCCGCGGCATCGCCGAGGAGCTGGGGGCCGACCCCGACGTCGTCGACACCGCCGGGCTCGCCCACGACATCGGGCACCCGCCCTTCGGGCACAACGGCGAACGTGCCCTCGACGAGATCGCGGGCGCCTGCGGCGGCTTCGAGGGCAACGCCCAGACCCTGCGCATCCTCACCAGGCTCGAACCGAAGGTCGGCCACGGCGACCACGCGGGCGGGCTCAACCTCACCCGCGCCACGCTCGACGCGTCGTCGAAGTACCCGTGGGTGGGCGGGCCGGGGGTGCGCAAGTACGGCGCGTACGAGGCCGACGCGCCCGTCCTGGCCTGGGTCCGCGACGGTGCACCGCCGCGCCGGCGCTGCATCGAGGCGCAGATCATGGACTGGTCCGACGACGTCGCGTACTCGGTGCACGACGTCGAGGACGGCATCCTCGCCGGCCGCATCGACCTGGCCTCGCTCGCCGACCCGCAGGAGCGGGCCGCGCTCGCGGAGCTGGCCGTCGCCAACTTCGGAGCCGATCCCGCCGCCCTCGCCGACGCCGCCGACGCGCTGCTCGCCCTGCCCGCGGTCGCGGGCGTCGCCGGGTTCCACGGCCCCACGGCCACCGGTGGCGAGCACGTCGCGCTCAAGGTGCTGACGAGCGAGCTCGTGGGCAGGTTCGTCCGCGCCGCCACCGACGCCACCCTCGACGCGCTCCCGGATCCCGACGCGCCGCTCGCCCGCTACGCCGCCGACCTCGTCGTCCCGGCGGGCGCCGCCGCCGAGGTGGCCCTGCTCAAGGCCGTCGCGGTCCGGTACGTGATGGCCGACCCGGCCCGGCTCGCGATGCAGGCCCGGCAGCGGGAGCTGCTCGCCGAGCTGGCGGCGTCGCTGCTCGCGGGCGCGCCCGCCGACCTCGACCCCGTCCGTGCCGAGGACTGGGCCGTCGCCGCGGACGACGCCGCCCGGCTGCGCGTCGTCGTCGACCAGATCGCGATGCTCACCGACCAGCAGGCGCTGGCCTGGCACGCGCGGCTGCGCCGGGTCTGACCGTCACGAACCGCCCGGCTGTCTCGTCCCAGTGAGAGATCGAGACACGGAGGTCGAGAGATGGCACGGATTCCCGCGGTGGCCGAGCGTGACGCAGGCCCGGTGGGGCGGTTGGTGTACCGGATGGCGCGGCGTCGGTTCGGCGACGTGCCCGAGCCCTTCGCGGTCGCCCGTCACCACCGGAAGCTGTTCTGGGCGGGGCTGGTGTCGGAGCTGGCCTACGAGAAGGCCTCGACGGTCCTGCCCGGCCCGGTCCGGGAGCTGGCGGTGTACCGGACGGCGACGCAGGTCGGCTGCTCGTGGTGCGTCGACTTCGGCACCATGCTGCAGCGCCTCGAGGGTCTCGACGTGGACCGCCTGCGCCACATCGACTCCTACGCCACCGACCCCCTCTACAGCGCCCGGGAGCGGCTCGCGATCGCCTACGCGGACGCGATGACCACGACCCCGATGACGGTCACCGACGAGCAGGTCGCGGAGCTGGAGCGCGAGTTCGGTCGCGCCGGGCTGGTCGAGCTCACCCACGCGATCGCCCTGGAGAACCTGCGCGCCCGCAGCAACCACGCGCTGGGCATCACTGACCAGGGCTTCGACGCCGCCTGCAGACTCACCCGGTGAGTGGCGACGGTCGCTGTGGCGACCGTCGCCACTGACGTCAGCGCGTGATCGTGCTGTCGGCCGGCAAGGCCTGGCCGGGGCACTCGGCCAGGACGCGGGAGATGGCGTCACGCTCGGCGGCGGTGACCCAGAGGGTGTACTTCGTCTTCACCGCGACCTGGCGGGCGACGTAGTCGCAGCGGTAGGTCTTCGACGGCGGCAGCCACGTGGCGGCGTCGCCGTCGCCCTTGGACTGGTTCGTCGGCCCGTCGACGGCGAGCAGGTTGAGCGGGTCGTTGCCGAGCAGCTTGCGGGTCGGCTCGTCGAGCTGCTGGGCGCCCTTCTGCCAGGCGTCGGACAGGGCGACGACGTGGTCGATCTGCACCTTCTCGCTGGTCCTCTGGCCGCGCTGGAAGGCGATCGTCCTGCCGGTGTACGGGTCGGCCAGGGTGCCGGTGAGCACGACGCAGTCCTTGGTCCCGGGCTTGAACGTCTCGCCGGTCATGTCGCGGGCGAGGACGTCGTTGCGCTGGTCGCAGCCGTTGCGGTCGACGTCGGACCACGCCGGCCCGAACTGTGTGCGCTCGTAGCCGGTCTTGGGGGCCCGGCCCTTCACGGGCAGCGCCGCGAGCGCGGTGGCGGCGTCACCCGAGGCGGTCGCGCCCGCCGCGGGCACGTCGGCCGGCCCCACCTGGAACCCTGCTGTCTGCAGGGCGGCGCATCCCGACGCCCCCACGCTCAGGGCGGCCACCGCCGCCAGTACCGGAACCACCCGTCGCCACGCACGTACCATTTGCACCCGGGAATCCTGTCCTGCCGATCACCCTGGGTGCCGCAGCGACACGGGGGAGTAGCCGATGGATCCCGGCCGGGTCAGAGCTTGTCCGGGTTGAGCACCTGAAACACACCTCGGATTCGCCCGTTCGTGATCGACAGCACCACGACCGACGCGGGCACCTTGCCCACCGCCTCGGTCCGCACGCCCAGCTCCCCGTTGACCACGACCGGGCTCCAGTTCGTCACGAGCCCGTCGCCGTACTTGCGCAGCAGCCCCAGCAACAGGCGGGTGACGTCGGCGGGTCCGACGATCGGGCGCCGCGCGGCGGAGACGTTGCCGCCGCTGTCGGTGAGCATCACGACCTCGGGGTGCAGGAGCGCGACGATGCGGTCGGTGTCGGCGCGGGCGAGGGCGTCGGCGAACGCGGCGAGCACGCCCTGCTGCTCGGCGTCCGTCGCACGCGGCGGTGCGTCGGCCTCGGCGACGATCCGCCGCGCCCGGCTCGCGTGCTGGCGGGCGGTGGCCTCCGAGCAGTCGAGGACCTCGGCGATGCGCCCGAACGGCAGGTCGAGGGCGTCGTGCAGGACGAAGGCGACCCGCTGCGGCGGGCTCAGCCGTTCCAGGACGAGCATCGCGGCCATCCGCACACCCTCGTCGCGCACGACCACGGCCAGCGGATCGTCGTCTCCCGGGGTGGCGACGAGCGGCTCGGGCAGCCAGGGCCTCACGTAGCGCTCGCGCCGCACCGCCGCCGAGCGCAGCCGGTCCAGGCACAGCCGCCCGACGACGGTGGTGAGCCAGGCCCGCGGCTCGTCGATCACCCCGGCGTCCTGCGCGGCGAACCGCAGCCACGCCTCCTGGACGGCGTCCTCGGCGTCGGCCAGGCTGCCGGTGATCCGGTAGCCGACGCCCAACAGGTGCGCGCGATGCGACTCGAAGGCCACGGGGTCGGCGGTCACCGCGCGGACGCTACCGGGCGCGATGCGCGTCACATCCGCCCGCTGTCACGACCCGGGCCCCGTCGCCGTCCCACGGGAAACCACCGAGAACGGGAGGACCGATGGACATTCTCGTCACCGGGGGCACGGGCACGTTGGGCCGCGCCCTCGTCGAGCACCTCCGTCACGACGGGCACGCGCCGCGGGTGCTCAGCCGCACCGCGGGGGAGGGGCGCATCGTCGGCGACCTGCGCACCGGCGCCGGCATCGACGACGCCGTCCGCGGCGCCGACGTCGTCGTGCACTGCGCCACCGCCCCGCGCGGCGACGCCGACACCACCCGCACCCTCGTCGACGCCGCCGCCCGCGCCGGGAACCCGCACCTGCTGTACGTGTCGATCGTCGGCATCGACGCCGTGCCGCTGGGCTACTACCGGGCGAAGCTCGCGGCCGAGCGCGTCGTCACCGGCAGCGCCCTGCCGTGGACGATCCTGCGCGCGACCCAGTTCCACGACCTGCTCGCGACGATGTTCGCCGCCGGCTCACGCACCGGCGTGCTGCCGGTCCTGAAGGCCACACCGTTCCAGCCCGTCGACGTCACCGACGTCGCCGCCCACGTCGCCGCGCTCGCGGTGGCGCCCGCCGTGGGCCGGGCCGACGACTTCGGCGGCCCGCAGGTGCGTGACATGGCCGACCTCGGCCGCGCCTGGCTGGCCGCGACGGGCACGCGCCGCCGCGTGGTGGGGCTGCGACTACCCGGTGCGATCGCGCGCGGCTTCCGCTCGGGCGCGCACACCACGCCGTCGCACACCGACGGCACGGTGACCTTCGAGCAGTTCCTGGCGGCGTCGTGAACGCGCAGGCCGTGACCGCGCGCGTCGTCCTGCGGGTGGGGCTCCTCTTCCTCGCCGCGACCCAGGCGTTCGTCGGGCTGTGGGCGCTGCCCGCGCCGCGCTCGTTCTACGACGGCTTCCCCGCACCCGGCCACAGCTGGGTCTCCGCGCTGCCGCCCTACAACGAGCACCTCGTCCGCGACGTCGGCGCGCTCAGCCTCGCGCTGACGGTCCTGCTCGTCGCCGCCGCGATCTGGCTCGACCGCCGCCTCGTCGCGATCACGCTCGTCGTGTTCGCCGTCTGGACGGTCCCGCACGTCGTCTTCCACAGCCTCCACCTGCACGGGTTCAGCGCACTCGACGCCACGTTGCAGACGGTCGGCTTCGCGGTCGAGGTCGTCGTCGCGCTCGTCCTGGCGGTCGTGCTGGCGAGATCGGGCCGGAGCGCCGTTCACTCGTCCGAATGACGTAGCAGCGACACGCCGGACACGCCGCCGGATGCGGTAACACGCGGAGCCCGCGAGCAGATGTGGGGGGTATGAACATGCTGTCCGACGTCCTGACCGTCCTCGCCGGCGGCGCCGGCATCGTCGTGCTGCTGGCCATGGCGGCCCTGCCGCTCTACGCCGACGCCGTCGGTCGCGTCGAGGCCGACGCCCCGCTCATCCCGCAGCCGCGGCGCGCGCCCGAGTCGATCGACGCCGTCCTCCCGCAGTCCCTCGCCGTCTGACCCTGCTTTCTCAGCGGGCTGCCAGCCGGCTCGCAGCCGGGGCACGGCCTGCGGGGCCACCGTGGGGGCATGGTGCTCCACGACGTCCTGACCTGGTCCGCCCTCGCCGCCGCCGTCCTGCTCTTCACGGTGATGACCGCGGTCCCGCTGCTGCTCGACCACAGCGGACACCCACCGGTGCCGCTACCGTCGCGACGATGACCCGCCCCACGCCGCGGCTGTCCGTCGTCGCGCTCGACTGCCCCGATCCCGACGCGCTCGCCCGCTTCTACTCCGCCCTCACCGGCTGGCCCCTCGCCGAGAAGGACGCGGAGGACGACGACTGGGTCGAGCTCGTCGCCGACGGCCCGGTCACCATCGCCTGCCAGCAGGTCGCCGACCACCGCGCGCCGCAGTGGCCCTCCGCGGAGCACCCGCAGCAGGCGCACCTCGACTTCGACGTCCCCGACCTCGACGCCGGCGAGCAGTTCGTCCTCGGCATCGGCGCCACGAAGGCCGACGTCCAGCCGGGTGAGACCTTCCGCGTCTACATCGACCCCGCCGGTCATCCGTTCTGCCTGGTCCTCGCAACCTGAGCCGCACGCGCGCCTAGACTCTGGGCGTGGCAGGGCGGATCCGGGACAGCGACATCATGGAGGTCCGCGACCGCGCCCGGATCGACGAGGTCATCGGCGAGTACGTCGCCCTGCGCCGCGCCGGTGCCGGCTCGCTGAAGGGCCTGTGCCCCTTCCACGACGAGAAGACCCCGTCGTTCAACGTCCGCCCCACACACGGCACGTTCCACTGCTTCGGCTGCGGCGAGGGCGGCAGCGTCATCGACTTCGTCATGAAGATCGAGGTCGTCGGCTTCGTCGAGGCCGTCGAGCGGCTCGCCGACAAGGTCGGCATCCGGCTCAACTACGAGGGCGGCGGCTCGTCGGTCCAGCGCGACCGCGGCACCCGGTCCCGGCTGCTCGAGGCCAACCGCCGCGCGGCCGAGTTCTATGCCGAGCAGCTGCGCAGCCCGGAGGCCGCGCCCGCGGTCGCGTTCCTCACCAGCCGCGGCTTCGACTCCGCGGCCGCCGCCACCTTCGGCTGCGGCTACGCCCCCGCCGGCTGGGACCTGCTCACCAAGCACCTGCTGGCCGCCGGGTTCACCCTCGACGAGCTGATGAAGGCCGGGCTCACCAAGGAGGGCCGGCGCGGCCCGATCGACCGGTTCCACCGCCGGCTCCTCTGGCCGATCCGCGACCTGGGCGGCGAGGTCGTCGGCTTCGGTGCCCGCCGCCTCTACGACGACGACCAGATCGAGGCCAAGTACCTCAACACGTCCGACACCAGCGTCTACCACAAGACGAAGGTGCTGTTCGGGCTCGACCTGGCCAAACGCGAGATCGCGAAACGGCGCCAGGTCGTCGTCGTCGAGGGCTACACCGACGTCATGGCCATGCACCTCGCCGGCGTGCCGACGGCCGTCGCGTCGTGCGGGACGGCCTTCGGCGCCGACCACGTGTCGGTGATCCGCCGGCTCATCGGCGACGACTCGTTCGACCTCGGCGAGGTCATCTACACCTTCGACGGCGACGCCGCCGGTCAGGCCGCCGCGCTCAAGGCGTTCGAGGGCGACCAGAGCTTCGCCGCGCAGACGTTCGTCTCCATCGCCCCCGACGGGCAGGACCCCTGCGAGCTGCGCCAGTCCGGCGGCGACACCGCGGTGCGCGACCTCGTGGCCCGCCGCGAGCCGCTGTTCGAGTTCGCGATCCGCTCGATGCTGCGCGAGCACGACCTCGACACCGCCGAGGGCCGCGTCGCCGCCCTGCAGCGCTGCGTGCCGCTGGTCGCCCGCATCCGCCGGGAGGACCTGCGCGACGAGTACGCACGCCGCCTCGCCGGCTGGACCAGCTGGGACGACATCGCGATGGTCGTCCGCCGGGTCCGCGAGTCCGCGGGTGCACCCGCCGAACCGTCGCGCGGGCGCCGGTCCGCGCCCCCCGCCGCGGCGCCCCCGAAGGACGACCCCCGGCTGCACCTGCAGCGCGAGGCCGTGAAGGCGGCGCTGCAGGAGCCCGCCGTCGCCGGACCCGCCTACGACGAGCTGCCGGAAGCCGCGTTCACCCACCCCGCGTTCGCCGGCGTGCACCGCGCCGTCGCCGCCGCGGGCGGGGTGTGCGCGGGGATGTCGGGCCAGGCCTGGATCGAGGCCGTCGGGACAGAATGCGTCCCCGAGCTCCGCGGGCTCGTCCACGAGCTCGCCGTCGAACCGATGCAGCTGCCGCGCCGGGCCGCGCGCGGCGCCGGCAGCGGCACCGGGCTCACCGACGAGGCCCGTTACGTCAGCAGCGTGGTCGCCGGGGTCCGGCTCGCACTCGTCGAGTCGCAGATCGCCGAGCTCAAGGCGCGGCTGCAGCGCACCAACCCCGTCGAGGAAGCCGACGCATACCACCAGCTCTTCGGCGACCTCGTACCTCTCGAGCAGTATCGGATCGCGTTGCGCGACAAAGCGATGGGAGCCGCCGTCTGATGGGCCTGATGAACCGCCTCACCCAGATCGTGACGGGCCGCGGCGAGCTGCCCGCAGGTTTCGACGCCACCCTCGAACCCGACGAACGGGTCCTCGCCGTCGCCCCGATCGTCGGCGGCAGCCACGTCGTCGTGACGTCGTGGGGCCTCTGGCTGCCCGGCGACGCCCCGCGACGCATCAGCTGGCACCTCGTCAGCAAGGCCGTCTGGGGTGAGGGCACGCTCGTCGTCACCGAGGCCACGGAGTCGGTGGAGGACGGCGTCGTGCTGCTCACCGACCTCCCGCCGCGGCGGTTGCGCCTGGACGACCCCGGCAAGGTCCCGCAGATCGTGCACGAGCGTGTCACCGGCTCCATCAAGTCACGTCACCGCCGCGACCTGCCCGGCGGTGGCGTGTGGTTCCTGCAGCGCAAGGTCCCCGGCCGCGACGGCACCGTCCTGCAGGTCCGCGCCGACCCCGGCACCGACGCCGAACAGGTCCGCCGGCTCGCTCTCGACGTCGCGCGCAGGGCACACCGGGCATGACCGGCACCACCTGGGATCCGGCGCTCTACCTGCAGTTCGACGACGCCCGCTCCCGCCCGTTCCTCGACCTCGTCGCGCGCGTCGGCGCCACGGCTCCCCGCCGGGTCGTCGACCTCGGATGCGGGCCCGGCCACCTCACCGAGGTCCTCGCGCGCCGCTGGCCCGACGCGGCCGTCGAAGCCCTGGACTCCTCGCCCGACATGGTCGGGGCCGCCCGCTCGCGGGGGATCGACGCCTCGCTCGCGCCGGTCGAGACCTGGACGCCCGGCCCGGACGTCGACGTCGTCGTCACCAACGCGGTGCTGCAATGGGTGCCGACGCACCCCGACCTGCTCGCCCGCTGGATCGAGGCCCTCCCGGCCGGCGCCTGGTTCGCGATGCAGGTGCCCGGCAACTTCGGCGCCCCCTCCCATGCCCTGGCCCGCGAGCTGGCCACCCGCCGCGGTCTCACCCTGCGCGACGAGCTCGCGGTGCGCGAACCCACCGACTACGCCGAGATCCTCGGCCGTCGGGGTGTCGACGTCGACGTCTGGGAGACCACCTACCTGCAGCGACTCACCGGCGACGACCCGGTGCTGACGTGGATCAGCGCCACCGCGCTGCGACCCGTCCGCGACGCCCTCGACGCCCGGGCCTACGAGTCGTTCCGCGCCGAGCTCGCACCGCTGCTGCGCGAGGCCTACCCGAAGCGGCCCGACGGCACGACCTGGCTGCCGTTCCGCCGCATCTTCGCGGTGGCGCACAAGCGAGGCTGAGCCCTCACGGCCGCAGCAGGTCCCGTACCCGGCGCCCCGGGTCGGCCAGGAACGCGCGCATCGTCACGACCGGCAACGCGTCGTCGTAGTCGACGGTGTGCAGCCGCCCGTCGGCACCGATCTCCAGGATTCGCGCCCGCGGAACCGCCAGCAGGATCGGCGAGTGCGTCGCGACGACGAACTGCGACCCCTGCCGCGCCAGCTCGTGGATGCGCGCCAGCGCCGCCATGTAGCCCGTCACCGACAGCGCGGCCTCCGGCTCGTCGAGCAGGTAGAGCCCGCCCGGTCGGAAACGGTGGGCGAGCAGGTCGAGGAACGACTGCCCGTGCGACCGCTCGTGCGGGGAGACGCCACCGTAGGCGTCGACCAGGTCGAGCTCCTCGATCTCCGTGGCCACGTTGTAGAACGACTCCGCCCGCAGGAAGAACGACGTCAGCTCCCGCCCCGGCGCCCGGCCCACCCGCAGCGCCCCGCCCAGCGCCGACTCCGTCGAGCGCGTCGAGAACCGGAACGACCGCGACCCGCCCTCGGCGTTGAAACCCGCCGCGACCGCGATGGCCTCGACGAGCGTCGACTTCCCGGACCCGTTCTCGCCCACCAGGAACGTGACGCCCGGCCCCAGCTCCAGCCGCCGCCCGCGCAGGGCGGCGACGACGGGCAGGCCGAACGGGTAGCCGTCCTCGGCGCCGTCCGCGACCGCGGCCTCGTCGATCTCGACGTAGCGCAGGTAGACCGCCGGGCCTCCCGGCGCCCGGCGCCGCGACGTCAGTGACCGCGTCCGTTCGACGACGAGTCGCCGTGCGGGTTGCCGGTGACGGCCTCCTCGACCCGCGCCCGCACCACGCCCGCCGCGCCCTGCACGGCGGGGTGGTCGGTCACGCGCTGGTAGGTGCGCACCAGCTGCTCGTAGCGTTCGTGCCCGGCCCGCGCCCCCAACACGTACCCGACGGCCGCACCCAACAAGAACTTCAGCATGTCGCCTCCGCAGCTCGTCCGTGTTCGCGCCCCATCCTGCCCCAGCCGCAGGTCCGCCGGGTGCCCGGCGGACAGGGCCCCCCGGACGGTGCGGCCGAACGGGTGCGCTAAGGTTTCCGAGTCGGAAGGGCGGCGCCCGACCGGCACAGCGGTCCTCCGTAGCTCAATTGGCAGAGCATGCGACTGTTAATCGCAGGGTTACTGGTTCGAGTCCAGTCGGAGGAGCTCATCCCCAGCTCAGCGGCCTGACCCGAGCGGGATTCCCGATCACACAACTCCGTCACCCCCACCTTCGGTGGATCTGTTTCGGGGTGGCCGGGTTCGGTGAGCCGCCAGGTCCGACGCTCGTCACGGATCGCGCGGAGACGTCGTCGGCCGGGTGCGGCTCGGGGTGCGACGTGCCCGAGCCCGCCGGCCCGCGTGGGCTGCGCAGGGCGGGCCCGCACGGCCGCGCCACCGTCAGCCAGGGGTGTGGCGGATCAGCTGTTCGATCGGGAGTGCGATGCCGGCGACGACCATGGCCACGCCGGACAGGCGCGTGAGGACGAGGGTCAGCCCGGGGCGTCGGTGGAGTGAGCGCCGCGCCGTGTAGCCGAGGACGGCGTAGAAGCCCGACGCCAGCAGGATCCAGGTAGTGCCGAGGACGGCCAGCTGGATCGCGAAGGGCCACGGGGCCCCGGGGTTCGCGAACTGCGGCAGGAACGCCAGGAAGAACAGCAGCGCCTTGGGGTTGAGCGTGCTGACCCCGAGGCCCTGGCGGACGGCTCGCCCCACGCTGCCCGTGGCCGGCGCTCCTGCGTCGATCGGGATGTCGGCGGCGACCGGGCTGCGCAACATCCCGACTCCGACGTGGAGCAGGTAGGCCGCGCCCACCATGCTCAGCACGAGGAGTGCCGTCGGCTCGGCCGCCACGAGGGGGGCGACCCCGGCGACGACGGCGGTGGTGATCACGGCATAGCCCAGGGCGAGCCCGACGATGGAGGGCGCGACCGGCCCGCGCCGTGAGCTGACACCGACGAGCAGCGCCCAGTCGGGGCCCGGCACCATGATCAGCGTTGCGGCGACCGCGGTGAACGCGAGCAGCGCGGACATCTCCATGCGGGACCTCGGACCTCCGGTCGTGACGTGTGTTCACGCTAGGCCGGAGCCCTCGGTGCAGGATTGCAACTGTTGCCGCCGACTCGCCGATCGGCGCACGATTTGTGCGTGGACAGGACGGATCGCGCAATCCTCGACCAGCTCCTGCGGGACGCGCACCTGACGAACACCGAGCTCGCGGACCGGGTCGGGCTGACTCCGTCGCCGTGTCTGCGGCGGGTGCGCCGGTTGGAGGAGCAGGGGGTGATCCTGGGCTACCACGCGCGGATCGACCCGGCGGCGATCGGACGCGCTTTCCAGGTCCACGTCGAGTTCGAACTCGCCGACCAGGGCTACCGGACGGTGGCGGCCTTCGAGGCTGCCCTGGTGGCGTTCGAGCAGGTCGTCGAGGCGCGGCGGATGTTCGGTCAGCCGGACTACCTGGCACTGGTCGCGGTCGAGGACCTGCCCACCTACGAGCGGTTCATGACCCAGGAGCTGATGGCGTTGCCGGGGCTGGGACGGCTGCAGTCGCGGTTCGCCATGAAGACGCTGAAGTCGGACCTGTCGCGCATGTAGCGCGCCGCGGCGGTGCGGTGCGTGACCGCCCCGGGGCCGGGGCCGGGGCCGGCGGGGTGGCGGTCAGGGGCCGCCGTCGCGCAGGGCGGTGCGCAGGATCGCGACGCCGTTCCAGTGCATCGTGGCGAGCGCGTCCTCGCGGTCGTAGCGGGCGACGTCGACCAGCCAGACGAACGCCTCGATGCCGGTCGCGGCGCGGATCGCGACGGCGAGCCGGTCCCGGTCGAGCTGGGGGTGCGTCGTGGCGAGGGGTTCGAGTGCGTCGGCCAGCCAGTCGATGACCCGTCCCCGGCGCAGTACCGGCCCCGTCGGGTCGGACTCGGGTTCCAACGAGAGCCGCAGCGCGGCCCGCAGCTGCATCTCCCAGTCGCGCACGATCCGGTTCGTGGCGTGCAGCAGCAGGTCGAGCCGCTGCGCGGGGTCGTCGGGCGGGTCGGTGGGCAGCAGCGACACCTGGTCGATCTCGGGGTAGGCGGCGGCGAGCAGGGCGCGCTGGTTCGGGAAGTAGCGGTAGGCGGTGGTCCGGGAGACCGCGGCGGCCTCGGCGGCGTCCTCGACGGTCGGCGTCGTCCCGCGGGAGAGCAGCTCGCGGGCCGCGTCGACGAGCGCGGTGCGGGTGCGGGCCTTCTGGTTGCGTCGGCCGGTCAGTTCGTACGGGGTCGCCATTGACGTGCACGGTACCGTAGTCCCGTCATGGTATGTGAGTCCCACGAACGTTCCCGAATCTGGAGGTGCCGGATGCGCACGGACACGACGAGCGCGACGGGTGCCGACCCGGTCGTCACCGACCCGGGCCTGTACTCGGTGGTGTTCGAGAACGAACGGGTGCGGGTGCTGGAGTACCGCGACGAGCCGGGGGACCGGACCTGCGAGCACGACCACCCCGACATGGTGATCATCCCGTTGGCCACGTTCCGGCGGCGGCTGACCGTCGGGGGCCGCGAGGTCGAGGTGGAGCAGACGCAGCACCAGGCCCGCTGGGTCGACGCGCATACCCACGTCGGCGAGAACATCGGTGAGGTGCCGACCCACGCACTGTTCGTCGAGCTCAAGTAGCCCGGTGGGCGGGGGCGAAAGCGTCGAGCACCTGCTCCGCGAACGCGACCGAGGAGCGGGCATCGGCCGAGGGCGAGCCCACCCGCGGTGACAGGTTGAGGTCGAGGAACACCTCTGTCACCCCGACCGCGCGGAGCGCGGCGAGGTCGTCGAGGATCTGCTCCCGGCTGCCGTGCAGCGGCCGGCGGGAGCCGCGTGCGTGGCCGGTCGGCTCGACGACGCCCCGCACCACGATCCGCACCGCCGACGGGTCACGGTCGGCCGCGGCGGCGCCCTCACGGACCAGTGCGACGCAGTCGCCGATGCGCGAGAGATCGTGGTGACTGCTGCCGATCCAGCCCTGCGCGAGCCGTCCGGCCCGGCGCAACGCCGGGGCGGCGGTGCCGCCGAGCAGCAGCGGCGGGTGCGGGTGCTGCACCGGCCGCGGGAGGACGTGCGAGCGCGGCACCGTGTAGAACTCGCCGTCGAACTCGGCGGGATCCTGGGTCCACAACACCTCCAGGCAGCGCAGGTACTCCTCCATCCGCGGGCCGCGCCGGGTGAACGGCACCCCCGCGGCGGCGTACTCCTGCGGCATCCAGCCGATCCCGAGCCCGACGGACAGCCGGCCGCCCGACAGCACGTCCAGCGACGCCATCGTCTTCGCCAGCACCGCGGGCGGGGTGAACGGGGCGCAGAGGGTCGCGGTGCCGAGGCCGATCCGCGTCGTGCACCCGGCGACGTGGGCGAGCGCCACGACGGAGTCGAACACCGACCGGTGGGCCGCACCGAGGTCGGCGTCGACGGGGTCGAGGACGCGCTGGAACGTCCACAGCGCCGCGTAGCCGAGCTCTTCGGCGCGCCGGGCGATGTGGCGCATCGTGTCCGGGGTGGCCCAGCTGCCCGACACCGGCAGCCCGAAGCCGATCAGCGGCAGCTCACCGGTCACCGGCCGGACTCTTCCAGGGTGACGACGTGAGCGCGACCGACGACACCCGCGCGACGGGCCGCGAGCCGCACGCGGCGCCCACCCGCACGCCGGCGTCGGGGCCCGGGCGGCCCGGAATAGGTGCGTCGGGAAACCCGTTGCTGCGGCCGTGAAGAGGATCGGGTTCCTGTCGTTCGGACACTGGGCGGACACACGGCATTCGAGGGTCACGTCGGCGGCCGACGCGTTGCTGCAGTCCATCGAGCTCGCCGTGGCCGCGGAGGAGCTGGGGGCCGACGGCGCCTACTTCCGCGTCCACCATTTCGCGCGCCAGCTCGGGTCGCCGTTCCCGCTGCTCGCCGCCGCGGGTGCGCGCACGACACGCATCGAGCTCGGCACCGCCATCATCGACATGCGCTACGAGAACCCGCTCTACATGGCCGAGGACGCCGGGGCCGCCGACCTCATCTCGGGCGGCCGTCTCCAGCTGGGCATCAGCCGGGGATCCCCCGAGCAGGTCGTCGACGGCTACCGGTACTTCGGCCACGTCCCGGCCGAGGGCACGACCGACGCCGACATGGCCCGCGAGCACGCACTGCGGTTCCTCGACGTCATCGAGGGGGAGGGCTTCGCGGAGCCCAACCCCCGGCCGATGTTCCCCAACCCGCCGGGGCTGCTGCGCGTCGAGCCCTACGCGCCGGGCCTGCGCGACCGGATCTGGTGGGGCGCAGGATCGCGGGCGACCGCCGAGTGGGCGGCCGAGAAGGGCATGAACCTCATGAGCTCGACGCTGCTCACCGAGGACACCGGCGTCGCCTTCCACCAGCTGCAGGCCGAGCAGATCCGGCGCTACCGCGAGGCCTGGGACGCCGCCGGGCACGCCCGGGCGTCGCGGGTGTCGGTGAGCCGCAGCATCTTCCCGATCGTGTCCGACCTCGACAAGGCGCTGTTCTGGCAGCAGCGCGAGAGCACCGACCAGGTCGGCTGGATCGACGGCGGCAACGCCCGCTTCGGCAAGACCTACGCGGGCGAGCCCGACAAGCTCGTCGCCGCGCTCGCCGAGGACGAGGCGATCGCCGCCGCCGACACGCTGCTGCTGACGGTGCCCAACCAGCTGGGCGTGGACTACAACGCGCACGTGATCGAGAGCGTGCTGACCCATGTGGCGCCGGAGCTGGGCTGGCGCTGACTCAGCTCACCATGGCCGCGAACATCCCCGGCTCGTAGGAGCCGGCGGGTGTCCGCGCGACGACGTTCATCCGGTTCGCCGCGTTGACCAGTGCGACCAGGCAGACCAGCGCGGCGGCCTGGTCGTCGTCGTAGTGCTCCCGGACCCGGGCCCACGTCCCGTCCGAGACGCCCTCGTGCGCGTCGGCGAGCCGGGTGGCCTCCTCGGTGAGAGCCAGCGCGGCCCGCTCGGCCTCGGTGAACACGGCCGCCTCCCGCCACGCCGCGACGAGGTGGAGCCGCTGCGCGGTCTCACCGGCGGCGGCGGCGTCCTTGGTGTGCATGTCGGTGCAGAAGCTGCAGCCGTTGATCTGGCTGGCGCGCAACGACACCAGCTCCTGCGTCGTGGCCGGCAGCGAGGACCGCTGGATCACAGCGGCCGCGTTGGCGAAGCGCTTGCCGAACGTGGCCGCGAGGTCGTTGCCGAACAGGTCGATACGGGCGTCCATGATGTCGTCCTCCACTGGGTGGAACTCGGTGACGGACACAAGACGCCGCCCACGTGTCCGGCGTGACCGGGCGCGGATGTGACGAGGCCCACTGTCACATCGGGCGGGGATGGGGCGTCTCATGGGGGTCGACAGGAGGACCCGTGACCGACGCCGCCACCGCATCGTTCGTCGCCCACCGCAATCTGCTCTTCACCGTCGCCTACGAGATGCTCGGCTCCGCCGCCGACGCCGAGGACGTCCTGCAGGAGACCTGGTTGCGCTGGGCCGCCGTCGACCCCGCCGAGGTCCGTGACCAGCGCGCCTACCTCGTGCGCATCGCCACCCGCCAGGCGCTGACCAGGCTGCGCACGCTCGGCAGGCGCAAGGAGTCCTACGTCGGGCAGTGGTTGCCCGAGCCGCTGCTGACCACACCCGACGTCGCCGACGACGTCGAGCTCGCCGACAGCGTCTCGATGGCGATGCTGCTCGTGCTGGAGACCCTCGCCCCGACCGAACGGGCCGTGTTCGTGCTGCGCGACGTGTTCGACGTCGGCTACGACGAGATCGCCGAGGCCGTCGAGAAGACCCCCGCCACCGTCCGCCAGATCGCCCACCGCGCCCGCGCGCACGTCGCCGCCCGCCGCCCCCGGGGGAAGGTCACGCAGGACCAGACCCGTGGCGCGCTCGACGCGTTCCGCCGCGCCGTCGAGACCGGCGATCTGCAGGGGCTGCTCGACGTCCTCGCCCCCGACGTCGTCCTGCTCGGCGACGGTGGCGGAATCAAGCAGGCGGTGCTGCGGCCCGTCGTCGGTGCCGACAAGGTCGGCCGGCTGCTCACCACCGGCTGGGCCCGCGTCCCCGGCGCGCTCGCCCTCGAACCGGTGCAGGTCAACGGCTACCCGGCGCTCGTGCTCCGGCTCGACGGGGAGCTCGACGGCGTCGTCGCCCTGCGCATCGACGACGGCCGGGTCACCGGCCTCTACGCCGTGCGCAACCCGCAGAAGCTGTCGCACATGGAGCGGGCCACCACCTTGCGCCGCTGATGGGCGCGCCACGACCCACGACGTCGTGTCGCCCGGTCCGTTCGCTCGACCCGGGACGGAACCGACGGGAGCGAGCGCGACGAGGCCGGGGTCGGGGGCACTGATGCGGATCCGCCGGCGCCGTGGGTGCAGGGCCCGGCGCGCGCCTCAGGCGATCGGCGTGCGGGTCAGCTGCTCCGGGAGCGCGTTGATCAGGTCGGCGAACACACTGCGGATGTGCTCGCGGCAGGCGGCCTCGGCCCCGACCGGGTCGCGCTTGGTGATCTCGGTGACGATCTCCTCGTGCTGGCGCACCGACGCGTCGAGGCGGCCCGGCACCCCGACGGTCAGGTTGCCCAGACGTTCGAGGTGCAGGTCGAGCTCCACGAGCAGGCCGCCGATCCGGTGCCCGGCGGCCTGCCGGTAGAGGATGCGGTCGAACTCGTCGAACAGGGCCGGGATGTCGTCGGTCGTGCCCTGGTCGAGCAGGGCGCGGCTGCGCCGGACGTTGGCGCGCAGGTCGGTCTCGTCGGACTCGGTGATCTGCATGGCGGCGCGGCGGGCGCAGAAGCCCTCGAGCAGCTCGCGCAGCTCGTAGATCTCGCGGACGTCGCCGTGGGAGTAGCCGCGGACGATCGCCCCGCGGTAGGGCGCGACGGTGACGAGACCTTCCTTCTCCAGGCGCACGATCGCCTCGCGGATCGGTGTCTTGCTGACGCCCATCTGTTCGGCGAGCTGGCGTTCGCGCAGCTGGCGGCCGGGTTCGAGCTCGAGCTCGACGATGGCGCGCACGAGCCGCCGGTACACGACCTCCTTGATCTGGAGGTGGCTGTCGACGGAGGTGTCGAGCGGTGCGAGCCGCAGCCCCGCGGACCCGTCGGGGGTCGGGGGCTCGAGTGCTGGCCTGGGCATGGGTGCTCGTTCCTTCGCTCCGGCACGACGGGTGCCGCCGGGTCGTGGGGTACTACCTTGCACTCTCGGGTGCGTCCGGTCGCTCCCGGACCTCGTCGGGCGGCCCGGCGACGGTCCGGAGGTTCGTGCGGGCCAGCACGTCCTGGGCCTGTGCTGC
Source organism: Pseudonocardia sp. (assembly GCF_050250275.1). GTDB lineage: Bacteria > Actinomycetota > Actinomycetes > Mycobacteriales > Pseudonocardiaceae > Pseudonocardia. Next base: position 84,239 of record NZ_JBFWOY010000025.1, read on the forward strand.
GTAGGCGAGGACACGGTCGTCGTGCGCCCACGGCCCGACGACCTGCACGCCGACGGGCAGCGTCGGCCCCCCGAGACCGCAGGGCAGCGTGAGGGCCGGCTGCCCGGTGATGTTGAACGGGTAGGTGTAGGGCGTCCAGGTGATCCACGGCAGCGGCGCGTCGGCCGCACCGCCCGGAGGGACCTCGGCGTCGGCCGCGAACGCCGTCACCGGCATCGTCGGCATGACGAGCAGGTCCCACTCGTCGAGGAGCCCCGCCATCGCGGCGTTGAACTCCCGGCGCGCGGTGAGCGCGGCGTAGTAGTCGGCCAGGGAGTACTCCTCCGCGAGCGGGCCGAGCCGGACCAGCCCGGGGTCCATCTCGGTCCCGCGCGAGCGGGCCAGCTCCCGGAAGCCGAGGCCGCGGCCGGTCACCCACAGCGCCTCGAACACGCTGCGCGGCAACCCGGCCGGCAGCGTGACCTCGTGGTGGTCGGCGCGTCCGGAGGCGACGAGCGCGTCGAGCGCCGGGCCGACCACGCTGGCGACGTCGTCGTCCGGGGCGATCCCGAACGGCGCGCGGACGACGCCGACCCGCAGCTGTCTGCCGCCGTCGCCCGCGGGCGGGTGCGACCAGTAGGACTGCGGGTCGCGGGCGTCGGGCCCGCGGGTCAGGGCGAGCACGGCCGCGGCGTCGCGGACGTCGCGGGTGATCGGTCCGGCGTGGGAGAGGTTCTCGTTCACGGTCCCCGGCCAGACCGGGATCGCCCCGAGGGTCGGCTTGAGCCCGACGGCACCGCAGAACGCCGCGGGGATGCGGACGGACCCGCCGGCGTCGGTGCCGGTGGCGATGGGCACGGCCCCGCTGCCGACGGTCGCGCCCGAGCCGGCGCTGGACCCGCCGGAGTTGCGGGAGGGGTCCCACGGGTTGCGGGTGACCCCGGTGCGCGGGGAGATGCCGGTGCCTTTCCAGCCGAACTCCGGCGTGGTGGTGCGCCCGATGACGACGGTGCCGGCCTGCAGCAGCCGCCCCACCATCGGTGAGGACGCCGCCGCGGGGGTGTCCGGGCTGGTCCGCGACCCCTTCCCGGCGGGCAGTCCCTCCTCGAGCATGTTGTCCTTCACCGCGATCGGGACGCCGTGCAGCACGCTGCGGACCGTCCCGGCGCGGACCTCGGCCTCCCGCTCGGCGGCGGCGGCGCGCGCCCGTTCGGGCAGCAGCGTCGCGTAGGCGTTGATCGCGGGCTCGGCCTGCGCCGCGAGGTGCAGGGCCAGCTCGGCGAGGTGCACGGGGGAGAGCTCACCGGCGGCGACGCGGCGGCCGAGGTCGAGCCCGCTCGCGGCGCGGTACTCGTCGACGGTGAGCTCGGTCAGCCGCGGGGAGGCGACCATCAGCGTCCCCCGGCGGGCGTCGGGAGCGCGGACCAGGCCGCGGCGAACCGCTCGGCCCACTCCTGCGGGACCGAGGTGCTGACCTTGACGAAGCGTTCGCCGAACCGCGGCGACTGGTACGTGCCCGGCCGGATGAACACGTCGCGGTCGAGCATCGCGGCGCACAGGTCGTCGGCGGTCCAGCCGCTGTCGGCGATGTCGACGGCCACGAAGTTCCCGTGCGAGGGCCACACGACCATCCGCCCGAGGCCGCTGCGCTCCACCGCGGCCCGCACCGTCTCCTGGTTGCGGGTGTTGGTCGCGCGCACCCGGGCGAGCCACGCGTCCTTCACGGTGAGCCCGGCGATGGCGGCACGCTGGGCCGAGATGTTGGCGCCCAACGGGTTGGACGGCACCGCGGTCAGCCGCCCGAGCAGTTCGGGCACGGCGACGACGGCGCCGAGCCGCAGCCCGGCCAGCCCGAGCCACTTGGAGAACGAGTAGGTGGTGAGCGTGCCCTCGGGGTAGAGCTCGGCGGCGAGGGTGTGACCGGTCGCGAAGTGGCGGTAGGTGCAGTCGTGCACGACGAGCGACCCGGTCTCGCGGGCCAGGTCGGTGATGGCGGTGAGCTCGGCCCGGTCGTAGCGGCTGCCCAGCGGGTTGAGCGGGTCGATCAGGTAGATCAGGGAGCGCGGCTCGATCACCGCGGCGATCTGGGCGGCGGTGAGCCGGTAGCCCTGCTCGGCGGAGTACAGGTCCAGTGTCGTCGACGGCACCCCTTCGAGGCCGGCGAACCGCGCGGGCCAGGGCCACCCGGGGTCGCTGGTGATCACCCGGGAGATCGAGCCGGCCAGCGCGGTGCAGATGTGGTGGAGCCCGCCGACGGCGCCGTCGGTGATCCAGGCGTCGGCACCGGTGAGGCCGAGGTCGTCGACGATCTGGTGGCGGAGCTGTTCGAAGCCGAGCGCGGGCGCGTAGAGCTGGAACTCGCGTCGGCGCGTGCTCTCCTCCAGTGCGGCGACGACCTCGGCGGGGGGTTCGAGATGGGTGGTGTTCTGCCCCATCCACGCCAGGTCGTCGCGCGCGAGGAGGTGCTCGAACGAGGGGGCGGCGGTGCCGGTCGCCGGTGCGGTCATCCCAGCAGCGCCAGGGTCGAGAAGGCGGTGTAGACGCGGGTGGCCTCGAGGATGTCGTCGACGGACAGGTTCTCGTTGGGGCAGTAGACGGGTTCGCCGCCCGGTCCGAAGATCACGGTGGGGATGCGGTCGCCGAAGCTCGCGGTGTCGCCGAGCCAGCCGGCGGCCTTGAGCGGGGGCTCGGTGCCGCGGACCTGGCGCACGGCGTCGACCATCGTCTGCACGACCCGGCTGTGCGGGTCGGCGACGTAGGGCGACTTGACGTCGGCGAGCTCGACGGCCGCCTTGAACCGGGGGTCGGCACCGCGGACGGCGTCGAGGCAGCGGTCCAGCTCGGCGCGGACGGTCTCGACGCTGACGCCGGGCTGGGGCCTGCAGTCGACGCGGACGACGCACTCGTCGGGGATCATCGACGGCCCGCCGGGCGGGAGCCCGCCGTAGACGCGGCCGGGCGCCATGAAGGTCTCGTCGCCGAACAGCTCTCGCACCCAGGGCTCGAGGTCGGGGGTGAGCCGGGAGGCGTCGAGCTCGAGGATCGCCTTGGCCGCCAGCATGTTCGCGTTGACGGCGATCGGCTTGTGGCAGGTGTGGGCGGACAGGCCCTGGGCGGTGACGTCGAAGTAGTAGCGGCCGCGGTGGCCGAGGTAGATCTCGTTGTCGGACAGCTCGCCGAGTACGCAGAGGTCGGCCGAATACTCGTCGAAGTAGCGGATGGACCCGATCTGGTCGCCCATGTGGTCGCTGACCCCGGCGAACGCCAGCGTGCCCGCGACGGGCACGCCCGAGGCGCGGACGGCCTCGGCGGCGACGAGCTGGCAGACCAGCGCGGCTTTCATGTCCATGATCCCGTGGCCGTAGACGTGACCGTCGATCAACTCGCCGCTGAACGGTTCGGTGACGGTCCAGCCGATCGAGGCGGGCTTGGTGTCGAGGTGGCCGGTCAGGACGACGCGGGGGCCGGCGCCGAAGTCGAGCTCGCCGATGGCGTTGGGGCGGTCGGGCAGTACGTCCTGCAGTCGCACGTCGGTGAAGTCGGAGTCGTTCATGACGTCGACCAGGTACTTCGCGAAGGCGAGCTCGTCCCCGAGGACGCTGGGGATGCGGCACACCTCCTGCACCAGGGACACCACCCGGGCCTCGTCGATGCTCTCGAGGGCCTTGGCTACCGCGACTGACTTCTCCATTGCACCCCTACTCGATTTTGAGATCTCAAATTTCAGACCGCGGACGGGCGCTTGTCAAGGGCGGGGTTCTCGCGCAGCAATGAGTCTGAACTGTGCGAATGTTGCACCGCGGTTACACCGCGACCGACGTCTTGACGACAGGATGCGACCTCCGACACGATCGTTTGACCAAGAATGCGATCTCAAGATCTCAGCCGCCCCCGCGGCTGAGCTCGATCGCAGGTTGAGGAGAACCTGATGATCCGATCGGCCACTCGGCTCGCACGGCGCGGTGTACTCGCTCTTCCCGTCGTCGCCGCGGTCCTGGCGCTGAGCGCGTGCTCAGGGGGAGGCGGCGCCGACACCGGCGGCACACCTACCCCCGGCTCGTCCGCCGCACCCACGAAGGTCGGCGTGGTGCTCGCCGGGCCGCGCAACGACAAGGCCTTCTACCAGTCCTATCTGGACGGGGTGCAGGCCGTGGCGGCCAAGGAGGGGATGACGGTGTCGGTGGTCGACAACGTCAATTCGCCGCAGGCCGCCATCGACGCCCTGACCAACCTCGCCGCGGACAACCAGCTGATCATCGCGGGCGGCAGCTCGCTCGTGTCGGCGGGCAACACCGTCGCCCCGCAGTTCCCCGACGTCACGTTCGTGATGTCCGGCGTGGTCCAGACGGGCATCCCGAACCTGCACACCTACGCGACGAAGCAGGGCGTCCCCGCCTATGTCGCCGGCGTCGTCGCCGCACAGGAGAGCGCCTCGGGTTCCATCGGCTACGTCGGCGGCACCGACATCCCGCCGAACTCGCAGTCCTCGATCGACTTCGCCGCCGGCGCCAAGTCGGTCAAGCCCGAGATCAAGGTCGCCTCGGTGACGGTCGGCTCGCTCAGCGACGCGGCCAAGGCGAAGGAGGCGACCGCCGCCCAGATCGCGAACGGTGCCGACGTCATCTACGCCTTCCAGGACGCGGGCCTGCCCGGCGTGCTGGACGCGGTCAAGGAGTCGGGCAAGACCGTGAAGGTCTTCAACCCGACGACCGACCGCTGCGACGAGTCGCCCGCCCTGATCGGCTACGCGTTCCAGGACACCCGGGTGATGGTCGTGCACATCCTCGAGGACTACAAGGCGGACCAGCTCCCGGCCCAGCCGCGCTTCTACGCCCTCGACGACCCGACGGTGCAGGCGCTCAAGCTCTGCCCGGGCAACGAGAAGTACCAGGCCGTCGTCACCGAGACGACGAACAAGATCAACTCTGGGGCGATCACCATGCCGCAGGGCGGGTGACGGTGTCGGCCGACACCCCGGACGGTCTCCCGGCCGACAGCGCCGTCGCGGCGGCGCTGTCGGTCCGGGGCGTGACCAAGACCTACGGTGCCCTCGTCGCGAACGACGCGGTCGACCTCGACGTCCGGCCCGGCGAGATCCTCGCGCTGCTCGGCGAGAACGGCGCCGGCAAGTCGACGCTGGTCAAGGTCCTGTCCGGGCTGGTCAACCCGGATGCGGGCGAGGTCGTCGTCGGCGGCGCGACGCTGCCTCCCGGCGACCCGGAGGCGGCGCGGGCGGCCGGGGTCGGCGTGGTGCACCAGCACTTCATGCTCGTGCCCGACATGACCGCGACGGAGAACGTCGCGCTCGCGCAGGGGTCGCGCGGCGGCCGGCGTTTCGACGCCGCCGGCACCCGGGCCCGGCTGCTGGAACTGAGTGAACGGCACGGCATGCCCGTGCGCCCGGACGTCCCGGTCGAGCTGCTGCCGGTGGGGGAACGGCAGCGGATCGAGATCCTCAAGTGCCTGCTCGGCGACGCCCGGGTGCTCCTGCTCGACGAGCCGAGCGCGGTGCTCTCGCCGGTGGAGTGGGACCGGCTCGCCGTCGTCCTGGAGGAGCTGGCGTCCCAGGGGCTGGCGATCGTGCTGATCACCCACAAGCTCGGTGAGATCGCCTCCGTCGCCGACCGCTGCACCGTCATGCGCGGCGGGAAGGTCGTCGCCACGGTGCGCGTGGGGGACACCGCACCCGAGGAGCTGGCCAGGATGATGGTCGGCCGCGACGTGGTGCTGCGGACCGAACGGCCCGTCGTCGCCGCGGGTCCGGTCGTCCTGGAGGCGGCGGGCCTGACGATGGCCGGCTACCGCGGCGACCGCGACCTCGGACCCGTCGACCTCACCGTCCGCGCGGGCGAGGTCCTGGGCGTCGCCGGTGTGGAGGGAAACGGGCAGAGCGAGCTCGCCGACCTGCTCGCGGGCGTCCGGACGCCCACCACGGGGTCGGTGCGGGTGACCGCCCCCGGCGGCGGGCCGGGACGCACCGGTGTCATCGCCGAGGACCGCCAGGCCGCCGGGCTGGCCCTGCCGCTCTCGGTGTCGGACAACCTGATGATGCGGGTCGTCGGCGAGGCGGAGTTCAGCCGCCGCGGCGTGCTGCGCCAGGGCCGGATCCGGCGGCACTGCAGCGAGCGCGTCGAGAGCTTCGGGGTCCGCACGGCCGGGCTGGAGACGCCCGTCGAGAGTCTGTCGGGCGGCAACCAGCAGAAGCTCGTGCTGGCCCGTGAGCTCTACGGCGATCCGGACCTGCTGGTCGCGGCCCAGCCGACGCGCGGGCTCGACGTGGGCGCGATCGAGTTCGTCCACGCCCAGATCAACGCGCACAAGACCGCGGGCGGGGCGACGGTGCTGTTCTCCGCCGAGCTCGACGAGATCTTCGCGCTCTCGGACCGGATCGCGGTGATGTCGGGTGGGCGGATCGTCGCGGTGCTGTCCGCCGACGAGGCCACCCGCGACCGGGTCGGTGAGCTGATGACGGCCGTCAACGGCGCCGGAGAGGACGTGGTCGCATGAACCGCCAGGCGCTGCGCGGCCTGCTGGTGAGCGTGCTGGCCGTCGTCCTCGCGCTGGCGGCGTCGCTGCTGGTCATCGCGCTCACCGGCGCCCCCATCGGCAAGGCCGCCGCCGCGATGTGGGACGGGGTGTTCGGCAGCCCGGCGCAGTTCGGCGCCACGCTGACCAAGTTCGTCCCGCTCGTGCTGGCAGCGATCGGCTGGGTCGTCGCGTCGCGCGCCGGGCGGCTCAACGTCGGCCTCGAGGGCCAGATCCTCGCCGGCGGCACGACCGCCGCCGTCGTCGGGCTCTACCTGACCGGCCTGCCGACGGTGCTGCACCTGACCATCGCGGTCCTCGCCGGCGCGGTCGGCGGCGCCCTGCTCGGCGGGGTCGCCGCGTGGCTGTGGGCCCGCCGCGGCGTCAACGACTTCATCGCGACGCTGCTGCTCACCCTGATCATGACCCAGGTCGTGTCGTGGCTGGCCAACGGCCCGATGGAGGAACCGACGGGCACGCTCGGGCAGAGCTCGCCCGTCGCCGACACCGCCCGCTGGCCCGTGCTGCTGCCGCGCACGACGCTGCGCACCGACATCATCCTGGTGATCATCCTGGTCCTCCTCGCGGCGTACGTGCTGCGCCGCACCGTCGTCGGGTACCGGCTGCGGCTGACCGGCGCGAACGCCGACGCCGCCCGGGCCACCGGCACGCGGACGACGCTGGTCGGCGTCGGGGCGCTGTGCGCGTCCGCCGCCGTCGCGGGCATCGCGGGGTCGTCGCTGGTGCTCGCGGCGCCGGCCGCCAACCTGGCGCCCGGGTTCTCCGCGGGCTACGGCTTCGACGGCATCGTCGTCGCCCTCCTCGCCCGCAACTCACCGCTGGCCTGCATCCCGGCGGCCCTGCTGCTCGCGGCGCTGCGGCAGGGCGGTGGGCTGCTCGAAGCGCGCGTCGGCATCTCGTCGGGGCTGGTGACGGCCACCCAGGCCGTCGTGATCCTGCTGGTCACCGGCACGGCCTGGTACGCGGAACGGCGCCGGTCGAGGCCGAGGCCACCCGGTGCCACCGACGTCCCCGCCCCGGTCGCGGAAGGGGTCCGCTCGTGAACCCGTTCGACATCGCGCTGTTCGCGGCCGCGATCCGGCTCTCGGTCCCGCTGCTGCTGGCCGCGCTCGGCGAGCTCATCTCCGAACGCGGCGGCGTGATCAACATCGGCCTCGAGGGCATGATGCTCTTCGGCGCCTACGGCGCGTTCATCACCGCGTGGGCCACCGGGAGCGTGAGCCTGGGGCTGGCCGCGGGGATCACGCTCGGACTGCTGACGGCGTCGATCATGGCGTTCGTCTCGGTCACGTTGCGCGGCGACCAGATCGTCGTCGGCGTCGCGCTGAACCTGCTGGCCGCGGGCGTGACGATGTTCCTCTACCGGCTGCAGTTCCAGGGGACCCAGCCCACGACGGTCCGCATGGAGCCCTACGCGGTGCCGCTGCTCGCCGACATCCCGGGGATCGGCCCGGTGCTGTTCGACCAGCTCCCGCTCGTCTACTTCGCCTACGTCCTCGGCCCGCTCGTGGCCTGGATGCTGTTCCGGACCCGCGGGGGACTGCGCGTGCGGTCGGCGGGGGAGAAGCCCGAGGTCCTCGACTCCACGGGTGTCGACGTCGTGCGCGTGCAGTGGAGCGGCGTGCTGGCCGCGGGTGGCCTCGCCGGGCTCGCTGGGGCGTTCCTGTCGGTCGGCCAGGTCGGGCTCTTCGCGGAGAACATGACGGCCGGGCGCGGTTTCCTCGCGCTGGCCGCCGTCGTGTTCGGCCAGTGGCGGCCCTACGGCGTCGTCGCGGCGTGTCTCGTCTTCGGCTTCACCGACGCGCTGCAGCTGCGCCTGCAGTCGATGGGCGAGGTGCCGCGCGAGGTGTGGGTCGCCCTCGTCGTGGTCGGTCTCGCGGTCGCGGCGGCCGGGGTGTGGCGGGCACGGAGGTCCGGCTCGCCGCTGCGCTGGCTGCTGTTGGGCGCGGTGCTGTGCATCGTCGCCGGCGGCCTCGGGACAGCGCTGCTGCCGAGCTTCGTGCTGCCGTCACAGTTCTGGCTGAGCCTGCCCTACGTGCTCAGCCTGATCGCGCTGGCGACGTCGGCGCGCGGGGTGCGCGCCCCGGCGATGGTCGGGCGGCCGTTGCCCTCGCGAGGCTGACGCGCCGCGCAGAGGCCCCGCAGCCGGACCGGCTGCGGGGCCTCTGTATGTCATGAGTCAGGCGGCGATGTGGCCCTCCTCGCGCAGGCACTCGGCGAACGCGGTGATCGTCGCGAGCCGGCTGTCGGCGTCCCCGCCGATCGGGAACACCGCCATGCTGTCGATGCCCAGCTTGTCGAGGGTGCGGATGTGCTCGCGGGTCGCGGCGCGGTTGCCCGACAACGACATCCGGCGCACGAAGTCGTCGGGAAGCAGCTCGGCGGCCTTGGCCGCCTCCTGGAACTCCCCGCCCGCGTACTGGGCGCGGACCTGCTCGACCAGCTCCGGCGACAGACCCGCGAGCCCGCAGTACACCGGGGCCGTCATCGGGAACCATGCCGCGATGGTGCGGCCCGCCGCCAGCGCGACGTCCTCGTCCTCGTCGATGGCGCCGTAGGCGAACACCGTGATCGCGGGCCTGCTCGACCGGCCGGCCATGTCGACGCCACGGTCGATGTGCTCCAGGGCGTAGGTGAGCCCGTCGGGGTGCAGACCGGCCAGCAGCACGACGCCGTCGGCCACCCGCCCGGCCAGCTCCAGCGTCTTCGGGCCGCTCGCCGAGACGTAGACGGGGATGTCGGGACGCGACGGGAACCGCAGGTGCGCGTCGTCGAGGGTGAACCCACGGGCTGCCATGTCGACGGTCTCGCCCGTCCACAGCCGCCGCGCCGCGACGATCGAGTCCTCCAGCAGCGCCAGCTTCGCGGGCTTGAGGCCCAGCGCGTCCAGCGGCCGGTCGCCGGCACCGATGCCGTACACGGCGCGACCGCCGGAGATCTCGTCGATCGTCGAGATGCCGACGGCGGCCAGCGCGGGGTGGCGCGTCACCGGGTTGGTGACGGCGGTGCCCAGCCGCAGCCGCTGCGAGTTGACCGCGGCGAGGGTGAGGTAGGAGTAGCAGTAGCGCGAGTGCAGCGAGGAGTCGGTGAGCCACAGGTCGGCGATCCCGACCCGCTCCACGTGCTCGACCATCGAGACGAACTGGTCCGGTGCGTAGACCGGCTGGAGGGCGACGCCGCCGTACATGGCTTCGGGCCTTTCGGGGGTCGGGAGCGGGTCTCAGATGACGGGCCAGGCCGGGCTGGGGTCGATGCCGATCTTCTTCAGGATGCGCCGGTCCGTGGCCTCGACCTCCTCGCGCAGCGCGCCCTCGTCGAACACGGTGCTCTTCTTGTTCTCCAGCACGACCTTCCCGCCGATCAGCACGGTGTCCACCGAGTGCCCGGTGACGCCGTAGGCGAGGTTCGCGATCGGGTTGTGCAGCGGCCGCCAGTCGTAGTCGTTCGTGTCGAAGACGACGATGTCGGCCTGCTTGCCGGGCTCCAGCGAGCCGGTGACGTCGTCGAAGCGCAGCGCGCGGGCGCCGCCGAGGGTGCCGAGCTCGACCGCGGTCTCGGCACTGACCGCGCCGGGGTCCTCGCGGGCGTCGCGGGGCAGCAGGGCCGCCAGGTAGATGGCCCGGCAGATGTCCTGGTGGTTGGAGCAGTTCTCGGCGTCGGTGCCCAGTCCCATCGGCACGCCTGCCGCGACGAGCTCGGGCCACTTGCTGTGCTGGGTGGTGCCCTTGGCGAGCTTGAGCGCGGTGCTGGGGTTCCACGAGACCGTCGCACCACTGTCGGCAATGGCGGCGACGTCGTCGGCGTCGAGGCTGGTGACGTGGTTGAGCAGGGTGTACTCGTTGAGCGCCTTGATGGTCGCGGTGTGCTTGACCGGGCGCTCGCCGAACACCTTCAGCTCCAGCTCGACCTCGCGCTGGCTGGTCGACTTGTGCTGCACCGCGAGGGTCCGCGACTCCTCGGCCAGCCGGGCGGCGGCCACGGTCAGCTCGTCGGAGCACGTCGTCACGCCCTCGACGCACACGGCCGGCCGGATCCGCTCGTTGCCGAACGCCTGCACGGTCTCGAGCCCGTCCTCGAGGCGCCGGATCGCCGCCGCCGTGTCGAGGCGGAGCCAGTCCGGCAGCCCGTCGTCGCCGCCGGACCCGCGCTGGTCCCACGTCCACAGCCCGATGCGGGCGCGGATGCCCGACTCGGCGATCGCGGGCAGCACTGCGTCGATGTGGTTGCAGCCCGGCTCCTCGAACAGCGTGGTGCCGTTGCGGATCATCTCCGCGGTGGCGTGCCGGGCGTAGACGAACATGTCCTCGGGCTCCAGGGAGGAGAACGAGGGATAGATGAAGCGGCGCAACGACTGCAGGGTCGTGCCGCCCTCGGGCATGGCCCCCTTCGCGCAGCACAGCAGATGGCGGTGCCCGTTGGCCATGCCGGGCATGACGACCGCGTCGGGCCGGTCGATCCGCCGCGCCGGGGTGAACTCGCGGTCGAGGTCCGCAGCCTTGCCGACGGCGACGATCGTGTCGCCGAGGACGGCGACGCCACCGTCGCGGAGGATCCGGCGTTCGGCGTCGACCGTGATCACCCACGCGGCCGTGACCAGGAGGTCGCAGGGGCGAGCAGGTCCGGCGGGGTCGGTCATGCGGTCTCCCTCGGCGTCGCGACTTGAGATCGCAAACCTGACCCACCAGTGGACCCTCTGTCAAGAGGTCAGCAGTTGTCGCTCCTTCCCAGGGTGGCGACTCTAGTGGGTGCCGCGCGTTTCGGTCGTGTTACACCAGTTCAGCGCGTTGTCTTCGCGGTGTCGCGTCTTGCCGCCGCGAGGCGAACCCTAGATGAGATCTTGAGATCTCATCTAGGATCCACAGGCTCGCACCCGCCGTCCCGAGGAGAGTCGCGCATGACCGTCACGACGCCCGCGCCCCCCGCCGTACTCCACCACTGGGCCGGCGGCACCCCCGTCGAGGGGGAGTCCGGCCGGTTCGCCGACGTCACCGACCCTGCCACCGGCGCGACGACGGCGCGGGTGCCGCTCGCCTCCGCCGACGACGCCGCCCGTGTCATCGCGACCGCCCGGGCCGCGTTCCCCGCGTGGCGCGACGCCTCCCTCGCCCGGCGCAGCAAGATCCTGTTCGCGTTCCGCGCCCTCCTCGACGCCCGCGCCGACGAGCTCGCGCAGATCATCACCGCCGAGCACGGCAAGGTCCTCGCCGACGCGGCCGGGGAGGTCGCGCGCGGCCTCGAGGTCGTCGAGTTCGCCTGCGGCATGCCGCACCTGCTCAAGGGATCCGCGACCGAGAACGCCTCCACCAACGTCGACATCGCCTCGATCCGCCAGCCGCTCGGCGTCGTCGGGATCATCTCGCCGTTCAACTTCCCCGCCATGGTCCCCATGTGGTTCTTCCCCATCGCGATCGCCGCCGGCAACACCGTCGTGCTCAAGCCGTCGGAGAAGGTCCCCGGCGCGGCACTGTGGCTCGCGCGGCTCTGGCAGGAGGCGGGGCTGCCCGACGGCGTGTTCAACGTCCTCAACGGGGACAAGGAGGCCGTCGACGCGCTGCTCACGAGCCCCGACGTCGCCGCGGTCTCCTTCGTCGGCTCCACACCCGTCGCGCGCTACGTCCACCGCACCGCGACCGAGCACGGCAAGCGGGTCCAGGCGCTGGGCGGGGCCAAGAACCACATGGTCGTGCTGCCCGACGCCGACCTCGACCTCGCCGCCGACCAGGCCGTCAACGCCGGCTTCGGCTCCGCCGGCGAACGGTGCATGGCCATCTCCGCCGTCGTCGCCGTCGGCGACGTCGCCGACCGGCTCGTCGCCGCGATCGCCGACCGCGCGCGGGCCCTGCGCACCGGCGACGGCCGCCGCGGCACCGACATGGGCCCGCTCGTCACCCGCGCCGCGCTCGACCGCGTCACCGGCTACATCGAGGCCGGGCAGCAGGCCGGTGCGACCCTCGCCCTCGACGGACGGACCGCCCGCTACGACGCCGACGGCGACGGGTTCTTCGTCGGACCGACACTGTTCGACCACGTCACCACCGACATGTCGATCTACACCGACGAGATCTTCGGCCCGGTCCTGTCGGTGCTGCGCGTCGACACCTACGACGAGGCGCTCGCCCTGGTCAACCGCAACCCCTACGGCAACGGCACCGCGATCTTCACCCACGACGGCGGCGCCGCCCGGCGCTTCCAGAACGAGGTCGAGGTCGGGATGGTCGGGATCAACGTGCCCGTCCCCGTGCCGATGGCCTACTACTCGTTCGGCGGCTGGAAGAACTCGCTGTTCGGCGACACCCACGCCCACGGCACCGACGGCGTGCACTTCTACACCCGCACCAAGGTCGTGACGACGCGCTGGCCCGACCCCTCCCACCGCGGCGTCGACCTCGGGTTCCCGCGCAACGCCTGACGCCCGGGCCTGCGGAACCGCCCGAGATCACCAGCGCCGACGTGTTCGAGTGGCGTGCCGTGTCTGGACGGCGTCACCATCAACGGCGTCGATGACTGTCAGAAACGACAGTGCTTTCCGGTGTGCCCCGCATCACCACTAGCGTCGGGTCCGCGCTCCAAGCTCCGGTTCGGACCGTCGGGTCCGTATCGCCGCCGTCCCGCGGCACCGGACGGGCCGACTCGACGACGAGTGAGGGGACCGCCTTGTCCACCACCACGACCCGAAGGCTGCTACTGAGGTTCGTCGCCGTTCTCGTCGGCCTGACACTGGTGGCCGCGTGCGGATCGGCCACCCCGTCCGGCACGAACGGCGCCGGGGGAGTGCAGGCCACCAACCCCAACGGCGGCGACCCGGCCACGGAGGGAACCCCGAAGACCGGGGGCGTGCTCGTCATGGGCACCGACCGGGAGGCGGTCGGGTTCGACCCCACGATCCAGAACACCAACATGGCGGCGTTCGCGGTCTACGACTCGCTCATGAAGCTCACCCCCGACGGCGGGGCGGAACCGTACCTGGCGAGGTCGATGGACTCACCCGACGGCGGCACGACGTGGCGGATGGGCCTGCGAGAGGGCGTCACGTTCTCCGACGGCACGCCGTTCGACGCGGCGGCGGTGATCACCAACGTGCAGCGCCACATCGACAAGAAGTCCTCGCCCGGCAACCGGTTCACCGCACCGATCCGGTCGATGCGGGCGATCGACCCGCTCACCGTGGAGTTCGGGCTCGACGGGCCGTTCGGGATGTTCCCGGTGGCGTTCGCGGGCAACTTCACCGGCGGCAGCCTCGGGTTGATCATCTCGCCGGCGGCACTGCAGAAGTACGGTGCGCAGATCACGACGAACCCGGTCGGGGCGGGCCCGTTCGTGCTGAGCTCGTGGGTGCGGGACTCCCGGATGACGTTGACCCGCAACCCGGACTACTGGCAGCAGGGCCTGCCGCGCCTGGACGGGCTGGAGTTCCGGCCGCTGCCCGACACGGAGAGCCGGTACGCGTCGATCGAGAACGGTGACGTCGACCTGATCTTCGGTGGCTACCACACGGAACTGGTGCGCGGCATGGCGAACCCGAACCTGCGCGCCTACTACGGGCCGGGGCACGGCGCGGAGTGGATCATCTTCAACCACACCACCGCCCCCTTCGACGACCACCGGATGCGGGAGGCGCTGGTCCGCGGGATCGACCTGAACGCGCTGGCCGCGGTGCAGTTCCGCAACCAGATGGAACGCGCGACCGGCTACTTCAGCGACTCCAGCGAGTACCAGACACCGGAGGCCGCCGCGGCGTGGCCGGCCTACGACGTCCAGCGCGCCAAGGCCCTCGTGCAGGAGTACGTGGCGGGCGGGGGGAGCGCGACCGTCGTCTACAAGACGACGAACGCGCCCAACCGGGTCGAGTTCGCGGAGTTCCTGCAGGCCCAGATGGCGACGATCGGCATCACGCTGCAGCCGCAGTTCTACGACCTGGCCGAGTACTCCTCCAGCGTCGTCCAGAGCCGCGACTTCCAGATCGCGGGCAACGTCGGTGGGCCGGTCGACGCGCCGTACCCGTCGTCGTCGAACGCGCTGCGCACCGGCGGCAGCCAGAACTACGGTGCCTACTCCGACCCCGAGGTCGACGCGATGCTCGACCGCGCGGCCCGCACCACCGACGACGCCGAACGCACGCGCCTCTACCAACAGGTCCAGCTCGTCACCAACCAGGACCTCGCGATGGCCTACTACAGCCGCGGGTACCTGTCGACGATCACGAAGCCCGAGGTGAAGGGCGTCGTCCGGTACCTGACGCGCGACATGTTCTACGCGACGGCCTGGCTCGACCGCTGACCAGCGCCCACCACGTCACCGGTAGTTCGGTCACGCCTCCGCTGACGTGGCCGACGCGGACGCCGACGGTGTCGAGGCCGCGGGCCAGGCGCAGGTCGGGGAGGCGGCGGGCGGGCGTCGCGAAGACGGTCCGCACCCGGGCGGCGTCGTCGGGTCCGGGCGGGACCGGCCGAGGCGCTTGTCGCCCAGCAGGGTGCGGACGTCGTCGAAGCCCGGCCCGCGGGGTCGTCACGGCGGCGACGGGCCGCCTCGCGGCGCGTGACGGCGTGGAGCGGGGCGAGGTCGAGGGCCGTCGGGCCGGTCGACGGGGGAGTCGGTGGCGGCGGTCATGGCGCTCCGGCCGGGAGGCGCGACCGTCCACCGGACGTTCGGTGGCGCTCACTGCCGATCGAGAGGCGTCGACCTCACCCGGACAGTGACCCGGCCGCGGTCGTCGCACGTCGCCACGGCATGTCCCGTGCGCTCCGCCCGGCGCGACGGGGCACGCCCACACCGCCTTCGCCGGCGTACTCGGCGAGCGGTCGACGACGGGTGTTCCGCCAGGGTCGCCGCGTCTCGGCGACATCTCGACGGTCGAGGCCGAGGCGGTTCGAGCGCCCGGAGCGATGCGCCCGGACGACGGTCGCCTGCTCGTGATCACCGCGCCACGAGACCCCTAGCTCGAACCAGAACAGGCCCGCACGGTGAACGGGCCCGGTGGCGAGTGTGCGACTCCCGGCACGGTTCGGGTACTGCGCCTACTCGCGAGCCGGGCGAGGGCCGGGGCGTGCGACGTCGACCGGCCGGCACGGATGCGCGGGCGGGTCGAGGTCGGGGAGTTGGACCGTGTGCCGGGGTCGGCTTCGTGGGCGGCGGCCGTGGTCGATCCAGCGGGGTGGCAGGAACTGCGGGAGGCCGTTGCGCAGCAGCACAGCCCAGCCGCCGTGGTGGACGAGGCGGTGGCAGGCGCGGCAGAGCATGGTGCAGTTGTGGATCGAGGTCGCCCCGCCCGACTCCCAGGGGATGACGTGGTGGATTTCGCACCACGACGGTGGTCGGCCGCAGCGGGCGCAGCCGCGGTCGCGGGCGGCGACCGCACGGCGCAGGCCGTCGGAGATGACGCGGCGAGCACGTCCGACGTCGAGGGGCTGACCTTCGCCGCCGAGCACGACCGGCACGACCCGGGCGTCGCAGCACAGCAGCCGCAGCTGCTCCGGTGTCAGGGCACCGCCGACGTCCAGGCAGCCGGCGCGGGCGCGCCCCTCCAGGTCGTCCAACCGGACCGTCACCGTGAGGTGGGGGCGTTCACCGCCGCGGGCGGGCACGTCGGCGTGGTCGAGGACGAACGCGCAGGCGTCGGCGAGCGCCTCGGCCTGGCGCTGCCCGGCGGATCGGTCGTCGTCGGCGGTCGGCGGGGCGGAGTGGGCGTCGACGACGGTCGCGATCGCGTCGAACATGGTGGGGTCGTCGAAACGGCCCTTGATCCGGCCGCCGGCGCCGTCGGGGTTGCGGGTCACGGACAGTTCGTTGACCGGGACCGGTGGGCGGTCGTCGGGTTCGGGGCCGTCCTGGTCGAGTGTGTCGACCAGGGCTGTGGCCCAGGCGTGGAGGTCGGCGGGGCTGTAGTCGCCCGCCTTCGCGGCGATCTGGGTTTCGGCGGCGGCCCACACGTCGGGTGCCAGCCGTCGGGCCGCGGGGGTGTCGAGGACGCGGGCGATGATCTCGGCGTGGCGTGCCGAGCAGTTGCCGGCTGCGAAGACGGTCGCGGTCGCGGTAAGTCGGGCGGGGAGAGCGGTGCCGTCGAGGGCGACGGTCTCGACGGCGTGCTCGGCGACCGTGAGGCGGCGGCGGGCGTCGGAGCGTTCCCAGCCGAGCAGGTCGCCCAGGGCGGTGACGGTGGAGCGGTAGCCGCGTTCGGCGAACACCCCACGCCGCTGCAGGGCGGCGACCGCACCGATCGAGAGCCGTTCCAGGAGTCGGGCGGCGCCTTCGCAGACGGTGAGGGCCGAGAAAAGCTCGTCGTCACCGGCGGCGGGACCGGACACCGCGGCCAGCTCTTCGATCGCCTGCTGCAGCAGGCGATGCGCGGCGAAGAGCTGACCGGTCGACACCACACGATGATACTCGAACATGCGTTCGATTCATCGCTCGTCGTCGCAGCTCAGCTGCCATCTGGCGACGCCGTCTCATGGGTGCGTGGATCGTGTCCGGTTGTCGGCACAGTCATCAAATCAGGCTCCAACGAGCCGAGGTCGAGGAAGGTTCAGGTCCCCCGTGGCCGGGCCGGGTTCCCACGTTCGGTGTCGAGCCCGAACTCCACCGCCCCGGACATGGCCCCTGCGCGGTCCGCTCAGGCCGTCCGGCCGGCCCTGCGCCACGCCGCGGGCGGGACGCCGTGCTCGGCGCGGAACCGCCGCACGAAGTATCCCGTCTCCCGGTAGCCGACCCGGCTGCCGATCTCCGCGATCGTCAGGTCGGACCCGGCCAGCAGCCGACGGGCCTCCCGCATCCGCCGCTCGGTGATCCACTGCTGGACGGTGCGGCCGGTGCGCCTGCCCACGACCGTCGTCACGTGCCCGGGGGTCAGCCCGACCGCGGACGCCACGTCGCGCAGCGAGATCGGCTCGTGGAACCGGGTCTCGACGACGTCGAGCACCGCCGCCAGCAGCGGTTCCACGCCCTGGTCCGCCGGCGGGCCCGGCTGCAGCCGTCCGAGCCGGACGAGCAGCAACGTCAGGTGGGCGCGGACGGCGTCGGCGTACCCGTCGCGACGCCCGCGCAGCTCGTCGTCGAGGTCGCGCAGGTGCCCGGCCCAGGCCGCCCGCTCCTCCTCGGGGACGTGGAGCCGTTGCGCAACCCCGCGCCGGTGTCCGCCGAACGCGGCGAGCAGGGGATGGGAGCGCCAGGAGGCGAGGGGGGCGGCCGCGGCGGGATCGACGGCGTCGGCGGGGAAGAACACCGCCCACATCCGGGCGTCGCTGCGGCGTGGACCGGGCCGGGGGGTGACGACGGCCCCGGGCGCCATCACGAACGCGTCGCCCGCGGTGAGCGGCCAGTCGTGGCCGTCGACGCGCATGACGTCGGCGCCCTCGACGACGTGGAGCAGCACGAGGAAGTCGTGGGCGTGCGCCCCGAGCATCACGGCGTCGTGCGGCGCGCCGTCCCACCGGCGGACGGTGACGGGCGGCACGCCCGCCCGCCGGTCGTAGCCGACGAGCTGGACGCCGTCGGAATCGGTGACCGAAGAAAGTCCCATCATGCCCACAGTTCGTTGCTTGTCCGCAGATGAAGGCACATCCACACTGGGAACGGTAATCGAACTTCGTCTCCTGGAGGAGAACATGAGCACCGCAACCGCCGCCCGCGAGTACCTGCCGGCGATGGTCAACCCGCGCCTGCTGCCGTTCTACGACCGGTTCTCCCGGTTCCTCGGCGCGCGGGACGCGCATTGGAGGCTGCTCGTGCAGGCCGGGATCGAGCCGGGGACGCGGGTCCTGGAGATCGGCTGCGGCACCGGGAACCTGGTGCTGCTCGCGGCGCACGCCGAGCCCGCCGCGGAGATCACCGGGATCGACCCCGATCCCGAGTCGATCTCGTGGGCCCGCCGCAAGGCCGCCAGGGCCGGTGTCGCCGCGACGGTGCGGGAGGGGTTCGCCGAGGAGATCCCGCTGGCCGACGGCAGCGTCGACCGGGTGCTGTCGTCGTTCATGCTCCACCACGTGTCGGCCCCCGAGCGTGTGCAGGCGTTGCGGGAGGCACGCCGGGTCCTGGCTCCCGGCGGCCGGCTGCACCTGGTCGACATCGACCGCGGTGAGGCGGTGCCGCTGGCCCGCGTGGTGTCGCGGATCGCGTCGACACGCCTGCGGGCAGCGGCGCACGGCCACCTCGGCCGCCACGACCACGGCGCCGAGGGGCACGGCGCCCCGGGACACGGGCACGGCCACGGGCACGGGCACGAGGGCCCGGACGTCGCCGCGATGCTCGCCGAGGCCGGGTTCGCGACCGTCGTGAACCTCGGGACGGGGGAGAGCAAGCTCGGCGGCTTCACGTTCTGGCGCGCCGAGGACTGAGGTCGTGGGTGGCGACAGGCGCTGTGGCGACCGCTGCCGCTCGCAGGGTTGACTGAGGCATGAGTACGTCCGAGGCGGCCGTCGAGGTCGCCCACCGCTACCTGACGCTGTGCTCCGACGGCCACACCGACGAGGCGGCCGCGCTGCTCGCGCCCGGCGCGTCGATCGTGTTCCCCGGCGGCGTCGCCTACTCCGGGCCCGCCGACCAGGTCGAGCACGGGCGGACGCTGTACCGCCGGGTCGACAAGGACATCGAGCGCGTCGACGTCTACCGGTCCGCCGACGACGCCCGCTGGTGCGTGATCGTCAACGGCACCCTGAACGGCGAGGCGATCGACGGCGGCGCCTTCGCCGGGGTGCGGTTCATCGACCGCTTCGGGGTGCGCGACGGGCTGGTCGACGAGCACCACGTGTGGAACGACCTCGCCGCGGTGGGGATCGTCACCTCCTTCGCGGCCGGTCGCTGACGCCGGCGCCGACCCGGGCGAGCGACCGGTCGGGCAGCGTCACGACCAGGCAGATCCCGCCGACGACCAGCAGGAACACTGCGAGCCGGTGCAGGCCGGGGGTGTCGGCGCCGTCGGCGAAGAACTCGCCGGTGGCGGCTGCGGCGACGATCGCGCCGAGGTAGGAGAACGTCCGCAGCAGCCCTGCGGACGAGGCGGTCCGCTCCGCGTCGGACTGGTGGTAGACGGCGTTCTGGTTGCCGAGGCCGCCCAGCCCCATCGCGACGCCGCCGGCCACGGCGATCAGCACCAGCAACCAGATGCCGCTGTCCGCGCCGAGCGCCAGGAACAGTGCGACCTGCACGACCTGGGCGAGGGCGGCCACGACCAGCTTGGCGCGCACGGCGCCGTTGCGGCCGGTGAGCGCCGTGACGGCGATCGTCGTCACGAACATCGGGAGCATGAGGAGCCCGGCCTGCGTCGGGGTGAGCCCGCGCGTCTCCTGCAGCCACTGGGTGTAGCCGTAGATGAAGGCGTAGCCGATGGTGAAGGTCAGCAGGGCGCGGACGTAGGTCGCGACCAGGGCGGGGTTGCCGCCCAGCACCCGCAGGTCGACGAACGGGCTCGTGGCGCGCAGCTCGCGGACCGCGAACACCGCGGCGGCCGCGACGGCGACGAGCACCAGGTACCAGTGCCCGGTCGAGGGGGACATGAGGAACAGCAGCAACGTCGTCAGCGTGACGGCGAACAGGGCGATCCCGAGCAGGTCGGTCCGGGGCCGCGGTGCGTCGGCGTCGGGGGCGGGGTGGCGGGGGAGCCGCAGGGCGCCCAGGACGAGGCAGGCGACGGCCAGCGGGACGTTGACGGCGAACACCGCGCGCCAGCCGCCGAGGCCGACGAGGACGCCGGCGATCGTCGGGCCGACGACGGCGACGATCTGGCTCGCGATCGCGAGCAGCGCCAGCAGGCTCGCCGGGCTGTCCTGTCCGGTGCGTCTGCCTTCGCTGCGGATCAGGTACATCGCGGCGGGGTAGCCGGCGCACGTGCCGAACCCGAGCAGGACGCGTGCGATCACGAGCACCCAGAGCGACGGGGCGAGCATGCCGAGGATTCCGGCGAGCCCGGCGAGCGCGGTCCCGGCCAGGTAGAGCCGGCGCGGGCCGTGGACGTCGACGAGCCTGCCGACGACGGGCTGCCCCACCGCCGTCGCGAGGTACAGGCCCGACACCAGCCATGCGGTCTCCGACGGCGACGCCCCGAACGCGAGTCCGATCGGCACGAGCGACACCGCGATCATCGAGGTGTTGACCGGGTTGAGCGTCGCGCCGAGCATCATCGGCGCGATGAGCCGTCGGTCGAACGCGTCCGTGACGTGGGTGCGGCTCACGGTCCGGTGACCCGGTCGAGCAATGCCATGGCCTCGACGACGGTGCGCCGCTCCGCCTCGGTGAGCCGCTCGTGCAGCGCTCTGGCCAGCCATTCCTCGCCGGCGCGCCGGCCGTCGTCCAGCAGCGCGGTGCCGGTGGGGGTGAGGGAGAGCAGTCGGCGGCGGCCGTCGCCGGGGTCGGGGCGGCGCTCGGTGAGGCCGCGCTCCTCGAGCACGGCGAGGGTCGCGGCGATCGACTGGGGGCGGACGCGTTCGGCGGCGGCGAGGTCGCTCGCCGACAGCGGGCCCTCGCGTCCGATGCGGCTCAGCGCCGAGATCTGGGTCGGCGTGAGGTCCATGGTGTCGTAGGTCTGACGCAGGCGTCGCCGCAGGCGTCCGACGAGCACGCGGACGTCGCGCGCGGCATGGGTGGCGGACTCGGACAGGACGGCGGGCACGTCGCCGACGGTAGATTGTTCAGTTCAGACTGTCCAGTTTTACCTGTGCAGTTGTCCCGCGGACCACGAGCCGCGGCGCCAGCACGACCTCCCGGCGATCGACGGTCGCCCCGTCGAGCCGGGCGATCACCCGACCGACCGCCGTCGCCGCCAGGCCGTCGCCGTCCTGTGCGACCGTCGTCATGTCGACGTGGGAGAGCCGGGCGAGCCGGCTGTCGTCGAACCCGACCACCGACATCTCGCCGGGTACGTCGACGTGCGCGCGGCGCAGCCGGTCGAGCAGGCCGGTCGCGCAGCGGTCGTTGAAGGCGGCGACGGCCGTCGGCCGTTGCGGCAGCGCCATGAGGGCCTCGGCCGCGGCGGCCCCGTCGTCCTCGGTGAGCCCGCCCGGCACGACGCACGCGTGGCCGTCGAGACCGTTGCGCGCCATGGCCCGGGCGTAGCCGCGGCGGCGTTCGGCCGCACCAGGGGCGGACCCGCCGTCGACGTGGGCGATCCGCCGGTGCCCCAGACCCGCGAGATGGTCGACGGTGAGGTGCAGGCCTGCGGCGTCGTCGGTGCGGACGACGTCGATCGCCTTGCTGCGCACCGCCCGCGCGACCACGACGACGGGCAGGTGCCGGGCCGCGGCGACGAGCTGGGCGGCCGGCAGCTGGGGGCCGAGCAGGACCATGGCCTCGCACCGGTCCTGCTGCAGGTCGGCGAGCGCCTCGGCCTCGCCGCGCCGCGCGGTGGTGGCCGAGAGCGCCAGCTCGTACCCGGCGTCGCGGGCGGCGACGTAGAGCCCGTCGACGAGGTCGCCGTGGAAGGCGTGTGCCACACCGAAGGAGACGCCGATCAGCCGGGTGCGGGAGCGGCCGAGCATGCGGGCGCGGGCGTCGGGGCGGTAGCCCAGCTCGTCGGCGGCGGCGAGCACCCGGGCGCGGGTCTCGGCGCCGGCGCCGGGGGCGTCGCGGATGACGATCGACACCAGCGCCCGCGAGACGCCCGCGCGGGCGGCGACGTCCTCGAGCGTGGGGCGGCGGTTCATGCGCCCAGGGTACTGGAGCGCTCTAGTCCCGGCCCTTGACGTGGCGGCGGTGGGCCGCCCACACTCGACGGCGACTAGATGTACTGCTCGGGCAGGTTGGTGCAGGGCGACACACCCGTGAGGGTGCTTGATCCAGGGAGGACCTCCGGGCTGAGTGTGGAGCTGCTGAAGGCACCCACACCCTCGCCCTGGAGGTCCTCGTGTTG
>NZ_JBFWOY010000026.1:0-104651 GCF_050250275.1 Pseudonocardia sp.
AACAAAACCCTGACAAACAAACTGGCACCCACACCCGGACGGGATCCGAAATGCGAGCACAAAACAAACTGGCACAAACCGCCAATTCAAAAACAAGCTCGACACACTGTTGAGTTCTCAAAAGACATCCGCGCACCATGATCACCGCTGACGCGGTAGATGTCCGGGGCTGTTCTGTCAGTTTGCCACACGGACCATGTCCGGAGCAACTTTCTTATGCTACGTGGTCCGAGTCGCGGAGTCAAGCTCCGCCTGTCCCACGCCCGCCAGGCCGACACCGAGGTGCTCGTCCTTGACGGAGGTTTGTCGCCGTTGTGGGGGCTGACTCTGGGCCGGTGAACCGTCCCGGTCTGTCGTGCTGCCCGCTGGCGACTTGGAGAAAGTTACACGAGGCGAAACCCGCCGTTTCACGGGGGGTCCCTTTTAGCGTTTCCGCAGGTCAGCGGGCTGCAGCGCGCGCGCCGGCCAGATTGCGCTTCCCGCGGCGCAGGACGAGCCAGCCGCCGGCGAGGAGGTCGGTCGCGCGCGGCGTCCACTCCTCGTCGGTCACCTTCGCGTTGTTCACGTAGGCGCCGCCCTCCTTCACCGCGCGCCGCGCGGCCGACCGGCTCTCGGCCAACCCGCTGTCGCACAACAGGTCGAGGATCGTCGGCGGCGCGTCGAGGCCGAAGTCGGCCGTCGGGACCTCGGCCATGGCGGCGTCGAGGGTCGAGGCGTCGAGACCGGTCAGCTCGCCCCGGCCGAAGAGCGCCTGGCTCGCCGCGACCACCTGGTGGGTGTGGTGCTCGCCGTGGACGAGCGTCGTGAGTTCCTCGGCGAGGCGTCGCTGGCCGGCGCGCAGGTGCGGTCGTTCGGCGACGTCGCGGTCGAGCTCGGCGATCTCGTCCTGGCCGAGGAACGTGAACAGCCGCAGGTACTTCCCCACGTCGGCGTCGGCGACGTTCACGAAGTACTGGTACCAGGCGTACGGCGAGGTCATCGCCGGGTCGAGCCAGATGTTGCCGCCCCCGGTGGACTTCCCGAACTTGCGCCCCGACGAGTCGGTCACCAGGGGCGTGGTCAGCGCGTGCGCCGATCCCCCCTCGACCCGGCGGATCAGCTCCACCCCGCCGACGATGTTGCCCCACTGGTCGGAGCCACCGATCTGGAGGCGGCAGCCCTGCTCGCGGTAGAGCCGCAGGTAGTCCTGCGACTGCAGGAGCAGGTAGGAGAACTCCGTGTACGACATCCCCTCCCCCTCGAGGCGGCGCTTGACCGT
This sequence comes from Pseudonocardia sp., assembly GCF_050250275.1. GTDB lineage: Bacteria > Actinomycetota > Actinomycetes > Mycobacteriales > Pseudonocardiaceae > Pseudonocardia. The sequence goes on from NZ_JBFWOY010000026.1 coordinate 1,259, forward strand.
CTCGCGGGCGAGCATGACGTTGACCGAGAAGTGCTTGCCGACGTCGCGTAGGAACTCCAGCACCGACTGCGGTCCGGTCCAGTCCAGGTTGTCGACGATCGTCGCTCCCGTGGGCGAGTCGTCGAACTCCACGAACCGCTCCAGCTGGCCGCGGATCCGGCCCGCCCAGTCGGCGACGACATCGGCGGTGTTGAGTGTGCGTTCCCCCTGGTCGCGGGGGTCGCCGATCATCCCCGTCGCGCCGCCTGCCAGCACGATGGGCCGGGCACCGGCCTGCTGGAAGCGGCGCAGCGTGAGCAGGGGCACGAGGTTGCCGGCGTGCAGGCTCGGTGCCGTCGGGTCGAACCCGCAGTAGAGCGTCAACGGGTCGGGTCCGGACAGGTCCGTGCGCAGGGCGTCGCGGTCGGTCGTCTGCGCGATCAGGCCGCGCCAGTCCAGCTCGTCGAGGATGTGCGTGCTCACATCGTCGATCCTCCCGGTGACACGCCGGTGCCCGGCCGCCGGGGTCGGCAGTCGGGCACCGGTGGTGGGTCGTGTGGTCAGCCGGCCTTCCGGGCGAGCTCGGCGGGGAGGGTGTCGAGGACCGACGGCAGGCTCAGCACGCTGCTGAACGACAGGGCGGCGGACTCGTCGTCGTCGAGGACGAGGAACGTGCCCTCACGCACCGACTCGAGGTCGGCGTAGCCGGGCTGCGACTCGAACGCCGTGCGCTCATCCGCGGAGGCCGTGATCAGCACGACGAGATCGGCCTGGTCGAGCTGGGACAGCTGCTCGCTGCTGATCGTGGCGTAGAACTTGTCGCCGGCGAGGGTGTCGAACGCGGCCGGCGTGGTCAGGCCGAGGGCCTCCAGGAACCGGACGCGCAGGTCCTGCGAGCCCCAGACGAAGAACTCGGCGCTGCTGGTGCTCGGGCGGACCGCGGCGACCGACTTACCGGCGAGCGCCGGGTACTGCTGCCTGACCTGCGCGAAGCGGGCCTCGAGGTCGGCGACGAGCGCGTCGGCCTCCGCGGAGCGGCCCAGCGCCTGGCCGGTCAGCCTGGTGGCGTCCTGCCACGGGGTGCCGTAGTCGACGAAGCCCGAGGGTGCCGCGATCGTCGGCGCGATCTTCGAGTAGGTGTCGTAGGTCTCCTGGGTCAGACCCGCGGAGATGCCGACGATGAGGTCGGGGCGCAGGGCCGCGATCGCCTCCGTCGAGACGTCGCCGACGGGCAGGACCGTCGCGGTCCGGCCGTCGAGCTTCGGCTGGGCCCACGGCCAGGTGGCCGACGGCTGGTTGCCGGTGAACTCACGGATCCCGACGGGCACCACGCCGAGCGCGAGGATCGCGTCCTGGTCGGTGTAGCCGAGGGAGACGACGCGCTGCGGGGCGGCGGGGACGGTCGTCGAGCCGAACTTGTGGGTGACCGTCGCGGGGAACGCGCCGCCGGCCGACGGCGCGGAGGAGCCGTCCGGGGAGCCGGAGCCACACGCGGCCAGGACGAGCAGTGCGACCAGCGAGGCGGCCACGGCGGACAGACGAAGTGCGCGCATGCGCAGGAATCGGACGATCACGCAAGATAGGTTAGGCTGTCCTACTGTGACCGTCCAGGCGTGGTTGCGTGACGGTCGCGAACGCGTCCCGGCCGGTACGGACTGACCGCATGCGACCCGCTGTCCCAGAATCGCCACGGCAGGTCGGCCGCTGCCGCGACCCCGACTCGCGGTCCCCTGGCCACCCGCGCCACCGGCACCCGCGCCCCCCTGAGCAACCGCACGGGCGACGCCGCGTCGGTCACGTCGATCCCGTTGTGCTCCTTGCGCAGACCCATCAAGGACGCGAGCCGGGCCGGGCCACGGGCGAGGTCGTCGTCGCGCCGGGCGGTGGGGCGGCGGGTACGGGCCACCCCGAGGTCGGACACGACCTCCCCCGCGCGCAGCAGCACCGCGCCCGCCTCCCCGTCGGGCAGGCAGCTCACGTTGGCGCAGAAGTGCATCCCGTAGACGAAGTACACGTACAGGTGCCCGGCCGGCCCGAACATGACGGCGTTGCGCGGCGTGCGGCCGCGGAAGCTGTGCGACGCGGGGTCGTCGGCGGCCCGGTATGCCTCGACCTCGACGATCCGCGCGGCGACGAGCCCGTCCGGGGTGTCGGCCTCCAGCACCGTGCCGAGCAGCCGGGGCGCCACGGTGAGGACGTCGAGGGTGAGCTCGGCACGGGTCACCGGCGCTGCCGGGCCGAGAGGTGCGGACGTCGCCCCGGTGCGCGCACCGGGACGACGTCCGCCGTGCGACACGATCAGGCGCCCGCGCGAGCCAGCGCCAGCCGCACACACGTGACGACGCCGGCCATCGCGGCCTCGACGTCGGCGAGCGGCGGCAGGGTCGGGGCGAGGCGGATGAGCGCGTCCTGCGGGTCCTTGCTGTAGGGGTGGGTCGCACCGGCCGGGGTCAGCACGATCCCGGCGTCCTTGGCGAGCGACACGACCTGCGAGGCCAGCCCGTCGGGCACGGTCAGCGCCACGAAGTAGCCGCCCCTGGGCGTCGTCCAGCTGACCCCGGGGGTGTCGGCGAACGCCTCGGCGAGCAGCTTCTCGACGACGGCGAACTTCGGGGCGATCAGCGCCCGGTGCGCGGCCATGTGGGCCCGCAGGCCGTCGCCGTCGCGCAGGAACAGGGCGTGGCGGCGCTGGTTGACCTTATCCGGCCCGATGGTGCGCTTCTCGGTGAGCTTCAGCCACCAGGCGACGTTGGCCGCGGACGCCCCGAGGAACGCCACGCCCGCGCCGGCGAGCGTGATCTTCGACGTCGACCCGAACACGAACGGCCGGTCGGGGTTGCCCGCCTCGGCCGCGAGCGCGAGGACGTCGGCGAGCTCGGGCTCCTGCTCGGTCAGGTGGTGCACCGAGTAGGCGTTGTCCCACATGATCCGGAAGTCCGGCGCGGCCGTCGGCATCGCGGCGAGGCGGCGGACGACCTCGTCGGAGTAGACGACGCCGTCGGGGTTGGAGTACTTCGGCACGCACCAGATGCCCTTGATCGACGGGTCGTCGGCGACGAGCCGCTCGACCTCGTCCATGTCGGGGCCGTCGGCGGTCATCGGCACGCTGACCAGGTCGATCCCGAGGCGCTCGCAGACGGCGAAGTGCCGGTCGTAGCCGGGGACGGGCGCGAGGAACGCGACCCGGCCGGCGTCGGCCCACCGCACGGGCGCACCCGGCAGCGGGGAGAGCAGCGCGTGGACGAGCGTGTCGTGCATCAGCTCGAGGCTCGAGTTGTTGCCCGCGATCAGCTGCGCGACGGGGACCTGCAGGAACGGCGCGAACAGCTCGCGCAGCTCCGCGAGGCCCTGGACGTTGCCGTAGTTGCGGGTGTCGGAGCCGTCGGCGGCGCGGGCCAGCTCGGAACCGGGCAGGTCGAGCATCGGCGCGGCGAGGTCGAGCTGTGCCGCCGACGGCTTGCCGCGGGTGAGGTCCAGCTTCAGGCCTGCGGCCCGGAGGTCCTCGTAGTCCTGCTGCGGGTCACTCATCGTGCCAACCATTCCCTCGAGTCGGTGACGGCCGTGCGCAGGCCGTCGAGCTGTTCGGCGACGCGAACGCCTGCGGTGCCTCCGCGGGCGTCGCGCGACGCTATGGAGCCTGCCACCGTCAGCACCTCGCGGACCTGCGGGGTCAGCGCGGGGTGGACGGCGGCGAGCTCGTCGTCGGTGAGGTCCTCCAGGCCGGCGCCGCGGGCCTCGGCGGCGCGGACGCAGCCGCCCGCGGCCTCGTGGGCGACGCGGAACGGCACACCCTGGCGGACGAGCCACTCGGCGACGTCGGTGGCCAGGGTGAACCCGGCCGGGGCCAGCTCGGCGAGCCGGTCGGTGTGGAAGACGAGCGTCGCGACCATGCCGGCGACCGCGGGCAGGAGCAGGTCGAGCTGCTCGACGGAGTCGAACAGCGGCTCCTTGTCCTCCTGCAGGTCGCGGTTGTAGGCCAGCGGCAGGCCCTTGAGCGTGGCCAGCAGCCCGGCGAGGTTGCCGATGAGCCGACCGGCCTTGCCGCGGGCCAGCTCCGCGACGTCGGGGTTCTTCTTCTGCGGCATGATCGAGCTGCCGGTGGAGTAGGCGTCGTCGAGGGTGACGTAGGAGAACTCGGCCGTCGCCCAGACGATGACCTCCTCGGCGATCCGGGACAGGTCGACCGCGACCATGGCCAGCACGAACGCGGCCTCGGCGGCGAAGTCGCGCGACGCGGTGCCGTCGATGGAGTTGGCCGCGCTGCCGGTGAAGCCGAGCTCGGCGGCGACGGCCTCGGGGTCGAGCCCGAGCGACGAGCCCGCGAGCGCGCCCGACCCGTACGGCGAGACGGCGGTACGGCGGTCCCAGTCGCGCAGCCGGTCGACGTCGCGCAGCAGCGCGTGCGCGTGCGCGGCCAGGTGGTGGCCGAGCAGGACGGGCTGGGCGTGCTGCAGGTGCGTGCGGCCGGGCATCGGGGCGTCGGCGTGCGCGGTGGCCTGGTCGACGAGCGCGTCGACGACGTCGAGCACACCGGCGGCGACCCGGCGGGCGGCGTCGCGCAGCCACATCCGGAACAGCGTCGCCACCTGGTCGTTGCGGGACCGGCCGGCGCGCAGCTTGCCGCCCAGGTCGGGGCCGGCGCGCTCGATCAGGCCGCGCTCCAGCGCCGAGTGGACGTCCTCGTCGTCGGGCGCGGGGCCGAACACCCCGGTGTCGACGTCGGAGGCCAGCTTGGTGAGCGCGTCGAGCATGCCGGCGAGCTCGTCGTCGGTGAGCAGGTCCGCGCCGTGCAGCACCCGCGCGTGCGCCATCGACGCCCGCAGGTCGTAGGGGGCCAGGCGCCAGTCGAACTGCGTGGACTTGCTCAGGGCGGCCAACGCGTCGGCCGGCCCGCCCTCGAAGCGGCCACCCCACAGGGCCATCAGTCGGTCCCCGCTTCCAGCGCCGCCTCGTCGAGGGACCGCTCGGCCTCGGGCTCGACGGTGTCGGTGGCGTCGTTGTCGGTCGCGATCGAGTCGAAACCGCCCGCGGGCAGCTCGCCGAACAGGGTGCCGTGCTCGACGAGCACCGTGCCCTGGTTGTGCGGCTGACCGGCGTAGGCCTCCAGCTTGGCGCGGGAGTCGGCGATGTCGAGGTTGCGCATCGTGAGCTGGCCGATCCGGTCGGTCGGCCCGAACGCCGCGTTCTCGACGCGCTCCATGGACAGCCGCTCCGGGTGGTAGGAGAAGCCCTCGCCCTGGGTGTCGATGATCGAGTAGTCGTCGCCGCGGCGCAGCCGCAGCGTCACGGTGCCCGTGACCAGCGAGGCGATCCAGCGCTGCACCGACTCGCGCACCATCAGCGCCTGCGGGTCGAGCCAGCGGCCCTCGTAGAGCAGCCGGCCCAGCTTGCGCCCCTCGTTGTGGTAGTTCGCGACCGTGTCCTCGTTGTGGATCGCGTTGACCAGGCGCTCGTAGGCGATGAACAGCAGCGCCATGCCGGGCGCCTCGTAGATGCCGCGGGACTTGGCCTCGATGATGCGGTTCTCGATCTGGTCGGACATGCCCAGTCCGTGGCGGCCGCCGATCGCGTTGGCCTCCAGGACCAGGGCGACGTCGTCGGCGAAGCGCTTGCCGTTGATCGCGACCGGGTAGCCCGCCTCGAAGGTGACCGAGACGTCCTCGGTGCCGATCTCGACCGACGGGTCCCAGAACTTGACGCCCATGATCGGCTCGACGGTCTCCAGCGACACGTCGAGGTGCTCCAGGGTCTTGGCCTCGTGCGTGGCCCCCCAGATGTTGGCGTCGGTCGAGTACGCCTTCTCGGCGGAGTCGCGGTAGGGCAGGTCGTGCGCGGTGAGCCAGCGGCTCATCTCGTCGCGCCCGCCGAGCTCCTCGACGAAGTCGGCGTCGAGCCACGGCTTGTAGATGCGCAGCTCGGGGTTGGCCAGCAGCCCGTAGCGGTAGAACCGCTCGATGTCGTTGCCCTTGAAGGTCGAGCCGTCACCCCAGATGTTGACGTCGTCGGCCTGCATCGCGCGCACCAGCAGCGTTCCGGTGACCGCGCGGCCCAGCGGGGTGGTGTTGAAGTAGGTGCGCCCACCGGAGCGGATGTGGAACGCCCCGCACGCGAGCGCCGCGAGGCCCTCCGCGACCAGCTGCGGCTTGATGTCGACGGCGCGGGCGATCTCGGCGCCGTACTGCTTCGCGCGGGCCGGGACCCCGGAGATGTCGAGCTCGTCGTACTGGCCGAGGTCGGCGGTGTACGTGCAGGGGATCCCGCCCTTGTCGCGCATCCAGGCGACCGCCACGGACGTGTCGAGCCCCCCGGAGAAGGCGATGCCGATGCGCTCTCCCACGGGGAGGGAGGTCAGGACCTTGCTCACGGGTTGGTGCTCCTTGTCGAGTTCTCGCGGTCGGGGTCTCGCGCAGGTCGGGGGTCGCGCGCGACCCCGGTGGTACGGGTCAGAGCTCGCGCAGCCGCGCGACGAGCTCGGCGCCGGTGAGCGGCTCGCGGGCCACCACCAGCAGAGTGTCGTCGCCCGCGATCGTGCCGACGACATCGCCCAGCGCCGCGCGGTCGAGTGCGCTCGCAAGGTACTGGGCGGCGCCCGGCGGGGTGCGCAGCACCGCAAGGTTGCCACTCGCGTCGGCGGACACGAGCACCTCCCCCAGCAACCGGGCCAGCCGCGCCGTGCCGCCCTCGACACCGCGCACGGGGCTCCCGTCGTCGGGGATGACGTAGGTCGCCGCGCCGCCGTCGACGCCGCGAAGCTTGACGGCGCCCAGCTCGTCGAGGTCGCGCGACAGCGTCGCCTGCGTCGTGGCGATGCCGTCGTCCTCCAGCAGCCCGAGCAGCTCGGTCTGGCTGTGCACGGCCCGGTCGCGGATGAGCTCGGCGATCCGGGCCTGCCTGGCAGGCCGCGACACGGCGCCGCTGCGCGCGGCCGTCATCGCGGCGCCTGCTCCGATCGCTGCAGCAGCCAGGTGAGCAGCGCCTTCTGGGCGTGCAGCCGGTTCTCGGCCTCGTCCCACACCGCCGAGGCCGGGCCGTCGAGCACCTCGTCGGTGATCTCGTCGCCACGGTGCGCGGGCAGGCAGTGCAGGACGATCGCGTCCGCGGCCCCGCGCGCGAGTAGCTGCGGGTCGAGCCGCATCGCGCGGAACGGCGCGGCCCGGTCGAGGCCGTCGTTCTCCTGGCCCATCGACACCCAGGTGTCGGTGACCAGGACGTCGGCGCCGTCGGCCGCGGCGTGCGGGTCGGCGACGACGTCGACGCTGGCGCCGGTGTCGGCCGCGCGCGCCTTGGCGTCGGCGAGGAACTGCGGGTTCGGCGCGAAGCCCTGCGGCGCGCAGACGCGCACGTGCAGGCCGGCCGTCGCGCCGCCCAGCAACAACGAGTGCGCCATGTTGTTGGCGCCGTCGCCGAAGTAGGTCAGCGTGAGCCCGGCGAGGCGGCCCTTGCGCTCGCGGATCGTCTGCAGGTCGGCGAGGACCTGGCAGGGGTGGAACTCGTCGGTCAGCGCGTTGACGACGGGGACGCTCGCCGCGGCGGCCATCTCCTCGATGCGGGTCTGCGCGCCGGTCCGCCACACGACGGCGTCGACGTAGCGCGACAGGACGCGGGCGGTGTCGGAGATCGTCTCCCCGCGGCCCAGCTGGCTGGAGCCCGCGTCCATGATCAGCGGGTTGCCGCCGAGCTCGGCGATGCCGACCTCGAACGACACCCGGGTCCGGGTCGAGGACTTGTCGAAGATCACCGCGACCGACCGCGGACCGGCGAGGGGCCTGTGGCCGAAGCGGTCGGCCTTCATCACGTCGGCGAGGTCGAGGACCTCCCGCTGCTCGTCGGGGGTGAGGTCGTCGTCGCGCAGCAGGTGCCGGATCACGGGGTCACCCCGTCGAGGAGCGACGGCAGCGCCGCCACGAACTCGCCCGCCTGGGCCTCGGTGAGCACGAGCGGCGGGGCGAGCCGGACCCGGTCGGGCACGGCGTTGTTGACGAGGAACCCGGCGTCGCGGGCCGCGTTCGCGACGTCGGCCGAGACCGGGGCCGTGAGCGCGATGCCGACGAGCAGCCCGGCGGCGTCGACGTGGTCGACCAGCGGGTGGCCCAGCCCTTCGACGCCGCTGACGATCTCCTTCCCGACACGGGTGACGTGCTCGAGCAGGCCGTCGGACTCGATGGTCGTGAGGACCGCCATGGCGGCGGCGCAGCTGACCGGGTTGCCGCCGAACGTCGTGCCGTGGTGGCCGGGTTCGAGCAGCTCGGCGGCCGCGCCGATGCCGATGCAGGCACCGATCGGCAGCCCGCCGCCGAGACCCTTCGCGAGCGTCACGACGTCGGGGACGATCCCGAGCGGCTGGTGGGCGAACCAGGCGCCGGTGCGCCCGATGCCCGTCTGCACCTCGTCGAGGATCAGCAGCGCACCCCGCTCGGCGGTGATCTCCCGCGCCGCCCGCAGGTAGCCCTCGGCCGGGATGATCACGCCGGCCTCGCCCATGATCGGTTCGAGGATCACGGCGGCGGTGTCGGCGTCCACGGCCACGTCGAGGGCGTCGACGTCGCCGTAGGGGATGTGGGAGACACCCGGGACGAGCGGCTCGAACGGCGCCCGCTTGGCGGGCTGGCCGGTGAGCGCGAGCGAGCCCATCGTGCGGCCGTGGAACGCGTTCTCCGCGGCGACGACGTGGGGCCGCCCGGTGCGGCGCGCGATCTTGAACGCGGCCTCGTTGGCCTCGGCGCCGGAGTTGCCGAACAGCACCCGCGCGCCGGGGACGGCGAGCAGCTCGACGAGCTTCTCCGCCAGGGCGAGCGCCGGCTCGTTGACGTAGAGGTTCGACGTGTGGCCCAGCGTCGAGACCTGGCGGGTGACCGCCTCGACGACGGCCGGGTGGGCGTGGCCGAGTGCGTTGACGGCGATGCCGCCCAACAGGTCCAGGTAGCGTCGGCCGTCGGCGTCCCAGACCTCGGCGCCACTGCCGCGCACGAGCGCGAGCGGCGGGGTGCCGTAGTTGTTCATCATCGTCGCCTGCCACCGCGACGCGTAGGACTCGCTCACCGCACTCCCTCGCTGACGCTCGGTCGGCGCTGCGCGCACACGCTGTGCCGTTGATTCGCTCGCTGCCGCTCGCTCATGGGATCACCATCGTTCCGACTCCATCGGACGTGAACACCTCGAGCAGTACCGAGTGCGGTACCCGCCCGTCGATCACGTGTGCCTGGCCGACCCCGTCGCGCACCGCCCGCAGGCAGGCCTCCATCTTCGGCGCCATCCCGCTCTCCAGCGACGGGAGCATGGGCTCCAGCTGGTCGGCGGTGAGCTCGCTGATGATCGAGTCGGGGTCGGGGTAGTTCTCGTAGAGCCCTTCGACGTCGGTGAGCACCACGAGCTTCGCGGCGTCGAGTGCACCGGCGAGCGCCGCGGCGGCGCTGTCGGCGTTGATGTTGTAGACCTGCCCGTCGACGTCGGGCGCGACGCCCGCGACGACGGGGATGCGCCCGGCGGCGACGATGTCGAGCACCGCGTCCGGGTTGACCCGCACGACGTCGCCGACGAGGCCGATGTCGACCTCCTCACCGCCGACGAGCGCGGTGCGCTTCTCCGCGGTGAACAGCCCCGCGTCCTCCCCGGACAGGCCGACCGCATAGGGGCCGTGCTGGTTGATCAGCCCGACGAGCTCGCGCCCGACCTGGCCGACGAGCACCATGCGCACGACGTCGACGGTCTCGGGCGTGGTCACCCGCAGCCCGCCGCGGAACTCGCCGGGCAGCCCGAGCCGGGCGAGCATCGCGCTGATCTGGGGTCCGCCGCCGTGGACGACGACGGGGTGGATGCCGGCGAGGCGCAGGAACACCATGTCCTGGGCGAAGGCCTGCTTGAGCTCCTCGTCGATCATCGCGTTGCCGCCGTACTTGACGACGACGATCTTGCCGTGGAACCGCTGCAGCCACGGCAGCGCCTCGGCGAGGACCCCGGCCTTCTCCCCGGCGTGTTCGAGCCGTGCGGCAGCCGCGCTGCGGCGGGTACCGGCCTCAGGAGGGGTAGGCACTGTTCTCCTCGACGTAGGCGTGCGAGAGGTCGGTGGTGAGGATCTCGGCGGCGCCGTCGGCCAGGCCCAGCGCGATGTCGACGACGATGTCCGCACCGGACAGGTCGGCGTCGGTGCGCCCGCCCGCGGCGACGCCGCCCTTGCACAGCAGCGTGCCGTTGATCGTGATGTCGATGCGGTCGGGGTCGACGTGGGCGTCGGAGTAGCCGACGGCGGCGGCGACGCGGCCCCAGTTTCCGTCGGAGCCGAACAGGGCGGTCTTGACCAGCGAGTCGCGGGCGACGGTGCGGGCGACGGTGACGGCCTCCTCCTCGGTGCGGGCGCCGGTGACGCGCACCAGGATCCGCTTGGTGACGCCCTCGGCGTCGGCCTGCATCTGCCGGGCGAGGTCGCGGCAGACCTCGGTGACCGCCGCGGTGAGCGCGGCCTCGTCGGCCCGGACCCCGGACGCGCCGGAGGCGAGCAGCAGGACGGTGTCGTTGGTCGACATCGAGCCGTCGACGTCGAGGCGGTCGAAGCTGACCCGGACGGCGGCCCGCAGCACGTCCTGCAGGCAGGCGGGGTCGACGAGGGCGTCGGTGGTGACGACGGACAGCATCGTCGCCATCGACGGGGCGATCATCCCGGCGCCCTTGGTGAGCCCGCCGACGCTCCAGCCCGCCGGGTCGGTGTGGGCGGCCTGCTTGGCGACGGTGTCGGTCGTCATGATCGCGGAGGCGGCGGCCAGAGCGGCGGCCTCGGTCGCCGCCAGGGCACCGGCGGCCTTCTCGACGCCCGCGAGCACCGTGTCGCGGGGCAGCTGCCTGCCGATGAGCCCGGTCGAGCAGACGGCGACCTCGATCGCGCCGCAGCCCAGGACCTCGGCGGCCTTCTCCGCGGTGGCGTGTGCGACCTGGAAGCCCTCGGGGCCGGTGCAGGCGTTGGCGCCGCCGGAGTTGAGGACGACGGCGGTGAGCGTGCCCGTCGTCAGGACCTGCTCCGACCACAGGACGGGCGCGGCCTTGACCTTGTTGCGGGTGAAGACGCCCGCGGCGTGGTGGTCGGGGCCGTCGTTGACGACGAGGGCGAGGTCGAGCCGCTCGTCGGACTTGATGCCCGAGGCGACGCCCGCGGCCCGGAAGCCCTTCGGGGTGGTGACGGTCATGTCTGGTCCTTCACGTTCAGGGAGCGACCGGGATCAGGGAGCGACGCCGGTGAGCGGCAGGCCGGCCGTCTCCGGCAGGCCGAGGGCGATGTTCATGCACTGCACGGCCGCACCGGCGGTGCCCTTCGCCAGGTTGTCGACCGCGCCGACGACGACGACCCGGCGGGCGTCGGCATCGACGGCAACCTGCAGGGCGACGACGTTCGACCCGAGCACCGCGCCCGTCGTGGGCCACTGGCCCGCGGGCAGCAGGTGCACGAACGGCTCGTCGGCGTAGGCCTTCTCGTAGACCTCGCGGACGGCCTCGGCGGCGCCCGCCGCGTCGCCCGCGAGCGGGGCGGAGCAGGAGGCGAGGATGCCGCGCGGCAGCGGCGCGAGGACCGGGGTGAAGCTCACCGAGACCGGGCCGCCGCACGCCGCGGACAGGTTCTGCATGATCTCCGGGGTGTGGCGGTGCACGCCGCCGACGCCGTAGGCCGACAGCGATCCCATGACCTCGGCGCCGAGCAGGTGCGGCTTGAGCGACTTGCCCGCGCCGGAGGTGCCGGTGACCGCGGTGATCACGACGTCGGGCTCGACCAGCCCCGCGACCAGCGCGGGCACGAGCGCGAGGCTCGACACCGTCGGGTAGCAGCCGGGGACGGCGACGCGCCGGGTGCCCTGCAGCGCGTCGCGGCCGCCGGGCAGCTCGGGCAGGCCGTAGGGCCAGTGCCCGGCGTGCTCGCCGCCGTACCAGCGGTCCCAGGCGTCGGAGTCGGCGAGCCGGTGGTCGGCCCCGCAGTCGACGACGAGCGTGTCGTCGCCCAGTGCGGCGGCGACGGCCGCGGAGTGGCCGTGCGGGAGGGCGAGGAAGACGACGTCGTGGCCCGCGAGGGTGTCGGTCGTGGTCTCGGCGAGGACGCGGCCGGCCAGCGGCAGCAGGTGGGGCTGCAGCTCCCCCAGTCGCGCGCCGGCGTTGCCGCCCGCGGTGAGTGTGCCGATCTCGACGTCGGGGTGGGTGAGGAGCAGCCGGAGCAGCTCGCCTCCCGCGTACCCGCTCGCCCCTGCCACCGCTGCCCTGATCACGTGGATGATTATGCATACCATCGAATGGCGATGCAACGCGATTCGTCGGTACCCGGCCGTAGTGTGCGCCACGTGACGGATTCGGCAGCCGCCCTGGTCGCGGCCGCGCGCGCGGGACTCGCCGAACGGGGCGATCCCGCCGCGGCGGCGGACATGCAGCGGTACATGAAGTCGGAGCTGCCCTTCCACGGCGTGCCCGCCCCCGCCCGGGAGGCGCTGCTGCGGTCGCTGGTCCAGACGCACCCGCTCGCCGACGACGACGTCGGCGCGGCCGCCGACGCGCTGTGGGACGGCGCGTCCCGTCGCGAGGAGCGCTACCTGGCCACCGGGCTGGTCGGGCACCGCCGCTACGCGCGGCTCGTCGACCCCTCGTGGGTGCCGCGGCTGCGGCACTGGATCGTCACCGGCGCCTGGTGGGACCACGTCGACGAGATCGCGTCCCGGCGGATCGGGCCGCTGCTGCGCGCACACCCCGGCGAGCTGCGGCCCGTCGTCGTGGCCTGGTCCACCGACCCCGACCCGTGGCTGCGCCGCACCTCGATCATCTGCCAGCTGCAATCGCGGGCCGACACCGACCTCGACCTGCTCACCGAGGCGATCGAGGCCAGCATCGACGACCGGGACTTCTTCCTGCGCAAGGGGATCGGCTGGGCACTGCGCCAGCACGCCCGGACCGACCCGGGCTGGGTGCGCGCGTTCGTCGACAGCCATCCGCAGCTCTCGCCGCTGTCACGCAAGGAGGCGCTCAAGCACCTGTGAGCCGGTCCTACCGGACACGCGCCCGGGATCACTACGCTCCCGGCCCATGACGTCCGAGGGACCGGAGCGGCCCGCCGGGTCCGCCCCCTCCGAACGGCCCGCCCGTGATGGCGCGGTCGAGGGCTCCGACGGGGCCGAGGGGGCGGGCGAGATCGCCCGCGGCGCCGCCGAACGGCTCGCGTTCTTCTCCGACGCCGTCGTGGCCATCGCGATCACCCTGCTCGCGATCGAGCTCCCGGTCCCCGAGGGCAACTCCGACACCGAGTTGCTGCACAGCCTCGCCGCGGAATCGCTCAGCTACGTCACGTTCCTGATCAGCTTCGTCGTCATCGCCAGCCACTGGTCGGCACACCACCGGGTCTTCCGCTGGGTGGCGCGGGCCGACCGCGGGCTGGTGCTGCTGAACCTGGCCTGGCTGCTGCTCGTCGTGCTCACGCCGTGGCTCACCGAGGTCCTCCGCGAGGGCGACGAGCTCACCTGGGCCCGCTTCGGGATCTACGCGACCGCGCAGGCGCTGCTGCTGTCCCTGCTCGCACTCATGATCGCGCGGATGTCGGCGAAAGGCCTGTTCCTGGCCGGGACGCCGGCCTCGCTGCGCCGCCGCGGCTGGGCCGGCGCCGCGATCAACGGCATCGCCTTCCTCGTGTCGATCCCGCTGTTCCCCCTGCTGGGCCTGTGGACGTTCGCGGTGTGGATCGTCGTCCCGGCCGCGCTCACCACCCTCGCCCACCGCGTCGGGCTCGTCCCGCGCCGCGAACGCGAGCAGCGCTGACGCCGCCGCGTCACGCGCCGCCGCGGGCCTCCCACGCCGCGTCGAGGGCCCTGCCGAACAGCTCGACCGGCTGCGCACCCGACACCGCGTGCGTCCCCCCGAGGACGACGAACGGTACCCCCGTGACGCCCAGCTTCGCGGCACGGACGACGTCGGCGTCGATCTCCTCGTCGAACCCGCGGCCGTCGAGCACGTCGCGGGCGGCGTCGGCGTCCACGCCGACCTCGGCGGCCAGACCGGCCAGGGTGTCGTGGTCCCCGACGCGGGCGCCCTCGGTGAACTGTGCCCGGTAGAGCCGCACGAGCATCGCCGTCGACCGTTGCGACTCCCCCGCGAGGTGCACCATCCGGTGCGCGGCCCGCGTGTTGGCCATCAGCGCCCGGTCGAAGCGGTACTCGATGCCCAGCGCGGCGCCCTGCGCACGGATGCGGTCGTGCATCTCCTCGGCCTGCGGGCCGGCCGCGACGCCCTTGGCCGCCAGGTACTCCCCGACCGGGACCGCCGTGTCCGCGGGCAGGTCCGGGTCGAGCTGGAAGCTGCGGTGGCGGACCTGCACCGCGTCACCGTGGACGAAACCCGCGATCGCCCGGGCCAGCGCGGCATGCCCGAGGTAGCAGAACGGGCAGACGACGTCCGCCCAGACGTCGACCACCATCGGGGCGTCGTGATCACCTGCCATGTGCCCACCCTCGCAGAGCGGCGCCGGAACAAACCACGCCACGCGGCGACTTGGTGCCGGCATGGAGATCGGCGTCACCACCTTCGCGGACGCGTCGCACGACGTCGCGCCGGCGCAGCGGCTGCGCGAGACCGTCGAGCAGATCGCGCTGGCCGACCAGGTCGGGCTCGACATGTTCGGCGTCGGCGAGCACCATCGCGCCGACTACCTCGCCTCCGCCCCCGCGATGGTCCTTGCGGCCGGCGCCGAGCGGTCCTCCCGGATCCGGCTCAGCAGCGCCGTCACCGTCCTGAGCAGCGACGACCCGGTCCGCGTGTTCCAGAACTTCGCGACGCTCGACCTGCTCTCGGGCGGGCGCGCCGAGATCATGGCGGGCCGCGGGTCGTTCGTGGAGTCGTTCCCGCTGTTCGGCCACGACCTCGCCGACTACGACGAGCTGTTCGCCGAGAAGCTCGACCTGCTCCTCGCGCTGCGCCGGGACCCGCGCGTCACGTGGTCGGGGCGGCACCGGGCGGCGCTCGCCGACCAGCCCGTGTTCCCGCGCCCCGTGCAGGACCCGCTGCCGGTGTGGGTGGCCGTCGGCGGCAACCCGCAGTCGGCGGTGCGTGCCGGGACGCTCGGGCTGCCGATGGCGCTGGCCATCATCGGTGGCGCACCCGACCGGTTCGTGGCGTTCGCGGAGCTGTTCCGGCGGTCGCTCGCCGCGGCCGGCCACGACCCGGCGACCCCGCTGTCGCTGAACATGCACGGTTTCGTCGCCGACACCGACGCGGCCGCCGCCGACACCTACTTCCCGCCGCACTCGCGGGTGATGAACCGGATCGGGCGCGAACGCGGCTGGAGCCCGACCGGCCGGGCCGCCTTCGATGCCGCGACGACCCTGCCGGGCCCCTACGTCGTGGGCGGCCCGGAGCGCGTGGCGGAGAAGATGCTGCACCACCACGAGCTGTTCGGCCACGCCCGCATCGCGCTGCAGCTCGCCATCGGCGACATCGCCCACGCCGACGTCATGCGGGCGATCGAGCTGCTGGGTACCGAGGTGGCGCCGCTGGTCCGCGACGAGGTCGCGCGGCGCCGTGCGACACCGGCACCGGCCGTCTGAGCCCGGGTCGTGTCCCGCCCCGGTCGCCATGGCGACCGGGGCCGGGCACAGGGGCCTACCCGCGCAGCTCCGCGCCGACGCGACGGCCGGCCAGGGCCACCGCCGCGTCGCGGGCCGCGTTGGCCTCCTCGCTGGTCAGCGTCCGGTCGTCGGCGCGGAAGCTCATCGAGAACGCCAGCGACCGCCGGCCCTCCCCGACCTGCGCACCGCTGTAGACGTCGAACAGCCGGACCTGCTCCAGCAGCTCGCCACCGCCCTCCTCGAGGGCGTCGGCGACGTCGGCGACGGGGACGTCGTCGGCCGTGACGAGCGCGACGTCGACCGCGACCGCCGGGTACGGCGACACCCGCGGCACCGGCCGCGGGTCGGCCAGCGGGACCAGGTCGAGGTCGAGCTCCATCGCGCACGTCCGCGGCGGCAGCCCCAGCGCCTCGACGACCTTGGGGTGCAGCTCGCCCGCGTGCCCGGCCGGGAGGTCGCCGACCCGCAGCACCGCGGTGCGACCCGGGTGGAACGGCGCCAGCTCGCCCTTGGTGACCCGCAGCTCGACACCCGCGACCCGCCCGACGAGCCGGGCCGCCTCCACCGCGTCGGCCCAGCCCGCCTCGCGCCCGTCGCCCCACCAGCCCCGCGGCTCGCGCTCCCCGGCGAGGACCGCGGCGACGTGGATCGGCTGCGCCGGGAGCGCGGCGTCGATCTGGGCGTACTCGTTCGCGCTCGGCCGTGTCCGTACCGCCGGCTCCGGCATGGCGACGGGCTGCGCGTGCGGCAGCACGACCTGTCCGACGTGGAACAGCGCCACGTCGTCCAGGCCGCGGGACCTGTTGCGCACCAGCGCGTCCAGCAGTCCTGGCAGCAGCGTCGTCGACAGCGTGTTGCGTTCGGCGTCGAGCGGGTTGACCACCGTGACGGTGCGCCGGCGGACATCGTCGGCGGCCAGGCCGAACGCGTCCCACACCGCGTCCCCGACGAACGGGAACGGCAGCACCTCGACGTAGCCGGCCTCGGCCATCGCCCGCGACACCGCGCGACGGCGGCGCTGACCGGCGGTGAGCCCGCGCCCGGCGGGGGCGGCGGGCAGGACCGACGGGATCACGTCGAGCCCTTCGAGCCGCAGCACCTCCTCGACGAGGTCGGCAGGCATCGTGATGTCGGGACGCCACGACGGCGGGGTCGCCACGACGACACCCTTGCCGTCGTCACCGGTCTCGAGCGTGACCGAGGCGCCGATCCGGGTCAGCTGCTGCACGGTCGCGCCACGCGGGTAGGCCACGCCCGCGGTGCGGTCGGGCAGGTCGAGCGGCATCCGCACGGGGGCGGGCACCGGCGCGGCACCCACGTCGGTCCGGCCTCCCACGATCGTGCCGCCGCCGTGCTCCACCAACAGCTGCGCCGCGCGCTCGGCCGCGACCGGGGGCAGCTGGGCGTCGACGGCACGCTCGAAGCGCCGCGATGCCTCGCTGGGCAGCTTGTGGCGGCGCGCGCCGCGGGCGATCGTCGCCGGGTCGAAGTGCGCCGCCTCGATGAGGACGTCGATCGTCGCGCCCTCGGCGTGCTCGGCCGGGATCTCGGTGCTCGCCCCGCCCATGACCCCCGCGAGACCGATCGGTCCCGAGTCGTCGGTGATCAGCAGGTCGTCCGGGTCGAGGACGCGCAGCGCGTCGTCGAGGGTGCGCAGCTTCTCCCCCGTCCGCGCGCGGCGCACGACGATGTCGCCGGCCAGCTTCGTGGCGTCGTAGGCGTGCAGCGGCTGCCCCAGCTCGATCATCACGTAGTTGGTGACGTCGACGGTCAGCGAGATCGGGCGCATCCCCGCGGCCAGCAGCCGGCGGCGCATCCACCACGGGCTGGGCGCGTTGGGGTCGACCCCGCGGACGCGGCGGGCGACGAACCGCGGGCAGCCCTCGGCGTCGTCGAGGCGCACCGGCCACGACGACTCCTTCTCCTCCGGCACGGCGATGCGTGCGGCGGGGTCGGTGAAGTCGCGCTCCAGGGACGCCGCGAGCTCGCGGGCCAGGCCGCGCACCGAGAAGCAGTAGCCGCGGTCGGGCGTCACGTTCAGCTCGATGACCGGGTCGTCGAGGCCCAGGACCGGACGGGCGTCGGCACCGGGCTCGGCGGTGCCCCCGGGCAGGACGAGGATTCCGGAGTGGTCGGCCCCGATACCCAGCTCGGCCGCCGAGGAGATCATGCCGTCGGAGACGTGGCCGTAGGTCGTGCGCGCCGCGATCGCGAAGCCGCCCGGCAGCACGGTGCCGGGCAGGGCGACGACCACCAGGTCGCCGACGACGAAGTTGCGGGCGCCGCAGACGATGCCGCGCGAGCCGCTCTCCTCGTTGTGCCCGGGACCGACGTCGACGCGGCAGTAGCGGATCGGCTTCTTGAACTCGGTCAGCTCGGTGATCTCGAGGACCCGGCCGACGACCAGCGGGCCGGGGATCTCCTCGGCGCGGTGGATCTCCTCGATCTCGAGGCCGACCCGCACGAACGCCTCGCCGATGTCCTCGGGATCGGCGGGCAGGCCGCCGTCGACGTGGTCGGACAGCCAGGACACGGGGACGCGCACGACTTCTCCTGTGTGGTTTCTCTACAGCGGGGTCAGACGCCGAACGCCCGGCTGAACCGGACGTCGCCCTCGACCATGTCGCGCATGTCGGGCAGGCCGTTGCGGAACTGCAGCGTGCGCTCCAGCCCCATGCCGAACGCGAAGCCCGAGTACACCTGCGGGTCGACGCCCGCCGACAGCAGGACGTTCGGGTTCACCATGCCGCAGCCGCCCCACTCGACCCAGCCGGCGCCGCCCCTCTTCTCCGGGAACCACACGTCGACCTCGGCCGACGGCTCCGTGAAGGGGAAGTACGACGGCCGCAGCCGGGTCCGCGACTCCGCACCGAACATGGCGCGGGCGAACGCGTCGAGCGTGCCCTTGAGATGCGCCATCGTGATGCCCTTGTCGACGGCGAGGCCCTCGACCTGGTGGAACACCGGGGTGTGGGTGGCGTCGAGCTCGTCGGTGCGGAACGTGCGGCCGGGGCACACCACGTACACCGGCAGCGGGCGCTCCAGCAGCGCCCGGATCTGCACCGGGGAGGTGTGGGTGCGCAGCACCATCGTCGAGGTGTCCGCCGAGTCCTGGCGCTCCCGCAGGTAGAACGTGTCCTGCATGGTGCGGGCCGGGTGGTCCTTGCCGAAGTTAAGCGCGTCGAAGTTCAGCCACGACGCCTCGACCTCGGGGCCTTCCGCGACCTCCCAGCCCATCGCGACGAACACGTCGGCGATCTGCTCGGCGATCTGGGTGATCGGGTGCCGGGCCCCCCGCGGGGTGCGGTCCCACGGCAGCGTGACGTCGACCGACTCCTCGACGAGGACCTTCTCGTCGCGCTCGGCGAGCAGGACCTCGCGGCGCGCGTCGAACGCCTCCTGGGCCCGCACACGTGCCGCGTTCACGCGCTTGCCCGCGTCGGCCCGGTCCTTGCCGGGCAACGACCCCAGCTCACGACGGGCCAGCAGCAGCGGCGCGCGGTCGCCCAGGTGCGCCGGCCGCACGGCCGCGAGCGCGGCGAGATCGGTCGCGTCGGCGAAGGCCTGCACGGCCGCGTCGGCCGCGGCGTCGAGGGTGGCGGCGTCCAGCGGGCCGCCGGCGGGGACCGTCTCCTGCGTGCTGTCACTCATGGTGGGCCGATCCTAGGCGGGGCGTCATCGCGGCCCGAGGCCGACCTGCGCCGCGAGCGCCCGGAACCCCGAGTCGTCGACCGTCCACGGCGGCGGGCGGCCCGGGTCGACCCAACGGGTCTGTGACGAGCGCAGATACGCGTCGAGGGCGGCGCGGTCGCCGACCACCGCCGCGGCGTGGGCGACCGAGGAGTTCGGGTCGTGGTCGGGCGAGACCGCCCCGTACCGCGGGGTCGAGTCCGCCCAGCCGGGCCATCGCGCCGAGAACGCCGCCCACAGCGCCGACCTGCGGTCCTC
The DNA here is from genome assembly GCF_050250275.1 of Pseudonocardia sp. GTDB lineage: Bacteria > Actinomycetota > Actinomycetes > Mycobacteriales > Pseudonocardiaceae > Pseudonocardia. The sequence continues at coordinate 20,758 of NZ_JBFWOY010000026.1, forward strand.
GTCGCCCAACCCGGCCATGACCGGCCACAGCTGGGCGAGCGAGTCGGGGAACCACACGTCCCACGACGGGTCGAGGTCGTCGGCGGCCACGGCATAGAGCCCCGGTGTGTGCGACCCGGCCCACAGGACCCGCTCGATCGCCTCGCCCATCGCGGCGGCCTCGGCGGCACGCACGGACGCGGCGGCCGGGTCGGCGAAGACCGTGCCGAGCAGCCATGCGTAGTCGGCGAGCCCCTGCTGGGCCTCGATGTTGTCGAGCAGGTACTCGGCGTCGTAGGTCGGGGTGGCGGCGGTGAGCCCGGACGGAGTGCGGGTCGCGCCGATCGCGTCGGCGACACGGACGAGGCCGGCCCGCAGCTGCGGGGTGTCGAGCGCCCGGGCAGCGGCGGGGTCGGCGCGGGCGTAGTGGGTGACCAGCGTCAGGAAGGTCCCCGCATAGGCGTCGGTCGAGTCGTAGGTGGGCACCATGGTCGACCCGGGCCGCTGCTGGAACCGGCCGGCGCAGGTCACGGGGTCGTAGTCGTAGTCGTAGACGGTCCCGTCGACACCCGAGGTGTCGGGCGCGTTGAGCCGCGACAGGTACCAGTCGAGGTAGTGGCGCACCATCGGCAGGTAGCGGCCACCCGCGGCGACCATCGCCCGCGCCCCGATGTTGGCCTCGTACGGGTGGACCGAGACGAGCCCGGTGCCGACGATCCGCGCCTCGGCGATGGCACCCGCTCCCTCGCCGGCGCAGGTGAGCTGGGCCGTGGACACCCAGTAGGCCTCGTCCTCGACGATCGCGGCGAGGTCCGGCACCTGCGCGGGGCCGCCGCCCTGCATCCGGCGCGGCTGCTCCACGTGAGCGGGACGCGACGTCGCCGCCGCGGCGGGGGTCGCCGGTCCGGCCGGTCCGACCCCGCCCGCGCCCACCGGCCGGCCGCCGGCCGGGTGCACCAGCCCGAGGACGGCGAGCCCCGTGCAGGCGACGACGGCGAGCCCCACCGCCACCCGGCGGGCGGCGGCCCGGCCACGCCGCGGGTCAGTCGGCATGCCGCAGCAGGTCGTGGCGGACCGCGAACGACGCCGCCTCGATCCGGGAGTGCACCCCGAGCTTGGTGAGCACGCCCTGGACGTAGGTGCGGACGGTCGCCGCCGACACCCCCAGCCGGTCGGTGATCGCGGCCGTGCCGAGACCCTCGACGATGAGCGCCAGGCACTCCCGCTCGCGCGGGGTCAGGTGGGCGGCCAGCCGGTGGGCGTCGGCCTCGGCCGGCGAGCGCGGCCCGGGCAGCTCGGCCGGAACGTCCACGACGCCCTCCCCGGCCAGCACGGCGCGCACCGCGTCGACGAGGGCGGCGACCCCCGCGGTCTTGCACACGTACCCGGCCGCCCCCGCGGCCACGGCACGGCGGGCCGTCGCCGGGTCGCGGTCGCCGCTCAGGACCAGGACCCGGGTCCCGGTTCCCGCGGCGACGATCCCGGCGATGAGGTCGAGCCCGTCGTCCGGGCCGAGGTGCCGGTCGACGACGCAGACCTGCGGCCGGTGCGCCCGGACGGCGGGCAGCACGTCCGCGGCGGTGTTGACGACGGCGCGGACGGTGACCCCGCGCGCGGTCAGGACGATGCCGAGGGCGTCGACGAAGATCGGATGGTCGTCACAGAGAACCACGTCGTTCCCCGAGGCGGGGTCGTGCGGGCGTGCCACCGAGCTCATCCACGACCGGGGTCGGGCACGGTGGTGGCACCGACGGCGACCGTCGCCGCGGACAGCGCCGGGGTGCGGACGGTGCTGTGCACGATCCGCGGAGCCGGGCCCGGGGCGCGCCGGGCCCGGGCCGCGTCGGGCAGCGTGACCCGGACGCGGGTGCCCCGGCCCGACGACCCCGCGGTGATGTCAATGGGGCCCCCGCACGACGACACGCGCCTGCGCCCGACGCCCCGCCCCAGCCCCGCCACCCCGCTGGTGCCGCGGCCGACCCCGGGCCCGTCGTCGACGCCGTCGACGACGAGGCCGGGGGCGAGGCCGTCGCGGGTGCCGGGCCGCGCACCGGCGTGGACCTGCACGGTACCGCCGTGTCCGGCGGCCCGGGTGGCGTTGTCGACGAGGTTGGACACGATGCGCCACAACAGGGTCGGGTCGGCCAGGCGCGGCAGCGCGGGGTCACCGGTCAGCGTGACGGAGGCCGGGCCGCACTGGTCGGCGAACGTCACGACCCGCTGGAGGACGGGCATCACCGGCTCGGCCTGCCCGTGGCGCCCGCCGCGGTGGTGCAGCAGCGAGGACAGCCGGGCGGTCTCCTGCTCGACCATCGCGAGCAGCGACTCCCGCCGTGCGGCGTCGTCGCCGGTCGTGCGCACCGACTCCATCAGCAGCGCCAGCGTGGCCAGCCCGTGGCCGACGTCGTGCATGAGCCCGCGCAGCTCCTCGACCTCGCCGCCCGCGTCGGGCCGGGACCGCTGGTCTCGCTGGGCCGGAACCACGACGTGGGCCTCGGGGACGTTCCGCATGACGGGAAGATCGTCGAACTGTCCGTGACCGTTACATCACAGAAGGTTCCGGGATTGCGCCGCTCGGCCCACCCGGGCCCGGCGATCACGGGCTGTCACTCCGCCGGGTGGGCTCCTGGCCGCACCCCCGCCGCGCGGGCCACGCTGACCGCCTCCAGCCGGCTGTGCACACCGAGCTTGAGGAACAGCCTGCGGGTGTGGGAGCGCACCGTGCCGACGGACACATGCAGTGCCGCAGCGAGATCCGGGCCCCGGGCGCCATCGACCATGCCTTGCAGGACCCGGCGCTCCTGCCGTGTCAGGCCGGCGAGCGGGTCGTCGGCCGCCGCCTCCGGCTGCCCGCCCGCGAGGGCCCGCAGCACGGCACCGAGGTGCGCGCTCGGGTACACGGTGTGACCGTCGCAGACCGCGCGGACGGTGGTGGCGAGCTCGGCGGACCCTGCCGACTTCGACAGCCACGCGTCGGCGCCCGCCCGGGCCGCGGCGACCATCCGGTCCAGCTCGGCGCTGGCGGTAAGGACGACGATCCTGGGCCGCGGCACGACACCCGCGATCCGCGCCAGCAGCGCGGTCCCCGCGTCGCCGGCGTCCTCGATCTCGACGGTCACGACGTCGGGCCGCGTCCGGGCCAGCAACGCCTCGACGTCGGTGTCGGCGCTCGGCGCGTACCCCACGACGCGGAGGTCGGGCTCCGCCGACATCGACTCGGCCAGCAGCTCCCCGAGCATGCGGTGGTCGTCCACGACGACGCGCCGGATGGTCATGGCACCGATCGTCTCCTGCCCGGATCTCGTCGGGGACCCCGGATGCGGGTCCCGGTCTGCACGACACAACAGGTGCCGGTCCCGCCGCGGCGGGACCGGCACCCGATGGAGTGACCTGTCCGTCGGTCCGGGGTCAGACCTGCACGTCGCCGCGACGGCGGCGGCGCAGCTGCGTCACGCCGAACCCGGCGGCGACGACACCGGCGAGCAGCACCCCGCCGACGGCACCGGTCGGGACGACGACGCCGTCACCGGTGACCGCACACCTGGACTGGCCGATGATGATCGTGCCGTTGCCCAGGCCCGCGTTCAGCGTCAGGCGCACCGCGTTGACGGTGATCCCCGTCGACGCCCCCGACCCGGTCACGACCTGCTCGTTGACGTAGAGGATGCCGACGTTCGCGATGTTGAGACCGGTGTTCGGGACCGCCGACACGTCGACGGACTGGCCGAGGACCCGCAGGTTCGCGATCGTCGTCGAACCGGTGGAACCCTCGGCGTCGGACGTGCAGGTGCTGCCGACCGCGTCGGCGCTGACGGCGGGGGCCAGCGCCAGGCCGACCTTCGGGTTGGCGACCTGCGCCGAGCTCGTCACCGATCCCGTCGCCCCGGGCACACCCTGGGTGCTGACCTCGAGCAGCCCGGTGCTGAGCAACCCGATGACGTTCACCTGCGCCGTCGAGTTCGTGACCGCGGTGGCGCTGCCGCCCGCGGGCAGCGTGACCGTGGGCATCGGGCCGCTGCTCACCAGACCGGTGCCGAGCACGGTGACGTTCACGCTCTCGCCGAACGCGCTGCCCGACACGGCCGACACGTCGGCGAACGCGGCGCCGGCACTCGCGACGGCCATCGCCGGGACGAGCGCGACCAGCGCGAGGGATCGGGCGAGACGACGTCCGCGGGACGCCGGAAGTCTTGTCCTGTTCATGGGTGAGCCTCTCGGGTAGTGGCGGGCACGCCGGCGGCGTCCGCTGTCCCTGCCGGGAACCGGGGTGGGCGACGACCTGCAGCCACCGACCGCCCGGCGAGCAGTGTCGGGGCCGCACGAGAACGGCGGATCGGCCGGACGGCACAGCCGGACTGTGCCGTTCACGGGGTCCGTGCCGTGCCGCACGACGAGAGCATGTGCGCCGTCGGGGCCATCCCGACGTGCTGTGGCGCAGGAGGTTCGACGATGCGAGTGCTCGCGGTGGGTGCCCACCCCGACGACATCGAGCTCGGCTGTGGTGGCGCGCTGCTCGCGCACCGTGCCCGTGGCGACGAGGTCACGCTGCTGGTGATGACCACCGGCGAACAGGGCCCGCAGGACGCGCGCTCGCGCATCGGCGAGCAGGAGGACGCGGCCGCGCTGCTCGGCGCGGACCTGCGCTGGGGCGGCTTCGACGACTGCGCCGTGCCCACCGACCGCTCGGCCGTCACCGTCGTGCAGGACGCGATCGACGCCAGCGGCGCCGACATCGTCTACACCCACGCACCGCTGGACACCCACCAGGACCACCGCGCCACCGCCGCCGCCGTCCGCGCGGCCGCCCGCCGCGCGCGCCGGGTGCTGCTCTACGAGTCGCCGACGACGACGGCGTTCGACCCCGTCGTCTACGTCGACGTCGCGACGCTGGTCGAGGCCAAGCTCGACCTGCTGCGCGCCCACATGTCGCAGGTCCTCAAGAACGAGCTGGTCGACCTCGAGGCCGTCGAGGCGCAGGCCCGCTACCACGGTTTCCGCGGCCGGCTGCGCAACGCCGAGGCGTTCGAGGCCGAGCGCTTCGTCTGGGACCTCGGGGGCGCCCAGCCCGCCGTGGCCGCCGTCGCGGCGGCGGCCGTGGCGCCACTCGTGTCCCGGACCGGCGCCACCGTCGTCGTGCCCCGGTCGCGCCGGCCATGACCGTCCCCGTCCCCGGTGCCCCGGTGGACGCCCCCCCGCCCACGGGCTCCCGCCGCACCGGCGGGAGCCCGTGGGTGCTGCTCACGATCGCCGGGGCCGCGGTCGCGGTCGTCGCGGTCGTCGGCGTCTCGACGTCGATCTCCGCGCTGACCATCGCGCTGCAGGCGTTCTTCCTGCTGTTCTTCGTGCGGCACCTGGCGTTCGTCGCCGCCGCCGTGTCCGGCGACGCCCGCGGGGACGACTCCCCCGTCGGCGCCGACGGCGCCGACCACACCCCACCGGTGAGCGTGCTCGTCGCCTGCCACAACGAGGAACGCGTCCTCGACCGGCTCCTGCGCGCCCTCGACGCCCTCGAGTACCCGCAGGGCCGGCTGCAGCTGGTCCTGGTGAACGACAACAGCGCCGACCGCACCGGCGAGCTCCTGGACGCCTGGGCGGCCCGGCAGCCGCGCGCCCGCATCCTGCACCGCCCGCCCGGGTCGACCGGCGGCAAGTCCGGGGCCCTCAACGCGGCGCTGGTCCACGTCAGCGGCGAGGTCGTCGTCGTGTTCGACGCCGACCACCGCCCGCGTCCCGACGTCGTGCTGCGGCTGGCCCGGCACTTCGCCGACCCCGGCGTCGGCGCGGTCCAGGGCCGCTGCCGCATCCTCAACGGCGGCGAGACCCTGGTGTCCGAGCTCGTCGAGATCGACTACCTCGGTGGCTACCTCGTCAACGAGTACGGCCGCCAGGCCGTGTTCCGGCTGCCCGCCTACGGCGGGGCGTGCTGCGCCGTGCGCACCGCGAGCCTGCACGCCGCCGGCGGCTGGAACGAGAACACCGTCACCGAGGACACCGACCTCACGCTGCGGCTGCTGCTCTCGGGCCGGCGCGTCTGCTACGACGTCACCGCCGTCGACGAGGAGGAGGCCGTCCGCACGCTGCGCCGCTACTGGACGCAGCGCTACCGCTGGGCCCGCGGGCACCAGCAGGTGTGGCGCGACTTCCGCCGCGCGGTGTGGCAGTCGAGGCGGCTCGCGCCGCTGGAGAAGATCGAGACGCTGATGTTCCTGCTGGTGTTCCACCTGCCGGTGCTCGCCGTCGTCGGGATCGGGCTGCTCGTCGCCGGCATCGCAGGGCTCGGCTCCATGTCGACGCCCGTCGACCAGGCCACCGCGGTGCTGTGGACGCTGCTGCTGCTTGGCCCGATGCTGGAGCTGTCGACAGGGCTGCTGCTGGCCCGCTCCCCCCGCCGCAAGGCGCGCATCCTGCTGTTCTTCCTGCCGCTGTTCTTCGTGTCGATGGCGTTGTGCACCAAGGCCTGGTTCGACGGCATCCTCGGCAGGCCCTACACGTGGGCCAAGACGAAGCGCAGCGGGGACAGCGACGGCCCGGCCACACCGGCCGCGCCGCGGGCGGTGGCCCCGTGAGCGGGCGCGCGCTGGGCATCCTGGCCCGGCCCGTCGGCGTCGTCGTCGGCGTCCTCGTCGTGTTCTTCCTGCTGGACAGCACGTTCCGGCGGATCGAGGCGGGAGCGGCGGCGTGGGTGCTGCACCTGTCCGGGGTGGCCGACGAGGCCGTGATCCTGGTCCCGGTCTCCTCGATCGCGGTGTTCCCGCCGACGGCCGGACCGTTCCTGGCCACGGTGACGTCGTCGTGCTCGTCGCTGTCCTCGCTGCTGGCCGTCGCGTTCCTGGGACTGTTCACGCCGCGGCGCGCACCGCTGCGCCGGGCCGGGGCGCTGCTCGCGGCGTGCGCGGTGATCCTGGCGGGCAACGTCGCCCGGATCGCGGCGTCGCTGGGCATCGGGCTGGCCGCGGGGCCCGCGAGTCTCGTGCTGTTCCACGACTGGGTCGGCAGCCTCTTCGCGTTCGCCTACACCGTCGGCGGCTACCTGCTGATGCTGTGGATCCTGCTGCCCCGGCACGACGAGGGCGGCTCCGACGCCCCGCATGCCGTGGGTTCGTACCGATCGGGGGTCGGGGTTGTCTGAGATGTGGGAGCTGGCGCTGCAGTGGGCCGGCGACTGGGCGTGGGTCGGCGGCGGTGTCGCCATGATGGGCTGCGCCGTGTGCTGGCGGATCGTGCGGCGCACGCGGATCCGGGCGCGGCTCGAGGCCCGGCTCGCCGATCCCGACCCGGCACGGCGCCGGGCCGCCGTCGAGGTGGCCACCGAGCAGGGGCTCCGCGCGCACGCCGCGCTGCTCGTCGCGCTGCTCGACCGCGAACAGCACACCGGCGTGCTCGACGCCCTCGCCACCGGGGTGCTGCGCAGCGCGTGGGAGCCCGCCGACCGCCCGGACCTGCTGCGGCTTCGGTTGTGGGCGCACGAGCACCGTGGCACGCCCGCGGACGAGCGCGGCCCCGCCCCGCTCGTGGCCGCCACCGCCGACACGGGCACGGTCGCCGAGGCGGAACGCACCGTCGCCCTGCACCCCGTCGTCCCCCGGGTGCCGATCGCCCCGCCGCTGCCGCGCCGCCGCCCGCAGGTGTGGACCGAGCCCGGCACCGTGGCCCTCCCACCGGTGGCGCCGCGGCACGCCGCGCACACCGACGCCCCGCCCACCCCGCCACGCGGCACCGCGCCGCGGCACCGCTCGGCCCCGGCCGGCCTCGCCCCCGTGCCGCGGCGCGGCGCGTTCCCCCTCCTCGCGGAAGGCAACCGATGAGCTCCGTCGACGTCACCGCTCCCGTCCTCGTCACCGGCGCCGGCGGTGCCGCGGGCATCTCCGTCATCCGGGCACTCGACGGCGTGCGACCCACCGTCGCCGCCGACTGCGACCCGCTCGCCGCGGGCCTGCACCTGGCCGGGGACGCCGGCACGGTGCCCCGCGCCGACGACCCGGGGTTCGTCGAGCACCTGCTCAAGCTGGCCGACCGGACGGGCGCCGCGACACTCGTCTGCACCGTCGCCGAGGAGCTGCCCGCGCTGGGCGCCGCCACCGCCGACCTGCGGCGCGCCGGGCTGCGGCACTGGCTGCCCGCGGCCGACGCCGTCACGACGTGCGTCGACAAGTGGGCGTTCGCCGCCGCCTGCACGGCCGCCGACGTCCCCGCCCCGGCCACCGGCCTCGGCACCGCCGACGGTGTCCCCGGGCCGTGGATCGTCAAGCCCCGCACCGGGCGCGGCTCACGCGACGTGCACGCCGCCGACGACGGCGCCGACCTCGCCCGGGCGCTGGCCCGGGTGCCCGGCGCGCTCGTGCAGACCCGCCTCGCCGGGACCGAGTTCACCGTCGACACCCTCGTGGACCGCGACGGGGTGCTCGTGGGCGCGGTGCCGCGGTGGCGGCTCGTCACCAAGGCGGGGATCAGCACCGTGGGCCGGACGTTCGACCACCCCGAGCTGGTCGCCGCCGTCGCCACCCTGCTGGTGGCCGTCGGGCTGACCGGCCCGGCCTGCGTACAGGGGTTCGCCGACGACGCGGGCGGGTTCGCGTTCACCGAGATCAACCCCCGGTTCTCCGGCGGTCTGCCGCTCTCGCTCGCCGCGGGCGCCGACCTGGTCGGCGAGTACGTCCGCGGCGTCGACGGGCTCCCGGTCCGCCGCGAGCGGCTCGTCCACCGAGCCGGGGTCACGATGATGCGCCACCACGCGGAGGTGTTCACCGGATGAGGCTGCTCGTCCCCTTCGGTACCCGGCCCGAGATCGTCAAGCTCGCCCCCGTCGTGCGGGAGCTGCGCGCGGTGGGCGACGACGTCGTCGTCGCCGCCACCGGCCAGCACCACGACCCGGCGCTCACCGACGTCTTCCACGCCGAGCTCGGCGTCCACCCCGACATCGTGCTGTCCCCCGGCGACGTCGCGGCGCGGCGCCTCGGCGACATCGTCGGCGACGCCCTGGAGACGGTCGCGTCGGTACGGCCCGACGCCGTGCTGGTCCTCGGCGACACCCACACCGTCCCCGCCTACTGCCTGGCCGCCCGCAACCACCGGGTCCCGGTGATCCACCTCGAGGCGGGCATGCGCTCGTTCAACCCGACGTCGGTCGAGGAGGTGAACCGCCGCGTCGCCGCCGCCACCGCGTCGCTGCACCTCGCCCCCACCGCCATCGCCCGCCGGTTCCTGCTCGCCGAAGGCGTCGCCCCCGAGCGGGTCGCGGTCGTCGGCAACCCGGTGCTCGACGCGCTGCGGGCCGTCGGTGCCGCCCGGCTCGACCCGGCGCAGCGCTGCGGGGTGCTGCTCACCGCGCACCGCGCCACCAACGTCGACGACCCGCAGCGGCTGGCCCAGCTCGTCCAGCTCGTCCACGACCTCGGCACGCAGGTCGGGCACGTCACCTTCCCCGTCCACCCCCGCACCCGGGACTCGCTGCGGCGCCACGGACTGTGGGACGCGCTGACGGCCGCGGCCGTCACGGTCACCGACCCCGTCCCGTACGGCGAGATGATCGCGCTCGTCGCCGCGGCCGCGGTCGTCGTCACGGACTCCGGGGGGCTGCAGGAGGAGGCGTCCTGGCTCGGGGTGCCCGTCGTCGTCCTGCGCCGCTCCACCCCCCGCTGGGAGGGCGTGCACGCCGGGTCGGCCGTGCTCGCCGGTCTCGACGCCGCCCGCGCCCTCAAGGCCGCCCTCGACCTCACCGAGCCCGCGACGCGCGACCGCGTCGCCGCCATGGACTGCCCCTACGGCGACGGGCACACCGCCGGGCGGGTCGCCCGGCTGCTGCACGACCCCGCGACGGCGGCGCTGCTGCGCCTCGACGAACCCGACTTCGTCGACCGGGAGCCGCCGGCGTGACCGCTCCGATCCGTGCGGTGCTCGTCGACCTCGACGACACCCTGTATCCCCAGGCACGGTTCCTGGAGCTCGCGTGGCGCGCCGTCGCCGACCGCGGCGCAGCGCTCGGCCTCGACCGCACCCCGCTCCTGCACGCGTTGCGCGACATCGCGGCGCAGGGTTCGGCCCGCGGCGGGATCATCGACCGTGCGCTCGCCCGCGTCGGCGCGCCCACCGACCTCGTTCCCGAGCTGCTGGTCGCGTTCCGCGGCGTCGACCCCGGCCGGCTCGAGCCCTACCCGGGCGTGGTCGACGCGCTGGCGGCGCTGCACGCGCGTGTGCCCGTGGCCATCGTCACCGACGGAGAGGTGCCCGGGCAGCGCCGCAAGGTCGCCGCGCTCGACGTCGCGCACCTCGTGGACGCCGTCGTCTACAGCGACTCCGCGGGGCGCGGGTACCGCAAGCCGCACCCGCGTCCGTTCACCGACGCGCTCTGGATGCTCGACGTGGCGGCGCGCGACGCGGTCATGATCGGCGACCGGCCCGAGAAGGACGTCGCCGGTGCGGTGGGCGCCGGCCTGCGGGCGGTGCGGGTGGGCACCGGCGAGTACGCCACGGCACCCGACCATCCGGCGACGTGGCGCCGGGCGGCGACGTTCGCCGACGCCGTCGACGCGCTGCTCCCGCTGCTGGCGCCGCCGGATCAGGGCGCCGCGGTGGCCGCCGCCAGCCTCGTCCGCGCCGCGACCGAGCCGTAGAGGCAGACCGCGGCGGCCGTCGCGAGGTTGAGGCTCTCCGCGCGGCCGTGGATCGGGACCGACACGCGGTGGTCGGCGGCCGCGAGGACCTCGGCGGGGACGCCGTGCGCCTCGTTGCCGAACACCCACGCGACCCGGCCACCGAGCACCGCGTCGGCCGCCGGGTCGTGCAGGTCGACCTCGCCGTGCGCGTCGGCGGCCAGCAGCACCAGCCCCGCGCCGCGGCAGGCGTCGAGCACCGCCGAGGCGTCACGGTCGCGCGCGAGCGGGAGGTGGAAGACGCTGCCCGTCGACGCCCGCACGGCCTTGCCGTTGTGCGGGTCGACGGTGTCGCCGGCCAGCAGCACGGCGTCCGCGCCCGCGGCGTCGGCGCAGCGGACGACGGTGCCGACGTTGCCGGGATCGGCCACGCCGGCGAGCACCGCGACCAGCCGCGGGCTGCCGCCCACCGCCGCCGGGAGCGGCACGTCGAGGAGGTCGCAGACGGCGACGAGGCCCTGCGGGGTGACCGTGTCCGACAAGCTCGCGGCGGCACCGTCGGTGACGTCGACGACCCGGACACCCGCGGCGCCGGCGGCGTCGACGAGCCCGGGATGGCGGTGCGCCGCCGCGGGCGTCACGAACAGCTCGTGGACGACCTGCGGCGCGGCCAGCGCCTCCCGGACGGCCTGGGCCCCCTCGACGAGGAAGCGACCGGCCCGTTCACGACCCGCGCGCCGCAGCAGCTTGCGGGCTGCCGCGACGCGCGGGGTCCGTTCTGTCCCGAGCACCGGCTCGCTCAGGCGGCGGTGTCCTTCTGCGTGTCGTGGGCGGGCACGTTGGCCCGGGCCAGCTCGACGAGCGCGGTGAAGGCGGCCGGGTCGCTGATCGCGAGCTCCGACAGGTTCTTGCGGTCGACCTCGACACCCGCGGCCTTGAGGCCCTGGATGAAGCGGTTGTAGGTCATGCCGTTGGCGCGGGCGCCCGCGTTGATACGGGTGATCCACAGCTGCCGGAACTCGCCCTTCTTGGCGCGGCGGTCGCGGTAGGCGTAGTTCAGCGAGTGGAGCATCTGCTCCTTCGCCTTGCGGTACAGGCGGGAACGCTGGCCCCGGTAGCCGCTCGCCTGCTCGAGGGTCGAGCGGCGCTTCTTCTGGGCGTTGACCGCGCGCTTCACGCGTGCCATGGGTGTGGTCCTGTCTCTCGATCGGCCGGGCTCGGCGCGGGTGCGCGCCGGGTCCGGCCGGGGTCAGCGGGGTGGGAGGCTCAGCGCCCGAGCAGCTTCTTGACGCGCTTCACGTCGGCCTTGGCGATCGGCACGGTGCCGGACAGGTCGCGCGTCTCCTTGCTCGACTTGACCTCCAGCCGGTGCCGCAGGCCGGCCTGCTGGCGCCGGAGCTTGCCACTGCCGGTCACCTTGACCCGCTTCGAGATACCGCTGTGCGTCTTGTTCTTGGGCATGACTGATCCGTTCACGTGTGACGTCCGGGAGGGGACGTCGGGTTCTGTCCTGCGGTGGTCCGGGTGCGGGCCGGTCAGACCTGCGTCTCGTCGGCCGGGGCAGCCTCGGCCGCCGCGTCGTCGGCCGCGGCCGCGCTGTCGGCGTGGGCCGGGCGCTTGGCCGGCTTCTTGAGCGGAGCGATCACCATCGTCATGTTGCGGCCGTCCTGCTTCGGCGCGGCCTCGACGACACCCAGATCCACGACGTCCTCGGCCAGGCGCTGCAGCAGCCGGAACCCGAGCTCCGGGCGGGACTGCTCGCGGCCACGGAACATGATCGTGACCTTGACCTTGTTCCCACCCTCGAGGAAGCGCACCACGTTGCGCTTCTTGGTCTCGTAGTCGTGGGTGTCGATCTTCGGCCGGAGCTTCTGCTCCTTGATCACCGTGAGCTGCTGGTTGCGGCGGGACTCGCGGGCTTTCTGCGCGCTCTCGTACTTGAACTTGCCGAAGTCCATGAGCTTGCAGACGGGCGGGCGGGCCTGAGCCGCGACCTCGACGAGGTCGAGCTCGGCCTCCTGCGCCAGCCGCAGGGCGTCCTCGATACGCACGATGCCGACCTGTTCACCGTTCGGCCCGACGAGTCGGACCTCGGGAACCCGGATTCGGTCGTTGATGCGCGTCTCTGTGCTGATGGGGTCTCCTCGTATAGACGTCGTGTGCTCGGCGACGACAAGAGAGACCCGTGATTCGACGACGAGGCTGCTGACGCGCCGCCTCGGCACCGGACCTGGACCCGGCCACCAGGGGTGACGTCGGGTGGGAGCGGGGCTCCACTTGAACGCCCTGAGCACGTGCTGCTGATGCACACAGCATGCACAACAGTCAACGTGCGACAGGGTGGTCGCATTCCGAAGGGTACACGAGGCCCCCGGAGCGGACACACGGGGCGTTCGGCCCCGTGGGCCCCCCGACGTCGCCCCGTGGGTCCCCCGACGTCAGTGCCGCGCCACGGCCCTGGCCAGGGCGATCGCCGGGCCGTCCCCCAGCGCGGCACCCTCGGCGAGGGCGAGGTCGAACCCGTCGCCGAGCGCCGCGCGGCCTGCGGCCTCCGCCTCGGCCTCCCGGCGCGCGTCCGGCCCGAACGCGCGCGTCGCGCGGGGGCTCGCCGCCAGCGCGCCGAGCAGGAGGCCCGCGGTCCGGTGGTCACCAGCCCGCGACCGCGCCACGACCAGCGAACGCACCGCCACCCACAGGTGCGTCCACGCCCCGGCCGCGAGCCAGTGGTCCAGCAGCGGCAACAGCGCGGCGACGTCGTCGCCGCCGCGGACCGCCGACGTGACGAGGGTGTGCCGGGCGATACCGGCGACGAACCGCGAGTCCACCGACTCCGCGAGCGCCACCGCATCGCGCAGGTGCCCCGCCGCCGCGGCTGGGTCGCGCTCGGCGCGCCGCTCCCCCCGCACGTAGGCCAGCGTCGCCCGCGCCGTCGCGGACCCGATCCGCGCGACCAGCCCCGCCATCGCCTCCTCCTCGCGGGCGGCCGCGACGTCGTCACCGGCGTACGCGGCGGCGACGGTGAGGTCCATGCGCCCGAGCAGCGCGGTGTCGACGTCCCCCACCGCATCGGCGAGCTCAACACTGCGCCGGCCCTCCCGCCGCGCCGCCGCCAGATCGCCGCGGAACAGGTGCACGTTGGCCAGCGCCTCGTGCCCGTCGCGGGCCGCACCCCGGTCCGGCCCGGCCTCCGCCAGGGCGATCGAGCGGCGTGCGTAGGCCTCGCAGAGGTCGAGGTCGCCGCGCTGCCAGCACGACGCGGCGACGAGGCCGAGCAGCCGGGCCGCCTCCGGGCGGACCGGGACCGCCACCTCGGCGGGGAGGTCGGCGTCGTCGAGCACCCCCACCACCCGCAGCGACCGCAACGCCGGCCGCACCAGGTCGACCCGGCCCCGCACGTAGCCCAGCTCCGCGAACAGCAGCCCGAGCCGCACCACCTCCGGCACCGGGCCCACGTCGCACAGCCGGGCGTGGGCGCGCCGCAGGTCTGGCAGGTGCGCGTCGAACCGGGCCACCGCCGCCTGCTCCCCCGGACCCCGCCGGGCCTCGCGGATCTCCTCGGCCAGCCCGGCCGCCCACGTCGCGTGCGCGGTACGCAGGGCCTCGGCCGACCGGTCGGTGGCGAGCCGCTCCCGGCCGAACGCGCGCAACGTCTCCAGCTGGCCGAAACGCGCAGGCTCACCGGGGTGGCGCACCACGAGCGACCGGTCGACGAGATCGGGCAACGCGCCCGCGTCACCGCACACCACCGCGACCGCTGCCGCCTCGACGGGACCCGCGAACACCGACATCCGCACGAACAGGGCTTGCTGGGCGTCGTCGAGCAGACCGAACGACCAGGCGACGACGTCGCGCAGCGACCGGTGCCGCCGCGCGGCCGTACGCCGTCCGCCGCGGAGCAGATCGAGCGCGGCACTGTCAGGCGCTGTGCCGTCACGCGCGGTGCCGTCACGTGCGGTGCCGTCACACGCCGTGCTCGCCGGCGCCGTCGGGTCCTCCAGAGCCTCCGCGATCGCCGGCAGGCCGAGCGCCGCCACGCGGGCCGCCGCCAGCTCCAGCGCCAGCGGCAACCCGTCGAGCCGGGCACACACCACCTCCACCAGGGCGGCGTCGGCGGGGCCGGGCACCGCGTCGGGACCCGCCGCCCGGATCCGGTCGGTCAGCAGCGTGGCCGCGTCCGCGGGAGCGAGCGGGCCCACCGGCACCACCTGCTCCCCGTCGACGCGCACCGCCTCGCGGCTGGTGAGCAGCAGGTCGGTGCCCGCACCACCCGCGCACACCGCCTCTACCAGACGGGCCACCTCGTCGGCGACGTGCTCGCAGTTGTCCAGCACCAGCAGCATCCGGCGCACCGCGAGCACCTCGACGATCCGCCGGGTCAACCCCTCCCCCGACCGGCCACCGTCGGCCAGCGACAGCGCCGCGGCGACGGCGGGCTCCACGTCGGCGCGACCGCCCTCACCGAACTCGACCAGCGCGACCCCGTCGTCGTAACCCGCGGCCACCACGGCCACCACATGCCGGGCAAGCCGGGTCTTCCCGACCCCACCCGGCCCGACCAGTGTGAGAACCCTGTTGCCCGCCAACAGTTCTCGGACGCGGGCGAGATCGGCGGTGCGGCCGACGAACGAGCTCACCGGGGGCCGCGGCGCCCCACCGGCCACGGGCCCGGGCTCCTCGTCGCGCAGCAGCCGGGCCTCCAGCTCGCGGAGCTGCGGGCCGGGGTCGACACCGAGCTCGGCCGCCATCCGCCGGCGCAGACCTGCGAACGCCGCGAGCGCGTCCCGGCGCCTGCCCGCCGCCGCGAGCGCGCGCATCAGCACCGCGACCGCGCCCTCGCGCCACGGCTCGTCCACGCACAACCCCTCCGCGACGACCACCGCGTCCGCCGCCCGCCCGGCGTCGAGCAGCGCGGCGGCGAGCCGCTCCCGGGCGTCGGCGTGCACGGCGGCCAACCGCGCGGCGAGCGCGGGGGCGTCGGGATGGTCGAGATCGGCGAACGGCCGGCCCCGCCACAGCGCGAGCGCCGCGACCAGACCCGCCGCCCGGTCACGGGCCGACGGCTGCGCCGACGCGGCCGCGACCCCGTCGGTGAACGCCGTGGCGTCGACGGCGTCGCGTGCCGCCCGCAGCGCGTACCCACCCGGCACCGTCTCGACGGCGACGCCCGCGGGCAGGAGCCGGCGGACACGCGCGACGAGTGTCTGCACCGCGCCGACCGGGTCCACGGGCGGGGTGCCCGACCAGACGAGGTCGGCGATCCGGTCGACCGTCAACGGCTCCCCGGGATGGGCCGCGAGCGCGGTGAGCAGCCGCCGCTGCCGCCCCGACCCGACCGTCACCGGGCCGTCCGGGCCGTACACCTCCAGGGGGCCGAGGACGCCGACGGAGGTCACACCGTCATCGTCGCAGCGTCTGCCCCCACCCACCCCCACGCGATCTCGACACCGACGGTCCGGCGGGGTCGTCGCCGGCCTGCCGGCGACCCCGGGCACGGCGTGCCTGCCCGGGCCGACAGGGACCCGACGGAGCCCCGACGGAGACCTGACAGGGACCCGACAGGGACCCGACAGGGACCCGACAGGGACCCGACAGGGCCGCACCCGACGCTCGGGGCACCACGACCACGACGACGACCACGACGACGGGAACGACGATGACGACGACACCCGCACCTGCGACGTCCGAGAGCACGGAGCCGACCGCCGACGCGTTCGCCGAACGCATCCTCGCCGCCGGACTCGCCGCGCTCGACCTGCAGACCATCCGCCTCGGCGACCGGCTCGGCTTCTACCGGGCCATGGCCTCGGGCGCACCGGTCACGTCGGCCCAGCTCGCCGAGCGCACCGGCACCGCCGAGCGGTACGCCCGCGAGTGGCTCGAACAGCAGGCCGTCACCGCCGTCCTCCACGTCGTCGACGACACCGGCGACCCGGCCACCCGCACCTTCCGGCTCCCCGCCGGGCACGCCGAGGTCCTGACCGACGTCCTGAGCCCCGCCCACCTCACCTGGATGGCGACCATGGTCGGCGCCTTCGCCCGGCAGGCCGACGCGCTCGAACGGGCCTACCGCACCGGCGGCGGGGTCAGCTGGGACCAGCAGGGCGACGACGCCCGGCACGCCCAGGCCGCCGCCAACCGCCGCATGCTGCTCGAGGACCTGCCCCGTACCCACCTGCCCCTGATCCCCGGCATGGCCGAGACGCTGCGCGCCGGCGCCCGGGTCGCCGACGTCGGCTGCGGGTTCGGGTGGTCCTCGATCGGGATCGCGCTCGCCCACCCGGAGGTGTCGGTCGACGCGTTCGACGTCGACGCCCCGTCGGTGGAGGCGGCCCGGCGCAACGCCGCCGAGGCCGGGGTCGCCGACCGCGTCCGGTTCCACGTCGCCGACGCCGCCGACACCGGCGGCTCCGGCGTCGACGGGGGCTCCGGCGTCGGCGGGGGCTACGACCTCGTGCTCGCGGTCGAGTGCGTCCACGACCTGCCCGACCCGGTCGGAGTGCTCGCCGGGATGCGCCGGCTCGCCGCGCCGGGCGCGACCGTGCTGGTCGTCGACGAACGCGTCGCCGAGACCTTCACCGCGCCCGGCGACGAGGTGGAGCGCCTCATGTACGCCTACAGCGTCCTGTGCTGCCTGCCCGACGGCATGGCACACCCGCACTCCGCCGCGACCGGCACGGTCATGCGACCGGCCACGCTGCGCCGCTACGCCGCCGAGGCCGGCTTCCCACGGGTCGACGTGCTCGACGTCGAGGACGACTTCTTCCGCTTCTACCGGCTCGTCCCCGGCTGAGCGGGATCACGTCGCGACCAGCGTGTTCTGCCGGGCGGCGATCCACCACCGACCGTCCTGCCTCGTGAGGACGTACAGCGCGGACATCGTGTGGTCCAGGTCGAGGGCCTCGCCGTCCGCCGTGACCGCGGCGGCGTGCTTGCGGACGAGCGCGACGTCGGGACGGACGAACCGCACGTCGACGACCGAGTACCGGGCGAACTGGTCGCGCAGGAACCCGCCCGGTCCCACGGCGGCGAGATGGGCAGCGTCGAGCGCCGCGCGGCCGACGTTCGCGCGCCCGTCCACCCCGACGGCGACGGCGTCGGCGGCGAAGTGCCGCGTCATCAGCTCGGCGTCGTTGGTGTTCAGGCCGGTCTCGACGTCGGCGATGACCTGCCGGACCGCGGCCTCGTCGGCCGCGGTCGAGGTGGTGGGACTGATGGACGTGGTGGGACCGGGGGAGATCGTCATCGGGCCAGCGTGCGACCTCGACCCGGCTTCAGGTCAAGGCCGCACCCGCGGCGGGGCTCAGCTCGCCGCCGGGGCCTTGCGCCGGGCCGGCCTGCGGGCCTTCGGCGGCTCCGGGGTGACCAGGTCGCGCAGGAAGCGGCCCGTGTAACTGGCCTCGACCGCGGCGACCTGCTCCGGGGTGCCCTCCGCGAGCACCGTGCCGCCGCCGGACCCACCCTCCGGGCCCATGTCGATCACCCAGTCCGACGTCTTGATGACGTCGAGGTTGTGCTCGATGACGATGACGCTGTTGCCCTTCTCGACCAGCCCGTTGATGACCAGCAGCAGCTTGCGGATGTCCTCGAAGTGCAGACCCGTCGTCGGCTCGTCGAGGATGTAGATCGTGCGGCCGTTGGACCGCTTCTGCAGCTCGCTGGCCAGCTTGACCCGCTGCGCCTCGCCACCGGACAGGGTCGGCGCCGGCTGCCCGAGCCGGACGTAGCCGAGCCCGACGTCGACCAGCGTCTTCAGGTAGCGGCTGATCGAGGAGATCGGCTCGAAGAACTCGGCCGCCTCCTCGATGGGCATGTCGAGGACGTCGGCGACCGTCTTGCCCTTGTAGTGGACCTCGAGGGTCTCCCGGTTGTACCGGGCCCCGTGGCAGACCTCGCACGGCACGTACACGTCGGGCAGGAAGTTCATCTCGATCTTGATCGTGCCGTCGCCCGAGCAGCCCTCACAGCGGCCGCCCTTGACGTTGAACGAGAACCGCCCGGCCTGGTAGCCGCGCACCTTCGCCTCGGTCGTCGACGCGAACAGCGTCCGGACCTTGTCCCACACGCCGGTGTAGGTGGCCGGGTTCGACCGCGGGGTCCGCCCGATCGGCGACTGGTCGACGCGCACGAGCTTGTCGAGCTGGTCGACACCGGTGATCCGGGTGTGGCGGCCCGGGACCTGGCGGGCGCCGTTGAGCCGGTTGGCCAGCACCGTCGCCAGGATGTCGTTGACCAGTGTGGACTTGCCCGAGCCGGACACCCCGGTGACCGCGACGAGCCCGCCCAGCGGGATGTCGACGTCGATACCGCGCAGGTTGTGCTCGCGGGCGCCCACGACGGTCAGCTTGCGCTCGGGGTCGAGCGTGCGGCGCTCGGCCGGGACCGGTATCGACCGGCGGCCCGACAGGTAGGCGCCGGTGAGCGACGTGTCGTGCGACTCCAGCCCCGCGACGGGCCCGCTGTGCACGATGTACCCGCCGTGCTCGCCCGCACCCGGCCCGATGTCGACGGTCCAGTCGGCCGCGCGGATGGTGTCCTCGTCGTGCTCGACCACGATCAGCGTGTTGCCCAGGTCGCGCAGCCTGGTCAGCGTCTCGATGAGGCGGCGGTTGTCGCGCTGGTGCAGCCCGATCGACGGCTCGTCGAGCACGTAGAGGACGCCGACGAGCCCCGAGCCGATCTGGGTCGCGAGCCGGATGCGCTGCGCCTCCCCGCCCGACAGGGTGCCCGCGGCACGGTCGAGCGAGAGGTAGTCGAGCCCGACGTCGAGCAGGAAGCCGAGCCGGGCCTGGACCTCCTTGAGCACCCGCCCGGCGATCATGGCCTGGCGGTGGTCGAGGACCATCCCGTCGAGGAACGCCGAGCACTCGGCCACCGACATCGCCGACACCTCGGCGATCGACCGGTCGCCCTGGTCGCGGTGGGCGAGCGTGACGGCGAGGACCTCCGGCTTGAGCCGGGCACCCTTGCAGACCGGGCACGGCACGTCGCGCATGTAGCCCTCGTAGCGCTCGCGCTGCGAGTCGGACTCGGTCTGGTCGAGGCGGCGCTCGAGGAACGGGATGACGCCCTCGAAGTTGGCGTAGTAGGCGCGCTCACGGCCGTACCGGTTGCGGTAACGGACGTGGACCTGGTCGTCGCTGCCGTGCAGGACGGACTTGCGGGCCGCGTCGTCGAGCTTGCGCCACGGCGTGTCCATGCGGAAGCCGACGGCCTTGGCCAGCCCCGACAGCAGCCGCCCGAAGTACTCCGAGGTGTGGCCCGTCGCCCACGGCGCGATCGCGCCGTCGGCCAGGCTCAGGTCGGGGTCGGGGACGACCAGCTCCGGGTCGACCTCCTTCTTGATCCCGATTCCGCTGCAGGCCGGGCACGCGCCGTAGGGCGAGTTGAAGGAGAAGGTGCGGGGCTCGAGCTCGTCGAGTCCGAGGGGGTGCCCGTTGGGGCAGGCCATCCGCTCGGAGAACCGCCGCTCGCGGTCGGGGTCGTCCTCGGGGAGGTCGACGAACTCCAGCACGGTCAGCCCGTCGGCCAGCCGCAGTGCCGTCTCCACCGAGTCGGTCAGGCGCTGCTTCGACGACGGCCGCACCACCAGCCGGTCGACGACCACGGAGATGTCGTGCTTCTCCTGCTTCTTGAGCTTGGGCGGCTCGGCCAGCGGATGGACCGTGCCGTCGACGAGCACACGCGAGTAGCCCTGCGCCTGCAACGCCGAGAACAGGTCGACGAACTCGCCCTTGCGGGTGCGCACCACCGGGGCGAGCACCTGGAACCGGGTGCCCTCCTCCATCGCGAGGACCTGGTCGACGATCTGCTGCGGCGTCTGCTTCTCGATCACGTGCCCGCAGGTGGGGCAGTGCGGGACGCCGGCGCGCGCATAGAGCAGCCGCAGGTAGTCGTAGACCTCGGTGATCGTGCCGACCGTCGAGCGCGGGTTGCGGTTCGTGGACTTCTGGTCGATCGACACCGCGGGCGAGAGCCCCTCGATGAAGTCGACGTCCGGCTTGTCCATCTGCCCGAGGAACTGCCGCGCGTACGCCGACAGCGACTCGACATAACGCCGCTGACCCTCGGCGAAGATCGTGTCGAACGCGAGGCTCGACTTCCCGGAGCCCGACAGGCCCGTGAACACGACGAGGCTGTCCCGCGGGATGTCGAGATCGACCCCCCGCAGGTTGTGCTCGCGCGCGCCCCGCACCACGAGACGATCTGCCACGGTGTGCGCCTCCTGAAGATGTCCGGGCCCGACGGCCCACGATCCAATGCTAGGCGGGGCGTCCGACAAGTTCCGCTCGCCCGGTCGTCGAGCGGTCGGCGACCGCCGCGGCGCGCCGAGCGCTCACAGGCACGCCCCGACCCGTCCCGACGGGTTTCCTCGCCCCGTACAACACGCACCGCGCCACCGATCATCCGACGCCGCGGATCGTCACACAGGCTCGCACACATGTTCGACACGCCGCACGGCGGGGATAAGGTGACGACCGTGGACGTCCTCGACGAGTACACCGGTCACACCGACCCCGGCGGCGCCGCGATCCGACGCGATCTCGGTCCCCTCACCATCACCAAGGTCTCCGTCGGCCCGATGGACAACAACGCCTTCCTGCTCGTCTGCACGGCGACGCACGAGGCGCTGCTGATCGACGCGGCGAACGAGCCCGAGCGGCTGGCCGATCTCGTCGGCAGCGGGAAGGACCGGCCCGAGCTCAAGCACCTCGTCACCACGCACCGGCACTGGGACCACTGGCAGGCCCTCGGCGCCGTCGCCGGGATGTTCCAGCCGCGGCTGATCTCGCACCCGCTCGACGCGCCCGAGCTGCCGGTCCCGATGGACGTCGTCGTCGAGCAGGGCGACACGGTGACGTTCGGCGAGATCGACCTCGACGTCGTGCACCTGCGTGGGCACACCCCGGGATCGATCGCGCTGGTCTACCGCGGCGCCGACAGCACGCACGTCTTCACCGGCGACTCGCTGTTCCCGGGCGGCCCGGGCAAGACCGACTCGGCCGGCGACTTCACCTCGCTGCTCGACGACCTCGAGTCCCGGGTGTTCGGCCCGCTGCCCGACGCGGCCTGGGTCTACCCGGGCCACGGCGACGACACGACGATCGGCAAGGAGCGCCCGTCGCTGCCGGAGTGGCGCTCGCGCGGCTGGTAGGCCACGCTCCGCACGACCGGACACGACGAGCCCGGCCCACCGCGGCCGGGCTCGTCGCCGTCCGGGGCCAGAACGCGTCGGCCGGCGGCCCGGCCCCCGGCTGGTTGCCCCGGAGCACCGCGGCCGCGGGGCGTCCCGTCCCCGGGAGGATGGCGACGACCTCGGACGTCGAGCTCGACACCGACGCAGAGACCGACACGGTTCGTGACGGGTGCGCCGGGGGTCCGGCCGCCTCCGCCGGTGTGGATTCCCGGCCGCACCGGTTCGGCGCGGCCGGGCCCTCTCACCAGTTCTTGTTCGACCCCACACCGCTGGAGGCCGTCGAGAGGTGCATTCCTGTCGTCGATCTCGTGGTTCGACTCACCGTGCGCACCACCCTTCCCGCGTCCCGATACGACCCGCTCGCCGTAGCGGAACGTCCACTGTGCATCAGGCCCGGATACATTCGTAGCCGAACATCACGCCCTCACTCGATCGGGTGACTCCCTCGCGTCGTGAGCAGCCGAAACACGCCCGTCCCGACCGACCGGACGGGCGGGTCCAGGTCCGCCGGGCCCGGCTCCGCACCCGGTGCCACGATGTGCGAATGGCAGCGCCCCAGACACCGGACGTCCCCGCGACGGCATCGCGCATCGAGGTCTCCCGCACCGTCCGCGCCGCTCCCGCAGCGGTGTTCGCCGTGCTCACCGACCCGCAGGGACACGTCGCCATCGACTCGTCCGGCATGCTCATGGGCGCCGCCGGTGAGCGGGTCACGGCCGCCGGCGACACGTTCGTCGTCCACATGGACCGCGAGGCGCTGGGCGACGTCCCCCTCGGCGAGTACGACGTCACCGTCACGATCCGTGACTACGAGCCCGACCGGCTGATCTCCTGGTCGGTGCTCGGCAAGGTCCGGCCACCGATCGGGCACGTCTACGGGTACCGGCTCTCCCCCGTCGACGGCGGCACCGAGGTCGTGTCCTTCTACGACTGGTCCGACATCCACCCCGAGTGGCGGGCGCGCGACATCTTCCCGGTGATCTCCGAGGCCTCCCTGAAGGCGACGCTCGGCATCCTCGCCCGCACGGTCGCGCCGTACCGTCGCGACAACGACGCGTGACCCCGGAGCCGCGACGGCGCGGGCACCGGTGGCGCCACGTCGCGCCCGGGCGCGACGCCCCCCGGCGTCGCGGTGGCCGTGGCGGTCGCGTGGCGTCGGCGTGGCGAGCGGCCGGATGCGTTCCGCCGATGTTGCTTCACCCAGCGTCACCGCGAGTGCCGTAGGTCACTTCTGTTCACTCACCAGAGCCTGCGGTCGACCCGGCCGTATCCATAGAGTGGTCGACATCGACCGCGCGACGTCCGGGGTTCGCGTCGCCGCGTCGGGCTCCGCACCGGCGAAGGACCTGGTCGGAGCCTCGGGAACGTGGCGAGGGGCAGGGACAGGGTGCGGCGGGCGGACGGCGCGCGGCGACGATGGGGGCTGGCCGGCAAGGCGCTGGTCACCGTCGTCTCCCTGGTGGTGCTCACCGCCGCCGGCTACGGCTGGTCGACCTTCCGCGCGCTCGCGGGATCGATCGTCACCAGCGACGTCCTGAGCGACGGCGCACCGGCCACGGGCGCGCCGTCGCGGACCGTCACCGCCCTGGTCGTCGGCGTCGACAGCCGGACCGATGCCCAGGGCCGGCCGCTGCCGCAGAGCGTGCTCGACGAGATGCACGCGGGCCCCGACGACGGCCAGCTCAACACCGACACGACCATCCTGCTGCGGATCCCGGCCGACCCCGCCAAGCCGGTCGTCGCCGTGTCGTTCCCCCGTGACTCCTACGTGAAGCTGGCGGGCGACCAGGGCACACACAAGATCAACTCAGCGTACGGGCGCGCGGTCACCGGGGCGACCCGCACCCTGCAGGCACAGGGCCTCGACGCGCAGACGGTGCGCAGGCAGGCGCTCGAGGCGGGCCGCAGGCAGCTCGTCGCGACCATCACCCAGCTGACGGGGATCGTCGTCGACCACTACGCCGAGATCAACCTTGCCGGGTTCGTCGAGCTCACCGACGCGATCGGTGGCGTCCCGGTGTGCCTCACCGAGCCCGTCGACGACGCGCGGTACTCGGGTGCGGTGCTGCCCGCCGGTCCGCAGACCCTCGACGGCGCGAACGCGCTCGCGTTCGTGCGGCAGCGGCACGGACTCGTCGGGGGCGACCTCGACCGGATCACCCGTCAGCAGGCCTACATGGCCGGACTCGCGAACACCCTGCTCGGTGGCGGGCGGCTCGCCGACCCGGCGACGGTGCAGCGCCTGCTGGGGATCGTCAGCCGCTACGTGGTGCTCGACCAGGGATGGGACCTCGACCAGATCGTCGGCCAGGTGCGGCAGGTGTCGGCGTCGCGGGTCGAGTTCCACACGATCCCGACGCTGCGGTCGGATCTGTACACGCCCTACGACGGGGTCGCCGTCGAGGTGGACCCGGACGCGGTGCGCACGTTCGTGCGGTCCGTCCTCGACGGGCTGCCCGTCCCGGCCACGAGCGCGTCGTCGGGCGGCTCGGCCCCGGCGACCGGCCCCGTGTCGACGACCGTGCCGGGCCCGGGGATCCCGCGCACGACGGCCCCGCGCACCACCTCACCCCCGACCACCTCACCCCCGAGCACCACCGCGGGTACACCGACGACGGCCGAGCCGCAGCCCATCACCGGCGCGACGGTGCCCTGCGTGAGCTGATCCGCGTCGGGGTCAGTCCCCGCGCGCGATCCGGTCGGCCCGCTCGCGGATCTGCTCCACGGACCAGCCCGCGACCTCGCGCAGCTGCTCCACGATGGCCACCTCCACGGCGGCGTGCACGGCCGCCGGGGACACCTGCGGGTCGACGGAGCGGGCGGCCGCGAGCGAGCGGCCGGACAGGTACAGGTTGATCATCGGAGCAACTCCCCTCATCCGGGGAACCGGATGCGATGCAGTCCACTCCTCCCCAACGGTGTGTCGTCCATCACGACACGCTCCCGATCGGGTGCCGGGGGCGAACGGTCGCCGTCGTGGGTGTGGCGGCGCCACGCAGTCGGCGAACGGGCGGCAGACTGCTCCACCGTGACCGACAGCTTCCCCCGACGGCAGGCCCGTACCCGGCGCTTCACCCTGGGCGCCCCGCGCGGCGCGGTCCTGTCCCCCGACGGCCGGCGCGTCGTCTTCCTGCGCAGCCGCGGCGGCACCGACCCCGTGACGTGCCTGTGGAGCCTCGACCTGGACACCGGCGACGAGCGGCTCGTCGCCGACCCGCGGGTCCTCGATGGCGCGGGCGCCGAGGAGGACCTGCCGCCGCAGGAGCGGGCGCGCCGCGAACGGGCCCGTGAGCAGGCGGGCGGCGTCGTCGCCTTCGCGACCGACCGGCCGGTCACGATGGCGGCGTTCACGTTGTCGGGCAAGCTCTACGTCGCCGAGTTCGCATCCGGGCTGACGCCGCGGCTGATCGAGACGCCCGGCGGCGTGGTCGACCCGCGGCCCGACCCGCAGGGCCGTCGGGTGGCGTTCGTCTCCGGCGGGTCGCTGCACGTGCACGACCTGGTCCCACGGCTCACGACGCTGCTGGTCCGCCCGGACGACGAGGACGCGTCGTGGGGACTGGCCGACTTCGTGGCGGCCGAGGAGATGGGTCGGATGCGCGGCTACTGGTGGGCCCCCGACGGCGACCGGCTGCTCGTCGCCCGCGTCGACGAGGACCCGGTGCGGCGCTGGCACATCGCCGATCCCGCCAACCCCGACCGCGAGCCGGTGCGCGTCGCCTATCCGGCGGCGGGCACCCCGAACGCCGAGGTGACGCTGCACCTGATCGCGCTCGACGGGGTCCGGGTGCCGGTGACGTGGGACGCGGCGGCCTACGAGTACGTCGTCGACGCGACCTGGGGCGCGACGGACCTGCTGCTGACGGTGCAGTCGCGCGACCAGCGGGCGCTGCGGGTGCTGCGGGTCGACCAGCGGTCGGGGGCGACGACGGAGGTCGCGGCGGTCGACGACCCCGATTGGGTCGACATCGTCCCCGGCGTGCCGGCCCACCTGGGCGGGGAGCTCGTCACCGCCGGGGCGCACGAGGGCGCCAACCGGCTGTGCGTCGGCGGCACCCCGGTGACCCCGACGTCGCTGCAGGTCCGGGCGCTGCTCGACGTCGACGGCGACACCCTGCTGTTCAGCGCCTCCGGGGCCGACCCGGCGTCGACGGGGCTGTGGTCGTGGTCACGCGAGGGCGGCCTCGTCGAGCGGGCCACGGAGCCGGGTGTGCACTCGGGGCGGTTGTCGGGCGGGACGCTGCTGGTGACCCGGGCGTGCCTGGAGTCGGAGGGCACGGCGACGGTCGCGCACCTTCCCTCGGGTGCCGCCCGGACGGTCGACTCGTTCGCCGATCCGGCCGGCCTCGTGCCGCGTCTGCAGCTCACCACCGCCGGTGCCGGGTCGCTGTCGACGGCGCTGCTGCTGCCGTCGTGGTGGGAGCCGGGGACACCGCTGCCGGTGCTGCTGGACCCCTACGGCGGCCCGCACGCCCAGCGCGTCGTGGCGGCCCGCAACGCGCACCTGACCAGCCAGTGGTTCGCCGAGCAGGGGTTCGCGGTCGTGGTGGTCGACGGGCGGGGCACGCCGGGCCGTGGCCCGGCGTTCGAACGCGCGGTCCACGGCGACCTGGCCCAGCCGGTGCTCGACGACCAGGTCGACGCCCTGCACGACCTCGCGACCCGCCACCCCGACCTGGACCTCGACCGCGTCGGCATCCGGGGCTGGTCGTTCGGCGGCTTTCTCGCGGCGCTGGCCGTACTGCGCCGCCCCGACGTGTTCCACGCCGCGGTCGCCGGTGCACCCGTCACCGACTGGGCGCTCTACGACACCCACTACACCGAGCGCTACCTCGGCACCCCCGACGGCGACCCGGACGCCTACGCCCGGTCGTCGCTGTTCGGCGACGCCGCCGCGGCCCGCACCCCGCACCGGCCGTTGCTGCTGGTCCACGGCCTCGCCGACGACAACGTCGTCGCCGCGCACACGTTGCGGCTGTCGTCGGCGCTGCTGGCGGCGGGCCGTCCGCACAGCGTGCTGCCGCTGTCGGGGGTCACGCACATGACGCCGCAGGAGGTCGTCGCGGAGAACCTGCTGCTGCTGCAGGTCGAGTTCCTGCGCGGCGCCCTGGGCGTCCCCACCCCACCGTCATGACCGCTGCCGTCATGACCGCTGCCGTCGTGACCGCTACTGGTGCTGGTGGGCGGCGTCGGGCGGGACGACGGCCGCGTCGGCCGCGCGCCGCCCGGCGCGCAGCTCCACGATCGCGATGCCCAGCGCGGCGAGCACCATGACGACGGCCGTGCCCAGCGCCGCGGCCACCGCGATGTGCAGCCGTGCCGGATCGGAGCCGAGCACGGAGTAGTAGATGCCGGTCAGCGCGGCGGTACCGACGGCGGCGCCGATCCGCTGGCCCGTCTGCAGCGCGCCGCCCGCCGACCCGGCCATCCGCACCGGGACGCAGCGCAGCGTCATCGTGACGTTCGGGGAGATGACGAGCCCGCCGCCGAGACCGCCGAGCAGCATCGACGGGATGATCACGAACCCGGCGAGGTGGGCGGGGACCGTCGCGACCAGGACGGTGGTGACGCCCAGCCCGACCGCGACCGCACACAGCCCGGCGACGGTCAGGCTCCGGCCGAAGCGTTCGACGACCCGCCCCGCGAGCACGGCGGACACCGCCGAGCCCACCGCGAACGGTGTCACGGCGAGGCCGGACTCCAGCGGGGTCCAGCCCAGCCCGTTCTGGAAGAACAGCGCGAACACCAGCCAGATACCGCTGAACCCGACGAAGTAGACCATCCCGAGCGCCGCGCCGGAGGCGTAGCCGGGGGTGTCCGAGAGCAGCCGCAGGTCGATCAGCGGGTCCCGGCCGCGGCGGATCTCGCGGCTCTCCCACCACACGAACGCCACCCCGAGCGCGACCCCGACGACGAACAGCCACCACAGCCGCCCCAGCCCACCCGACTCGGCCTCCACCAGCGGCAGCAGCACCGCGAGGACCGCGCCGCCGAGCAGCGCGACGCCGACGTGGTCGATGTGCCCCGGCTTGCCGGGCTGCCGCATCGGGGGCAGCAGCCGCGCCGCCAGCACCAGCGCGACGACGCCGATCGGCACGTTGACGTAGAAGATCCAGCGCCAGCCGTCGTCCTGCCCCGCGACCGCGAGGATGACGCCGCCGACGATCGGGCCGACCGCCGTCGAGATGCCGACGGTCGCGCCGAAGAACCCGAACGCCTTGCCCCGCTCGGCCCCGCGGAACAGGTCCTGGATGAGCCCCGAGTTCTGCGGGGCCAGCATCCCGGCCGCGAGGCCCTGCGCGACCCGGGCCACGACCAGCAGCAACGGCGTCGGCGCCGCCCCGGCCAGCGCGCTGAACACCACGAACGCGGCGAGCGCGATCAGGAACATCCGGCGCCGGCCGAACGCGTCGCCCAGCCGCCCGGCCGGGACCAGCGCCAGCCCGAACGCCAGCGCGTAGCCCGACACCACCCACTGCACCTGCGACGGGCTCGTTCCCAGGCCGTGCTGCATCGACGGCAGCGCCACCGACACGATGCTGACGTCGAGCAGCCCCATGAACCCCGCGACGAGGGTGACGGTCAGTGCGCGCCAACGCCTCGGGTCCGGGTGGTACGTCTCGTCGGTCGAGGGTTGCGGCACGCACCCCAGTCTGTGCCGCACGATCCCACGACGCGACCGCAGCGTCCGGGTCTGGCAGGGTGATGGGCCGCACCGCACCGGAGGCCCGGTGCGCCGCACGACGTAAGGAGCACCCGTGACGTTGCAGAAGCCCGAGGTCGAGCCCATCGACGGCGACGCCCCCACCGACCTGAGGGTCACCGACATCACCGTCGGCGATGGCAACGAGGCCAAGGCCGGCTCGTTCGTCAGCGTCCACTACGTCGGGGTCGCGCACTCCACCGGCGAGCAGTTCGACGCCTCCTTCGACCGTGGGAGCCCGCTCGAGTTCCCGCTCGGTCAGGGCCGCGTCATCGCCGGCTGGGACCAGGGCGTGCAGGGCATGAAGGTCGGCGGCCGCCGCCGCCTGGAGATCCCGCCGCACATGGGCTACGGCGACGCCGGCGCCGGTGGTGTCATCAAGGGCGGCGAGACGCTGATCTTCGTCGTCGACCTGCTGGGCGTGCACTGACCGCGCGCCTGCTCGTCGTCAGCGACACCCACGTCCCGGGCCGCGGCCGCGTCGTACCGGCCGCGGTCTGGGACGCCGTCGACGCCGCGGACGTCGTCGTCCACGCCGGCGACTGGGTGGGCGTCGACCTGCTCGACGAGCTCGAGGCCCGCGCGGCCCGGCTCGTCGGTGTGTACGGCAACAACGACGGCCCCGACCTGCGTGCCCGGTTGCCCGAGGTCGCCCGCGTCGTGATCGACGGGGTCCGGCTGGCGGTCGTGCACGAGACCGGCCAGGCCGCCGGGCGTGAACGGCGGCTGGACCGGCTGTTCCCCGGTACCGACGTCCTCGTGTTCGGGCACAGCCACATCCCCTGGGACACCACGACTCCGGCCGGCATGCGGCTGCTCAACCCCGGCTCCCCCACCGACCGGCGCCGCCGGCCCACCCACACGTGGATGACGGCCGCGATCGACGACGGGGTGCTCCGCGACGTCGTCCTGCATCACCTGGAAGGCCCACCGGGCGACTCCGGACGGTGACGAGCACTGCAACGCTCGGCGATTCACGTCCCTCCCCAGGTGACCGGAGCCACGTGATGGACAAGGATCACGGTCATGGTGCTCGAGATCGCCGACTTCGACATCCGCCCCGGGACCGAAGACCAGTTCGCCGCCGCCTATCTCCAGGCGCGCGACCTGCTGGCCGTCACCCCCGGGTTCGTCTCCGCACGCATGACCCGCGGTATCGAGTCGCCCAGCCGCTTCGTGCTGCTGGTCGAGTGGCAGAGCGTCGAGGCGCACACCGTCGGCTTCCGCGAGTCCGACCGCTTCCCGAAGTGGCGGGAGATCATCGGCCCGTTCTTCGCGGGCGACCCGAAGGTCGAGCACGCGAACGACGTGCGCTGACCCGGCCCGTCGTCCGCGGTCCTGCAGCGCTGAGAGTGCGCTGAGGGGCACCCACCGGTGCCCGACACGACTACGCATAACGTCGTCGTGTGCCCCGACTTCCTCGGAGCGTGCGTCCGCGCGCGCTCGTCGCCGTCGTGGCCGTCCTCGTCGTCGCCGCGGGAGTCATCCTGTTCGCGACGACGCGCGGCGGTTCGAGCGACCCCGACGTCCGCATCTCCGAGCAGCGCATCGAGGTGAGCGGTGGTCCCGGCGTGGCCGCGCCGGTCGGCCTCGACACCACGCTGTACCTGCCCGCGCGCACCCCGGCGCCCGCGGTGCTGGTGGCGCACGGGTTCGGCGGCAGCAAGGCCTCCGTCGACGCCGACGCCCGCGACCTCGCCGCCCGCGGCTACGTCGCGCTGGCCTGGTCGGCCCGCGGCTTCGGGACCAGCGGCGGCCAGATCGCGCTCGACTCCCCCGACTACGAGGTCGCCGACGCCCGCAGCCTGATCGACTGGCTGGCCCAGCGCCCCGAGGTGGCGCTCGACGGTCCGGGCGACCCGCGCGTCGGCGTCACCGGCGGCTCCTACGGGGGCGCGCTGTCGCTGCTGCTCGCGGGCTACGACAAGCGGGTCGACGCGCTCGCCCCCGTGATCACCTGGAACGACCTCGGTCAGGCGCTGTTCCCCGACGCCACCGGTACCCCGCCGCCGGGCGAGACCCCTGCCGCGCGCACCTTCGGCACCGACGGCGTGTTCAAGCGCGGCTGGGCGGGTGTCTTCTTCTCCGCCGGGGCGTCGACGACCCAGTCGGCGCAGGCGTCGGTCCTGGGCCGCGGCAACACCGGCTCCGACGACGAGACCGGCACCGCCACGCAGGGTCAGGACCCGCCGCCCGGCGCGGCCGACCCGGGCCGGGGTCCCTCCCCGCAGCCGCCCGGCACCCCGTTGACCTGCGGACGGTTCACCGCGCAGGTGTGCGCCGCCTACACCGAGGCCGCCACCACCGGGCGCATCTCCCCCGCGACCGCCGACCTGCTGCGCCGGTCCTCCCCCGTGTCGGTCACCGACCGCATCACCGCCCCCACGCTGATCGTCCAGGGCGAGCAGGACACCCTCTTCGGCCTCGACCAGGCCGACGCCAACGCTCGCCAGATCGCCGCGGCCGGCGGCACCGTGCGCGTCGTCTGGTACGCGGGCGGCCACGACGGCGGTGCCCCCGGAAGCTCGGTGCGCGACGACATCGCCGAATGGTTCGACCACTACCTGATGCGGACGGGCCCGGCGCCCACCTCCGGCTTCGCCTACGCCGTGCAGAGCGGCGTCCGCGCGGGCGGCTCCACCCCGACCGGGCGCACGATCGTCGCCGACGCCTACCCGGGCCTGCCGGGCAACGCGCCGGTCACCACCGGGCGGCTGCCGCTCACCGGCGCCCCGCAGGACGTCGTGAACCCGGCGGGCGGCAACCCCGCCGCGATCACGTCGCTACCCGGGCTGGGCGGGTCGCTCGGCACCCTCGCGGGCCGGCTGTCCGCGTTCACCTCGGAGCTGCCGGGCCAGTCGGCGCAGTTCCGCACCGACCCGTTCCCCGAGTCGACGACGCTCGCCGGTTCCGCCCGCGTGACCCTGACCGTGGCCCGGTCCCCGGGCCAGCCCGCGGGCTCCGAGGCCGTGCTGTTCGGCAAGATCTCGACGCTGTCCGCCGACGGCCGTCGCGTCCTGCTCGGCTCGTCGGTCGCGCCGATGCGCGTTCCCGTCCCGGCCGACGGCTCACCCGCGACCGTGACGGTCACCCTGCCCGCCGTCGTGGCACCGGTGCAGGTCGGCGACCGGCTGCTCGTCTCGGTCAGCACCACCGACCAGGGCTACACCCCGGCCGACGCCCCTGCCGTGTGGCGGATCGGGCTCGCAGACACCGGCGCCCCGGCCACGCTGTCGGTCCCGTCGGTCCCGGGGCGGGCCGTCACCGAGAACACCGTGCCGCTCGGCTACGTCGTCGGCATCGGCGTGATCCTGCTCGGCGCGCTGCTGGCCTGGATCGTCGGGCGGTCGCTGCGGCGCCGCCGGCTCGCCCCCGAACCCGACCCGGCGGCCCTGCCGCTGGAGATCCACGGCCTCGCGAAGACCTACAAGGGCGGGTTCACCGCGGTGCGCGACGTGTCGTTCGAGGTCCGGCCGGGCATGGTGCTGGGCCTGCTGGGCCCCAACGGCGCCGGCAAGACGACGGTGCTGCGCATGCTCATGGGCCTCATCCGGCCCACCAAGGGCACCATGCGCGCCTTCGGCGAACCCATCGGCCCCGGCGCCCCCGTGCTCGCCCGGATCGGCGCGTTCGTCGAAGGCCCGGGGTTCCTGCCCCACCTGTCCGGGGCCGACAACCTGCGTCTGTACTGGGCCGCGACGGGCCGCCCGCCCGCCGACGCCCACGTCGAGGACGCGCTGGCGATCGCGGGCCTCGGGTCGTCGGTCGACCGCAAGGTCGGCACCTACAGCCAGGGCATGCGCCAGCGGCTCGCCATCGCGCAGGCCATGCTGGGGCTGCCCGAGCTGCTGCTGCTCGACGAACCCACCAACGGCCTCGACCCGCCCCAGATCCACGCGATGCGTGAGGTCCTGCGCCGCTACGCCGCCGACGGCCGCACCGTGCTGGTGTCGAGCCACCTGCTGGCCGAGGTGGAGCAGACCTGCACGCACGTCGTCGTCATGCACAAGGGGCTCGTGGTCGCCGACGGCACCGTCGACGACATCATCGCGGGCGGTGGCGCGGCCAGCTTCACCGTCGACGAGCCCGATCGGGCCGCCGCGGTCCTCACGGACCTCGACGGGGTGCGCGACGTCGCCGTCGACGGGGACCTCGTGCACGCGGAGCTCAACGGAATGCCGCGCGCTGCCGCCGTGCAGGCACTGGTGACCGCCGGGGTGGGCGTGCAGTCCGCCGGGCCCCGGCGCCGGCTGGAGGACGCGTTCCTGCAGCTCGTCGGAGAGGACGCGACACCGTGACCACGCCCGATCCCCGCACCAACGGCGCGGGGCCGACCACCGGCACCGTTGTGGACGCCGCGGACCCGGCCCTCGACCCCGCCCGCGACCCGGCCCGTGACCCGGCGCTCGGCTCGGCCGAGGCGTCGACGCGGCGCGGGCACGTCGGCGGGTTCTCCGCGCCCGTGCCCACCGCGCCCTACGACGTCACCCGCACCATGCCGCTGCGCGTGGAGCTGGTCCGCCAGCTCAAGCGGCGTCGCACGCAGGTCGCGTTCGCGCTCGTCGCGCTGCTGCCCGTGATCCTGTGGATCGCGTTCAGCCTCGCCTCCGACGGTCCACCCGGCGCCACGGTGAACCTCGTCGACCTCGCCAAGGAGAGCGCCGCCAACTTCGCGGTGTTCGCCCTGTTCGCGTCGGCGGGCTTCCTGCTGGTCGTCGTGGTGGCGCTGTTCTTCGGCGACACCGTCGCCGCGGAGGCGAGCTGGTCGAGCCTGCGCTACCTGCTCGCCGCGCCCATCCCCCGGGCGCGGCTGCTGCGGCAGAAGGCGATCATCGCCGCCGGGCTCTCGCTCGCCGCACTGCTGCTCCTGCCCGTGGTGTCGCTGATCGTGGGCGCCATCGCCTACGGCCCCGACGCCCTCGTGTCGCCGACCGGCGAGGCGCTGTCGTTCTGGACGGCCGTCGGGCGTGTCCTGCTCGGCGCGATCTACCTGGCGTTGTCGATGAGCTGGGTGGCCGCGCTGGCGATGTTGTTGTCGGTGAGCACCGACGCCCCGCTGGGTGCCGTCGGCGGCGCCGTGATGGCGTCGATCGTGTCGCAGATCCTCGACCAGATCACCGCGCTGGAGGACCTGCGCGACTACCTGCCGACGCACTACGCCAACGCGTGGGCCGACCTGTTGGCGAGCACGGTCGACTGGGGTGACATGACCCGCGGTGTGTTCTCGTCGTTGTGCTACGCCGCCGTGTTCGGCGCGCTCGCCGTGTGGCGGTTCCAGCGTAAGGACATCACCAGCTGAAATCCCATCCGTGTAACTCACCGGCCCGGCGGTCACCCCTCCGAGGTACAGGGCCTAGTTGATCTTGTAGTAGCGTCCCGGCGTCGACATCGGCGTGCCCCGACAGGCCGATCCGATACCCCCTAGAGAGACCGAAAGGACCGTCCGGCTGTGGCCCAGACGCTTGAAGAAATCCTGCTGAACCCTGCCAACCGCCCCACGGTGATCACCGACCTGCAGCACCTGGTCGACGCCGAGGTTTCCGACAAGAACGGCGTGTCGGGCGCGGTCATCAAGACCGGCTACACCGCGGTGAAGAAGATCAAGCCCGGCATCGTCGAGTCGGCCATGAACCGGATGCTCCCCGAGTTCGCCGACGCCCTGGAGCCCTTCTACGGCGAGTACCGGGCCACCGGCGGCAACGACTTCGGCGCCTTCCTCACCGCCCGCGCCGACGCCGCGGCCGACGCGCTGCTCAACGTCACCGACGAGCGCGCCCAGCACACCAGCAGCGACGCGGCCAAGAAGGTCTACGCCAAGCTCCGCCCGAACGGCAAGAAGAACGTCGAGGAAGCCCTCCCCCGCCTCGGCCAGCTGATCGACCGGCACGCGGCCGGCGTCTGACACGCCCCGCGCCTCGACCGAGGGCGGCGATCCCGACCGGGGTCGCCGCCCTCCGTCGTCTCCGCCCCGTGCGCACCGACCCGCCGGGCGCCGCCTCCCTGTCCGGCCACCTCACTGCCCGGCCGCCTCCCTGTCCGGCCACCTCACTGTCCGGCCCCCTCCCTGTCGACCGCCTCACTGTCCGGCCGCCTCGTGGCACCGACGGCAGCCCGGACCGGCTCGGTCGCGGGAAAGGGCCGTTCGTTCGCTCCGGGGCAGCGGGGTGGAGCCGGGTCGTCCGTCCCCGACGCGGACCCGTCGACCGGTTCCTCCGCCGTGCCCGCCTGCGCCGCCGGGCGGGCGGAGCCCAGCAGCACCCCGCCGACGACGACGGCACCCGCGACGATCTCCACGATTCCCGGGCGCTCCCCCAGCACCAGCGCCGCCGACGACATCCCGATGATCGGCACCAGCATCGAGTAGGGCGCCACGACGCCCGCCGGGTAGCGGCGGATCAGCGCCGTCCAGATGCCCGAGCCGATGATCGTCGCGAACACCACGAGGTAGACGACCGCGCCGATGCCCACCCAGCCCGAGGGCGTGAACGCCGTCCGCAGCGCCTCCAGGTCGGCGGCGGGGCCCTCGGTGGCCAGCGACAGCACCAGCAACGGCACGGGCGGCACCACACACGCCCACAACGTCAGGTGCATCGGCTCCGGCGGCGCCGCGAGCCGGGCACACAGGTTGCCGACCGCCCAGCTGAGCCCCGCCAGCAGCGTCAGCAGCACCGGCACGAGGGCCGCCGACTGCGACTGGGCCGCCGCGATGGCCGCCAGCCCGAGCGCGGCCGCACCGATCCCGACGACCTGCCGCCTGCTCGGCCGCTCCCGCAACAGCAGCACCCCGAGCACGACGGTCAGCGGCGCCGACGACTGCAGCACCAGCGACGCCAGGCCCGTCGGCATGCCGACGTCCATGGCGACGAACAGGAAGACGAACTGCAGCGTGCCGAACCCGATGCCGTAGCCGAGGAACCAGCGCAGCGGAACGGCCGGCCGGGGTACGAACAGGATCGTCGGGATCGCGATGAGGGTGAACCGCAGACACGCCAGCAGCATCGGCGGGAAGTGCGTCAGGCCGAAGTGGATCGCCAGGAAGTTGACGCCCCACAGGACGGCGACGACGGCGGCGAGGAGGCGATCGCGGGGTCTCACCCGTTCACCGTCACCCGCGCGGTCATGGAAGTCGATCGAAAAGAACTGAACCGATCGTTCAGAATCACTTCATGGACGTCCAGCGCCTGCGGGTGCTCCGCGAGCTCGCCGACCGGGGCAGCGTCACCGCCGTCGCCGCCGCCCTGTCCTACACCCCGTCCGCCATATCGCAGCAGCTCAAGACGCTCGCGGAGGAGGTCGGCACCCCGCTCACCGAACCCGCCGGGCGCGGCCTGCGGCTCACCGACGCCGGGGTCGTCCTCGTCGCACAGGCGGAGGACGTGCTGGCAGCCGTGGCCCGCACGCAGGCCGCGGTCGACGCGCTGCGCTCCGAACCGGCCGGGGATGTGACGGTGTCGTTCTTCCCGTCGGGCGCGCGGATGATCCTGCCCGGCCTCCTCACCCGGTTCGCGGCGAGCCCGATCCGGGTCCGCGCCGCGGTCGTCGACATGACGCCGAGCGACGTGCCGGCGCTGACCGCGGACGCCGACGTCGTCGTCACCCACCACGACGAGCTGAGCCCGCACCCCGGCCACGACGCACGGCGCTGGGTGAGCGTGCCGCTGCTGCGCGAACCGCTCGACGTGGTGCTGCCGCCCGGGCACCGGCTGGCGCGGCGGCGGGGACTGCGCCCGGCCGACCTCGCCGGCGAGGACTGGATCAGCGTGAACATCGGCTGGCCCGTCGACGACGTGCTCCGCACGATCGCGCTGCGCACCGGCACCCGGCCGCGCGTGGTGCAGCGCATCAACGACTTCGCCGTCACCGAGGAGCTCGTGGCCGCCGGCCTCGGGATCGCCCTGCTCCCCCGCTACTCCACCGACGACCGCGGCGGCCGCCGCCTCGCGCGCCGCCCGTTGCGCGGGATGCGGGCCGCGCGCCGGGTCGAGGCGGTCTCACGGGCCGCGACGGCGGCACGTCCGGCCGTCGCCGCCGTGATCGACGCTCTGAGGGCCGAGGCCGCCGCCGTCGTGGCCCGCGGCTGAGCCGCGGGCCCCGGCGGGCGAGCGCACCCGGCTCCGGCGGGCGCCGGCCGGCGGGCACGTCGAGTCGGCAGGCCGCGCTCGCGGGAGGACGGGCGGCTACTGCAGGCAGAACTCGTTGCCCTCGGGGTCCTGCATGACCAGGCACCAGCCGCCGGGCTCGTCGACGACCCGAAGCAACGTCGCCCCCGCCGCCTCGAGAGTCGCCTGGTGCGCGCGAGCGGCGGCCTGCCGGTCGTCGGTGCCGGCGCCGACGTTGACGTCGAGGTGCACGCGGTTCTTCGCCGTCTTGCCCTCCGGGACCTTCTGGAAGAACAGGCGCGGACCGACGCCGTCCGGGTCGACCAGCGCCGAGGCGCGGTCGTGCTGGTCCTCCGGGATCCCGATCGACACCAGGAACGTCGGCCAGTCGGCGAAGCCGGGCGGCGGCGGCTGCACGACATAGCCGAGGGCCAGCGCCCAGAACTCGGCGAGCGTCCCGGGATCGTGCGCGTCGAAGGTGATCTGGACTCCGATTCCCATGTGCCCACCCTGGCACGGGGGTCCGACACTTTCGTTCCGATCCGGATGCGACTGGTCCGCGCCCGGGCCGGCCGGGCGGTCAGCCCGGGCGCTTCGACCGCGGCAGCTTCGCGACGACCGCGTCGTAGCTGGCGTCGACCAGCTCGCGGAGCTCGTCGTCGGGGATCGCGCCCGCGGCGGCGTCGAGGTCGACGGAGTTCCAGCCGTGCCGCCCGATGTAGGCCATGATCGACACGGCGTCCGGGTAGCGTTCGCGCAGCTCGGCGGCCTCGTCGGCGTCACGGCCGCATTTCACCCCGAGCCCGTTGCCGCCGAGGAACGCGAAGATCTTGCCGCCGACCTTGGCGACCGTGTCGCCCTCCCACGGCTCGTCCTCCGTGGCCCCGGGCTTGGCCAGCGCGTAGGCGACGAGCTCGGCGTGGTCCATCCCGATCAGGCCCCGGACGTGGGCGAGGACGCAGCGAGACGGCGTTCCCGGCCCGGCCCGAACTGCCACCAGCCGACCACGAGCAGTGCCACCGCGACGATCACGTACGTCGCCCCCGCGACCTGCTCCCAGCCGTTCCAGTGCGCCTCGCGGCCCTCGTCGTGGGGCAGGAACCGGAACGGCGCCACGTAGAAGGCCACCACCAGCACCGCCGACACCGCCGCCCAGCCCGCCGACCTGTCCCGCAGGGCGTGCCCGATCGTCACGACCAGCGCGGGCGCGATCCACACCCAGTGGTGCGACCACGACGTCGGCGACACCAGCAACGCGAACGCGGCGACCGTGACCAGCGCGAGCGGGGCGTCGCCGCGACGGACGACCGGCACGATCAGCACGAGCAGGACCAGCGACGCCAACGCCCAGATCGCCGTCAACGTGAACCCGGCGACGCCCATCCGCGCGAGCACGGCCTGGATCGTCTCGTTGGTGTAGAAGAGCGAGCCGCTCACACCGGCCGCCGGGCCACCGAACCAGTAGCGCGCCGACGACGCCGGGTCGACCAGGAAGCCGAGCCCGGTGGCCGCCGCGGCGGTCACGACGGTGACGGCCGCCGCCTTGTAGTCGCGGCGGAGCAGGAAGAACAGCACGAACGCGGCCGGGGTCAGCTTGATCGCCGCCGCGATGCCGACGAGCAGACCCCGCGGCCACCGGGTGCGCACCGTGAGGCAGTCGACCGCGACGAGCGCCATCAGCACCAGGTTGACCTGGCCGAACTCGAACGTCTCCAGGACCGGTTCGATCCACAGCGCCAGCGGCAGCCCCAGCGACGCGGCCGCCAGCGCCCCGCCCCGACCGCCCGCGGGCCAGCACCGCAGCGCGACCACGTACAGCGTCACCGCGAGGCTCACGAACGAGACCGCGAACAGCGCGATCCACGCCACCGCCCACGGCACCAGCGCGAACGGGGTGAGCACCATCGCCGCGAACACCGGGTAGATGAACGGCAGCGCCAGCCCGCTCACCGTGGGCGGGAGCGGGCCGTACATGTCGCCGCCGGCCAGCCAGGTGTCGACGCCGAGCCGGTAGACCTCGAGGTCGATGTGGTAGCCGTGGGTGTGCAGCAGCAGCGCGGTGAGCGCCACCGCGAGCAACGGCACGGTGACCACGAAGGTCCTGCGGGGCACCGCGAGGCGGCCTCGCAGCCCCCTGCCGAGCGCAGCCGCAGCCGACGGCATGCTCGAGACGGTCACGCATCTCCTCCGGCCGTTGACGCGGTGCAGGTCACGCACCACGGTAGCCAAGGCCCGTCACGCCCGGTCGCACGGGGCGAGCAACGCGGCGCTGCGCGTCACCGTGGCCCGGCGATCGGGAGATCACCGGGTTCACGTGATCCCGGCCGCGTCCATCCCCCGCATCTCCTTCTTCAGGTCGGCCACCTCGTCGCGCAGCCGCGCCGCCAGCTCGAACTGCAGATCACGCGCGGCGGCGAGCATCTGGTCGGACAGCTGCTGGATGAGGTCGGCCAGCTCGGCACGCGGCATGTTCGCCGTGTCCCGGCCCGCGACGATCCCCGCACTCGCGGACGCACGACCCGGCTCGCCCGCCGCACGCTTGCCCCGCGACTGGTTGCGGCCCGACCCACCGACGGGCACCTCGCCGTCCTCGGCCTCGCGGTACACCTGGTCGAGGATGTCGGCGATCTTCTTGCGCAGCGGCTGCGGGTCGATCCCCTTCTCCGTGTTGTAGGCGACCTGCTTGGCGCGGCGCCGGTCGGTCTCGTCGATGGCGTGCTGCATCGACTCGGTGACCCGGTCGGCGTACATGTGCACCTGCCCGGACACGTTGCGCGCCGCCCGCCCGATCGTCTGGATCAACGACGTGCCCGACCGCAGGAAGCCCTCCTTGTCGGCGTCGAGGATCGCGACGAGCGACACCTCCGGCAGGTCGAGACCCTCGCGCAGCAGGTTGATGCCGACCAGCACGTCGTACTCGCCCGTGCGCAGCTGCCGCAGCAGCTCGACGCGGCGCAGCGTGTCGACCTCGGAGTGCAGGTACCGCACCCGGATACCCAGCTCCAGCAGGTAGTCGGTGAGGTCCTCGGCCATCTTCTTGGTCAACGTGGTGACCAGGACGCGCTCGTCGCGCTCCGTGCGCAGCCGGATCTCGTGGACGAGGTCGTCGATCTGGCCCTTCGTGGGCTTCACGATCACCTCGGGGTCGACCAGGCCCGTCGGCCGGATGACCTGCTCCACGAACTCGCCACCGGTACGCGACAGCTCGTAGTTGCCCGGGGTGGCCGACAGGTAGACGGTCTGCCCGATCCGGTCGGCGAACTCCTCCCAGGTCAGCGGGCGGTTGTCGACCGCCGACGGGAGCCGGAACCCGAACTCCACGAGGTTGCGCTTGCGGGACATGTCGCCCTCGTACATGCCGCCGATCTGCGGCACCGTCACGTGCGACTCGTCGATGACCAGGAGGAAGTCGTCGGGGAAGTAGTCGAGCAGCGTGGCCGGTGCCGTACCGGCACCCCGCCCGTCGATGTGCCGGGAGTAGTTCTCGATGCCCGAGCAGAACCCGACCTGGCGGATCATCTCCAGGTCGTACTGGGTGCGCATGCGCAGCCGCTGCGCCTCCAGCATCTTGCCCTGCCGCTCCAGCTCGGCCAGCCGCTCCTCGAGCTCGGCCTCGATGTCGCGCACCGCGCGTTCCATCCGCTCCGGGCCCGCCACGTAGTGG
Source organism: Pseudonocardia sp. (assembly GCF_050250275.1). Lineage (GTDB taxonomy): Bacteria > Actinomycetota > Actinomycetes > Mycobacteriales > Pseudonocardiaceae > Pseudonocardia. The sequence goes on from NZ_JBFWOY010000026.1 coordinate 60,986, forward strand.
GTGGCCGGGAAGATCCGGACGGTGTCGACCTGGCGCACCACGTCGCCCGTGAGCGGGTGCAGGTAGTACAGCGCCTCGATCTCGTCGCCGAAGAACTCGATGCGGATGGCCAGTTCCTCGTAGGCCGGGATGATCTCGACCGTGTCGCCCCGCACCCGGAACGTGCCACGGGCGAACGCCATGTCGTTGCGCGTGTACTGCACGTCGACCAGGGCCCGCAGCAGCTGGTCGCGCTCGACCTCCGTGCCGACGGACAGCTGCACCGACCGGTCGAGATAGGACTGCGGCGTGCCCAGGCCGTAGATGCACGACACCGACGCCACCACCACGACGTCACGCCGCGACAACAGGTTCTGCGTCGCCGAGTGCCGCAGCCGCTCGACGTCGGAGTTGATCGACGAGTCCTTCTCGATGTAGGTGTCGGTCTGCGCGATGTACGCCTCGGGCTGGTAGTAGTCGTAGTACGAGACGAAGTACTCGACCGCGTTGTGCGGCAACATCTCCCGCAGCTCGTTGGCCAGCTGGGCCGCCAGCGTCTTGTTGGGCGCCATCACCAGGGTGGGCCGCTGGACGCGCTCGATCAGCCACGCCGTCGTCGCCGACTTACCGGTTCCGGTGGCCCCGAGCAGCACGATGTCCTGCTCGCCCGCGCGCAGCCGGCGCTCCAGATCGTCGATCGCCGCGGGCTGGTCGCCCGCCGGGCTGTACTCGCTGACCACCTCGAACCGCGCACCGGTGCGCGGGATGTCGCCCACCGGGCGGTGCTCGGAGTGCGCCACGGGCATGCCCTGCCGGATGTGCGTGTCGGCGGCGCTGCCGGGGACCTCTGTCGCGAATGCCACCCTTCCAGGGTACGAGCCGGCACCGACGTTTTCCCGTCCGCGCCGGACACCCCCGACCGGGCGCGGCTGCAAGGATCGTGGCGTGCACCCGCCGAAGATCCAGACCTTCGACGTCGACGCCGCCGTCAACACCGACAACAAGGGGTTCGTCCGGGAGGTCACCACCTACCGGGTCGAGCCGTTCGGGCTCTACATGAGCCGCGCCGTCGTCGGTCGCCCCAGTGCGACCTGGATCCGGCAATGGCTGCTGCCGGAGCTGGGGATCGGCGTCGCCGTGTGGGAGTGGACCCCCGACCACGTGCGCGACCAGGACTTCTACCTCGACATCGCCCGCATCGAACCCGGCCACCCGTGCTGGACGATGACCGACCTGTACCTCGACGTCGTCGTCAGGACCGGCCGGGAGACCGCGGTGATCGACGTCGACGAGTTCGTCGGCGCCGTCGCCACCGGGGTCCTCGACCCGGCGCTCGCCGAGTACGGGATGCAGCGCGCCTACGCCACCGTCGCGGCGCTGGCCGCGCACGGCAACGACCTCGACGCCTGGCTCGCGACCGAGGGGGTCACGCTGACCTGGGACTGACGCGGTTCACTCCAGGACGTCGTCCGCGATCCCTGCGGACGGCGCGGCCGGCGGCGGCGTGGCGGGTCTACGGCTGGTGGTGGTTGTGGCGGTCCGGGGGACCGTCGTCGTGACCGGCGGGGCGACCGTCGTGGTCGGCGCGACCGTCGTCGTCCTGGGCACCGTGGTCGTGGTCTTCGGGACCGTCCGCGTCGTGGTCCGCGGTGCGACCCGCGTCGTCGTGGTCGTCGGCGCGGTCGTGGAGACGACCGGGGCCGGCGGTGCGAGGACGGCACCGGTGGGCAGCGGCCCGCCCGGCGCGGCGACACTGTCGGGCTGGGATGCCTGCGCGACGGCGGTGATGCCGCCGAGCGCGCCGACGGTGATGACGGCCGCCGCCGCGGCGGTGCTGGCCCGGTTGAGCCGGCCGGCGCGGCGGATCACGTCGTCGACCGGCGGGAGGGCGACCCCCGCGGCGAGCTCGTCGTCGAGGCGGCGGAACTCCTCGTTCACGACGCGGAGCGGATCAGTCACGGTCGTCCCCTACCTCCGCACCGAGGATGTCGAGGAAGACGTCCCCCATGTCCTCGGTGACGGCGAGCCTGGCGCGGACGAGCCGCGCCTCGATCTTGCGTGCGGGGCGGCGTTCGAGCGCCGCGATGTCGGTGACGGGCATCCCCACCATGTGGTGCAGGACGACAGCGCGTCGCTCGGCGGGCGAGATGCGCTGCAGCGCGCCGACGAGGGCGGCGGCGCGGGGTTCCATCGTCTCGATCTCGGGCGGGCGGCGACGCGCGAGGCGGCCGACCATGGCGCTCCAGCTGCGCATCGAGGTGGAGACGGCGACGCGCCGCACCCAGTCGGCCGGTTCGCCGCGGCGGACGATCTCGGGCCAGGTGCGCCAGGCGCGGGCGTAGGCCTCCTGGACGAGGTCGTGTGCCTGGCCTGCGTCGAGGGTGATGGCGTAGAGCTGGGCGACGAGCCGCGGGTAGTGCGCCTCGAGGTGGCGTCCGAACTGGGCGCGCTGGCGGCCGACGGGCGCGTTCTCGGCGTCCTGCTCGGCCTCGGCGTACCGGCCGCCGGCGCCGGCGTCGGCCTCGACGGGCACGTACCGGGCGTCGCGCTCGCTGTAGGGCGTGCCGTAGTCGTCTGCGTCGTAGTCGGCGGCGTAGTCCGTGTGGTCGTAGTCCGTGCCGTCGTAGTCCGTGCCGTCGTACTCGTCGGCGCCGCGGTTCCCGGCGCCGTGGCCGCCGGCGCGGTAGCCGTCGTGGCCGGCGGCCCCGTCGTACTCGGACGGCTCGTCGGGGTGTGCCCGGTCGTGCGGCGCGCCGACGGTGGACGCGGCCGGACCCGTGCCCGCGGGCCACGAGCCGCGGCTACGTGCGGGGTCGCCGGGGTCAGAGCGATGGTCCACGAGGGCGCTCACGACCGTGGTCTTCCCTTTCGTCTCGGAACAGCGGACCGCGCGCACGCAGGGGAGCTCGCACGATCCACCACCTGACCATCGGGGGGCATCCCGATGCCGTTACATCGGCCGACCTGTCACATCGGCTGGAAGGCCCGTTCATCCTAACGGCAGCACCCAGCCGGTCGACACGGCCCACCGTTCCGCCACCTCGACGGTTTCCCGGGACCACCCGTCCGGAGGCTGCCAGGAGGCCTTCGCGTGGTCCGCTCCGGCGCGCAGCCGGTCTCGGACGAGCAGCTCGACCCGCAGTGCCGGGTCGTCGGGGGCGAAGGCCCGCAACCGGGCCGGGCGGGCGGGGTCGGCACTGCCCCAGCGGGCCGCACCGTCGGCGACGAACCCGACGCGGGCGAGCGCGGCGGTGAGGTCGGCGGCGGGGTCGTCGACGACGAGCACGAGGTCGACGACGTCGGCCGCCGGGAGGCCGGGCACGGCACCAGGCCCGACGTGCTCGACGCCGCGGGAGTTCTCCCCCGCGGCGGCAGCCACCCGGGCGGCAAGCCGGGCGACCGACGCCGGGTCGGCACCGGCGACCGAGGCGCCCGCGCTGGCCGGGGTCGCGGCGATCATGTTGTCGCGGAACGGCACCAGCCGTCGCGTCCACATCTCGTCGACCTGTGCACGCAGCTCGTCGGGGGTGGCGGAGTTGTCGAGCCGGACGTCGGCGGCGGCGCGGCGCTGGTCGTCGCTCGCCTGGGCGCGGATGCGGGCACGGGCGTCGTCCTCGGCCATCCCCCGGCTGTCGACGAGCCGCCGGATGCGGACCTCCTCGTCGGCATGCACGACGACGACCAGCGCGAACCCCGCGCCCATCCCACCCTCGACGAGCAGCGGGACGTCCTGGACGACGATCGAGCCGGCCGGGGCGGCGGCGACCAGCTCGGCGGAGCGGGCCCGCACGAGCGGGTGGACGATGCCGTTGAGCTTCTCGCGGGCGGCGGGGTCGGCGAAGACGGCCGCGGCCATGCGGGGGCGGTCGAGCTCACCGTCGGGACCTGCGAACTCGGGGCCGAACTCGTCGAGTATCCGAGCCAGGCCCACGGAGCCGGCGGCCACCACCTCGCGGGCGATGGCGTCGGCGTCGACGAGGACGGCACCGAGCTCGGTGAGCCGCCTCGCGACCGTCGACTTGCCCGATCCGATCCCGCCCGTGAGGCCCACCATCAGCGCGACGTCCGCCACGGGCGCCACGCTACCGATCAGCGGCCGAGGGCACCGGCCGCGGGGTCGTGGTCGGCGGTCGGCGTGGCGGGCGTGGCCGGTCCCGCAGGCGCGGTGGAGGGTGGCGGCATCGTGGCGACGAGCGTCGGGATCATCCGGCGGGCCAGGTCGACGAGCACGTCCTGCGGCGCGCGGCCGCCGCCCTGCGCGGCGGGGAGGATGAAGGTGAGCGTGTCGAGCCGGTAGGACACGAGCATCGTCGTCTCCTTGGGCCTGCTGACGACGACGGCCGTGGCGTCGCCGATCGCGATGTCGCTCGCGGTGGCCCCGGCACGTTCGACGTCGGAGTTGACCTTCCACTGGCTGCGCGCGGCGGCGTCGTCGGTGTAGCGGCCGATGTTGACGTCGACGAGCGGCGCGACGGCCGACCCGGTCTCCCCGGCGCGGCTGTAGGTGCACGCGACGCGTTCGACGCGGCCGACGGCAGGCGCCGGGACGCCGCGGATCGTGCGCACGACGACCGTCCCGACGGGCTGGGCGAAGATCGCCCCGAGGTCGTCGGCGGCCATGAGGCCGGAGCAGTCGTCGGGCAGCCCGTCGTCCTTCTTCGCCCCGGAGGCACCGGCACTCGTCGTCGAGCCGGGGAAGGTGGGCACGGCGAGCGGCGCGGCATCGCCCGGGCCGCGCGCGCAGCCGCTCACGCCCGCGAGGGCGAGGGCCGCGACCAAGGCGACGCCGGCGGTGACCAACCGCTGACGCCACGTGTACCCCACGACTGAGACGGTAGGGGCCGGACAAGATCAACGCACCAGACTCGCCCGACCGATCAGCGATAGCCGCTCAATCGTGACCGCTTCCTTCGTAACCGAACGTCGTGGACGGACCTGCGGTGCGGCAATCGGTCCACGCCACACAGCCACCTGGAGCCACACGCTCCGGAGCGTCCCCACCCCACACACGACGGCGGCCCCGGTGATCACGAGGATCACCGGGGCCGCCGGTCCCCACCGGACGGTCACCCGCCCGGCGAGGAGACGATCACGCTCCGCCGGAGAGCTTCTCCCGCAGCGCCGCGAGCTGCTCGTCGCTGGCCAGCGAGCCGCCGGACTCCGCCGGCTCCACACCCTGCGAGGAGTAGTTGGTCGCGCCGCCGTCGGCAGCGGCCTCGGCGTCGGCCTCGGCCGTCTTCTTGATCTGCGCGATGTGCTGCTCGTAGCGCACGTGGGCCTCGGCGTACTCCTTCTCCCAGGCCTCACGCTGCGACTCGAAGCCCTCGCGCCACTCGCCGGAGTCGACGTCGAAGCCCTCGGGGTAGATGTAGTTCCCCTGGTCGTCGTACTCGGCGGCCATGCCGTAGCGGGTCGGGTCGAACTCGGTCTCGGCCGTCATGCCCTCGTTGGCCTGCTTGAGCGACAGCGAGATGCGGCGACGGTCGAGGTCGATGTCGATGACCTTGACCATGGCGTCGTCGCCGACCTGGACGACCTGCTCCGGGATCTCGACGTGGCGCTCGGCCAGCTCCGAGATGTGGACGAGGCCCTCGATGCCCTCCTCGACGCGGACGAACGCGCCGAAGGGGACGAGCTTGGTGACCTTGCCCGGGACGATCTGGCCGATCGCGTGGGTCCGGGCGTACAGGCGCCACGGGTCCTCCTGCGTCGCCTTGAGCGACAGGGAGACACGCTCGCGGTCGAGGTCGACGTCGAGAACCTCGACCGTGACCTCCTGGCCGACCTCGACGACCTCGGAGGGGTGGTCGATGTGCTTCCAGGACAGCTCGGAGACGTGCACCAGACCGTCGACCCCGCCGAGGTCGACGAACGCGCCGAAGTTGACGACCGAGGAGACGACACCCTTGCGCACCTGGCCGCGGGCCAGCTGGTTGAGGAACTCGCTGCGGACCTCGGACTGGGTCTGCTCGAGCCACGCCCGGCGGGACAGGACCACGTTGTTGCGGTTCTTGTCCAGCTCGATGATCTTGGCCTCGATCTTGCGGCCGACGTACGGCTGCAGGTCGCGCACGCGGCGCATCTCGACCAGCGAGGCGGGAAGGAAGCCCCGGAGCCCGATGTCCAGGATCAGGCCGCCCTTGACGACCTCGATGACCGTGCCCTCGACCGGCTCGTCGGCCTCCTTGAGGGCCTCGATCGTGCCCCAGGCGCGCTCGTACTGCGCGCGCTTCTTGGACAGGATCAGCCGGCCTTCCTTGTCCTCCTTCTGGAGGACCAGGGCCTCGACGAACTCGCCGACCTCGACGACCTCTGCGGGGTCGACATCGTGCTTGATCGACAGCTCCCGCGAGGGGATGACGCCCTCGGTCTTGTAGCCGATGTCGAGGAGGACCTCGTCGCGGTCGACCTTGACGATCGTGCCTTCGACGATGTCGCCGTCGTTGAAGTACTTGATCGTCTGGTCGATGGCGGCGAGGAAGTCCTCCTCCGACCCGATGTCGTTGATCGCGACCTGCGGGGTCGTGTGGGTCGGGGCGGCGGTGGTGTCGGTGGACATGTAGTGGGTTGCTCCGGTGCTGGATTTCGGCGTGGTCGTGGTGACCTGGGTCGATGAGTGTCGCTGTGACGTTGTAGCTGTCACCCTTTGAATCGGTGGGTCATGCAGATCATGCTGGATGGTACTGACGCCGCGGTGAGCGGTCCCCGGGCACTGGCCCTGCGGTGTCCGCCGCGTTGACCACGGTCTGTGGTTCATGCTACGCGGCAGCGTGAGATCAGGGCAACGCGGGTCCCCCCGGCGCGGACCGGACTAGCTGGGACGATGTGCCCGTGTGCACTCGACCTCCGGCCGCGGCGGGCCACCTCCCCGATGGTGACGCGCCGTGAGCAGCTCGACGCAGGGTGTGAGCGGGGATGATCATCCGGGGGCGTCGGCCGAAGCGCTGCTCGGCACGGCCGGGATCGCCCGCCGCGAGGTCGGGTCGGCCGAGTCCGAGCGGGCCAGCCGCGCCTGGTGGGACGCCGACGCCGACGACTACCTCGACGAGCACCTCGGCGACATCGGCCAGGTCGACTTCGTGTGGTCCCCCGAGGCGTTGCGCGAGGCCGACGCCCGGCTCCTCGGTGACGTCCGGGGCCGCCGCGTGCTCGAGGTGGGCTGCGGGTCGGCCCCGTGCTCGCGCTGGCTGGCCACCCAGGGCGCCCTCCCCGTCGGCCTCGACCTGTCCGCGGCGATGCTGCGCCACGCCCGGGCGGCCGGGACCGCGACGGGGGTGGTCGTGCCGCTCGTGCAGGCCGGCGCCGAGCACCTGCCCTTCGCCGACGCCTCCTTCGACATCGCGTGCTCGGCCTACGGCGCGGTGCCCTTCGTCGCCGACCCCCGGCAGGTGATGCGGGAGGTCCACCGGGTGCTCGCGCCGGGCGGCCGGTGGGTGTTCGCGGTCAACCACCCGATGCGCTGGGTGTTCCCCGACGACCCCGGCCCCGACGGGCTCGTCGCCGGCCAGTCCTACTTCGACCGCACCCCCTACCTCGAGGTCGACGACGACGGCGCCGCCACCTACGTCGAGCACCACCGCACCATGGGCGACCGGATCCGCGACGTCGTCGCGGCCGGGCTGGTCCTCGACGACGTCGTCGAACCGGAGTGGCCGGAGGGTCACGAGCGGATCTGGGGGCAGTGGTCGCCGTTGCGCGGCAGGCTGTTCCCCGGCACCGCCATCTTCGTGACGCACCGCCCCGCCTGAGCGCGGCGCCGCGCCGGCGGCGCCCGGCGCGGCGGTGCACGACAGGGGCCCGGACGCACCCGGCCCGTTCCGGGGCACCCCCCTGCGCCGACGTCACCACCACCACGGCGCCGCCTCTCGAATAGGGTCCGGCGGTGCCGATCGATCCTGCCGACCTCGCCTCCCTGCCCGGCCCCCACATCGACCCCGCCGAGCTGCTCTCGACCCGGATGGGGATCGAGATCGTGTCGATGTCGCCGGAGGAGGTGGTCGGGCGCATGCCCGTCGCCGGCAACCTGCAGCCGTTCGGCCTGCTGCACGGCGGCGCCAGCGCCGTGCTGGCCGAGTCGCTGGGCTCGACGCTGTCGGCCCTGCACGCCCTGCCCGACCGGTTCCCCGTCGGGCTGGAGCTGGCCTGCACCCACCACCGCGCGGCGACGGGCGGCGTCGTGACAGGCACCGCGCGGCCGCTGCACGTCGGTCGCAGCACCTCCACGTCCGAGATCGTGATCGTCGACGAGCAGGGGCGGCGGACCTGCACGGCCAAGCTGACCTGCCTGCACCGCGACACCCGCCCCGCGGCCGGGTAAGCACGCGCTCCACCTCCGACCCTCCGGAAGCGCACGAGTTCACCCCGAAGAGGTAACGGCAGGCGGGCGTGTCCCGATCACGACTTGGACACAACAGTTCACGGCATTCTGTCCACCTCCGCGGCGCGGGACTACTTTTCGCGGCTATGCCTCGCCCCGATCGGTGGCGGGGCCTCGGCCAGCCTGTCGCCCGGGGGGTGCAGGTGCGAGGAGGTCAACGTGGCTAGAGCAAGGCGCATCGCAACGATCGCGAGCGCGGCGGCACTCGCCGTCGTACTCGCCGGTTGTGCGGCGAACACCGGGTCGGGTGACACCGGGTCGGGGGGCCCGTCCAAGGTCGACGTCCCGGAGGTGACCACCCTTCCGGCGCTGCCCGACGCGGTGAAGCCGGCCGGGAACGGTCAGGCGCAGTGCGCGGCCACCACCACCATCGCGTTCGCCGGTGCGCAGTCCGGCGCCAACGCCCAGCTCGGCATCAACATCCTCAACGGCGCCCAGCTCGCCGTGAACCAGCACAACCAGGCCAACCCCGGCTGCCAGGTGCAGCTCAAGAAGTTCGACACCGAGGGTGACCCGGGCAAGGCGCCCGGCATCGTCACGCAGCTCGTCAGCGAGTCCGCCACCATCGGGGCACTCGGCCTGCCGTTCTCCGGCGAGTCGAAGGCCACCGGCGCGATCTTCGAGCAGGCCGGCCTCGTCCACCTCACCCCGTCGGCGACCAACCCGAGCCTGACCCAGAACGGCTGGACGACCTTCTTCCGCGCCCTGGGCAACGACGCCGTGCAGGGCCCGGCCGCCGCGAAGTTCATCACCGGCAAGCTCGGTGCCAAGAAGGTCTGTGTCATCCAGGACGACTCGGACTACGGGATCGGCCTGGCCAAGACCACGAACGACGCGCTCGGCGCCGTCGCCGCGGACTGCCAGGACAAGGTGACGACCGGGCAGAAGGACTTCTCCACCGTCGCCAACAAGGTGATCGCGGCCAAGCCCGACGCCGTCTTCTACGCCGGCTACTACGCCGAGGGCGCGCCGCTGGACCAGCAGCTCGTCACCAAGGGCTTCACCGGCGCCTTCGTCGGCCCCGACGGCGTGAAGGACGACAAGTTCATCCAGCAGGCGGGCGACGCGTCCAACAACGCGTTCTTCACCTGCCCCTGCGTCCCGGGTGAGCTGCTGCCCGAGTTCGCCGACGCCTACAAGGGCGTCAGCGGCGGCCAGGCCCCCGGCACCTACTCGCTGGAGGGCTACGACTCCGCGACGATCCTGCTCGCGGGCATCGACTCCGGCATCACCGACCGCGCCGGCCTGCTGAACTGGGTCAAGAACTACGACAAGGACGGCTTCAGCAAGCACTTCAAGTGGGACGCCACCGGCGAGCTCGCTGCCACCACCGTCTACGGGTACAAGGTTCAGGCCGGCAAGATCGTCTACGTCGGAACGATCGGCTGACCCTCGTCATTCATCCGCACGACTGCTCACGGGCATGCCCGCCGATGACCTCCACGGTCGTCGGCGGGCATGCCCGTCGCACATGAGGGACGTGTGCCCGTGATCTCGACACTCCTGCTCGCGCAAGGTCACGACCTGCTCGCGCAGAGCCATGGCCTGCTCGCGCAAGGCCCCGACTGGATCAAGTTCGACGTCGACTCGTTCCTGAACCAGTTCTGGAGCGACACCATCGACGGCCTCGCCTACGGCGCGATCTACGCGCTCGTGGCGATGGGCTACACGATGGTCTACGGCGTGCTGCAGTTGATCAACTTCGCGCACTCCGAAGTCTTCATCGTCGGTGCCTACGCAGTGTTCTTCACCCTCTCCGCGCTGGGCTTCGGCACCTCGGCGCCCAACCTGGGCATCGCCGCCCTCATCGGTGACCTGGTCCTCGCGATGCTCGTCGCGATGCTCGTGTCCGGCCTCGTGGCCGTACTGCTCGAACGCGTGGCCTACAGACCGCTGCGCAGACGCAACGCTCCCCGGCTCGCCTTCCTCATCACGGCGATCGGCGCCTCGTTCGCGATCCAGTACGCGATCTTCGCCTGGCGCGGCCCCAACCCCGAGCCCGCGATCATCATGTTCCGCCCGGAGCCCGTCTTCGACATCGGCGGCGTGATCATCACGAGCCAGCAGCTCGTCATCTTCGTGGCGGCGATCGTGCTGATGATCGTCACGGACGTCTTCGTCAACCGGACGCGGCTGGGCCGCGGCCTGCGCGCCGTCGCCCAGGACCCCGACACCGCGACCCTGATGGGGGTCAACAAGGAACGGGTCATCGTGCTGACATTCCTCATCGGCGGCATCCTCGCCGGCGCGGCCGCCCTCTTCTACATGATGCGGGTGCCGGCGGGTGCCCAGTTCAACGGCGGCTTCATCCTCGGGATCAAGGCGTTCGCCGCGGCCGTCCTCGGCGGCATCGGCAACATCCGCGGCGCCCTGCTGGGCGGCCTGCTCCTCGGCGTCATCGGCAACTACGGTGCGACCCTGTTCGGCAACGGGCAGTGGATCGACGTCGTCGCGTTCGTCGTGCTCGTCGCCATCCTGATGATCAGGCCGACCGGCATCCTCGGTGAGTCCCTGGGGAGGGCACGGGTATGACGACCACCTCCGACCGGCCGAAGGCCTCGGGCTCCGCGCCCGCGTCCTCGGACAACGTCTCGTTGCGCGACCGCTGGAACAGCCTCCCCCGCCCGCAGCAGTGGCTCGTGCTGATCCCGGTCGTCGTGCTGATCTACGCGCTGCCGGTGCTCAACCCGCCCCTGCTGACGACGGAGCCGGGCACCAACTTCCCCCTCGCCCTCTTCGATGCCGCCCGGTTCGCGCTCATCGCGATCGGGCTCAACGTCGTCGTCGGGCAGGCCGGCCTGCTCGACCTCGGCTACGTCGGCTTCTTCGCGATCGGCTCCTATGTCGCGGCGCTGCTGACCAGCCCCGACTCCGTGCTGTGGCACATCCCGTACCTGTGGACGCTGCCGCTGGCGATGGTCGTCACCATGTTCTTCGGCCTGGTACTGGGAGGGCCGACGCTGCGACTACGCGGCGACTACCTGGCGATCGTCACACTGGGGTTCGGCGAGATCGTCAGGCTCCTGGCGACGATCGTCGGCCCCCTCAAGGGCCAGGTCGGCTTCCAGAGCGTGGGCAGCCCGCCCGGCACCAACTCCGAGGGCGACCCCATCTTCACGACGTCCAACGGCACCGCCTGGTACTGGCTCGTTGTGACGATCACGATCGCCATCCTCTTCCTGGTCGGCAACCTGGAGCGCAGCCGCGTCGGCCGCGCCTGGGTCGCGATCCGCGAGGACGAGGACGCCGCCGAGATCATGGGCGTCGCCACGATCCGCTTCAAGCTGTGGGCCTTCGTGATCGGAGCGGCCATCGGCGGCCTGTCGGGCGCGTTGTTCGCCGGGCAGGTCGGGTTCGTCAACAACCAGAAGTTCGACGTCCCCACCTCGGTGCTCTTCCTCGCCGCGGTCGTCCTCGGCGGCTCCGGCAACAAGGTCGGTGTGGTGCTGGGCGCGTTCGTCGTGTCCTACATCCCCAACCGCTTCGTCGAGCTCGCCGCCTACAAGTACCTGATCTTCGGCATCGCGCTGATCGTCCTCATGATGTTCCGCCCACAGGGCCTGCTCGGGGCCCGGCAGCGGCTGCTCGCCTACGGCAGGCAGGCGTACCTGCGACTGGTCGGCAGACCCGAACAGGTCAGTTCCGACAGCTCGCTGCGCGGTGAAGGGGAGAAGGCCGGATGACAGACGAGACACGGGCCTCCGGCACCGGCCCCGACCGTCCCGGGAAGCACGCGGCCGACCCGACGTCCGCCGCCACCGCCGCTGCTGCCGCGCCTGACCCGGCGCCGCAGCCGGCCGGGTCGACCGCGGCCGCGGCCGGATCGACGACCGAGGGCCCCACGCACGACGCGGCCCACGACGACGCAGCCGATGACGACGCGGCGGTGACCCTCGACGAACGGGCCCGCGACCAGGCGGTGGCGCGCGCCGACGAACACGCCGACAACCTCGCGGCCGAGGGCCCCGGGCTGGTACCCGACGGCGAGGGCAGCATCGTCGAACAGCTCGCCCAGATGACGCCCGAGGAACTCGCCGAACGCGAGGCCGAGGTCGCCGAGGTCGTCGCACCCGAACGCGAGATCGCGGTCGAGGTCGGCGCCACGCTGCTCGCCATGGATGACGTGACCATGCGCTTCGGCGGTCTCGTCGCGCTCGACTCGGTGTCGTTCGAGATCCGCCGCGGCGAGATCCTCGGCCTCATCGGCCCCAACGGCGCGGGGAAGACGACCTGCTTCAACGCGCTCACCGGCGTCTACCGGCCGACGTCGGGGCGGGTCCTGCTGGAGGGCCAGCCCCTCGGCCGACGGTCGCGCCACCAGATCACCCGGCTCGGCATCGCCCGCACCTTCCAGAACATCCGCCTGTTCGGCGAGATGACCGCGCTGGAGAACGTCGTCGTCGGCGCCGACGCCCGGCACAGGACGAGCGTCGTCGGCGCGCTGCTGCGACTCCCGCGCCACCACCGCGAGGAACGCGCGGCGATCGACCGGGCCATGGCGCTGCTGGAGTTCGTCGGCATCGCCGGCCGCGCCGCCGAGAAGGCCCGCAACCTGCCCTACGGCGACCAGCGGCGCCTGGAGATCGCCCGGGCGCTCGCGACCGAGCCGAAGCTGCTCTGTCTCGACGAGCCCGCCGCGGGGTTCAACCCCGCCGAGAAGGACAACCTCATGGGGTTGATCCGCAAGATCCGCGATGACGGCTACACGGTCCTGCTCATCGAGCACGACATGCGACTGGTCATGGGTGTCACCGACCGGATCGTGGTGCTCGAGTTCGGCCGCAAGATCGCCGAGGGTCTCCCCCACGAGATCCGCGACAACCCCGCCGTCATCGCCGCCTACCTGGGGGTCCCCGACGATGCCACTGCTTGAGCTCGACGCCGTGTCCGCACACTACGGACGGATCCAGGCCCTCCACGACCTCACCCTGCACGTCGACGAGGGCGAGATCGTCACCCTCATCGGGGCGAACGGCGCAGGCAAGACGACCACGATGCGGGTCATCTCCGGGATCCGGCCCGTGTCGTCGGGCACGCTGCGCTTCGACGGCGACGACATCGGATCGCTGCGGGCCGACCTGCGGGTCGTGCGGGGCATCTCGCAGAGCCCCGAAGGTCGCGGCGTGTTCCCCGGCATGACCGTGCTGGAGAACCTCGACATGGGCGCCTACAGCCGCAAGGACCGCAAGACCCTGGCCGAGGAGATGGACCGGGTGTTCGAACTGTTCCCGCGGCTCGCCGAACGCAGGACCCAGGCGGGCGGCACCCTGTCCGGCGGCGAGCAGCAGATGCTCGCCATCGGCCGGGCGCTCATGGCCAAGCCACGGCTGCTGCTGCTCGACGAGCCGTCGATGGGCCTTGCGCCGCAGTTCATCCAGCAGATCTTCCGGATCATCACGGAGATCAACTCGCAGGGCGTGACGGTCCTGCTGGTCGAGCAGAACGCCCAGCAGGCACTGCAGCGCGCGCACCGGGCCTACGTCATCGAGACGGGCCGCATCACCAAGTCGGGCACCGGCGAGGAGCTCCTGGCCGACCCGGCGATCAAGGAGGCGTACCTGGGCGTCGCCTGACGCCGTGCACCTACGACGCCGCCGGGTCCGCGGACCCGGCGGCGTCGTCGTGTCACAGGCCGGTCGTCACCGGGACTCGGCGAGACCGTCGACGACCGCGTCGGCGACCGCCTTCATCGTGGTGCGGCGGTCCATCGCGGTCCGCTGGATCCAACGGAACGCCTCCGGCTCCGTCATCTTCTGCTTCGTCATCAGCAGGCCCTTGGCGCGGTCGACGACCTTCCGGGTCTCGAGACGCTCCGACAGCGTGGCGACCTCGTCCTCGAGGGCGCGCTTCTCGGCGAACCGCGAGACGGCCAACTCGATGGCCGGGACCAGCTCGTGCCGGGCGAACGGCTTCACCAGGTACGCCATGGCGCCGGCGTCGCGGGCCCGCTCGATGAGGTCGCGCTGGCTGAACGCCGTGAGCATGACGACCGGCGCGATCCGCTCCTCGACGATCGTGCCCGCCGCCTCGATGCCGTCCTTCTTGGGCATCTTGATGTCCATGATCACGAGGTCGGGCCGGAGGGCGCGGGCCATCTCGATCGCGGCCTCGCCGTCACCGGCCTCACCGGCGATCTGGTACCCCTCCTCGGAGAGCATCTCCGTGAGGTCGAGCCGGATCAACGCCTCGTCCTCCGCGACGAGCACCCGCCAGCCCGGAGCGGGTCCCGCCGCCTCTGCGGCCTCGTGGCCGTCCTCGGAAACCTGCTGAGCCACCGGGTAACTCCTTCAGCGTGGGGCGATTGCGGAGGGGCAAGGTTATCGGGCTAGGCTTCGAGCCCGGCGAACGATCTCCGTTTCGTGTTCGGAGACACGTCGCCGTGGGCGCCCCCGTAGCCCAATCGGCAGAGGCAGCGGACTCAAAATCCGTCCAGTGTGCGTTCGAGTCGCACCGGGGGCACCACCGTTGGGATCCCGGTTGCGGATCCCGGCGGGGCCGGCACGCGACGCTCCCGCTCGGCTTACTGTCGGGAGCACCTCCGCGTGCGACTCCCGTCCCCCACTGCGGCGCCGGCCCACCGCCACGCCCACGCGGCGCCGGCCCGCCGTCACGGGCCACGCGGCGCCGGCCCGCCGTCACGGGCCATGCCGCGCCGGCAACCGTCACGGGCCACGGCGCGAGGGCCGGTTCGTCCGGGACCGCCGTCGGTGCGCCGGCCGGGGCCGCCGTCGGTGCGCCGGGGCCCCGGCGACGGGCCGGGACGCTGCGTGACGCGGCCGTCACGGTGAATGTGGGCGCGGCGAACGGGCGATCCGCGCGAATCGCGTCCACCTCGCACGATTCCGCCCGACTTCACCCGGACGGCGGCCAACCCGAGGCCGTCCCGCTGCCCGAACCACCCACATGCACCTCATGCGCCTCATCCGTGAACCGACCCTCTGTAACGCCCCGGTCACGGCCGTCGAAGTCACGTGCGCAGTCCCGCTCCCCACGTGACTGAAATGCGGATTGAGAGAGACATGACTTCACATCGAGCAGCCTCCCCTGCGCGCCCGGCCCGCCGACGATGGGCGCCCACCCGTCGGCGGCAGACGTTCGTCGCCGCCGCGGCGCTCGCGATCGGCGCGGGTTTCGCCATCCACGGCGTCGCGTCCGCGGCACCACAGACGCTCAGCGTCGGCGCGACCGGCACGTACAAGACGATCCAGTCGGCGATCAACGCCGCCAAGGCCGGTGACACGGTCGAGGTGTCGGCCGGGACCTACGCGGAGGCGCTGAAGTTCCCGGCCAGTGGCAGCGCCTCCGCCGGGTACATCACGGTGCGCAGCAAGGCCGGCGCGAAGGTCGTCGTCGACGGGAAGAACACCCTCAAGAGCGGCAACGGCCTCGTCAGCCTCGACGGCCGGTCCTACATCAGGATCTCCGGGCTGACGATCACGAACTCCCCGACGCACGGCATCTACGGCAACCAGGCGTCGAACATCCAGATCTCCGACACCGAGGTGTCGAACACCCGCAACGGCGGGCTGGTGCTGCTCAACGGTGCGAACGCCGTGATCGACGGCAACGACGTCCACCACACGAACCAGGCGGGCACGTCGGCGTCGAACGAGGCGATGAGCCTGGTCAACTACGACACCGTCGACATCAGGAACAACGAGGTGCACGACAGCGGCGAGGAGGGCATCGACGTCAAGTACGAGACCCGCAACGCCCTCGTGCACGGCAACCGCGTCTACAACAACCGCGGCCCGAACATCTACGCCGACTCCGTGCACGACGTGAAGATCTTCAACAACGTCGTGAGCGGCGCGACGAACACGTCGAAGCCCGGAATCCTGGTGGCGGTCGAGTCGTACTCGCCGACGAAGCGGCTGTCGAACATCGACATCTACAACAACGTGCTGGTCGGCAATGCGGGCGGCGGCATCGGGCTGTGGAAGGAGGGCGGCGGCACGATGTCGAACATCCGCATCGTGAACAACGTGGCCTGGAACAACAAGCGGGCCGGGATCGTGTTCAGCACCAGCGGTTTCAGCGGCACCAACGTCATCCGCAACAACATCCTGACGGGCAACCCGGCGGCGATCAGCGGGGGCACCGGCGGGTTCACCGTCGACCACAACCTGACCACGGGTGACGCGAAGTTCGTCGACGCGGCAGGCGGCGGCTTCCACCTGCAGGCGGGCTCCCCGGCGATCGACGCGGGCGTGGCGACGTCGGCCCCGACCGTCGACGTCGCGGGCGTGGCCCGGCCCAAGGGCGGCGCGGTGGACCTGGGCGTCTACGAGCGCTGACCGTCGTGGTCGCCGCGATCCCGGGCCGCGCGACTCCCCCGGGTGGTGATCACCGCTCCCGGGACATGGGCGTCTCGGATGACGCTCATGTCCCGGGCTGTCGCCTGTCGGGCGGGTCGGCGGCCCGGCCGTGTCACCAGCGCGGTCGGGCAGCGCTGGTGACACGCTCGCTCGCGGGTGCGCCGCCGCGCGGGTCACCCGCCCGACGCTGCGCCGCACACGAGATGTTCGCGCGTGCAGGTGCACGCCCCGTCACGGCCCGACGTCCCCGGTGACCGGTCGGGCCCGGCGCGCCGCCGCGACCGGCTCGGCGCGTCGCCGACCTGGCGCTGCCGCACGGTTCCCGAGGGTCCCGTTCCGGATGGATCCTCGGTACTTTCACAGCGTCGACGAGGGGGTCGCGGTGGGCAGCATCTCGGTGTTCCTGGTCGACGACCACGAGATCGTCCGCCGCGGTGTCGCGCACCTGCTCGACCGCGAGGACGACGTGACCGTCGTCGGCGAGGCGGCGTCGGCGGCCGAGGCGCTCGCGCGGATGCCCGCGGCGCGCCCGGATGTCGCGATCCTCGACGTGCGGCTCCCCGACGGGGAGGGCATCAGCGTGTGCCGCGACGTCCGGTCGCTGCTCGACCCTCCCCCGGCCTGCCTGATGCTCACCTCGTTCAGCGACGACCAGGCGTTGTTCGGCGCGGTCGTCGCGGGTGCGGCGGGGTACCTGCTCAAGGACGTCGCGGGGGCCGGGCTGGTGGCGGCGGTGCGGACGGCCGCGGCGGGCGGGAGCCTGATCGACCCGGAGACCGCGGCCCGCGCGCTCGAGCGGCTGCGCACGCCCGCCGATCCGCGGTACGAGTCGTTGTCGCCGCAGGAGCGACGCATCCTGGACCTCATCGCTCTGGGGCTGACCAACCGCCAGATCGGCGACGAGCTGTTCCTCGCGGAGAAGACCGTCAAGAACTACGTGTCGTCGCTGCTGCACAAGCTGGGGTTCGCGCGGCGCACGGAGGCGGCGGTGTATGCAGCGGGGCGGCGGCGGTCCGGGCAGCTGCCGCCGAATGACGGGCGCCACGGATAGCCCCGAACGTGGGATCGTCGTCGACCATGGACGCCGACGGAGGGTTCGTCGAGCTGCGCGTGCACGGGGTCGCCGGCACGCCGCCGGCGGTGATGCTGCAGCTCGTCCCGCCGGTGCGGGTCGACCGGCCCGACGACACGGGCAGCGACGCCGACGGGGCGATCTCGGAGTGGCAGCGCCCGCCGCAGCGCCCGGGGCTGCGGGCATGGTCGTGGGGCTCGTTGACCTCGGGTCGGTGGTATCAGGCGTTCTACGTGGTCCTGCTGCCGTTCATGCTGGCCAATGTCGCGGGCTGGGCGTTGCTGGTGGGTCCCGACTCCCCGACGGCGGTGGGGGTGCCGGCGCGCCGCGGTGCCCGGATGCGGGCCGGGGTGCTGCTGGTCCGCGTCGCGGGGCTGCTGGTGACGGTGGTGTTCGTGTTGTGGGCGCAGCTGATCGTCGCCGACCTGGTGGCCTACCAGTGGCTGGTGCGCCGGCTGGGGACGCCGGTGTGGACGGTCGGCGCCGGCCTGCTGGCCGCGACGGGTGTGCTGCTGGTCGTGGTGTGGCTCAGCCGCATCCGGCAGCGGCCGGCGACGCGGCACGTCGATCCGTGGTCGGTGTGGACGGACCCGGCGGGCAGGGTGTCGCTGCACCACGACCAGCGCCCGATGTGGGACAGCCCCGGCATCAACGTGGCGCTGCGGCGGCTGCACCTGGGGGCGGCGCTCGGGGTCGTCGGGCTCATCGGGTCGTGGCCGGGCGCGGGGCGCTCCGGGGTGTGGGAGCTGTTGGGCCGCATCGGGTTCTGGGCGGCGGCTGCCGGGCTGGTGGTGGTCGCGGCGTTGCTGTGCGCGATCAGCCTCGCCGACGGGGCGCCCCGTCACGACGGGGGTGTCCGCGGGCGCGGGCTGCCGCCGGCCGCGCTGGTCCGCTACGGCTCGTGGCCGTTGCCGACGGTCGCGGTCGCGCTGGCGGCGGCGTCGTCAGCGGGGATCACGCCGGCGTGGGTGGCGGCGACACCGTTCCTGCCGGCGGTCCGCGGGTCGGCGCTGTGGCTGACGGCGGGGCTGCTGCTCGTGGTGGCGGCGGTCGCCGTGGCGGGCGGGCCGGGTCGGCGTCGCGACGGCCGAGCCCGGCACGGGGACCTGCGCCGGGCCAACGCGCCCGCGATCCTGCTCATCGCGGCGGCGACGGGGGCCGCGCTGGGGGCCGGGCTCGCCGAGCAGGTCGCGCGGCTGGCCGGCGGCGGTCCGGACGGTGGGCTCGTCGTCGGCGAGGCCGTCGGCTGGATGGCGGTGGCGTTCACGACGATCCTCGCCGCGACCGGGCTCGTCGTCGCGTTCGCGTGGCTGGCGCTGCGGTTCGTCGCGGTGGGCCGGCGGCGGCCGCTGCCCGCGCCGGTGGCGTTGCGCGCGTTGACGATCCACGCGTCGTGGTTGACGGCGCTGCTCGCGGTGCTCGGGGTAGCGGTCGCGGGCACGGGTGTGGGCGCGGCCCTGGCGCGCGGCGAGCTGCCGCCGATCGCGTCGATCCCGCCGGCGGTGTCGACGGGTGTCGTCGTGACGCTCGTGGCGTTGGCGCTGGCCGGGGTCGTCGCGGCGGCCCGGCACCGCCGGTTCGGTCCCGCCGGGTGGGTGGGGCTCGCGCTGGTGGTCGCGGGGGTGGCCGCGCTGGTGGTCGTGGCGCTGCGGGAGGGCTGGTCGGCGCAGCTGCTGGGGGTGCCGGTGCCGCCGCGGAGCTTCGCCGACCTGTCACTGGCGCTGGCCGTCGTGCTGCCGACGCTGGTCCTGCTGCGGCGCATGTACGCGGCGGTCCGCAGCGTCGCGGTGCGCCGGGGCATCGGGGTGCTGTGGGACGTCGGCACGTTCTGGCCGCGCTGGTTCCATCCGCTGGCGCCGCCGACGTACTCCGACCGCGCCGTCACGGGCCTCGCGCAGCGCGTCGCCGCCGGAACCGGCACCGGGGAGCCACTGGTGGTCGCCGCCCACAGCCAGGGCTCGGTCATCGCCGGCACGGCGCTGCTGCTGGCGCCCGCGCCGCTCGGGCCGGTCGCGCTGTTCACGTTCGGCTCGCCCTGGCACCACCTCTACGGCGAGTTCTTCCCGGCGTACTTCGACGCGGCGGCGACGACAGCGCTGGACCGGCGCCTCGGGGGGCGCTGGCGCAACCTGTGGCGCGACACCGACCCGGTCGGCGGGCCGGTCGACGACCTCATCGACGAGCCGGGGGCGCTCTCGGGCGCCGACCCGGGCGTCGACCCCGGTGTCGACCTCGCGCCGCTGCCCGACCCGCACGACCGGGTGCACGGGGACTACTGGTTGGAACCGCAGTACGACGCGGCCGTCGCCAGGCTGGTCCGTGCGGTCCGGCGCGACGAGCGGGCGGCCGTCACACCACGGGGCGGCGACGACGGGGAACAGAACGATCGGTCCGCCCGTTGTGCCACCCATGGCGACAGTTGAACTGACCACCGACAACTTCGACGAGGTCGTCGGCGGGCGCGGCACCGTGTTCGTCGACTTCTGGGCGAGCTGGTGCGGGCCGTGCCGTCAGTTCGGGCCGGTCTTCGAGGAGGCTTCGGAGAAGCACAGCGACATCACGTTCGCGAAGGTCGACACCGAGGCGCAGGTCGAGCTCGCGCAGGCGTTCGGCATCTCGTCGATCCCGACGGTGATGGCGGTGCGCGACGGCCTGGTGATCTACGCCGAGCCCGGTGCGCTGCCGGCGCCCGCGTTCGAGGACCTCATCGGCAAGGTGCGCGAGGTCGACATGGACAAGGTCCGTGAGGCCGTCGCGGAGCAGCAGGCCCAGGCGGGCAGCGGCGAGCCGACCGCCTGACCCGCCACCCGCCCACCCACAGGCCCCGGGACCTCGGTCCCGGGGCCTGTGGCATGTCGGTGGGCCCACGCCCGCGCGTGGTCGGCAGCGGCTGTGGCGCCGCGAGCCGGCCGCGGATCACCGGCGCGGTGTCGCGGGGCCGGTGCCGTGCGGTCAGCCGGCGCGGGCCGGGCCCGGGCGGGGCTCGTCCAGCTCGCCCGCGACGCCCTCGGCGGCGCGCCGCAGGAGGGGAACGGCGCGACGGATGAGGTCGTCGGTCATCCGGGGTGAGGGCCCGGAGATGGAGAACGCGGCTCGCGGGGCGCGGCCGGGGACCGCGACGGCGACGCAGCGGACGCCGATCTCCTGCTCCTCGTTGTCGACGGAGTAACCCGTCTCGCGGATCCTCGCGAGCTCGGCGTGGAAGCCGTCGAGGGTCACGATGGTGTGGCTGGTCTGCGGCGTCATCACCGAGCCGCGGACGATCACGTCGGCCTGCTCGGGGGGCATCAGCGCGAGCATCGCCTTGCCGACGGCCGTGCAGTGCACCTGGGCGCGCCTGCCGACCTCGGTGAACATCCGCATCGAGTGGGTGCCGGGCACCTGCGCGGTGTAGACGACGTGGTCGCCGTCGAGCATCGCGAGGTTGGCGCTCTCACCGATCTCGTCGACGAGGTCGCGCAGGTAGGGCATCGCCCAGGTGCCGAGGAGCCGGGAGGCGTGCTCGCCGAGCCGCATCAGCCGTGGGCCGAGGGCGTACTCGCGCGAGGGCTGCTGCCGTACGTAACCGAGGTCGACGAGGGTGCGCACGAGCCGGTGGATGGTGGGCAGCGGCAGGCCGAGACGGGTGGCGAGCTGCGAGAGCCCGGCCGTGCCGCCCAGATCGCTCATCGCCTCGAGCAGCTCGAAGGTCCGCTCGACCGACTGCACGCGACCGCTGCCGCGCTCGGTCGCCGGTTCGGTCTGTCTCGACATCTTCCATCCCGCCTGTCGCCGCGCCGTCGCCGGACCGGCCGGCGGCGCGAGCCGTCTTCCGCCATCCGGAATGATACGCACCCGCCCGGTACGGGCCGTCCCCGCTGAGCGGCGTCGCCGCCGGAGACCCACCGCCGGACCGGGCGCCGCTCCCGCATCGTGACCTGTCGATGCCCGGTCGGGGTGCGCCCCGACCTCGCCGATCGCGGCCACACACACCCCTTGAACGCCAACGCCTGCGCAGCCGCAGGCCCCTGTTCCCACTGGTCGAGGGTTTGACACGTCTCCCTGCCCGCCCTTACAGTTCCCGCATCACAGAAGTTGTCTTCCGCAATACGGAAAGTCTGGAGGATCGGCGGATCATGGCCTTCCCCGCGATGCGCTACCTGCCCAACTGCTCGCTGCTGTTCGCCGAGCTCCCGCTCCTGCAGCGGCCCGCCGCCGCCAAGGCGGCCGGGTTCGACGCGGTCGAGTTCTGGTGGCCCTTCGCCGAGGCCGCCCCCGCCGACGCCGAGGTCGACGCGTTCGTCACCGCGATCACCGACGCGGGCGTCGCCCTGGTCGGCCTGAACTTCTTCGGCGGCGACCTGGCCGGGCCGGACGCCGGCGTGCTGTCCATCCCCTCGCGGGCGGGCGAGTGGCGCGACAACGTCGCCGTCGCCGCGTCGATCGCGCAGCGGCTCGACGTGCGCGGCCTCAACGCGCTCTACGGCATCCGCGTCGACGAGGCGACCCCCGCCGAGCAGGACGAGCTCGCCGTCGAGAACCTGGTGCTCGCCGCGAAGGCCGTCGAGGCCACCGGCGCCACCGTGCTGGTCGAGCCGCTGTCCGGCCCGAAGCCCTACCCGCTGCGTACCGCCGCCGACGCCGTGCGGGTCCTCGACGGGGTACGGGCCGGCGGCGTCGACAACGTCGGCCTCCTGTTCGACCTGTTCCACCTGGCCGGCAACGGCGACGACCTCGACGCCGCGATCACCGCCCACTTCGGCGACATCGCCCACGTCCAGATCGCCGACGTACCCGGCCGCGGCGAGCCCGGCTCGGGCGACCTGGACCTGGCGGACCGGCTGCAGACCCTGCAGGACAAGGGCTACGACGGCTGGGTCTCGCTGGAGTACAAGCCCTCGACCGGCGACACCGCCGCGAGCCTCGACTGGCTGCCGCGCTCGATGCGTGGCGCCGCCTGACCACCCCCACCTCGTACGGAAGCGGAGCGAAGCGAACATGAGCACCACGACCACCGTCGCGTTCATCGGCCTCGGCATCATGGGCAGGCCGATGTCGGTCAACCTCGTCGCGGCCGGTTTCGACGTCGTCGGTTACAACCTGAGCCCCGAGCCGATCGAGGCCCTCGTCGCCGCCGGGGGCCGTGGCGCGGGCAGCATCGCCGAGGCTGTCAAGGGCGCCGACGTCATCGCCGTCATGGTCCCCGACTCCCCCGACGTCGAAGAGGTCCTGACCGGTGCCGACGGCGTGTTCGACAACGCCTCCGCGGGCGCGCTCGTCATCGACTTCTCCACGATCCTGCCCGACGTGTCGCGGCGCATGGCCGAGCTGGGCGCCGCGCGTGGCCTGCGCGTCCTGGACGCACCGGTCTCCGGTGGCGAGGCCGGCGCCGTCGAGGGCGTCCTGTCGATCATGGTCGGCGGTGAGCCCGACGTGTTCGAGGCCGCCCGGCCGGTCCTCGACGCCGTCGGCAGGACCGTCGTGCTCGTCGGCCCCGCGGGCTCTGGGCAGACCGTCAAGGCCGCCAACCAGCTGATCGTCGCGGGCAACATCGAGCTGCTCGCCGAGGCGATCGTCTTCCTCGAGGCGCACGGCGTCGACACCGAGGCGGGCGTCAAGGTCCTCGGCGGCGGGCTGGCCGGCAGCACCGTACTGGAGCGCAAGGCGGCGAACATGCTCAACCGCGACTTCGCCCCGGGTTTCCGCATCGCCCTGCACCACAAGGACATGAAGATCGTGACCGACGCCGCGCGCGCCGCCGGCGTGGTGATCCCGCTCGGGTCGCACGTCGCGCAGCTCGTCGCGTCGCTCGACGCGCGGGGCCACGGCGGGCTCGACCACTCCGCACTGTTCACGACCGTCGAAGAGCTCTCCGGCCGCGCCGGCCGCTGATCCCGACCCCTCGAGAGGACACGTCATGGCTCGCATGAGAACCGTCGACGCGGCGGTCGCGATCCTGCGCCGCGAAGGCATCACGCACCTGTTCGGCCTGCCGGGCGCCGCGATCAACCCCTTCTACTCGGCGGTCCGCGCCGACGGGGCGCTGCGCCACACCCTGGCCCGCCACGTCGAGGGCGCGGCCCACATGGCCGAGGGCTTCACCCGCGCCGCGCCGGGGAACATCGGCGTCTGCGTCGGCACCTCCGGCCCCGCCGGCACCGACATGATCACCGGCCTGTACTCCGCCGCCGCGGACTCGATCCCGATCCTGTGCCTCACCGGCCAGGCGCCGGTGGCGAAGCTGCACAAGGAGGACTTCCAGGCCGTCGACATCGCCTCGATCGCCGCGCCGCTCACCAAGATGGCGGTGACCGTCCTCGAACCGGCGCAGGTCCCGGGCGTGTTCGCGCAGGCGTTCCACCTGATGCGCTCCGGTCGTCCCGGGCCGGTCCTGATCGACCTGCCCATCGACGTCCAGCTCGCCGAGATCGAGTTCGACATCGACTGCTACGAGCCGCTGCCGGTCTACAAGCCGGCCGCGACCCGGGCCCAGGTCGAGAAGGCCCTCGACATGCTGGCCGCGGCCGAGCGCCCGGTCGTCGTCGCCGGCGGCGGCATCATCAACGCCGACGCCGCCGACCTGCTCGTCGAGTTCGCCGAGCTGACCGGCACCCCCGTCGTCCCGACCCTCATGGGCTGGGGCTCGATCCCCGACGACCACCCGCTCATGGCCGGTATGGCGGGTATCCAGACCTCGCACCGCTACGGCAACGCGACCATGCTCGCGGCGGACTTCGTGCTCGGGATCGGCAACCGGTGGGCCAACCGCCACACCGGTGACCTCGACACCTACACCGCGGGCCGCACGTTCGTCCACGTCGACATCGAGCCGACCCAGATCGGCCGCGTCTTCGCCCCCGACCTCGGCATCGTCTCCGACGCGGGGGCCGCCCTCGAACTGTTCGTCGAGGTCGCCCGCGAACGGGCCGCCGGTGCGGGCCTGCCCGACCGGTCCGCCTGGGCGGGCGAGTGCGCCCACCGCAAGGCCACGATGCTGCGCAAGACCCACTACGACCAGGTGCCGGTCAAGCCGCACCGGGTCTACGAGGAGATGAACCGGGCGTTCGGGCCCGACACCCGCTACGTCACGACCATCGGCCTGTCGCAGATCGCGGCCGCGCAGCTGCTGCACGTCTACAAGCCGCGCAACTGGATCAACGCCGGCCAGGCGGGCCCCCTGGGCTGGACCGTCCCGGCGGCACTGGGTGTCGTGGCCGCCGACCCGGCGCAGCACGTCGTCGGCATCTCCGGCGACTACGACTTCCAGTTCATGATCGAGGAGCTGGCCGTCGGGGCGCAGTTCAACCTGCCCTACGTCCAGGTGCTGGTGAACAACGCCTACCTCGGCCTCATCCGGCAGGCGCAGCGCAACTTCGACATGGACTTCTGCGTCCAGCTCTCGTTCGACAACATCAACGCCGACGACGACGCCCTGCCCGGCCTCAAGGGCTACGGCGTCGACCACGTCAAGGTCGCCGAGGGCCTGGGCTGCAAGGCGATCCGCGTCTTCGAGCCCGACGCCATCGCGCCCGCCCTCGTCGAGGCCCGCCGGCTGGCCGACGAGCACAAGGTCCCGGTCGTCGTCGAGATCGTGCTCGAGCGGGTCACGAACATCGCCATGGGTTCGGCGCTGGACAACATGACCGAGTTCGACGGCGCCACCTCCGACATCGCCGAGGCGCCGACCAGCGTCGTCGCCCGGACACGCTGATGCGTGTCGTCGTCGCCCCGGACAAGTTCAAGGGCTCCCTGACCGCCGTCGAGGTGGCCGGGCACGTCCGGGCGGGTCTGCGCGCGGCCGCCCCGGCGGTCGACGTCGTCGCCCTGCCGGTGGCCGACGGCGGCGACGGCACCGTCGACGTGGCACTCGCCGCAGGGTTCCGTGCCGTGCCGGTCACGGCGTCGGGCCCCACCGGCGAGCCCGTCCGGACCCGCTGGGCGCGTCGCGGCGACGTGGCGATCGTCGAGATGGCCACCGTCTGCGGCCTGACGCGGCTTCCCGACGGCGTCGCAGACCCGTTGTGCGCCAGCAGCATCGGCCTCGGGGAGGCCGTCGGTGCGGCGCTGGCGGCCGGCTGCACGCGGATCGTGCTCGCGATCGGCGGCAGCGCCAGCACCGACGGCGGCGCCGGGATGCTCGCCGCGCTCGGCGCTGTCGTCGTCGACGCCGACGGCAGACCGCTACGACTCGGCGGGGCCGCGCTCGTCGGCGCCGCGTCGCTGGACCTGACGGGGCTCGACCCCCGGCTCGCGGACGTCGACATCGTCGTGGCCTGCGACGTCGACAACCCGCTGTGCGGTCCGAACGGGGCCGCCGCGGTGTACGGGCCGCAGAAGGGCGCGACCCGCGCCGACGTCGCGACCCTCGACGCGGCGCTCGGCCACTGGGCCGACCTGGTCGCCGAGGCGACCGGCTCCGACCACCGTGACGACGCCGGTGCCGGCGCCGCCGGTGGGGTCTCGTTCGCGGCGTGCGCCGTGCTCGGGGCGACCCTGCGGCCGGGCATCGACATCGTGCTCGACCTGCTGCGGTTCGACGAGCACCTCGCCGGCGCCGACCTCGTCGTCACCGGGGAGGGCGCGCTCGACGAGCAGACCCTCGCCGGCAAGGCCCCCGCCGGGGTCGCCGCCGCGGCCCGCGCGGCCGGGGTCCCCGTCGTCGCCGTCACCGGCCACACCACGCTCTCACCCGAGCGGCTCGCGGCGGCCGGGTTCGAGAGGGCCTACGCCCTCACCGACCTCGAGCCCGACGTCGCGCGCTGCATCGCCGTGGCCGGCCCGCTCCTGGAGAAGCTGTCGCGCGACGTCGCCGCCGACCGGCTCCCCCCGGGCCGTCCCCGGCTGACCACCGCCCCGGCGCCCGGACCGGCCGGGCGTCAGATCGAGTCGTCGACGGGGCCGAACCGGTAGCCGTTGCGCGCGGAGAACTGTGCGGTCACGGCGAACCGGTCGCCGCGGACCAGCGTGTGGCGCCACTCGACGGCGCGCAGCCCCACCTTGCCGAGCCGTTCGATCGAGAACGCGGCCACGCCCACCGGGATGCCGAGCAGCTCCCGCTCCGACGCCACCGGCACCACCGCGCGGATGTGCTCCTCGCCCCCGGACAGCCGCACCCCGCACCGCTCGGCGTACTCGTCGTAGAGGGCGGTGTGGGTGAAGTCGACGTCGAGCAGCGGCGCGGCCAGCGACTCCGGCAACCACACCCGGTCGACCGCCAGCGGCGAGCTCCCGGCGAGGCGCAGCCGCTCCAGGTACACCAGCGGCGTCGACTCCTCCAGACCCATCCGGGCCGCGACCACCCCGTCGGCGCGCACGTCGAGGGTGCGCACGACACTGCGCTGGCGCAGGCCCGTCGACTCCACGGACGCGAAGAGGCTGTAGAGCGCGCCGAGGGGCTGCTCGATCTCGACCGGGTCGGCCAGCCGTGGCGCCCGCCCACGGGCGGCGACGACGGTGCCCTCGTCGCGCAGCCGGCGCAGCGCCTCCCGGACGGTGTGGCGGCTGACGCCGTACTCGGCGACGAGCGCGAGCTCGCCGGGGAACGCGGCGGCGAACGCCCCGTCGCGCAGCCGTCGGCGCAGGTCGCCCAGCAGCTGCGACCACAGCGGCTCGGCGAGGGTGCGGTCGAGCGGAGCGGCCGCGAGCTCGCCGGTCGCGTTCATGCCGTGCCCCTCCCGCGGCCCGGTCTCTCCGCGCCCGTCCGGGTGCACGCTACCTGCGCGGTGCCGGCGACGTGGCCTGCGGTGACCAGGTCGGCGAGTGCGACGGTGAGCGGTGCCGGCCCGTCCCACCCCACGACACCCGCGACGGCGCGGACCCACTCGACGCGCACCGCGTTGCACAGCAGCATGCCGTCGGCGGCGGCGAGCTCGTCGAGACCGACCGGGACCAGGTCGTAGCCGACGCGCAGGGAGTCCAGCGCGTCGAGGACGGCCTGCCGCGCGGTGCCGGGCAGCAGCCTGCCGTCGAGCGGCGGCGTGGCGAGCCGCCCGTCGCGCACGACGGCGACGCACGCCCGCGTCGCCTCCAGGACCGAGCCGTCGGTGCCGACGAGCAGCGGCACGGTCCCGGCCGGGACCGTGCCTTCGAGCTGGTCGAGCCAGGCGCGGTCGGCGAACTTGTGCGGCAGACCGCCCGGCACGGCGACCGGGGTGAGGACGACGCCGGGCTGGTCGACGGGCGGCACGGGCACCTCGGTCGGGGTGACGACGGCGCGCACCTCGCCGGGACGGTCGGGCCGGGCGTCGACCCGGACCCGGGCGTACCCGGGGGTCGCGGCAGCCGCGCCGCGGACGGCGGCGGGGACGTCGGCGCGCAGCGGGACACCGTAGAGCTCCCAGAACGACCGGTGCAGCCGGCGCAGGTGGTCGGCGAGGCGTCGCGGCTCACCGTCGACGACGAGCAGCGTCTCGAAGATCCCCTGGGCGGGGTCGGCGACGCCGGCGCCGGGCGGCCCGGCGTCGGCGCCCGCACCCGTCGGCAGGGTGGCCCCCAGTACCCGCAGCAGCGGCGCCGCCTTGGTGAGGCACTCGCGCCACTCCTCCGCGGGCGAGGAGTCGACGGTGACGCCCCCGCCCACCCCGAGGTGGGCGCGCCCGTCGGGCAGCACCTCGAGCGTCCGGATCGTGACGGCCAGCTCCAGGCCGGCCAGCGGCGAGGCGTACCCCATGGCCCCGGTGAACAGCCCGCGCCGCACCGGTTCGCGGTCCTCGATGATCTCGACGGCCCGGATCTTCGGCGCCCCCGTCACCGAGCCGGGCGGGAACGCGGCGGCGAGCAGCTCACCGTCGCCCACCCCCGGCGCCAGCTCGCCGCGGACCTCCGACACGAGGTGCCACACCCCGGGGTGCGGCTCGACGGCGAGCAGCCGCGGCACGGTCACGGTGCCGGTCGCGCAGACCCGGGACAGGTCGTTGCGCATCAGGTCGACGATCATGACGTTCTCGGCGGCGTCCTTGGCCGACGAGGCCAGGGCGGCACGTTCGCGCTCGTCGGTGGCCGACCCGGTGCGCGGGCGGGTGCCCTTGATCGGCTCGGTGCGCACCGTCGTCCCCGCGCGGTGCAGGAACACCTCGGGGCTCGCGCCGACGGCGGTGCAGCGGGGGTCGGCGACGAACCCGGCCCGGGCGGGGCCGAGGGCCTCCCCCAGCCGCGCCCACGCGTCGGCGGGTGAGCCGTGCAGCCGCAGGTCGAGGCGGGTGGCGATGTTGGCCTGGTAGATCTCGCCGCGCCGGATGGCCTGGACGCAGTGCTCGACGGCCGCGACGTGCTGCGCCCGGTCCGGGACGCGGGTCACCTCCAGCCGCGCGGCGTCGAGGCCCGCCGGGCGCAGCAGGTCCGCGACGAGGGCGTCGCGGCGCAGGTCGGCGGCCGCGGCGTCGAAGGACGGGCCGAGCAGGGCCTCGTACCACCAGCGGGTGCCGTCGTGGCGGAGCACGTCGCGGTACCAGGCCAGCGACCACGCAGGCACCTCGTCGCCCTGCGGGTCCGGCGCTCCGGCGTGGAACGCGAGGTAGCCGAACCAGCCACCGCCGACGGCACCGCGCTCGGCGACGTCGACCGACACCGCGGGCACCTCCCCCAGCAGCGCGAACGGGTCCGCATCGGGCGGGGGCGCGGGCCCGGCCGGGTCGCACGTCACCAGCGCCCCCCGCGACCAGCGGCCCGACCACGCCGTCACCCGGCTGCGGTGGGCGAGCCTGCGGACGGCGTCGAACACCGACAGGGCGTCGAGCGCCTCGGGAAGGGGACGGGCGTGCAACCGCAGGACCGTCTCGCCCATCGGACCCTCCACTCGCCTGCCGGACGGCCCCGGACGGGCGACCCGGGCACGGCCCGGCGACCCCGGACGAGTCCGCCGACGGCCGCGCACGCCCATTCTCCACCGCCCGTCCGGTGACACGACACGGCAGGGGGCCGCCGTCCACGTCCCCGAACGGAGCACCGACCACCCGGTCGGGTGGACCGCCGATCCGGCGGTAACGCCGCTTCGGGGACAGACCGATACGACCATCGGAGTGATCTCCGGAAGGCAACCGAAACGCAACCCGAACAGGGCGTTCCCGGGGCGTCGGCCTGCGATCATCTTCCGGCGGACCGCCCGGGCCGGCGGTCGCGGTGACGACGTCTGCCGCGACACGACCGGGCGTGGGGGAACGACGAGGGGGATCGGCCGTGGCCGAGCGTGCACGAATGACCGGGGGACGACCCGTCGGCAGCGACCGGCGGCCTGCGTCGCTGATCGCGGGCCTGATCGCCGCGCTGGTGGCGATGGTGCTCGTGAGCGGCTGCGCCACAGCAGCCGCCCGGGCCACCCACGAGCAGCGGCAGGCGCAGCAGAGCGCACCCGTCGTGCCCGCGTCGCTGTCGCCCGCCGACGGCGCCGCCGACGTCTCGCCCCGCGCGGCCGTGAAGGTTGACGGCGGGTCCGGCACGCTGCGCGACGTCGCGCTGACCAACGCGAAGGGCGTCGCCGTCACCGGCGCGCTCGCGCCCGACGGCACGCAGTGGGCAGCCACCGAGCCGCTGGGCTACGGCGGCACCTACACGTGGTCGGGCACCGCGGTCGCCGCCGACGGCACCACCACCCCGCTCACGGGCTCCTTCACGACGGTCACGCCGACGCGCACCGTCAGGGCCACCACCAACATCGGCGACGGTGCGACGGTCGGCGTCGCCGCGCCGATCGAGGTCCAGTTCCACCGCGACCTCGACCAGGACGCCAAGGCGGCCGTGGAGAAGTCGTTGACGGTGACGACGTCGGTGCCCGTCGAGGGCGCCTGGGCCTGGCTGCCCGACGACGAGCAGGGCTCCCGGGTGCACTGGCGTCCCAGGCAGTACTGGCCCGCCGGCACGCAGGTGCGGATGACCGCCGCCGTCTACGGCGTCGACATGGGCTCCGCCGGCTACGGCGCCGCCGACCTGAGCAGCGAGTTCACGATCGGCCGCAGCCAGGTCGTCAAGGCCGACGTCACCAGCCACCGGATCGTCGTGATCCGCGACGGGCAGCAGGTGCTCGACCTCCCCGCCTCCTACGGCCTGGAGACCGACCCGAACCGCGTCACCCGCAGCGGCACGCACATCGTGATGGGCAAGGCCGAGACCGTGCTGATGACCAACCTGGCCTACGGCTACGAGAACCTGCCGGAGAAGTGGGCGGTGCGGATCTCCAACAACGGCGAGTTCATCCACGCCAACCCGGCCTCGGTCGGGGCCCAGGGCAACCGCAACATCACCCACGGCTGCATCAACCTGTCGCTGAAGAACGCCAAGACCTACTACGACACGGCGATGTTCGGCGACCCGGTCGAGGTCACGGGCAGCAGCGTGACGCTCTCGGCGGCCGACGGCGACATCTACGACTGGGCGATCGACTGGAGCACCTGGCAGTCGATGTCGGCCCTGTCGAGCTGACCCTGTCGAGCTGACCCTGCCGAACACCCTGTGAGCGGCGGTTCCCGGCGAATCCACCCTGATCGGCCCGGCGGGCCGGGCACCTGCGCACCATGACATGTTCTTGCCTGTGTTCGCGCTCGACACCTCGGCAGTACGGCTGGTCTCGCCGTGGTTCGTCGGCGGTGCGGCCGTCCTCGCCGCCGCGGCGTGCGTCGCCGTCGTCGCCGGGTGGCGGCGCCGGCGGCATCCGCGGGCCGGCCGCACCGCCTGCGTCCTCACCGCGACCGTGCTGGTGGTGCTCGCGCTCGCGTCGGCGGCCAACGCCTCCGGCAGCTTCTACCCGACGCTCGGGGCGCTGCTCGGCACGTCGGCACCCGCGGTGCCGGTGGCCGGCGCCCGGGCCGAGGTGACCGGGCCGGGCACCGTGCGGACCGTCACCGGCCCGCACGGTCCGCTGTCGGTCTACCTGCCCGCGGCCGCGGCCGCGCCGGACGCCGGGGACGTCCGCTTCCCCGTCGTCGAATGGCTCGGGCCCCTCGCCGCCGGGGACCCGCTGGTCGACGCCCTCGACCGGGCCGTCGCCGAGCACCGCTCCCCTCCCGTCGTGGTGCTCGCCGCCGGCCCCGCGGGTGCCGACGAGGCCGCCGCCGTCCGCGACTGGGCCACCGGCGGCGCGTCCGGGCTGCCCGTGCGCGGCGACCGCGCCGGCTGGGCGATCGCGGGTCCCGACGCGGCGCGGGTCTGCCCGCTGGGGGTGGCGCTGGCCCGCCCGACGGACTGGTCCGCGGCGGCCGGGCCGCCCTGCGGGCTCACCCCGCCCGCCGGTCCGGACGCCCCGCCCGCGCTGCTCGCCGTGACGATCGGGACGGGCGGCGCAGACGTGACGGCGCAGGTCTCGCCCGCGCCCGTGACGGGCTACGTTCTCACCGGCGCGGCGGACACGCCCGCCGCCGTCGTCGGCTGGCTCGGGGCCCGGCTCCCCGGACCCGTGCGCGCCCCCGCGACAGGAGCCGACCGTGTCCCGTCCTGACTCCCCCGCCACCGGGGACCCGGGCGACACCCGCACCCGGCCCACGCCGGTGCGGCCCGACCCGTCGGCCCGCGCACGCCGGCTCGCCGGTACCGCCGCGGTGCGCGCCGTCGTGTGGACGGCACGGCTCGTCGCGCTGCTGACGGTCGTCGCCGCCCTGTTCCCGGCACCGCGGCGGGCGTTCATGGCGTCGCTGCGCGCGAGCCTCGGGCTCCCCCCGGCCGTGGGGCTGGCCGGGGTCGTCATCTCCCTGGTCGCGGCCGTCGGGCTGTGGCTGCTCGGCGCGGGGCTGCGGCGGCGCAAGCGGCGGGCGTGGGCGTTGGCGATCGTCGTCGGCGCGGTGCTGACCGTCGTGAACGTGCTGCACGGGCTCACCACCGGCCACGGCTGGGTCGCGGCCGCGCTGACCCTCGCGCTGCTCGTGGCTCTCGTCGCGTGCCGCACCCGGTTCGTGGCCCGTCCCGACCCGGGCGGGCTGACCCGGGGGGTGCTGGTCCTGGTGCAGCTGCCCGTCGCCGGGTTCGTGCTGGTGTGGCTGCTGCTGGCGCTGAACCCGCGACGTCTCGCCGGCTCGCCGGGGCCGTGGCAGGAGGCGGGGCACGCGGCGTTGTCGCTGGTCGGGGTGTCGGGTCCGGTGCAGTTCCGGGCCGGCTGGCTCGACGACCTCACCTCGGCGGTCGGGCTGGCCTTCGGCGTGGCCGCCGTGCTGGTCGCGGGCTACCACCTGTTGCGCTCCCCCGAGCCCGAACCGCAGCCGGCCGCCGACGACGACCGCATCCGCGCCCTGCTCGACCGGCACGGCCGTCGCGACTCCCTCGGCTACTTCGCGCTGCGCGACGACAAGGCCGCGGTCTTCTCCCCGACGGGGAAGGCGGCCGTGTCCTACCGGGCGCTCGCCGGGGTGGCGCTGGCGTCGGGCGACCCGCTGGGCGACCACGAGGCCTGGCCCGGCGCGATCGAGGTGTTCCTCGGCGAGTGCACGTCCTACGGCTGGGTACCGGCCGTCCTCGGCTGCTCGGAGCTCGGCGCCACGGCCTGGGCCCGCGCCGGGCTCGACGTACTCGAGTTCGGCGACGAGGCCGTCCTCGACACCGCGACGTTCACCCTCGAGGGCCGGGCGATGCGCGGCATCCGGCAGGCGTGCGGCCGGCTCGCCCGCGCCGGGTACACCGTGCGGGTGTGCCGGCTGCCCGACCTCACCGACGACGAGCGCGCCACCGTCGCCGAACGGGCGTCGCGCTGGCGCGGCGACGCCGTCGAGCGCGGCTACTCGATGGCACTGTCGCGGGTCGCCGACCCGCGCGACGGCGGGGCCGTGGTGGTCCTGGCCGAGCGGGAGGGCGAGATCCGCGGGCTGCTGCAGTTCGTCCCCTGGGGTGGCGACGGCCTGTCGCTGGACCTGATGCGTCGCGACCCGGCGTCGGACAACGGGCTCAACGAGCTGATGATCGCCGAGCTGATGGCCGCGGCGCCGGCGCTCGGGGTGGCGCGGGTGTCGCTGAACTTCGCGGTGTTCCGCGCCGCTCTGGAGCGCGGCGAGCGGATCGGCGCGGGCCCGGTGGCCAAGGGGTGGGCGAAGCTGTTGCGGACGGCCTCGCGCTGGTGGCAGATCGACAGTCTGTACCGCTTCAACGCCAAGTTCCGCCCCGACTGGGTGCCGCGCTACGTCGCCTACCCCACCGTGCGCGACCTGCCGCGGATCATGGCCGCGGCGCTGGAGGCCGAAGGCTTCGGCGGCCGGCCGCCTGCGGTGCTGCGGTTGCTGCGCCGGTAGACCCCCGCTCGCGGGCGCTCCGGGTGCCGGTGACGATCGCGAGCATGTCGACGACGCCCGTGTGCAGGTCGTCGGGTGCGGCCGGGTCGCCCGAGAGCTGCCGCAACAGGGCCTGCTGGAACAGCCCGTCGAACATCGCGTAGGCCATCGCGGTGCCGCACACCGGCGGCGTCGCGGCGAGCTCGGCGTAGCGGCCGACGACGCGGTCGATCATGCGCTCCAGGCTCGCGTCGATCTCGGCGACGTCGGCGCGGAAGGACTCCTCGAACAGCGCCTGCGAGCGCAGGTCGTACCAGAGCCGGTGCAGCAGGGCGTCCTCGACGAGCGTCGAGACCATGGCGTCCGCGAACTCGGCCGCCAGCCGCGGCGCCGTCGACGCCGTGGTGACGACGTCGTCGTAGCGCTGCACGCACACCGCCTTGTAGCGGCGCACGCAGTAGGTGATCAGGTCGACCTTGTCGTGGAAGTAGTAGTGCAGGACGCCGTGGGAGAACCCCGAGTTCTGGGCGATCTCGCGCAGGCTCGTCCGGGCGTAGCCGAGTTCGGACAGTGTCTGCAGCGCGGCGTCGCCCAGCTCGCGGCGGCGCTCGGAGAACTTGTCGACCTGGCGGCGCGCGATGCGGTCGGCGCGCTCGCCGGTGGTCGCCGGCCTGGTCACGGGTGCTTGTCACCGCCTCGTCGGAGTTCCGTCGAAGGATACGGTGCCTCACGTCCTGGGCATTCGTCCAAGAAAATCTTGACACTCGTCCAAAGACGTTCCTAGGTTGTGGTCCGCATCACCTACGCCGCGGGGCCGGTCCGGTGCCGCCGAACAAGGAGGTTCGATGGGTGGGATCGACCTGACCGGTCGCCGTGCGCTGGTCACCGGAGGCGCCCGCGGGCTGGGCGAGGGCATGGGGCGGGCGCTGGCCGCCGCCGGTGCCACCGTGATGCTGGCCGACGTGCTCGCCGACGTCGGCGAGAAGACCGCCGCCGACATCGCGGGCGCGCACTTCGTGGAGCTCGACGTCACCGACGACGCCGGCTGGGAGTCCGCGATCGCGCACACCGTGGCCGAGCTCGGCGGGCTCGACGTCCTGGTCAACAACGCGGGTGTCGAGGTCACCCAGCTGCTCGTCGACACCGAACCCGACGACGTCCGCACGATGCTCGACGTCAACATCCTCGGCACGATGCTCGGCCTCAAGCACGGCATGCGCGCCATGCGCCCCGGCGGTGCGGCGGGCAACGGCGGTGCCATCGTCAACATCGCGTCGGTCGCCGCGACGATCGCGTTCCCCGGTATCGGCGGCTACTCCGCCACCAAGTCGGCGGTCGACCGGCTCACCCGCGTCGCTGCGATGGAGTCGGGCAAGCTCGGCTACGGCGTGCGCGTCAACTGCGTCTACCCCGGCCTCGTGGCGACCGACATGGGCCTCAAGCTCGCCGTCGAGACCTCCGGGCTCGGCCTGTTCCCCGACCCGAACGCCGCCGTCGCCGCCGTCGTCGAGCTCACCCCGTCGGGGCGGCTCGGCGAGGTCGCCGACATGGCCGACGCCGTCGTCTTCCTCGCCTCCGACCAGTCCCGGTTCGTCAACGGCGCCGGCCTGCCCGTCGACGGCGGGATGGGGATGTGACCCGCTGATGTCGCTCACCGCCTACCTGGACAAGGGCGCGTCGCTCGGCCGCGACGCCCCCTGCCTGCAGATGGGCGGCCGGGTGCTGTCCTACGGCGACGTGCAGGACCTGAGCCACGACGTCGCCCGGGCGCTGCGGCGCTCGGGCGTCGGGCCGGGCGACAAGGTCGGCATCCTGTCGGGCAACGACCCCGTCGCGTTCTCCTGCGTGTTCGGCATCGCGCGCGCCGGGGCGGTGTGGTGCCCGATCAACCCGCGCAACGAGGCCGGGGAGAACCGGGAGCTGCTCGACCTGTTCGAGTGCAAGGCGCTGCTGTTCACGCGGGCCTACGCCGGGGTCGTCGAGGCCGTCGCCGGGTCGCTTCCCGCGCTCGACGTGCTCGTCTGCCTCGACGCCGAGCTTCCCGGCGTCCCGGCGCTGCGGGACTGGCTCGACCGGGCCGGGACCGTCACCGGCCCCGTCGAGGCGCCGCCACCCGACGACGTCGTCATGATCGTCGGCACCGGTGGGACGACGGGACGCCCCAAGGGGGTCGTGCTCACCGGCCGCGCGCTGGAGACGATGACGGCGATCACGCTGATGAGCTACCCGTTCGAGGGCCGGCCCGCCTACCTGGCGCTGGCGCCGCTCACCCACGCCGCCGGGGTGCTGTGCTTCCCGGTGATGGCTCTCGGCGGGCGGGTCGTCGTCATGCCGAAGCCGGACCTCGGCGAGTTCCTCGGCCTCGTCGAGCGCGAGCACGTCACGCACACGTTCCTGCCACCGACGCTGATCTACATGCTGCTCGACCATCCCGACCTCGACGGCACCGACCTGTCCTCGCTGCAGTGCCTGTTCTACGGCGCCGCGCCGATGTCGACGGCGCGCCTGGAGGAGGGGCTCACCCGGATCGGGCCCGTCCTCGGGCAGCTGTTCGGGCAGACCGAGGCGCCGATGATGATCTCGACCCTGGCCCCCGCCGACCACTTCCACGCCGACGGGACCCTCGCCCGGGAGCGGTTCTCGTCGGCGGGCCGGCCGACGCCGCTGGTCACCGTCGCGATCATGGACGACGAGGGCAACGTCCTCGCGGACGGGGAACGCGGCGAGATCGTCGTGCGCAGCTCGCTGGTGATGGCGGGCTACCACCGCAACCCGGAGGCGACCGCCGAGGCGTCCCGGTTCGGCTGGCACCACACCGGCGACATCGGCTTCCTCGACCCGGAGGGCTGGCTGCACATCGTCGACCGGGCCAAGGACATGATCATCACGGGTGGTTTCAACGTCTACAGCGCCGAGGTCGAGCAGGCACTGGCGGCGCATCCGGCGGTGCGGGAGTGCGCGGTGGTCGGGCTGCCCGACGAGAAGTGGGGCGAGCGCGTCGTCGCGGTCGTGGAGCTGCACCCGGGCACCGAGGCCGACGAGGCGGAACTGGTGGCGTTCGCGAAGCAGCGCGTCGGCAGTGTCAAGGCGCCCAAGCAGGTGCTGACGTGGACCGACCTGCCGCGCTCGACCGTCGGCAAGGTGGTGAAGACCGAGATCCGGTCCCGGCTGACGTCGTGACCGGGCGGGGGCGGTGTGCGCCGCCCCCGCCCGGTCAGCGGACGACCTCGCCGTCGATGACGCCGTCGAGGTTCTCGGTCCGGGTGCCGTCAGTGTGCTCCCAGTGCAGGAA
The DNA here is from genome assembly GCF_050250275.1 of Pseudonocardia sp. Taxonomy (GTDB): domain Bacteria; phylum Actinomycetota; class Actinomycetes; order Mycobacteriales; family Pseudonocardiaceae; genus Pseudonocardia. The sequence continues at coordinate 98,181 of NZ_JBFWOY010000026.1, forward strand.
GCGGTCGGTCTCGGCCAGCACCGCGCCACCGAGCCACAGCGCGACGACGGCGTCGTCGACGAGCCCGAAGACGTTGAACACGATCTCGGGGACGAGGTCGACGGGCGAGACCAGGTAGACCGCGGCGAGCACGAACAGGAACAGCCTGCTCGTGGTCAGCCCCGGGTAGCGTCCGGTGACCGCGGCGCCCGCCATCCGCGGGAAGGCGCGCAGCATGTCGCCGACGCCGGGCGCGCCGGGCCGGCGGGCCTGGCGCAGCAGGCTCCAGAGGGCACGGAACGCGGCGAGACGGCGCGGTCCGAACCGCCCGGCCATGCCCGCGACCCCCGTCGCACGTGCCCCGGCGCTCCGGGCCTTCGTTCCGCTGGTTCCGGCCATCGCCATCGCCTCCTCGCGGCGCCCCGGACGGAGCGCAACACCGTTGGACGAACGGGACGGTTGGTTGTGTTCCCGGCGCACCCTCGGAGGTGACGCAGGTCTCCCCCCGATGTTTTCGTAGTTGCATCGCGATGCAGTAGCGATATATCGTGATGGCACGCGAGCTGATCCGATGGCTCGCATCCGATCGACATCCCGGCCCTCCGGCCCGATGTCCACGTTCCGAGGAGAACATCGATGAACGCCATGAACCCCCCGTGGGAACACCCCTTCGCCGGCTTCGCCGGTGGTCGCGGCGGACGCGGCGGCCGTGCCGCCCTCCGCGCGGCGATGGCCGCCGAGCGCGGCGGCCCGCACGAACGTCCCGACGACGGTGACGACGGTCCACGTCAAGGTCCGGGCAGGCGCGGCGGTCGCCGCCACAGCGGCCCGGGCTTCGGCCCCGGTGGACCGGGCTTCGGCCCGGGCGGATTCGGCCCCGGCCCCGGCTTCGGCCCCGGCGGCCCGCGTGGCTTCGGCCCCGGCGGCTTCGGCCGCCGCGGTCGCCGCACCAACCGCGGCGACGTCCGCGCCGCCGTCCTCGCGCTGGTCGCGGAGCAGCCGCGGCACGGCTACGAGATCATCCAGGAGATCGCGTCGCGTACCGACGGTGCGTGGAAGCCGAGCCCCGGCTCGGTCTACCCGACGCTGTCGCAGCTGGAGGACGAGGGCCTGGTCCGCGTCGAACAGAGCGACGGTCGCCGCGTCGTGCACCTCACCGAGGCCGGCACGACCTACGTCGCCGAGCACCGCGACGAGCTCGACAAGGTCTGGGAGTCCGCGACGCGCGACCCCGACGAGGACACCGCCGAGCTCTGGACCCAGCTGGGCCAGCTGCACGCGGCCGCGCAGCAGGTGATGGCCACCGGCACGCCCGCGCAGATGCAGCAGGCGACCGAGTCGATCACCGAGGCGCGCAAGGCGATCTACCGCCTGCTCGCCGAGTGACACCCGTATGACGGAGAGGGCCCCGGCGGAACACCGCCGGGGCCCTCTCCTGTGCGCGGCTCAGCAGTCGCGCAGCTCCGGGCTCTGGTTGAGCACCTGGCCGCGGATGGAGACGAACTCGCGGTAGACGTCCGAGTCGACGGCCGCCGGGGCGAACGCGGCGACGCGGTGGCAGTTCTGGAAGGCCAGGGTCACACCGAAGTGCGACTCCAGGGCGCCGCGGATCGCGTTGCTCGCCAACGCCCGCAGCAGCTGGCCGCGCTCCGCCTCCGACGGGGGCGGGACCTCGTGCTCGCCGAACGGGGCCTCGGGGCGGGCCTGCCCGTCGGCGACCGCCGCGGACACGACCTCCCAGGCGTAGGGCAGCGAGTTGCGGACGACCTCGAGGAACGCGGCGTCGTCGAGCTCGCCGCGGGCGGCGCGCTCGAGAACGGCGGTAGGGACGTCGAGTGACACGGTTTCTCCTCTGTGGTGTGCGGTGGAGCTGTTGCACGAACGGCACGGTCGGGCAGTTCAGTTGCGGCACTGTGCCGTTCGTTCACATCCGGGGTGCGGGGGCGCGTCAGGCCGGGACGGGGGCACCCGGCACGAAGCCCGGCGCCACCTGCGCGGCGAGGTCGAGGCCGGTGGCGCGGTCGCCCCAGGCACGGGCGTTGCGCAGGTGGAACTCGACGGTGTCGCGGTGGTAGCGCTCCCAGTCGCGGGGGCGGGCGTCGAGGGCGGCGAGGACGTCGGCGAGCACGGCGAGGTTGGCCGGCTCCAGCTCGGCGACCGGGCGGGGCTCCCCGCGCTCGGCGGCCCGCACCCACGGCGAGCGGCCCAGCCAGCCCAGCAGCGCGTCGCCGGCGTGTTCGCGCAGGTAGGCGACGTCGGCGTCCTCGTCGACCTTGTTCCCGAGGACGGCGAGCGCGACGTCGCGGCCCGCGGCGTGCGCGGCGTACTGGTGGAAGACGCCGACGCCGCGCCGGGTCGGCTCGCTGACGAGCACCGTCAGGTCGAAGCGGGTGAACAGGCCCGACGCGAAGGCGTCGGCCCCCGCGGTCATGTCGACGACCACGTACTCCCCCGCGCCGTCGACGAGGTGGTTGAGCCACAGCTCCACCGCGCCGGTCTTGGAGTGGTAGCAGGAGACGCCGATGTCGGCCTCGTCGAACTCACCGGTGACGAGGTAGCGCACCCCGTCGGGGGTGGTGGCGGCGCAGCGGGCGAGCACGGGGTCCTCGGGGCGCAGCCCGGCGGTGCGGGAGCCGGGCCCGGGCGGAGTGGTCTTGATCATGGCCGCGGCCGACGGCACGAGCGGGTTGTTGCCGCGCAGGTGGTCCTTGAGCCACGACAGGTCGGCGCCGAGCGCGCGGGGCGCGGGACCGGTGGCGCCGAGAGCCTCGCCGAGGTTCTGGTTGATGTCGGCGTCGACGGCGAGCACGGGGTGCCCGCGGTCCGCCAGGTAGCGGCTGAACATGGCAGCCACCGTCGTCTTGCCGCTGCCACCTTTGCCGACGAACGCGATCCGCACGAGCCGTCCCTTCCCGAGTCCTGAGTGAACACGGTAACGGTATCGGTTTTCACTAACGAGTGATCATGCCGGGTCCCGGTCGGCTCCGACGAATTCACCACGCCCCGTGGTGAATCGACGCCGAGCCGGTGTTTCACATCACATCGCCGGGAGCCCTAGCGTCGGCGGCACCGAGGTCGAGGAGGACACGTTGCGGCTCGTCACCTACCGCCCACCCGGCGACGCGGACCCCCGCGTCGGGGCACTCGACGGTGAGCGGGTCGTCGACCTGCCGGGCTTCACCTCCATGCTCGACCTGCTCGAACGCGGCGCCGCAGGCCTCGACGACGCCCGCACCCTCGCCTCCGTCGCCGCGACCGCGCACCCCCTCGCCGACGTCACGCTGCTCGCCCCGCTGCCCCGGCCCCGCACGATGCGCGACTTCATGCTGGTCGAGGAGCACGTGCGCAACAGCTTCGGCGACGTGCCCGCGGAGTGGTTCCGGATCCCGGTGCACTGGAAGTGCAACCCCGACACCGTGATCGGCCCCGACACCGTCGCGCCCTGGCCCTACTACACCGACAAGCTCGACTACGAGCTCGAGGTCGCCGCCGTGATCGGGGCGCCGCTGTACCGCGCGAGCCCCGCCGAGGCCGCCGCCGCCATCGCGGGCTACACGATCTTCAACGACTGGAGCGCCCGCGACATCCAGTTCCGCGAGATGTCGGTCGGCATCGGGCCGGCGTTCGGCAAGGACTTCGCGACGTCGCTGGGGCCCTGCCTGACCACCGCCGACGCCTTCGACACCACCGCAGCCCGGATGCGCGCCCGGATCAACGGCGAGACCTGGTCGGAAGGCTCCATCGGCGCCATGCGCTTCTCGTTCCCCGACGTCATCGCCACACTCTCGGAGTACCAGCCGCTGCACCCCGGCGACGTCCTCGGCGGTGGGACCACCGGCCGCGGCTGCGGGCTCGAGCTGGACCGCTGGATCCGGCCCGGCGACGTCGTCGAGCTGGAGGTCGACGGCATCGGGGTGCTGCGCAACACCGTCGGGCAGCCGGACCCGCCCGGCGACCGCACCGTGGATCTCAGAGAACCGTCGACCCGTGGAGAACAGGTGGAGGACGCATGACCGAGGTCATCCTGCAGGTCTATCCGACGCTCGGCGACGAGGCGGCGATGGCCGCCCAACGGCCGATCGGCCGCAACAACGACGCCTACCAGAAGATGCTGGCGGGGCTCATCGAGGTCTGCCAGGCCGCCGACGACCTCGGCTACTGGGGCATCACCCACGTCGAGCACCACATGCACACCGAGGGCATGGAGATCTCCCCCGCCCCGCTGATGCTCAACATCCACCTGGGGCACTACACGAAGCGGCTGCGCCACGGCCAGCTCGGCCTGGTCCTGCCCGCGCACGACCCGATCCGCCTCGCCGAGGAGATCGCGATCGCCGACCACATGCTGCAGGGCAGGCTGTTCGTCGGAATGGCGCGCGGCTACCAGGCGCGCTGGCAGAACATCCTCGGCCAGCGGTTCAACGTCACCAGCACGGCCTCGGACCAGTCCGACGCCGACCAGCGCAACCGGCTGCTGTTCAGCGAGAACTTCGCGATCATGAAGAAGGCCTGGACCGAGGACCTGCTCACCTACGACGGCCCCACCTACAAGATCCCGTTCCCGACCTCGGGCATCCCCAACTGGCCGCCGGCCGCCACGATCACCGGCAAGTACGGGGTCCCCGGCGAGGTCGACGAGAACGGCACCGTCAAGGGCGTCGGCATCGTCCCCAAGCCGTACACGAGCCCGCACCCGCAGCTGTTCCAGGCGTTCGGCGCCAGCCCCGGCACGCTGCGCTGGTGCGGGGAGGAGAACGTCACCCCGACGATCCTCATGGGCTCGCTGGTCAAGCTGCGCGCGCTGATGGAGATCTACCAGGAGGGCGCCGCCTCACGCGGCCGGCACCCGCGCTTCGGCGAGGGCATCGGCGTGTGCCGCACCTTCTACGTCTTCCCCAACGGCACCCCCGAGGACGAGGTCCGGGCCAAGATCCGGCGCAGCGTCGAGCTCTACGAGGAGCCGGTGTGGCGCGGCTGGTACGAGCAGTTCGGCTTCATGGAGGGCAGCCGCCTCGACGACGAGGAGGGGCCCGTCCCGAAGCCCGGCGAGCACCTCGCCGACCGGCTGATCAACTCCGGGTTGCTCATCGGCGGCACGGTCGACCAGGTCAAGCGGCAGATCGAGGGCTTCCTCACCGACCTGCCGATCGACTACTTCGTGTGGCTGTTCCACTGGGGCATGATCCCGCGCGACGAGGGGCTGCGGATGCTGGAGCTGTTCGGCGAGAAGATCATGCCGGAGTTCGGGATCACCGGGGCCCCCGCGACGGTGGCGGGTTCATGAGCGGGCAGCGACGACCGACCCGTCGACACGGCGCCCGCGCGCAGCGCCGGCCGGGCCCCGGCGAGCAGGTGCGATGAGCACGCCACGCTCGCGGGAGGCGGGCATGCCGGACCCCGCCGTCCAGGACCTCGGCAAGGGGTTCCACGTGTTCGTCCAGCTCGACGGCAGCTGGGGCCTCAACAACGTCGGCATCTTCGCCGGCCGCGACGGGGTGATCCTCGTCGACACCACGTTCACCGAAGGCCGGGCACGAGCCCTGCGGGCAGCGGTGACCGACCTGTCGCCGCACCCCATCCGCACCGTCCTCAACACCCACCACCACGGCGACCACACCTACGGGAACTACCTCTTCCCCGAGGCGACGATCATCGGCCACGAACTGTGCCGCTCGACGACGATCGCCACGGGCTTCGAGACGAAGAAGTGGTTCCCGGGCGTCGACTGGGGTGACATCCGGATCGTCCCGCCCGCGGTGACGTTCCGCGACGAGATCACGATCTGGTGCGACGACGTGCCGGCCACCGTGAAGTTCGTCGGCCCCTCGCACACGACCAACGACGTCTACATGTGGGTGCCGGAGCACTCGCTGCTGTTCGCGGGCGACCTCGTGTTCAACGGCGGCACCCCGTTCGTGGTGATGGGGTCGATCTCGGGCCTGCTGCGCGCACTCGACGAGATCGACGGACTCGGCGCGCAGACGGTCGTACCCGGGCACGGGGCCGTCGGCGGGCCGGAGCTGATCGGGCAGCAACGCGACTACCTGCTGTGGCTGCAGGACGTCGCGACCCGCGGGTTCGACGCGGGAACCGAGCCGCTCGACCTCGCCCGGTCACTGGACCTGGGCACGTTCGCGCGGCTCACCGACTCCGAGCGGCTGGTGGGCAACCTCCACCGCGCCTACTCGGAACTGCGCGGGGAGCCGCTGGGCGGCCCGCTGGACTACGACCGGATCGTCGACGAGATGATCGCGTTCAACGACGGGCAGCCGCTGCACTGCGTGGCATGACCTCGTGGGTGGCGTCACCGGCCACGGCCGGCGGCGCCACCCACCGGGCGTGCCGCGGCCCACCCCTCGCGCTCGGCGACGTCGAGTGCGAGCGAGCGGAAGTTCTGCACCGCAGGCCCGGCGACGGTGCGCCAGAACAGATGCACCGGCACGAGCGGCGCGGGCTCGACGGGCCGCCACACGAACCCGTCGGGCACCGGAT
>NZ_JBFWOY010000027.1:0-2972 GCF_050250275.1 Pseudonocardia sp.
TACATGGACTCGATCCCGATGGTGGCGATCACCGGTCAGCAGTCCCGTCCGCTGATCGGCACGGATGCCTTCCAGGAGGCCGACATCACCGGCATCACCATGCCGGTGACCAAGCACAACATGCTGGTGACCGACGCGACGGAGATCCCGCGCGCGATCGCCGAGGCCTTCCACCTGGCGTCGACGGGCCGACCCGGCCCGGTCCTGGTGGACATCCCCAAGGACGTCCTGCAGGAGCACACGACGTTCTCGTGGCCCCCGGAGATGGCTCTGCCCGGCTACCGGCCGACGACCCGGCCGCACGGCAAGCAGATCCGTGAGGCCGCCAAGCTGATGACGTCGGCGTCGCGGCCGGTCCTGTACGTCGGTGGCGGCGTGCTGAAGGCCCAGGCGGCGGAGGAGCTGCTGGAGCTCGCCGAGCTGACGAACATCCCGGTCGTGACGACGCTGATGGCGCGCGGGGCGTTCCCCGACAGCCACCCCCAGCACGTCGGGATGCCCGGCATGCACGGCACGGTCTCGGCCGTCGCCGCGCTGCAGGAGGCCGACCTGCTCGTCGCCCTCGGTTCGCGTTTCGACGACCGCGTCACCGGTCAGCTGTCGTCGTTCGCGCCGCACGCCGCGGTCGTGCACGCCGACATCGACCCGGCGGAGATCTCCAAGAACCGCCGGGCGGACGTGCCGATCGTCGGCGACTGCAAAGAGGTCGTCATCGACCTCCTGGAGGCGGTGCGGGCCGAGCGTGAGGAGGGCACGGCGGACCTCGACGCGTGGTGGGCGCGGCTCAACCAGCTGCGCGAGACCTTTCCGCTGGGCTACGACTGGCCCGACGACGGCTCGCTGTCGCCGCAGTACGTCATCGAGCGGATCGGCGCCATCGCCGGCCCCGACGCCGTGTACGCGGCGGGCGTCGGCCAGCACCAGATGTGGGCGGCGCAGTTCATCAAGTACGAGAAGCCGCGCTCCTGGCTCAACTCCGGCGGCCTGGGGACGATGGGCTTCGCGGTCCCTGCGGCCATGGGCGCCAAGATGGCCCGCCCGGACGACGTCGTGTGGTGCATCGACGGCGACGGCTGCTTCCAGATGACCAACCAGGAGCTCGCCACCTGCGCGATCGAGGGCATCCCGATCAAGGTCGCCGTGATCAACAACGGCAACCTGGGCATGGTCCGGCAGTGGCAGAACCTCTTCTACTCGGAGCGGTACTCCAACACCGACCTCGGCACCCACAAGCACCGCATCCCCGACTTCAAGCTGCTCGCCGAGGCGATGGGCTGCGTCGGGTTGCGTGCCGAGTCCAAGGACGAGGTCGACCGCGTCATCAGGCAGGCCATGGAGATCGACGACCGGCCCGTCGTGATCGACTTCACCGTCGGCGCCGACGCGCAGGTCTGGCCGATGGTCGCGGCCGGCACGTCGAACAACGAGGTCATGGCCGCCCGCGGCATCCGGCCGCTCTTCGAGGGCGACGAGCTCGCGGCGGGCGTCGACGCGATCGACGAGGTCGTCGAGCGGGCGCTCGAGCACGGCGACGACCACGCGGAGAACGGCGGCGACGCGAAGTGATGCACACCCACACGCTGTCGGTCCTCGTCGAGGACAAGCCCGGCGTCCTGGCCCGGGTCTCGGGCCTGTTCTCCCGGCGCGGCTTCAACATCATCTCCCTGGCGGTCGGCCCGACCGAGCAGGAGGGCGTGTCGCGGATGACGATCGTCGTCGCCGTCGAGGACCTGCCGCTGGAGCAGGTGACCAAGCAGCTCAACAAGCTGGTCAACGTCATCAAGATCGTCGAGCTCGACCCGGGTGCCTCGGTGCAGCGCGAGCTGCTGCTGGTCAAGGTCCGGGCCGACGCCGCCGTCCGCAGCCAGGTGCTCGAGGCCGCCGAGCTGTTCCGGGCCAAGGTCGTCGACGTGGCGCCCGAGGCGCTCACCATCGAGGCCACCGGCACCGTCGACAAGCTCGCTGCGCTGCTTCGGATCCTGGAGCCGTACGGCATCCGCGAGATGGTCAAGTCGGGGATGGTCGCGGTCGGCCGCGGACCCCGGTCCATCACCGCCGCCGCGGTCCGTTAGAGACTTGCCCGAACCCACCCTCGGAGAGGACGTACCACCCGTCATGAGCGTGAACATCTACTACGACGACGACGCCGACCTGTCGATCATCCAGGGCCGCAAGGTCGCCGTGATCGGCTACGGCTCCCAGGGGCACGCGCACGCACTGTCGCTGCGTGACTCCGGCGTCGAGGTGAAGATCGGGCTGCCCGAGGGGTCGAAGAGCCGGCAGAAGGCCGCGGACGAGGGCCTGGAGGTGCTCACCCCCGCCGAGGCGTCGGCGTGGGCCGACCTCATCATGATCCTGGCGCCGGACACGAAGCAGCGCTTCATCTACGCCGAGGACATCGCGCCCAACCTGAAGAGCGGCGACGCCATCTTCTTCGGGCACGGCTTCAACATCCGCTACGACCTCATCAAGCCGCCGGCCGACGTCGACGTCGCCATGGTCGCCCCGAAGGGCCCGGGCCACCTCGTCCGCCGCCAGTTCGTCGACGGCAAGGGTGTCCCCGCGCTCATCGCCGTGGAGCAGGACGCCACCGGCAACGCCAAGGCGCTCGCCCTCTCCTACGCGGCCGGGATCGGCGGCGCCCGCGCGGGCGTCATCGAGACCACCTTCAAGGAGGAGACCGAGACCGACCTGTTCGGTGAGCAGGCCGTCCTCTGCGGTGGCGCGGCCGCCCTGGTCCAGACCGGTTTCGAGGTGCTCACCGAGGCGGGCTACGCCCCGGAGATCGCCTACTTCGAGTGCCTGCACGAGCTCAAGCTGATCGTCGACCTCATGTACGAGGGCGGCATCGCCAACGAGCGCTTCTCCATCTCCGACACCGCCGAGTACGGCGACCTCACCCGTGGTCCGCGCGTCGTCAACGCCGCGACCAAGGAGGAGATGAAGAAGATCCTCGCCGAGATCCAGGACGG
>NZ_JBFWOY010000027.1:3072-101477 GCF_050250275.1 Pseudonocardia sp.
TCGCTCTACGGCGCGCAGGTCGCGGCGATCCTCGGCCTGCCCTACGCGTTCGCCTCACACTTCGCGCCCGAGCAGCTGGAGCGGGCCGTCGAGATGTACCGGGAGAAGTTCCGTCCGTCGGCCCAGCTGGCCGAGCCGCTCGTGCTCGCCGGGGTCAACGTCGTCGCCGCCGACGACACGGCCACCGCCGACGAGCTGATGCGGCTGGCGCGCCTCGACCGGGTCAAGCGCTTCCTGTCCCGCGGGGGTCACGAGCTGACCGACGAGGAGGCCACCCTGGCCATCGACATGCCCCAGGGTCGCCAGATCCTCGACATGATGCGCTACACCGCCGTCGGCACCCCGGACGTCGTCGAGGACTACCTGACGGAGTTCGCGGCGCGCGTCGGGATCGACGAGCTGATCGTCGCGAGCCCCGTCGTCGACCGGGCGGCGTGGTACCGCTCGTTCGAGCTGCTCGCCGGTCGCGCGGCGACGGTCGCGGCCTGAGCCCGAGGGCGGTCAGACCGTCGCCGTGAACAGGTAGTAGCCGATCGCGGCGAACAGGGTGCCGTCGGCACGACGGCGGGTGAGCTCGGCCGTCCACTCCGCGGCGACCGCCTCGCCGACCACGCCCGCGGCGGCGGCCGAGGAGGCGACGCCGGCGAAGTACGCCGCGGCCAGGTCCGGGGTGAGGACGACCATCCGGCTCGCGACCTCGACCTCATGTGCTCCCACAGCCGCCAGTGCCGGCCCGAGGCGGCGCGGCAGCCACCCGTTCACCACGGCCGTGTCGCACTCGTGGGCCAGGATCGCCCTCGTCGTCGCCCGGTCACCGACGCCGACCGTGTTGGTGTCGAAGTCCGGGGCGATCACCGCGATCCGGCCACCGCGGCGTGTCACCCGGACCATCTCGGCGAGCGCCGCCTCGGGATCGGGCACGTAGACCAGCACCCGCTCGGCCCGGGTGACGTCGAACTCGCCGCCGGGGAACGGCAGCGCCACGGCGTCGCCCTCGACGAAGGTGACCGCGAGCCCCTCCGCCGCCGCGCGGCGTCGTGCCTCGGCGACGAACCGGGCGCTCGCGTCGACGCCGGTGACGGCGCCGCCCGGCACCACCGCCCGCGCCAGCCGCAGGCTCTCCAGCCCGAACCCGCAGCCGACGTCGAGCACCCTCGCGCCGGGGCCGGTGCGGGTCCGCTGGATCCCGAGGTGCTTGAGCTCGACGAGCAGCGGAAGCCGGTCGAACTCCTCCAGCGCCGCGACGTAGGGACCGATCTCGGGCGCGTCGTCGAGATCGGTGAACGCGTGCAGGGACAGCCCGTCGGCGCGGCTCATGGACGTCATCCTGGCCACAGCGGCCCGGGTGCGCCACGGTCGGATCGCCCCCACGCGCGGATCCGAACCGGGACGAAACGGTCGGCGGCCGGTTCCCAGTGGCCCGGTGGTCTGACCATCGGTGCAGGTCTGGGTATTGCCCCGCTCACGCTGCCTGCAGCAAGCACCCTCGGCGGCCATAGGATCGTGCCGTCCTCACCCGACCGATCCGGGAGCAATGCAGCCGCCGTGAGCACAGCCGCCACCCGTCCAGTCGTCCTGCTCGCCGAGAAGCTCGCGCCGTCCGCGGTGGAGCTCCTCGGCGACGACGTCGAGATCCGCCACGTCGACGGAACCGACCGGCCCGCGCTGCTGTCCGCGGTCGCCGACGCCGACGCGCTCCTCGTCCGTTCCGCCACGAAGGTCGACGCCGAGGTCCTCGCCGCCTCCACGCGGCTCAAGGTCGTGGCCCGCGCAGGCGTCGGCCTCGACAACGTCGACGTCCCGGCCGCCACCGCGCGTGGCGTCATGGTCGTCAACGCCCCGACGTCCAACATCGTGTCCGCCGCCGAGCACGCCATCGCGCTGCTGTTCGCCGCGGCCCGCCACATCCCGCCGGCCGACGCCGCCCTGCGCCAGGGCCAGTGGAAGCGCAGCGCCTACACCGGCGTCGAGCTCAACGGCAAGACCGTCGGCATCGTCGGCCTCGGCAAGATCGGGCAGCTCGTCGCGCAGCGCCTCGCCGCGTTCGGCGTCACGCTCATCGCGTACGACCCCTACGTCGCGCCCGCCCGCGCCGCCCAGCTCGGCATCGAGCTCGCCTCGCTCGACGACGTGCTCCGCCGCGCCGACGTCATCTCCATCCACCTGCCGAAGACCCCCGAGACCCTGGGCCTCATCGGCAAGGACCAGCTCGCCGTCACCAAGAAGGGCGTGATCATCGTCAACGCGGCCCGCGGAGGGCTGATCGACGAGGTCGCCCTGGCCGAGGCCGTCCGCTCCGGGCACGTCGGGGGCGCCGGCATCGACGTCTACGTCACCGAGCCCACCACCTCCAGCCCGCTGTTCGAGCTGGAGAACATCGTCGTCACCCCGCACCTCGGTGCGTCGACCGACGAGGCGCAGGACCGCGCGGGCACCGACGTCGCGAAGTCGGTCCAGCTGGCCCTGGCCGGCGAGTTCGTCCCCGACGCCGTCAACGTCCAGATCGACGGCGCCGTCGGCGAGGAGGTCCGCCCCTACCTGCCGCTCGTGCAGAAGATGGGCACGGTCCTGCACGCCCTCGCGGGCCGTGTGCCCACATCGATCACCGTCGACGTCGCGGGCGAGCTGTCGTCCGAGGACGTCTCGGTCCTGCCGCTGGCCGCGCTGCGCGGCGTGTTCACCCACGTCGTCGACGACCAGGTCACCTTCGTCAACGTGCCGGCCCTGGCCGCGGAGCGCGGCGTTTCCGTGGAGCTCACCACCGCCCCGGAGAGCGCCAACCACCGCAGCGTCGTCCAGCTGCGCGCCGCCATGCCCGACGGCGAGGCCATCACCGTCTCCGGCACGCTGACCGGTCGCGCCCAGGTCGAGAAGCTCGTCGAGATCAACGGCCGGCACTTCGACCTGCGTGCCGAGGGCGAGATCCTGCTCCTCGAGTACAGCGACCGCCCGGGCGTCATGGGCCGCGTCGGCTCGCTGCTCGGCGAGGCCGCGGTGAACATCGAGGCCGCCCAGATCAGCCAGACCACCGACGGTGCCGACGCGATCATGCTGCTGCGCATCGACCGCTCTGTCGACCAGGCCGTACTCGACCCGATCGGCGCCTCGGTGGGCGCACGGACGATCAAGCTCATCTCGCTCGACTGAGCACCACCCGCCACTGGCGGGCGCACCGACGCGGACGGCGGCGGCGGGGATAACCCGGTCGCCGCCGTCCGATGCGTCGGGCGGACAATCAGACCCGCTCGGGGGCGTGTCGAGTCCCCGGTTGCGCGGTTCGGCCGCGCAGGGGGCGCCCGAACCACCGTGTCGGGTGACCTCGAAAGAGTGGCCGACGGCGTTCGGCGGTGTCGCAGCGGGTAGCGTGCTGCGACTCCCCAAGCAGAGAGGAACCCTTGACATGCGCCTTGCGGTCATTCCCGGCGACGGCATCGGACCGGAGGTCATCGAAGAGGCGCTCAAGGTCCTCAACGAGGTCTCCCCCGGCGTGGAGACGACCGACTACGACCTGGGCGCCGCACGGTGGCACTCCACCGGCGAGCTGCTGCCCGAGTCCGTGCTCACCGAGCTCCGCGGCCACGACGCGATCCTGCTCGGCGCCGTCGGTGACCCGTCGGTGCCCAGCGGCATCCTCGAGCGTGGCCTGCTCCTGCGGCTGCGCTTCGAGCTCGACCACCACGTGAACCTGCGCCCCGCGCGGCTCTACCCGGGCGTGCGCGGGCCGCTCGCCGGCAACCCGGAGATCGACCTCGTCGTCGTCCGCGAGGGCACCGAGGGCCCGTACGTCGGCACCGGCGGCATCCTGCGCAAGGACACCCCGCACGAGATCGCGACGGAGGTCAGCACCAACACCGCGTTCGGCATCGAGCGCCTGGTGCGCGACGCCTTCGCCCGCGCCGAGCGCCGCCCCCGCAAGCACCTCACGCTCGTCCACAAGACCAACGTGCTGGCGTTCGCGGGCGCCCTGTGGTCGCGGATCGTCGAGGAGGTCTCGCTCGAGCACCCCGACGTCACCGTCGCCTACCAGCACGTCGACTCGACGACGATCCACCTCGTCACCGACCCGTCGCGCTACGACGTGATCGTCACCGACAACCTGTTCGGCGACATCCTCACCGACCTCGCCGCCGCCGTGACCGGTGGCATCGGGCTCGCGGCCAGCGGCAACATCGACGCCAGCGGCAAGAACCCGAGCATGTTCGAGCCCGTCCACGGCAGCGCCCCCGACATCGCCGGCCAGGGCATCGCCGACCCGACGGCCGCCGTCCTCTCGGTCGCGCTGCTGCTCGACCACCTCGGCAACCGCGACGCCGCCCGCCGCATCGAGGCGGCGGTCGCCTTCGACCTGGCGACACGCGACCACGGCGCCAACAGCCACACCCGCTCCATCGGCGACCGGCTCGCCGCGCTCGTCAGCCGGCAGGCCTCCGCGCCGGCCTGATCGCGCTCCACGCACACGACGGCGGCGGCACCCTTTCCGGGATGCCGCCGCCGTCGTCGTTCGTGCGGGTCAGACGACCGACGTGGACGGGCCCGTCAGCATCGTGACGCCGGCGCCCGCGAAGTTCTCCAGGTCGGCGACGGCCGCCTTGCCCGCGTCGCTGGACATCGACGCGCCCATCGACTCCGCCGAGTCCCACACCAGCACCGCGACCAGGTGGAAGTCGGGCTTCGCGCCGTCGGGGCCGGGCTGCGGCCGGGTCACCGAGAAGCTCCGCAGGTCGGGAAGCTTCGACGCCAGCTCGGCGTGCACCTCGTCGTAGTGCGTGTCGAACGCGGCGGCGTCGGCAGGGTGGTTGTAGAGCGCGGTGAGCTGGAACGACACGGGACCTCCAGGGACCGTCCCGCGGACTCCGGTGTCCGCGGGCTCCACCGCCATCATGCCGACCGGACGCTGTCCCCGCCGCTCGTCGTTCCCCTGCCGGGTGCCTCCGGGCGTCGCGCCCACGCGGGTGCACGCTCGGGCAGCGGACCGATCGCCACGAGCCGGGCCGGGATGCCCTGCAGGACCGGGAACCGCCGCGCGACCCGGATCGGGAGCGGGAGTGTTCCCGTCGACGGGGGAGTGACCTGCGGGTCGCCGTTCAGCGCCTTGCCGAGCACCGCGCGGTGCGCGAGCCGCTGCCCGCCCTGCACCAGCGCCGTCGGCCACCAGCGACGCAGCTGGACGCGTCGCAGCGCCGTCGTCGACGCGGTGCCGTCCCGGCGCAGCTCCGGGGCCAGGATCCGGGCCGCGGCCACCGCGTCGGCCACCGCCAGGTTGATGCCGACGCCCCCCACCGGCGACATCGCGTGCGCCGCGTCGCCGATGAGCAGCAGGCCGTCGCGGGACCAGCGGCGCAGCCGGTCGAGCCGCACGTCGAGCAGCTTGACGTCGTCCCACGACTCCAGCGCGTCGACCCGGTCGCCCAGCCACGGCACCAGCGCCACCATCCGCCGCCGCAGCTCGCCGATACCCTTGGCACGCAACGCCTTGTCGCTGCCCTTGCGGATCATGTAGGCGCACTGCCAGTAGTCGCCGCGGTCGATGAGGACGCAGAAGTGCCCGGCGGTGAAGCGGCCGAGCCCACCGTCGACGTCGTCGGCGCGGCGGGGAAGCCGGAACCACCAGACGTCCATGGGGACGCCGAAGCCCCGTGGGCGCAGCCCCGCGGCGGCGCGTACCGCGGAGTGCCTGCCGTCGCAGGCGACGGTCAGTGCCGCCGTGAGCTCGTGCTCCTGTCCGGTGACCCGGTCGGTGAAACGGACACCCGTGGTGCGGTCGCCGTCGCGCAGGAGGCCGGTGACGTCGGCGTTGCGGATCAGGGTGAACGACGCCTCGTCGGCCGCGGCGTCGGCGAGCAGGTCGAGGAAGTCCCACTGCGGGACCAGCGCGACGTGCTTGTGGGCCCCCGGCAGCCTGCTCATGTCGGCGATCTGGACGAGCCCGCCGTCGAGCTGGGCGGCGACCCGGTCGAGGCGGCGCTGCGGGAGCGCGGCGAACCTCTCGCCGAGCCCGAGGTCGTCGAGCAGGGCCAGCGTGGAGGCGTGGACGGTGTCGCCGCGGAAGTCGCGCAGGAAGTTGGCGTGCTTCTCCAGGACGGTGACCTCGATCCCGGCGCGGGCGAGCAGCAGCCCCAGGACCATCCCCGCGGGGCCGCCACCGACGACGGCGACGGTCGTGTTTTTCCCCATGTGTTGAATTGTATCCCCGGTTCCCGGCCGGCGCGAGCGGTGCGAGACGATGGCCTCGTGAGCTCTCCCTCCCAGGTCCGGGTGCGGTTCTGCCCGTCGCCCACCGGCACGCCGCACGTCGGCCTCATCCGCACCGCGCTGTTCAACTGGGCGCACGCCCGCCACCACGGCGGCGCGTTCGTGTTCCGGATCGAGGACACCGACGCCGCGCGCGACAGCGTCGAGTCGTACAACGCACTGCTCGACGCGCTGCGCTGGCTCGGGCTCGACTGGGACGAGGGCCCCGGGGTCGGCGGCGAGCACGGCCCCTACAGGCAGAGCGAGCGTCACGACCTCTACCGCGACGCCCTCGGCCGCCTCACCCAGGCCGGCGAGGTCTACGAGTCCTACTCGTCGGCCGAGGAGATCGAGGCCCGCCACCGCGCCGCAGGCCGCGACCCCAAACTCGGCTACGACAACGCCGACCGCGACCTGACCGACGAGCAGAAGGCGGCGTTCCGCGCCGAGGGCCGCAAGCCGGTCTACCGGCTCCGCATGCCAGACCGCGACGTCACGTTCTCCGACCTCATCCGCGGCGACGTCACCTTCAAAGCCGGCACCGTCCCCGACTTCGTGCTCGCCCGCGGCGACGGCAGCCCGCTCTACCCGCTCACCAACCCGCTCGACGACGCCCTCATGGGCATCACCCACGTCCTGCGCGGCGAGGACCTGCTCTCCTCCACCCCGCGGCAGATCGCGCTCTTCGAGGCCTTCCAGCGCGTCGGCATCGGCACCGGTGCCCCCACCTACGCGCACCTGCCCCTCGTCACCGGCGAAGGGGCTCGCAAGCTGTCCAAGCGCGACCCCGAGTCGAACCTGTTCCACTACCGCGACCGCGGATTCCTCCCCGAAGGCCTGCTCAACTACCTCGCATTGTTGGGCTGGTCCATCGCCGAGGACCGCGACGTGTTCTCCCTCGACGAGATGGTCGCCGCATTCGACGTGTCACGCGTCTCCTCGAATGCGGCCCGCTTCGATCTCAAGAAGGCCGAAGCGATCAATTCCGCGCACATGCGGCTCCTTCCCGTCGACGACTTCGCCGCCCGCGTCGTTCCCTACCTCCAGGCCGAGGGTGTGATCGATGGCACCCCCACCGAGGCCCAGGCCGAACTGCTCGCCGCGGCCGCCCCGCTCGTCCAGGAACGCAGCGTCGTCCTCTCCGACGCCGCCCGCATGCTCCGCTTCCTCTTCGTCGACGAGGACGGCTTCGCGATCGACGACGACGCCGCCGCCAAGAACCTCGGCGCCGACGCCGCACCCGTCCTCGACGCCGCCATGACCGGTCTGACCAGCATCGACGACTGGTCCGCCCCCGCCATCGAGGAGTCCCTCAAGGCCTCGCTCGTCGACGGGCTGGGCCTCAAGCCCCGGAAGGCCTTCGGCCCGGTGCGGGTCGCCGTCTCCGGCCGGACCGTGTCCCCGCCGCTCTACGAGAGCATGGAACTGCTGGGGCGCGAGCGGTCGATGCGGCGACTGGGGGCCGGTTTGGAGCGGGCTCGGGGCGTGGTCTAGAGTTCTCGTCGCAGGGCACGGGAAACCGAGCCGGCGGGAAACCGCAAGGCCCGGAGAACCGGACCCATTGGGGTATGGTGTAATTGGCAGCACGACTGATTCTGGTTCAGTTAGTCTAGGTTCGAGTCCTGGTACCCCAGCGGAAACGCCGAAGTTTCCATGAGTATACTGAGAAAGTTCCTGGCCCCGTCGTCTAGCGGCCTAGGACGCCGCCCTCTCAAGGCGGTAGCGCGGGTTCAAATCCCGTCGGGGCTACAATGAAAAGGCTCCCGCACTCCGGTGCGGGAGCCTTTTCCGTTTGCGATCCTTGCTGACTCCGGCCAGCCCCTGCCCCGATTCACGTGCGGTCGGTCCCCGACTCCCGACTCCCGTCGAGTTCGACGTGAGACTGCCGAGGACCATGATCAAAGCAGTCCGATGTCGAACTCGGCGGGAGTGTGCTTCCGGGGGCGAGCCACCAGGCCACCCGCGCGCAACCACACTGCTCTGGAGCAACCTCGGGAGAGCAGTGAGGTTGCACTCGGCACACCCGCCGCGTCCGAGCTGGGCTGCGGCGGGTTGGGCTGCGGCGGGTTGGGCTGCGCCGGGTTGGGCTGCGGCGGGCTGGCCGCGGCTCCGCGGCGGGGCGGCACGGCCGGGCCGCGCCGGGCGGGGCCGGCTGTGGCGAGGGCAAAGCCTGTCGCGGTGGAGCCGGAGTGCGACGGTGAGGTCCCTCGTGGGGGCGGTCGCGTGCCTTTCAGGACCGTCACGCACCTTTGCTGGTCGGCGGATGTCCCGCACACTGCTCGACGACCGCAGAACCTACGTGGCGATGCTGCTTTGCGCGCGCCGGTGCTGGGGCGGCGCACGGTAACGAGATGGGCCCCGAGCCGCGCGATGTGCAACCGGTCCGGCCGGCGCTCGCGTACGGGCTCGTCGCGTGCTGCCCAGGATCGCCGCGTGCATCCACGGGTCGGCGGCCGTGCCGCAGACTGCTCGGAGAACGAAGAACCCGCGCGGCGAGGCCGCGTCGGAGCCGGCGGGGATCAGTTCGTCGGACCGGGCGGCCGCGCGTGGGTCAGGGCGTCGACCCGGGCCGCATACAGCTCGTTGCGTGCTGCCCGTGCTCGGCGCGCGCAGGTGGAGGTCGGCGGCTGTCGGGCAGGCTGCTCGACGAGCGCAGAACCCACGTGGCGACACCGCGATGTACGCGCTCGACCCGCCGCGGGCCCGGGTGTTCGAGGCACGCTTCTCGGCGCCGGGGGAGCACTCGGGATCGGCGGGGTCGCCGAGTTCTACGTGAGTGCTGTTCCGGCGCGCGTGCGCAGCACTGGTGTCGGTCTCGGCGTGCAGGGTGCGGCTCGGCCGCGTACTTCCGGTGCACGAGAGCTGCGGTCGAACCGGCCCGGCCGGGTCGTGAGTGGCAATAGTCGCTATAGCGACTATTGCCACTCACAGCGTCAGGTCGAGGGCTTAACCGAGCTCTCGGTTGGCTTCGGGGAGCTCTCGGTCGGCTTCGGCGAAGACGAGGAACTCGACGCAGGCGGCGGAGCGCTGCTCGTCACCACCGGCGGCGGGACGACGGGCTTCGTCGTCGTGCGGACCACCGGGGGCGGGGCGTTGTTGCGGGAGGAGATCGTCTCGGGCGGGGCCTCGGTCGTCGTCGGGGCGGCTTCCGTGGTGGTGACCGCTTCCGACGGGACGATGCGGGTGTTGGCGGCGCTCTGGGGGTTGCTCTGGGGCCAGAAGAGGACGGCGGCGATGACGCCGAGGGCCGCGAGGACGCCACCGGCGGCGACGAGGAGGACGGGGGTGCGGCGGGGCGGGGCGTCGCGCTCCAGGTCGGGGGAGGCGTAGGGGTCGCCGTAGCCGCCCATCGGCATGTTGTCGCGCGGTGGCGGCGGGGGCGGGGCGACGGGCGGGTGGTAGCCGCCGGAGGCGGCGACGCGGCGGACGTCGATGGTGGGCAGCTCGTCGGTGGCGGGGGCGTGCATCCCGCCGGGGCCGAGCGCCGCACCGGCGGCGAGGCCGGCGCCGGCGCCGAGCGCGGCGGCGCCCATCCCGGGCGGGGGCGCGTTGTGGGCGGGGTGGCCGCCGGTGCCGTTGCCGCCGGGGACGACGGGTGGGGCGACGGGCTGCTGCGGGGCGAGCGCGATGGCGGCGCCCTTGGCGATGGCGTTCTTGGGGTCGGCGTCGACGGCGACGGGCCGGCCGAACTCCTCGGAGACGGTCTGCGCGACGAGCGGGATGCGGGAGGAGCCGCCGACGAGCAGGACGGCGGAGGTCTCCTCGGGGGTGAGTCCGGCGGAGGCGATGGCGCGGCCCAGCGCGGCGACGGTCTCGTCGATCTGGGGGCGGATCATCTGCTCGAACTCGCTGCGGTGGAGCCGGACGGAGCCCTGGCTGCCGGGCAGGAGGACGGGGACGGAAGCCTCGGTGTCGGAGCTGAGGGCTTCTTTGGCCTCGGTGCAGTCGCGGCGGATGCGGGCGACGGCGTTGAGGACGGCGGGGTCGGCCTCGTCGAGGTCGGCGAAGGCGTCGGGCATGCCTTCGACGACGTGGTCGAAGACGACCTGGTCGAAGTCGATGCCGCCGAGGCGTTCGAGTCCTTCGGGGCGGCCGAGGAGGCCGAAGTTGCCGTCCTTGCGGACGACGGCGGCGTCGAAGGTGCCTCCGCCGAGGTCGTAGACGGCGATGGTGGCGCCCTGTTCGACGCGTTCGGAGGAGGCGTAGTGGAGGGCGGCGGCCTGGGGTTCGGCGAGGAAGGTGACGGTGAGCCCGACGCGGGCGAGTGCGCCGGCGAAGAGTTCCTTCTTGTGGCCGCCCCAGGAGGCGGGGTGGGTGACGGAGATGCGTTCGGCGACCCCGCCCTCGCGTGCGGCGACCTGGTCGACGACCCAGCGGACGAGGCGCGCGGAGAGGTCCTCGGCGGTCCAGGGCTGGCCGGCGACGTGGATGGGGGTGGGGTCGCCGACGCGGCGCTTGAACTCGCGGACGACGCGGTCGGGGTCGGTGAGGGCGCGGCGTTCGGCCGCCTCGCCGACGACGACGCCGCCGTCGGCTCCGATGAAGAGGACGGAGGGGACGTGGACGGAGCGGTCGCCGAGGTTGACCATCTCGGTCTCGACGATCCGGCCGCCGTCGAGGCGGGTGATCGCCGCCGCGGTCCGTGTCGTGCCCACGTCGATGCCGAGCAGGTAGCTCATCGTCACCCGTCTTCTTGAGGTTCCCCGACCAATGCGACTCTCCGTGTCCATCGAGCCGGATCGACGTCACGTTAGCGTCACGATGCACGGTCTTCGGCAACCGGTCCGCGACCTCGGTGCCGGGCGGCGGCCCGGGGGCGGTGGACGGCGGCGGGAAGCCGCGCGACCCCAGGATGACAGCGCTCGCCGGCGAGCAGGGCGGGACGCGGCAGCCGTGGCCGAATCGGAACGCTCGGCCAGGGGGACGGGCTCAGAGCCGGTGCTGGAGCGCTTCGGCCGCGGCGAGGAGGTCGGCGGCCCAGCGGACGCCGGGGCGGCGGCCGATGCGGTCGACCGGGCCGGAGACGGAGACGGCGGCGACGACCTTGCCGGTGCCGTCGCGTACGGGTGCGGAGACGCTGGCGACGCCGGCTTCGCGTTCGGCGACGGACTGGGCCCAGCCGCGGCGGCGGACGTCGACGAGGACGCGTTCGGTGAAGGTGGCGTCGTGGAGGACGGCGCGCTGGGTGGCGGGGTCGGCCCAGGCGGCGAGGACCTTGGCGCCGGAGCCTGCGGTCATGGGCAGGCGGGTGCCGACGGGGACGGTGTCGCGCAGCCCGCTGACGGGTTCGGCGGTGGCGATGCAGATGCGGTGGGTGCCGTCGCGGCGGTAGAG
This sequence comes from Pseudonocardia sp., assembly GCF_050250275.1. GTDB lineage: Bacteria > Actinomycetota > Actinomycetes > Mycobacteriales > Pseudonocardiaceae > Pseudonocardia. The sequence continues at coordinate 14,638 of NZ_JBFWOY010000027.1, forward strand.
CTGGACGCTCTCGCCGGTGATGTCGCGCAGCCGGGGCAGGACGGCGGCGGCCGCGTCGAGCAGGGGGTCGCCGTGGCCGCTGGAGAGTTCGGCGAGGGTGGGGCCGGGGCGCCAGCGGCCGTCGGCACCGCGGTGGAGCAGGCCGTGGACCTCGAGTCCGACGGCGAGGCGGTGGGCGGTGGCGCGGGGCAGGCCGGTGCGTTCGCAGAGCTCGGTGAGGCCGCACGGTTCGGCGGCTGCGGCACGAAGTACGCCCACGGCCTTGTCGAGCACGCCGATCCCGCTAGACTGTCTCACGCCTCGATACTAGCTTCCCAGCATCTGGGAGGTCTAGGTCGATCCACCACCACAAGAGGCGAAAACGCGAGGAGGCGGCGCCGTGACGAAGGCGCGCACGCTGGCCGAGAAGGTCTGGGACCGGCACGTGGTCCGCAAGGGGGAGGGGCAGGAGCCCGATCTCCTCTACATCGACCTGCACCTCGTGCACGAGGTCACCAGCCCGCAGGCGTTCGACGGCCTCCGGCTCGCGGGTCGCCCGGTGCGTCGCCCGGACCTCACGATCGCGACCGAGGACCACAACGTCCCGACCAAGGACGTCGAGCTCCCGATCGCCGACCCGGTGTCGCGGACCCAGGTCGAGACGCTGCGCCGCAACTGCGCGGAGTTCGGCGTCGACCTGTACCCGATGAACCACGCCGAGCAGGGCATCGTCCACATCATCGGCCCGCAGCTGGGGCTCACCCAGCCGGGCATGACGGTCGTCTGCGGCGACAGCCACACCTCGACGCACGGGGCGTTCGGCGCGATGGCGTTCGGCATCGGCACGTCCGAGGTCGAGCACGTCCTCGCGACGCAGACGTTGCCGCTCAAGCCGTTCAAGACCATGGCGATCAACGTCAACTCCGCCGACGGCACGCTGCGCCCGGGCGTCACGAGCAAGGACGTGGTGCTCGCGATCATCGCGAGGATCGGCACGGGCGGTGGCCAGGGCTACGTCCTGGAGTACCGGGGCAACGTCATCGAGAACCTCTCGATGGAGGCCCGGATGACGATCTGCAACATGTCGATCGAGGCCGGTGCGCGGGCGGGCATGATCGCGCCCGACCAGGTCACCTACGACTTCATCGAGGGCCGCGACCACGCCCCGAAGGGCGACGCGTGGAAGGCGGCGCTGGCCGACTGGGCGACGCTGCGCACCGACGAGGGCGCGACCTTCGACGCCGAGGTCGACATCGACGGCGACGCGCTGACGCCGTTCGTCACGTGGGGCACCAACCCGGGGCAGGGCCTGCCGCTGGGGGAGAACGTGCCCGACCCGGCTGCGATCGTCGACGAGAACGAGCGCATCGCGGCCGAGCGCGCGATCGACTACATGGGACTCGAGGCGGGGATGCCGCTGCGCGACGTCCGCGTCGACACGGTGTTCGTCGGCTCCTGCACCAACGGGCGCATCGAGGACCTGCGCGCCGCGGCGTCGGTGCTCGACGGTCGTTCGCTCGCGAAGGGCGTGCGGATGCTGGTCGTCCCGGGCTCGATGCGGGTGCGTTTCCAGGCCGAGGACGAGGGTCTGGACAAGGTCTTCACCGCCGCGGGCGCCGAGTGGCGCTCGGCCGGCTGCTCGATGTGCCTGGGCATGAACCCCGACCAGCTGGAGCCGGGGGAGCGCAGCGCGTCGACGTCGAACCGCAACTTCGAGGGCCGCCAGGGCAAGGGCGGCCGCACCCACCTCGTCTCGCCCCTCGTGGCCGCCGCCACGGCCGTGCGCGGGACCCTGTCGTCGCCGGAGGACCTGGACTGATGGACGCGTTCAGCACGCACACCGGGATCGGCGTTCCGCTGCGCCGGTCCAACGTGGACACCGACCAGATCATCCCGGCTGTCTACCTCAAGCGCGTGACGCGCACGGGGTTCGACGACGGGCTGTTCGCGGCGTGGCGTCAGCACCCGGACTTCATCCTCAACACCGAGCCGTTCTCGAAGGGATCGGTGCTGGTCGCCGGCCCGGACTTCGGGACGGGCAGCTCGCGCGAGCACGCCGTGTGGGCATTGATGGACTACGGCTTCCGGGTCGTGATCTCGGCGCGCTTCGGCGACATCTTCCGCGGCAACTCGGCCAAGGGCGGGCTCGTCGCGGCGCAGTGCGAGCAGCACGACGTCGAGCTGCTGTGGAAGCTGCTCGAGAACGAGCCGGGCACCGAAGTGGCCGTCGACCTGCAGGAACGTACGGTGCAGGCCAAGGACCTGACGTTCGCGTTCCAGATCGACGACTACACCCGCTGGCGGCTGCTGGAGGGGCTCGACGACATCGGTCTGACGCTGCGCCACGAGGGTGAGATCACGACGTTCGAGGGTACGCGCCCGGCCTGGCTGCCGGTCACGACACCGGCCGGCTGAGGGCGTCAAGACCCTCCTAGATCACCCGGACGCCTTGCGGCACAGTCCCCGAAACGGGACTGTTGTTGCACGGCAAGGGTTTTTCTTGGGCTGATCTCTGGTGTGAGCTGCGACAACACTCTAACCTGCCCAGTCATGAACAAGACGCAGCTCGTGGACGCGCTCGCGGCGCGGCTCGGCGACCGGCGCACCGCGGCGTCCGCGGTCGACGGAGTGCTCTCGATCATCGTGGACACGGTCGGCTCGGGTGGTTCGGTGTCGCTCACCGGGTTCGGCGTCTTCGAGGCGCGAGCCCGGGCCGCGCGCGTCGCCCGCAACCCCCGCACCGGTGACACGGTCGCCGTCCCGCCGACGGTGGTGCCGGCCTTCCGGCCGGGCATCGCCTTCAAGGCCACGGTGTCGGGCAACGGCGCGGCGGCCGAGACCGCCAAGCCGGCGCCGGCCCGTCGCGCGCGCGGTGCCGCGGCATCGGCGCCGGCCGCCCCTGCCAGGGCGCCCCGCAGCCGGGCCAAGGCGTCGACGTCGTTCGCGGAGAAGCCGGAGCCGAAGTCGGCCAAGGCGGCTCCGCGGGCGGCGGCGAAGCCGAAGGCGGCGGCGGCCACGAAGGCGGCGCCGAAGGCCACGGCGGCGAAGGCGGAGAAGCCAGCCGCCGCTGCCAAGCCCAAGAAGGCCAAGGCCAAGAAGTAGCTCTCAACCCGCCGGTTCGCGGTAGTAGTCCGCGAACCGCGGGGTGAGGTCGGCGCCGAACCCGATCACCCACGTGCTCGCCTTGCGCGCGGGGATCGCCGCACCGCCGGGGCGCACCCGGTCGGCCAGTGGCGTGCCCGCGGTCAGGGCGTCGACGAGGTCGGGGATGACGCCGCCCTGGCTGCACAGCACGGTCACACCCGGCTGTGCCGCGATCTCGCGGACCCGCGTGGTCGCGGCGGTCGGGTCGTCGGTGTGCGCGTTCTCGCCGAGCGCGGGTTCGTCGGTGACGGGCAGCCCGGCCGCGGCGGCCAGGTCGGAGACGGTCGTGCGGCAGCGGACCGGTGGCGCCGAGGCGATGCGGTCGGCCCCGAACAGCCGCAGGAACGGGGTGAGCCGGGCGACCTGGGCGCGACCGGTGGCCGACAGCGGGCGCTGCAGGTCGTCGCCGTCCCACCCGTCGCGGCTGCCGGCCTTGGCGTGGCGGACGAGGACGAGTGTCGACATCGGCCGCGGGTGCGCGGCGAACCGGCGCATCACGGTCCGGTCGTGGTCGTAGGTGAGCAGCCCGCAGGCGTCGGTAGGGGTGAGGAACCGCAGCTCGTCGGTCTCTTCGTTGGGTTCGAACGCCCCGCCGAGGGACTCGCCCGCCCAGTAGCGGACGAGTTTCGCGCCGTCCTCGACCGTGTAGCGGACGTCGCCGAGGCGGCCGCCGATGCGGATGCGGTGCCCGGTCTCCTCGACGACCTCCCGGACGGCCGTGGTGGCGAGGTGCTCCCCGCGGTCGAGCTTGCCCTTGGGCAGTGACCAGTCGTCGTAGCGCGGGCGGTGTACGAGGCCGACCTCCGGGCCGGCCGTGCCGTGGCGCCACAGCACGGCACCTGCGGCGAGCACGTCGACCGCGAGGGCCCGGGCGAGGTCGCTGCGGGTCACTCGGTCTCGACGATCGCGGCCGCGGCGTGCAGGGCCATCATCTCCGCCTGGTGGTCGCGTACCCGGTCGATGTCGGAACCGGGCGGCGGGGAGGGCTCCCAGCTGCCGTCGGCCTGGAGCGTCCAGCAGCGGGTGGCCGGGTCGAGGCAGGAGTCGAACAGGTCGCCGAGCTGGCCCGCGAGCCGCGGGTCGGCCACGCGCAGTAGCACCTCGACGCGGCGGTCGAGGTTGCGGTGCATCATGTCGGCGCTGCCGATCCAGTACTCGTCGGCGGCTCCGAAGTGGAAGATCCGCGAGTGCTCGAGGAAGCGGCCGAGGATCGAGCGGACCCGGATGTTCTCCGACATGCCCTCGCGGCCCGGGCGGATCGCGCAGATGCCGCGGACGACGACGTCGACGGGGACACCGGCCTGTGAGGCGCGGTAGAGCGCGTCGATGACCTGCTCGTCGACCAGCGAGTTGACCTTGATCCGGACGCAGGCGTTCGTGTTGCCCTCGCGGAAGGCCTCGATCTCGTCCTCGATGCGACGCACGATGCCGCGCCGCACGCCGTAGGGGGCGACGAGCAGGCTGCGGTAGGACGTCTGGCGCGAGTAGCCGGTGAGGGTGTTGAACAGGTCGGTGAGGTCGGCGCCGATGGTCGGGTCGGCGGTGAGGACGCCGATGTCCTCGTAGAGCCGCGCCGTCTTCGGGTGGTAGTTGCCGGTGCCGATGTGGCAGTAGCGGCGCAGTTGGCCGCCCTCCTGGCGGATGACCAGCGACGTCTTGCAGTGCGTCTTGAGCCCGACGAGGCCGTAGACGACGTGGACGCCCGCCTTCTCCAGCTCACGCGCCCAGCGGATGTTGGCCTGCTCGTCGAACCGCGCCTTGATCTCGACGAGCGCCACGACCTGCTTGCCGGCGGCCGCCGCGTCGACGAGGGCGTCGACGATGGGGGAGTCGCCGGAGGTGCGGTAGAGCGTCTGCTTGATCGCGAGCACGTTCGGGTCGGCGGCGGCCTGCTCGATGAAGCGCTGCACGCTCGTCGAGAACGAGTCGTAGGGGTGGTGGACGAGGACGTCGCCCTCGCGCAGCGTGGAGAAGATGCTGCGCGGGGTCTCGCGGTCGGCGAAGGCCGGGTGGGTGGCGGGGCGGAACGGCTCGTCCTTGAGGTCGGGCCGGTCGACGCCGTAGACCTCCCACAGGCACGTCAGGTCGAGCAGGCCGGGGACGGTGACGACGTCGCCGGGGTCGACGTCGAGCTCGCGCAGGAGCAGCTCCAGCACGTGCTCGCTCATGGTGTCGACGACCTCGAGCCGCACGGGCGGGCCGAACCGGCGCCGGGCCAGCTCGCGTTCGAGGGCCTGCAGGAGGTCCTCGTCGCGGTCCTCCTCGACCTCGAGGTCGGCGTTGCGGGTGACGCGGAAGGCGTGCACCTCGGCGACGTCCATGCCGGTGAACAGCTTGCCGAGGTGCGCGGCGATGAGGTCCTCGATGGGCAGGAACGTGACGCCCCGCTCGTCGACACCCTCGTCGTTGGCGACGCGGACGAGCCGCGGCACGTTGTTGGGGACCTTGACGCGCGCGAACCGTTCGGTGCGGCCCTCGGGGTCGCGGACGGTGACGGCGAGGTTGAGCGAGAGCCCCGAGATGTAGGGGAAGGGGTGTGCCGGGTCGACCGCGAGCGGGGTGAGGACGGGGAAGACCTGCTCGGTGAAGTAGTCGGAGAGGCGGTCGCGCTGGTCGTCGGACAGGTCGGTCCAGCGGCGGATGTGCACGCCGTGCTCGGCGAGCTCGGGGCGCACCTCCTCGAGGAAGACCCGGGCGTGCGCGTCGGCGAGGACCTGGCTGCGGGCGGTGATGCGGCCCAGCTGCTCGCGGGGGGTGAGGCCGTCGGCGCTGCGCACGGCCAGGCCGGTCTCGTCGCGGCGCTTCAGCCCGGCGACGCGGACCATGTAGAACTCGTCGAGGTTCGACGCGAAGATCGCCAGGAACTTGGCGCGCTCGAGCAGCGGCTGGCTGGGGTCCTCGGCGAGGGCGAGGACGCGTGCGTTGAAGTCGAGCCAGGAGAGCTCGCGGTTGAGGTAGCGGTCGTCGGGCAGCGCCGTCGACGTGGCCGGGGCGGTGGTCGGCGCGGGCGGACCGATCGGGGCGGCGCCGGGCGCGGGGGCACCGGCGGGCGCGACCGCGGTGGTCGAGGCGGCCTGCGGGGGAGCGGCGGGGGTCGTCGCCGAGGGCTCGGGGGCGGCGGTGTGCGTGGACGACGTCGTCGCGGCGGCGGCCGCGGCGCGCCGCACCGTGCCGCGGGCGCGCGGCTTGGCCGGCTGGGCGGCGGACTCGGAGCGTGTGGCCGTGGCCGAGACCCGCCTGCTCGACGGGCGCGGCGCCCGCCGGCCGGTGCGTCGGGTGCGCGCGGGACCGCCGGTGGCCTCGCCGGGCTCGTCCTGGTCCGGGTTCCGCGCGTCGTCACTCACGGTCGGGATTCTTCCCCAAACCTTGCGGGACGAAGCGCCTGGGCAGGTGGCATCCGAGTGAACTCTGGGCGACGTGACGACGACGTCGCCGTCGCGGATCGTTGTGGCGCAAGGAGGTCACGTCACACGCCTGTCGGAACGGTCAGGCACCCCGGGCGACGACGGCCAGCGCCGACGTCGTGTGCGGGCCCACGCCGAGGGCAACGGCGCCGCGCAGGTCGTCGGCGGTGTCGACGTCGCGGCGCAGCCCGGGCAGCGACCCGCCGACGAGGACCGCCCCCGCCGCGGCGTGCCGGGCCGCCGAGCCGTGCCCGAACGCCGGGGCCAGCGCGGCACCGGGAGCGGCGAGCAGCAGCGTCGTCCCGTCACCGGGAGTGTCCGCGGAGAAGGCGGCGACGGCCCCGGCGGCGAACCGGGTGGCGGCCTCGGCGAGCGCCGCGCGCAGCTCGTCGGGGCGGAGCGCGGGCAGGTCGGCCTGCAGCGCCCCGACCGTCGACGCCGGGTCGTCGGCACGCAGCAACGTCGCCCCGTGCGTCAGCGCGGCGTTGAGGCCCGCCACGGGCCCTTCCGGGACGACGTCGAGGCGCGCGCTGTCGCCGTCGTCACGAGTGCCGTCGGTCACGGCACGCGCCGGGGCCGCACCGAGCCCGGCGACGGCCGCCGCCACGTCCGGGTCGGAGCTGACGACGAGCAGCCTGCGCACCCCCGACCGCCGGGCCGCGGCCAGCGTGTCCAGCAGCAGCGCGAGGGTCAGCCTGCTGTGTGCGCCCGGTTCGCCGACGCCGCCGTCGGCCGCGCCGCGCAGCCGCGACTTGGCCGCGGGCAGCCCCTTGACGGGCACGACGAGATCGACCGGCGATGGCACCCCACCATCGTGCAACACCCGCGGGTGGACCCGGGGGGCCCGTCCCGGGAGACTCACGGCGAGATCACGGACGGGAGGGCGCGGGTGAGGCGTGAGAAGGGCGGCTTCTGGGTCGGGTTCGCGGCGGTGTTCTTCTACCCGATCGCGCTCCTGACCGGGCGGACACGCTACGAGGGCAGGGACCGGCTGCCGACGCCGGGCACGGGCGGCGCGCTCGTCGTCGCCAACCACATCTCCTACCTCGACCCCGTGCACACCGCGCTGTGGGTGCACACGTCGCGCCGGATCCCGCGCTTCCTGGCCAAGGCCAGCCTGTGGAAGATCCCGGTCTTCGGACGGGTGCTGGTCTCGTCCGGGCAGATCCCGGTCTACCGGGAGTCGGCCGACGCGCAGAACAGCCTGCGCGAGGGCGAGCAGGCGTTGCGCGAGGGCAAGATCGTCGTCATCTACCCGGAGGGCACGATCACCCGCGACCCCGACGGCTGGCCGATGCACGCCCGCACCGGCGTCGCCCGGCTCGCCCTCGGTGCCGACGTCCCCGTGATCCCGGTGGTGCACTGGGGTACCCGCGAGGTCTACGACCACTACCGCAAGAAGTTCCGGCCGCTGCCGCGCCGCGACATCGTCGTGCGCGCCGGTGACCCGGTCGACCTGTCCGAGTACCGCGGCCGTCCCGTCGACGCCGCCCTGCTGCGCGAGGTGACCGACCTGTTGATGGTCCGGGTACGCGACCTGCTGGCCGAGGTCCGGGGCGAGCCCGCCCCCGCCGCCTTCTTCCGCAAGGGCGACACCGCGTGAGCCGCGCCGTGCAGCGCGTCGCCGTCCTCGGCGCCGGGTCGTGGGGTACGGCGTTCGGCAAGGTCCTCGCCGACGCCGGCCGCGACGTGACGCTGTGGGCGCGCCGGCCCGAGATCGCCGACGCCGTCAACTCCGAACGCGCCAACCCCGGCTACCTGCCCGGCGTCGAGCTGCCCTCCCGGCTCTCCGCGACGACCAACGCCGCGGCCGCGCTCGACGGCGCCGACGTCGTCGTGCTCGCCGTGCCGTCACAGACGTTGCGCGCCAACCTGTCCGGCTGGTCCGGGCTGCTCCCGCCGGGGCGCACACTCGTGAGCCTGGCCAAGGGCATCGAGCTGGGGACGCTCAAGCGGATGAGCGAGGTCGTCGCCGAGGTCGCCAACGTGTCCCCGGAGCAGGTCGCCGTCGTCTCCGGGCCGAACCTGGCCCGGGAGATCGCCGGCGAGGAGCCGACGGCCACCGTTATCGCCTGCGCCGACCACGACCGTGCCGTCGCCCTGCAGAACGCCTGCACCACCGACTACTTCCGCTCCTACACCAACACCGACGTCGTCGGCTGCGAGCTGGGCGGTGCGGGCAAGAACGTCATCGCGCTCGCGGTGGGCATCGCGGCGGGGATGGGCCTGGGGGACAACAGCCGGGCGTCGGTCATCACCCGCGGGCTCGCCGAGATCTCGCGCCTGGGCGCCGTCCTGGGTGCCGACCCGATGACGTTCGCGGGCCTCGCCGGGCTGGGCGACCTCGTCGCCACCTGTTCCTCGCCGCTGTCGCGCAACCGCACCTTCGGCGAGCGCCTCGGTCGCGGCGAGAGCCTCGCGCAGGCCGAGGAGGCCAACCACGGGCAGGTCGCCGAGGGCGTGAAGTCGTGCCAGTCGATCTGCGAGCTCGGGGCGCGCCACGGCGTCGAGCTGCCGATCGCCGACGCCGTGCGCCGCGTCTGCCACGAGGGCCTCTCCGCGCCGGCGATGGCGAAGGAGCTGATCACGCGGGCCCCGAAGCCGGAATGACCGACCTCGGCGACGGCACGCGCTGCGTCCACGGCGGTGCTCCGTCGCCGGGGGTCGGGGACCCGCTGCACCCCGGGCCGGTGCTGTCGTCGACGTTCGCGCTGGGGACCAGTGCCCAGACCCCGGCCGACTTCTACGGCCGCGCCGGGAACCCCACCTGGCGGGCACTGGAGTCGGCGATCGGCGGGCTCGAGGGCGGAGAGTGCACCCTGTTCGCCTCCGGCATGGCCGCGATCGCCGCCGTCTTCGCGACGCGCGGGCGCGACGGCACCGTCGTGCTCCCGTCCGACGGCTACTACCTCGCCCGCGCGCTGGCCGCCGATCTCGGCCTGCCGGTGCGCACGGTGCCGACCACGCAGGCTCACGAGGCCGACCTCGACGGCGTCGCGCTCGTCATGCTGGAGACGCCGTCGAACCCCGGGCTCGACGTCTGCGACATCGCCGCCGTCGCCTCACGGGCGCACGCGGCGGGGGCGCTCGTGGCCGTCGACAACACGACCGCGACGCCGCTCGGACAGCGGCCGCTGAATCTGGGCGCCGACATCGTCGTGGCCAGCGACACCAAGGCCGTCGCGGGGCACGGCGACGTCGTCCTCGGGCACGTGACCACCGCCGACGCGGGCCTCGCCGCCCGGATCCGCGACGCCCGCACCCGCGGCGGCGCTGTTCCCGGGCCGATGGAGGTCTGGCTCGCCCACCGCGGGCTCGGGACTCTCGACCTGCGCCTGGAGCGGCAGGCCACCAACGCCCGCACGCTGGCCACGGCCCTGCGCGCGCACCCCGCGGTGCGCGACGTCCGCTGGCCCGGTCTCGCCGACGACCCCGCGCACGAGGTCGCGGCCCGGCAGATGCGCCGGTGGAACGGTGTCCTGCGGTTCACCCTGCGCGACACCGACGCCGTCGCCGCCTTCCTCGCCGCGTCGCGGTTCGTCGAGTCGGCGACGAGCTTCGGCGGCCTGAAGACCTCCGCCGACCGGCGCGAACGCTGGGGCGATGCGGTCGCGCCCGGCCTGGTGCGGCTCTCGGCGGGCTGCGAGGACACCGCCGATCTGGTCGCCGACGTGCTGGCGGCTCTCGACGCCTGTGGGTGAGGTCTCGATCGCCCCTGTTCCGAGAGTTTGCTACAGTAGTAGAAAATTCTAATACACTGGGCTCCGGCCGAGTGGCCTCCGGATGACAGCTGCGCACCGACGCGCCCGGGCACCCCGCGTGCCCCGAGCCGTCCGGCTGCACTGTCCGCCCGACCACGGCAATCTGGAGATTCACGTGTCCGTCTCAGGTCTGTTCGAACCGCTGCCACTCATCCACGGCAAGCCGATGCGGAACCGGTTCATGCTGGCTCCGCTCACCAATCAGCAGAGCGAGTACGACGGCTCCGCGTCCAAGTACGACATCGACTGGATGGAGCAGGTCGCCCGCGGCGGCTACGCCCTGGCCCAGACCGCCGCGACGTTCGTCGAGCCCAGCGGGATCGCGTTCGAACGGCAGTTGGGCATCTACAGCGACGACCTGCTCCCGGGCCTCACCGACATGGCCGACGCGCTGCGTGAGGGCGACACTCTCTCCGCTGTGCAGTTGCACCACGCCGGCCACCGCGCCCGTCCCGAGCTGGGCGGACACCCCTCGCCCGCCTCCGGCTACACCGTGCCCGGCTACCGGGCGCTGACCACCGAGGAGGTCCAGCGGATCCGCGACAGCTTCATCGAGGCGGCCGAGCGCGCCGAGCGCGCCGGGTTCGACGGCATCGCCGCCCACGGTGCATTCGGCTGGATCCTGTCGGAGTTCATGTCCCCGTTGCTCAACGACCGCACCGACCAGTACGGCGGCAGCCCCGAGAACCGCGCCCGGCTCACCCTCGAGGTCCTCGAAGGCATCCGCCGCGAGTGCGGGCCCGATTTCCAGATCGGTTGGCGGCTGTCCGTCGAGCGCTACGGCCTGCAGCTCGAGGAACTGGTCGAGATCACCGCCGACATCCTCGACCGCGAGCTGATCGACTACCTCGACCTCGCGCTGTGGGAGTCGAAGCAGATCGTGCAGGAGGGCAGGTACTGCGGGAAGACGATGGTCAGCGTCTTCGCCGAGCTCCCCCGCAAGCGCGTCGCGCTGGGGGTGGCCGGCAAGATCTATACCGCCGAGCGTGCCGGGCAGCTCCTCGACGAGGGTGCCGACTTCATCCTCGTCGCGCGCGCCGGCATCCTGCAGCGCGACTTCCCCCTGCAGGTGCAGGCGAACCACGCCTACGAGAGAGTCCGGACCCCGGTCCCGGCGCAGCACCTTCGCAACGGTGGGCTGAGCGAGCGCTTCATCAACCACATGCGCGGCTGGCCGGCCTTCGTCCAGCGCGGCAGCCTCTGAGCAGCGACGTCCGATCGCCGGCGCCTGTGGACAACTTTCCGCAGGGTCGGCGATCGGCCGTTAGGCTCGGGTCGTGGCCGGAGACGAGGAGCTGGAGCGGCGGGTCAGCGCCCTCGAGGGTGAGGTGCGCGCGCTCGGCGAGCGGGTGCGGCACAGCGAGCATGACGCCGCGGCCGCCCGTGTTCTCGCGGGTGGTGCAGATCGTGACGTCGCCGAGATCCGGTCCGAGATCCGCGAGTTTCGGAGTCAGAACAACCGGGTGCTGAACGCGATGCGAGCTGACCTCGCCGACGTCCGGGTCGACCTCACCGACGTCAGGGCAGACGTGCGCGATCTTCGCGAGCACGTGGACAGGGGGTTTGCGTCGATGCGTGGCGCGCTCGACGCCACGGCGGCAGGCCAGGAACGGATCGCCGGGATGCTGTCGCGGCTGGTCGACGAGCAGGAGCGTCCGGCAGGGGAGTGACCCCTGTCGTCGCAGGTCAGGACGCAGGCTGGAGCAGGTGCACGTCGCGCCAGGACACGCGCATGCCGTGGGCCTCGCCGAGACGGCCGGCGATGAAGGTGCGCGCCTCGTCCTCGGTGCGGGTGCCTTCGAGACGGAAGGTGCCGCACAGCAACTCTCCGTCCGGCACCTCGACGACGTAATCGACGTAGTCGACGGCTGCAGGACGGACTCCGATCCGACCGAGCTTCATGTGACCAAGTTCGCGCTTCAAGGACCCCACGTTACAAGACCTTGGGTATGACCTGGGTCACTCCCAGGCAACCGATCTTGATCGACCGCTCGGCCGCCTTCGCCGCACGTTCTTCGCCATCCGTCGGCCACCTGTGGGACACGTCGAGATCACAGTCGCGCCGGACGCCCTCCGTATGGTCGACTAGGTGCGACGAGCGGGAGGTGGTCGCGTGCCCCATCGACAACCCGACCCCATCGGCACCGACCCCGACCCAGGGGAGGTACCGAGGATCACGCCGAGCCCGGGTGTGGTCCCAGCGGGGTCCAGGGTGCTCCTGCTGAACGCCAGTTTCGAACCCCTGGCGGTCGTCACGGCGAAGCGCGCGATCGTGCTGATGCTCAGTGGCAAGGCGGAGTGCGTGGAGGCCGTCCTCGACGGCGGTGCCTTCCACTCTGAGAACCTCACCGTTCCTGCTCCCTCGGTGATGCGTCTCTCGCGCTACGTGCGCGTTCCCTACCGACGTGCGGTGCCGATGACCCGCTCCGGTGTCCTGCGACGTGACAACCGCCGCTGCGCCTACTGCAGCGCCCGCGCCGACACCATCGACCACGTCGTCCCCCGCAGCCGCGGTGGCGCCCACAGCTGGGACAACTGCGTCGCGGCCTGCCGCGCCTGCAACTCCCGCAAGGCCGACCGGATGCTCGACGAGATCGGCTGGACCCTGGCCGTTCCCCCCGCCCCGCCCTCGCGGGCAGGCGGAATCCTGGTGCTGGCCGTCGAACCCCACCCGACCTGGGAGCCCTGGCTGCAGGCCGCCGCGTAGCACCTTTGCGCTACAGCCCGGTAGCATCGGGGTGTGAGCGCGACGATCAGCCAGCGAGAGCTGCGCAACGACAACGCCGAGATCATGCGGCGTGTCGAGGCCGGCGAGACCTTCACGGTGACGCGGAACGGCCGACCGGTCGCGGAGATCGTTCCGCACAGCAAGGCGGCCCGACGCAGGGTCACCCTCGCCGAGGCACGACAGCTCTTCGCGGACATCCCGCCGATCGATCCCGAGGCGTGGCGGCGCGAGCGGGAAGAAGCCGACGCGATCTTCGGCCCGGACGACATCGACTCGTGACGATCCTGCTCGACACCTCGGCGGTCATCGCACTCGGACAACTGCCGGAGACGCTGGTCGAAGGAGAGACCCTCGTCGTCAGCGCGATCACCGCTGCCGAGCTTGCCTACGGGCTGGACGTAGGAGACAAGACCGAAGCGGATGCCCGGGCAATCCGCTTCAGACGCGTACTCGAGTCGTTCGAGATCATGCCGTTCGGCGTGGAAGAGGCGAAGCTCTACGGAGTCCTGTCCTCGATGGTTCGGTGGTCGGGCCGAGACCCACGCCCTCGCCGCCTCGATCTGCAGATAGCCGCGACAGCCGCAGCAGCACGGTTTCCGGTTCTCACGAGCAACCCCCGCGACTTCGAGGGGCTGACGCCTCTCGTGGACGTCATCCCGATCGCCTGACGGCTCCCCCGCGTGGGTGGCGGCAAGTGGCGGCGCTGCGACGATGATCGCGACCTCACCGTCCGGTCTCGTACGTCGCCAGGAGTAGATCGTGCCGATTCCCGAGGGTCACGCCGTGCTCGGTCAGTCCGCCGCACCGGTCGACCGGTCCGCGTTCGGGGCGTTGTCGCGTCCGGCGGTCCCGCGTGCGGAGCGGACGGCGATCGGGCGGTCGCTGCGGCAGGCGACCCCGCGCAGCGCGCTGGGGGAGTGGACGCCCTCGCCGGACCGTGTCGACATCCTCACGCAGCTGCGCGCTGCGCACGTCGGCCGCGTCCCCGAGCTCGTGCAGGTGCGGCTGGAGCGGATGGCGGCGTCGCCCTACGGGTTCCTGCGCGGCGCGGCGGGCATCAACGCCGCCGACTTCTCGACGCTGCCCGCCACCGGCATCCAGCCCGTCATCTGCGGCGACGCGCACCTGGGCAACTTCGGTTTCTACGCCTCACCCGAGCGGGACCTGGTGTTCGACCTCAACGACTTCGACGAGGCCCACCCCGGCGCCTGGGAGTGGGACCTGCGCCGGCTCGTCGCCAGCACCTGGGTCGCGGGCCGGGAGGCGGGCGCGTCGGAGCAGGACTGTGAGCACGCCGTGTACCGCTGCGTGCGCGCCTACCGCCGGAACCTGCGGCGGCTGGCGGAGGAGCCGTTGCTCGCCCGTTCCTACGAACGCATCGACGCCGACGCGATGCAGCGCTACGTCAGCGGCCGGTCGAGCCGCAAGGCCGTCCGCCAGGCCGCCGAGCGGGCACGGCGGCGCACCAGCGACCGGGCGCTGCCGCGGTTCACCACCGACCAGGGCGGGGCGCGCCGGATCGTCACCGAGCCGCCGCTGATCACCCGGCCCGCGCCCGCCGAGTACGAGGGGCTCGTCGCCGGTCTCGACGAATACGTGACGACGCTGCCCGCGCACTGGGCGCGGGTCGTCGGCGGCTATCACCTCGTCGACATCGCCCACAAGGTCGTCGGGGTGGGCTCGGTGGGGCTGCGGGCCTATCTGGCGCTGTGCGAGGGCTCCACGCCCGACGACGTGCTGTTCCTGCAGCTCAAGCAGGCCCGCCGCTCGGTGGTGGCGCCCTTCGTGCACGGCGACTCGGCCTGGCACGCCCACCAGGGCCAGCGGGTCGTCGAGTACCAGCAGGCGTTGCAGACGGTCTCGGACCCGCTGCTCGGCTGGACCACGGTGGGGGAGCGGCAGTACTACGTGCGGCAGTTCCGCGACATGAAGGGCGCGATCGTCCTCGACGGGATCGACGCCGCCGCGCTGGCCGACTACGCCGCCGTCTGCGGGCTGATGCTGGCCAAGGGGCACGCGCGGACGAGCGGGGCGTCGATGATCGCGGGGTACTGCGGGCACGGCGACAACCTGGAGCGCGCCCTCTGTGCCTTCGCACGCCGCTACGCCGACCAGACGGAGGCCGACCACGAGGTGGTCCGTCGCTCGCTGGGGTGAGGCCGGTGGGTGCACTGTCACGTCGTGACGCGGATCGAGCGTCGGGGCCGCACAATGAGCCGGTGGAGGAGAGACGTGTGCCGGGGCGGCCGTACCCGCCGCGGCCGTTCCGTCTCGTATACGTCTGCACCGGCAACATCTGTCGCTCGCCCTTCGCCGAGGTCCTGACCAGGCATCTCGTCGACGAGCGGCTGGGGTCGGTGCTGGGGAGCTGGATCGTGGTCTCCAGTGCCGGGGTGCAGGCGGTGGTGGGTGCGCCGATGCACGACCTGACCCGCGACGAGCTCTCGCCATGGCGCCTCGACGGCCGTCCGGCCCGCCGGTTCCGGTCGCAGCAGCTGGTCGCGTCGATGGTGGAGCAGGCCGACCTCGTGCTCGGGATGTCGCGGCGGCACCGAGGGATCATCGCGGCCCTGGCGCCGACGGCGATGGCCCGCACGTTCGGGCTGCTGGAGTTCGCCAGGCTGGCGGAGGCTGTGGAGCCGCTGCGGCTGCCGGCCGACCCGCTGGCGCGGGCGTTCGCGTTGCCTGGGCAGGTGGCGGCGATGCGTGGCGTGGTGACGATCCCGCCGGAGGGCCACTCGGTCCCCGACCCGATGGGCGGGGAGCCGGCGGCCCACCACGACGCCGCGACGATGATCGCGGATGCGGTGGCCCGCGTCGTGGACATCGTCGTCCCTGGGAACCTGCCGTCGCCGGTGACCCATCGCAGTCGGTAACGAACTGGTAGCTGGGTGCGTCACCCGTTGGTGGTGAACGTCCTTTTTGTATAACGATACGGTCACGCCGCCTCGTCACCATGTAACCCGCTTGCGGGGTCCGACGTCTCTCTACTTAGTACGAGACGCGCGCACTACGCCGAACGGGTGCTAGGGCGATGGCCGACGGTCATCTCTCTGACGGTGCGTCGCATCCCCCGAATGCGCAGGAGTGACCGACGAGATGACGGAAACGCTCGCCCGTCGCGACGTGGCCGACCCAGCAGGCGAGACGCCCCTGGGCGAGCCCGACGTCGAGGCAACGATGGTCATCCGGCGCCAGCCGCACGAGTTCAGTGACCTCGCGGGGAAGGTCACCGAGGTGCCCGACGGTGAGCCCTACCGTGTCCGCTATCGCAGCCTGACGGCGGCGGCCGGTGTGCGGGGTGTGGCGGGTGCTGTGTCCATCGCCCTTCTCGGGGTGGCCTTCGACGTCCTCTTCGTCCTCTGGTTGCTCTCGCCGTCCCACATGGAATGGCAGGACGACCATGGGGCAGCACGGTTCGTCGACGTCTTCCTGATCGCCTCCATCGCGGTGATCGAAGTGTTCCGGCTGCTGAACCTGATCTCGCTCGCGCTGGCCTCGGTCCTGGTGCGCGACCCGGTACCGGTGACCCCGCCCGCAGGTCTGCGTGTGGCGTTCCTGACGACGATCGTCCCGGGCAAGGAGCCGATCGACATGGTGCGGCGCACCCTCGCCGCGGCTCGACGCGTCCGCTACGAGGACGGGATCATCGACGTCTGGCTGCTCGACGAGGGCGACGACCCGGCGGTCAAGCGCATGTGTGCCGAACTGGGGGTTCAGCACTTCACGCGCCGCTATCAGGCCGAGTACAACACCGTGCGCGGCGAGTTCAAGGCCCGGACCAAGCACGGCAACTACAACGCCTGGCTGGATCGGTTCGGCCACCGGTACGACGTGATGCTGTCGGTCGATCCGGACCATGTCCCGCTGCCCTGCTACGCCGAGCGGATGCTCGGGTACTTCCGCGACCCGGACGTCGCGTTCGTGTGCGGTCCGCAGACCTACGCCAACCAGGAGACGTTCGTCACGCGTGGTGCGGAGTCGCAGCAGTTCCCGTTCCACGGGCTGATTCAACGGGCGGCGAACCGCAATCGGGCGGGGATGCTCGTCGGTACCAACAACGCCATCAGGATCAGGGCCCTGTGGACGGTGGGCGGCCTTCAGGACTCCATCACCGAGGACATGGCGACGGGTCTTCTGCTGCACTCGCGTCGCAATCCGGAGACGGGCCGGCGTTGGGACTCCGTCTACACGCCGGACGTGGTGGCGTTGGGGGAGGGGCCGTCGTCGTGGGGCGACTACTTCGGTCAGCAGCTGCGGTGGTCGCGCGGGACGCTGGAGATCCTGCGCAGCCTGATGTGGCGGCGGCTGATCCGGCTCTCGCTCGGCCGCGCCGTGCACTACCTGCTGCTGACGAGCTTCTACCCGGCGATGGCGCTGTCGTGGGTGCTGGGCTGCGTCAACGCCATCCTGTGCCTCACCGTCGGCGCGACGGGCCTCGTCGTGAGCCCGACGGTCTGGCTGGCGCTCTACGTCGACGTCATGGCGACGCAGGTGTGGATGTTCGTCCGCAACCGTCGCTACAACGTCAGCCCGTACGAGGCAGACGGATCCCCGGGCCTCACGGGTGTCCTGATGTCCCTGCTGTGCGCGCCGTTGTTCGTCCGCGCGCTGATGCAGACGATCCTGAGGCGGCCGGCGAGGTTCGTCGTGACTCCGAAGGACGCGGCATCGTCGTCGGACCACTGGTCGGCGTTCCGTACCCACCTCACGTGGTGTGTGCTGCTGGTCGCTGCCCTGGTGGTCGCGCTGGCCCGCAACAGCCTTGGGATCGAGATCCTGTTGTGGCCCTTGATCGCGGTGGCCATCTGTCTGGTGCCGGTCGCCAACTGGCTCCTCGCGAGGCGAGGCGCGCCCACAGCGGCTGCCGCCGTCCCCGCGTCCTCGAACGCTCTGGTCGGGCCGGTGCTGCCGCTCATACCCCTGCAGGCCGCAGCCCCTGAGGCACGCACGAACGAGAAGGAGCAGGTCGCGTCATGACGTGGCTGCGGACGCCCACGGGACGCAAGTGGCGGCGGATCGCGCTGCTCGTCGTGATCCCGCTGGTGCTGATCGGGGTGAACGTCGCGCCGGCGATGGCTTTCGTGTCGCAGATGCGCCACCAGATGCTCGTCGACAGCGACGACTACAAGCGCCAGTACGGGCACTGGGACGTCGTCGACCTCCCCGACGACATGGAGGTCAACGCCATCCATGCGGCGCTGCTGCCGACGGGGAAGCTGCTGATCATCGCCGGCTCCGGCAACGACACCGAGGCCTTCCAGGCGGGCACCTTCAGGACGCTGATCTACGACCCGGCCACCGGTGGAACGAAGCTCGTCCCCACCCCGGCCGACCTGTTCTGCGGTGGGCACGCCTTCCTGCCCGACGGCAAGCTGCTCGTCGCCGGCGGCACACAGCGCTACGAGGTGCTGCCGCCCGACGTCACCAAGGCAGCAGGCGGGATGCTGGTGAAGAACGAGTCGCCCGACGTCGCGCGCAGCCTGCCGAAGGGCACGGTGTTCGTGGCGCCCAACGGGTTGCGCTACCTCAGCACGGCCGACGTCACACTGCCGCCCGCCGCCAAGACGTCCGTCCACACCAGGACGACCGTGACCGCGAGCCAGGACACCGTGTGGGTCGAGGCCGAGGCCCCCGGCCCGCAGTACGCGACGACCGACCGGCAGCAGTACTCGGTCGCGGGTCTGGCCGACGCGAACGACGTGTACGGCATCGCCGACAAGATGACCTTCGACAAGCAGGAGTTCCAGGGCATCGCCGACAGCTACGAGTTCGACCCGGTCACCGAGTCGTACCAGAAGGTCGGCTCGATGAACCACAAGCGTTGGTACCCGACGCTCGTCGGCCTGCCCGACAACGGCGGCGTCATCGCGGTGTCGGGCCTCGACGGGACCGGCCAGGTCGTCGACGGCTACAACGAGGTCTACGACGCGCGCACCCGCACGTGGGTGGACCGACCCGACCTGCGTCAGTACTTCCCGACCTACCCCGCGCTATTCCCCACCCAGCGCGGCGAGCTCTTCTACTCGGGCTCGAATGCCGGCTACGGCCCCGACGACAAGGGCCGCACCCCCGGCTTCTGGAACCTGGCGGACAACACGTTCCGCACGGTGCCCGGGTTGCGGGACCCCGACATGCTCGAGACCAGCGGCTCGACGTGGGCCGGCACCGTGCAGAACCAGAAGGTGATGGTCGTCGGCGGTGGCGGCGTCGGCGAGTCCGACCGCTCCACCGCCCGCATCGACGTCGTCGACCTCACGGCGCCGCACCCGGCCTTCACACCTGGCCCGAGTTTGCCGCAGGGCACCCGCTACCCCAACCTCGTCACGCTGCCCGACGACACCACCCTCATCACCGGAGGTTCCTCCGGCTACCGCGGGGAGGGCGCCAGCGACAACCTGACCGCCCGCATCTACCACCCCGACACCAACACGCTCTCCGACGCCGCCGACCCGTCCGTCGGCCGTGACTACCACTCCGAAGCACTCCTGCTGCCGGACGGTCGCGTCGCCACCCTCGGCTCGAACCCGCTGTTCAAGGACGCCGCGAACACCAAGCCGGGGGCCTTCGAGAAGCGCATCGAGATCTACACGCCCGCCTACCTGTACCGGGGTACGCGGCCGCAGATCACCGACGCGCCCCCGACCGTCGCCACAGGAGCCACCATGACGGTGTCGACGCCCGACGCCGCCCGCATCGCCTCCGCCCGGCTGATCCGGCCCAGCGCGGTGACCCACGTGACCGACGTCGAGCAGAGGTCCGTCGCACTCGACGTCACCAGGGCCGACGACGCGCTGTCGGTGACCGTCCCCGCCGACGGCAACATCGTCCCACCCGGCTTCTACATGCTGTTCCTCGTCGCCGACGACGGGACGCCGTCGGTGGCGCGGTGGGTGCAGGTCACGTGAGGCAGTCGGGCGGGCGCCCGGGGCGTCCCGAGGTTCTGGGAGACTCCGCGATCGTGAGGTCCCGGAGGGTGTTCACGTCGCTGGCCGGTGCGATCGTCGGAGTGGTGGTGGCGCTGGTGCTGTTCACCGCGTGCGGGAACGCCTCCGGCGGCAACGCCCCGGCGACACAAGCTCCACCTGTCGCCCTGCCCTCACCGACGGGATACTACGTCGACCCCGACTCGCCCGCCGCGCAGCAGCAACGCGAATGGCAGGCCGCCGGCCGTACGGAGGACGCCGCGGCGATCGGCCGCATCGCCTCCCAGCCCGTACCGCTGTGGCTGACGGCCGACACCGCGTCGGTGGCCGCCCAGGCCGGCGGATACGCCGACCGCGCCGCGGCTGTCGGGCAGAAGCCACTCTTCGTGGCCTACCACATCCCCAACCGCGACTGCGGCAGCTTCTCCAGCGGGGGAGCGGCCGACGCCGCCGACTACGCAGCCTGGATCCGCCAGGTGGCGAGCGCGCTCAAGGGCAGGGAAGCGACGGTCGTCCTCGAGCCCGACGCCGTGCCCCACGAGGTCTCCGGCTGCGTCGGCGATGCCGCTTCCCAGAGGAAGACGATGCTGTCCGACGCCATCAGCGTGCTGAAGGCCGCGGGCCCCGTGACGGTGTATCTCGACGCCGGCAACCCGGGCTTCGTGAAGGACCCCGCCGCGATCGCCGACGCCCTGGCTGCCAGCGGTATCGCCCAGGCCGACGGGTTCAGCCTCAACGTCGCCAACTTCTGGACGACCGCCGATAACCTGACATACGGCCGCGCGATCTCCGACAGACTGAGCGGCAAGCACTTCATCATCGACACGAGCCGCAACGGCAACGGCCCGGTTGCAGGGGACACCATCGACGGTGGCCCGACCTTCTGCAACCCGCCGGGGCGAGCGCTCGGCCAGGAACCCACGCTGAGTAGCGGCGAGGATCGCGTCGATGCCTACCTTTGGGTCAAGAGAGTCGGGGAGTCCGACGGCGCATGTCGACCGGGTGAGCTAGCAGCTGGAACTTGGTCGCCGACATCTGCGATTGAGTTGGTCGACAACGGTCGATAAGAAGTGTCCGGTAAGCGATAAGGTTCTATCGACATCCGAACCTTCTCAGTTCGCGTGAGGCAGAACCTAGAGCCGGCTAACTGGGGTGTTGGCTGAAGCTGAGCCCCCCAATTCGCAACCGGCTGCGAGGCACGAGCGATCACGGGCCCTGCATACCCCGCGAACAGGGAACTTGCCTGTAACGCTACGGCCTCAGCATTCGAAGTCCTAGTGCGCACCTTGTCCAGCCGACCCATGCGTCAACATGCGCCCTTTGGAGCCTACACCGATCCTGGGAGTCTAGAAAGTGCGAATCGCAATGATCGGTACGCGCGGCGTGCCAGCCCGTTACGGCGGGTTCGAAACCGCGGTTGAGGAGATCGGACGAAGACTTGCCGAAGCAGGCCACGGCATTCGCGTCTACTGCAGAGGCGGCGATAGATCGTCCCACTATCTTGGCATGAGACGAACCCGCCTCCCTGCTCTCAAGCATCCGATAACCGAAACCCTCAGTCACACCGCACTATCCGTAGCGCATCTCGCTCTTCATCGGACCGACGTCGCTCTAGTCTTCAACGCCGCTAACGCACCGTTGTTGCCGGTAATCAGAGCATCGCGCATCCCAGTCGCGGTGCACGTCGACGGACTCGAGTGGAAGCGTGCTAAGTGGGGTCCCAATGGAAGGAGATACTACCTAGCAAACGAACGCCTCGCAGTTCGGCTAGCGGACGAGCTTATTGCGGACGCTGTAGGAATCCAGGATTACTATCGTGACCGGTACAACGCAGGAAGCGTCTTCATTCCGTACGGAGCGGCGATACAGAAAGAATGTGATGCCGCAGAACTACTGAAACTTGGGCTCCATCCCAACTCCTACCATCTCGTCGTCGCACGGCTCGAGCCTGAGAATCATGTTGACGTCATAGTCAAGGGTTACGCGATGAGTAACGCGGTCAAGCCGCTAATTGTAGTTGGATCAGTTCCATACCGGAGCGAGCACGAAAAGTTGGTGAAAGAACTGGCCCGACAGGACTCGCGGATCAGACTGGTCGGTGGTGTTTGGGACAGCAATCTCCTGGATTCTCTTTACGCAGGTGCGGCGACATACCTCCATGGACACTCTGTCGGAGGAACGAATCCTTCGCTTCTGAGGGCGATGGGCGCTGGTGCCAGCGTTATCGCATGGGATGTAAATTTCAATCGCGAAGTTCTGGGAGACCACGCGCGATTCTTTTCCACCCCGGCAGCCTTGGCGCATGCAGTTTCCGCCGCCGAAACGGAGCCGGATGAAGCGACCGCCCAAGGCGAGGCGGCAAGACAGCGTGCGATAGACCTTTATGACTGGGACGATGTCGCAACCCGTTATGAGAGCCTCTGCCGCGAACTGAACAACCGAGAGCGGGTACGCGGTCATCGTAGCCAGAATAGATGATGGCGCAACGATATAAGTGATGAAAGAGACGAACAGGGTTTCGGACGGGACCCGCGCCTCCGACGGGAGTTTTAAGTGAAAATTCTCTTTACGCACCCGTCGGCCGAGTTGTATGGCAGTGACCGGATGGCAGTCCAAGCTGTTCGGGCTTTAGTGGACGCAGGGCACTCGGTGACCGTTATTGCGCCCGGAGACGGGCCATTGGCAGCCAACTTTCTTGAAGCTGGAGCTCGATTCATACCGAGTCAAGTCCCAGTTCTTCGGAAATCAGACCTGTCATCTTCAGGTATTCTTCGACTCGTGCGCCAAGTTGCTAGGTCGATCCCTCAACTTTTGCATATTGTTCGGCAGGAGGATCCCCAAGTCATCTATATTAATACGATCGTCCAACCATGGTGGATGATAGCTGCCCTGCTAACGCGTCGTAAGCAGGTAGTGCACGTCCGAGAGGCAGAGTCAAATTCTAGCCGTATCGTTCGCACGATGCTTCACCTTCCGTTGCTCGGAGCTAGTCGGATAATCTGCAACAGTAGGGCCACAGCGTCTGAAGTCTCCGCTGCCGTCCGAGGGCTGGCTCGCAGGACGGTCGTGATCTACAACGGGAAAGACTGGTCCCCCTATTTGAGTGAAGGGGATCTGTCAATACCGCAGAAGTCAGATTCTGCAAAAACGTCGCTGACAGTTGTGGGCCGGCTGAGTCCACGCAAGGGGCAAGACTTAGCCATCCGAGCAGCAGCTATGCTGCAGGACCTCGGGATAGACGTCGACCTCTCTCTAGTTGGAGATACCTTCGCAGGGTACGAGTGGTTCTACGACGAGCTGAGGTCACTAGCGCAAAAACTCGGTATGGCGGATCGAGTAAAGTTTCTCGGCTTTCAACATGACATTATTCCGACCCTGCGCACCACCGATATTGCCATCGTCCCATCAAGGATCGAACCATTTGGCACAGTGGCAGCAGAGTCAATGGCTGCGGGCGTCCTCACCATAGTTGCGAACGTCCAGGGGCTAATTGAAATTGTGACAGATAGAGAAACCGGCCTCACGTTCGAAGCCGGTAAGGCTGAAAGCCTTGCTCAAGCCTGTGTGTGGGCGATCAAGAACGCTGGAGACGCGACGAGAATCGCAATTGCGGGACAGGAATCCGTACCAGAGAGGTTTAGTCTCGAATCGTATAAAAGTGCAGTCGTGTCCGTACTGGAGAAGGTGCAGTGAATATTGACACACGAACGGCAGGCAACAATGTTACTGTCGCGATCGTGACGTTCAATTCGGCTGCTCACATCGGAGACTGCGTCGAGCGGCTCAGGCAGCGACCAAGTTGGTTAAGAGTCGGTATTCGCGACAATGCGTCGTCTGACGGCACGCCAACGTTGCTGAAGGAACTCCAGACTAATCGCTTCGTCGACTCCGTGGTACTTGACGATGAAAATGTAGGCTTCGCAGTCGCGGTGAACGAAATAATTCGCGATGCCGGGGACGACGACGTGATCCTGCTCAACCCAGACGCGCGAATCGACATAGATGCGATTCTGGCGATGCGAAATGAAATTGAACAGGATCGGACACTAGGCTTGGTCGCACCTGTCGTTCTTGGTGCGAGTGATATAAAGGTTATGTCGGCCGGCCGTCAACCGCGGCTATGGCCAATGTTCACCCATTACTCTGGACTCAGCGCAGTGTTCCCCCACGTTGGAGCATTTAAGGGCAGGCACCTCTTTATCGATCCGCATTCGAATGACGATCAGTTTGTCGAGTGGACGTCCGGCTGTTGTGTCTACATTCCACGGCGTACGATTAACGATATCGGCATGCTGTCTGAGGCATGGTTCATGTATGGCGAGGACGTCGAATTTTGCAGTAGAGTGCTTAATGGCGGCAAGCGAATTAAGATTCTTTCACGAGTCCGTGCATACCATGAAGTCGGGGGATCGTCATCGGCTTCACCGACATCGCAGGAAGCGTCGGACGTGCACCAGACTGCGGCTTTTCAGTCAGGCCGTCGTGAGTCCGTCAACGGTCATGTATCTACGCTGTGGGCGAGGAACCTGTACGACTTCTATCGACGCGAGTACCGCCCATCGATAGTGACAGCATTCGTCTGGAAGCTCGTATTTACCTTCGGCAATCTCTCGCGCGCGATGATTCGAGCTCTACGAGACGCGGATCGTCGCCGTGCGAAAGGGCTAGCTCGAAACGCGTTGGCAGTATGGCGCTAGGTCCACATAACGGCCAGATATTCGACCTACCACTGCCTCCTCGTGTGCCTAGTCGTACGACATCAAAAAGAACCGGTCGTCATCGGAAGCCGTCGCCAAGATCGCTTCACGGACTTAACGAGGCGACGCTCCTGGGCCGGCGCCCTCCTCCACGAAAGCTATCGCTCCTTCAGTACTGTGTCGTTGTTGGAGCAACGATTCTCTTAGCCGCGGGACAGTTCTTCTTTCTCCCCAAGAACCTGAGCGTTGCCGACTTTGGGCTAACCATCCTAGCGTTGTCATTGTTGCAGGCTGCGCTGCAGTTCGCCGATCTCGGATTCTTTAACGCATCGCTACGGTCAGATCTTTCCGCAGTCGACCGCACGACGCTTCGTAAGGCGGGTGTGAGTATTGCCTGGATTACGTGCGTATCGGGAATGCTAGCAGCTACCGTAGCGTCGATCACGGTCTCCGGCGTGGCGCTGCTTGCTGTACTTGCGTTCGTGTGCGCCCTTCTTGTAGTGGGCGACAAGGCCCGGGGTTCGGCTGCCGTACACCTTGGAGACGAAGTACGCGCGACCCGGAACAACACGAGTTGGCAGAACTCTCCAAAACTTGGATCAATCATTGGAAGCTTTGGTCACAGTGCGCTGCTGACGATGGCGGGCGCGGCAGTATCGGCTGCGCTTTTCAGTCGTCCTGCCTTCCCGAATGCGATCGACTTGAGATGGGTTCGGAAAACGGCCAGGTTCTGGGGACCGGGACTGGCCGTAGCAGCGACCGCTTTCATCGCCACCTGGGCGGAAACGTATGTGCTTTCGATTTCCGCGCCAATAGCTTCTGTCGGGCAGTATCAGGCGGTGGTTCGGCCTCTCACGGGGGTAACTTATCTGTATCTTCCGGTCGTCTCCCTGATACAGGCAGCATCTAATTCGGGCAGGTGGAGCAGGGCGCGGAAGTTGACTGCCGCAGGAATTAGCATCGGCTTCACGGGCTCGACGCTTGTGGGTTTAGCGATGTTCTTCTTCGGGCGGCAGATCTGGCCCGATTTCGACTTCCGTACTGACGTCATTGTATTCGCTGCAGTTGCCAGCTTTGGCATGTGTATCTCGGCGCTGCTCGGAACGCACCTTCTATTGCTGGGAAAGCATGTTGCGGCAGCGACGAACTCCGCCATAGGCGCGATAGCGCTGTTAGTGGCAGCGATCGTCCTGGTTCCTTCTGGAGGCGAGGTAGGGGCGGCGGTGTCATCGTCGCTGGCTTGGACCATTGTAGTGGCCTGCCACTGCTTCACTTTATGGCGAAATCAGCGGAAAATGAAGTCGGAGAATTGAGGGGCCAGTGTGCTGAAGCTTGGACAACGGATTATCACTCGCGCGGGACGCAACTATTCGATCGACGAAGATATTCCGAAAAGGTTTATACTCTCACGTTACCGTGAGCGGGGAATCGACGCTCTTCGGGGTCTCCTTACCTTTCGCCGAGCAGTCTTTCGTGGACCGAACGTTCAAATCTTCTATAAGAGAGGGTTGGACCTCGCTGAGCTCTCGACTCTGGGCGCGGGCTCGATCATCGATGGGAGCGGATCGTGCGGTGTCAAGCTGGCTAGAGGGGCGAAAATTGGTCGGCGTTCGATCGTCACTGCGACGAGCCAGTTGTCGAAGCGTGGAGTTGGATTAATGATGGGGGAGTACAGCGGCATTGGGGATCACGCGCACATTGGTTGTAGCGGTGGCGTCTTCCTAGGAGCGAATGTAATAGCCGGCCCGTACGTTACGTTCCACTCGCAGGAGCATGTGGCAGATGACTTGAGTGAACCGATTCGACTACAAGGGACTGTTGAGTCCCCGATCCGTATTGAGGATAATGTCTGGATCGGTGCCCGTGTGACATTTCTTGCTGGTTCGCGAGTGGGCTCAGGGTCAATTGTGGCAGCAGGTAGTGTTGTAAGAGGTGTGTTCCCTTCGAATTGTGTAGTGGGAGGGGTTCCGGCTAAGATTTTGAAGTATCGGTAGAGGGGAAGGGTGCGGTGGCGAGACTGGAGGGCAGTATGAGAGGGGTGGCTATTCTCGTTGCTACGGCTCTACTTTTGCTCGCAGGTTGCGGCCATCAGGTAGCCAGCACTTCTGCTGCTGGGATCGTGACTATCTCAGTTGCTTCAAGTCAGCAATTGAGTCTCACAGTCGTCGGTGACTCACTTGACGCCGGCTTGTACGCCACCACGCCGCAGGGCGGGTTTCATGGATTGCTGGTTGCAGAGCTTCGGACCTTGGCCCCTGTAGTAGATCGTCCTCTAAGTGTTGTTGGCGGTACATCGGCTAGAGCGCTAGGGAACGCTCAATTCCCCGCAGGGCAGGATCTATACATTATTGAACTAGGAACAAATGATGTAGCGGAGGTTGACGCCGGTACATTCCGGGACAACTATCGGCGACTTCTGGATCGCGTGCTCGCTGCGTCTCCGCAGGCACATCTTCTCTGTGTCGGGGTATGGCGCCCAGAACAGATTTCGAAGCGCTTCGACGTGATCATTAAGGATACGTGCGAGACGAGAGGTGGCGTATTTCGACAGCTGGCGGACTTATTCGACGACGCCGAACTGAGGGGACCCGCGGGAAGGGCCGTGTTCGGAGGAAAGTCAGATGATTTCCATCCCAACGACCGCGGCCACAAGGCCATTGCGGAACGGCTGGAGCAGGCGATAGTCGTGCAGAGGATCTAGCTATGGCAGTTTTCGCCGGAACAATCTATCGGCAGAACGACAGGCGGTCGCGATCGTTGTTAGATTTCAGCGTTCCGCTGTCAGTACTCGTTGTTCTCCTCGTGGCGGAGTACGAAGGGCCTTTGCTCGCGGTTCTATTTGCTTGCGCGGCCCCGCTTCTTGCGGTCCTTGTATCAAATCGCGAGGGCGGGGTTCTTGCCTGGACCCCACTATATTGGCTGTTCGCAATCCTTGTTCTGGGGTGCGTTAGCAGGATCGTTTCAGGCGCTTTAGGCCAAACAGTCTTCGACGTCGACTTGCAGCGTGACTTGGCGATGAGTGTTTCGAACATCGTGCTTTTCGCAGTTGGTTCGATGGGTGCGGCCGGCGCCAGATCCTATCGACTGCTCCTGGCGGCAATTGTTGCCGCCGGAACTATTGTCTCGCTGGTTCATCTTTTGAGGCTGTCAGTAGTCCTTGCGGGCGGGGTGTCGGACCTCTATCAGTTGCGCTTGGATGCGGGCCGTGGATCGATTACTCAATTCGCTGCTCTGTGCGCCTGCATTCTACTGTACTCGACTCCGTGGATGAGGATGCGCTTGGCTAGGAGGCGCTTGCTTATCATTTTGGCGATTTGTATTTGCTGTTCGATCATGCTTACTCTGTCTAGGGGTCTGATCCTGCTCCTCATTATCCTCCTCTTTGCGGCGATGGGGCTAGGATTCCGACATGCCGATGGAAAGATGCGAGCCAGAGGTGTGCGGATCGTTGCGACGATACTTGCCCTCTCCGTTGCTTTCGGAATCACATTTTTCTTGCTGGCGCACTCGTCAAATCCGACCTTAAAGACCTTGGGAGAGTCGTTTCTCTCTAGGCTTCGCAACAGTGGTAGTGAGATATCAAGCTCCGACTTTGAGACGAAAGATCAAATTACCGAAGACTATCGGGCATTCGAACTGGATCGGGCAGTTGCCCAGTTCGAGGAGCAGTCGCCGGCCCTCCAATGGATTGGGCAGGGTTGGGGAAGTGCTGTAAACTTTGGCATTGAGACGGCATCGACGCAGTCTGATTTTTCGAGAACTTCTGCCGCCTTCCTTCATAACGGCTATGCCTACTTCTTGATGAAGACTGGGTTTCTAGGTCTTGCGACCTACCTCGGATTTATCGTCACTCTGCTGTTTCGCGCTGTTTCGACACTGGGATGGTCGGGCTCGAGTGAGGATTTCGGCCGGCGAAGGGTGTTGTTGGTTGGTGCCCTCGCGTTGGCAGTCGGAACGATTACGACAGGTGGACTGGGCTTTCCGGCGGTGTATCTGGGGCTGCTAGTACTACTAGGTGTCTGCTATCCAGCGATGAGATTTGAACTTCTGCCCGAACATCGGCCTGTAGATCGGCATGTGAGTGGAGTCGAGCAGACGCAGAGGCTGAAGAGTGTGTAGGTCTCAGCCAGCTGTAAGATGCCTTGCGATGAATCGGAGTGTCAGGTGAGATTTCTGAGTCTTCCGCAAGAAGCACATCGGGTATACGCAGTCGTGGCGGGAGTGTTGGCGCTCTTGGGAGCGCTTGGCGGCCTACTCCTGTCGGCAGTGACGACCCCAAAATTTCAAGCCGACGCTCGGGTTCTGGTTTCGGCGGCAGCCGGTGCTGGTGAGCAAGGTGGGTCCCCGTTCCAGGAGACGTCCGTTGCTCAACAGTTCGCGCTTACACTATCACCGCTAGCAACGTCGGAAGCCGTAACGCAGCGGGTAGTGGATACAATGCATTTACCAATGACGGCGGCTAATCTGTCGTTGAACCTCACTGCATCCGTGACTCCAGAGACTGCGCTGATCACTCTGACCTATACGGATACGTCGGCGGGTCAGGCTCGGGAAGTCGTTAATGAGGTCGGGTTTCAGTTTTCAGACTTTGTGGATGGACTGCAGCCTGATTCCGGAGGTGCGGGTGTTCACCCAAAGGTGGCGCTTGTTCAGCCAGCGGTGACGCCTGAAAGACCAATTTCGCCGAGCTACTCTCAGAACATTGGCCTGGGAGCAGTTGTTGGTATCGTCGCAGGACTGCTTCTGGCGAACTTGCGACTTCGTACTCGACGGAGCGTTTCAACGCTGGAAGCTATCGAGGCGACGACAGGCGCGCCAGTGTACGCGACGGTTCCGCGCATTCCGAGAGGCCCTGGTTCGGTGTTGAAGGTATTGGCGAGTGATAGTGGTGCGCTCGAGGGGTATCGTGAGGTCCGCACTAACCTGATGTATGGATTGAGGAATACGAGTTCGAGCGTCGTCGCTCTCCTAAGCCCTAGTTCTTCCGAGGGGCGCACCACCACCACGATTGGTGTCGCGGTTGCGTTGTCGGCCCTTGGCTACGGTGTTGCGTTAGTGGATGGCGATTTGAGGTCGTGCGGCCTGACTCGAGAAGTCGGACTTGTCGACGCCATGGGCTTTACAGACGCTGTAGTTGGTGCTTGCTCGATCAATCAGGCAAAATGGTCTATCTCCGATGCGACATTCGACGTCTTTCCGGCGGGCGGAAACTTGGCTAATCCGAGCGAACTACTTAGCTCGAGGAGTACTCGCCATGCCCTCTCGGAGCTTGGGCGGATGTACGACTACGTTATCGTGGATACGCCGCCAGCTCTGGCGTTCACGGATGCGACCGTCTTGTCGGCCGAATGCGACGGTGTAATCTTAGTCGCAAAGTATGCCGAAACAGATAGGGATCGACTCGGCACGGTGGTTGCTAGAGTCAAATTGGTGGATGCGCGGGTGCTGGGGACGGTTTTGAACCTTGCGCCGACCGTCTCGGGTCGAAGTCTCTAGGGGATCTCCCTGTTTGTCGGCGTGCAGGCCTTGGCGCGGATGCTAGCGATGGGTTTCTCTTACGCTGCGGGATTGCGTTCGCAAGTGGATTTCTCGTGGTTGCGGCAGGTTGCCGCGTTGGAGTTCTAGAGATCGATGTCCATACTGTGGCCTCCAGTTATGCAGGTACGGAGGCTAGGGTGTCGGCTGGGTGGGTCTGCAGGTAGGTCTGCAACTGCCCGTCCCTCAATGCTGCCCACAGGGCAGAGGCTGCGGTGTCGTCGAGGTACACCACCGACTGCGCGCCCTCCATCCCGAGGCCGCGTACCGGCGTGGTCAGGAAGGTGACGCCCGCGGGACGCAGTTCTCGCAGGTCGAAGGCCAGTCCGCGCAGGCCGTTGTTGGTGAGCGTGTCGTCGACCGACACTGTCTTGGTCGTTGCGTCTGCGAGGTCGTAGAGGGCTCCCACGTTGGCGAAGGAGCCGTTCTCGACAGCCTTGCTCAGTAACGCCTTGAGCGCGTTCTGCTGGCGGGCGGCCCGGTCGAGGTCGCCACGAGGCAGCTCGTACCGCTGCCGCACGTACGCGAGGGCGGCAGCACCGTCGAGATGGTTGAGTCCCTCGTGGAACGTGTAGCCGCCGAACGTGCTCGTGGTCTTCGCGACCCGCACGTCGATACCGCCGACCGAGTCGACCATGTTCTGAAAGCCGGAGAAGTCGATCACGGCGAAGTGGTCGACACGGACCTTGGTCATGTTCTCGACGGTCTCGATCAGGAGGCTGGGGCCACCGAATGCATACGCTGCGTTGATCTTGTTCTTGCCTCGGCCGGGGATGTCGACCCAGCTGTCGCGGGGGATCGAGACGATCGACGCCTGCGACCTGTTCGGGGCGATCTGGGCCAACATGATGACGTCGCTGCGCTGCGAACCCGCGTTGACGCCGGCCGGTGCGTCGCTACCGGTCGTGGCCTCCGTCGCCCGGCTGTCCGTGCCGACGAGGAGGAAGGTCAGCGCACCGGTGTCGGCGGGACGGTCGGCGGGGAGGCCCTGGAACACCCCTGGCACGCGGGTGACGTTGTTGCCCAGGGTCTCGGTCACGAAGTAGATCGTGGCGGCGATGCCGAGGACGATCACCAGAAGCGTGGCCCCGACGCCGATCAGGATGCGGCGGGTCCGCCTCGAACTCGGCGAACGGCTGGGCGGGGCCGGCTCCGGGACGCCGCCGCTCGGCGGTGCTTCGCGCGTGACCATCCTGTGAACTCCCCTTGCTCATGCAGCGGCCCGGATCGCGCGCTCCCTGTAGGGCTCGCGATCCGGG
This sequence comes from Pseudonocardia sp., assembly GCF_050250275.1. Lineage (GTDB taxonomy): Bacteria > Actinomycetota > Actinomycetes > Mycobacteriales > Pseudonocardiaceae > Pseudonocardia. The sequence goes on from NZ_JBFWOY010000027.1 coordinate 46,071, forward strand.
CCGGTTCGTTACGTGTGGATCAGTACGCGCCGCGGGCGCCCAGGACCGTGCCGACCGTCTTCCAGAGGATCGTGGCGTCGAGGGCCATCGACCAGTTCTCGACGTAGCGCAGGTCGAGCCGCACCGACTCCTCCCACGTCAGGTCGCTGCGACCGCTGACCTGCCAGAGGCCGGTCATCCCCGGGCGGACCAGGAGGCGGCGCCGGGCGGCGTCGGCGTAGGCGTCGACCTCCGACTGAAGCGGCGGGCGTGGGCCCACCAGCGACATCCGGCCGGTCACCACGTTGAACAGCTGCGGGACCTCGTCGATCGAGTAGCGGCGCAGCCAGCGGCCGACGGGGGTGATGCGCGGGTCGTCCTTCATCTTGAACAGCGGGCCGGCGCCCTCGTTGGCCGCGGCGAGCTCGGCCTTGCGGGCCTCCGCGTCGACGACCATCGACCGGAACTTGACCATCCGGAACGTCGTGCCGTTGACGCCGACGCGCTCCTGGCGGAAGAACACCGGGCCGCCGTCGAGCTTGATCGCGATGGCGATGGCCAGCAGCGTGGGGGCGGCCAGCAGCAGCAGGAATGCGGCGCCGAGACGGTCGAGGGTGTGCTTGAGCACGCGGCGCACCCCGGTGAAGCGGGGCTGGGTCAGCCGCAGCATCGGCAGCCCGTCGACCGGGGTGATGTGCAGGCGGGGGCCGGCGATCTCCATGAGCCCGGGGTCGACGGCCAGCTCGGTGCGGGTGCCCTCGAGCTGCCAGGCGAGCCGGTGCAGGCGCGGCGCGCCCCAGCCGGGCGTCGGGGCGACGGCGACGACCCGGTGCGTGCCCGTGCCGACGACGGTGGTGATCGCGTCGAGGTCGCCCAGGACGGGTACTCCGTCGATGGCGGGGGAGTCGTCGAGGCCGCGGCCGGTGGAGGTGCAGGCGCCCACGACCTCCCAGCCGAAGTGGCTGTCGCGGCGGGTGCGGGTGATCAGGTCGGCCACTGACTCCGGGCTCCCGACGGCCAGCACCGGCTGCATGCAGCGGCCCTTGCCCCGCGCCCGGTGCAGGAACTTGCGCAGGGCCCATCGGGAGAGGAAGCAGAGCGCGCCGATGATCGGAAAGACGACGAAGACCCACAGGCGGATCGAGCGGACCTCGAACAGCAGACCGACGAGTGCCAGTGCTACCGCCGACGAGCCGACTGCCCGGCCGAGCCGCTTGAACTCGACGCTGCCGGTCCCGAGGATGCGCTCGTCCCAGGCTCGCAGCGAGGTGAGCGCGGCGACGATCAGGACGAACGCGGCGATGCCGCTGCCCAGACGGGCGTCGTGAGAGGCGTTGAAGATCGAGCCGAAGACGCCGACGACCGTGGCCGCGATGACGCCGGTGACGATCGTGAGGTCGGCGGTGGCCACGGTCACCGCGTAGCGGCGCTGCCACGTCTCCTCGACGGCTGCCGGGAGCGGGATCGGCGCGGTGACCGGACCGGGACCAACGGCTGCACGTGGAGCGGGCAGCGCCGCGGCGTCAGCGGACGTGTCCGCGGACACGGTCACCTCGAACTCGGTTCCCACCAGAACTTCCCCCGGAAGTAAGCAGATGCTCTCTGCGGCGACAATTGAGCGCAGGCTCTGTCGCCGTGCTCGGCAGGAAGTTCGCCACCGCACGGCCGCTCGTTACACACCGAACGAACAGTTTTTTCGACTTCATTCGCGGCCGAGCAGGTTGCGTCCGATTGACGTGATCTAGGTCACATATTCTCGAAGATGTCCATGTCAAGGGCAGTCCCAGCGCTGCGCTGAGCGGTCGCCCTCATCCGTCGAGCGGTGCAGAAATGGGCCTGTAATTGCAGACAATGATTTCGTGAAACAATTTCCGAAATAAGTGCGGCGAAGATCGCGTGTTGCGACTCCTGCAGGTCAGCTGGTCGAGAATGCTTCCGTAACACCGTCTGCGGTGCAGGTGCAATGCGCCACGCGGTCCAGGCGGAATGGGGCCACTCGTCGTGACGGTGCACCGCCGACCGGGTCACCGGCCCGCGCCCGTCCACCGGCGGCGGTGGTGCCGGGGTCGGGGCGGGCCGGCGACTCCGGAAGTAATTCACGTGAGGGGCGCCGTCGCGATCTTGGCGCGTCAGTCTCCTGTCCGGCGTTTGTCAGGTACCTCTCGGCCTGCGACGATGCGGCAGCGACCGTTCGGGGACGTAACGCCGCGGCCCACACGGAGGACTACACCTCTGTCAGTCGGGGCGGTTCAGAACGGAGCCGGACGTGCCCTCCAGGGGTTTCAACAGGGCTGCCTGGCCAGCCGAGGGCGCTCATCGAACGCTGTTGGAGTTCCTCGACGATCTCCATCGCGTGCATGGGCGCCGGTCGTTGCGCGCCATCGGTCAGACGATGCATTTGTCCCATTCCCGCGTTCACGATCTCGTGCGCGGGCTCTGGCTGCCGGTCGACGAGGAACAGATGCGGTCCCTCGTTGCCGGCATCACGGGTCGCGACGACGAACGGACGAGCGGTATCGCCGACGAAGCCGTTGCGCTCTACGCCGTCGCACGGCGTGCACGCGACGACGCCCCCACGCCGCCGGAGCCGGCCACCCCCGACACCGGACCGCCGGTTGATCCGGCACCGGACCCGCCGGCCGACACCGAGCCGGCGACGCCCCGACGGTCGAGTTGGCGCGGCTGGAACGTCGCGGCCGCGGCGGTCGTCGCCGTGGCGACCGTCGCGACCCTGTGGGCGGCCCTGCCGCCCGGTGCGGGAACTCGCGCCGGCGCATCGGACACGCCGCCCCCGATCACCCTGATCGACAACTTCGACGCCGACCGGCTCGACCTGGACAAGTGGCTGCCGCCCACGCGGGGTGACCTCATCTACCAGCGCGACGGCGTGCTCAACCTGCAGGTGCGCGCCGCCGACACCGAGGTGGCCGCCGAGGCGCGCATCGAGCCGCGGATGCAGGGCACGTTCCGGTCGATCTCGTTCGTCGTCGCGATGCCCGAGGTGACCACACCCGGGCCCGGCGGGCCGTCGCTGACGCTGCACGAGACCGACGGCCGGATCCACAAGGTCGTGTTCGGTGCCGGGACCGACGACCGCGGGACCGTCCAGTCGATCGTCGCCGGGCTCTTCTGCACGAGGCCGGGTGCGGACTGCCACCAGTACGACGACTTCGACCCGCCCGGCGAGTACGCGCGGATCGGGCCGGGGGAGCGGGTACCGGTCCGGGTCGTGCACAGCGGAGGTCAGGTCCAGCTGTACGTCCGCGACGAGCTGCTCGCACAGGGACCGCCCGGAGACGCGCCCTTCGCACGCTTCACCTTCGACGTCTACGGCACCAAGTCCGAGGAATGGCGCGCGGAAGTCGACTCGGTGAGAGTCGAGGACTGACGCCGTTCGTGAGAGGTCGAACTGCACGCGTCGTCACGCTGTGATGTGATGCCGACCCCTGCAACGTTCGGTGGCACACGAACGAACGTCGTCGTGTTCGCCCGTCTGTCGTATCGGAGAATCCCGCTGTGAAGCTCTCTGTCATCGGTTGTGGCTATCTCGGCGCGGTCCACGCGGCGGCGATGGCCGAGCTGGGCCACGAGGTCGTCGGCGTCGACGTCGACGCAGCCAAGGTCGAGGCCCTGGCGAACGGCCGGACACCCTTCTACGAGCCGGGCTTCGAGGAGCTCCTGCGCCGCTCGCTCGACTCCGGCCGGTTGACCTTCAGCGCCGACATCGCCGCCGCGGCCGGCGCCCAGGTCCACTTCGTCTGCGTCGGCACGCCGCAGAAGCGCGGTGAGTACGCCGCCGACCTGCGCTACGTCGAGGACGCCACCGAGGCCCTGCTCGGCGTCATCGCGCCGGGTGAGCTGGTGGTCGGCAAGTCGACGGTCCCCGTCGGCACCGCGGCCCGCCTCGCCGGGCTCGTCGCCGACAAGGTCCCCGGGGCGGTCCTGGCCTGGAACCCGGAGTTCCTGCGGGAGGGCTTCGCGGTCCAGGACACGCTGGCGCCCGACCGTCTCGTCTACGGCGTGCCCTCCGGCCCCGACGGGGAGCAGGCCCGGGCGCGGCTCGACGAGGTCTACGCGAAGATCGTCGCCACCGGCACGCCGCTCGTCGTCACCGACTATGCGACGGCCGAGATGGTCAAGACCGCGGCGAACTCGTTCCTCGCCACCAAGATCTCCTTCATCAACGCGATGGCCGAGCTGTGCGAGGCCACCGGCGCGGACGTGAAGCAGCTCGCCGACGCCATCGGCCACGACGACCGCATCGGCCGCAAGTTCCTCAACGCCGGCCTCGGCTTCGGCGGCGGCTGCCTCCCCAAGGACATCCGCGCCTTCATGGCCCGCGCCGGCGAACTGGGGGCCGACCAGGCGCTGACCTTCCTGCGCGAGGTCGACAACATCAACATGCGACGCCGCATCCGAATGGTCGAGCTCGCCCGCGAGGTGTGCGGCGGATCGCTGCTCGGCAAGCGGATCGCCGTCCTCGGCGCGGCGTTCAAGCCCGAGAGCGACGACATCCGCGACTCCCCGGCGCTCAACGTCGCCGCCCAGCTCGGGCTCCAAGGTGCGACGGTCCGCGTCACCGACCCGGCCGCCGTCGAGAACTGCAAGCGGGACTGGCCCCACCTCGACTACGCCGACACCGCCGAGGAGGCCGCCGAGCGCGCCGACGCAGTCCTGCTGCTCACCGAGTGGAAGCAGTACAAGGAGCTCGACCCCGTCGCGTTCGGCGCGATCGTCTCCCAGCGACGGGTACTCGACGGACGCAACGCCCTCGACCGCGACCGCTGGGAGGCCGCGGGCTGGGCCTACCGCGCCCTCGGCCGACGAGCCGGCTGACCCGACGACGAGAACGGGCGGTGGCGCCGAGGCACCACCGCCCGTCCTCTGTGAGCGGCCCACGGGCGCTCCGCGGATCAACCCGGATCAATCCCGGTCGGGTCGGTCCGACGCCTCGAGCGCACGGCCACGGACCTCGGCCCTGCGTGCGGCGCGGAGGTGTCGCTCCCGGCGGCGCAGGTGCGGACGGAGGGTGCGTCCCGCCCGGTCGAGCTCCGTGGTGTGTGCCGACCCGTCACGGAACGACAGGTAGAGCACGAACACGTGCAGCACCACCACCGACAACGCCAACGTCACCGCGACGATCGGGCCGGCGACCGTCGACCCACCCGTCGCTTGCCGCACCTCGTCGTCGACCCGGACGTACATCAACGTTGCCAACGCGACCATCACGACGGCGCTGACCGCCAACATCGCCCGGCCCATCCCGTCGACGGCGTCCCAGCTCAAGGAGCGGTCCGCCTGCTTCGCCGTGCGCAGGTGCTCGCCCACGACTGCGCCCCACGCCGCGACGGCGACGGTGCACAGCACCGCGAGCGCGACAGCGACCAGCAGCAGCGGGTCGAACGTCGACAGGTCCACGTTGATCGTCACCGCGAGGAACCAGGTCAGGATCACCAGGTCGAGCACCGGCAACGCCCTGGACAGGACGCGCTGCCACGTGCCGATCCGACGGTGCCACAGCCGGTCGGCCCGCTCGTCGCGGTCGAGCCGTTCGTGCAGTTCCGACGTGCGCCGCAGCAACGTCATCACGGTCGTCACGCCCCCGCGGGGGTCGCGGACCGTGGTGTCGCCGAACAGCTCCGTCGCGGCGAGGTGCCGGTCGCGGACCCGCTCGTGCCGCCGGGCGGCAGGGATGCGCGCGTGGTCGTCGAGTGTCATGTCAGAACTCCTTCGGGGTCAGGGTGAACAGCACGCGCCGGAGGGCGGCGAGTGCCGCGGGATCAGGGCGGCCATCGGCGCCGAGTCCGGCACCCGGTGGATCGGCGAGCGAGCCGTCGCCGCGCACCTCGCCGATCGCGGACTCCGGCACCCGGAGCGCCCGCAGGAGGTCCGCTGCAGCCCCCGCACGGCACGTCGCGAGCTCGACCCCGTCGCCCGGGCCGACCGGCGCGGTGCGGCCCGATACCGACACGGTCCAGCCACCGAGTCGCAGACGGTCGGCAATCGGTGCCACGACCGCACGGGCCGCCTCGACGTCGACGAGGTCGCACGAGTTCGCGCGGAACAGCAGTGGTGCAGGCACCGACACCGTGTCGATGCCGCCCGGCCCGTGGGTGGTCGCCGCACGGGGGACCGGCACCACCGGCGACGGTGTCGACACCAGCGGTGGCCGGAACGGACGGACCGAGTCGTCGACCGAACACGACGCCGCACCAGCGGCCGCGCAGACAGCGAGCCACTGCCTGGTCAGCGCGGCGCGGGCGGGTAGCTCGAGGGCCGGCTGAGAACCTGCCGTCAGCCCCAATCCGCTGAACGTCACCGCGGTCCCGCCGAGATCGGGTAGCAGTCCGCGGGCCTTCAGGTCCGCCGCGACCGCCTCGGGATCCTGGTCCCAGCCGATCAGCCGCATGTCCAGCGGATCGGTCGTCGACAACCCCGCCGACAGGACCACGATCGCCTTTGCGCCAGTGCGACGGGCGACGTCCAACGCCGCGAGCAGATCACCGCCGCCACCCGCCGCAGCTGCGCGGTCGACCGCACGTTGCAGCTCATCGAGCCGAGCGTCGACCAGGTCGTCACGCCGTGGCCCCAGCTCGACGTCGCCGTTCGGGCGCCGCGGCTCCAGGTCGACCACCTCGACGTCCGGACGCGACGCCGAGACGACCGTCGCGTCGGCACCGGGCAGATCGCGGTCCAAGGCGGCCGCCCGCAACGGTCGACGCACCGCATCGGTCACCGTCGGCGCCTGCTCGTTTCCGCTGTGCGCGACGACGATCGAGGTGTGCGCGATCGGCACGACCGCGGCGACGGAGGCTCTGTCGTCCGTCGCGATCGGTGCTCGGTCGCACCCGCCGACGGCGACGGCGACGATCAACCCACCCACCAGCAGCAGCGCCTCCACGAGACTGCGCAGCCGCCGGACCTTGCTCACCCGTGCTTCAGAACCCACCATGGACTCAGCTCCACCGACAGGTGGCAAGGCCGGATGCCCTGCCAGTCACCTCCTGGTAGGCGCTGCTCGCGTCCGTGGCCCCACGCACTCGGACGCCTCCGAACGATCGGCTCCGAACGGTCGGAACCGGTCAAGACGCACAGGGTGTGGGTTTCGACCAGGCACCTTGCCTAGAACTCCGCATGAGCAGTTCGGCGGGGCGTCGGGTCAGATCGTCGGCCTGACCTCCCACGGCGTCAGGGGTGCCTGTGACCGAGTGCGGGGGAGTGAGTCGGCACGGATGGGATCGCTATCGCGCCCGTTGGGCGAGCGACGCCGCCCTCGCGGCCGCGCTGCGGGCGGAGAACGCCGCCGGCGTCGTATGGGCCGACGTTCGTGAACGACTGGCCGAGCTTGGTGTAGCCACCCTCCACAAGCTGATCGTCGGAGGACGGCTCGGCGGTGACCTCCACCGCGTCCGGGCAGCGCAGGGAGTCGCCGTCGCGCTGCTCGCGCGCATGCGTGTCGATCCCGACCTGCGTACCCGGGTGGTCAACGACTGCGTCCTGCGGGGGCTCGAGCGCTTCCGGGCCACGGTCCTCGACCGAACATGGTCGTCGGAGGGCGGAGCGTCCCTGTCGACCTGGTTCGTCAACGGCTGCCTGATCGGGATGCGGAGCGTGTTGCGGTTGGCCGCGACGAGAGCGGAGGAGCCGGACGGGGGCGCCGTCGGGCTGGACTCGCTCGACATGCCGGCCGATGTGCTGGCCGCCGCAGACGATGAGGCGGAGGACGACGAGAGCGTTCGACGCCTGCTCGACTCGATGCCGCCGAGGTTGCGCGCCGCCGTCGAGCTGAAGCTCGCGGAAGACCTCACGTGGAAGGAGTGCGCCGACCGGCTCGAGATCAGCCCGCGGGTGATCGAGGCCCAGCTGTACCGGTGGAAGAAGTGGTGGAGACGCAACCATGGAAAGGGGGAGCGATGAACGACGCACGGCCGGGAACGAGGAACGGCCGGGGGGACGACGAGCCCGCAGCACTGATTGCGGCCTCGTCACTCGGAAGTCGTGAGGTCCGGGAGATCGCTGAGGAGGCGTCCCTCGACGATGTCGCTGAAGTCCTCGGGATGCCGCCGGGAACGGACGCGTCTGGAGCCCGAACGGCGGCGGCAGACGCATGGTCGCGGGAGATGCGGCGCTTGCTCGACGCCGACGGCAGCCCGATGGACACCATCGTCGCTGTCGTCGGGGCCGGGGCCGGGGCCGGGGCCGGGCCGTCCGGCTCGCTCCGCGTCGAGGACCTCGAGCGGGTCCTGACCGGCGACCACGTCCCCGACGACGCCGACCTGATGGAAGAGCTGGTGCGCCACCTCGGCGGACGATGGATCGACGACGGCTACCGCGCGCTCTACGAGGCGGTACTGCACGAGCAGCGTCGGCCGCCCGCGCAACACGGCCACCCGGTCCGGGAGGTCTCCGGGCTGCCGGGAGCCGACCCGACCGATCCCGACACTGTCATGTCGGCAGTCGCTCCCCCCGTCTACGACGAGCCCGTGCACGGACGTGCCGACCTCATCACGCGCCTCACAGCAGCGGGGGCCAGCCCCGGTGGACCCGTTCGCGTCCTCCTCGGAGAGTCCGGTCACGGCAAGACGACTGTTGCGCGCGCCGTCACCGACGAACTGTGCGCGCTCGGAATCCGGACCCTCTGGGCGAGCGCTCATGATCACGACGAGCTCGCTGAAGGTCTTCGGCGAGCGGCGATGGCGCTCGGCGCCAGCGTTCGGACCGTCGCAGCCGCGCTGCGGGCCGATCCCATCGAGCGGGTGGACCGCTTGTGGCGACTACTCGACGCGGCGTCGCAGCCCTGGGTGCTGGTGCTGGACGACGCGGGGGCGGACCTGGCCGGTGCCCCTTACTGGTCCCGGCGCAGCCCCAACGGGACGGTCATCGTCACCAGCCGGACAGGCCCGGTGGACTGGTGGGGACCCGACGTTGCCATCGACCGCATCGGCCCGCTCGAGGCGGCGGACGGTGCACGCCTAGTCCTCGATCGTGTGTTCGGGGTGGGAGTACACGTGGGCGACCACCGCGTGCAGCAGGCACGTGCCCTGTCCGAGCGTCTCGGGGGAGTACCGCTCGCGTTGGTCAGTGCAGCCGACGCCGCGACTCGTGGCGGCGAGGTGCGGCTCGAACAGATCGTCGCCGCGCTCGATCCGGCTCAGACGGGCAGCGACGCACAGGGACCGGTCGCCACGGCTTTCGGTGCCTGCATCGACGCGATCCCGGCCGCGCACCGCGACGCTGCACGATCGATGCTGCGCCGTGCCGCCTGGTTCGCCGTCGACGAGCCGCTCCCGGTGTCGTTGCTGGCCGACCTCCCGAGTGGCGTGCTCGACGAACTCGTGGAGGTCGGACTTCTCCGAGAGGCCACACCGGCCGGGGGACAGCGGTGTGTCAACCTGCACCCTGCAGTGGCCGACCTCGCGCGGCCGGGGGGCGACGCTGATCCTGCCGGGGCCTTCGCCGCAGCCACGGCTGCGCTGCAGCGCACAGTCAACGCCCTCGACTCCGGCCTGCCCGCGCACTGGCCGATGCTCCTCGTGCTGCAGCCCCACGTCGAGGCACTGACAGCAGCGGTACAGCTGAATGCGGAGGACCGGCCCGGCGGCCGGACCGTTCGTGCCGCCGTGCTGCGCGCCGCCGCACTCGTCGCCACTGGGCTGATGCGCGCGGACAGCTACCCGAGCGCGATGGATCTGCTCGACCGGGCGCTTTCAGCGACGGACAGGCTCGACGGGGACGATCCCGTCCTGCTCGATGCCTTGCAGACCCGCGCGTGGATGGCCGCGACGGCGAACGGTGACCTGGCCGGGGCCGAAGCACAGGTCCGTCGCATCGTGACGGCCAAGGTCCGGGTGCTCGGCCGTCGGCATCCCGAGACTCTCTCGGCCCGCGACTGCCTGGCGTGGCTGCTCGCCGAGCAACGGCTCCTGGGACCTGCCCTGCACCGGTTCACCGGGGTTCTCGTCGATCGAACGGAGGTCCTCGGTCCCCGGCACCGGGACACGCTCGCCACCCGACACCGCGTCGCCTGGGTACTGGCGCTCAGGGGCCAGGATGCGGAGGCGGCCGACGAACTGCGCCGGGTGGTCCAGCTGCGTACCGAGGTGTTGGGCGGAACCGACCATCTCGAGGTGCACACTTCGCGCTACCGGCTCGCGTGGCTGCTCGCACGTACCGACCACTGCGACGAGGCCCTCGAGATCTTCGAGGACCTGAGCGGAGTCCTGCGCAGGACGGTCGGTCCGACACATCCGATGTCGCTGATGGTCCGCAGCAGGCTGGGCTGGGTCGCAACGCGCCAGATGCGGTTCTCCGTCGCTCAGCGCATCTACCTCGATCTCGTGAGGGACCAGCGTGCGGTGCTCGGCCCTGACCACCCACGCACGCTGCGGACCCGTTATCTGCTCGGCAAGCTGCTGCTCAAACAGGGACACACAGCGAAGGCCGCCGACGCCCTCCGGGAGGTCGCACACGCGCGGCGCACCGTGCTCGGCGCGGATCACCCGCACACCCTCGACAGCCGGTCGTTTCAAGCGTGGGCAGCTTTCAAGGACGGGCGCATCGGCACCGCGGCTCGCGAGTTCGAAGCTGTCCTCGCCGACAGGCGGGGCGTTCTCGGTGAGGCCGACCCCGTGACGCTCCTGACCCAATATCTCCTGGCCCGGGTCGTGACACGGCGGGGGCAACTCGGCGACGCCCGCGACCGGCTCCGCGGGCTGGTCGCGATCGGAGGACCGGTCCTCGGCCGCCGCAGCCGGCCCATGCTCGAAATTCGGCACTCCCTCGCTTACGTCGAGGGGCTCCGCGGCAGGATCGCGGAGTGCGAACGGTCGCTCGGAGTGATCCTGTCCGACCGTGACGACGCCCTCGGACCGCACCACCGCGACACGATGGCGACCCTCGACTACCTGAGCTGGGCCGTCGGCATCGCGGGCAGGTACACGGAGGCACTCGACCTCTGCAACAGCGCGCTCGAACGACGTCAGGACGTACTCGGTCCGGAACACCCGCACACGCTGACAAGCGTCTATCGGCAGGCCTGGCTGCTCGGAGCGAGCGGGCGCCACGACATCGGCCTGGGACGGATGCGCACACTCGACGACCGGCTCGGCGCGCTCGGCAGGCCGACCGACCATCCTGAGCGGATGCGCTGCCGGCTTGCCGCAGTGTGGCTCCTTCGACTGACCGGACAGCTGGAACAAGCAGAAGGCCTGGCTCGCGAGGTCGTCGACGAGCAGACCCGTATCCACGGCGCGTTCGATTTCGAGGTGATGCGATGCCTCGATGCGCTCGGCCTCGTCCTGCTGCGGCGCGGCAACACGGTAGGAGCGCACGCGGTGTTCTCCGACGTGCTCGACCGTCGGCTTCGGGAACTCGGCCCGTCACATCCGGACACGGCCGTCGCCCGTTCCCACCTCGAGGAGGTCGCGACGGCGGGACATGCTGTCGATGTCAGATGGCTCGACGACGCCCGTCGACGTCCGAGACCCGGACACGCCGGTCGGGCGCCGGGCCCTCGGCGGACCAGGGGGGATCAGCCGTGACCGCTGCGGCCCCGCACTCGTCACCGGGTGCGGGCCGCAGCAACGCGGTGCTCCGACAGGAGGCCTAGAGCGCTGCGCCGGTCTCGAAGGACCGGGCGATGTCCATGACATACTCGCCGTAGCCCGACTTGGCCTGGCGCTCACCGAGCGCGTAGCAGGCCGCGGCGTCGATGAAGCCCATTCGCAACGCGACCTCCTCGAGACACGCGATGCGGATGCCCTGGCGGTTCTCCAGCACCTGCACGTACTGACCCGCCTCGAGCAGCGACTCGTGGGTGCCGGTGTCGAGCCAGGCGAATCCGCGCCCGAGGTCCACCAGCTCGGCGCGACCGCGCTCCATGTAGACGCGGTTGACGTCGGTGATCTCCAGCTCGCCCCGAGCCGACGGCTTCAGGTCACGAGCGATCTCGACGACGTCGTTGTCGTAGAAGTACAGACCCGTCACAGCCCGGTTGGACCGGGGCACGGCCGGCTTCTCCTCGATCGAGATCAGGCGCCCCGTCTCGTCGGCCTCCGCGACGCCGTAGCGCTCCGGATCGCGCACCGGGTAACCGAACAGCACACAGCCGGTCTCGTCCTTCGCGACCCGCATCAGGGAGTCGTGCAGCAGCCCCGAGAAGCCCTGACCGTGGAAGATGTTGTCGCCCAGCACGAGCGCAGCCGGGGAGTCGCCGACGTGGTCCGCCCCGATCCGAAAGGCCTCTGCCAGCCCGTTCGGATGCGCCTGCTCCGCATACGACAGCTGGAGACCGAGCTCACTGCCATCGCCGAGAAGGCGTCGGAACCCGGGCAGATCGTCGGGGGTCGAGATCACGAGGATCTCCTGGATGCCCGCGAGCATCAGCGTCGAGAGCGGGTAGTAGATCATCGGCTTGTCGTAGACGGGCAGCAGCTGCTTCGACACGCCGCGGGTGATCGGGTGCAACCTCGTGCCGGAGCCCCCGGCCAGAACGATGCCCTTGCACGTCGACAACTCGAGTCCCCCCACTCAGCCCCGATGGGCTGTCCGGGGTGTGGTTCGGGCGACGTGCACGCAGCGTTACCTCTCGGCGGGTACGCCACACCGACGCAACATTGATGGCCTCCCGAACGACATCGTGATCGGCGGACGCTCCGCCGTACAGCTACCGAGAGGCTTCACGCGTGCGACTGCTGGTGACGGGCGGAGCGGGTTTCATCGGCTCGAACTACGTCCGCAAGATGCTGGCCGGGGCGTACCCGGCGTTCGCCGACGCCGACGTCACGGTGTTCGACCTGCTCACCTATGCCGGGACGCTGACCAACCTGGTCGAGGTCGCCGACTCGCCGCGTTACCGGTTCGTCCAGGGCGACATCCGCGACGCCACCGCGGTCACCGATGTCATGGCCGGCGTCGACGTCGTCGTCCACTTCGCGGCCGAGTCCCACGTCGACCGTTCGATCACCGGCGCGGGCGACTTCGTGTCGACCAACGTCGTCGGCACCCAGGTGCTGCTGCAGGCCGCGCTGGAGGCGAAGGTCGGCCGGTTCGTGCACGTGTCCACCGACGAGGTGTACGGCTCGATCGACGAGGGCTCCTGGCCCGAGACCCACCCGCTGGAGCCCAACTCGCCGTACTCGGCGTCGAAGGCCGGGTCGGACCTGCTGGCACGCGCCTACCACCGCACCCACGGGCTGCCGGTGTGCATCACGCGCTGCTCCAACAACTACGGGCCGTACCAGTTCCCGGAGAAGGTCATCCCGCTGTTCGTGTCGAACCTGTTGGACGGCAGGAAGGTGCCGCTCTACGGCGACGGCCGCAACGTGCGCGACTGGTTGCACGTCGACGACCACTGCCGTGGCATCCAGCTGGTGGTCGAGAAGGGCCGCGACGGCGAGGTCTACAACATCGGCGGCGGCACCGAGATGTCCAACCGGGAGCTGACGCATCTGCTGCTCGACGCCGTCGGCGCCGACGAGTCGATGATCCAGCCGGTGGCCGACCGGTTGGGGCACGACCGTCGGTACTCGGTGGACTGGTCGAAGATCCGCGACGAGCTCGGGTACGTTCCGGAGGTGCCGTTCGCCGACGGTCTGGCCGGGACGGTCGCGTTCTACCGCGACCGCCGCGACTGGTGGGAACCCCTCAAGAGCACGACGGTGGCCCGGTGACCACCCGGCCCGCGGCACGGTCGCGACGCCGCACCGACACGTCATCTGCGCCCGGTCGACGGGGCGCATCGGATCCCTTGAATCGGAGTTCGGCAGTGAAGCTCTCTGTCATCGGTTGTGGCTACCTCGGTGCCGTCCACGCGGCGGCGATGGCCGAGCTCGGGCACGAGGTCGTCGGTGTGGACGTCGACGCGGCCAAGGTCGAGGCGCTCAGCGCGGGCCGGGCGCCGTTCTACGAGCCCGGCTTCGAGGACCTCCTGCGCCGCTCGCTGGAGTCCGGCCGCCTTTCGTTCAGTTCCGACATGGCCGCGGCTGCAGGCGCCGGCGTGCACTTCGTGTGCGTCGGAACACCGCAGAAGCGAGGCGAGTACGCCGCCGACCTGCGCTACGTCGAGGACGCAACCGAATCCCTGCTCGGTGTGCTGGCGCCCGGCGACCTCGTCGTCGGCAAGTCGACGGTGCCGGTCGGGACGGCCGCGCGGCTCGCCGAGATGGTCGCCGACAAGGCGCCCGGCGCGATCCTGGCCTGGAACCCGGAGTTCCTGCGCGAGGGCTTCGCCGTGCAGGACACCCTCCATCCTGATCGGCTGGTCTACGGGGTCCCCTCCGGCAAGGACGGCGAGACCGCCCGCGCCCGCCTCGACGAGGTGTACGCGACGATCGTCGGGGCAGGCACACCGCTCGTCGTCACCGACTACGCGACGGCCGAGATGGTGAAGACGGCGGCGAACTCGTTCCTGGCCACCAAGATCTCGTTCATCAACGCCATGGCCGAGCTGTGCGAGGCCACCGGCGCCGACGTGAAACAGCTCGCAGACGCCATCGGCCACGACGACCGGATCGGGCGCAAGTTCCTCAACGCGGGTCTGGGATTCGGCGGCGGCTGTCTGCCGAAGGACATCCGGGCATTCATGGCCCGCGCCGGGGAGCTGGGTGCCGACCAGGCGCTGACGTTCCTGCGCGAGGTCGACAACATCAACATGCGCCGCCGGATCCGGATGGTCGACCTCGCGCGCGAGGTGTGCGGTGGGTCGCTCCTCGGCAAGCGTGTGGCGGTGCTGGGGGCGGCGTTCAAGCCCGACAGCGACGACATCCGTGACTCCCCGGCGCTCAACGTCGCCGCGCAGCTCGGGCTCCAGGGCGCGACCGTCCGGGTGACGGACCCCGCCGCCGTCGACAACTGCAAGCGGGACTGGCCGCAGCTCGACTACGCCGACACCGCCGAAGAGGCGGCCGAACGGGCCGACGCGGTCCTTCTGCTGACCGAGTGGAAGCAGTACCGCGAGCTCGATCCGGTCGCGTTCGGACAGGTCGTCGCCCAGAAGCGTGTCCTCGACGGGCGCAACGCCCTCGACCGCGACCGCTGGGAGGCGGCGGGATGGAGCTACCGGGCGCTCGGCCGGCGCGCGGGCTGACCGTCTAGCGCGTCGAACCCCGGTCACGACCCGCCCTACCGGGCGCCGGTCACGCCGGCGCCCGGTAGGCGGGGAAGAACGCCGCGTTCGGTTCCTCGCCCGAGAGGCGCGCGTACGCCTTGACGTCGGCGACGATCTCATGTGTCGTGAACGTCGCCTCGGCGTTGCTGAAGCCGCGCTTGAACTTCTCCAGGCCGTCGCCGGGGTGGATTCCACCGCCGAAGTTGAGGGGCAGGCCGAGCGAGTCGGCCAGGTCCATCGCGGCGAGGAACGCGTTGCGGACGGGTGACCGGTCGAGGTGCGCGTCGGTGGTGCCGCCGAGGTAGTAGTGCAGTGTGTCGTCGCTGCGCACGAGCAGCATCCCCGCCGCGAAGCCCCCGCCCGGTGCGTGCGTCGCAACCAGCCAGGACCGTGGGAACGACAGGCATGCGCGGAGGTAGTCCGCGTCGTAGAGGTTGCGGGTCGCCGCCGCCACGCGCGTCATCGTCTCGCGGTAGCAGCTCGTGAACTGCGCCAGTGCATCCTCGTCGAGGTCGGGGCCTACCGTCGTCGACGTCGTGAATCCGAGGTCGATGTTGCGGCGGACGTTGTTCGTCGTGGTGGCGCGGACCTGACGCGGCTTGCGTGGATCGTGTAGCAGCACGGTGGATCGCGGGTTCCCGCCTGCGAGCGTCGGTGACCCGAGGCGATCCCTCACGAAGATGCTCACGAGACCGGCTCCGGCGAGTGCATCGGCACCCAAGGTCACGGGATCGAACGCGCCGCACCCTCCCGGGTAGCCGTACGGAGACACGGCGTCGCGGCCGCCCTGAGGGATCTCACGCACAATCACAGGAATCGCACAGGATTCTCGTTCGGAGGTGAACAGGAGGGTATGTGTCACGCCCTCCACGGCGTAGAACTCCGCGGACCGGAAGAATTCGTTGTCGACCGCGGCTTCGCCCTGGTCAG
Organism: Pseudonocardia sp.; assembly: GCF_050250275.1. Lineage (GTDB taxonomy): Bacteria > Actinomycetota > Actinomycetes > Mycobacteriales > Pseudonocardiaceae > Pseudonocardia. The sequence goes on from NZ_JBFWOY010000027.1 coordinate 62,086, forward strand.
AGCGTAGTTCGACGAGCCGACTCACCCTCGGTCCCCCATTCGTCACGGCCTGTCGAATACAGGTACGACAGCTGCCCCCGAGGACGATCTCGCACGATTCATCGAGCGCGTAATGTGTCGTTCGTCGAGGATTGTCGACAAATCGGACATTGAATGCGTTAGTGCGCATTATGACGGAGCGTGAGCATCGATTGTCTCAGATGAGCGAGTCTCCATACCCCGTATGGGTGAACCTCGTTGCTCAGCGGTACCACTTGCCCCCCGAAGGGCGAGCTAACAGATGTCAATACCGCCAGAAGGGGATCTCGTGGCGCCCAGTGAGTACTTGCGTGTTCTGCGCGAACGCAAGCTGATCGTGCTCGTCTGCCTGCTGATCGGCATGATCGGAGGCGCGGCCTACGGCCTGCTGAGCAGTCCGCAGTACACCGCGACCACGTCGCTCTACGTCTCGTCGCGCAATGTGTCCGCGCTCGACGAGGCGTACCAGGGTGGTCTGCTCGCGCAACAGAAGGCGAAGGTCTACTCGCAGCTGATCCTCGACGACCGCGTCCGGCGTGACGTCCAGGCCTCCGTCGGTACCCCGGTCGCGTCGTCCCAGATCTCGGTCAGTCTCGACACCGACAGCCCGGTGCTCCAGGTCTCGACGACAGCGTCCACGCCCGCGCTCGCCGAGCGCATGGCAACCGCCGTCGGCGAAGTCTTCATCAGGCTCGTCAACGGGCTCGAGCAGGAAGCGGCGACCGAGGACGCACCGTCGTCGCCGGTCACCGTCCAAGTGCTCCAGAGCCCAGAGCTGCCGTCGTCCGAGGCATCTCCGCGCATGGTGACCAACATCGGTCTCGGCCTCGTCGCCGGTCTCATCCTCGGCTTCGCGACCGCGCTGATCGCCCACGTCGTCGACCGCTCCGTCCGCACGATCGAGGCCCTCGAAGACCTCGATGGCGGGCCCGTGCTCGGAGTGATCCCCTTCGACCGGAGCCTGCGCGAGTACCCGATCTTCATGCACGAACGGCCACGCGGTCCGCTCGCGGAGTCGTTCCGTCAGCTGCGCACCAACCTGCGGGCCGCCGTCGGCGGCGACGCACGGACCTTCCTGGTCACCAGCGCGCTCCCGGTGGAAGGCCGCACCGCGATCGTGTGCAACCTGGCCATCGCCTTCGGCCTGGAACGGCGCCGGGTCGTCATCGTCGACGCCGACCTTCGCGAGTCGCGGGTGGCCGACTACCTCGGTATGCCCAACGACCAGGGCCTCGTCGGTGTCCTCCAGCGCTCCTGCGCCCCGGCGGCCGCCGTTCAGCCGTGGGACGGGGTTCCCGGCGTCGACGTGCTCGTCAGCGGGCCCGAGATCTCCAACCCCAGCGAGATGCTGGCCTCCCAGATCATGCAGGAGCTGCTGGGCGACCTCGCTCGTCGCTACGATGTCGTGCTGGTCGACGCGCCGCCCATCGTCCCGTTCACCGACGCAGCCGTGCTGTCGCCCCACTGCGACGCGACCATCCTCGTCACCCGCTACGGCAAGACACCCGTCGAGGACGCCGGCGAAGCTGTCCGGGCCCTCGCCGCGGTGTCCGGAAACCTCGTCGGATTCGTCCTCGACATGGCGCCTGCCGGAGCAAGGCGCCGCGCAGCACGGACGGTCCGCAACGCCGACACCGTCGACCGCGCACCGGATGACCGCGTGCGGGACGAGGCCGAGCCCGCCGCGGACCAGCAGGTCGCGGTGCCCGTTGGCGCCCGGCCGGACCTCCGCAAGGCTCCCAGGCAGGACGAGCGCGACCACGCCACCACGAACGGCGCGGCCGTCAGCCTGACGGACGCCATCCGGGCCGACGAGTCGGCGACCGTGAAGAACGAAGCAGTCACGCCCAGCGGCCCCGTGTCCACAGAACTCGCCCCGCCGAGGCCCCGCGACCTGACGCCCGATTCGGCCACGCCGAACCACGCAACACGGCGCTCGACCGGATCCGAACCCGGCGCTGCCACGGAGCCGGAGGCGCCGCAGCCGTCGTCGGTGTCGAGGCCGGCCCGACCGAAGCCGGGCAGGCAGAAGACTGCCCGCACGATCCCGGACAGTCCCGGGCCGGCCGAGCCCGCAGCCTCTGCGACCGAGACCACAACCGGCGAGCCAACGTCCGGCGATGACGGCGCCAAGGGCGAGGTCGCGAACGCCGACGTGGAGGCGACCGTCAAGCTCCGGGCGGCGGCATCCGAGCCCGATCTGTTCCGGCCTGCTCCGAAGCCCCCGAGCCCCAAGCCGCGGCACCCTGCCGGCCGTCCCTGACGACGACAGGACCGGTTGCTCGCATGGGGATCACAGTGCCACCACCGCGAAGTCGGCCCCGACACGCGAAGCCGTCGCAGGTGCGCGGTGTCGTCGCCAGCGCCGAAGCCCGATACCTCTTCTCCAAAGCGGTCCCCGGAGCCGTCTCGTTCGTCAGCGTGATCCTCTACGTGAGGTTCATGGGGGAATATCAGTACGGTCTCGCGAGCCTGTACCTCGCAGGCGCGGCTGTCGCCGCCAACATTCTCACCGGATGGACGCGGCAGGCGCTGCTCCGCGAATCGGGTGCCCACCGCGTCGACGACGTGCCGACCTGGGTGCTCATCACGGTGTGTGTGGTGGCGGCGCCGTTCGTCATCGGCCTCGGCGTCGTCTCCACCGGATCCGACACGACTCTTCCCGCCGTCATCGCCGGTGGCCTGTTCGCCGTGGTCAGCTGCGCACAGTCACTCGCGCTCGCCGACGTCCAGTCGGCCCAGATGCCCGGGGTCTACGCGCGACTCGAGATCATCCGCGCCCTCGTCGGCTTCGCGCTCGGCATCGTCGCGTGCCTCGTCCTCCCGTTCGCCTGGGGGCTTCTCGTCGCCCTTGCTGGAGGCATGGTCGCCGGAACCTTCCGAGGGAAGCGGGTCGCGCCGGCGACCCGGCGCATCCTCAGCCGTGCGGAGGTGGGTGAGTGGTGGCGCTACGGCTGGCCGATGGCGTTCTGGCTCGCCGGCTCCACCATCGTGCAGTTCGCCGACCGTTTCGTGATCACCGCGGTCAACGGCCCCGCGGCCGCCGGGCACTATTCGGCTCTCTACGACATCGTCGTCCGAGGCGCGGGCATGGTGCTGATCCCGTTCGTCCTCGCCGGACACCCTCGAGTCATGGCGTTGTGGAACGACGACCGACGCGCAGAGGCGGTCGTCGAATGCCGCAGCATGCTCCGCAAACAGAACCTGCTGTCGGCTGTGGTCCTGGTTCTCGGCGCAGCGGCCAGCCCGCTCGTCGCGCGGATCATCGGCCTCGATCCGGAACCCTTCGACGCGGTGACCGTGATCCTCCTGCTGGTGACGTCGATCCTCTGGCAGACCGCGCTCATCCTGCACAAACCCCTCGAGATCGACCGCCGCAGCCGGTCGATGCTGATCTACATGATGGTCGCCATCGTCGTGAGCATCGGTCTCGCGGTACTGCTCGTCCCGCCGCTCGGTGGGGTGGGCGCCGCCTGCGCCGCGCTCGCCGGCCCGGCCACCTATCTCGCTTTCTGTGCGCCTTCGTGGCACCGGATGAAAAGGCAGGTCCTGTGAGGCCCGTACCGTCCGTGGCGATCGTCTGTGTGAACTACCACAGTGAACGTCACTGTTCCGAGCTCTACGACACCCTCCTGACGCAGAACGACCCCGCCTGGGAACTCGTGATCGTCGACAACGGCTCCGGTGACGACCGGGCCCTCCTCGACGAGCTCGCCGCCCGTGAGCGTGTCCGCGTCGTGCGCCCCGACAACAACCTCGGGTACTTCAACGGCGCCCAGTTCGGCGTCGACGACCTGCGTGTGGGCCCGGCAGCCCCCGAGTGGATCGTCGTCTGCAATCCGGACATCCGCTTCGACGACGCCGGGTTCGTCGCCCACCTGCGTCGTCGCGACGCCGACGAGCCACTCGTGCTGGCACCCTCTGTCGTCTCGCCCGTCATGGGTGAGCAGAATCCCTTCATGAGCAGCGTGCCGAGCCGTGGCAGGACCGCGCTCCGGACGGCGGTGCTGTCCTCACACTTGCTGGGCAGGCTCGCCGGAACGTACTCCACCGCCGTCACAGGCAGGAGGAGACGATCGATCGCGCCCACCCCGCCCACACAGCCGGAGCAGCGCATCTTCGCCCCCCACGGCTCGGTCATCGTGTTCTCCCGCGGCTACTTCACCGCGGGTCTCGACGTGCACCACGAGCGCTTCCTCTACGGCGAGGAGGTCGCGGTCGCCCGTCGTTGCTGGGAGCGCGGCGTTCCTGTCGTGTACGACCCGGCGGCCCGCGTCCGCCACCTCGGCCACGCCACCACCGGCCGAATGCCCAGCCGCGAACTCACCCGGCGCAAGAGAGAAGGGGTCTGGTTCGTCCAGCGCGAGCTCGCACACGTCCGCAGGGCTCGGGGGGCGGCATCGGAGCGTGCGACACCGTGATCCACAGGCGCCGCATGCTCGGGCTCATCGGCCTCGGGGGAGCGCTCACGACAGCGGCCGCTGCCGACGCCGCAGACCCGCGCATCTTCCTCACCAGCGGTAGCAAGCAGCAAGCCGGTGATCTCACGCAGACTCCGAGCACCCTCACGACCAGCGTCCGCGACCACGGGGCCATCGGCGACGGACAGACCGACGACACGGCGGCGTTCCAACAGGTGCTGTCGATGGTCAAGTCGGCGGGTGGGGGAGAGATGTTCGTCCCCCCCGGTGACTATGTCACCAATACGCTCCTCCTCGACGCCGTCCCGAACCTGACGATCCGTGGCGCCTCCCGCGAGACCACGAGGATCACGAGCCGCTCCTCGTTCCTGCGTGCGGTCAACAGCTCTGATCAGGGCACTGTTCGGGACGTCCTCATCCGCAACACCGTGCGCGGCAACCGAGACGACGGCATCGTCGTCCTCTACCCGCGTCGCTGGATCATCCAGCAGTGCGGCATCGAGGGCTTCGGCGGCGACAGCGTCCGCTTCGAAGGTGGGCTCCAGTCCCAGATCGCCTGGAACCGCATCAATGCAGCCGACCCCAGCGGCACCAACGGGAACGCCGGAATCCACTTCACACCGGACCGCTCGACGGGCCTCGCCGGCACCACCATGGCGACCTGGGGCAACTACATCACCGCCGGGGCGAACTACGGCATCCTCTGCGACCAGAGCCCGGTCTTGTCGGTGTTCAACGGCGACATCGCAGAGTACTGCCGGACAGGGCTCCGGATGTCCGGCGCCGAGGCGACGATCATCAACCTCTACACCGAGGCGAACAAGGCGACACCGTTCGAGCTGCACGATTCCAACGCCACCGTCATCGGCGACCTCAAGGACGAGCCCGTCACCACCTGGGACGGCACCCCTGCGGCCGACCGCGCGATCGTCCGGGTGTCGAGGCTGACGGTGAACCCTGGCAAGGCGATCGTGAGCGGCGGCGAGTCGGCCGCCAGCACGCCCGACAAGGCGCCCTCGATCCGTTGGGGGACCGGTGACCCCGAGGGAGCGCAGGTCGGCCCTGTGGGATCGCTCTGGATCCGCACCGACGGCGCCGAGGGTACGACGCTCTACGTCAAGCAGGCGGGAACCGACGCCACCGGCTGGGCGCCGAAATGACGATCGCACCCGCCCTGCGCCGCCTTCGACCGGAGACACCCCTCCTGCGCATCCGGCAGGAGTCGCTGCGAGAGGGCTTCTTCGGCGTCCTGCTCTGCACGATGGTGCTGGCTGTCGCGATAAGTCCCCGGCTCCGCCTCGGCGAGGCCGCGGACAAGGCGGTCGACGCCCGGCTCCAGGACTTCCTCTTCCTGATCTGCTTCGCCTTCCTCGCCTCGAGCCTCCCATCCCTTGTCGCGACCTGGGGTTCCTGGTTCGTGTGGTGGCTCGTCGGAGCCGCGACGGTCACCACCCTCCACCTCTTCGATCCGGCGGTGTCGCCGCTGCGCGCCGTCGCATTCCTCGGCCGTGCCGTCGAACCGTTCGTGATCGCCATCGTCGTCGCGGCCCTCTACCTGCGAGCGGGGCCGAGAGCGGGGCCATGGGCCTTGCGGGCGATGCATCTCGGAGTCCTGCTCAACAGCGCATGGGTCGTCTACCAGCTCATCGTCGGCAAGCCGCAGACGCTGCTCGGCGAAGCGGTCTCCAGCGTCACCCAGTCGTACGGGCCGATGCTGATCGGCGAGCCCAGCTCGCTGGGCGCCGGCTTCTACTTCGCAGTCGTCGCCGCACTCGGCGCGGCGGAGTTCCGGACGAAGATGAGATCCCGGCCCTTCGCGGTTGCCATGATGGTGATCGGCTTCGCCGGTACCTTCGTCACCCAGTCCCGGGTCTCCCTCGTGGCGGCGGCCGTCTGTGTGGTGTTCCTCGCCGCCCGACCGACGCTGGACCGTGGCCGCAAGCCGATCCTCGTAGTCGTCCTGCTCGTCGTCTTCGGTGCGCTCGTCGCGCTGCTGCCCAACGCCGGACGGCTGTCGACGGAGGGCGCCGAGAGCGGCGTGTCCGACCGGATCGACCTGATCTGGAGCCCGCTGCTGCGCATCGTCCACGACCAGTTCCTCATCGGTATAGGCCCCGGACAGCTCGGCACCCCGGAGTACCCGTGGACGGAGGCGCACAACATCGTCCTGCGTGCGGTCCTCGACTACGGGCTCCTCGTCGGCGGCCTGTTCATCGCCATCTTCGTCACCGTCTACGTGCGCTCCAGGCGAGTGGCGGCCGACCGGGACGCGTCACTCACCACACGCTTCTGGGCAACGCTGGCCGGTTTCGTGCTCATTGCCGTCGCTGTCGCAGGATCGGTCCAAGATGCACTCACCGCGGTCACCTCGACCCACCTGGTCGTCGTGATGATCGGGCTGTTCGCCGGCGCACAGCTTGCCGAGAAGCGGACTGCAGCAACCGTGGACCGACGCCGTCAGCTCGTCGAGTCGAGGAATGTCCCGCTGTCGTGACAGGCATGCAGGCAGGAGTCGTACGGCCCGATGTGGTCTAGCATCCACACGCCGTCGCGCCACTGGAGGCGGTCACGCCAGCACAGCCGGCACATGTCAGGCGGAAGGGGTGGGCCCTCGGTACCGTCCGGTGTGCCGGCCCGAGGCGGCGGCAACGCGCGGCCGAACTGGTCGAGGTGGACGAAAGCCACGTCGCCGCCTCCCAGTGACCGCTGATCGGAGCACCGACTCGAGCCGGTGACCGGGGCTGGTAGAAACCCAGGGCCACGGTACTTGAGTGAGTAGTTCTGTACGTGGCGTAACGATCGAGGGGGGCGGAGTTGGTGTCGGCACGCGTCGACCTGCTGGCCGACGAAGGACGTGCGGCGTCGGCCGACGAGTTCTTCCGTCATCCGGGATTCCTGGACGCGGAGGGAGTCACCCACACGCTCGTCATCGAGACCGACACCGGCAGGTGTGCGATCCCGCTGGTCGTGAGAGACGTCCCGGGTACGTCGGACCGCGATGCCGTCTCGCCGTACGGCTACCCGGGTGCGACCACAGAGGGGGACGCGCCCGACGCGCGCGAGGTCGACCTCTCGGGAACGGGGCTCGTGACCGCGTTCATCCGTGATGGGCTCGGCGCTCCGTCGCTGGCCGGTGGCACCGCGCGCGGCAGGGTGATGATCTACGACCCTGCGCTGCCGCGGACGGTCAGCAAGTCCTATCGGCGCGACGTCCGCCGCAACGAGCAAGACGGCTACTCCACCGAAGTACTCGACGGCCGCGATGTCGACGACGAGGTCCTGGAGGGTTTCGCCGCTGCCTACGCCGAGACGATGTCGCACGTCGGCGCCGCAACGCGCTACGAGTTCTCGCCGAAGTACCTGCGTACGTGCCTCGACTTCGAACGTTCGTGGCTGGCCGTCACACGGGGCCCCGACGGCGACGTCGCCGCAGCGGAGCTGCTCGTCGGCAGTGACGGAGTGCTGCACTCCTACCTCGCCGGGACACGGACGGCTCACCGGATGCGGTCCCCCGGCAAGAACGCCACGGTCGCGACCCTCGATCTCGCCGACCGGCTCGCCGTCAGGCTCAACCACGGGGGAGGCCTCACCCCGGGCGACGGCATCGAGGCCTCGAAGCGCAGCTACACCAACACCGAAGCGAGCTTCGTCACCCATGAGCTGGTGTGCGATCCGGCTCGGTACGCGGCACTCAGCAGCGGCGACATCGAGACGGGGTACTTCCCGTCCTACCGCGCCCCGGCCCGCTGACGCGCCGACCGCTCACCTGTCACGGCCTCTGAGAACGCGTCGAAGAGCGTGTCACGGGAGAACCTCGTCGTCGCCAGCATGCGGGCCGCGCGACGCGCCTCCGCGAGCCATCGGTCGTCACGGACCCTCGCCACGAGGTCCTTCGCCGCGAGGTCGAGGTCTGACGGATCGAGGACGACGCCGGCTCCGGACTCCTGGAGGATCGGTGCCTGCCAGCCGCCGTAGTTGATGGCGATCGGCCGGCCGGCAGCAAGCGCGTCGAAGAACTTGTTGGCAGAGTTGGCGGCCATCCCGGGCAGCGGGAGGAACATGCTGGTCGCCACCGTGGCGGCCGAGAGAATTGTCGGGACCTCGGCCTTGGTGACGGGTGGAACGACGAACACCGACCGGTCCAGGACGCCCAGCTCTCGGGCGAGCGCGACCACCTCGTCGCGCTCCGCGCCGTCACCCACCAGCATGAACCGGACCTCGGGGTCGATCTCCGCGACCCGCGCAGCCAGCCGGACCAGGTACCCGACACCATTGATCAGACCGAACGTGCCGACATAGGTGACCAGGGGACGGTCCTGCAACCACGGGCGTGCGGCGCGGAACTCCGCCGCGGCGGAATCATCGGTGGCGAAGAGGTCCAGATCGCAGGCGTTCGGGACGACGACGACGGACTCCGCCGGATATCCCTGGGCCACAACGCCGTCCTTCATCCCGGGGGACAGGGCGATGACGCGATCGGCGTTGCGGTAGGCGAAGCGGGCAAGAGCGAAGGCGAGACGACGGGCGACCGGATTGCGCAGGGCCCCGATCTCGATGGGGAGCTCCGGCCACAGGTCGCGGACCTCGAAGACGAACCTGGCCCGCCGCAGCTTCGCGGCGATCACGCCCGGAACGGCGACCGTGAGCGGCGTACTCGTCGCCAGGACCACGTCGCCGCCGATGCGGGTGGCCTTGATAGTCGCGAACAGGGCGAACTGGAAGAACGCAATGATCCGCCGGGCGAACGACATAGTGTTGGAATATGGCGCGGGCAGCCAGTGAACGGTGATCCCGTCCTCCTGAGTCGTCCGCCACCGCAGCGACAGCTCGGTCGCGTCGGAGTCCGTCGTGATCACGTGGACCTCGTGCCCGGCGTCGACGAGACGGCGCGCCTGCTCGTAGGACCGCGTGCCGCCGGGCATCGATCGGGTGACGAAGTACTGGTGGATGTACGTGATTCGCACGGCTGTCCTTGGTCGTGATCAGGCGGTGGCGACGGCCATGACCTTGCGGAACGCCTCGACGGTGTCGTGGACGTCGTCTCCGGTCAGCGTCGGGTGGACGAGTACGGCGAGCGCGGTGCGTCCGAGTTCGGCCGCGACAGGAAGCTCCGACGTGGGGCGGATGTTCGCGAACGCGCGTTCGCGGTGGATCTCCATGCATCCACCGTGGTTCACCTGCGCACCCTCCGCTTGCAGCGCCTCACATACCCGGCCGCGGTCCCAGCCGGCGGCCAGCCGATCCGGGCGGACGTGGACGTAGTACCGGTACCAGGCGGGTTCCGCATCGGTCGAAGGTGCCGGTAGCCGCAGTGCGACCAGGTCCTCGAGGCCGGCGGTGAGCGCGGCTGCATGCGATCGTCGGGTGGCGACCCAACTGCCCAGCTTGTGCAGCTGAATCCGACCGATCGCCGCCTGGAACTCCGTCATCCGGGCGTTCGTACCGAAACGATCGTGCAGCCACCGGAACCCGGGCGGGTGCTCGGTGTGGAAGACGGCGTCGTAGTTCTTCCCGTGGTCCTTCCGCTCCCAGCAGCGTCGCCAGAGAGCCTCGTCCGCGGTCGTGACGGCACCGCCCTCGCCGCCGGTACTGAGAATCTTGTCCTGGCAGAACGACCACGCAGCGATGTCGCCGAAGCCGCCGACCACCTGCCCGCCCAGTCGTGCTCCGTGCGCCTGGGCGCAGTCCTCCACGACGCGCAGGCCGTGTCGCCGGGCCACCTGCATGATCGCGGGCATGTCCGCGGGAACTCCGGCGAGGTGGACGACCACCACTGCGACGGTCCGGGGCGTGATCGCCGCTTCCAGCGTGTCCGCCGACAGACCCTGCGTGGCGGGGTCGATGTCGGCCACGACCGGGACTGCGCCGCAGGTCGCGACAGCCGCGGCGGTGGCGACGAACGTCGCGGCCGGCACGACGACCTCGTCGCCCGCTCCGACTCCCAGAGCGCCCAGGGCGAGCTCCAGCGCGACCGTGCCGTTCGACACCGCGACGGCGAACGGGGCGGAGTTCCACGACGCGAACTCGCGCTCGAAGGAACGGCACTCGTCCCCGGTCCAGTAGTTGACGCGTCCCGACTCGAGCACCGCTCCGGCGGCATCGCGCTCGTCGGCGTCGTAGTGGGGCCAGCCGGGCATCGGTGTGCTGCGCACTGCCGGGCCCCCGTCGATCGCGAGGGAGGACAAGGTGCGTGTCATTGTGCCGCCCGCTCGGTCTGGTGCTGGCCGGAAATGACCTGGAGAGGGGGCTCGGCGGGCACGGTCAGTACGAGCTGTGCCTGCGCCGGGACGATCGGAGCCTCGTGGGGCGTCACCGGGGTGGCAGCGACTGTGCGGCTGGCTCGCTCCATCGCCTCCGACGGGTCGACGACCGTCCACAGTGATGAGACGAGCTCCGGCTCGAGCGGTGGCACGTCGACGTGTGAGATGGCCGGATGGTGCGGCCGGACGTCGCGCTCGCCGTCGCCGAAGAGCTCCTCGTGCAGCTTCTCGCCCTGCCGGAGTCCGGTGTAGACGATCTGCGTCTGCCGGCCCGCGAGCTCCATGAGCTGGTGCGCGACGTCGACGATGCGTATCGGATCGCCCATGTCCAGGACGAGAGCCTCCGCCTGTCGGCCGATGGCTGCGGCCTGGATGACCAGCTCCACGGCCTCGGGGATCGTCATGAAGAAACGCGTCACCTCGGGATGCGTGATCGTGAGCGGGCGCCCCGACGCGATCTGGTCGGCGAACGTCATCAGCACCGAGCCACGGCTGCCGAGGACGTTCCCGAACCGGACGGACAGGTAGGTGCCGGTCGCGGCGGACCGAGACACGCTCGCGACCAACCGCTCGCCGAACCGTTTCGATCGGCCCAGGACGCTGATCGGGTTGGCGGCCTTGTCGGTCGAGACGTTGACGAACGTCTCGACACCACTGTGGACTGCCGCGTCGAGGACGTTCTGGGTCCCGATGACGTTGGTCTTCCACGCTTCGTCCGGGTACTGCTCGAGCATCGGCAGGTGCTTCAGCGCCGCCGCATGGAACACGATGTGGGGACGACGCCGCTCGAAGATCGTGCGCATGGTCACCGCGTCGCGGATGTCGGCCAGAACGACGTCGGGAGAGTCGAGCAGGGCCCGGCCATGGATCGACAGCTGTACCGAATGCAACGCCGACTCGTCCCGGTCGAGCATGATCAGCTCTGCGGGGTCGAAGCGATGGATCTGACGGCAGAGCTCCGAGCCGATAGAGCCACCCGCGCCGGTGACGAGGACCCTCCTTCCGTGGAGGCGGTCGGCGATCGCGGCGACGTCGGTCTCGACCGGTCGCCGGCCGAGCAGGTCGGTGATGTTGATGTCGCGCAGGTCGGTGAAGCCGACCCAGGACTCGACCAACTCGGCGAGGGGCGGCAGCACCTTGACGGAGAGACCCGCCTCCATCGCCGCCCTGGCCACGACCGTCGTGGCCTCCGGCCCAGCGCTGGGCACCGCGATCACGAGAAGGTCGGCACGAACGGTGGCCGCGACCGTCTCGATGTCCTCGCGGCTCCCGAGCACGGTCACGCCGGAGAGCGTCCGGCCGCGCAACCTGCGGTCGTCGTCGATGAACGCGACGGGCAGGTAGCGGCTGCCCGGTTCGAACAGCATGGACCGGGTCAGCTGGCGTCCTGCCTCACCCGCGCCGAACACGATGACCCGCTCCGCGTCCGGGTTGATCGCGCGCATCGCCGACTCCAGGCCGCGGCGGACCAGGACCCTGACCGTCTCGCAGATGAGAACGGTGAGGAGGGTCGCCGTCAGGACCACCGATGGTGTCACGGTGAGACCGGACGTGGTGAGTGACACAGCCAGGAGCACCGCTCCGGAACAGAGCACCGCGGCCCCGAGGTGCTTGGCCTCCTCGAGGCTGCCGACCCAGAAACGCCCCCTGTAGAGACGGACGAGCAGTCCGACGGCGATCTGGACCGCGACAACGATCAGGACCGAGGTGACAGCGGCCCCCCCGCCGTCCGAATGGGACGAAAGCTCCCACTCGTTCCGAGCCCAGACGGCTGCCAGGAGTCCGACAGTCCATGCGGCACCGTCCAGTGCCGCGAACGCGACAGGCGACATCCGGTGCGGCCACCCCGCTCGCGTAGCCATACCCACGGGAGCTCCCCTTCCCAATCGGCGATGCTGACGAAGGCCGATGCACAGGGAGTCGTTATCTCTCCCTGAAGTGTTATCCGAACGGCCCAAGATCATGTATCGCAGTGAAGCAGAATGCGAGCACGACTGGGCCATTAGGAGTACTCATGGCTGGTGTAACACCCGCACCGAGTGATGCGACCTTCAGGAATGTAGACACAGTGTTACGGCGAGGAGGGATTGGTCCATGACCGAGGGGTTGCTCACGAGGGCGGCGGACGGCGCGGATCGCGACGTGGCGGAGCAGGACCCGATGTCCCTCACGGCAGAGCAGGAGGCGCTGCTCCCATCGGAGGAGGACATCCGGTTCTACGAGGAGCACGGCTGGTACATCTCCAAGCGCGTTCTGTCCGATGAGGTCCTCGACCGTGCCGCACGGGGCGCCGAGCGGTTCTACAGCGGCGACTGGGACCGCCGGCTTCCGATCGAGACCGGGTACTCCGACTGGTCACCGGGCGACGGCGACGCCGTGCGGAACAGCCAGCATGCGTCGTACCGCAACCACGAACTTCGCGACCTCGCGCTCCAGCCGATCGTCGGCGCGATCGCGGCCCGACTGGCTCGCACCGACGAGACCCGGCTGTTCGAGGACACTCTCGTCTACAAGGCGCCATCAGGTGTCGGTGGCGGTGGCGGCGTTGTCGGTTGGCACACCGACTACTCCTACTCGTCCAACTGCACGTCGAAGAAGATGCTGTCCGCTTGGGTTCCCACCCACGACGTGACGCCCGACCGCGCGCCGCTCGTCGTCCTCGACGGCAGCCACAAGTGGCCCGAGACCGAGCACCTGCGCTTCTTCAACGACCAGGACCTCGACGGTGTGGCCGAACAGTTCCGCAGTCGCGGCCGCGAACTCGTCGAGGTGCCGATGGTCATGGGCAAGGGGCAGGTCAGCTTCCATCACAGTTACCTCGTGCACGGCAGCAGGCCCAACGCGAGTGCCGGGCACCGCATGGCACTCGCCCTCTACCTGCAGGACGGTGACAACCGTCACCGGCCGTTCGTGAACAACGGTGTCGACATCCACCACTACCTGGACGGCATCTGCCGTGAGGACGCCGCCGGGGCGCCCGACTACCAGGACCCGGAGTTCTTCCCGGTCCTGTGGTCGGCGAGGACCCGCTGACGGCCGCCGGGATTCGAACCACTCGCAAAGCGGGGTAGGACATGCTTCAGAAGAGCGGGCGGCGCAACCCGTTCCGGACGCTCGGGATCGGTACTCGAGACGTGGTCGACCGCGCGGTCGCGATTGCGTTGCTCGCGGTGCTTGCACCGTTGCTCGCGGTGCTCGTCCTCGCCGTCCTGGTGACCAGCGGCCGGCCGGTCTTCTTCATCCAGAACCGGGTCGGGCGCGACGGCGTCGTGTTCCGGATGTTCAAGTTCCGGACGATGGTGAACGACGCCGTCCGGCTCGGACAGACGATGAAGCTCACCGACGATCCGTTCGGCATCGTCGACAACGACCCCCGGATCACCCGTGTCGGCAGACTCCTGCGTAGGACGAGCCTCGACGAGCTGCCGCAGCTCATCAACGTCGCCCGCGGCGACATGCGGCTCGTGGGGCCCCGCCCGGACGTGCCGGAGCAGGCTGTCAACTACACGGCCGCCGACGCTCGCCGACTCGAGGTGAAGCCGGGTATCACGGGCTGGGCCCAGGTCAACGGCCGCGATGACCTCCCGTGGCCCGAGCGCTTCAAACTCGACGCCTGGTACGTGGACAACCAGTCGATCGGCCTCGACGCCCGCATCGTCTGGATGACGTTCGCGCAGATCGGCCGCGACGAGCCCGTCATGATCGAGGACGACCACAACATCGACCGGTTGCGAGCTGCCGCCGGTGGCTGATCCGGTCCGGCCGGGCCGCAGGAACGGACCGACGCAGCGATGGGAGGTCGGGTCCGAGTTCCACTGGGACCCGACCGTTCTCCTGCCGACGGTCTCTCCGCCCGACCCGCGGTTCACTGAGGAGAGCCTCTACGCCTCCGCGACCGGAGCGTTGCGGGCACTTCTCCACGACCGCAACTCCGCAAGACCTCGCACGCTCTTCTTTCCGACGTTCTTCTGTGTCGCCGTGGCAGTGGGGCTCGGCCTCGACGTCGCGCGGATCGGCTGGTACCGCGAACTGCCCGACGGGAACGGCCCCGATCTCGACTCGCTGCGGGCCGTACCCGGCGACATCGTCGTCGCGGTCAACACCTTCGGTAAGGCCGATCCGAAATGGTGGGAGGACTGGAGACGCGATCACCCCGACGTGCTGTACGTCGAGGACCACACGCATGCGCCGTTCTCCGACTGGGCAGTTGCCAGCGACGCCGACTACTGTGTGGCCTCGCTGCGCAAGGTCCTGCCCGTTCCCGACGGAGCAGCGTTGTGGTCTCCGCGCGGACTCCCGGTACCCGCCGCCTCGAGCGTCGGTTGCGCCGCCGCCGGGGACAAGCTCGAGGCCATGGTGCTCAAGGCCGCCTGGCTCGCCGGCGCTGCTGTCGAGAAGGGCACCTTCAGACAGCTGCAGCTCGCCGGTGAGGACGGCGTGACCAAGGGTATGCCGGGCATCAGCGCTTTCAGCAAGGCTGTTCTCCAGGCGTTGGACGTCGTCGGCATGCGCGATCGCCGCACCCGCAACGCCCGTCGGGTCGAGGACGGCGTTGCGTCGTTGGGCGGGCCGTGGGCCGTGTTGCTGCCGTCGTCGGGCGGTGACGTGCCCTTCAACGTCCAGCTGGTCTGCAACTCGGGAGAGGCGCGCGACGCGCTGCGCAGCCATCTTGCCGGCGCAGGCGTCTTCGCCCCCGTGCATTGGCCTCAGCCGTGGGAGGGCGTGTCGACGGGGGACGAGCGTGCCGAGGATCTTGCCGCCCGCATCCTCACCGTGCCCCTCGATCACCGCTACGGAGACGCGGACGTCGACCGGGTCCTCGAGCTGCTGTCGAACTTCGCGTGAACCGGAGCTCCGGCCGGCCACCTGACGTCGCATCCCCCGCGCGGGGGATGCGACGTCAGGCATCACATGTTCGTGACCAGGTCGTCTCCAGTACTGTCCCGGACATGAGCGTGTGGCAGACCATCGGCATCTACGTGCTGATCCCGGCCGCCGTCTACGGGGCCTTCTTCGCCGTGATCGTCGGCCGCAACCGCAGCCGTCGGTCGCGCTACCGCGTCGGTCAGCCGTGGACGCACGAGCCGCTGTTCTGGACGGCGAACCCGGCGGGCACCGGTCTGCCCCCGGGGCGGGTCGGCGACCCGGCCGCGGCGACCGGACGAGGAGGTGCGCGCGGTGAGTGGTGACCACGGCGACCACGGTCACGGCACCGTCGTCGACCCCAAGGACCTTCCCGAGGGCGCGAACGTGACCCTGTCGGGGCGCGTCTCGGCGGCGGAGTCCTACTCCGAGACCCTGCCGGAGGCGGAGCCGTTCTCGCCGCAGCAGCTGTCCCGCATCGACGAGGCGATGATGCTGGCCAGCCGCTCGACCGGGTTGCGGTTCAACGTCTACGTCGGCGACCTGGGCGAGGACCCGGTGGCGCGGACGGGCGAGCTGCACGCGGGTGTCGAGGGCGCGGCCGACGCGGTGCTGATCGCGGTCAGCCCGGGACAGCGGTTCGTCGAGGTCCTCACGGGCCACGACGCGCGGGTCCGGCTGCCCGACCGCAGCGCGAAGCTCGCCATCATGAGCATGGTGGCGTCGTTCAAGGAGGGCGACCTGGTCGGCGGGCTGTTGAGCGGGCTGCGGATGCTGGCCGACCAGGCCGGGCGGCACGCCCCCATCCAGCACGTCGGCATCCGCGAGCAGGTCGTGGTCTGACCCGGCAATCGGGTTACCCCTGGCGTGTCATTTGTGCGCGCATGGTTAGCTTGAGCACCTTGGTGTGATCCCGCTCACTCCCTAACAGGAGGCGAAGGGTCGAGGTGTTGAACGCGCTGCGATTCCCCGCGCGGCTGGCCGTCGACGTGCTGGTCGCCGCGGTGGTGTGCGTCGGCGTGGGGATCCTGGTCGCCCGCGGGCTGGTCAGCGGCCCCGTCGCCGGCGTCGACCCGGCGCTGGCCACGGCCACGTTGACGGTCGCCGCGGCCACCGTCGGGGCGGGCGCGGCGATCCTGTCGGTCGTCGTCGGCCGGCTGTTCGGCGACCTCCGGATGGCGTGGCTCGCGCCCGCGCTCGTCCTGTACTGCGTCGTGGTGCTGCCGTGGACGGCGGCGGCCCCCGGCGCCACGCTCGACGTGCCGCACCGGCTCGCCCGCCTCGTCGCCTACGCGACGGCACTGATCCTGCTGGTCGTCGCCGTCCGCCCGCCCCGACGGCTGGGCTGGTGGGGCGGCTGGGTCGTCGCGGCACTCGGCGCCGTCGCCACCGTCACGGCCCTCACCGTGCCCGGCACCGAGCCGGTCCGCGTGATCGTCGAGGGTCCGATCCCGACGTTCGTCGTCCTCGTCGGGTGGGTGGTCGTCGCCGTCGGGTTCGTCGTCGACGCGCTGACCAGACGGTCGATGCCGCGGGCCCGGATCGGGCTGGGCCTCGTCGTGATCGCGGCCGCCCAGCTGTACCGGCTGGTCGCCCCGACGGGGGCGACATCGAGCCTCGCGTTCGGGGCGCTGCGGTTCCTCGGCCTCGCGATCGTGCTCGTCGGCGTCGCGCAGCTCGCTGCGGCCGCGCTCAGCTCGGTGCGCCGTCGCGAGACCGTGCAGCGCGAGGAGCTCGAGACCGCCGCCCGGCACATGGAACGCGCCGCCGAGCACGCCGCCGAACGCGACCACGAGCTGCGCAACGGCATCGCCGGGCTCGCCGGCATCACGCACCTCCTCGGTGCCGATCCCGGCGACGACGAGCACGAGCGGCTCAAGCTGGCCGTCCTGTCGGAGCTGGGCAGGCTGCACCGCATCCTCGACGGCGAGGAGCTCACCGTCGACGGCACCTACGCCGTCGAACCCGTGCTCAGCGGGCTCGTCGCGCTGCGCGCAGCGGGGTCGGACCAGCAGGTCGAGCTGGACGTCGAGCCGGGGCTGCGAGCGTGCGGGGACTCGGCGGTGCTGTCGCAGGTCGTCGCGAACCTGCTGGCCAACTGCGAGCGGCACGCACCCGGTGCTCCGGTCACGCTGACCGCCCGTGGCGACGGACCCGCCGTGGTCGTCGACGTGCGCGACCACGGGCCGGGGCTGCCCCCGGGCGACCCCGAGAGCCTGTTCGAGCGCGGCACCCGCGACGCCGGCCGCGGCGGGTCGGGGCTCGGCCTGCACATCAGCCGCCGCCTCGCCGAACACGACGGTGGCAGCCTCGTCCTGCTCCCGGGCGGGAACGGGTTGGCCGGTGGCGGTCCTGGCACCGTCGCCCGCCTGCGGCTCGTGGCCGCCGATCCCGCCGCCGAGAACGTCGACGACCGCATCCCCGGCAGGAACTGATCCGACCCCCGGCCCCGCAGCCGGGCCGGGGGTCAGGAGCGGGTCACACCGTCGTCGGGAGGGTGCACGGCAGGTAGAACGGGACCGTCCCCGGGACCAGCATCAGGCCGATCGGGAAGAACAGCATGGTCCTGGCGCCACCGGGTGCGACGGCCTGCACGACCAGCGGCATGCACGTCCCCGGGGTGACGGTCGGCGGCACGACGGGCGTCGTGGGTCTCGGCGGCGTCTGCGAGGTTGTGGTCACGGCCTCCGCGGGGACGACCCGGGTGGTCGTCGGGGCAGCGGCCACCGTCGTGGTGGTGGTCCCCGAGACCGGGACGGTCGTGGTGGGGACGGTCGTGGTCGGGACCGTGGTCGTCGGGAGAACGGGGACGGCGGTCGTCGGGGCGATCCCGACCGTCGTCGTCGGGGCGACGGGCGGCGGGGAGACCTGCAGCTCGTAGGCGCCGAGGTCGACACCCTTGCCGCTCGGGCGCGGGGCGCCGGTGAGGTCGGTGGTGGGCGCGGCGTCGGCGGATCCGGCGTCGATGCCCGCGGAGCCGGGGGCCAGCCGCAGGTCGTTGGCGGCGGCGTTGACGAACTTGACGACGCCCGTCACCAGGTCGGTGCCGATCCCGGTGCCGGAGAACAGGTTGTGGTCGGCCTCGAACGCCGAGGCGCTGCCCGAGACGGCGGTGGGGTTGCCGCTGAACAGGTTGTTGCGCAGGATGTTCGTGCCCGCGAACTGGCCGCCCGCGATCGAGATGCCCGCCTTCTTGTTGTCGACGAACGTGTTGTTGACGACCGCGATGTCGGTGAACGATCCGCTGCCCTCGGTCCAGAAGCTCATGCCACCGCCGGCGTTGCCGATCATCACGTTGTTGTAGATCTGCACGGAGTAGGTCTTGCGGGTCTTCGAGTAGTTCTCGACGGCCAGTGCGATGCCCGCCTTCGAGCTCTCCTTCGCACCGATCGAGATGTTGTCGTACACCTTGATCTGGTGTGCGGAGTCGACGTAGATGTTCGGCCCGCGGTTGTTCTCGACGCGGTTGCCGTGGATCGAACCGTTGCGCGTCTCGTACTTGGCGTCGATGCCCTCCTCGCCGTTGTCGTGCACGTGGTTGCCGGCGATCTCGAAGCCGTCGATGTTCTCGAGGCTGATGCCCTCCATGTCGGCGCTGGTGCCGCGGGCGTTGTTGCCGTGGACGTCGCAACCGATGACGCGGATGTTCGAACCGCCGACGAAGACCGCGCCGCCGTCCTGGGAGTCGGCGACCTCGCAGTCCTGCAGCGTGATGTTCTGGGCGTTGGTGGCGTAGATGCCGAACCGGCTCGACCTGGAGACGCCGATCCCGACGAACCGGAGGTTGGAGCGACCGCTGAGGTCGAGGCGACCGTTGCTCGTGCCGCCGCTCGTCAGAATCACCTTGCCGCCGTCGGCCTTGAAGGTGATCGGCGCGACCGCGGTGCCGCTGGTGGGGGCCTGGAAGCCGGCGTAGCTGCCGGGTGCGATGACGACGGTGTCACCGGCCTTCGCGGCGCGGGCGGCGTCGGCGATGGTCGTGTACTGGGCGCCCGGGCCGACGCGCAGGGTGGCGCCGGTGGCCGTCTGGGCGGGGATCGTGGTCGCCGCGAGGTCGACGGTGTCGTCCGAACGCGGCGGTGCCGAGGTGAGTACGGCAGCGACGAGCACGGCGAGGGCAGCGACGGAGGCGGCGCCCACGAGGGGGCGTCGGCTCCGTTCTTGTCGCTTTGCGTACATGGGTGCCTCGGCCGATCTATCCGATGGAGTGGCGATGACGTCGGGACGCTAGCCACCTCCGTCACGCCACGCCGAAGCTCTGACAGGAAGATCACCAATCAGAGTGACGCTATGGACGGCAGAGAACCCTGTTGTGTTATGTGGTGCAAGTGGCGGGTGTGACTGACCACCCGTCCGGCTCAGCTACTACGCGTGACCAGGCGCGCGGCCCGACGAACGACCTCCACCATGGGTGCCGGGTCGGTCACGGAGAGCACCGCATGGGTCGTCCGGGCGTGCGGGAGCAGCCCGCGGAGCGCGGCGCCGCGGCGGCCGGAGCGGAACATCGCCCACAGGCTGCGCAGGTCCTCCTCGGAGCGGAACCGCACGCCGCGCGTGAACTCGACGACCTCGGGGCGCTCGCCCAGCAGCAGGTCCGTCCACATCGCCGGCAGGTTGACGCCGGCGGCCACGGCGAGGCCCAGGGAGTGGTACATCCGCGGGTTGACGTCGATCAGGTAGTGGTGCCCCGCCGACTCGATGAGCTGGAGGTTGAACAGGCCGCTCCAGCCGAGCTCGGCCATGAGGGCGCGGGCGGCGACGTCGAGGCCTGCGTCGCGGTCGACGGTCTCGGCCCAGGTGACGACCCCGCAGTCGGCCGGCCAGGTGCGCTCGGCGAGCTTGTGGACCGTCGTGAGGGTCTCGCCCTTCCACGCGACGCCGTTGACGGTACGGATGCGCCCGGACAGGTACGGCTGGACCAGGCCCTCGCGCCCGGGCAGCGCGGCCAGCGTCGCGGTGAGCTCGGCGGCGTTGGCGGCGCGGGTGACCTCGAAACGGGCCAGGCCGTCCTCGGTGACCAGCTCGGAGCGCACCGGCTTCACGACGACGGGGAAGGTGATGTCGGCGGTGGCGACGTCGGCGGCCGAGAGCCGCAGGGTCGGCGGCGTGCGGAACCCGGCGCGTGCGGCCAGCCCGGCGAGGGCGTCCTTGTCGAGGACGGCCACGGTGTCGTCGACGTCGGGGGCGCCGACGGCGACGTCGGCGGGGAAGAGATCGCGGTGGCGGCCGAGCGCGATGAGCGCGGCCTCGGTGCCGGGCAGCACGGCGACCGCGCCGATGCGGGCTGCGGCCGCGACGAGGTCGCGGGCGAACCGCTCGGCGTCCAGGCGCGCGTCGGCGACCTCGACCACGCCGCCGGCGGCACGGGACACCGCCCCGTAGGACGAGGTGTCGTCGGTCGCGGCCCACGGCTCGTACCCGGCGGCGGCCAGCCCGCGCAACGCCGCCAGACCCCCCGCGTGCTCGACACCGGTCACCAGGACCCGCCGCCGGCGTGAGGCGGGAACGGTGGCGGTCGGGTCGGAGACGGGGAGCGTCGCGGTCATGGGACAAGTCTCGAACGCCGCGGGTTAGCGCTCGGCAAAGTCAGCGCTACCGTCGGGCAAGGGTTTGCGATGTCACATTCGTGCCCGTGTGACCGGTTCGGCCGCCCGATTCGTCAGGTTTCCTCGAGGCGGTACCCGAAGCCGCGCAGGGTCGCGATCTGCGGCACCCGGGCCTCGTTGCCCGTGGCGGCCTCGAGCTTGCGGCGCAGCGCGGCGACGTGGACGTCGAGCGTCTTCGTCGACCCGAACCAGTTGGTGTCCCACACGTCGGCCATCAGCTGGTTGCGGCTCAGCGCCACCCCCGGCTCGGCGGCCAGTCGCGCCAGGAGGTCGAACTCCTTGGTGCGCAGCGCGATCTCCTCGCCCGCCACCGTGACCTTCCGGCGCCCGGCGTCGACGACCAGGTCGCCGATCACCTGGGTCTCGTCGGACCCCGCCGCGACGACCCGGCGCAGGTGCGCCCGGACCCGGGCCAGCAGCTCCCCGAGGCGGATCGGCTTGATCAGGTAGTCGTCGGCGCCGGCCTCGAGCCCCACGACGACGTCCATCTCCTCGTGCCGCGCCGTGAGCATCACGATCACGCAGCCGGGCTGCACCGCACGGACCCGGCGGCACACGTCGATGCCGTCGATGTCGGGCAGGCCGAGGTCGAGCAGGACCAGGTCGAGCTGCGCGGTCGTCGCGAACTCGATCGCGGGCCGGCCCTCGGAGTGCCAGGTCACCTCGTGCCCCGACGACGCCAGGCTGGCCTGCAGCACGTTCCCGATCGTCGCGTCGTCCTCGACGAGCAGCAGTTGGGCCACGTCGCCAGCCTAGGACGGCGACACGGGCGCGCTGTCGGAGACCTCGGCACGGGAGACCGCGGGAGCCTCGTCGACAGCCGGGGTGACGATCGGCAGGAAGACGGTGAGCCGGGTCGGGTCGGCGCTGGTGAGCTGCAGCCGCCCGCCCTCGGCCTCGACCAGGCGGCGGGCCAGCGCGAGGCCGATGCCGTGGCCCTCGGCGTCGGGCTCGCGACGCTCGAACAGGTCGGGGCCCTGCGTCACGCGGCCCTCGTCGGCGACGTCGATCGCGACGGCCTCGCCGATGTCGCGCACACCGACCGTGACCGCGCCGGCCCCGTGTTCGACGGCGTTGCTCAGCAGCACCGTGAACACCTGCCGGATCGCGGCCGTCGAGGCCTCCGTCGGCGGGATCGAGGGCTCGACGGCGAACGACAGCCCGCGGGACTGGCTGCCCAGCCGCGGCCCCCACACCTGTGACACCTCCAGCAGCAGGGCGTCGAGATCGAGCACGCCGCGCTGGCGGGTGCCGCGGGCCAGCGCCAGCAGGTCGGCGATGGTGCGCTCCAGACGGTCGACCTCGGCGAGGCTCGCCCGGATCGCCGCGGTGTGGTCGCTGCCCGGGGTGCGCAGCGCCGCCTCCAGCCGCAGCTGCAGGCCGGTCAGCGGGGTGCGCAGCTGGTGGGAGGCCTCCGCGGAGAAGGCGCGCTCGCGGGCGATCAGGGCGTCGAGCCGCGACGCCGTCGCGTTCAGCGCGGTGCGCACCTCGTCGACCTCCGGGATGCCGACGGTCCGCTCCTCGACGTGGAAGTCGCCGTCGCCGAGGCGTTCGGCGTCGCGGGCCAGCTCCTCGACCGGGTCGGCCAGGCGGCGGGCCTGGTAGCGGGCGAACGCCCACGTCGCGATCAGCGCCACCACGGCCAGGCCGAACATCTCGACCCAGCGCGTCGCGATCCGCGACGCCGCGTCGCCGGACGACGTCGCCGCCCGCACCACCCCGACGACCTCGCCGTCCTCGATGATCGGCACCGCCACCACGAGGTCGCCGTCGACATCGCCCTCGTGCACCTCGCCGGTGTGGATCGTGTCGTCGACGAGCCACTCGCCCATCGGCGGACCGTCGCCGACCAGCCGGACCGTGTCGGGGCCGTAGAGAGCGGCGCCGGTGTCGTCGTCACCGACGTGCATCTGCCGCGGAACGGGGACGCCGCCGTCACGGACGGTGTCGGAGATCCGGTCGACGACGGTGTGCGCGCGGCTCTCCAGCTCGGCGTACTCGATGCGCGTGTAGAAGCGCATCGCGACGACCGCGAGCGGCAGCACGAACAGCAGGATCGCGACCGTCGAGGCGGCCACGGTCAGCAGCACGATCCGCTTGCGCACCGGCGGTCACCCCTCTCCGATCGACGTCCCCGGACGACCCGGCTCCGGGCGCCATCATGCCCGCGCGTCACCCGTGCGAGACTCCCAGCACCCCCACCGACGTCGAACGAGGAGCTTGTCGCGTGCGGTTCTCCACGGTCCACCCACGCGAACTGGGCACCCCCGAGCTCGCCCGCTGGCAGGCCCTGCGGGCCGCAGGAACGTTGCCGCGCAACCCTTTCCTGTCCGCGGAGTTCGCCGTCGCGGTCGGCGCGGCACGCCCCGACACGCGCGTCACGGTGATCGACGACGCCGCCACGACGGTCGGCTTCTTCGCCCACGAACGACACGGACGGGTGGCGCGGCCCGTCGGCACGTTGCTCGCCGACAGCGAAGGCCCCGTCCTCGCGCCGGGCGTATCGGTCGACATGGCGGCGCTGCTCGCCCACGAGGGCCTCGCCGGGTGGGACTTCGACACCCTCGCCGACGGGCTGCTCCCCGCGGGGGCCTACCGCGTCGACGCCGAGCGCTCGCCCGTCCTCGACCTCTCGCCCGGCTGGGACGACTACCTCACGACGATCTCGGGCCGCTCCAAGAAGTGGCTGGCGTCGACGTGGCGCAAGCGTCGCAAGCTGGAGCGCGAGGTCGGCGAGATCCGCTTCGAGTTCCACACCGACGACGCGAAGGTCCTCGCCCGGCTGATGGAGTGGAAGTCCGGGCAGTACGCGGCGCTGGGGGAGTGGGACCGCTTCGCCGACCCCGCCATCACCTCCATCGCCCGCACCCTGGCCGCCTCGCAGGCGCCCGAGTGCTGCGGCGCGGTGTCGGCGCTGTGGGCGGGCGACCAGCTCGTCGCCGCGCACCTCGGGCTGCACTCGGACACCGTGCTGTCGTGGTGGTTCCCCGCCTACGACGCCGAGTTCGGCCGCTACTCGCCCGGCATCCTGCTGCTGCTCGCCATCGCCGAGGCGGCCGCCGGGCGCGGGATCACCCAGCTCGACCTGGGCCGCGGCGCGCACGACTACAAGGAGGCCACGGCCACCGGCGAGCTCGTCGTGCGCACCGGCTCGCTCGACGCCGCGTCGTTGTCGTCGCTGCCGCGGCGGGCCAAGCGCGTCGTCCGTGCCGGGCTCGCGCCGCTGGCCCGTGACGAGGGCCCGGTGGGCCGGACGCTGCGGTCGGTGAAGGCGCGCGTCCGGGCCTGAGTCCCCGGCGGCCCCGGCCCGCGCGCAACCTCACTGTCGTGGTCCGGCGCTGCGAGAACCGTGAGGTTGCGCGACGGCGCTAGTTCTTGCAGAGCACGCGCGGCAGGTCGGCCATCACCCGCACGACCGGCGTCGAGTGCGCCGCGTACACCCCGGCGCGCTGCACGTCGAACATGTCGTCGTGGCGACGGCCGTTGACGCCGCCGTAGAAGCTGAACGCCCGCCGCACACCGATCTCGCGCAGCACGCCGCGCGTGGAGTCGTCGAAGCTCGCCCGCGCCCCGACGGGGTAGCTGAACAGGTCGACCGGCTCGGCCAGCTCGGCGGAGAGCCGCTCGATCGACGTCGCGACCTCGTCGTGCTGGCGCTGCTTCGGCAACGTCGCCAGCACGGGGTGGGTGACCGTGTGGGCGCCCATCTCCATGCCCAGCTCCCGCACCCGGCGCACGTCGTCCCAGCTCATCCAGTGGTCGCTGGTGCCGGGGGCGAGCCGGGCCCGGCCGACGGCGTCGGCCAGGTCGTCGAGGAACTTCTCGCCGTACTCACCGGCGCGGGCCTTGTAGGCCAGGTTGACACGGCGGCGGAACGCGGTCGTCGACATACCCGCCGAGTCGAGCCCGGTGGGGAACCACTCCGACGGCGGCAGGTCGCACGCCCCGCCCCCGGTCAGCCAGGCGATCTCGTCCCACCACGCGTGGTGCGGGGTGTCGACGAACCCGGTGCAGACGAAGAACGTGCCGGTCACACCGCGCCGGGCCAGCACCTCGGCCGCGCCGACCTGGTCGCGGTAGCCGTCGTCGACCGTGATCGCGACGCGTCGGGCAGGGGCGTCGTCGTTCCACTCCGCGCTGCCTGCCGCGACGATCTCGAACCGGTCGGCCAGCTCCGCGACGTGGGTGTCGAAGTCCTCCAGCGTCGCGCTGAACAGATCGGGATCGTCGTGCGGGCCCGCGGAGCCGAACCGGTGGTAGTTGAAGATCAGCAGGCCGCTCCAGGTGCGGCGGGCGAGGGCGTCGAGCCTCGTGAGCCGGAGGAGCCGGGCGGCCTGTTCGGTGCGGGACATGCGGCTGCGCGTCCTTCCTGTCCGGAAAGTCGCGACCGGCGAGCTCCGCGGAGGGGGCGCGAGGTGTGACCGGTGCGTCTGGTCGTGATTCGTGGTGGAAATCGTGCGGTTCGGAACGATTGTGGTGACAGTGTTCCCCTCAGGGAACGTTCGGACGACGGTGTCGGTTCGTTTCGGAAAGGGCGCCGATCAGGCACCGATGCGTGAGCGCAACGCGCT
Source organism: Pseudonocardia sp. (assembly GCF_050250275.1). Classification (GTDB taxonomy): domain Bacteria; phylum Actinomycetota; class Actinomycetes; order Mycobacteriales; family Pseudonocardiaceae; genus Pseudonocardia. Next base: position 87,825 of record NZ_JBFWOY010000027.1, read on the forward strand.
CGCCGCACCCGTGGCGTGCTGGTAGGCCGACGACGTCCGGACACGTGCGTACAACCCCATGTTCTTGACGCGGAACTTCCACATCGGGTTGCCTCGGTACACGCCCGTTCTCGGAACGGCGTAGCGCTCGCCCTGCTCGGGCTTGTCGGGAAGGGCCAGCGCGACGTCGTAACCGGCCTTCTGCGCGGCCCGCCGCACGTGCTCGGCGTGGTGCCCGAACGGGTACGCCAACGTGGTCACGGCCGTGCCCAGCAGGTCGGACAGCAGCTCGCGGCTCTCCGTCAGATCGGCCAGGCACTCGGCCTCCGACAACGTCGGCAGGTCGGCGTGGACCATCGAGTGGCTGCCGATGTGCCAGCCCCGGTCGTGCAGCTCGCGGATCTGCTCCGCCGTCATCAACGGCGGCGCGTCGGCCGGGTCGAGACCCGTGATCCAGTCGATCGTCACGCCCTCCGGGCGCAGCGACCCCGCCACGATGTACATCGAGGCCGTCAGGCCGTAGCGCGACATGATCGGCACCGCGTGGTCGACGTAGTCGGCGAAGCCGTCGTCGAACGTGAGGACCGTGGCACCCGCGGGCGCGTCACCGTGCGACGCGACGTGGGCCTGCACGCTGTCGAGCGACACGACGCCACCCCGGCGGGCCATCGCCGCGCACTGCGCGTCGAAGTCGATCGGCTCGACCGACACCGGGTCGTCCCACCCCGGGGCGACCGAGTGGTAACACAGGATGCTCACAGCTCGACCCTGCCACAGGATCCTGAGAGACCGGTCCGGGGGATCAACGCCCCGCACCCGCCCGCGCCGCGTCGGCCTCGGTCAGACCCGCGTCCATCCTCTCCGCGACCGCCGCCCACGACGCCACGTCGGTCAGCCAGCGCGCCCCCGCCAGCCCCATCTTGTGGGCACGCTCGGCGTCGGTGAGCAGCTCGACGACCGCCGCGGCCAGCGCCGGTGCGTCGTCCGGCGGGACCAGCAGGCCGGTCTCCCCGTCGTGCACGACCGAGGGCAGCTCGCCCACCGACGTGGCCACCACCGGGCGGTCGAACGTGTAGGCCAGGTGCACCACGCCGCTCTGGGTCGCCCGCTTGTACGGCGTCACCACGACCCGCGCCGCGCCGAACAGCACCGGCACCTGCTCGGCCGGGACGTAGCCAGGATGGGTCTCGACGCCCAGGGCGTCGGCGCGCGCCTGCAGCGCAGGCAGGTCGACCCCGTACACGGCGCCCGCCACGACGACCTTCGCGTCGGGCACCGCGGCCCTGATCGCGGGCACCGCGTCGAGCAGCACGTCGATGCCCTTGTAGGCGCTCCACGTGCCGAAGAACAGCACGTTAGGGCCGGTGTCGGCGACATCGGGCACGGGGGCGTCGCCGCGCAGGGCGTTCTCGTCGCCGTGCGGGATGACGACGACCGGGCACGTCACCTTCCAACGCTCCAGCACCCGCCGCCGCGGCTCCTCGCCCAGCACGAAGACGACGTCCATCGACGCCCAGGCCTTCGCCAGCGTCGGGTCGAGCACGCGGCCGGTGCGGTCGACCGTGGTGTTCTGCTGGTTGTGCAGCACGGGCTCGTGCGAGATCAGCCCCAGCCGGGCCCTCCGCAGCAGCCTGCGCGCGGCCAGCACACCCACCGCGTCGACCGTGTAGCGCCAGTTCGACCAGATCACCGTGCCGGGCCGGTCGCGCGCCAGGAACGCCAGCAGCACGACCCAGGCGACGACCAGCTGGCCCGCGCGCAGGACCCGGCGGACCTTGTGCAGCAGCGGATGGATCTTCTTCGGGTCGGCCGGGTGCCACGTGGGCAGCACCGGACGGACCCGCAGGTTGGGGTGCTGCGGCACCAGCTCGGGGCGGGGCCCGGTGTAGAGGTGCACCTCGTGGCCGCGCTCGGCCATCGCCGCGGCGAGCTGCGCGCTGAACTGGTAGAGCCCGCCCGCGGGCGGGAACTCGACGAAGGCGACGCGTCTGCGGTTCACGGGCTCTCTCGGGTGATCTCGGGGACCGGCTCGGGCGGGCCGTCGACCGGTGACCCGGTCGGGGGATTGCCGACGTCGGGTCTACCAGACCGCCCCGACATCCCGGCCGGTGGCCACCCGCGAGCCGCGCCGGCCGGTCGCGGTGCCACACTGACGAGCTGAACAACCGGACACAACGCCCGATTCACCCGTCACCGTGCGTACGTGACCCCGGCCGCTCCCGGGACCGAACGATGGTCGAGAATCGGCCGATGCCGCAGCCCGATCGTGCCGTCGTGCTCGTCGCAGGGGCCGAGTCACCCACCGGGCTCGGGGTCGCCCGCGCACTGCGCGACGAGGGGCTCACCCTGGTCGGCCTCGCCGCCGACGTCACGGCCTCACCGTGCCGGTCGGCGCTGTGGCACGAGATCGTCCACGACGGCGGCGACGACACCGGCGCGCGGCTGGCCGCCATCCGTGCTGCCGCCGCCCGCTACGGCCGTCCCGTCCTCGTCCCGGTCCGCGACGACGTGGTCGAGCTCGTCGCCGCCCACGCCGACGAGCTCCGCACCGTCGTCGACTTCGTGATGCCCACGGCCGACGTCGTCACCACGCTCCTCGACAAGACGGCCTTCCACAGCTGGGCCGTCGACCACGGGTTCCCCGTGCCCCACACCGAGATCGTCGCCGACCAGGCGGCCCTCGACGCCGCGCTCGCGCGTGTCCCGTACCCCGCCGTGATCAAGCCGTTCGAACGCACGCCCGAGTGGCAGGCGGCGAGCCCACGGCACAAGGCCTACCGGCTCGAGTCCGCCGCCGACGTCGACCGCCTCGGGTTCCGGCTCCTCGACGCCGCCCCCCGGTTCGTCGTGCAGCAGTGGATCCCGGGCACCGACGCCGACGTGTGGTTCTGCCTCGTCTACCGCGACCGCACCGGCCGCGAGGTCGCCTCCCAGGTCGGCCGCAAGCTCGTCCAGTGGCCCGTCGGGACCGGCTCCACCGCCCTGGCCACGACGGCCGCCGACGACGACCTCCACACCCTCACCCGCGACCTCCTCGACGCCGCGGGCCACGTCGGCATCGGCTCGCTCGAGGTCAAGCGCAGCACCGCCGACGGCAGGCTCTACATCACCGAGCCGACCGTGGGCCGGCCCAACCTGCAGTCCAACATCGCCACCGCCGCCGGGGTCAACCTCACCGTGCTGCAGGTCCGCGACGCCCTCGGCCTCGACCTGCCCCCGGTGCTGGCGCCGCGACCCGCCGTCTGGATCCACGAGACGACGATCCTGCGTGCGCTCGCGGTCGCCGCCTCACGCCGCGCGCTCGACGTCCGGGCGCTCGTCGCGGCCCTGCGCGGGGCGAAGGGCCGGATGGCCGCCTTCGCCGCGCCCGCCGACCGCGCCCCGCTCACCGCCGAACTGCGTCGCCTCGGCGGCAAGGCGGCCGGGTCGGTGCAGCGCAGGGTCCGCCGGGGTCAGGCCCTGCCGGCCCCGTCACCGGCGACGGCACGCGCGTCGGCAGAAGGCTGACTCACCAGCCGTTGCAGCGGTTCCCGACCACGAACGACTTGTTCGACGCCTGCGCCGGCAGCTTCATCACCTGAAGCTTCTCCGTCGGGATCTTCGTCAGGTCGACCCACGTGTCGTCGGGCAGCAGTCCCGTGAACGCGCCCGGCGCACTCTGCGGGTGCTGCGCGTAGATCGTGAAGCCGCCGCTCGTGTCGCCCAGGATCATCCCGTACTTCTGCATCGCCGTCGCGATCGTCAGCTCGTACTTGTTGAGCCCCAACGACTTCAGGTTCAACGACGGGTCCAGTCGCATCCGTGCGCCCTCCGGCAACGCGTTGCCGCCACCCGACGTGCCGTCGCTCTTCGTCGCCGGCGCCACCGGACCACCCGACTTCGTCTGCGGGTAGGCGAACACCAGCGCGTGGTTGATGACGCCCCGGCGCAGCTCGTCGGCCGTCACGATGCCTGCCGCCGCACTGAAGCCCGACCCGCGCGACCCCATGCCGCCCGGGTAGATGCCGTTGCTGTTCGTCGGGATCGCGTTGCCCCACGACGCCGACAGTCCGCCCGAGCCGCCCTTCGCGCCCCAGAAGTCGTACACACAGCCCGTCGACCGGTCGACGATCGACAGGTGCGCGTCCTCCGACGGGTCCGGCTTCGCGTTCGCCGGGACCGGCACGTTGCGCAGCTCGCTCGCACCCCAGTCCTCGGTCAACCGGACCGTCTGGCGCGGCGTCGACGCGTCGGCGTAGTACACCGGCACCGTCCACTGCTTGAACGACATCAGGAACTTCTCGCCCTGCATCGCGCTCACGTAGCCCGACGAGTTCGGGTCCACCGCGGCACTCGCCGCCAGGACCTGACCCCACGGACTGCCCGGGCCGCTGAACAGCGCCGACGAGCCGCTGCCCGCCCCGGTCGAGCCGCCACCGCCGGTACCGCGCGACCCCGTCGAGGGGGACGACGACCGGCGCGGCGCCGTCGGCGAGTTCTCCGCACTCGACGGCGGCTGCGGGGGAGCGGTCGTCACCGGAGGGCTCGTCTCGACGACCAACGCCGCCGGGTCCGGGGACGTGTCGAGAGGCGCGTTGGAGTCGGGTGCGTTCAGGACGATCGGCAGCAGCGACGCCACCAACGCCACGAGGGCGGGAACGGCGACCGCCAGCAGCAGCCGGCCCGTCGAACGTCGGCGTGGTCGAGCCGCCGACCGACGGTGTCGAGTCACGGTGTGCAAGTCCTTCCGAATGCTCGCCGTCGGCCCCAACGTCGGCTTCTCGAACCGGAGCCCGGGTCCCATCCCCGAACTCCTCAACCGCCCCGGGACGGGTGCCCCGGGACGCACAGCTCCCCCCCGGGACGGAGTATGCCCGTCCGAACACCACCCGAACGGGCGACAACCGAACCCGTCGCCGACATGCAGTGGTCGCGGGGACGACCGGTCGCCCGGCGGTCGATCCCCAGGAACCGACGGCGTGTCGGCCCCGAACGACGGGTGCGCGGGAACGCCCGTCGCACCGGCGGTACCGTTGAACCCCGGTCCGGTTGCCGCGCCGGCCGCCACCCGGAGGGCTGGTCAATGTCGTTCCCCCGGCCGCATCGTCGGCCATCGGCACTCGCCGTCACGTCCCGAACCCGCACCGCAGTGGTCCTGCTCGCCACCCTCGCCGTGCTCGTCGCCGGCTGCTCCGGCTCCGGCGGCGGGGACCAGGCACCCACCACCACCGCGAACGCCCCCGCCGACGCCGAGAAGATCCCCACCGGCATCACCGGCCCCGACGGATCCCGCCTCTTCACCGGCGCCGGCAACCCCTGGACCACCCCGGTCCCCGACGGCACCGCACCCGTCGCCGGGTCCGACCGCTACGTCCAGAAGCTGCTCACCGAACGACCGCTCGTCTCCGTCAACGGCTGGACCATCCCCGTCTACGACGCCGACGCCGCCACCCCCAAGTACACGGTCACCGCCTCCGAGGACCACACCGGCCACGGCGGCTGGGTCATCCCCGGCGTCCCCATCCCGGCCAACGCCAAGCCCGACCCGCAGGAGGACGGCCACATGGTCGTCGTCGACCGGCAGGCCGGCTGCGTCTACGAGTTCTGGCAGGCCCGCAAGGAAGGCAGCGGCTGGGGCGCCTCCTGGGTCAACGCCACCCCCGCCGACGGCGACGGCATCTACCCCGACGGCATCTCCGCCCGCGCCAGCGGCCTCTCCGCGGGCGCCGGGCTGATCTGGCCCCAGGAGCTCGCCGCCGGCGAGATCAACCACGCCCTCGTCTTCGCCTACCCCTACACGAGGTCCGGCGGCCCCGTCGCCCCCGCGACCTCCAGCGACGGCACCACCGGCGGCTCCGACGCCCTCCCCGAAGGTGCCAGGCTGCGGCTCGACCCGTCGATCGACGTCGACTCCCTGGGCCTGCCGCCCGCCCAGACCGTCATCGCCAAGGCTCTGCAGAAGTACGGCATGATCCTCGCCGACACGGCCGGCGGCTTCACCCTCTACGCCGCCTCGCCCCAGAGCTTCGCGTCCTTCCCGTACCCGCAGAGCTGGTCGCACGACATCTGGAAGGACGTCAGCGACATCCCCTTCGACAAGCTGCAGGTCGTCAACGACGGCCCGCAGGTCGACAAGCACGACGGCCCCCCGATCACCAACCGCTGCAACGAGGCCGTCCTGCAGCCGCCGCTGCAGGACGGTGGCGGGGGCGACGGCGGGGGCGAAGACGACTGACCCCGCTCGGGCTCCCGGTCGTGCCGCGGCGTCCGGGCGCTGTGACGGCCCGGGCGGCGGCACAGGGCCCAGGCGAGCCGCGCGGTCCGGAGCCGCGGGGCGGTCCGGAACTGCCGCGCGCAACCTCATGGTTGTGTCCGTGCCCAGGGACAGCAACGAGGTTGCGCGGGGGTGGCGCCCCGGCCTGTGCGCGTCGGGCTGCCGCTCCAGCACCCGTTGCGTGGGCGGCGCACTCCTTGCAAGGGGTGCGGGGGCTCGGGAAGGGGTGCAGGAGCCGGCCGGGGCGGAGCGTGTCCGGCTCGCCGGTGGTGAGGTCTTCGGTGGTCGAGTCGATCCCCGGCTCCCAGGTGGCCGGCTCTCTCGACGTGGTGATGAGCCGCCGCACTGTCAGCCGAATGAGAGGCGCGGTGGGCGGTGCTCGTAGGTCGCCGTCACCGCGTTGGTTCTGTTCTCCGGGTGACGTGGCGGCCCGGTTGCCGGCTCGGCGAACGCGATGGCGGCGCGCCCATGGATGCGAGCCTGTGAAGCCTCGTGCGCAACCTCATGGTTGGTCTGGCGGCTCGGAAGAGGAGTGAGGTTGCGCCTGGGCTGTCGGCTGGCCGCTCCTGCACCCGTTGCGGGGGCGATGCACCTCTTCCAGGAGGTGCGGCGCCCCGAAGTGGGTGCGGCGCCCCGAAGTGGGTGCGGCGCCCCGAAGTGGGTGCGGCACCGAGCCAGGTCGCCGGGCCCACAGCACGTTCGGTGGCTGTGTGGACGCCGGTGGCTGTGTGGATGCCGGTGGCTGCGTGGGGGCCGGGCAACCCGCGTGGGGGCCGGGCGATCCATGTGGGGGCCGGGCAACCCGCGTGGGGGCCGGACGATCCATGTGGGGGCCGGGCAACCCGCGTGGGGGCCGGGCGATCCATGTGGGGGCCGGGCGATCCATGTGCGGGCTGGGCGACCCGCGGGGGGACCGGGCGACCCACGTGCGGACCGGGCGACCCGCGTCGTGAGAGCTGCCCGAGCGCGCTCACGACACGCTCGTCGGCTGCCGTCGCGCCGAGAGTGTCGTCAGCGTCGCGCCGCAGCGTTCACCACATGCTCGGCGGTCGTGCCGCCAGTCCTGCGCGGCACACGGGGGGCCGGGCCCGGGTCACCGAACGTGTCGTGACAGCTGTCGGAGCGCGCTCACGACACGTCGGCCGGCCGGACCGACGGCGAACGTGGGGGCCGGGCGAGCCGGGTGCGGGCTGGGGCGCGTGGGGTGCCCAGGTAAGTCGCGCAGAACGGCGCGGCTGGGGAGCGCGCCTGCGGGGCGCAACCTCACTGTCCTCGGAGCGAGCCCGACGAGCAGTGAGGTTGCGGACGGTCAGATCAGCCAGACGCCGCGGCGGCGTTCCTCGCTGCGGATTCTGCCGCAGAGGAAGAGCACCAGGGCGATCTCGCCCGCGGTGGCCAGCAGGACGATGCGCAGGGTGGTGCCGTCGACGACGCGTTCATCGGCGACGTCCTGCACCGACACCGTGACGACGTTGTAGACCGCGTTGAGGCCCTGCTGCGAGATGGCCTTCGGGGCGTTGACGACCACCGCGTCGCGGCGCTGGATGGCCTCGGCGGGGGAGTCGCCGACGGCGCGGACCGTCATGACGCCCCGGACGGGGTCGGCGACGACGGTGGTCTCCTGCGTGGCCGCGCCGCCCTGGATGACGGAGGCGTAGGCGGGGAGGACGGCGGTGCGTCGGCGGATGTCCATGGCGTAGCCCGGGTAGCCGGCGCCGGTGGCCTGCAGGGTGAGCTCGCTGGTGGCGACGTAGGTGTCGCGGCCCAGCACCGTGACCAGGGTGGCGCCGACGACGGTGGCTGCGGCGGCGGTGGCCACGGTGACGGCGGCGGCGAAGAAGAAGCCCTTGCGGGCCTGCGCGGTGGCGCGGGCGGGCATGCGTCTGCGCAGGCTGCGGTCGGTGCGGGCCACGCTGTAGGCGAACCCGATGAGGGCGCACACCAGCAGGAAGGTTCGCGAGTAGGCGAGGTGCAGGAACAGGCTGGCGGCGGAGAAGCCGACGATGGCGGCGATGCCGGCGGCGCCGACGCCGCGGGTGAGCCGGCCGCCGCGGGCGTCGGGGAAGGTGCCGGCGAGGCGGGTGGTGGCCAGGTAGCCGAGCACGAGCATGCCGACGATCAGCACCGACCAGCCGAGCATGCCGACGATGCCGGTCTCGGACAGCAGCTCGAGGTAGAGGTTGTGGGTCGCGGTGATGTCGCCGGTGGGGCCCGCGTTGGTGAGCGGCGCGTACTGCGACATCGTGTGCGCGAAGGAGCCGGGCCCGGTGCCGAACAGCGGGTTGGCCTTGAAGACGCCGAAGGCGACCTCGCCGATGTTGCTGCGTTCGGTGAGGGACTGGTCGGCGGCGTAGTCGGGTGCCGACGACACGGCCTGGGTGAGCGTGAGCAGGCGGTCGCCGATGCCGGGCAGCAGCAGGATCAGCAGCGAGATCGGCGCGAGGAAGAAGGCGCGGCGGCGCACCCGCGGCCCGGCGGCGACGAGCCACACGACGATGGTGAGCCCGGCGGCGAGCATCGTGCCGCGCGACTGCGTGAGGTAGAGGCCGAGCAGGATCGCGAGCGTCGCGCCGGCGGAGAAGAGCAGTTCGAAGCGGCTGCGGCGGGCGAGGGCGCGGTGCACGAACGCCAGTCCGAAGGGGAGGCCGAGGATGAGGAAGCGGCCCCAGAAGTTGGGGTCGGGCAGGGGCCCGGAGTGGCGGGCGGCGGCGATGCCGGCGCCGGCGTTGGACTGGATCGTCGAGAAGCCGCCGAAGGTCTGCGAGTTGCCGACGACGTACTCGCTCAGCGCGGTGAGCACGGAGATCCCGGCGAGTGGCACGAGGATCGCGACGATCGTGTACCAGGGCTTCGACGACATCTGCAGCAGCAGCGACACGATGACGACGAAGACGATGTCCTTGAGGTGGTCGGACAGCGCGGAGGTCGTCGACGCCGGGTCCTGGCTCATCGCCGCGGACGGCACGATGGTGACCAGGTAGGCGAGCAGCAGGGCGGCGGGGATCCACCAGCCGGGCCGGACGCGGTCGCGGTAGCGCTTGCGCGCGAGCCCGACGACGACCGACATGCCGCAGAGGCCGAGCAGCGCGGTGTAGATGGACACCGGGGTCGCTATCACGCCACTGGCGTTGGCGAACTCGCTGGCCACCATCAGGAACAGCGCGACCGTCGGGATCATGACGGCCGCGCCGACGACGGCGACCGCGACGATCGCGCCGACGACGATCAGCGCCATCTGCGGCCCGACCGTGAAGGCCAGCACCAGCATGGCGACGCCGAGCGCCGCGAGGTACCCGCCGTTGCGCTGGACCGCGAGGCTCAGCGTGGACGGCGTGGACCGCGCGGTGTCGGCGGGGGCCGGCCGTTCCGGAGCGGCGGGAGGCCGTTCCGGGGGCCGGACCGACGTCGTGGTCACGAAGAGGACGAGCCGCGGGGCGTGTAGGCGCCGGACGGCCGGGCGGGGGCGCCGGGACCCTTGGCGGGGCCGCCGTTACCGGACGCGCCGTTGCCGGGGCCGCCGTTCTTGGCTCCGGTGTTGGCGGGGCCGCCGTTCGGTCCCTTGCCGGGGCCGTTGTTCGGGCCGCCGTTGGGACCGTTGCCGGAATTGCCCGGGCCGTTGCCGGGACCGTTGCCGGGACCGCTGTTCGGGCCGGGAGCGCCGGGCCCCTTGGGGCCGCCGGAGGAGCCCTTCGGACCGCCGGGGCCGTTGCTGCCCGGACCGTTGGCACCGGGGCCGTTCGCGCCGGCACCGGCGGGTACGCCCGCAGGCACGGGACCGTTGCCGTTCGTCGGGCCGGCCGGGGGCGGCGGCACACGGCGTGCGGGGGCGGGCTCGGCGGCGGCAGGCTCCTGCCGGCGCGCCCGCGCCCGGGCCACGACCAGCGCCACACCGGCACCGATGAACAGCCCACCGGCGAAGACGACCATGAGCAGCTGGCTCTCGGGGATGCCGGCCGAGACGGCCGTTCCCGCGGCGGGCTGCGCGACCTGGAGGACGTAGGGGCCCGACACCTGCTGGACCGTCGGCGTCGCCGCCGTGACCAGCGCGGTCGCGGCCGCCTCGGCGCCCTGCGGGCTCGTCGTCGTCACCGTGACGGTGATGAGGCTGGTGCTCGCGGTGGCGGCGGCGGTGACGGTGACGTCGGCCGGGCTGACGTTCGCGGCCTGCGCCGCGGGTGCCAGCCACTGCGTCTGCTTGAGGACCTCGGCCCCGATGGTCGCGGCCTGACCGCCCGCCAGCGACTCCCAGTACGAGGGGACCTGCTCGGCGGGCACGGTGGGCGCCGGCACGAGGGCGACCTGGGTGGTCGCGCGGTACGTCGGCTGCGCGGAGCCGACGACGAGGTGGGTCACGAGCAGGGCGAGGAGCGCGGTGACCAGTCCGGTCGCGGCGATCACGAGCAACGCCTTGCGACTGAGTCCCTGGTCGTTCACGTCGCCTCCTTATGTGGGTCGACGGTGAGGACGGTCGGTCGTGTCGTCCCAGGTGGGACGGGGTCAGACGCGCACCCGGCGTGAACCGGCCGCCTTCACGGCGAGGGCGTCGTCGTACAGGTCCGCCAGCCGACCCGCCCAGCGGCGGAGGTCGAAGCGATCCTCGGCGAGTCTACGGGCCGCCTCTCCGAGCTCCGCACGGCGTGCGTCATCGGTGAGGAGCGCGACGACCGCGTCACCGAGCGCGGTGGCGTCACCGGGTGCGACGAGCAGGCCGGTGCGGCCGTCGTCGACGATCTCGGGGGTGCCGCCGACGGTGGTCGCGACGGCGGTCAGGCCGCTCGCGGCGGCCTCGATCGCGGCGGTGGGCAGCGCCTCGGTGAGCGAGGGCAGCAGGGCGAGCGTCGAGCCGCGCAGGATGGCGGGGACGTCGTCGCGGGAGCCGGCGAACACGACGCCCTCGCCCGCGAGCGACTCCAGCGTCGCGCGGTGCTCGCCGTCGCCGACGATCAGCAGGGTCGCGCCCGGCACACGCTCACGCACCGACGGCCACGCCCGCAGCGCGACCTCGTGGCCCTTGGGCTTGCGCAGGGCGGCGACGATCGTCACGACCGGCACGCCCGACGGCACGCCGAGATCGGCGGGCAGCGGCTCGGGGACGCCGCCTGCGGCGGGGCGGAACGACGACATGTCGACGCCGTTGTGCAGCACCCGCCACGACGGGCGGGGCGAGCCGTGGATGCTCTCGGCGGCCGCACGCGCGGCCTCGGAGACGAAGATGAGGGAGTGGCCGCGGCCCGCGGAGCGGATCGCGAGCTTCTCCTTGGTCCGCGCCGGCAGGGCGCGGCCGTGGGCGGGCAGGTGGTGCAGCGTCGACAGCACCGGGACCTTGGCCAGCCGGGCCGCGAGTGGCACCAGGACCGACGACGTGCCCAGGTGCGCATGCACGACGTCGGCACGGGCCTCGCGGATCTTCTTCGCGATGAGCGGGACGGCGTTGCGCTGACGCATGAGCCTGATCCCGATGTAGCTGGGATCGAGCCCTGCGTCCCGCAGGACCGGGAAGCTCAGTGACCGTTCCGGGGTCGGCGGCGCGAGGGACGCCACCGACATGTGGAGCCCGAGGTCGGGGGCGACCCCGTTGAGGGTGGCGAGCAGCCGCTCGGCACCGCCGTAGGCGAACGTGTCGATGATCTGCAGGACGCGGAGGGAACGGTCAGTCACGGGGAAGGGTGATCTCGTGGGTGATCTCGAGCGACGCCGCGGTGGGCTCGTCGCGCACGGGGTTCTGGATGCTGGTGTGCTGCGGGAGCCGCGGCAGCACCGTGGTGGGCGCGTCGTCCATCGGCGCCGGCGGGGTGGGGACCTCGGCGGGCGGGGACGGCACCGGCAGGACGGCCTCGGGGGCACGCTTCGGAACCAGCTGCGAGATCGTCCAGAAGGCGATCTTGACGTCGAGCCAGACGGACCAGGACTCGGCGTAGAGGTTGTCGAAGTGCGCACGCTGGTGGATCGAGGTGTCGCCGCGCAGGCCCTGCACCGCTGCGTAGCCGGTCAGGCCGACGGGGACACGGTGGCGGAAGCGGTAGCCGGGGATCGTCTCGTTGAAGCGCTCGACGAAGTAGCCGCGCTCCGGGCGGGGGCCGACCAGGCTCATGTCGCCCTTGAGCACGTTGACCAGCTGCGGGAGCTCGTCGAGGCTCGTGGCGCGGATGAACTTGCCGACGCGGCCCAGGCGGGTGTCGGTGTCGATGTTCCAGCGGACGTCGCCCTCGCCGCCGACCGGGATCAGCGAGCGGAACTTGAACAGGGTGAACGGGACGCCGTGCTGGCCGATCCGCTCCTGCTTGAAGATGACGCCCGGGCCGGTCTCCTTGCGGACGGCTGCGGCGATGACGGCCAGCACCGGGCTGACCATCACGAGCGCGACGGCGGAGACGGTGACGTCGATCGCGCGCTTGACGCGCCAGGCGCCACGCGGGTGGCTGATCGGGCGCAGCCGCTGCAGCGGGATGCCGTCGACCATCTCCGAGACCTTGTTGCGCTGGTGCAGCTCGAACATCCGCGGCACGACGTAGACCTCGGCAGCGGAGCCGGTCAGCTCACGCACGGCGTCGACGACGGCATCGTCGCGGTGGGCACCGAAGGTGACCAGGACGACGTCGATGCGGTGCTCGTCGACCAGCTGCGCCAGCCCGTCGACCGAACCCAGCTGCGGGCCGAGGTCGGCCAGCAGGGGACGGTCGTCGTCGACGAAGCCGACGACGCGGATGCCGTACCGCAGGCCGTGGTCGAGGCTGCTGCCCAGGCGGGTGCCGGCCTCGTCGGAACCGACGATCAGGGCGCGCAGGTGGTCACGGCCGTCCTTGCGGCGGCGCCGCACGACGGCGAACGCGACGGTGCGGGCGAGCGCGAGCGCGACGAGCGCGGCCACGCCGGTGAGCAGCACGTCGAGCGGGCGCGCCAGGCCCAGCGGGACCAGGACGGCGTCGGCCAGGACCGTCGGGACGGCGACGAGCAGCGCGGTGGCCGGCAGGTCGTCGAGAACGGACAGGGCGAAGCGCCAGGCGTTGCGACGGCTCACCAGGGCGCCGATCGCGATCGCCGCAGTGACGACCACGGCGGGCAGCGGCGCGAGCAGCAGCGCCGTCAGAGCGGCCGTGGCGACGAGCGCGACGACCTCGAAGCTGTTCACGATGATCGTGAACTTGTTGCGAGCCGCGCGGCCCCCACGCGCATGCCTGCCCATCGCCGATGTGCTCCCCCCGGCGGACGGGTCCGTCGGCGGTGCCGTCGGACGCTTCGCCGAATCGAATACCTCGGTCAACTACGTTCCTCCTCGAGAAGGCTCCGGGCCCCCTTGCTGTGCGGCGCGTCTTCGACGTCCACACGACCCGGGCACTCACGACGGCCATCGCCGCTATCCCTAAAGACGTTTCACCGCCGGGGATGTTGCTTCCGGTCTTCGAACAACCCATCGGGCTAGT
>NZ_JBFWOY010000028.1:0-98021 GCF_050250275.1 Pseudonocardia sp.
TCGCGGCGGAGCTCAACGGCCGACCGCGGGAGACGTTGGGCTGGGACAGCCCAGCCCAACGTCTCGCTACCGTGTTGCCCACACCGAACTAACAGCAGTGTTGCCACGACCCCACGAATCCACCTCGATCGCGCCACTGTGCCGTTCGTGCAACCCGGGGCGCGCGACGGTGGGCGGTAGCGTCGGGCGGGTGCGTACCGCATTCGGTGAGAACTTCGACGTCCCCGACGGCTACCTCAACTCCGCGAGTGTCGGCATCCCGCCGGTGCGGGTGACCGAGGCGGTGCTGGAGTCGGTGCGGCGCTGGGGGAGCGGGCGCTACTCGCCGCCGGAGTTCGACGCTCCCGTCGCGACGGCGCGGGCCGCGTTCGCCGACCTCGTCGGGGTCGGCGCCGACCGGGTCGCGATCGGCGCGGCGGTGTCACAGCTGCTCGGTCCGATCGCGGCGGCCGTGCCGGACGGCGCGTCGGTCGTCGTCGCCCAGGGGGAGTTCACGAGCGTCTCGTTCCCGTTCGCGATGCAGGCCGGGCGCGGGGTCACGGTCACCGAGGTGCCGCCGGACCGGCTGGTCGAGCGGGCCGCGGAGGCCGACGTCGTCGCGGTCAGCGTCGTGCAGTCGGCCGACGGCCGGATCGCCGACCTCGACGGCCTGCGCGAGGTGCAGCAGCGCCACGGCACCCTCGTCGTGCTCGACGTCACCCAGGCCGCGGGCTGGCTGCCGCTGTCGCTGGCGTGGGCCGACGTCGTCGCCGGCGGCGGGTACAAGTGGCTGCTGGCGCCGCGTGGCACGGCGTGGATGGCGTTGCGGCCCGAGGTGGAGGCGGTGCCGCACCTCGCGGGCTGGTACGCGAGCGAGGACCCGTGGAAGGGCGTGTACGGGCTGCCGCCGAACCTGGCGCCGGACGCGCGGGCGTTCGACGTCTCGCCCGCGTGGACGTGCCAGGTCGGAGCTGCGGGGACGTTGCCGTGGCTGGCCGGGCTCGACATGGCGGCGGTCCACTCGCACTGCGCCGGGCTGGCCGACGCGTTGCGGATGGCCGTCGGGACGGCGCCCACCGGGTCGGCGATCGTGAGCGTGGGTGCGCCGGGCGCGATCGACCGGCTCACCGCGGCCGGGGTGACCGCGTCGGCCCGCGCGGGCGGGGCCCGGCTGGCGTTCGGGCTCTACAACACCGCCGACGACCTGGACCGCGCCGTCGACGCGCTGGCCAGGGCCTAGGTGCGGCCGGGGAACGTCGGCACCACGGGCGTCAGCCCGGCCGAGGTCCGCCACCGCGTGCACCGGGCCGTGCCCGCGACCAGTGCCTCGAGGGCCGCGGCGCGCAGCGGCGTGTCGGAGGTGCGTTCCAGCAGCGACCGCCACGCCGCGAGCGTGTCGGTCTCGGCGACGACGGCGAGCTGCTGGGCGGTGGGGGAGCCGGTGACCGGCGTCGGCGGCTTGTACGACGGGAGCGCCGACACCGGGCGGGCGCCGACGTCGCTGAGGGTCTGCTCGATCAGCCCGCGCAGCCTGCGGTGGGCGTCGGAGTCCTCGCGGGCCCGTTGGGCCAGGTCGGTCGGCAGGTAGGCGACGACGAGGGAGTACGCCCACAGCGCCGCGTGCTCGGTCTCGAGGACGTCCTGCAGGGCGTCGATGGAGGTCTGGTCGATCGAGGTCCGCTGCTGGGCCGGCACGGTTCCGCTCACGACAGCACCTGCATCCACGCGGCGCAGCTGGCCGCGACCTCGGCGACCAGCCCCACCCGCGCCGCCGGGAGGGTCGCGACGAGCGCGCCCGCGTCGTTGGCCGACTTCTTCAGCGCGGCGACCACCGCCGCCGTGGTGGGGTCGGCGGCCGGCGCCGTCGAGGTTCCGGGCGTGGCGGGGCCGGGGCTGCCGCCGGCCAGCCGGGCGACCTCGGCCTCCAGCGCCGCGGCGTGGTCGGTGCGGGCCTGCCGCACGGGGGTGAGGCGGTCGGTCAGGGCGGGTGTCGCCGCGATGACGGCTCCGATCAGCTCGGCGTCGTCGCGGGCGGCGCGGGCCTGCGCGATCAACGGGTCGGGCCCGCTCGCGCCGGACGCGCCGTCGCAGGCCGACAGTGCCGCACCCGCGACCGGCGCGAGCGCGGCGAGGGCGAACAGCCGCCGCCGGGTCAGCCGGACCGGCCGGGCCGGGACGGGCGGTGATACCAGGCCGCGGGGACTCACGGCGGGCCATCCTGCCAGGCCGCCCCCGACAGCCCTCGCGATACCCTTGGCGGCCCGACCGGCATGGCGCGGTCACCGAGCGCAGGCCCGTCCCGGCCGAGCGTCGCCCGCCCCGGCCGAGTCCCCCGATCACGTCAGGAGTTGTCCCGAATGCCCACCCCCGACCAGGTCGGCCGGCAGCTGCACGAGGTGCTGGAGCCGATCGTCGCCGGCGCCGGACTGGAGCTCGACGAGCTCGACGTCCGCGCGACGGGCCGGCGGCACACGGTCAAGGTCGTCGTCGACTCCGCCGACGACACCGCGGGGGTGAGCCTCGACGTCATCGCGAAGCTCAGCCGCGCCGCCTCCGCGGAGCTCGACCAGCACGAGCATCTCATCGGCGGCTCGTACACCCTGGAGGTCACCTCCCCGGGCATCGACCGGCCGCTGACGCTGCCGCGGCACTGGCGCAAGGCCTACCTGCGCCTGGTCGAGGTCACGCTCGCCGACGGTGGCAAGCTCACGGGTCGCGTCGGCGACGCGGGCGAGGACGAGGTCGCGCTGCTCGTCGACGGCGCGGTGCGGTCGTTGGCCTACGCCGAGGTGGCGAAGGCGCTGGTGCAGGTGGAGTTCAAGCAGGCGCCCGACGCCGAGGTCGAGAAGCTCGGCGGGCGTGTGGAGCGGACGGAGGACGAGGTATGAACGTCGACATCGCCGCCCTGCGCGCGATCGAGCGTGACAAGGACATCCCGTTCGACATGGTGATCGAGGCCATCGAGACGGCGCTGCTCACCGCGTACAGGCACACCGAGGGTCACGAGGCGCGCGCGCGGATCGACATCGACCGCAAGTCCGGCCTGGTCCGGGTCATGGCCCAGGAGCTGGGCGAGGACGGCACGGTCGACCGCGAGTGGGACGACACCCCCGAGGGCTTCGGGCGGATCGCGGCCACGACCGCCCGGCAGGTCATCGTGCAGCGCCTGCGTGACGCCGAGCACGAGCGCACCTTCGGCGAGTTCTCCGCGAAGGAGGGCGAGATCATCACCGGCGAGGTGCAGGCCGACTCGCGCGCCAACGCGCGTGGTGTGGTCGTCGTCTCGCTGTCGGGTTCGCAGACCGAGGGTGTGCTGCCCCAGACCGAGCAGGTCCCCGGGGAGCGCTACCAGCACGGCGACCGGATCAAGTGTTTCGTGCTCGGTGTGACCCGCGGCGCGCGTGGCACGCAGATCACGCTCAGCCGCACGCACCCCAACCTCGTCCGCAAGCTGTTCGCGCTCGAGGTCCCGGAGCTGGTCGACGGGTCGGTGGAGATCGTCGCCGTCGCCCGCGAGGCCGGGCACCGCACCAAGATCGCCGTCCGCTCGACGGTGCCGGGGGTGAACCCGAAGGGCGCGTGCATCGGTCCGATGGGCGCGCGGGTGCGCGGGGTCATGAGCGAGCTCGCCGGCGAGAAGATCGACATCATCGACTGGTCGGACGATCCCGCGACGTTCGTGGGCAACGCGTTGTCCCCGTCGAAGGTGGTGTCGGTCACGGTGATCGACGCGAAGACCCGCACCGCACGCGTCGTCGTTCCCGACTTCCAGCTGTCGCTCGCGATCGGCAAGGAAGGACAGAACGCCCGGTTGGCGGCCCGGCTGACGGGGTGGCGCATCGACATCCGCAGCGACGCCGACCCCCGCAACGTCACCGACGACGAGACCGCCGAGGTAGCCGGGGCCACGGGTACGGAGTCGGTCGGCTGATCGGCGACGCGCTACACTCGCAACCGGCCAGCTGCCAGGGGCCGACTCCCGATCGTCCGGCTGCCGGATCCGGTGCTCGCGCCGAACCGGTACGGACATGCGTCGGGTGCCGGTCCAAGGCGCAGGCCTGTGGTCTGTTGCGTGTCACCGTGGTCGACGGGGTTCTCACCCCTGACCCCCGGCGGCGGCTACCGGGCCGAGGTGCCTGGCTGCACCTCGATCCGGAGTGCCTCGACCGCGCCGAGCGTCGTTCGGCGTTCCCGCGTGCGCTACGCGTACCGGGTCCGCTGGACACCGCTGCGGTGCGGTTCCACCTCCAGGCCCACGGGGCACGGGAAACTCCCGCGCTCGACACACCAGGAAGCAAGGTCGACCCGTCATGAGCCAGTCGTGAAGATCGCACCATGAACGTGCTTCGACACTAGGTTCGAGGTCGAGCGGATCCTGCCGCCCGGCCTCCGGAATAGAGGAGTGCAGTGGCAGGCAAGGCCCGTGTACACGAGCTCGCGAAAGAGCTCGGTCTCAGCAGTAAGCAGGTCCTGAGCAAGCTTCAGGAGCTGGGCGAGTACGTGAAGTCCCCGTCGTCGACCGTCGAGGCCCCGGTGGCGCGCAAGCTGCGCGACTCGGTCTCCGGCGGTGGCGGCCGTCGTGGTGTCCCCGGCGGCGGCGGTTCACGTCCGCGCCCCGCGTCCCCGGCCCCGGCCGGTGGCGCCCCCACGCCGGGCCCGCGCCCCGGTCCCGGCCCGCGCCCGGGTCCGCCCGCGCCGCGTCCCGCTGCAGCCGAGCCGGCTGCCCCCGCGGCGTCCGCTCCGGCCGCCGCAGCCGCGGCCGAGGCTCCGTCGCGACCCGCCGCACCCGGACCCCGTCCGGGTCCGCGCCCCGGTCCGCGTCAGCAGCCGGCCGCCGCCGAGTCGGCCCCGGCCGAGTCGGCTCCCGCCGAGGCGCCCTCGCGCCCGGCCGCGCCGGCGGAGCAGCCCTCGGGCCCGCGTCCCGGCCCGCGCCGCCAGGAGGCCCCCGCGCAGCAGCAGCCCGCTGCCGCCGCGGCCACCGAGGGTGCGACGGTCCCGCCGCGCCCGCAGGCGCCCAAGCCCGGCCCGCGTACCCCGCGAGTCGGCAACAACCCGTTCGGTGTCGGCTCCGGCGCCCCGCCGCGCCCGGCCACGCCGCGCCCCGGCCCGCCCCCGCAGCAGGGTGGCGGCTCGGCCCCCGGTCAGGGCGGCGCCCGTCCGGGTGCTCCCGGCCAGGGCGGTCCGCGTCCCGGCCCGCGGCCCGGTGGTGAGGCCGGTCGTGGTGGGCCCCGCCCGCCGACGCCCGGCAACATGCCCCCGCGCCCGAACCCGGGCATGATGCCCGCCCGTCCGGCCGCGCCGCGGCCCGGCGCGGGTGGTCGTGGTGGCCCCGGCGGCGGTCGTCCCGGTGGTCCGGGTGGCGGTCGTGGTGGCCCCGGTGGCGGCGGTCGTCCCGGTGGTGGCGGCGGTGGCTTCCGTCCCGGTGGCGGTGGCCCCGGCGGCGGTGGCGGCGGTGCCCCGGCCGGTGGTGGCTTCCGCGGTCGTCCCGGTGGCGGCGGTGGCGGTGCCCGTGGCCGCGGCGGTGCCGCGGGTGCGTTCGGTCGTCCCGGCGGTCCGGCCCGCAAGGGTCGCAAGTCGAAGCGGCAGAAGCGCCAGGAGTACGACGCCATGCAGGCCCCCTCGGTCGGCGGCGTCCGCCTTCCGAAGGGCTCCGGCGAGACGATCCGGCTGGCGCGCGGCGCCTCGCTGACCGACTTCGCCGACAAGATCAACGCCAACCCGGCGTCGCTGGTCCAGGTGCTGTTCCACCTGGGCGAGATGGTCACCGCCACGCAGTCGGTGTCCGACGAGGTGCTGGAGCTGCTCGGCACCGAGATGAACTACGTGGTGCAGGTCGTCAGCCCGGAGGAGGAGGACCGCGAGCTGCTCGACAGCTTCTCGATCTCCTACGGCGAGGACGAGGGCGGCGAGGACGACCTCGAGGTCCGGCCGCCGGTCGTGACCGTCATGGGTCACGTCGACCACGGTAAGACCCGACTGCTCGACACGATCCGCAAGACCAACGTCATCGAGACCGAGGCCGGCGGCATCACCCAGCACATCGGCGCCTACCAGGTGGCCACCGAGCTCGAGGGCAACGAGCGGCTCATCACCTTCATCGACACCCCGGGTCACGAGGCGTTCACCGCCATGCGTGCCCGTGGTGCCAAGTCGACGGACATCGCGGTCATCGTGGTCGCCGCCGACGACGGCGTGATGCCGCAGACGGTGGAGGCGATCAACCACGCCCAGGCGGCCGACGTGCCGATCGTGGTCGCGGTGAACAAGATCGACAAGGAGGGGGCCAACCCCGCCAAGATCCGCCAGCAGCTCACCGAGTACGGGCTGGTCGCCGAGGAGTACGGCGGCGACACGATGTTCGTCGACATCTCGGCGCGGCAGAACATCAACATCGAGCAGCTGCTCGAGGCGATCCTGCTCACCGCCGACGCCGCGCTCGACCTGCGGGCCAACCCGAACATGGACGCGCAGGGCGTCACGATCGAGGGTCACCTCGACCGTGGCCGCGGTCCCGTCGCCACCGTGCTGGTCCAGCGCGGCACGCTGCGGGTCGGCGACTCGATCGTCGCGGGCGACGCCTCCGGACGCGTCCGGCGGATGGTCGACGAGTACGGCGAGGACATCGACGAGGCCTACCCGTCGCGTCCGGTCCAGGTCATCGGTCTGACGTCGGTCCCCGGCGCGGGCGACACGTTCCTCGTCGTCGACGAGGACCGGGTGGCCCGCCAGATCGCCGACCGGCGCCGCGCCCGTGAGCGCAACGCCGAGCTCGCCAGCCGCCGCAAGCGCGTCAGCCTCGAGGACCTCGATGCCGCGCTGAAGGAGACCAGCCAGCTCAACCTGATCATCAAGGGTGACAACTCGGGTACCGTCGAGGCCCTCGAGGACGCGCTCATGAAGATCGAGGTGGGCGACGAGGTCGAGCTCCGCGTCATCCACCGCGGCGTCGGTGGCATCACCGAGGGCGACATCAACCTCGCGATCGCCGACAACGTCATCGTCCTGGGCTTCAACGTCCGGGCCGAGGGCAAGGCGACCGAGCTGGCCAACCGCGAGGGCGTGGAGATCCGGTACTACACCGTGATCTACCAGGCCATCGAGGAGATCGAGGCCGCGCTCAAGGGCATGCTCAAGCCGGAGTTCGAGGAGGTCGAGCTCGGCCGCGCCGAGGTGCGCGAGGTCTTCAAGTCCTCGCGCGTCGGCACGATCGCCGGTTGCCTCGTGATGTCCGGCGAGATCCGCCGCAACGCCCGCGGGCGGCTGCTGCGCGACAACGTCGTCATCGCGGAGAACCTGCCGATCAGCTCGCTGCGGCGGTTCAAGGACGACGTGGTCGAGGTCCGCGAGGGCTTCGAGTGCGGTTTCACGCTCGGCAACTACAGCGACATCAAGGTCGGCGACGTCGTCGAGACCTTCGAGATGCGCGAGAAGCCGAGGGTCTGACCCGCTTCACCGGCGGCGGCTCCTTCCGGAGCCGCCGCCGGTGCGGGTCGTACGCATGTACGTCGGAGCGCTGGAGCTCGACGTCCTGCTCGGGGACGTCCACTCCCTCAAGGAGAAGCGGTCGGTCGTGAGGCCGATCGTCGCCGAGCTGCGCCGCAGGTTCGAGGTCGCCGCCGCCGAGGCCGGCGACCAGGACCTGCACAGGCGGGCACTGGTCGGGGTCGCGTGCGTCGCGGCCGACCACGCCCACGTCGTGGACGTGCTCGAGCGCTGCGAACGGCTCGTCGCGTCCCGGCCGGAGATCGAACTGCTGTCGGCCCGCACCCGCATCATGGGGCCGGAGGACGAATGAGGTCGCGCGCCGGTGCGCGCGGCACGAGGTGAGGAGACCGGAGAGATGGTCGACCAGGCCCGCGCACGGCGGCTCGCCAAGCGCATCTCCCAGATCGTCGCGCACGAGCTGGAGCACGAGATCAAGGACCCGCGGCTCGCGATGGTGACGATCACCGATGCCCGGGTGACCGGTGACCTGCGGGAGGCGACCGTCTTCTACACCGTGCTGGGCAGCAGCGTCGACGAGGACCCCGACGTCACCGGCGCCGCCGCCGCGCTGGCCAGCGCCACCGGGGTGCTGCGCTCCAAGGTGGGCCAGCAGACCGGTGTCCGGCACACCCCGAGCCTCGCGTTCGTCCTCGACGTCGTGCCCGACGAGGCCCGCCGCATGGAGGAGCTGCTCGCGCGTACCCGGGCGTCCGACGAAGAGGTCGCCCGGCTCGCCGCCGGCGCGACGCCGGCCGGCGAGGCGGACCCGTACCGGGCGCCCCGCGCCGACGACGACGAGGCCTGATGACGGCCACGGCCGGACCGCCGGCGACGGAGGTGGCGTCGGCCGTGTCGGCCGCGGCCGCGCTGCTGGCGACGGCCCGTGACGTCACGCTCGTCGCACACGTCCAGCCCGACGCCGACTCACTGGGCAGCGCACTCGCGCTGGGCGTCGTGCTGGCGCGGCGCGGTGCCCGGGTACGGGTGTCGTTCGCGTCGCCCGCGCACCCGCCGGAGTCGCTGCGCCCGCTCGACGCCCTCGGGCTGCTCGTCGCGCCCGAGGAGGTGCCCGCCGAGCCGGAGCTGCTGGTGATGTGCGACACGGCGGCCCCGGAGCGGCTCGGGTCGCTGCTCGACCGGCTCGCGGCGGCCGGGTCGTCGGTGCTCATCGACCATCACGCCTCGAACCCCGGGTTCGGCGACGTCCGCATCCTCGACCCGGCGGCAGAGGCCACGGTGGTGCTCGTGCACCGGCTGCTCGCCGAGATGGGTGCGCCGATCGACAGCGTCGTCGCCACGTGTCTGTACGCCGGGCTGGTCACCGACACCGTCGGCTTCCGCACCGCGGGCCCCGCGGCGCACCGGATGGCGGCCGAGCTGCTCGAGGCGGGTGTCGACGTCGAGGCCGTGCTGCGGCCCATCAACGGTGACCATCCGTTCGGCTGGCTCGACGCCCTGGCCGGTGTGCTGCACGGCGCACGGCTCGACGTGTCCGCGGCCGGTGGGCGCGGCGTCGTCTCGGCCGTCGTTGCGGCGGAGCTGATGCAGCGATACCGCGTCGAGGAGGTCGACGGCGTCGTCGACCAGCTGCGGGCCACGTCGGAGGCCGACGTCGCCGCCGTGCTGAAGCAGGTGGGGCCGCGCCGCTGGTCGGTGTCGATGCGGTCGCGCACCGTCGACGTGGCGGCCGCCGCCGTGCGCCTCGGCGGGGGCGGGCATCCGCGTGCAGCGGGTGTGACCCTCGACGGGGACCCGGACGGCGTCCTCGATCTCCTGCGCGCCGCGCTCACCGACGCGGGATGAGCGGGCCCGCGCACCGGGTCCCCCCACGCGAGATCGTCAGGCTCGCGCTGCCCGCCCTGCCGGTGCTGGCCGCCGAGCCGCTGTACGTGCTGGTCGACACCGCGGTGGTGGGCAGCCTCGGCGCGCTGCCACTGGCCGGGCTCGCCGTCGCCGGGGTGATGTTCGCGCAGGTGACCAGCCAGCTGACGTTCCTGTCCTACGGGACGACGGCGCGCGCGGCCCGGCTGCACGGCGCGGGCAGACGCTCGGCCGCCGTGGGGGAGGGCGTGCAGGCGACGTGGCTGGCGCTGGCCGTCGGCCTGGTCGTGCTCGTCGTGGGGCAGCTGGTCGCGGCGCCGGTGGCGGGTGCGCTCGGCGGGTCCGACGAGATCGCCGACGCCGCGGTGTCGTGGCTGCGGATCGCGCTGTTCGGGGCGCCGCTGGTGCTGGTGACGTTGGCGGGGAACGGGTGGATGCGCGGCGTCCACGACACGGCCCGGCCGATGCGCTACGTCCTGGCGGGCAACGGGCTCTCCGCGATCGTCTGCCCGATGCTCGTGCACGGCGTCGGTGGCTGGGCGGGCTGGGGGCTCGAGGGCTCGGCGGTCGCCAACGTCGGTGCGCAGGTCGTCGTCGCCGGGCTGTTCCTGGTGGCGCTGCTGCGGGAGCGGGCCGCCGCCCCCGCCGACGATCCGGTGTCGCTGCGCCCGCACTGGTCGCTGATCCGTGCCCAGCTCGGGCTGGGCCGTGACCTGGTGCTGCGCAGCCTCGCCTTCCAGGCGTGCTTCCTGTCGGCGACGGCCGTCGCCGCCCGGTTCGGCGCCCCGTCGGTCGCGGCGCACCAGATCGTGCTGCAGCTGTGGGTGTTCCAGGCACTCACCCTCGACGCCGTGGCGATCGCCGCGCAGGCGCTGATCGGGTCGGCGCTGGGCGCCGGGGGCGTGGACCGGGCCAGGGCCGTGGCCGGGCAGATCGCCCGCTACGGCACTGTCATCGGGTGCCTGTGCGGGGTCGTGTTCGCGGGGCTGTTCTTCGTGCTGCCGGGGGTGTTCACGCAGGACGCGGCGGTGCTCGCGGTCGTGCCGGTGGCCTGGTGGTTCTTCGTCGCGCTGCAACCCGTCGGCGGGCTGGTGTTCGCCCTCGACGGTGTGCTGCTCGGCGCCGGTGACGCGGCGTTCCTGCGGACGACGACGCTGCTCTCGGCGGCGCTGGGGTTCCTGCCGCTGATCTGGCTGTCGCTGGTGTTCGGCTGGGGGTTGGCAGGGATCTGGGCGGGGCTCGCGCTGTTCATGCTGGGCCGGTTGGTGGCGGTGACGACGCGGACCCGCTCGGGCCGCTGGGCCGTCGCGGGCGCTGTCCGCCCGTGAGGGCAGCGGGCGCGGTCCGCCCGTGAGAGCAGCCGGCGCGGTCCGCCGGTGAACCCGCGTGCCCGACGTCCGGCGTGTCGTGAGAGCGGTCCGGCCGCGCTGGTGACACGTTCGCAGTCCGGCGTGTCGTGGGAGTGCGACGACAGCGCTGGTGACACGTCCGCAGTCCGGGGTGTCGTGGGAGTGCGACGACAGCGCTGGTGACACGCCCGCCGGTGGGGGACAGGCGTGCTCAGGGCCGTGGCAGGTGGACGCGCATGCAGGTGCCCGGGTCGGCGTCGGCGACGTCGACGGTGCCGCCCAGGCGCGCCACGACCCGCGCGACCAGCGCCAGCCCGATCCCGCGGGGACGCCCCGGCTCGGCGCGCTTGGTCGACCAGCCGCGGGTGAACACCTCGGTCCGGGCGGACTCCGGGATGCCGGGGCCGGTGTCGCGCACCTCGATCGTCCGGCCCGCGGCGTCGTCGGCGAGGGTGACGGCGATCCGGCGCTGCCCGGCGGGGACGGCGTCGAGGGCGTTGTCCAGCAGGTTGCCCAGGATCGTCAGCAGGTCCTCGGGCGTCCACGGGCCGGGTTCGGTGTCGTCGTCGACGTGCAGGTCGACGCCGCGGTCGGTGGCGGCCCAGCCCTTGTCGGCCAGCACGGCGGCGAGGACCGGGTCGCCGACGGTGACGTCGTCGACCGGGCCCCGCGCGCCGCGGACAGCGGCGGAGCCGGCCTGCAGGGCGTCGTCGGTGCTGCCGAGCTGGACGAGCGTCAGGACCGTCTGCATGCGGTTGGCGAACTCGTGGGCCTGTCCGGCCATGGCCTCGGCACGGCCGCGGGCGTCGTCGCGTTCGCGGACGGCAGCGGCCAGCTCGGTGCGGTCGCGCAGGGTCACCACGGCTGTCCCGGCACCGGCGGCGGGCCCGGCGGGGGTGCGGTTGACCAGCAGCACGCGTTCCCCGGCGAGGGCGAGGGCGTCGCGGACCTCACCGTGCTGGCCGACGATCTCGCGCACCGCCGGGTCGACGCCCAGCTCGGCCAGTCCCCGTCCCTCCAGGGGCCCGGGCGGAAGCCCGAGCAGAGCGCGGGCCTCGGCGTTGACGACGACCACCCGCCCCTCGGGGTCGACGACCAGCAGCCCTTCACGCACGGCATGCAGGACGGCGTCGTGGTGGGCGTAGGCGGCGGCGATCTCCTCCGGCTCCAGGCCGAGGGTCTGCCGGCGCACCCGCCGGGCCAGCACCCAGGCCAGTGCGGCGCCGAGCACCGCGGCACCGGCGGCCGTCCCGATGATCGCGGGCAGCCAGGCGACGACCTGGTCGCCGATGCGCGTCGTGAGCTGGCCGACGGCGACCAGCCCCAGGACCTGCCCGTCCGTGGCCCGGACCGGCACGACCGAGCGCACCGACGGCCCCAGCGTGCCGACGTAGGTCTCGCTGACGGTGCCACCCGCCGCGGCGGGGGCGATGGTGCCGATGTAGCGCTCGCCGATGCGGGCGGGGTCGGCGTGGGAGTACCGGATGCCGTCGAGGGTCATGACGACGACGAACGCGGTGCCCGTCCGCAGCTGGATCTGCTGAGTCAGCGGCTGCAGGGTGGCGGAGGGGTCGGGTGCCGACAGCGCGGCGACGACCGCCGGGTCGACGGCCGTCGCCTGTGCGGTGGCGAGGGTGAGGGCGGCGGCGCCGTCGTCGGCGGCCGCGCGGGCCCCCCACACGCCCAGTCCGGCCAGCCCGCCGACCGTGAGCAGCACCGTCACGACCTGGAGGACCAGCAGCTGGCGGACCAGCCGGGACCCGCGACGTCGGCGCATCAGCCGATCCTCGCAGCGGTCCCGGCCCGGCGGGTCAGCGTGTCCCGCTGCCGACGGCCGCCCTGTCCGGGGCGTCGGCGGTGTCGTTCTCGAGCGGGGCCCTGTCCTGGTCGGACTCGTCGCGGGCGCCGCCACCGTGGTGGTACTCCATGTCCGCGGCCACCAGGGACGGGTCGGCGAGCACGGCGCGCAGCCGGTCGCGGTCGAGCTCGTTCTGCCAGCGGGCGATGACGAGCGTCGCCACCACGTTGCCGATGCAGTTGGTGACGGCGCGGCCCTCGCTCATGACGCGGTCGATGCCGATGATGACGGCGATGCCGATGGCGATCGCCTCGGGGGTGAAGAACTCCCCGCCGAAGGCCTGCAGCGACGCCGCCAGCGTCACGAGCCCGGCGCCGGTGATGCCGGCCGCACCCTTGGACGTCAGCACCATGAGCAGCGCGAGGCCGATCTGCGCGCCGATCGGGAGGGACTCGTTGCCCGCCTGGATGATGAACAGCGCGCCCAGGGTCAGGTAGATGCAGGTGCCGTCGAGGTTGAACGAGTAGCCGGTCGGGATGACGAGGCCGACGGTCTGGCGCGACGCACCGGCCGACTCCAGCTTGGTGAGCAGCCGGGGCAGCACCGACTCCGACGAGGAGGTGCCGAGGATGATCAGCAGCTCGTCCTTGACGAGCCGGATGACCTTGAGGATCGAGAAGCCGGCCCACGCCGACACGGCGCCGAGGACGACGAACACGAAGATCGCGCACGTCGCCCAGAACGTGACCATCAGCAGGCCCAGGTTGGCCAGCGACGCCGACCCGAACACGGCGACCGTGTAGGCCATGCCACCGAACGCGGCGAGCGGCGCCAGCCACATGATCAGCTTGATGATGCCGAAGATCACCTTCGACAGCGCCTCGACGCCGCCGACGAGCCGCTTGCGCAGCGGCGCGGCCAGCGCGCTGATCGCGCACGCCGTCAGGATCGCCAGTACGAGGACCTGCAGGACCTTGTTGTCGACGAACGGGCCCAGGAAGCTCTTGGGCAGCAGGTCGTTGGTCAGGAACGCGATGAACCCGGAGTCGGTCCTGCCCTGCTGGATCTGGCCGGCGGCCTGGTCGAGCTGGGCCTGCGTCGGCTCACCGGTGAAACCCACCCCCGGCTTCACGACGTTCGCCGCGATCAGGCCGAGCGTCAGCGCGACGATCGTCGCCAGCAGGAAGTAGCCCAGCGCACGCAGCGCGAGCCCGCCGGCGCGGGCCAGGTTGCCCAGCGACGCGATGCCCACGATCACCGTGCAGAAGATCACCGGGCCGACGATCACCTTGATGAGCTGGATGAACGCGTCGGCCAGCCACTTGGTCTCCTTCGCCGCGGCGGGCGCGACGATGCCGAGGACGATCCCGGCGACGATGCCCACGATCACCCAGAACCAGAGCTGTGTGTAGAAGCGTCTGCGGGGCGGGGCCGCCTGTGTCGCTGCCTCTGTCATGCCGTCCTCCTCGACGTCGGTGGCTGGAAGGTAGGAATGTGACGCGCACCATGTCGACGACCGCGGTGCCATGATTGAGCAGTTCTTGAGGTTCGGCAGGACGGGACGAGGCGGGCGGAAGGCGGCGAAAGGTGCGGGCACTGCTCGTCGAGGACGACGAGGTCGCCGGGGACGCCCTGCGGCGGGCCCTGGTGGGCGCCGGGTTCCGGGTGCGGCACGTGACCAGCGGCGCCGAGGCGCTCTCGGCCGTCGGTGACGACGAGCCCGACGTCGTCCTGCTCGACATGGGCCTGCCCGACCGCGACGGCCTCGGCGCGTGCCGCGGCATCCGGGAGGTCTCCCGGGTGCCGATCATCGCCGTCACCGGCCGCGGCGCCGTCGAGGCCCGCGTCAGCGGCCTGCGCAGCGGCGCCGACGACTACATCGTCAAGCCGTTCCTGCTCGAGGAGCTGTTGGCGCGCATCGACGCCGTGCTGCGCCGCAGCCGCGGGCTCGGGGTGGCTCCCGCGGTGCGGGCGGGTGACGTCGAGATCGACCTGGCGCGCCGCGAGGTGCTCGTCGGCGGGGAGTCGGTGGCGTTGGCGCGCAAGGAGTTCGACCTGCTCGCGGCGCTGGCGCGGCGGGAGGGCGCCGTCGTCGACAGGGCCGCGCTCGTCGACGAGGTGTGGGGTGGGCCCGGTCCGGGCCTGGAACGCACGCTGGAGGCTCACGTCGCGACCCTGCGCGCCAAGCTCGGCCGTCCGGACGCCGTGCGCACCGTGCGTGGGGTGGGGTACCGGCTCGGCGTCTGAGCGGCACCGGGAAGGATTGCCCGCCGTGCCGTCTCCCGGACTCGTGATCGTCGACAAGCCCGCGGGGCTCACCTCGCACGACGTGGTGGCCCGGCTGCGCCGCATCCTGCGCACGCGCAAGATCGGCCATGCCGGGACGCTCGACCCCATGGCCACCGGGGTGCTCGTCTGCGGGGTGGACCGCGGCACGAAGCTGCTCGGTCATCTCGCGCTCGACACGAAGGCCTACACGGCCACGATCCGCCTGGGTGGCTCCACGACCACCGACGACGCCGAGGGCGAGCCCACCGGCGGTGCCGACGCCGCCGCCGTCGCCGAGGACGCGATCCGCGCCGGGATGGCCGTCCTGACCGGTGCGATCGAGCAGGTCCCGAGCTCGGTCAGCGCCGTGAAGATCGACGGCAAGCGCGCCTACGCCCGCGTCCGCGCCGGGGAGGACGTCGTCATCCCGGCGCGGTCGGTCACGGTGTCGGAGTTCTCCCTCGACGCGCTGCGCCGCGGTGACGCGGTGACCGATCTCGACGTGACCGTCTCCTGCTCCTCGGGTACCTACGTCCGGGCCCTGGCCCGTGACCTCGGCGCCGGGCTCGGCGTCGGCGGGCACCTGACGGCGTTGCGGCGCACCAGGGTCGGGCCGTTCACGCTCGCCCACGCCCGCACCCTCGAAGCCCTGGAGGACGACCCGGCGCTCTCGCTCGGCCTCGACGCCGCCGTCGCCACCGCCTTCCCGCGCCGCGACGCCGACGCCGCCACCGCCGCCGACCTGTCCCACGGGCGTCCGCTGCCCGTCG
Organism: Pseudonocardia sp.; assembly: GCF_050250275.1. Classification (GTDB taxonomy): domain Bacteria; phylum Actinomycetota; class Actinomycetes; order Mycobacteriales; family Pseudonocardiaceae; genus Pseudonocardia. Next base: position 15,471 of record NZ_JBFWOY010000028.1, read on the forward strand.
CGGGCATCGACGGCACCTACGGCGTGTTCGCCCCCGACGGGCACGCCGTCGGTCTCGTCGCCGAACGCGACGGCGCCGCACGCCCCGTCGTCGTCCTGGCCCCGGCGGGAAGCGGAGCACCGGCCGGAGGCGGAGCACCGGCCGGGAGCGTGCCCGCACCGGAGGGCCCGTAGGCTTCGGGCCGTGCAGCGCTGGCGGGGCCTGGAAGCGGTGCCGACCGGCTGGGGCCGCAGTGTCGTGACCATCGGCATCTTCGACGGCGTCCACCGGGGACACCAGAAACTGATCGACCGTGCGGTCGCGCTCGGGCGCGACCGCGGCCTGCCCACGGTGCTGGTCACCTTCGACCCGCACCCGTCGGAGCTGGTGCGGCCGGGCAGTCACCCGGCGCGGCTCACCAGCCTCGCGCGCCGCGCCGACCTGATCGGGGGCCTCGGGGTCGACGCGTTCTGCGTGCTGCCGTTCACCGCCGAGCTGTCCCGGCGCACGCCCGCCGAGTTCGTGCACGAGGTCCTCGTCGACCGGTTGCACGCCGCCGTGGTCGTCGTCGGGGACAACTTCACGTTCGGGTACAAGGCCGAGGGCGACGTCGCGATGCTCGCCGACCTGGGGCGGCGGTTCGGCTTCACCGTCGAGGGCCTCGACCTCGTCAGCGACGACTCCGTGACCCTGTCGTCGACGTTCGTGCGGGCCTGCATCGACGCCGGTGACGTCGAGACGGCCGCCGCGGTGCTGGGCAGGCCGCACCGGATCGACGGGGTCGTCGTGCACGGGGACCGGCGCGGCCGCGAGCTCGGCTTCCCGACGGCCAACGTCGCCTCCCCGCCCTGGACGGCGCTGCCCGCCGACGGCGTCTACGCCGGGCGGTTCGTCATCGGCGAGCGGTCGCTGCCGGCGGCGGTGTCCGTCGGCACCAACCCGACGTTCTCCGGGCGGCAGCGCACCGTCGAGGCGTACGTGCTCGACGTCGACGAGGACTTCTACGGCCACGAGGTTTCGGTCGAGTTCACCCACCGCCTGCGCGGCATGGAGCGCTACGACGGCATCGAGGCCCTGGTCGAGCAGATGCATCGCGACGTCGCGCGCACCCGGGAGCTGCTGGGGTCCTGATCCGGGGGAGTTGTGCGAAACGGCCGCGAGCCGGGGCGCGCGCTGTCACCATCCCGATCATGACCGACGAACGATCCGAGGCCGAGCGCGTCGCCGCCGCGCGGGAACGGCAGCGCGAGCTCTACGGCGCGCCCGTGGGGGAGCGGGTCCGGCGGATCACCGGGGGCCTGGGCATCACGCAGGGCCGCCTCGCCCGCGCCCTCGGGCTCAGCCCCGCGATGCTGAGCCAGCTGGTGAGCGGGCGGCGGGTCAAGATCGGTGACCCGGCGGTGCTCGGCAGGCTGATGCTGCTCGACTCCCGGGTGCCGCCCGTGCCGCCGCCCACCGCGGTCGTCGACGCCCTGCTCGCCGACGTCGGGGCGGCGCGACCCGCGTGGTCGGCTCCGGGGCCCGGCGGCGCCGCGAAACCCGAGGCGTGCGGGGCCGCGGGCCGCGTCGGTGGCCGGCGGAGCGGATCGGCGCGCACCGCCTCCCCGGACGGCGTCGACGTCGGTGGCCGGGTCGGCGCGCTGCGCCCCTGCCCGACCGTCGCGGTCGGGGACGACGGTGCGGTCGCCGTCACGCCCGCGGGGATCGGGATCATGGCCGCGGGGCCGCGACACGTCGCGGCCGACGCGCTGCGTTCGGTGGCCGGGGCGGCCCGGCTCGTCGCTGCCGCGGCGCTGCTCGACCCGGCCTTCCCGGAGCTGGCCGACGTCCTGCGCATCGCGGCGGTGCAGGCCCGCTGACCAGCGCGCACGGCCGGGGTGACCGCCGTCGCTCCGCGGTGGGGTCGGGGGCGGCGGCACCGTCCGCACTGGTAACCTTGCTCGTCGGGTGCGGCTGTGGTTCGTGGCGGCCGACCCGGACCTCCCCGCCGCCGGTCGTCTCCGACCGGGCGAGCACCCTCACGGACAGAACACCGAGGAGTACCACCCGTGGCTCTCGCCGCAGCAGAGAAGAAGACGATCCTCGACGCCTACGGCGTGCACGAGGGTGACACCGGTTCGCCCGAGGCGCAGGTCGCGCTGCTGACCAAGCGGATCAGCGACCTGACCGAGCACCTCAAGCAGCACAAGCACGACCACCACTCGCGCCGCGGCCTGCTGCTCATGGTCGGCCGTCGCCGCCGGCTGCTGAAGTACCTGGCGTCGGTCGACGTCGCGCGCTACCGCTCGCTCATCGAGCGCCTGGGCCTGCGCCGCTGACCCACGTCCGTCCGGGGTCGCACGGCCCCGGACGGACCGGCGGTTCCCACGGAACCGCCCCCACAACTGAACCCGTTGCGCACCCGCGCAGCACGACAACGCACCACGCCATCGCGCCCAGGACGTATCCGCCGGTCCTCGGTAGTGGCTCCCGGACCCGCCCCGACCCGTTCGGGAGGGCGTCCCCGGGGGCTTCGATCGAAGACCGGCTCCGCCGAGGATCGCCCGCGTCGTGGTGGACAGGTGCCGCCCACGAGGAGACACCCCACTTCATGACCGATCCCATCACCGATGACGTCCACGAGACCACGGCCGTCATCGACAACGGGTCCTTCGGGACCCGCACCGTCCGGTTCGAGACCGGCCGGCTCGCCCGGCAGGCCGCCGGCTCCGTCGTCGCCTATCTCGACGACGAGACCATGCTGCTGTCGGCCACCACGGCCTCGAAGCAGCCGAAGGACCAGTTCGACTTCTTCCCGCTGACGGTCGACGTCGAAGAGCGCATGTACGCGATCGGCAAGATCCCGGGCTCGTTCTTCCGTCGTGAGGGCCGCCCGGGCACCGACGCGATCCTCACCTGCCGGCTCATCGACCGGCCGCTGCGCCCGTCGTTCGTCGACGGCCTGCGCAACGAGATCCAGATCGTCGTCACCGTGATGTCGCTCGACCCGCGCGACCCGTACGACGCGCTGGCCATCAACGCCGCCTCGGCGTCGACCCAGCTCGCCGGCCTGCCCTTCTCGGGCCCGATCGGCGGCGTCCGCGTCGCCCTGATCGACGGCCAGTGGATCGCGTTCCCGCAGTACGAGGACCTGCAGCGCGCCGTGTTCGACATGGTCGTCGCGGGCCGCATCGTCGGCGACGACGTCGCGATCATGATGGTGGAGGCCGAGGCCACCACCGAGACGAACGGCCTCGTCGCGGCCGGCGCCCAGGCGCCGACCGAGCAGATCGTCGCGCAGGGCCTGGAGGCGGCCAAGCCGTTCATCCGCAGCCTGTGCGTCGCGCAGCAGCAGCTGGCCGACGTCGCGGCCAAGCCGACCGGTGCGTTCCCGACGTTCCCGGCCTACCAGCCCGACGCGTTCGAGGCCGTCGAGGCCGCCGCGGGCGCCGACCTGGCCGCCGCGCTGACCATCGCCGGCAAGCAGGAGCGCGAGTCGAAGCTCGACGAGGTGAAGGCCGGCGTGCTGGCCTCGCTGGCCGAGAAGTTCGAGGGTCGCGAGAAGGAGCTCGGCGCCGCGTTCCGGTCGCTGAACAAGAAGCTCGTGCGCCGTCGCATCCTCACCGACCAGGTGCGCATCGACGGTCGTGGCCTCACCGACATCCGGCCGCTCTCGGCCGAGGTCGAGGTCGTCCCGCGGGCCCACGGCTCGGCGCTGTTCGAGCGCGGCGAGACCCAGATCATGGGTGTCACCACGCTGAACATGCTGCGCATGGAGCAGCAGATCGACTCGCTGGGGCCGGAGACGCACAAGCGCTACCTGCACCACTACAACTTCCCGCCGTACTCGACCGGTGAGACGGGCCGGGTCGGCTCGCCCAAGCGTCGCGAGATCGGCCACGGTGCCCTCGCCGAGCGCGCCCTGCTGCCGGTGCTGCCGACGCGCGAGGAGTTCCCCTACGCCATCCGCCAGGTCTCGGAGGCGCTGGGCTCGAACGGGTCCACGTCGATGGGGTCGGTCTGTGCCTCGACGATGTCGCTGCTCAACGCGGGTGTGCCGCTGAAGGCGGCGGTCGCGGGCATCGCGATGGGCCTGGTGTCCGACGAGGTCGACGGCAAGGCCACCTACGTGGCCCTGACCGACATCCTCGGCGCGGAGGACGCGTTCGGCGACATGGACTTCAAGGTCGCCGGCACCGCGGAGTTCGTCACCGCGCTGCAGCTCGACACCAAGCTCGACGGCATCCCCTCGGAGGTGCTGGCGGCCGCGCTGAACCAGGCGCGCGACGCCCGGCTCACCATCCTCGAGGTGATCAACGAGGCGATCGACGGCCCCGACGAGATGAGCCGCTACGCCCCGCGCGTCGTGGCCATCAAGGTCCCGGTCGACAAGATCGGCGAGGTCATCGGCCCGAAGGGCAAGATGATCAACTCGATCACCGAGCAGACCGGTGCCGACATCTCGATCGAGGACGACGGCACGATCTACGTCGGCGCCTCCGACGGCGACTCGGCCGAGGCCGCGATCGGCATGATCAACGCCATCGCCAACCCGCAGCTGCCGAAGATCGGCGAGCGTTTCCTGGGCACGGTCGTCAAGACCGCCGCCTTCGGCGCGTTCGTCTCGCTGGTGCCCGGCAAGGACGGCCTCGTCCACATCTCGAAGCTGGGCAACGGCAAGCGCATCGGCAAGGTCGAGGACGTCTGCAAGGTGGGCGACAAGCTGCGCGTCGAGGTCACCGACATCGACAACCGCGGCAAGATCAGCCTGGTCCCGGTGGCGGACGACGCGGCCCCGGCCGCGGACGCCCCCGCCGAGGGCGAGCCCGTCGCCGCGGCCGCCGAGGCCGAGTGACGACAACGGTTCGGACGCCGGGGGCGGGTGCGGATGCACCCGCCCCCGGCGTCTTACGGTCGGAGCTCCCCGGTGGCATCCGGCTCGTGACCGAGTCGGTGCCCGGGGTGCGGTCGGTGTCGCTGGGCATCTGGATCGGCATCGGTTCGCGCGACGAGACACCCGAACAGGCCGGCGCCGCCCATTTCCTCGAGCACCTGCTGTTCAAGGGCACGCAGCGGCGCAGCGCGTCGGGGATCGCGGAGGAGATCGACGCCGTCGGCGGCGAGCTCAACGCGTTCACCGCCAAGGAGCACACCTGTTACTACGCCCACGTCCTCGACAGCGACGTGGCGCTCGGGATCGACCTGCTGGCCGACGTCGTCACCGACGCCCGGCTGGCGCACGCGGACACCGAGCTCGAACGCGGCGTCGTGCTCGAGGAGATCGCGATGCGCGACGACGACCCCGAGGACCTGCTCGGCGAGCTGTTCGACGAGGCGCTGTTCGGTGACCACCCGTTGGGGCTGCCGATCGTCGGGTCCGAGGAGTCGGTCCGCGGCATGAGCCGCGAGACGCTGCACACGTTCTGGCGCAGCGAGTACACGACGCCCCGGATGGTCGTCGCCGCGGCGGGGAACCTGTCGCACCCGGCGCTGGAGGACCTGGCCGCGGCGGCCCTGTCCGCGGCGGCGTCGCGGACGGGTGAGGACGCGGCCCCGGTGCCGCCGCGCCGCGGCGGCACGCGTCCCGTCGCGGGCGGCTCCCTGGCGCTGCACAGCGACGACACCGAGCAGGCCCACCTGCTGCTCGGTGTCCCCGGCATCGACCGGCACGACCCCCGCAGGCGCGCTCTCGCGGTGCTCAACGCCGCGCTGGGCGGCGGGCTGTCGTCGCGGCTGTTCCAGCAGGTCCGCGAGCAGCGTGGGCTGGCGTACTCGGTGTACTCGTCGACGGCGTCCTACGCCGACGCGGGCAGCCTCTCCGTCTACGCCGGGTGCGCCCCGGAACGACTCGGGGAGGTCGCGGGGGTCGTGCGCGACGTGCTCGCCGACGTCGCCCGCGACGGGCTGAGCACCGCCGAGCTGGTCCGGGCGCAGGGTTCGCTGCGCGGGGGGCTGGTGCTGGGCAGCGAGGACACGCCGTCGCGGATGAACCGCATCGGCCGCTCCGAGCTCGACCACGGCCGCCAGCGCAGCCTCACCGAGAGCCTCGACGGCATCGCCGCCGTGACCGCCGACGAGGTCGCCGCCGTCGCCCGGGACCTGCTGTCGCAGCCGCTCACCGCGGCGGTCGTCGGCCCGTTCGACGAGATCGAGGACCTCCCCGCGGCCCTGCGGGAGCTCTCCGGCTGACGTCGGTTCGCGGCGGCCCGCGCGTCGTGCGACAAATCGGTCGTGAATGGCGATAGTCGCCGTGGCGACTGTCGCCACTCACAGGGGGTGCGGATGACCGCGGTACTGGCGGGCGTGATCATCGCGATCGGGCTGATCGGGATCGTGTCGCTGATCCTGCCCGGACTGATCGTCGTGCTGGCCGGCGTCGCGGTGTGGGCGATCCCGCGCGGCGACGCCGTGGGCTGGTGGGTGCTCGGCATCGCGGGCGCGCTCGTCGTCGTCGGGACCGTCGCCAAGTACCTGCTGCCGGGCAGGCAGCTCAAGGATGCGGGCGTGCCGGGGCGGACGCTGATGGTCGGCGCGGGCCTGGGCGTGGTCGGCTTCTTCGTCGTCCCCGTGATCGGGCTGTTCCTCGGGTTCGTCCTCGGGGTGTGGCTCGCCGAGGTGGTCCGGCTGCCCGACCGCGGCCAGGCGTGGGCGTCGGCCAGGCACGCCCTGAAGGCCGTCGGGTTCAGCATGATCATCGAGCTCGCGGCGGGCCTGCTGGCCACGGCGGTATGGATCGTCGGCCTCGTCGTGGGGTGACCTACGCTGCTCCGGTGACGAACGAGCTGATCCGGGTCGGGGTACTGGGCGCGAAGGGCCGCATGGGGTCCGAGGTGTGCCGCACGGTCGAGGGGGCGCCCGACACCGAACTGGTCGTCGCCCTCGACGACGGCGACGCGCTCACCCGCCTCGTTGACGTGGGCGCCCAGGTCGTCGTCGACTTCACCCAGCCCGCCGTCGTCATGGGCAACGTCGAGTTCTGTGTGCGCCACGGGATCGCCGCCGTCGTCGGCACCAGCGGGTTCGACGAGGCCCGCTTCGAGACGGTCCGCGGCTGGCTGGCCGACGCGCCGTCCTCCTCGGTGCTGGTGGCGCCGAACTTCGGGGTCGGCGCGGTGCTGTCGATGCAGTTCGCGCGGCAGGCGGCCCGCTTCTTCGAGTCCGTCGAGATCATCGAACTGCACCACGCCAACAAGGTCGACGCCCCCTCCGGTACCGCCGCGCGCACCGCGACCCTGATCGCGCAGGCCCGCGCCGAGGCCGGGTCGGGGCCCGTGCCCGACGCCACCACCACCGCGCTCGACGGTGCCCGCGGCGCCGACGTCGACGGCATCCGCGTGCACTCGGTGCGGATGCCTGGCTTGGTCGCCCACCAGGAGGTCGTGCTCGGCAGCGCCGACGGCGAGATCCTGACGATCCGCCACGACTCGATGAACCGCACGTCGTTCATGCCGGGCGTGCTGCTCGGCATCCGCGAGGTCCGCTCGCGCCCCGGGCTGACGATCGGCCTCGAGCCGCTGCTCGGGCTGTGAGGGGCGTGCCGAGGACGCCTGCCCTGCCGCGTGGCGCCGCCGCCGGCTACGGGCCGACCACCTCGGCACCCGCCTCGCCGCTCAGGGCCAGGTCCAGGGGGCCGGCGACGCGGACCTCGCGGATCGAGCCGGCACCGGTGTCGAGGGTGCGGACCGCGCCGTCGGGAGCCCAGCGGGCGGTCGTGTAGAAGCGCAGCGACGCGGCGTCCGACTCCGGGACCCACGCCCGCCCGTGGTCGGCACCGCTGTCGCGCAACGCCTTCGCCGCGTGCGCCAGCAGCCGGCCGCCATGCCCGCGCCGCCCCCATCGCGGCTCCACGAGCAGCGTGCTGACCTCGGCGATCACGCCGCCCTCACCGCGGTAGCCGGCCGCGGCGCAGAACCCGACCGTCCACTCGCCCTCGGTGGCGACCAGCACGTGGAAGGTGTTGTCACCCGGCGAGCCGGCGGGCTTCTCGTCGGCCGCCGCCGCCGCCGCGACCGCGTCCGTCCACGCCTGCCGCGCCTCCGGACCGGTCAGCTGCGCCAGCGCCCCGTCGGGTACCAGGCCCGCGTACGCGGCCTGCCACGTCACCGACTGGATCCTGACGATCTCGTCGACGTCGGAGAGCTGTGCGGAGCGGACCGCGGCGATGGCCATGGCGCATGAATACCCGGGCCCGCCGGGCCCGATGAGGCCGGGGTCACCGGTACCGGCCTCGCGCCGGACTGCTTCGCTATGGCAACGTCCGACCGGTGAGCAGCGTCGAGGCCGATCCCGCGACGGCACGGCGTGGCGACCGGCCCGGTGCCGCGTGGATCGCGATGGTCGTCGTCTACGTCGTGTGGGGATCGACCTACCTCGGCAACAAGATCGTCATCGTCCACGTCCCGCCCCTGCTCACGGGCGGTTTCCGGTTCCTCGTCGGCGGCGTCGCCATGACCGTGCTGCTGCTGGTGTGGCGCGGGCCGTCCGCTTTCCGCCTGACCCGGGCCCAGTTCCTCACGTGCGCGCTCACCGGCCTGCTGCTGCCGGCGTGGGGCAACGGGCTGGTCACGCTCGGCCAGCAGAACGTGTCGTCGGGGCTCGCGGCGCTGCTGATCGCGTCGGTACCGCTGTGGATCGTGCTGCTGCGCAGGATGACCGGCGACAAGCCCCGGCCCGCGACGTTCCTCGGCGTCGCCATCGGCATCGTCGGGCTGGCGGTGCTGCTGCTGGCCGGGTCGTCGGCGGGGTCCGCGGGCACGTCCGGCAACGCCTGGTGGGGGCCCTGGGTCGTGCTCCTCGCGGGGCTCGGCTGGGCCGTCGGCACCTTCTCGGCGACGAAGATGGCCACGCCGACCAACCCGCTCACCCTCGTCGCCGTCCAGATGACGATCGGTGGTCTGATCCTGCTGACCGTCGGGTTCGGCAAGGGGGACCGCCTCGACGTCGGCTCACTCCCGGCCGCCACCTGGTGGGCCTGGGCGTATATGGCGCTGATCGCGTCCTGCCTCGGTTTCAGCGCGTTCGCCTACACACTCGACCGCCTCCCGGTGTCGACGGTCGCCACCTACGCCTACGTCAACCCCGTCATCGCGGTGCTGCTCGGCGTCGTCGTCGCGGGGGAGCGGTTCAGCCCGCTGCAGGTCGTCGGCGGGCTGATTGTCGTCGCGGCGGTCGTGCTCGTCGTCGCCGCGGAACGCAGACCCCCCGTGGAGGCGCCGCCGCCGACCTGAGGCCGCCGGTTCCTGTCGGTGGCGGGTGGCAACATGCGGGCGTGGTCGAGAGAACACGTGAGATCGGTGCCGACGTCGCGCGCCGCACCGTGCTCGCCGCCCAGGGGTTCGCCGACGGGCGCCCCACCGGCCCGGTGACGCGGCGGCACCTGCAGCGCGTCCTCGGCCGGCTGCACCTGCTGCAGCTCGACTCGGTCAACGTGGCCGTCCGCGCGCACTACATGCCGCTGTTCGCGCGCCTCGGCGCCTACCCGCGCGAACTGGTCGACGACGCGGCCTGGTCGCACTCCTCGCGGCGCCCACGGTTGCTCGCCGAGTACTGGGCGCACGAGGCGTGCCTGCTGCCCGTCGAGGACTGGCCGCTGCTGCTCTCGGGTGCCAAACGCCGCAGCTGGTGGAGGCACTACGGCCCGCTCGTCGAACGCGAACCGCAGCTGGTCGCCGACGTGCTCGCCGCCGTCAAGGAGCTCGGCGCGGTCGGCGCGGGCACGCTGGAGAACGCGCTCCGTGGCCGGTCCACGCCGCGCCCGCCCGGTGCGACCTGGTGGGAACGGTCCGACGTCAAACGCATCTGCGAGTACCTCTTCGGCGTCGGCGAGCTCACCACCGGTACCCGCGTCCACTTCCGGCGCCTCTACGACCTGCCCGAACGCGTCCTGCCCGCAGCGGTCCTCGGCGCGCCCCCCGTGCCGGAGGACGAGGCGGCGCGCCGGCTCGTGCGCAAGGCCGTCGCCGCCCTCGGCATCGCCACCGAACCGGAGCTGCGCGACTACTACCGGCTCGGCCCCGCCCGCAACAGCCGCGCCCTCGCCGAGCTCGTCGAGGCCGGCGAGGTCGAGCGCGTCGGCGTCCGCGGCTGGAAGCGGCCCGCCTTCCGCGACCCGGCCGCGCGGGCGCCGCGGCAGGTCACCGGGCGCGCGTTGCTCTGCCCGTTCGACCCGCTGATCTGGGAACGCGCCCGCGCCGAACGCATCTTCGGGTTCCGCTACCGGATCGAGATCTACGTGCCCGAGCCCGAACGGGAGTACGGCTACTACGTCTTCCCGTTCCTGCTCGACGGGCAGCTGGTGGCGCGCGTCGACCTCAAGTCCGACCGGGCCACCGCGACGTTGCGGGTCAAGGGCGCCTTCGTCGAGGAGGGCGTCGACGAGACCCGGGTCGCCGCCGAGCTCGCCGCCGAGCTGCGGGTCATGGCCGACTGGCTGGGCCTCACCGACCTCGACGTGGGGGAGCGGGGTGGGCTGGCGCCGGCACTCGACCGGGAGGTCCGCGCCGCGCGGTGACCGCCCCCGACGGCCGCGGACGTGCGAGAACCCGGCCGCTGCTCCCCCGAGAGCGACCGGGTTCCCACCGGTGAGCCGGGTCCCCCACCCGGCGGTGTCCTCCTCGCGGTCAGACCGTGGCGGCCGCCGCGCGTGTCACCACGACGTCACCCGTCCCGGCCCGGCCGTGGATGCGCAGCGCCGGGGCCTGCTGCGGGGCCACCCCGCCGACCTCCAGCTCGCTGTGCGCCCGCCCCGTCCCCGACGACAGGTCCAGCTCGGCCGCGACACCGGAGTGCACGCCGATCCGCATGCCGCCCGACCCCGTGGTCAGGTCGAGCGACCCCGCCACCGCGTCGGCGACGCGGACCTCGCCCGAGCCGGTGCGGACACCCAGGTCGCCCGTCACCTCGCCGAGCTCGACGTCGCCGCTGCCCGACTTGACCTGGCTCGGCCCGCCCAGCGACGCGACCGTGATGCGACCCGACCCGGTCCGCACCTTCGCCCGCCCCGCGACGGGCCCCAGGTCGACGTCGCCGGACCCGGTGGTGACGTCGACGTCGCCGCCGGTCTCCTCCAGCCGGACGTCGCCGGACCCGGTGCGTACCGCGCCCCAGCCGGCCCGGCCGGTCACGGAGACGTCACCCGCGCCCGTCCGGACGGCGTGCCGCGACGCCACCGGCGCCCGCACCGTCACCGCGAGCGGGATCATCCGCAGCGGCATGTCCTGCGGGGAGCGCACCACCAGCCGGCGTGACGTCTCCGACCAGCGGATCTCGGTCGCCGCCACCGCCTGGGCGGCCAGCTCCTCGGTGCCGCCGTCGAACGGCGGCACGCCTGCGGGGAAACCGCCCTGCATCCGGTCGAACCCGCCACGGCTGGTCGCCGTGCCGATCCAGTTGACCAGGCCCGCGATGCCGTTGGTCCAGGTGTTGCCGGCCTGTGGCTCGTGCCGGACCTCGACCCACACCTGGTCGGTGTCGGACAGCTCGACCCGGACGGAACCGATGTCGACGGTCAGCTCCAGCTCGGCGGGACCGGCCGCGGGCCAGTGCTCGGCACGGCTGAGCTGCTGCGCGTCGGTCTCCGGTGCGTTCTTCGTGAGGTCGGGGGTCTCGTTCTCGTCACTCATCGTCGTCACCCCTGCACCCAGCCGCGGACGCGGCGCCCGTCGTCGGGGCGGCCGCCTCGGCCACGCCCCCCGCGATCGCCGCGGTCGCCCCGGTCCCAGCCGCCCCGGTCCCAGTTCCCGCGGCCCCAGTCGTTGCGGCCCGACAGCGCACCCTGCACCGCCTGGGCCACCCAGGAGTTGAGCGAGACGCCCTGTGCCGCCGCGGCCTGCTCGGCCTGGCCCTTGATCTGCTCGACGAGCCGCAGCGTGATGCGGCTGATGTCGCCCGCGTCGCCGCCGAGCGGCGGCATCGACGGGGCGGGCTCGGGCTCCGGCTCGTGGGCGTGGTCGTCGTCGCCGGTGACGACGACGCGCACGTCGCGGCCGTCGAGGCGCACCTCGACGACCCGGTCGCCCAGCGACGCGGTGACCTCGGCGGCCAGGTCGGACAGGGCGTTCATGACGGCCAGCCGAGCGGCCGGCTCGATCGCCGCGCCGAGCAGGGCGGCGGTGCGCCGGGTCTGCTCGTCGCCGGCGGCCGCGGCGGAGGACAGGTCCTCCCGCAGCTGCGCTACGTACTGACTGACATCCATGACACCACTATGGCGTCATCATGGCGTCACTGCAACACAATCATGACTGCAGCGACTCCTCCTGCGGCAACGTGCGGGACCGGCGGAACGTCCCCGGGGCGTCGACCGGGGTGCCGGTGGGCCCGGTTAGGCTTCCGTCATGCCGGAAATCGTGCGCCTGGGCGTCCAGCTCGTCGCGAAGACGGAGTTCCTCCCGCCGTCCGACGTCCCGTGGAGTACCGATGCCGACGGCGGGCAGGCGCTCGCCGAGTTCGCCGGACGCGCCTGCTACCAGTCGTGGGCCAAGCCCAACCCCGCCACCGCCACCAACGCGGGCTACCTGCGGCACATCCTCGAGGTCGGTCACCTGTCGGTGCTCGAGCACGGCACCGTCAGCTTCTACCTCACCGGCATCTCCCGGTCGCTCACCCACGAGCTGATCCGGCACCGCCACTTCTCCTACTCGCAGCTCTCGCAGCGCTACGTGCCCGAGCGCGACGCCGCGATGGTCGAGCCCGATGCGATCAGCGACGACCCCGAGCTGCACGCCATGTTCGAGAAGGCCGCGCAGGACGCCGTCCAGGCCTACACCGACCTGCTCGCGGGCCTGGAGAAGCGTTTCGCCGACGTCCCCAACGCCACGCTGCGACGCAAGCAGGCCCGGCAGGCCGCCCGCTCGATCCTGCCCAACGCCACCGAGACCCGCATCGTCGTCACCGGCAACTACCGCGCCTGGCGGCACTTCGTCGCCATGCGCGCCTCCGAGCACGCCGACGTCGAGATCCGCGAGCTGGCCGTCGAGTGCCTGCGCCAGCTGCAGCGCGAGGTCCCCAACGTGTTCAACGACTTCGAGATCCAGAAGCTCGACGACGGCTCCGAGATCGCCTCGAGCCCCTTCGTCACCGAGGGCTGACCGCGGCCCGGCACCGGCTCGGCCCCGGGCCGGGTCCCGTCGGCGCGCGCCCGGCCCCGCCGGTCGTCGCGAGGGTTCTCCCGTCGACGCCGGGGCTGCAGGTGCGGTGGTGACCCGGCAGACCGCGTGGCGTGTCGCAGACCCGCGCGGCGATGGGACGCTGCCCGTCGAGCCCGGAGGCAGGGGTGGCGTCGTCCATGCGGACCACCCGACATCAGCCCGGGCGGTGCGACGGGCCGTGGGCGGCTAGGTTCGGTGCTCGTGAGCCTCGCGACCACCGAACGAGCAGCATTGTGCGACGAACTGGACCGGTCGGGCCCGGACCGGCCGACGTTGTGCGAGGGCTGGACGACACGTGACCTGTTGGCGCACCTGCTGGTGCGGGAGCGGCAGCCGTGGGCGGCGCCCGGGATCCTGGTGTCGGCGCTGGCACCGATCACGGACCGGGCGATGAACGGGTACGCCGACACACCGTGGCAGGAGATGATCTCGGACCTGCGTGAGGGCCCGCCTGCGTGGTCGCCCTACCGGGTGGGGAAGGTCGACGAGTTCGCGAACGGCGCGGAGTTCTTCGTCCACCACGAGGACGTGCGCCGGGGCGAGCCGGGTTGGGAGCCGCGGCCCCCGGACGAGGCGCGCGATGCGGCGTTGTGGACGTTGCTGGGCCGGATGGGCCGGTTGCTGTTCCGGCGCAGCCCGGTGGGTGTGGTGGTGCGCGGGGCGGACGGCGCCGTGCAGGTGGTGCGGACGGGCCCCGGGATGGTGACGATCGTCGGCGAGCCGGCGGAGCTCGTGCTGCACGCGTTCGGCCGGGAGGCGTGCCGCGTCGAGCTGGAGGGTGCGGCGGCCGACCTGGACGGCTACCGGAAGTCCGGCAGGGGACTGTGAGGACGGCGCTGCTGTGACCGGCGGCGCACGGAGCCGGTCGGCGGCCCGGATCTGCACGCACGCAGGTACGGTCATGACCCATGACCCCAGCTCCGTCGCGGCCACCGGGCCGCCCGTTCGGCCAGGTGCTGACAGCCATGCTCACCCCGTTCGACTCCGACGGGGCGTTGGACCTGGGGAAAGCCGAGGAGCTGGCGTCGCACCTCGTCGACCTGGGCAACGACGGCCTGGTGGTCAACGGGACGACCGGTGAGGGACCGACCACGTCGGACGAGGAGAAGTCGGAGCTGGTCCGTGCGGTGGTGAGCGCGGTGGGCGACCGGGCGGTCGTCGTCGCGGGTGCGGGGACCTACGACACCCGGCACAGCGTGCAGCTGGCCCGGGATGCGGAGAAGGCGGGCGCGCACGGTCTCCTGGTGGTGACGCCGTACTACTCGCGGCCGCCGCAGTCGGGGCTGATCGCGCACTTCACGACGGTCGCGGACGCCACCGAGCTGCCCGTGATGCTCTACGACATCCCGCCCCGCAGCGTCATCCCGATCGAGCTGGAGACGCTGCAGAAGCTGTCGGAGCACCCGCGGATCGTGGCGGTGAAGGACGCCCGCAACGACCTGCGCGTCGGTACCGAGGTGCTGGCCACGACGACGTTGGCCTACTACTCCGGCGACGACCCGGTGAACCTGCCGTGGCTGTCGGTGGGGGCGGTGGGCTTCGTGTCGGTGATCGGACACGTGGTCGCCGACCGGTTGCGCGCGATGCTGGATGCCTACGAGGCCGGTGCCCACGACCGGGCCCGGGCGTTGCACTACGCGACGCTGCCGGTGATCCGGGCGATGGGCCGCGTCGGCGGGGTGGTGTTCGCGAAGACGGCGCTGAAGCTGCGGGGTATCGACGTCGGCGATCCGCGGCTGCCGCTGCCCCCGGCCACCGACGAGCAGGTCGCGGCGATCGTCGTCGACCTGACGGCGGCGGGGATCGCGCTCGACCCGGAGTCGGTGGGCGAGCAGAGCCACCGCGGTTACGGCGCGCTCGGCGCGCGGGCGACCGTCGATCTCGGCGCGGAGGTTGCATACCGGTGACGCGTCCTCCTGCCCGGCCCGACCGCCGGCCCG
Source organism: Pseudonocardia sp. (assembly GCF_050250275.1). Lineage (GTDB taxonomy): Bacteria > Actinomycetota > Actinomycetes > Mycobacteriales > Pseudonocardiaceae > Pseudonocardia. The sequence goes on from NZ_JBFWOY010000028.1 coordinate 30,514, forward strand.
ACCGCCGTTCCCGCTCGAACCGCCGCGACCGTCCGGCGCCGCCGCCGCCGGACGTGGAGAACACGGCCGAGTTGCCGATGCATCCGCCGGGCCCGCTGGCCGAGGGTGGGCTGCGGGTGTTCGCCATGGGCGGCATCAGCGAGATCGGCCGCAACATGACGGTCCTGGAGTACGGCGGGCGCCTGCTCGTCGTCGACTGCGGGGTGCTGTTCCCCGCGGAGGACTCGCCGGGTGTCGACCTGATCCTGCCGGACTTCCGCGCGATCGAGGAGCGCCTCGACGACATCGACGCGCTGGTGCTCACCCACGGCCACGAGGATCACATCGGGGCGGTGCCGTTCCTGTTGCGGCAGAAGCCGGACCTGCTGGTGGTGGGCTCGCGGTTCACGCTGGCGCTGGTGGCGGCCAAGTGCAAGGAGCACCGGCTGACGCCGCACCTGCTGGAGGTCGCGGAGGGCGCGCGGTTGCGGCACGGTCAGTGGGACTGCGAGTACTTCGCGGTGAACCACTCGATCCCCGACGCGCTGGCCGTCGCGGTGCGCACGCCCGCGGGGCTGTTGCTGCACACCGGCGACATCAAGCTCGACCAGCTGCCGCTGGACAACCGGCTGACCGACCTGGCGGGGTTCTCCCGGCTGGGCGACGAGGGTGTCGACATGTTCCTGGTCGACTCCACGAACGCCGACGTCCCCGGGTTCGTGACGCCCGAGCGCGAGATCGGCCCGGTGATCGAGGGCGTCTTCCACCAGGCGTCGTCGCGGATCATCGTGGCGTGCTTCGCCTCGCACGTGCACCGGGTGCAGCAGGTGCTGGATGCGGCGGCCAAGCACGGGCGCCGGGTGTGCCTGGTGGGCCGGTCGATGGTGCGCAACATGGGCATCGCGGGTGAGCTCGACCTGCTGGAGGTGCCCGACGGTCTGCTGGTCGATCTCGACGACGCGATGCAGCTGCCCGACGACCAGCTCGTGCTGGTGTCCACGGGATCGCAGGGGGAGCCGCTGTCGGCGTTGTCGCGCATGGCGCGCGGTGACCACCGCTCGGTGCGCATCCGCCCCGAGGACACGATCATTCTGGCCAGCTCGCTGATCCCGGGCAACGAGACCGCCGTCTTCGGGGTGATCAACGGCCTGACCCGCCTGGGTGCGACGGTGATCCATCAGGGCAACGCGAAGGTGCACGTGTCGGGGCACTCCCCGGCCGGTGAGCTGCTGTTCCTCTACAACGCGGTGCGTCCGTCGAACGTCATGCCGGTGCACGGCGAGTGGCGGCACCTGCGGGCGAACCGCCGGCTCGCGGTGCAGACGGGGGTGCCGGAGGACCGCGTGGTGCTGGCCGAGAACGGGGTCGTCGTCGACCTGGTCGACGGCATCGCCTCCATCGCGGGCCGTGTCGAGGTGGGCCGGGTGTACGTCGACGGGTTGTCGGTCGGCGACATCGGCGAGTCCACGTTGTCGGATCGGCTGACCCTGGGCGAGGGTGGGTTCATCCAGATCAGCATCGCCGTCGACGCGCGCACGGGCCGGGCGGTGGCGCCGCCGACCGTGTCGGGCCGCGGGTTCTCCGACGACCCGAAGGCGCTCGACGTGGTGTTGCCGTTGATCGAGGACGAGCTGTCGCGCACCGAGAACGAGGGCATCACCGACCCGCACCGGATCGCGCAGGCGGTGCGCCGGGTCGTCGGCAAGTGGGTGGGCGAGACGTACCGCCGCCGCCCGATGATCGTGCCGACGGTCATCGCGGTGTGACGTGGTCGGTGTGACGTGGTCGGTCTCCCGCGCCGAGCGGTGACCGGCCGACCGGGCACACCCCGCCGTTGTCGCCCCGGGAGGTCGTGAGACCGCCCGGGGCGACGCGCGCGGGTCGGCCCGGGGCCGCCGGTCCGCTCAGCGGCCGCGCAGCCGCGCCACCGCCTCGGCGACCTCGACGACGTCGGCGTACTTCGCGTCGAGGTCGGCGAGGTTCGCCGCGTGCAGGGCCGCGGTGCGGTCGGCGCACGCCGCGCCGACCACCATCGGGGCGAACCCGTGGGTGAGCGCGTCGGTGGCCGTGGCCCGCACACACCCCGACGTCGACACGCCGCACACCACGACGGTGTCGGCGCGACGGGCGTGCAGGGTCGCCGCCGCCGAGGTGCCGGCGAACGCCGACGCGTACTGCTTCGTCACGACCACCTCGCCCGCCGCGGGCGACAGCGGCGCGGCGATCGCGCCCCAGTCGCCGTCGGCGCCGTCGGCGAACGCGGCGAGCGCGGGCACCTTGCGCACGAACAGGCCGCCGTCGGACAGGTCCGCGGCGTAGCGCACCTGCGTCCACACCACCGGCCGCCCGCCGGTGCGCGCCGCCTCGACCAGCTCGGCACACGCCGCCAGCGCCGGACCGGGCTCCGGCAGCGCGAACGGGCCGTCGGCCTCGGTGTAGGCCCGGACCATGTCGACGACGACCAGCGCCGGCGAGGTGCCCCAGCCGACCCGGCCGGAGAACGCGGTGCCGTGCGGCCCGGTCACGCCCGCGCGTCCGCCGTCGCCCACTGCGGACGCTTCGGCGCCGGGAGCCCGGTCTCGGCCTCGCAGCGCTCCAGCAGCTCCTCGATGGGCGGGCCCATGTCGAAGACCGGCAGCTCCGCAGGCCGACCCGCGCGCAGCTCGTCGCGCAGGGTGGCGGTCGCGGCGGCGTCGACGGTCCCGTCGTCGGCGAGCACGACGCCGTAGCGGCGCGCACCGGTAGCGGTCACCAGCCCGCGGCGCACCTCCAGCGCCACCAGCGCGGGGTCGCGCTCCAGCGGGTCGCCCCATCCGCCGCCGCCCCAGGTGACGAAGTGCAGCACGTCGCCGGGGAACACCGGGACGTCGTGGACCTTCGAGGGCAGCACCTCGCGGGTGCCGTCGGCGCGGTCGATCCACTTGGTGCCGCGGGCGCCGGGGGTGCCGCCGTTGACCCCCCACGGGTAGGTGAGCCAGCGGTCGTCGTGGATGGCGATGGTGCCGGGCTCGGCGAACGCGTAGGCGACGTCGACGCCGTTGCCGCCGCGGTGCAGCCCGGCGCCGCCGGTGTCGGCGACGGTCTCCCAGCGCTCGATCCGCAGCGGGTAGTAGGACTCCAGGTACTCGCACGGGATGTTGACGAAGCTGGGCCACAGCGAGTGGCCGTCGGGGCCGTCGCCGAGGGGGCGGCCGGGGATGCCACCGAAACCGATGGAGTACAGCTGGAACCACTCGCCGGCGCGCTCGCCCGTCGAGTAGTGCCCCGAGTACATGAAGTGCGGCGACGAGGAGAAGCCCGCGGCGTTGAGCAGCGCCGGGTTGGTCTGTCCGAGCAGGCCGCCGAACAGGTCGAACACCCGGCCGATGCCGTGGTTGCGGCCGTTGAGCGAGGCCGGGTGCTTGGGCTTCCAGTACGAGCCGTCGGGGATGGTGACGTCGACGAGCGGGTAGAAGCCGTCGTTCCACAGGATCTGCGGGTCGGCGACCGTGATCATGTAGATGCCGAAGAACATCCGGGTGAGGTTCTCGTTGATGTAGTAGTTCACCGGGCCCGCGGCCTGCGGGCTGGACCCGGTGAAGTCCAGGTGCACCTTGTCCCCGTGGCGGGTCAGCGAGAGCGTGAGCTCGTAGGGGCCGTAGCCGACGCCGTCGTCGCAGATGTAGTCGGTGAACGACAGCGTCCGGCCCTCCTCGAACACCGTGGCCAGCAGCACCTTCATGGCGTCGTAGTTGCGCTGCAGCAGGGCGTCGAGCGCCGACAGGTAGACCGCGGTCCCGAACCGCTCGCACATCTCGACGACGCGGCGGCTCGCGGTGCGGCAGGCCGCGACGAGGCCGTTGAGGTCGGCGCGGTTCCAGTCGGGCATGCGGACCTGGTTGAGGATGATCCGCAGCGCGTCCTCGTTGAGGACGCCCTTCGAGTACAGCTTGAAGGGCGGGATGACCACGCCCTCCTCGTAGATGGTGCGGGCGTCGGTGGGCATCGAGCACGGTGTCTTGCCGCCGACGTCGGACATGTGCCCGAACATCGAGGCCCAGCCCACGACGCGCCCCTCGTGGAAGACCGGCGTCACCACCAGCCAGTCGTTGGCGTGGCTGATCGCCGCGCCGCACGCGTACGGGTCGGAGGTGAGCAGGACGTCGCCCTCCTCGACGGTGTCGTCGAACCCGTCGAGGAAGTCGGGGATGGACAGGCCGAACTGGCCGACGACCATCTTGCCGCTGGGGTCGGCGATCAGCGGGAACTCGTCGTGCTGTTCGCGGATGCCCGGGGACAGGGCGGTGCGGAACAGCACCTCGTCCATCTCGTAGCGGGCGTTGCGCAGGCCGTTCTCGATCAGGTCGAGCGTGATCGGGTCGACGGCGTCGGCGGGGATCTTCTCGACGGTGCCGGTGGCGGTCTCGACGATGCGTGCCATGTGTGCTCAGCCCTCTCGCACGGGGTTGATCAAGAGGCTGCCCGAGGGGTGCACGGTGGCGTCGTGGCCGGGCAGCACGAGGGTGGTGGAGTCCATCTCGGTGACGATCGCGGGCCCGCTGACGACGTGGCCTGCCCGCAGCGTGGCCCGGTCGTAGACGTGGGCGTCGACGGTCGCGCCGGAGATGTGGATCGGGTGGGTGTCGATCGGTGTGGGTGGGCCGTCGGCCGCCGCCAGCTCGGTCGCGGCGACGCCGGGGCGCGGACCCGAGACCGTGGCGCGCGCGTTGACGAGCTCGTGGTCGGTGGTGAGCAGGAAGGAGAACAGCCGCTGGTGCTCGGCGTCGAACGCCGTGGCCAGGGCGGTGAGCGCGTCGTCGCCGAGGTCGGTGACCTCGACCGGGATCTCGAAACCCTGGCCGTGGTAGCGCACGTCCACCTGGTAGGCGACGGTCTGGTCGGCATCGGGCACGCCCTGCTCGGCGAGCCGTTTCCCGGCCTCGCCACCCAGCTCGCGCAGGATCGCGGCGAGGTCGGCGGCGGTGAGGTCGCCGAAGCGGCGCAGGACGGTGCGGGCCGACTCGCTGCGCGCGGACGTCGTGGCGTCGCCGAGCGCGCACAGCACGCCCGGTGACGGCGGCACGATCACCGGCCAGGCCCCGGTGAGCTTGCCCAGCGCGTTGGCGTGCAACGGGCCGGCGCCGCCGAACGCGACGAGCGCGAAGTCGCGCGGGTCGAAGCCCTGCTGCACGGAGACCAGCCGCAGACCGCCGAGCATGTTCTCGTTGACGATGTCGACGATGCCCGCGGCGGCGGCCTCCACCGACAGGCCCATGGCGTCGGCGACGGTGCCGACGGCGGTGCGGGCGGCGTCGACGTCGAGGGTGATCTCGCCCCCGGCCAGCGTGGCGGGCAGGTAGCCGAGGACGACGTTGGCGTCGGTGACGGTGGGCTCGGTGCCGCCCTTGCCGTAGGCGGCCGGGCCGGGCGCGGCGCCGGCGGACTGCGGGCCGACCCGCAGCGCCCTGGTCAGCTGCGGGACGTGGGCGATGGAGCCGCCGCCCGCGCCGACCGTGCGCACGTCGACGCTGGACGCGCGGACGGTGAGGTCGCCGACCTTGGTCTCGCGGCCGATCCGCGGCGCGAGCCCCTGGACGAGCGCGACGTCGGTCGACGTGCCGCCCATGTCGAAGGTGATGAGGTCGGAGTAGCCGCACTGCTCGGCGACCCACACCGCACCGGTGACCCCGCCCGCCGGTCCGGACAGCAGCATGGTGACCGGTGAGGACTCGGCGGCCTCGGCCGAGGAGAGCCCGCCGTCGCTGCGCAGGATGGCCAGCTCGCCGGCCACGCCGCCCTCGCGCAGCTTGCCCGAGAGTGTCTCGACGTAGCGCTTGACCTGCGGCTGGACGTAGCCGTTGGCGACCGTGGTGACGGTGCGCTCGTACTCGCGCAGCTCGGGCAGCACGTCGCTGGACAGCGACACCGGCACGCCCGGCAGCACCTCGGCCGCGATCTCGGCGATCCGGCGCTCGTGCGTGGGGTCGGCGAAGGAGTTGATCAGCGAGACGGCCAGGGCCTCGATCCCGTTGCCCCGCAACGAGGCGAGCCGGGCGCGGACGTCGTCCTCGTCGAGGGGGCGGACGACCGAGCCATCGCTGGCGACGCGCTCGTCGACCTCGACGGTGTTCTCCAGGGCGGCCAGCGGCTCCGGCTTGGGCCAGATGATCCAGCCGGCGAGCCCGCCGGGCACGTACGAGCGGGCGATCTGCAGGACCTGGCGGAACCCGCGTGTGGTGACGAGCCCGACGGTCGCGCCCTTGCCCTCCAGGATCGCGTTCGTCGCGACGGTCGTCCCGTGCAGCACCTGGCCGACGTCGGCCAGTGCGATGCCGGCCTCGGCGCACACCTTGCCGATCCCGTTCAGCACGCCGACGGCCTGGTCGGACGGGGTGGAGGCGGTCTTGGCCCGCCAGGTCGTGCCACTGAGCTCGTCGACGAGCAGCACGTCGGTGAACGTGCCCCCGACGTCGACCCCGAGTCGGTAGGTCATCGCGTGTCCTCCTGTGGTTGTCGGGCGGCGTGTGCGGCGACGTCCCGGGCGGCGCGCACCATGACGGCCCGGGCGTTGCGGATGTGGGCGGCCATGATCGACTCGGCCCAGTCGGGGTCCTCGGCGCGCATGGCGGCGACGATCTCGAGGTGGTGGCCGAGGCTGCGACGCAGCGACGCGGCGTCGTAGGTGTGGAAGTTGCGCAGCACGATCGGTGAGCGCACGGCCCCGGCCAGGGCGACGGCGAGCGCGGGTGCGGCGGCGATCGTCACCAGCTGCTCGTGGAAGTCGCGGTTGAGCGGGACGAGCGAGTCGAGGTCCTGGCCGGGCCCGGGGGAGCCGACGACGACCATCCGGTCGGCCATCGCGGCGAGGTCGTCGATCTCGGCCGTCGTGGCCGCGGCTGCCGCCAGGTTGGTGAGCCGCGGCTCGATGGTGAACCGCAGGTTGAACACGTCGGCCAGCTCCTCGGCGGTCCAGCTGGTGACCCGCGAGCCGCGGTTGGGCGTGGTCTCGACGAGGCCCTCGGCGGCCAGTCGCGACAGTGCCTCACGGATCGGCGTGCGGCTCACCCCGAGGCGTTCGGCGAGCTCGGCCTCGCCGAGGCGGTCGCCGGGGGCGAAGTCCCCACGCAGGATCAGCTCGCGCACCGCCGCGGCGGCGCGACCTGCCGATGTGGATGTGCCGGCGCGGCCCACAGTTCCCCTCTCGTCGCCAGATTGTGTGCAAGGTATGGCTTGCGAGGGTCCTTGTCTACGGTCTGTTGCCTGTAATGCATGCAAGAATGGGTCCGGCTCTGCCACCGACCCCGAGGAGACACCGTGTCCGCTCCCGACCCGGCCGGTCCGCCGCGGCCCGCAGCCCGGCTCCGCGCCCTGCTGGCCGCAACCCGCACCGACGGCCCCCTCGTCGTGCCCGGCGCCTACGACGCCCTGTCCGCGCGGCTCGTCGGCCAGGCCGGCTTCGACGCCGTCTACATGACGGGGTTCGGCACGTCCGCCGCGCTGCTGGGCGGACCCGACGTCGGCCTGCTCACGGGAACCGAGATGGTCGACAACGCCCGGCGGATCGCCGCGGCCGTCGACGTCCCGGTGATCGCCGACGCCGACACCGGCTACGGCAACGCGCTCAACGTGCACCGCACCGTCACGCTCTACGAGCAGGCGGGTGTCGCGGGAATCCAGCTCGAGGACCAGGTGACACCCAAGAGGTGTGGGCACATGAGCGGCAAGCAGGTCGTGCCGTTGCCGGAGATGCTCGGCAAGCTCCGCGCCGCCGTCGACGCCCGCCGCGATCCCGACACGGTGATCATCGCCCGCACCGACGCGGTCGCCGTCGACGGTGTCGACGCGGCGATCGAGCGCGCGCACGCGTTCCGGGAGGCGGGCGCGGACCTGCTGTTCGTCGAGGCGCCGACGACCGAGGGCGACATCGAGCGGATCGCGTCCGCGCTCAGCGGGACGGCCCCGCTGCTGTTCAACTGGGCCGAGGGCGGCCGGACCCCGCCGCTAGGGCTGGACCGCATCGCCGAGCTCGGCTTCTCCGTCGTGCTCTGCCCGATCGGCACGCTGCTCGCGGCGACGGCCGGCATCCGTGCGCTGCTGGCGACCCTGCGCCGGGACGGCACGCCGGTCGACGCGCTGGCCGGGCTCCCCACGTTCGACGAGTTCACCGACCTCGTCGGCCTGCCCGAGGTCCGGGCGGCCGAGCAGCGTTACGCCTGAGCCGGCCCGTCGCGCCGGGGCGGGGTCAGGGGCGGCGGGTCCCGCGGCGGCGCCGGGCGCGGGGTGCCGGCGGCCGCCGGCTGCGGCGGCTCAGGTGCCGCGGACGGCGACGGTCAGCAGCACCACCGAGTCCTCGACGGCCAGCAGGTCGTGCCGCTCGGCCGGGACGACGAGCAGGTCGCCCGCCGCGGCGCCGACGGCGCCGGCAGGGCTGCGGAGCTCGACCCGGCCGCGCAGCACGTGCAGGGTCGCCTCGCCGGGGCTGTCGTGCTCGGCGAGGCCCTGACCTGCGGCGAGGGCGAGCAGCGACTGGCGCAGCGTGGCCCCGTGCCCGCCGACCACGGTGTGGGCGCTGCGCCCGCTCGACGCCGCCCGGGCCGCGTCGAGGTGGGTGTCGGTCAGCGCGCCGAGGGCGACGGGTCCGGGGGTGTCGGCGGTGCGGGGCTCGGGGGTGTGCACGGTGTCCTCCGGGTGCTGGTCGGGACGGTCAGGTGGTGAACAGTGCGACGCCGGTGACCACCAGGGCGGCGACCTTGACGATCTCCAGCGCGACGTAGCCGAGGTGCCCGCGCGACCGCGGCGCCTCACCGCCGGCGAGCACGGCGTCCGACCGGCGCGTCAGGCGCGGCCGGACGACGCCGAGCTGTGCGAGCAGCGCGACGATCGCGACCGCGCCCGCGACGACGGCCGTGGCCGGCGGCGCACCGAGCGCGGCGACCACGACGAGGGCCAGTGCCAGGACGATCTCGACCGTGTTGAGCGCGCGGAACACGAGGCGGCCGATCCCGAGGCCGATGCGGACGGTGACGTCGGGGGCGCGGAACTTCAGCGGCGCCTCGAGGAACGAGATCGCCAGCACCATGCCGAGCCAGACGAAGGTCACCGCGACGGCGACGGCGGGTCCTGCGGGCATCAGCGGACGTCCTCTCGGTGGTCGCTCCCGGTACCGGACGGGGAGCCGGTCAGGTGGGCCAGGCAGAGGTCGGGGCCGGCGAACGGTTCGAGCCGCTCGACGGAGACGGGGGCGGCGAGCGTGGTCATCGCTCCCTGCATGAGCCCGAGGTGCAGGGAGCAGACGACCTGCGCGTCGGTGGTCGCGAGCTCCAGGAACGGGCAGTGCCGCAGGGCGACCCGGCCGTCGTCGGGGCCGGGGGCGGGCCACTGCGGGGCGAAGCCCAGCTCGTCGAGCAGGGACACGAGCGCGCGCACCCCGTCGGGACCGGACCGGGCCGGGGGCCCGTCGGCCAGCCGGGCCCCCCAGGCGCGCCCGGCGGTGACCGCGGCGGCGGCGGGGTCGGGTCCGGTGGCGAGGCTCCCGACGAGCGCTGCGGCGAGCAGCCGGTAGTTGCGCGGACCGGCCGGGTCCATCCCGGGACGGGCCCGGAAGAGCAGGGGCGGGCGGCCCGGGCCGGCCGGGGCGATCGGCGCGCGTTCGGCCCGTCCGGCGTCGACGAGCGTGTCGAGGTGGAACCGGACCGTGTTCGGGTGGACGCCCAGCCGGGTGGCGATGTCGGCGACGCCCAGCGGCTCGGGCGAGTCGCGCAGGACGCCGAGGACGTCCTCGCGGCGGCCGGGACCGCGCTCGCCGTTCACGTGGTGCGCGGCCGGCCGGCCACCAGCGGGGTGTCGACGCCGACGGGACCGAGCTTCGCCGCCCCGCCCGGGCTGCCGAGTGGGGCGTCCCGGCCGGGCAGGGGCTGGGCGAAGAACCGGGCGTTGTCGGCCTGGTGCTCCTGCAGGGACTCAGGGAGGTCGTCCTCGTAGTAGATCGCCTCGACCGGGCAGACCGGCTCGCAGGCGCCGCAGTCGACGCACTCGTCGGGATGGATGTAGAGGGCGCGCCCGCCCTCGTAGATGCAGTCGACCGGGCACTCGTCCACGCAGGCCCGGTCGAGGACGTCGACGCAGGGGAGTCCGATCACGTAGGCCATGCCACCTAGTTTACACAATCCGGTCTTGTATAAACTAGGCCCATGACCGCGACCGAGCTCGACGTCCGCCCGCTCCGCAAGCCCGACAAGCACCCGACGATCTTCCGGACCTACGACGCACTCGCCGTCGGCGAGTCGTTCGTCCTGGTCAACAACCACGATCCGAAGCACCTGCGCGACGAGTTCGACGCCGACCTGCCCGGTGGCCACGGCTGGGAGTACGTCGAGCGCGGCCCGGTCTGGAAGGTCCGGATCAGCAAGCTCGCCGCCACCCCGTTGCCGCGCATCGTCGGTGACCTCGCCGGCGGGAGCCGGGACGCCGATGCCGCGGGGGTCGAGTGGAAGCTGGCGATGCGCGAGCGCGACCTGGACTCCAACATCGTCCGGCTCGCACCCGACGCCGAGATCGGCGAGCACGCCGGTCCCGACCTCGACGTCCTGCTCGTCGTCCTCGACGGCAGCGGGCTGCTCGTCACCGAACGCGGCGACCTCCTCCTGGAGGCCGGCGCGATGGTGTGGCTGCCCCGTCGGTCGCGCCGCCGGTTCCGGGCGGGAACCGACGGGCTGCGCTACCTGACCGTGCACGGCAGGCGGCAGGCGCTCGTGCTCGACCCCGCGCCGCCGCGGGTGGGCTCGGAGGCGGCACCGGCCCGTCCGTGACCGGGATTGCAGCCGCCCCGCGGGGTGCGTCGCAACCTCGTCGGCGGCCCGGTTCCGGTTACGGTGTCGGACATGGCAGGACGTGCATCGACCGGTGGTGCCCGCGGAACGACGCGGGCGGCCGCGGGGTCGGGCCGTACCTCCTCGGGAGCCTCGCGCTCGCGCGGCACGTCCCCGGCGCGTAGACCGGCGACGTCGCGCAAGCCACCGGCGAAGAAGAGCCCCGACCTGATCGACAAGGGCATCGACGCGGTCGGCCGCGGGGTCGTGAAGCTGGGGAGGTCGGCGGGCAAGGCCGCCGGGCGGACCCGCGAGATCGACCCCGCGCACCGTCGCGACGGCCTGGGCGTCGGGTTCGTCGTGCTCGCCGTCATCGCCGCCGCCGGGATCTGGTGGGGCGCGGGCGGCCCGGTCGGGCGCGGCTTCTCCGCCGCGGTCGGCGCGGTGTTCGGGACGCCCGGCGTGCTGCTGCCGCTGCTGCTGGTGGTCGTGGGCATCGTGCTGATGACCACCGAGGCCAACCCGGAGTCGCGGCCGCGGGTCGCGGTCGGCACGCTGTTGATGGTCCTGGGCGTGTTGGGGCTGGTGCACCTGTTCTCGGGCGCACCCGCGGAGCCGGGCCTGTGGTCGGGCGCCGGCGGCGGCCTGGGATATCTGGCCGGGGCCCCGCTGGCCGGCGGGCTGAGCGCGTTCGTCGCCGTCCCGGTGCTGGTGCTGCTCGCCGGCTACGGCTTCCTGGTGCTCACCGGGACACCGGTGCGCGAGCTGCCCGACCGGGTGCGCCGGCTGCTGGGCAGGCCGGTCGACGACGACATCGAGGACGAGGTCGACGAGAACGACCAGGCCCACGACGAGCAGGCCGGGCAGGAGCCCGCTCCCGCACGGCTGCGGCGCCCGTCCCGTCGCCGCCAGAGCGCCGCCGACGCCTACGCCGACGACGACGTCCCCCCGCCGCCGGAGCCTCCCGTCGAGGAGCCCGAACCCGTCGCGGAGAAGCCGGCGCGGGCGCCGCGCAAGCCGGTCCGCGTCATCGAGCCCGTGTCCGAGCCGGACAACCCGCCGACGGGCGAGCAGATGTCGCTCGCGATCCGCGAGCCGATCGGCGAGACCGCCTACACCCTCCCGCCACCGGACATGCTGCCCACCGGCCCGGTGCCGAAGACGCGCAGCAGCGCGAACGACGCCATGATCGAGGCGATCACCGGCGTGCTCGACCAGTTCAACGTCGACGCACAGGTCACCGGCTTCACCCGCGGCCCGACCGTCACGCGCTACGAGATCGAGCTCGGCCCCGCGGTGAAGGTCGAGAAGATCACCCAGCTCACCCGCAACATCGCCTACGCCGTCGCCACCGACAACGTGCGGCTGCTCGCCCCGATCCCGGGCAAGTCGGCCGTCGGCATCGAGGTGCCCAACACCGACCGCGAGATGGTCCGCCTCGGCGACGTGCTGCGCTCGGCCAACGCACGCAACGAGCAGCACCCCATGGTCATCGGCCTCGGCAAGGACATCGAGGGCCACTTCCTCTGCGCGAACCTGGCGAAGATGCCGCACCTGCTGGTCGCGGGCTCCACGGGTTCGGGCAAGTCGAGCTTCGTCAACTCGATGCTCGTCTCGCTGCTGTCCCGGGCCACGCCCGAGGAGGTGCGGATGATCCTCATCGACCCGAAGATGGTCGAGCTGACGCCCTACGAGGGCATCCCGCACCTGATCACGCCCATCATCACCCAGCCCAAGAAGGCGGCCTCCGCGCTGACCTGGCTGGTCGAGGAGATGGAGCAGCGCTACCAGGACATGCAGGCGAACAAGGTCCGCCACGTCGACGACTTCAACCGCAAGGTCCGCTCCGGCGAGATCACCGCGCCGCCGGGCTCGGAGCGGGAGTACCGGCCCTACCCCTACATCCTCTGCATCGTCGACGAGCTGGCCGACCTCATGATGACCGCCCCGCGCGACGTCGAGGACGCGGTCGTGCGCATCACCCAGAAGGCGCGGGCCGCGGGCATCCACCTGGTGCTGGCGACGCAGCGGCCGTCGGTCGACGTCGTCACCGGCCTGATCAAGACGAACGTGCCGTCGCGGCTGGCGTTCGCGACGTCGTCGCTGACCGACAGCCGGGTCATCCTCGACCAGCCGGGCGCCGAGAAGCTCATCGGCATGGGCGACGGGCTGTACCTGCCGATGGGGGCGGGCAAGCCGGTCCGCATGCAGGGCGCCTACGTGTCCGACGAGGAGATCTCCGACATCGTCGGGTTCACCAAGGACCAGGCCGAGCCCAGCTACACCGAGGGCGTCACCGCGCAGAAGGCCGGCGAGAAGAAGGAAATCGACGCCGACATCGGCGACGACCTCGAGCTGCTCGTGCAGGCCACCGAGCTGATCGTGACGTCGCAGTTCGGGTCGACGTCGATGTTGCAGCGCAAGCTCCGCGTCGGCTTCGCCAAGGCCGGTCGCCTCATGGACCTGCTGGAGACGCGCGGTGTCGTCGGCCCCTCCGAGGGGTCGAAGGCGCGCGACGTGCTGATCAAGCCCGACGAGCTGGAGAACGTCATCTGGCTGATGCGTGGGGGCGGTCCCGGCCCGGACGACGAGATCGACGAATGAGGCACTGACACGTTCGTGTCGTGCGATCACTCTCGGTCACTCTGTGTCGTCAAGGTGTGGGATCTCGCACGATTCGACAGGTGCGTGGCTACCCGTCGTGTCATCGTTGAGCCCGTTGCGCGGACAAGGTCCGCCGTTCGGGCGAAAGGGTGTCGATGTTCGGTTTCAAGCGTCGGGGGGCTGCATCCGGGCGGGGCGGGGGCCGCAGTGCGCTCGTACCGATCCCGCTCACGGGCGGCCTGCTGAGCGGGCAGGTCCGCGACGAGGAAGGCAGACCCGTCCCGGGTGCGGAGGTCTCGGTGCTCGACCGGTCCAACCGCCGGGTCGCCCACTCCGACAGCGACCCGTTCGGCTGCTTCACCGCCGCCGTCGCCCCCGGTGACTACCGGGTCCGCGCCGAGTACGGCGGGTTCCAGAGCGTGGCCGCCTCGGTGGTCGTCGACTGGGGAAGGCATGCCGAGCTCGGTGACATCACGATGGTCCCCGACCCCAGTCTCGAACCACCCGCTCCCGGTGTCTACGAGATCGACTCCGACCACTCCGCGGTCCGCTTCGTCGCCCGCCACATCGCCCTGTCGAAGGTCTACGGGCGGTTCAACGACTTCCGCGGAACCATCCACATCGAGGACCCGTTCGAGGACTCGATCGTCGAGGTCGTGATCGACGCGGCGAGCGTCGACACCAACGTCGAGGCCCGCGACGCGCACCTGCGCTCCGCCGACTTCCTCGACGTCGAGCGCTTCCCGCAGCTGCGCTTCACCAGCACCCGGTTCACCCGCCGCGCGGGCAACAACTGGCTCGTCGATGGTGAGCTGACGCTGCACGGCCTCACCAGCGACGTGCAGCTCGACACGACGTTCCTCGGCGTCCAGGAGTGGAACGGGATGCGCGCCGGCGTTCTGGCCACCACCGAGCTGCACCGCGAGCACTTCACCCTCAACTGGCAGCAGGTGCTCTCGCGCGGCGTGCCCGTCGTGGGCTCGACGATCGCGATCGAGCTCGACGTCCAGGCGGTCTACAAGGGCTGAACCGCACCCGCGAACCCCGTTCGCCGCCAGGCCTCGTACACCGCGACGGAGACGGCGTTGGCGAGGTTCAGCGACCGTGACCCCGCCACCATCGGCAGCCGCACCCGGTGGGTGACGTGCGGCGAGTCCTGGACCTCGGCAGGCAGCCCGGTGGACTCGCGGCCGAACAGCAGCACGTCGCCGCGTTCGTAGCCGACCTCGGTGTGATGGACGGCGCCGGTCGTGGTGAAGGCGTGCACCCGCGCGGGCAGCAGCGCGGCCCACGCGGCGCCGAGGTCGCGGTGCACCCGGACGTCGGCCAGCTCGTGGTAGTCGAGCCCGGCGCGGCGGACGTGGCGGGCGTCGAGGGAGAAGCCCAGCGGCTCGACCAGGTGCAGCTGCGCGCCGGTGTTGGCCGCGAGCCGGATGACCGCCCCGGTGTTCTGCGGGATCTCGGGGGTCAGCAGCACGATCCGGAACACGAACCGATCCTGGACCCGCCGCGGGCGCGGCGCGCGCCCGGGGTCGCCGAGCCGCGACCCGGGACGCCCGGCAGGGCCCCGCCGCCTCACGGGCGTTCGGCGAGCCACCGCGTCGCGGTCACGCCGGCCAGGTCGCGGAAGTCGCGGGCCAGGTGCGGCTGGTCGGCGTAGCCGCAGGTGGCGGCCACGTCGGCGAGGGTGGGCCGGCGCCGCGAGCGCAGCAGGTCGCAGGCCCGTTCGAACCGGATCACCCGGGCCGCCGCCTTCGGCCCGACGCCCAGCTCGGCGGTGAACCGGTTCGCCAGGTGCCGGCGGCTCCAGCCGACCTCGCCGGCCAGCTCCCCGATCCGGGTCGTCCCGCCCGAGGCGACCAGCAGGTCCCAGGCGCGGCCCACCTCCGGCGCGGGCGCGGTGCCGCGCTCGTCGCCCGCGGCGGCCAGCCGGGCCAGCGCCCCGTCGAGCAGCGCGAACCGGGCCGCCCACGTGGGCTCCCCGGCCAGCCGCTCCAGCAGCCGGCCCGCGCGCGCCCCGAGCAGCGCCCGCAGGTCGACGACGTCACCGGCCAGCGCCGCCGCCGGCACCCCGAACAGCATCCGGGCCCCACGCCAGGTCAGCCGCAGCTGGACACCGGTCTGCGCGGGGCCCTGCGCCAGCACGGCCGGCCGGTCGTGCAGGCCGGCGACCAGCACGTCGAACCGGCCGGGCCCGCGTCCGGGGCCGGGCATCTCCAGCACCTCGACGTCGCCCTCGAGGCAGAACAGGAACGTCAGGTGCGCGCCCGGCACCCCCTGGTGCGTCCCCGGCGGCGTGGCCGACATCCGGTAGCCCGAGACGAGGTCGACGAACGGTCGCAGGGCAGGGGGCGGTCGTCGCCAGACCAGCTCGTCGCCCGCCATTGCCGCAGGTTATTGCAGGTTGAGCAGCATCCGCACGTTACCGAGGGTGTTCGGCTTGACGTGCGCGAGGTCGAGGAACTCGGCGACGCCGGTGTCGTAGGAGCGCAGCATCGCGGCGAACACGTCGGGTGAGACGGGCGTGCCGTCGATCTCGGCGAACCCGTGGCGGCCGAAGAAGTGCTTCTCGAAGGTCAGCACGAACAGCCGCTTGAGACCCAGCTCGCGGGCGTTGTCGATGAGCGCCGCGACGATCGCGTGCCCCACGCCGCGACCCAGGGTCGTCGGGTCGACGGCGACGGTGCGGATCTCGCCCAGGTCCTCCCACAGGACGTGCAACGCCCCGCAGCCGACCACCTTCCCGTCGACCTCCGCGACCAGGAACTCCTGCACCGCCTCGTACAGGGTGATGATCTCCTTGGCCAGCAGCACGCGGCCCGCGTAACCGTCGACGAGGGACTTGATCATCGTCACGTCGGCGGTCCTGGCCCGCCGTACGAGCACGTCTCCCACGACGGGTCAGAATAGATCAATGGGCCCGGGATACCCTGTGGTACGTGCCGACGCCCCCACCACCCGAGTCCGCCCCGCGGCGTGCTGCCCTGCTGACCCTGGGCTGTGCCCGTAACGAGGTCGACTCCGAGGAGCTCGCCGGCCGGCTGGCCGGCAGCGGGTGGGAGCTCGTCGAGGCCGACCCGTCCGGCGGTGGCCCCGCCCCCGACGTCATCGTCGTCAACACCTGCGGGTTCGTCGAGCAGGCCAAGAAGGACTCGATCGACACGGTCCTGTCGGCGTCCGACGTCGCCCGCGCCACCGGCGCCAAGGTCGTCGCCGTCGGCTGCCTGGCCGAGCGCTACGGCGCCGAACTGGCCGAGAGCCTCCCCGAGGCCGACGCGGTCCTCGGCTTCGACTCCTACCCCGACCTGGCCGAACGCCTCGGCGACGTGCTGGGCGGGCACACCCCCGCCCCGCACGTCCCGGTCGACCGGCGCACCCTGCTGCCGCTGACGCCGGCGGCCCGCCCGACGGCCGCCGTCGACGTGTCGGTGCCCGGCCACGAGTGGGTCCCCGACCTGTCGCGCGTGCGGCTGTCCGACGGCCCCGTCGCCAACCTCAAGCTCGCCTCCGGCTGCGACCGGCGCTGCGCGTTCTGCGCGATCCCGTCGTTCCGCGGCGCGTTCGTGTCCCGCCCGCCCGCCGACGTGCTCGCCGAGGCCGGGTGGCTCGCTCAGCAGGGCGTCCGTGAGCTCGTCCTGGTCAGCGAGAACTCCACGTCCTACGGCAAGGACCTCCCCGGCGGCACCCGCGCCCTGGTGGACCTGCTGCCGCGGCTCGCGGCCGTCCCGGGCATCGACCGGGTCCGCGCCTCCTACCTGCAGCCCGCCGAGATGCGCCCCGACCTCATCGAGACCATCGCCCGTACGCCCGGCATCGCGCCCTACTTCGACCTGTCGTTCCAGCACGGGTCGGCCGCGATCCTGCGCCGGATGCGCCGCTTCGGCGGCCGCACCGACTTCCTCGAGCTGTGCGAGCGCATCCGCGTCCTCGCGCCCGAGGCCGGCATCCGCAGCAACGTCATCGTCGGCTTCCCGGGCGAGACCGAGGACGATCTGGCCGAGCTCGAGGCGTTCCTCACCGGCGCGCGGCTCGACGCGGTCGGCGTGTTCGGCTACTCCGACGAGGAGGGCACGGAGGCCGCGGGCTACGACGCCAAGATCGACCCCGACGAGGTCCAGGCGCGGGTCTCCCGCATCTCCTCGCTGGTCGACGAGCTGGTCGTGCAGCGCGCCGAGGACCGCGTCGGCAGCGAGGTCGTGGTGTTGGTCGAGCAGGCCGAGGACGACGACTTCGAGTGCACCGGCCGGGCCGCCCACCAGGCCCCCGAGGTCGACGGCGAGTGCGTCCTGGAGCGCGGCTCGGGTCTGGAGGCGGGCGAGCTGGTGCGCTGCGTGGTCGTCGACACCGAGGGCGCCGACCTCGTGGTGTCGCCCCGCGAGGTCCTCCCCGGCGGTCGCGCCGGGCTCGCCGCGGCGGCGTCCGCGTGACGCGAGGCCCGCGATGAACAGCCCGCCGGCGAGCGCGTCGTCGCCGCCGGTGCTCAACATCGCCAACGTCCTCACCGTCGTCCGGCTGCTGCTCGTCCCCGTCTTCCTCGTCGCGCTCTTCGTCGACGACGGGCACTCCGTGGCGTGGCGGCTCGTCGCCGCGGGGGTGTTCGCCGTCGCCGCGATCACCGACCGGCTCGACGGCCAGCTCGCCCGCAGCCGCGGCCTGGTCACCGACTTCGGCGCGGTGGCCGACCCCATCGCCGACAAGGCGCTCACCGGCGCCGCGTGGGTCGGGTTGTCGCTGCTCGCCCTGATGCCGTGGTGGGTGACGATCGTCATCATCGGCCGCGAGGTCGCGATCACGCTGCTGCGGTTCTGGGTCATCCGGCACGGGGTGATCGCCGCGAGCCGCGGCGGCAAGGCCAAGACGTTCGTGCAGAGCCTCGCGATCGGGCTGTACGTGCTGCCGCTGGAGGAGCTGCTCGGCCCGTCGAGCACCCTCACCGGCCTGCGCTGGGCCGTCCTCGGGCTCGCACTGGTGCTCACGGTCGTCACCGGCGCCGACTACGTCGTGCGGGCGGTCAAGCTGCGCCGGGCGGCCCGCACCGCCGTGCACGACGAGGTGCCCTGACCCCGGGTTCGCGCCCCGGCACCGGCGTCCCTCGGCCGGGCGGTGTTCGCCCTCGGCGGACACGTCCGACCGGCTCGGCAGGCGACGTGGAACGCCCCCAGTCGGTACGGTGAGGCCACCGGGTCGTCCGCGGCCCGGGCGTGATGCCGCCGGCCCGCCCGTTCGGGCGCCCGGCGGGTCGCGGCACGTGTGGACGAGGAGGGTCGCATGGCTGTGCTGCTGCGTGAGGCGATCGGCGGCAGCCTCCGGCGTGCCCGGACCGCGCGCCGCCGGACGCTGCGCGAGGTGTCCCGGCAGGCCAGGGTCAGCCTCGGCTACCTGTCCGAGGTCGAGCGCGGTGTCAAGGAGGCCTCCAGCGAGCTGCTGGCCTCCATCTGCGAGGCCCTCGACATCTCACTGCCCGACCTGCTCACCGCCGCCGCCGAGGAGATGACGCTCTCGATGCGGCCGCAGATGATCGTGCCGATCGGGCAACGCCATGCCGACCTGCGCATCGCGGGGGCGGGCTCGTCGATCGTCGGCCCGCAGCCCGTCGCGGCCCCGGCGTCGCCGGTCGCGAGCGTCAGCGCCGCCGCCTGATCCGTCCCGCGGATCGTCGCCACGGCGCCACGGGACCCGTCCGTGGACGCCGACCTCCCTGTGCGCCTACCGGATCGGTGCTGGTGGCGTGTGCCGGTGTCCGGCCTCCGGGATGTCCCGGTATTGGGTAACCTGGCCCCCGGGTCGCCCCGACGGCGGCCTCCGGACGATCCCCGATATCGTCGTCCCGCGCTGGCACATCTGTCCTGCGCGGTGCCACGATGGGGGCCGCAGCGCGCACCGGGACAGATGTCCGGAACGGCGCGGTGACTGATCGGTGTCGCACTCGGAGGTAAGGCGGAGCAGATGGCCAACGGTTTCGCGAAGGCCTGGAACTACCTGATGGCGCTGTTCTCGTCGAAGGTCGACGAGTACGCCGACCCGAAGGTGCAGATCCAGCAGGCCATCGAGGACGCCCAGCGTCAGCATCAGGCTCTCTCGCAGCAGGCGGCGGCCGTCATCGGCAACCAGCGCCAGCTCGAGATGAAGCTCAACAGGCAGCTGGGGGAGATCGAGAAGCTGCAGGCCTCGGCGCGGCAGGCGCTCGTCCTGGCCGACCAGGCGCGGGCGAGTGGCGACGAGCAGAAGGCCGGGCAGTACGAGCAGTCCGCCCAGGCTTTCGCCACACAGCTGGTCACGGCCGAGCAGTCGGTCGAGGACCTCAAGACGTTGCACGACCAGTCGATCGGTGCGGCGCAGCAGGCCAAGACGGCCGTCGAGCGCAACTCGATGATGTTGCAGCAGAAGATCGCCGAGCGCACCAAGCTGCTCAGCCAGCTCGAGCAGGCGAAGATGCAGGAGCAGGCCGCGGCGTCGCTGCGGCAGATGAGCGAGCTCTCCGCGCCGGGCAACACGCCGTCGCTGGAAGAGGTCCGCGAGAAGATCGAGCGCCGCTACGCCAACGCACTGGGGTCCGCGGAGCTCGCGCAGAACTCGGTGCAGGGCCGCATGCTCGAGGTGCAGCAGTCCACCGTGGACATGGCCGGGGCCAGCCGCCTCGAGCAGATCCGCGCGTCGCTGCACGGCACCCCGGTGGCGGGCGAGGTCACCTCGGGGCAGACCGCCCCGGCGCCGGCCCAGCCGCAGGCGGGCCCGTCGATCCAGAAGCAGTCCGGCACCACCTGACCGTCACCTGCGTACAGCGCCCGCTCCGGTCCGCCGGGGCGGGCGCTGTCGTGTGTCAGTACCTGCGCGACGCCCCGGGACCCGTGCGGCGGCGCGACGGCCGGGGCGCCGGTGCCGGAGCGGGGCCCGGCTGGCAGCGCGGGCACCAGTACGCGATGCGCGCGTAGACGCCGTCGCCCTGGTTCGCGGTCCGGATGCGGGTGCCGCAGCGCCGGCACTCCCGCCCGCCGCGTTCGAACACCCAGTGCGCCTCGCCCATCCGTGTCGACCCCGTCGTCGTCTGCTCCGGGCGGTCGGCGTTGGCCAGCAACAGCTTGCGCGACAACGTGATCACCTCGACCGGGTCGGCCAGGTCGCGGACCCTGGTCCACGGCGAGACCCCCAGCAGGAAACACACCTCGGTCTTGTACAGGTTGCCGACGCCGGCCATCACCCGCTGCTCCAGCAGCACCAGCCCGACCTCGTGGTCGGCGCGGGAGGTGAAGCGGCGCAACGCCTCCGCCGCCAGCTCGTCGTCCCATGCGGGGTCGAGCAGGTCGGGGCCCAGGTGCCCGACGAGCCGGTCCTCGTCGTCGGTGGGCAGCAGTTCGAGATCGTGCAGTGCGAAGCCGACCGCGACCCGCTCCTCGGTGCCCAGCACCGCGCGGGCCTCGTGGTCGGGACGGCGCCAGCGCATCCCCGGCCGGTACAGGTGCCAGGAGCCGTCCATCCGGAAGTGGCTGTGCAGACTGGTGCCGTCGTCGAAGCGGGTGAACAGGTGCTTGCCGACGCTCTTCACACCGGTGACCGTCAGGCCGGCCAGGTCGTACTCCGCCCAGCGCGGGTGGCGGAGCTCGCCGCGCAGCAGCAGCCTGCCGGCGAGCGCGGCATGCAGCCGCTTCCCGGCGAGGAAGACGGTGTCGCCCTCGGGCACGCCTGCGACGGTATCCCGCCGCGCCGCCCCGCGCCTGCCGCCCGACCCCGTCGCGCGCAACCCCACTGCTGTTCCGCGGCCGTACGCCGGCAGTGAGGTTGCGCGCCGCACGTCGGCCGCAACCTCACCGCTGCTCCCCGCCCGGTCGACGACCGTGAGGTTGCGCGCGGATCCTGGCGGGCGCGTGGTCAACCGATCGGTTGACGGGGCACTCCACCGCGCCGGGGCCGGGACACAGCCGCGCGTCCGATCCGCCGGGGCCGCCGCCACGACACCCTCGATACATGACGGTCATCGAGGTCAACGGCCTGCAGAAGCGCTACGGCGAGCACGTCGCCGTGGCCGACGTGTCCTTCGGGGTGCAGGAGGGGGAGATCTTCGGCGTCCTGGGCCCGAACGGGGCCGGCAAGACGACGACGGTCGAGTGCATCGAGGGCCTGCGGGTCCCCGACGGCGGCACGATCCGCGTCCTCGGGCTCGACCCGCAGCGTGACGTCGTCGCGCTGCGCCAGGTACTCGGCGTCCAGCTGCAGGACAGCAAGCTCCCCGAGCGGATGACCGTCGCCGAGGCCGTCGCCCTCTACTCCTCGTTCTACGACGATCCCGCCGACGGCGACGCGCTCGTCGAACGGCTCGGCCTGACACGCCGGCGCGACACCCGCTTCGGCAAGCTCTCCGGCGGCCAGCAACAGCGGCTCGCGATCGTGCTCGCGCTGCTCGGCAAGCCGCGCGTCGCCGTCCTCGACGAGCTGACGACAGGGCTGGACCCGCAGTCGCGCAGGCACACCTGGGAGCTCGTCGAACAGATCCGCGACGACGGCGTCACCGTCGTCCTCGTCACGCACTTCATGGAGGAGGCCGAGCGGCTCTGCGACCGGATCGCGCTGATCGACGCGGGGCGGGTCGTCGCCATCGACACCCCGTCCGGTCTGGTGCAACGCACCCAGGCACCGCAGGTGATCCGGTTCCGGCCGTCCGAGCCCGTCGACGAGGACATGCTGCGCGCACTGCCCGACGTCAGTTCCGTCGTCACCCACCGCGACGGGCGGGTCGAGATCACCGGCACCGGCGACGTCCTCGCCGCCGTCACCACCGCACTCGCGCACGAGCGGATCATCGCCGCGGAGCTGCGCGTCACCCAGCCACGCCTCGACGACGCGTTCGTCGCCCTCACGGGGGAGGGAACCCGATGACCACCACCATGGTGCCGACGACCGCACGACGGCGGACCCGCGGCCCGTTCGCGGGACTGCGCGCCCTCACGCTGTCGGAGTCGCGGCTGTTCGCCCGCGACCGCGTCGGCGCCTTCTTCACCCTCGCGTTCCCGACGGTCCTGCTCCTCGTGCTGGGGCTGATCCCGTCGTTCAAGGAACCCCTCACACCCGGCGGCCCGCGGCTCATCGACGTCTACACCCCGATCATCGTCGCCATGGTGCTGTCGACGTCGGCGGTGCAGGGGCTGCCCGCCGTCGTCGCGACCTACCGCGAGCAGGGGGTGCTGCGCCGCATGCGGACCACCCCGGTCCGCCCGCAGACCCTGCTGCTCGCGATCATGGCCACGATGATGGGCGTCACCCTGGTGTCGACGGTCCTGGTACTGGTCGTCGCCCGGCTGGCGTTCGGGGTGCCGCTGCCGCAGTCGCCGCTCGGCTACATGGTGGCGCTGCTGTTCACCGGTGCCGCCGTCTACGGGCTGGGGCTGCTGGTCGCCGCCGTCGCGCCGAGCGGGCGCGCCGGCAACGCCATCGGCACCGTGCTGTTCTTCCCGCTGATGTTCTTCGGCGGGCTGTGGCTGCCCCGCGACGTCATGCCCGAGATGCTGCGCACCATCAGCGACTACACCCCCCTCGGTGCGGGCGCGGGCGCACTGCAGGCCGCCGCGGCCGGGTCGTGGCCGCAGCTGCTGCACCTGGCGGTCCTCGCCGGCTGGGCGGTGCTCACCGCGGCGCTCGCGACTAGGTTCTTCCGCTGGGAGTAGGGGGCGCGATGACGACGCGGGAGCAGGACCGGCTCGACGCCGTCGAGGAGCGGGTGGACAACTTCATCGACCGCTTCGCGGCGGTGATCGGCCTCGCCATCGGCCTGATCCTCACCGCGGTCGCGCTCAGCGGCGAGACCGCGGGCACGTGGGCCTGGACGGGCTCGCTCAGCGCGGTCGCCCTCGTCTGGATCTGGCTGTTCTCGGTCCGCGAACCCATCCCCGCCCGGACCCCGTGGATCGGCGCCGTCTACGTCGTCGGGCTCATCGTCCTGATGGCCGTGCTGACCTGGATCTCGCCGTTCTTCGCGTTCATGACGATCGGTGCCTACGGGCACGCCGCCTGCTACCTGCACGGTCCCTGGCGGTTCCCGGCCATCGCCGCCGCCGCGGCCTGCGCGGCGTTCTCCCAGATGGGCGGCAGGCTCGCGCTGCCGTGGAGTCCCGGCTGGTGGTGGGGAATGCTCGCGCTGCTCATCGGCAACTCCCTGATCGCGGGCGGCTTCGTCTGGTTCTCCACCATGAGCGGGCAGCAGACCGAACGCCGCAAGAAGATGATCACCGACCTGGGACGCGCCAACGCCGAGCTGGAGGCCGCGCTCGCGGAGAACGTCCAGCTGCACGCGCAGCTCGTCGTCCGCGCCCGCGAGGCCGGGGTGCAGGACGAACGGACCCGGATGGCACGCGAGATCCACGACACCATCGCGCAGGGCCTCACCGGCATCGTCACCCAGCTCGAAGCCGCCGACGCCGCCACCACCGACGCCGACGTGCGCGAACGGGTGCGCATCGCCCGCGGCCTGGCCCGGGAGAGCCTCACCGAGGCCCGCCGCTCCGTCGACGCACTGCGCCCCGAACCGCTGGAGCACGCACAGCTGCCCGAGGCGCTCGGCGACCTCGTCGACCGCTGGTCGCAGACCACCGGCATCCGGGTCCGCCGCGACACCACCGGACCGACGCGACCGCTGCTGCCCGAGGTGGAGGTCGCGCTGTTCCGGGTCGCGCAGGAGGCGCTCGCCAACGTCGCCAAGCACTCCGACGCGACGACCGTCGGCATCACCCTGTCCTACATGGACGACGTGGTGGTCCTCGACGTCCGCGACGACGGCCGCGGCTTCGACCTGCCCGACCGCGCGGGCGGCGGCTTCGGGCTCACCGCGATGGAACAACGCGTGCACCGGGTCTCGGGCACACTCACCGTGGAGAGCGCCCCCGGCGAGGGGACCGCCCTGAGTGCGAGCGTGCCGGCGATCCCTGCGGAGGTCTGCCCATGAACCCGATCCGGGTTCTCATCGTCGACGACCACCCCGTCGTCCGCGACGGGCTGCGGGGGGTGCTCACCGCCGAGGCGGACCTCGCCGTCGTCGGGGAGGCCGGCAACGGTGCCGAGGCACTCGCCCGGCTCGCCGCGTTCGACGAACCCGTCGACGTCGTCCTCATGGACCTGCGGATGCCGGTGATGGGCGGCGTCGAGGCCATCAGACAGCTACGCCGCAACGGCGCGGGCCCACGCGTCCTCGTCCTCACCACATTCGACACCGACCGCGACGTCCTCCCCGCCATCGAAGCGGGCGCCACCGGCTACCTGCTCAAGGACACCCCCCGCGAGGAACTGCTGCGCGCCGTCCGCGCCGCCCACCGCGGAGAGGCCGTGCTCTCACCCGCCGTCGCCGGCCGGCTCATGGGGCAGGTCCGCAGACCCGCCGAGGAAGCCCTGTCCGCCCGCGAGCTGGAGGTGCTGCAGCTCGTCGCGGGCGGGGCCACCAACCGCGAGGCGGCCCGCAGACTGTTCATCAGCGAGGCGACGATCAAGACCCACCTGCTGCACATCTACGCCAAGCTCGACGTCCGCGACCGTGCCAGCGCGGTGTCCGCCGCCTACCGGCGGGGGCTGTTGACGCCCTGACGGCCCGCACGTCCGGTACCGTCGTGGACGGCGAGGGGGTGACGATGCGCGGCGAGCAGATGGTGCAGGCAGTCGTCCTGCTCGTCCTCGGCTGCGCGCTGGTCGCCGGTGAGCCGGGCGTCGTCATCGGTGTCCTCGGTGCCGCACTGTGGGCGTGGGGCATGGCGCGGCACGCCTCCGCCGTCCTGCGCATCGCCGCCGCACCGCTGCACGCCGTCACCGCCCGCGCCCTGCGCCAGTCCCGATCACGCTGCGCGCCACCGCGCCAGGAGGACCCGGACGCCGCCGGGCACACCAGGGCACGAGCCCCGTCAGGACCGCTCCCGGCGGTCTGACCCCTCTCCGGAGCGACCGCCGGGACACCCCTGTCCCATTCCGACGGTCCTCCTGGAGCTCCTCCGTGTCCTCGACCGGTCACGCGCGCGTCCCGAACGGGGCGGCGCCGTGCTGAACTTCCTCTACTACCCCGTCTCCGCCGTCATGTGGTTCTGGCACCAGGCGTTCGCGCTGGTCCTCGGCCCGTCCAGCGGGTTCGCCTGGGCGTTGTCGGTCGTCTTCCTGGTACTGACCCTGCGCGCCGTCATGATCAAACCGTTCCTGTCGCAGGTGCGGTCCGGGCGGCGGATGCGCGTCATCGCCCCGCAGCTCGCCGACATCCGCAAACGTCACGCCGGCGACAAGCAGAAGATGATGGAGGAGACCCAGAAGCTCCAACGCGAGCACGGCGTCTCCACCCTCGGCGGCTGCCTGCCGCTGCTCATCCAGATGCCGGTGTTCCTCGCGCTGCTGCACGTGCTGCGCTACTTCAACCGGCCCGGCCTCACGTTCGAGCAGAACGCCGCCATCGGCAACTACGTCTTCGGCCCTGACGAGGTCCGCTCCTTCCTGGAGGCCCGGCTGTTCGGGGCGCCGCTGTCGTCCTGGGTGTCCATGCCGCAGTCGCTGCTCGACTCCTTCGGCGCCCACGTCGACCGCTGGGAGGTGCTGGTCGTCGCGGTGCCGCTGATGCTGCTCGCGGCCGTCGCCACCCACATCACGGCGCGGGGGTCGCAACGTCAGCAGCTGGCTGCCCGGACCACCGTCCCCGAGCCCGGCACCCAGGCCGCACAGATGGCCGGGTTCATGAAGCTGACGCCGTGGATCTTCCCGCTCGGCGTGCTCCTCGGCGGGCTGTTCTTCACGTTCCCGATCGCGATCCTGCTGTACTGGCTGACGAACAACTGCTGGACGATGGTGCAGCAGCATCTCGTCCACAAGGCGATGGACCGCGAGGACGCGCGGCTCGCCGAACAACGCGCCACCGTCGCCGCCGACACCGCGCCACGACCGGGCGCCCGGCCCGCGGCCCCCGGACGCACACCCGGCGCCAAGCCCGTCCCGGCCCGCCGCGGTGGGGCGGTGCAGGTGCCGGCGGGTGCCGCGTCGCGCCGGCCGGGCGGGACGTCGGGGAAGGCGGCCGCGGGGCGCCGCAGACCCGGCAGCCGCAAGGGTGGGCGGCACTGAGCTACCCACCCTCCCCGTGCTCCTTCTGTGTGCCGTCCGGGGCGGGCGGTGCCGTCCGGGGCGGGGCGGGCCGTCTCGTGCGGGGCCGGCCGTTCGTTCGGGGGCGGGGCCGGGTGGGCGTCGGCGGAATCGGTGGCGGGCATAGGGTCGGGGACGTGCCGGTGTCTGTGCGAGGTTCTGTCCGTCCCCGGCTGCGCCTGCTGTCGGGGCTGCTCGCCGTCGTCGCCGCGCTCACCGCCGCCGGGTGCGCAGCGAGCCCGCAGAACTCGACGACCGCGGCCCAGGCCGCGCGCGACTCCTCGCCCACCGCGCAGCGCGAGGACGTCGTCGACAAGCTCACCGTGTTCGCCAAGGACGAGTGCGCCACCCAGGACGGAGCGCAGGTCTACCCGCAGTGCGCGCGGTTCGTCCGGGAGGTCGCCAACGCGACCGTCGCCGCCCGCGCCGCCGCCCACGGCCCCACCGAACAAGCCGCGGTCACCGCGGCGGCGGACGCCGTCGACGGCTCGGTGGACCGGCTCACCCGGGGCGGCTGCCTGCTCCCGCCCGGCCAGGGCCCGGCATCGGACCCGGCGGTCTGCGGGCCCGCGCTCACGTCGCTGCAGGACGGGCTGCGCGGGCTGCGGGCGGCGTTCGCCACCTGACGCCCGCGCCGCGCCGACCTGCGCGAGACCTGGCCGGCGGGTCAGGTGCGGGCCGCGTCCCGGTAGGCCGCGACGGCGTCGAAGTCGCTCACCGCGTCCGCGCTGATGACCTCGCCAGGTTCCTTCCCGAGCAGCACCTGCTTGATCGGCTTCTCCAGCTTCTTGCCCGTCAACGTCCGCGGCACCGCCGGGACGGCCGCGATCAGGTCGGGCGTGTGCCGCGGCGACAGCTCCGCCCGCAACGTGGCGCGGATCCGCCCGCGCAGCGAGTCGTCCAGCTCCGCCCCGTCGCGCAGCACCACGAACAGCATCAGGTTCCCCGACGTCGCGCCCGTCGGGTCCTCGAGGTGCACGACGAGACTGTCCGCGATCTCCGGCAGGTCCTCGACGACCGAGTAGAACTCCGCCGTCCCCAGCCGCACCCCGCCACGGTTCAGCGTCGCATCGGACCGGCCCGTCACCACGAAGCTGCGGTACCGCGTGCGGACCACCCAGTCCCCGTGGCGCCACACCCCCGGAAAGGTGTCGAAGTAGGCCTCGCGGTAGCGCACGTCGCCGGGGTCGTCCCAGAACCGCACCGGCATCGACGGCATCGGCGCCCGCACCACCAGCTCGCCCAGCGCGTCGACGATCTCCTTGCCGTCGGGGTCGAACGCCGTCACGTCCACACCCAGGCACGGCCCCGAGATCTCGCCCCGGTACACCGGCTGCCACGGCCCACCGCCGACGAACGCGCTGCACACGTCCGTCCCGCCACTGATCGAGTTGGTCAGCAGATCGTCGCCGAACTGCTCGGCGATCCAGTCGAACGCCTCCGCGGGCAGCGGCGCGCCCGTCACGCCGATCTGGCGCAGGTTGCCGGCGCTGCCGCCGAGCAGCTCGGTCGGCCGGACCCCCTCGGCGCGGCACGCCATCAGGTAGCCGGGGCTCGTCCCGAGCAGCGACGCACCCGTCTCGGCGACGATCCGCCACTGCGCCTGCAGGTCCGGGTACAGCGGGTTGCCGTCGAGCAGCACCAGCGAGCCGCCGACGAGCATGGCCGAGATCGTGATGTTCCACATCGCCCAGGCCGTCGTCGTGAACCAGAGCACGCGGTCGCCCGGACGGGTGTCGAGATGCAGCGCGTGCAGCTTCAGGTGCTCGAGCAGGATGCCGCCGTGGGAGTGGACGATGACCTTGGGCAGGCCCGTCGTCCCCGACGAGAACAACACGTAGAGCGGCTGGTCGAACGGCACCGGCTCGAACTCGAGAGGCCCCGGTTCGGCCAGCAGCTCGTCCCACGACATCGCGTCCGGCACCTCGACCGGCCCGAACGGCACCGCGACGACATGCCGCACGCTCGGCAGCCCGGCCCGGATCGCCGCGACGTCCCGGCTCTTGTCGATCGCCTTCGCGCCGTGGGTGTAACCACCGACCGTCAGCAGCACCGTCGGCTCGACCTGCGCGAACCGGTCGACCACCGACCGCGACCCGAACTCGGGTGCGCACGAGGCCCACGTCGCCCCCAGGCTCGCCGCCGCCAGGAACGCCACCAGCGCCTCGGGGATGTTGGGCAGATACGCGACGACCCGGTCGCCCGCCCGCACCCCGAGCCGCCGCAGCCCGGCGCGGGCCCGGCCGACCTGCTCGGCCAGCTCCGCGAACGTCAGCTCCACCGGCTCCCGGGTCTGGGACCGGGCGATGATCGCCACCTGGTCGTCGACCTCACCGGACAGGGCGTGGCGCAGCATGTGGCGCGCGTAGTTGACCGTCGAGCCCGGGAACCACTGTGCCCCCGGCATCTCCGACGACCCCAGCACCCGCTCGTGGTCGCCGTCGACGGCGAAGTGGTCCCAGATCGACTCCCAGAAGTCCTCCGGCTCCGCCACCGACCACTCCCAGAGGGCGTCGTAGTCGTCGAACCGCAGACCCCGCTCCGCGGCGAGCCACCCCACGTAGCGACCGATCCCGGTCGTGTCGAGGACATCCGCGGCAGGGCGGCGCATGAGGGGACCGTCGGCGTCGTCGCGCATGGCCCGATCATCCGACGCCGCAGCCGCCGTGTCACCCCGGGCGCGCCCGCACGAGCACCGCGTCCCGCCCGGGGCACGTCGCGACCAGGGCCCGGCCGTCCGGCGTCTCCGCGATCCCGCCCGGACCGCACCCCAGCGGCACCGTCGTCACCCGGACACGGCCGCGGACGTCGATCTCCGCGATGTCGGTCGCCGTCGTGCCGACGACGTAGGCGCGTGCCCCGTCCGCCGACATCCGCAGCTGCGATGCCCCCTCCGCCGCACCCAGGGTCGCCAGCAGCCGGGACGACCGCGGATCGATCACGTACAGCTCGCGGCGGACCGCGTCGAGCGCCAGCAACGTCGACTCGTCCGGCGTCACCCCCACCTTGATCGGGTTCCCCCTCGTCACGGCGCTCGGCGGCAACCGGACCTGGCCCGCCACGACACCGTCCGGGGTCAGCACCGCGATCGTCCGGCCCGCCGACAACGCGACGTACACGTGGGCACCCGCCGCGACCACGTCGCTGGGCGAGGCACCCACCGGACGGGCAACCGCCCTCCCCGACACCAGGTCCACCACCGTGAGCGACCCACCACGCCCGCTCGCCACGTACGCGCGGGAGTCGTCCGGCGCGACCGCCACCGCGACCGGGTCGTCCGCCGAGATGCGCGCGGAGACCGCCATCGACCGCAGATCGATCTCGGTGACTGCCCCCGCCGACCGGGAGAACGCGAACAACCGCGCACCCCGATGGTCGATGGCGAGCGAGTCGGTGAACGGGGCATCGACAGGCAGCCGCTCCCGCCCGCTCGTCGTGTCCAGGGCCCGGACCACCCCGTCGGCCTGGTCGACGACGTAGACCAGGCCCCCGTCCGGGGACAACACCAGGTCGCCGGGGGAGTGGATGTCGAAGGTCCGGTCGCCCGACCCCACCCCGGTGCACCCCGACACGGTCAGGACGAGCAGGACGGCGACGACCGCGAGCCCCTGCGCGGCGACGCTCGACGGCCGGCGGGTCATCCCGACACTCCCGGAACGCGGTGCGACGCGACACCGCGCCGGACACCCAGGATGCTGCGGTCCGGGCGCCCCGACAAGACCCGGGCTCCGGCCACCCGCACCCCGGACCGCCGGGTCGCCCCGGCGCCGTCCGCGGCGGCCGCCGACGCCACCCCGACCGATCGCGGACAGCGGCGTCGGGCGGTCGGCGTCGGCGGCCGGCACCGGACCGGGGCGCGGGACTCGGGGCAGCCGGACCCGGGGCAGCCGGACCCGGGGCAGTGCGCTCGGCGGCGCGGGGGGTGACCGGCGCCGGGGTCCGCGCGGTTCAGGCGCGCAGGCGCAGACCCTTCGGGGTCACCCGGAAGCCCGCCTCGGTGAGGACGTCGGTCAGGTCCGATGCCAGCGACCCCACCCCGTCGGCCTTCTCGACGGCCAAGGACCCCAGCCAGCCCTCGTGCACCGCGCCGGCCAGCGCGTCCGCGCCGGCGCGCAGCTCGGCGCGGTCGTCGGTGAACGACAGCAACGACCGGCCACCGCGTTCGACGTAGAGCGCGGGCGCCCCGTCGACGAGGACCACGAGCGCCCCCGCTTTCCGGCCGGGACGGTGCGCCGACTCGCCGACCGTCGACGGCCAGTCGAGCGCGGCACCGTAGGGCTGCGCGGGATCCGCGGCGGCCAGCACGACCGCCGACGGTCCGGAGGGTTCCGGCCGCCCGCGGCCGGCGAACTGCGCGGGCCCGCCACGACGGCCCGTCCCCGGCCCACCCGGAGCATCGGGAGCCGACAGGAAATCGTCGAACCCGTCGCCGGTCGGGTCGCCCGCGAGGTCGGGCGCGGCCGCGCCCGCGGACGGGGCCGCCGAGCCGTCGGGACGCGACAGCGCCCGCAGCCGGTCGATCGCGCCCGGCACGGCGAACTGCGCCGCCCCGAGCCCGTCGACGACGTACCCGCGCCGGCAGCGCCCCGAGTCCTCCATCGCGCGGAGCACCCGGTAGACCGCGGCGAACCCCCCCTTACCGCGTTCGGTGGACAGCGCACCGCGGGTGAGGACGCCGTGCCGTTCGAGGTAGGCCTCGGCGCGGGCGTGGGCGCGGCGGGTGGAGTCGGTCTCGCGGCCCGCCGCCAGCGCCCAGCGACCGCCCACGGACGGCGGCCCCCCGCGCGTCGGCATCGCGGGACGGCCGGCGCGGAGCTGGGCGTAGCGGCCGCGGGGTGCCTGGCGGCGTTGCTTGTGCGCGCCACCCCGGCCGCCGGACAACTTGGCGCGCAACGGGCCGAGGGTGTCGTTGGTCAGCAGTCCCGCCCACACGAGGTCCCAGATCGCGGTGCCGACGGCGTCGTCGGTGGGGGCCTGTTCGCCCTGGTCGAGCAGGGTGCGGGCCGCGGTGTCGGCGAGGCCGCGGAAGAACAGCGCCGCGCCGGGATGGGCAGGCAGCGCGGTGGCGTCGGGCGGCATGCCGAGCGCGCCGAGGACCGCCCGGTGCAGTGGCGTGGCCGCGACGTCGGGTTCGGGCTCGGGCAGCAGCAGGTCGGCGACGTCGGCGGGGGCGACCGCGAGCCAGCCGTCGGAACCGGCCAGGGTCCCGCAGCCGGTCCAGGTGACCTCACCGGCGGCGGTGAGCTCGTCGAGCAGCGCGGGGGAGTAGCCGGGCAGCCGGGCGGGCAGGATCAGCGACTCCAGCGCGCTCGCGGGCAGCGGCGCCCCCGCCAGCTGCTCGACGACGCCCATGACGTCCTCGGGTCCGGGCGCGCCGCGGAACCGTCCACGGCGGCCGGGGGCTGCGGTCGCGGCGCGCACGCCCTGCCACGCCGGCAGGAACCGGCCGAGCGCCCGCTGCTCGACGGGCTCCACCTCCGACCGCAGCCGCGCGAGCGAGGCCCGTCGCAGCCGGCGCAGGACCTCGGCGTCGCAGTACTCGATGCCGTCGGCGCCCGGGCGCAGCTCGCCGCGGACCAGCCGCCCGGTGCCGGTGAGCCGGTCGAGCACCCCGGCCACGACGGCGACGCCCAGCCCGAACCGGGCCGCGACGTCGGAGGGCGGGAACGGTCCGTGCGAGCGGGCGTAGCGGATCACCAGGTCGCCCAACGGGTCCGGGACGGGTTCGGTGAACGTCTCGGGCACACCGACGGGCAGCGCGGCGCCGAGCGCGTCGCGGACGCGGCCGGCGTCCTCGATCGCGAGCCAGCGCTGCTCGCCGGCGATGCGGACCCGGATGGCCCGGCGTGCGGCCTCCAGCTCGGCGAGCCAGGCGGGTTGCACGCCGCGGGCGGCGGCCTCGGCCTCGGTGAGGTCGCCCAGGAACCGCAGCAGGTCGGCGGCACCCTCGGCGTCGCGGGCGTGCCGGTCCTCGGCGGTGCGCTGCAGCGAGGCCTCGACCTCGGCGAGCACCTCCGGGTCGAGCAGCTCGCGGATCGCTTCCGACCCCAGCAGCTCGGCGAGCAGCGTCGAGTCCAGCGACAGTGCCGCGGCCCGGCGTTCGGCGAGCGGGGCGTCGGACTCGTAGAGGAACATCCCGACGTAGCCGAACAGCAGGCTGCGGGCGAACGGCGAGGGCTGCGACGTGGCCACCTCGACGACCTTCACCTTGCGGGACCCGACGTCGGCCATCAGCTCACGCAGGCCGGGGAGGTCGTAGACGTCCTGCACGCACTCGCGCATCGCCTCGAGGGTGATCGGGAACTGCTCGTACTTCCCGGCGACCGACAGCAGCTGCGCCGACTTCTGCCGCTGCTGCCACAGCGGGCTGCGCCGCCGGGGGTCGCGGCGCGGCAGCAGCAGCGCACGGGCCGCGCACTCGCGGAACCGGGACGCGTACAGCGAGGACCCGCCCAGCTCGCCGACGACGATCTGCTCCACCTCGGCCGGGTCGAGCAGCACGTCCTCCGCCGCGGGGACGACCTCGGAGCCGTTGTCGTCGACGGCGTCGGGCAGGCGCAGGACGATCCCGTCGTCGGCGCCCGCGGCGCTGACCTCGACGCCGCGCCGCTCCCGCATCCGGGCCGCGATGGCGAGCGCCCACGGCCCGTTGACCTGGGCGCCGAAGGGGGAGTGGACGACGAGGCGCCAGTCGCCCAGCTCGTCGCGGAAGCGCTCGACGAGGATGGTCCGGTCGGACGGGACGTGGCGGGTGGAGTCGCGCTGTTCGTGCAGGTAGGCCAGCAGGTTGTCGATGGCCCACTCGTCGAGACCCGCGGCGGCGGCGCGTTCGCGGGCCTGCTCGTCGGGCAGGCCCGCCATCTCGCGGACGAACGCCCCGACGGCGCGGCCCAGCTCCAGCGGCCGCCCGATCGACTCGCCCTTCCAGAACGGCATCCGCGCCGGCTCGCCGGGCGCGGGCGTGACGATCACGCGGTCGTGGGTGATGTCCTCGACCCGCCAGCTCGACGTGCCGAGCAGGAACGTGTCGCCGACGCGGGACTCGTAGACCATCTCCTCGTCGAGCTCGCCGACCCGGGACCCCGCGCCGTCGGCCCCGCCGGGGGTCATGACGGTGAACAGGCCCCGGTCGGGGATCGTGCCGCCGGAGGTGACGGCGAGACGCTGGGCGCCGGGGCGCCCGGCGAGCTCGTCGGTGACGCGGTCCCAGGTGATGCGGGCGCGCAGCTCGCCGAACTCCTCGGACGGGTACCGGCCGGCCAGCATGTCGAGGACGGAGTGCAGCGCCGAGTCGGGCAGCGCGGCGAACGGCGCGGCCCGGCGGACGACGGCCGCGAGGTCGGACAGCGTCCACGTCTCCATGGCGACCATGGCCACGATCTGCTGGGCGAGCACGTCGAGCGGGTTGCGCGGGTAGCGCATCGACTCGATCGCGCCGCTCGCCATCCGCTCGGCGACGACGGCGCACGACACGAGGTCGCCCCGGTACTTGGGGAACACGACGCCGCGCGACACCGCCCCGACCTGGTGGCCGGCCCGGCCGACGCGCTGCAGCCCCGACGCGACGCTGGGCGGTGCCTCGACCTGGACGACGAGGTCGACCGCGCCCATGTCGATGCCCAGCTCCAGGCTGGACGTGGCGACGACGCAGGGCAGGAGCCCGCTCTTGAGCTCCTCCTCGACCTGGGTGCGCTGCTCGCGGGACATGGAGCCGTGGTGGGCGCGCGCGACCGTCGGCGGGGCGCCGCCGCCGATCCCGGACTGCCCGATCGCCTCAGCAGGGAACGCGATCTCGTCGAGGTCCACAGCCTCGTCGGCCGCGGCCTCCTCGGCGGCCAGCTCGTTGAGCCGGGACGTGAGCCGCTCGGCGAGGCGTCGGGAGTTGGAGAACACGATCGTCGACCGGTGTTCGCGGACCAGCTCCAGCAGCCGCCGCTCCACCGCGGGCCAGATCGACGGTCTGCGCGCGGTGCCCGCGGCCGAGCCGATGACCTCCTCGTCGGCACTGCCGGGCGCGGGCTGCTCGTCGAGCGCCGCGAGGTCGGGCACCGGGACCTGCACCGCGACCTCGATCGTCTTCGGGGTCCTCGGCTGCACGATCTCGACCGGCCGCGCGCCCGCCAGGAACGTGGACACCTCGTCGAGCGGGCGCACCGTGGCCGACAGCCCGATCCGCTGCGCGGGACCGTTGCCCTGGCGGATGAGCAGCTCGTCGAGACGTTCCAGCGACAGCGCCATGTGCGCGCCACGCTTGGTGCCCGCGACCGCGTGCACCTCGTCGATCACCACGGTCTGCACACCGAGCAGCGACTCCCGCGCCGCCGAGGTGAGGATCAGGAACAGCGACTCGGGGGTGGTGACCAGCACGTCGGGCGGGGTGCGGCCGAACCGGCGGCGCTCCTCGGCCGGGGTGTCGCCGGTGCGCATGCCGACCGTGACGTCGGGGACCGGCAGGCCCATCCGCTGCGCGGCCTGCCGGATACCGGTGAGCGGCGAGCGGAGGTTGCGCTGCACGTCGACGGCGAGGGCCTTGAGGGGGGAGACGTAGAGGATGCGGCAGCGCCGCCGCGGGTCCTCCGGGACCGGCTCGGTGGCCAGCCTGTCGAGCGCCCAGAGGAACGCGGCGAGGGTCTTGCCGGAACCGGTCGGCGCGACGACCAGTGCGTTGCGACCTGCCTGCGCCGCCGCCCAGGCGCCCTCCTGGGCGGCTGTGGGCGCGGCGAAGGCACCCGTGAACCAGTCACGGGTGGCGGGCGAGAAACCGTCGAGCGCGCTCACAGCCACCATCATGCGACCCGGCACCGACAATTCGCCTGTCGGCGGTGAACAGCACCGGTGTGACACCGGGCCGGCGGAGCGCCGACAGGGCGTACTCAGCGCTTGCGCTGCTGGATCCACCAGCGCAGCAGCATCACCAACGACGCCAGGAGCGCCAGCAGCACGATCACCTGCCCGACCGTCGAGGACATGCCGGTCGGGTCGCCCTGGGCGATCGTCGAGACGGACACACCGGACAGGTTACGACCGTCCCGTGCCGGCCGGCCACGACGCGGGCGCCGCACCGTAGGCGGGAGCGGGCGCGGGCCAGCGCAGGGTCGCCCCGTCGACGGTGCCCGGCGGCGAGGCGAGCGTCAGCACCCCGTCGGGCGCCGCGACGTCCTCGGTCCACGGGGCCGCGTCCACCTCGTCGGCGACGGCGGGCTCCGCGCTGCACGGCAACGACTGCAGCCACGACGCCGTCGCCGCCAGCGCCAGCTGTACGTGGCGCGTCCCGCCGTCGCGGCGCTGCTGCGACAGCGCGAGGAGCGTGGCCGCCGCTCCCAGGTAGCCGGTCGCGTGGTCGAGGACCTGCGCGGGCAGCGCCCCCGGCAGGCTCGCCGGGTCCGGATCGCGCCGCTCGGTCTCCGCGATACCGCAGGCCGCCTGGACGAGGCTGTCGAACCCGCGCCGGTCCGCCCACGGCCCGGCCCCGCCCCACGCCGACAGCGTCACGACGACCAACCCCGGGAACCGTTCGGCCAACGTCTGCGGGGCCAGCCCGAACCGGTCGAGTGCATGCGGCCGGTACCCGCTGACGACGACGTCCGCGCCCGCGAGCAGGGCGTCCAGCTGTTCCCCGCCGGTGGCCAGGTCGAGCAGCGCACTGTGCTTGCCCGGCAACGTCTCCCACGCCTGCGCGGGCAGCTCGGGCCGGTCGGGCGCGTCGAGCCGGACCACCTCGGCGCCGTGCGCCGCGAGCGTGCGGGTGGCGACGGGACCCGCGATCACCCGCGTCAGGTCCAGCACCCGCGGCCGCCGGGCCGGCCGGGGCGCGGCGTCGCCGAGGACCCGGGTCCCGACGAGTGGCAGCGCGGCCGCGGCCACCCCGGCCGGGGTCGCCTGCCACCGCTGCCGGGTGC
Organism: Pseudonocardia sp.; assembly: GCF_050250275.1. Lineage (GTDB taxonomy): Bacteria > Actinomycetota > Actinomycetes > Mycobacteriales > Pseudonocardiaceae > Pseudonocardia. The sequence goes on from NZ_JBFWOY010000028.1 coordinate 66,866, forward strand.
GGACGGCCGCCGCCACACCGCCGTTGTCGTGCACCGCCGTCTCCAGCTCCTCGGCGTGCCGGTGCCGGGCCGCGGCGGCGACGTCACCGGGGCCGGCGCCCTCGGGCAGGTCCAGCACCCGACGGGCCGCCGCGCGGTGCCACGGGTAGTTGGCGTGCAGCCGCAGCCAGCCGTCGGCGGTGCGGTGGAAGGCCGACAGCGGGTCGAACGGATCGCCCGGGCCCGCCCCGTCGCGGCGCAGGTACCGCTCGGACCGCATGGCGACGGCCAACTGCCGCGTGTCGATGCCGACCGCGCGACCCCCGCCGTCCGCCGTCGCCGCGAGCAGCGCGGCCCCCACGACCGCCGCGGCGACGTCGGTGACCGGGAACCGCGAGGTCAGTGTGACGGGTGGCCCGGTGATGGTCAGCCTCCGCGGCTCCCCGGCCGCGCCGCCGAGGAGGTCCCACACCTGTCGGGTCAGCTCGTCGCGCACCGCTCCAGGCTGACACATGTGACCGGTACCCTCGCCGCGTGCGACTGAGTCACTTCCGGGAGTTGATGGAGGGGGAGTTCGGCGTCGTGCGTGCGGGGTCGCTGGCCAAGGACCACGTGTTCGCCGAGCTCGGTGGCCGCACGGTCGAGGAGGCCATCGAGGCCGGGATCGACCCCAAGCGGGTGTGGCGCGTGGTGTGCGAGGCCTACGACGTACCCGCGGAGCGTCGCTGACCGGTCGTTTCCCCCTCGGCTGCCGCGCTGCTCGACCCGTGGCGCTCCCGTCGACCGTGGTGCCCTCGTCGGCGGGTGGCGCACCGCTCGGCGCGGCACGACAGCCGATCGGCGTGTCGGACCCGAACTCGAACACCTGTTCGTATAGCCTCCGTCCACAACGCCCCCGGTTGTCCACAGCGGGGACGCGCACGCCGGAACTGTCGGTCGGACCCAATACGGTTCTTCCGTGGCTCCCCGCAAGACATCGGCCAAGACGCCGGACCGATCCCGCACCGACAGCGCATCAGCGAGGTGGCAGACCGAGATGACCGCACCCGACCGCGAGAAGGCCCTCGAGCTCGCCCTCGCCCAGATCGAGAAGAACCACGGCAAGGGCTCCGTGATGCGCCTGGGCGACGACACGCGTCCGCCCATCGGCGTGATCCCCACCGGCTCCATCGCGCTCGACGTGGCGCTCGGGGTGGGTGGTTTCCCTCGTGGCCGCGTCGTGGAGATCTACGGCCCGGAGTCCAGCGGTAAGACCACGGTCGCGCTGCACGCGGTGGCCAGTGCCCAGGCTGCCGGCGGCATCGCCGCCTTCATCGACGCCGAGCACGCTCTCGACCCGGAGTACGCCAAGGCGCTGGGTGTCGACACCGACGCGCTGCTGGTCTCCCAGCCCGACACCGGCGAGCAGGCGCTCGAGATCGCCGACATGCTGATCCGCTCCGGCGCGCTCGACATCATCGTGATCGACTCGGTGGCCGCGCTCGTGCCACGGGCCGAGATCGAGGGCGAGATGGGTGACAGCCACGTCGGTCTGCAGGCCCGGCTGATGAGCCAGGCGCTGCGCAAGATCACCGGTGCCCTCAGCAACTCGGGCACCACGATGATCTTCATCAACCAGCTGCGCGAGAAGATCGGCGTCATGTTCGGCTCGCCGGAGACCACGACCGGTGGCAAGGCGCTGAAGTTCTACGCCTCCGTGCGTCTCGACATCCGCCGTATCGAGACCCTGAAGGACGGCACCGACATGGTCGGCAGCCGGACCCGGGTCAAGGTCGTCAAGAACAAGGTGGCGCCGCCCTTCAAGCAGGCCGAGTTCGACGTGCTCTACGGCGTCGGCATCAGCCGCGAGGGCTCCTTGATCGACGTGGGTGTCGAGCAGGGGATCATCCGCAAGTCGGGTGCCTGGTACACCTACGAGGGCGACCAGATGGGGCAGGGCAAGGAGAACGCCCGCAAGTTCCTCAAGGAGAACCCCGACATCGCCGCCGAGGTCGAGAAGCGCATCAAGGAGAAGCTCGGCATCGGCGCGGTGCTCGACGCCGAGGCGGTCGAGCCGCTCCCGGCGCCGGTCGACTTCTGATCAGGGTGCCCGACTCGCACGACCCCGACGAGTTCGACCAGCCCGAGGATCGCACCGGCCCGCGCCGTGTGATCGCGGTCGCCGGCTTCGACTTCGACACCGACCCGGATGTCGACGACGACGGCGGCACAGGCGCCGGTCCGAAGGTCGGTGCGGTCGGCTTCGCGACCCTCCGCGACGAGGAGCCGGGCTCGGCGGAGTGCGACGTCCGCGTGGCCGCGCTGTCGGCGTCGTCGACCGGGACCGGCGCATCACGTGGCGTCCGACAGGTCGCCGACCTGAGCGCGGACCGCCCGACCGGGGGTGCGGCCGGCGACGACGATGCACCGGTCGTCGTCCGGGCCGCCGACCTGGCCCGGCCGGGTGGCCGCCCGGACGAACGTCGGGTGCGGCGCGCACGGGTCCCCGTACCGGTCGTCGACGATCCTGTCCGGGAACCGGGGGACCAGGGGGCGGACGCAGGGCGGACCGTGAGTGGGCGGCGCCCGGGGCGCGATGGACGCTCGGGTGGACGCCCGGGGGAGCGCAACCGCCGCAGCGGGCCACCCGAACCGCCCGCCGATCCCGTGGCCGCGGCCAGGACGATCTGCCTGCGCCAGCTGGAGACCCGGTCCCGGACGCGACAGGAACTGGCCGAGACGCTACGGCGCAAGGGAATCCCCGACGACGCCGCCGCACAGGTCCTCGAACGTTTCGGCGAGGTCGGCCTGATCGACGACAAGGCCTTCGCCGATCAGTGGGTCCGGTCCCGGCACACCCACAGCGGCCTGGGCCGCCGCGCGATCGCCGTCGAACTGCGCCGCAAGGGCGTCGACTCCGAGGCGGCGGGGGAGGCCCTCGCCGAGATCGACGACGCCTCCGAGGAGGCCCGCGCCCGAGCCCTGGTCGATCGCAAGCTCCGTACCCGCGGTGGCGTCCCTGACGAGGCCATGGCCCGCCGGCTGCTGGGGATGTTGGCGCGCAAGGGCTATCCGGCGGGGATCGCGTACCGCGTCGTCAAGGAGGCCGTCGCAGAGCACGCGGCGGAGCTGGCCGACCAGATCCCCGACGGCGACGACTCCTGACCGCACCAGCCCGGTGCGCGGCGGTGCCCGCCCCGTTCGGTGGCGACTCGTGCCGCCCCGAGCCGCCGCCGGGGGGCGTTGCGGAGGCCCGGCCTCAGGGGCCGTGCCGGCGCTCGGCGTCGCGGGCCGGGGCGCGGTGCAGGACCTGGACGTCGGTGCTCAGGTCGCCGATCGTCTCGGCCTCGGCCAGGAACCCGAGCAGGGTGTCCTGGAACGCCTGCACGGCGGGGGTGGGGGAGACGTCGGTGCGGCGGGTCAGGGCGACGGTCCGGTAGAGCGGCGGGGTGAGGGCGGTGCGGCGCAGCCGTGGCCGGCCGGCGAACACGAGGTCGGGCACCACGGCGACGCCGGTCCCGGTCTCGACGAGCCGCAGTACCGCGTCCATCTCCCCGCCCTCGACGGCGAACCGCGGTTCCACCCCGGCGTCGGCGTACGCGCGCAGGGTGACCTCGCGCAGGTCGTAGCCGCGCCGGAACATGACGAGCGCGCGCCGGGACAGCTCGGTGACCGACATCGTGCCGCGGCCCGAGAGGGGCGGCTCGGAGCGCGGGGAGGCGACGGAGAGCCGCTCGCGCAGCAACGGGGTGACCTCGAGCGAGGGATCGAGGCCCTGGCGGGGGACGACGAGGACGGCGACGTCGAGCTCGCCGCGTTCGAGGCCGCTCACGAGCAGCTGGGAGCCGTTCTCGGAGAGCTGGATCGACAGGTCGGGGTAGCGGTCGTGGAAGACGGGGATGGCGTCGGCGAGGACGCCGATGCACAGCGATGGGGTGGCGCCGACGCGGACGCGGCCGCGGCGCAGCCCGACGACCTCGGCGACGGCGGCGCGGGCGTTGTCGGCGTCGGCGACCATGCGCCGGGCGAGTGGGAGAACGGCCTCGCCCGCGGGGGTGAGGGTCAGCGGGCCCTGGGAGCGGTTGACGAGGAGGGCGCCGAGGCTCTCCTCGAGCGCTCGGAGCTGGCGCGACAGTGTGGGTTGGGCGACACCCATCCGATCCGCCGCACGAGTGAAGCTGCGCACGTCGGCGAGGGCGATGAAGTACGCGAGCTGCTGCAGCGTCACGGGTATACCCTACGTGCATCGGTTTCGATGTTTTCATGCATTGGACCTTTGACGGGTATGGGACGTCCACTGGACCCGTGACGACGACTGCCGACCGGTCCACCTCCGCGGGGGCCACCCCCGCGAGGCGGCCGGTTCCCGTGCGCCGCCGCCGGCGAGTGCCGTCGGTGGTCCTCAAGTACGTGATGGCGGCCTCCGGGGCCGCGATGCTGCTCTACCTCGTGCTCCACATGATCGGCAACCTGAAGATCTTCTTCGGCGCCGACCCCCTCGACTCCTACTCGGCCTGGCTGCGGACGCTGCTCGAGCCCGCGGTGCCCTACAGCGGCGTGCTGTGGGCGATCCGCGTGATCCTGACGGTCGCGCTCGTGGCGCACGTCGCCTCGGCGATCGTGCTGGCGCGCCGGGCCCGCGCGGCCCGCCCGGTCCGCTACGTCCACCGCCCGCCGGTGCAGGGCAGCTACGCGGCCCGGACGATGCGCTGGGGCGGCGTGATCATCGCGCTGTTCGTCGTCTACCACGTGCTGGACCTGACGACGGGCACGCTCAACCCGAACGGCGTGCACGGCGAGGTCTACGCCAACGTCGCGGCGAACTTCGACCCGTCGCGCTGGTACGTGACGCTGTTCTACGCCCTCGCCGTGCTCACGGTCGGCGTCCACGTCCGGCACGGGCTGTGGAGCGGGCTGCAGACGTTCGGCCGCTCCAGCGCCGTGACCCAGCGGGCACTCAAGACGTTCGCGCTGGTGTTCGCGGTCGTGCTGGTCGTCGGGTTCCTGTCGGTGCCGTTCGCCGTGACGTTCGGCCTGGTCTGAGGAAGGACACCATGACCACCTACTCGGACTTCACCGTCGGCGACCCGGTCGCCGACCGCGCCGCCCCCGACGGCCCCATCGAGACCCGCTGGGAGCGCCGCCGCTTCGGCGTGAAGCTGGTCAACCCGGCCAACAAGCGCAAGATGCACGTGATCGTCGTCGGGACGGGGCTGGCGGGCGGGTCGGCGTCGGCGACGCTGGCCGAGCTCGGCTACCGGGTCAGCTCGTTCTGCTACCAGGACAGCCCGCGGCGGGCGCATTCGATCGCCGCGCAGGGCGGCATCAACGCGGCGAAGAACTACCGCAACGACGGCGACAGCGTCCACCGGCTGTTCTACGACACGGTGAAGGGCGGTGACTTCCGCGCGCGGGAGTCCAACGTCCACCGGCTCGCCGAGATCAGCCGCCAGATCATCGACCAGTGCGTCGCGCAGGGCGTCCCGTTCGCCCGTGAGTACGGCGGCCTGCTCGACAACCGCTCGTTCGGTGGGGCACAGGTCTCCCGGACGTTCTACGCCCGCGGGCAGACGGGCCAGCAGCTGCTGCTGGGCGCCTACCAGGCGCTGGAGCGCCAGGTCGACGCCGGCGGGGTCACCATGTACCCGCGGCACGAGATGCTGGAGCTGATCGTCGTCGACGGGCACGCCCGCGGCATCGTGGCGCGCGACCTGATCACCGGCGAGACCCGCAGCCACCTGGCCGACGCCGTGGTGCTGGCCTCCGGCGGCTACGGCAACGTCTTCTTCCTCTCGACGAACGCCAAGGGCTGCAACGTCACCGCCTCGTGGCGGGCGCACCGCAAGGGCGCGCTGTTCGCCAACCCGTGCTTCACCCAGATCCATCCGACGTGCATCCCCGTGAGCGGCGACCACCAGTCGAAGCTGACGCTGATGTCGGAGTCGCTGCGCAACGACGGCCGCGTCTGGGTGCCGGCCCGCAAGGGCGACGACCGCGATCCGAACCTGATCCCGGAGGCGGAGCGCGACTACTTCCTGGAGCGTCAGTACCCGGCGTTCGGCAACCTGGTGCCGCGCGACATCGCCTCGCGCGCGGCGAAGAACGTGTGCGACGAGGGCCGCGGCGTCGGCCCGGGCGGGCTCGGGGTGTTCCTCGACTTCGCCGAGGTCATCGGCCGGCTCGGGCGCCCGGCGGTCGAGGCGAAGTACGGGAACCTCTTCCAGATGTACCAGCGCATCACCGGTGAGGACCCCTACGAGGTCCCGATGCGCATCTACCCGGCCGTGCACTACACGATGGGCGGGCTGTGGGTCGACTACGACCTGCAGTCGACGATCCCCGGCCTGTTCGTCGTCGGCGAGGCGAACTTCTCCGACCACGGCGCCAACCGGCTCGGCGCGTCAGCGCTGATGCAGGGTCTGGCCGACGGCTACTTCGTGCTGCCCTCGACGATCGGCGACTACCTGGCGACGTCGGACCACGACCCCGTCGACCCCGACCATCCGGCGGTGCGGGCGGCCGAGGACGACGTGGCGCAACGGATCGACACGCTGCTGTCGATCAAGGGGGCGCGCACCGTCGACTCCTTCCACCGCGAGCTCGGCCACGTCATGTGGGAGCACTGCGGCATGGAGCGCACCGAGGCGGGCCTGCGCAAGGCGCTGGACCGGATCCCGGAGCTGCGCAGGGAGTTCTGGGAGACGGTCATGGTGCCGGGCACGGGCGTCGAGCTCAACCAGAGCCTCGAACGGGCCGGGCGCGTCGGCGACTTCTTCGAGCTCGCCGAGCTCATGTGCCTGGACGCGTTGCACCGCAACGAGTCGTGCGGCGGCCACTTCCGTGCGGAGAGCCAGACCCCCGACGGCGAGGCCGCCCGTGACGACGAGAACTTCTCCTACGCCGCGGCGTGGGAGTTCACCGGCCGCGGTGAGGCGCCGGTCCTGCACAAGGAGGACCTGACGTTCGAGTACGTGGCCCCCACCCAGCGGAGCTACAAGTGAGGCTTCATCTGAAGGTCTGGCGTCAGCACGACGCCGACGACCGCGGCGCGATGCGAACCTACGACGTCGACGACGCGTCGCCGGACATGTCGTTCCTGGAGCTGCTCGACGTCCTCAACGAGAAGCTGACCGTCGAGGGCGAGGAGCCGGTCGCGTTCGACCACGACTGCCGCGAGGGCATCTGCGGCGCGTGCAGCATGGTCATCGACGGCCGGCCGCACGGCCCGGAGAAGGCCACCACGACCTGCCAGCTGCACCTGCGGCACTTCGCCGACGGCGACACCATCACGGTGGAGCCGTTCCGGGCCGGGGCGTTCCCCGTCGTGAAGGACCTCGTCGTCGACCGGGGCGCGTTCGACCGGATCATCGCCGCCGGCGGCTACATCTCGGCACCGACGGGCTCGGCCCCCGACGCCCACGCCGTGCCGGTGCCCAAGGACCAGGCCGACCGCGCCTTCACCGCGGCGGCCTGCATCGGGTGCGGCGCCTGCGTCGCGGCCTGCCCCAACGGCTCGGGCTCGCTGTTCCTCGGCGCCAAGATCACCCACCTCGGCGAGCTGCCGCAGGGCCGGCCCGAGCGCAACAGCCGGGTGCTCGCGATGGTCGATGAGCACGACGCGGCGGGCTTCGGCGGCTGCACGAACACCGGCGAGTGCGCGGTCGCGTGCCCGAAGGAGATCCCGCTCGACGTCATCTCCCAGCTGAACCGTGACTACCTCGCGGCCCGGCGGGCACGGAGGCGCAGCGCCTGACCGCGAGCGGCGCAGGGCGCCGCACGACGAGAGCCCGGACCCTCCGGAGGGGCCGGGCCACTCGGCGTTCCCGGTGATCACCCCCAACGGTGTGACCCGTGTCTCGACCTGCGGAGTTCCGTCGGCCCGACGACGCGACCGGACTCCCGACGTCGTAGGCTCCGGCAAATCCAACAGCCCCGGCGTCGAGGCAGATCTCTGGTCAGAGTCAGCGACGACGCCTGGAACAGATGAGGATCCCGACGTGTCATCCACCACGGACGCGTCCACCGGTAGGGCGCAGATCAGCGAACGCACGCTGCGCACCGACCGGTGGTGGCTGCCCCCCCTGCTCAACGTCGCCGGGCTCGGCGCCTGGGTCATCTACGCGACGGTCCGCGCGTTCATGCAGGCCGACTACTTCACGGCCGATCAGAACTACAGCTATCTGACGCCGTTCTACTCCCCGTGCTTCTCCGTGGGCTGCTACCCGGAGGCCTCGCACTTCGGGCAGTTCCTCCCGGACGTGTGGTGGCTGCCCTACGCCGCGGTCTCGCTGCCGTTCCTGCTGCTCTTCCGGCTCACCTGCTACTACTACCGGAAGGCCTACTACCGCGCCTTCTACCTGTCGCCGCCCGCGTGCGCGGTGGCCGAGCCGCACAAGAAGTACAGCGGTGAGACGCGGTTCCCGCTGCTGGCGCAGAACCTGCACCGGTACTTCTTCTACATCGCCGCCCTCATCTCGGTGGTGAACACCTACGACGCCGTCGTCGCGTTCATCAACAAGGACGGCAGCTTCGGGTTCGGGCTGGGCAACATCATCCTGGTGGCCAACATCGTGCTGCTCTGGCTGTACACGATCTCCTGCCACTCCTGCCGCAGCATCATCGGCGGCCGGCTCAACCACTTCAGCAAGCACCCGGTGCGCTACAAGCTGTGGGGCAAGGTCTCGATCCTGAACGGCAAGCACATGCAGCTCGCCTGGACGACGCTGGCCAGCCTGGCGCTGACCGACTTCTACATCATGGCCGTGTCCGCCGGTTGGTGGGGCGACCCCCGGATCGTGGGGTGACCGAAATGACTGACGTGACTGCACAGGACAAGAGCGTCGAGGTACACGACTACGACGTCGTCGTCATCGGTGCCGGTGGCGCCGGGCTGCGCGCCGCGATCGAGGCCCGGGCGCAGGGCAAGCGGACCGCGATCATCTCCAAGTCGCTGTTCGGCAAGGCCCACACGGTCATGGCCGAGGGCGGCTGCGCCGCCGCGATGGGCAACGCCAACCCGAACGACAACTGGCGCGTCCACTTCGGCGACACGATGCGCGGCGGCAAGTTCCTCAACAACTGGCGCATGGCCGAGCTGCACGCCAAGGAGGCCCCGGACCGCGTCTGGGAGCTGGAGACCTACGGCGCGCTGTTCGACCGCACCAAGGACGGCAAGATCAGCCAGCGCAACTTCGGCGGGCACACCTACCCGCGGCTGGCGCACGTCGGTGACCGCACCGGCCTGGAGCTGATCCGCACCCTGCAGCAGAAGATCGTCTCCCTGCAGCAGGAGGACTTCAAGGCCACGGGCGACTACGAGGCCAACATCCGGGTCTTCCACGAGACGACGATCACCGACCTCTTCAAGGCCGGCGGCGCCATCGCGGGCTGCTTCGGCTACTTCCGCTCGACGGGCAACTTCGTCCGCTTCAACGCGCCCGCGATCGTGCTGGCCACGGGCGGCGTCGGCAAGAGCTACTCGGTGACGTCCAACTCCTGGGAGTACACCGGCGACGGCCACGCCCTGGCCCTGCGCGCCGGCGCGACCCTGATCAACATGGAGTTCCTGCAGTTCCACCCGACGGGCATGGTCTGGCCGCCGTCGGTCAAGGGAATCCTGGTCACGGAGTCGGTGCGCGGTGACGGTGGCGTCCTGCGCAACTCCGAGGGCAAGCGGTTCATGTTCGACTACATCGCCGACGTCTTCAAGGACCTGTACGCGACGACGGAGGAGGAGGCGGACCGCTGGTACACCGACCCGGACAACAACCGTCGTCCCCCGGAGCTGCTGCCCCGTGACGAGGTCGCCCGCGCGATCAACTCCGAGGTCAAGGCCGGTCGCGGCACCCCGCACGGCGGCGTGTTCCTCGACGTCTCCACCCGGCTCAAGGCCGAGGAGATCCTCAAGCGGCTCCCGTCGATGCACCACCAGTTCAAGGAGCTGGCCGACGTCGACATCACCAAGGAGCCCATGGAGGTCGGACCGACCTGCCACTACGTGATGGGTGGCGTCGAGGTCGACCCCGACACGGGCATGTCCCGCGTGCCGGGCCTGTTCGCCGCGGGGGAGTGCTCCGGCGGCATGCACGGCTCCAACCGGCTCGGCGGCAACTCGCTGTCGGACCTGCTGGTGTTCGGCCGCCGCTGCGGCCTGGGCGCCTCGGAGTACGTCGACGGGCTCGCCGGGGCACGCCACGCGGTCCTCGACGCCGACGCCGACGCCGCCGTCGACCGGGCGCTGCTGCCGTTCTCCTCGGCCGCCGAGGGCGGGGAGAACCCGTTCGTCGTGCACCTGGAGCTGCAGAAGACGATGCACGAGCTCGTCGGCATCATCCGCAAGGCCGACGAGATGGAGATGGCCCTCAAGAAGCTCGAGGACATCGCCACCCGCACGCGCACCGTCGTCGTCCAGGGCGACCGCAAGTTCAACCCGAACTGGCACCTCGCCCTCGACCTGCGCAACATGCTGCTCGTCTCGATGTGCGTGGCGAAGGCGGCCCTGGAGCGTCAGGAGAGCCGTGGCGGGCACACCCGCGACGACTTCCCGGTCATGGACTCCGAGTGGCGCCACGTCCTGCTGGTGCTCTCGGCACTGGGTGAGGACAACGTCGAGATGGTCCGCAAGGAGCAGATCCCGTTGCGGCCCGACCTGCTCGACGTCTTCGAGATGGACGAGCTGAAGAAGTACTTCACCGGCGAGGAGCTCGGCGGGCACCGGGCGGACCAGGGAGAGCGAGCATGAGCTACTGGGCGCACTTCCGCGTATGGCGGGGTGACTCCGAGAAGGGTGAGCTCGTCGACTACCCGGCGGAGGTGAACGAGGGCGAGGTCGTCCTCGACATCATCCACCGGCTCCAGCAGACCGAGGCCCAGGACCTGGCGGTCCGCTGGAACTGCAAGGCCGGCAAGTGCGGCTCCTGCAGCATGGAGATCAACGGCCGCCCGCGCCTGGCCTGCATGACCCGGATGAACACGTTCGCCGAGAACGAGGTCGTCACGGTCACGCCGCTGCGGACGTTCCCGGTGATCCGGGACCTCGTCACCGACGTGTCGTTCAACTACACGAAGGCCCGCGAGATCCCCAGCTTCTCCCCGCCCGAGGGCGTGGAGCCGGGTGAGTACCGCATGCAGCAGGTCGACGTCGAGCGGAGCCAGGAGTTCCGCAAGTGCATCGAGTGCTACCTGTGCCAGAACACCTGCCACGTCGTGCGCGACCACGAGGAGAACAAGGAGGCCTTCGCCGGGCCCCGCTACCTCATGCGCATCGCCGAGCTGGACATGCACCCGCTCGACTCGGCCGACCGGCAGAAGGCGGCGCAGGAGGAGCACGGCCTGGGGATGTGCAACATCACCAAGTGCTGCACCGAGGTCTGCCCCGAGCACATCAAGATCACCGACAACGCGTTGATCCCGCTCAAGGAGCGCGTCGTCGACCGCAAGTACACGACCCGGTGGTCTGGCTGGGCAACAAGCTGTTCCGTCGCGGCGAGGCGGCGAACAAGAACCGCTGACCGTTCCGGGGGTCGGCGGTCGCCTGCGCGGCCGCCGCCCCCCGGCAGGTCAGCCCCCGCCGAGCGACCGGCGGATCTCGTCGAGCTTCGCCTTGGCCTTCTTGTCGCGCTCGGCCTCCTGCTCGGCGATCGAACGCCCGGCCGCGGTCTCGCCCGCGAGCTCCGCGGTCCCCAGCGACGTCGCCCAGCGGCCCTCGATCTTGTCACGCACGTGGTCGAGGGTGGGGACACCGCGGTCGGTGTAGCCGCCGGCGTTCTCGATCCCGGGGACGGGCGCGCCCGGCTCCGGGACGGCCGGGGTGATCGCCCCCGCGGCGCCGCCGGCGGGTTCGTCGACGATCTCCGCGTCCACGGTGTCCGCGGGCTGCTCGTCACGGTTCGGGTCGTTGCTCATCACTGACTCCCGGGTGCCGACGGTCCGTGCCCGCCACGCTACGGGTTCGGCGTGCCGCGCGTCGGCCGCCCGGCCTGTCCTGGCACAGTTCGACCATGACGACCACGGGGCCCCGCGCCACCTGGTCGCGACGCCTGCTCACGGGCGCCGCGGCACTGGCCGTCGTGTGCGCGTTCGCCGCCACGACCGCTCTCGTCGCCGAACGCAACCTCGCCTCCGCCGCCTCCGCGTTGTTGCTGGCCCTCGTCGCGGGTGCCGCGGCGGGGACGTCGGCGGTGTCGGTGTCCGACGCCCGGGCACCGGGCATGACCCGCTGGATCGCCGTCGGCGTGGTGTTCGGGGCGGGGACCGCCGCGCTGGTCCTCGGTGGCGTCGGCGCGCTGCTGGGCGTGGTCGTGCCCGACGTCGCGGCGGAGACCGTCGTCGGCGTCGTGGCGCTCGCCGTCGTGCTGCGGGAGGCCGGCGTCCTGCGGTTGCCGTTGCCCGCCAACCCGTTGCGCATCCCCAAGGACGTCCCCGACGACGACGAGTGGGGCGAGGCCCGCACCGGGTTCGCGGTCGCCACCCTCATGCGGGGCGGGGCCGCGGCACGCCTGACCTCGGGGCTGCCGTACCTGCTCGCCGTCGCGCTGCTGCTCGTCGTGCCGTTCGGGATGGCGTTCGTCGTGGCCGCCGGGTACGCGGTCGGCACGATCGCCGGGACCGCCGCCCGCCCCGCCGGCCGTGTCCTCGTCCCTGCCGCCGGGGTGCGGCTGCTGCTCGCGCTCGTGTGCGCGGTGGCGGTCGGGGTGTCGATGACGATCTCGATCGGCGCGTCCTGACCGGTGGCCGTCCGGGTGCGTGAGCTCGTCGTGGTCCACGACGTGAGCTGCCCGCGGTGCTCGCGCATCGCGCACGAGCTGCCCGGTTGCGTGACCGTGACGGTACGGGTCCGGTCCTGCGCCGAGCCGCGGCTCGCGGAGATCTACCCGAACCTGCCCGCGCGGGTCGCCGGCTGCGGGCGACCCGCGATCGGGGTGGTCCGGATCGACGGCTCGGTGCGGTGGTGGACGGGCCTGACGGGCGTGCTCGGGGTGCTCCCGGTCCTGAAGCCGGGCGCCGGTCCCCGCGCCGTCGCCCTGCTGCGGGAGGCCGCCCGCGGCCGCTGACCCGGCCCGCCGCCGGGAGCCGGCCGCAACCTGACGGTCGCCCCGAGCGGCCGCGGCAGCAGTGGGGTTGCGCGCGGTCCTCCGGTCGCGGCCGGCGGTCGTCGCCGGGTGCGGCCCGCGCCGGCGAGGGTGCGGCGGCGAGGGTGCGGCGGCGAGGGTGCGGCGGCGAGGGTGCGGCGGGCCGTGCACGCGGGGCGGGCCGTGTCCATCCACAATGACGCGGTGACCGCCCCCGCGCCCTTCGGCTCCTGGCCGACCCCCCTCACGTCGGAACTCGTGGTGGCCGCCGCCGTGCGCCTCGGCGAGGTCAGGGTCGACCCCGCCGACCCCGGCTCCGGCACCGTCTGGTGGGCCGAAGGCCGCCCCGCCGAGGGCGGCCGTACCCAGATCGTGCGCCGCGACCCCGACGGCACCCGCACCGACCTCCTCCCCGAGGGCTACGACGCCCGCACCGCCGTCCACGAGTACGGCGGCGCCGCGTGGTGGGTGCACGGCGGCACCGTGTGGTTCACCAACTGGGCCGACCAACGGCTCCACCGGCTCCGCGGCGAGGACGGACCCGTCGCGGTCAGCCCCGAGCCGCAGGCGCCGCGCGGCGACCGGTGGGCCGACGGCGAGCTCGGCCCCGACGGCGCGCTCGTGCTGGTCCGCGAGCACCACGCCGTCGGCGCCGGCCCCGCACAGGTCCGCAACGAGATCGCGCGCCTGGCCGGCGACGGCACCGTCGAGGTGCTCGTCAGCGGTCCCGACTTCGTCACCTCACCCCGCCTCGACGCGGCCGGCGCGCGACTGGCCTGGGTGTCGTGGGACCACCCGTCGATGCCGTGGGACGACACCGTCCTCACCGTGCGCGACCTCGCCACCGGCGCCGACACCGTCGTCGCCGGCGGGCCGGGGGAGTCGGTCTCGGAGCCGCGCTGGCAGACCGACGGTTCGCTGCTGTTCGTCTCCGACCGCACCGGCTGGTGGAGCCTCTACCGGTGGACCCCCGCCGACGGCGTCACCGCGGTCCTGGTCGACGAGGCCGAGATCGGTGTCCCCGGCTGGACGCTGGGCACGTCGCGGCACGTCACGCTGGCCGACGGGCGGATCGTCGTCGCCGCGCGCCGCGACGGCTACGACCGGCTCCTCGTCCGCTCGACCGACGGCGCCGTGCAGGCACTCGACCTTCCGCTGTCCACGGCCGGGTCGTTGCAGGCCGCGGGCCCCGACCAGGTCGTGCTCGTCGCCGGCAGCCCGACCCGGGAGGCGTCGGTCTGGCGGGTCACGCTCGGCAATGGCCGACCGGAGGTACTGCGTCCCGCGCGCGACCTCGGTGTCGACGAGGGCTACCTGTCCGTTCCGGAGCCCATCGAGTTCCCCTCGACCGACGGCGACGGCGTGCCCCGCACCGCCCACGCCCTGTTCTACCCGCCCGCCAGCGCCACCCACCGCGGCCGCGACGGCGAGCTGCCGCCGCTGCTCGTCGTCATCCACGGCGGGCCCACCGCGTCGGCGTCGCCGGTGCTGTCGGTCGGCGTCCAGTACTGGACGAGCCGCGGGTTCGCGGTCGTCGACGTCGACTACGGCGGCTCCACCGGCTACGGCCGCGCCTACCGCGACCTGTTGAAGGGCGCCTGGGGGATCGTCGACGTCGCCGACTGCATCGCCGCCGCCCGCTGGCTGGGTGAGCAGGGCCGCGTCGACCCGCAGCGGCTCGCGATCCGCGGTGGGTCGGCGGGCGGCTACACGACGCTCGCCGCCCTGGCCCGCGACGACACCCCCTTCGCCGCGGGTGCCGACCACTTCGGTGTCGCCGACCTCGAGGCGCTGGCCGCCGACACCCACAAGTTCGAGAGCCGCTACCTCGACGGCCTGGTCGGCCGGTACCCGCAGGAGCGCGACGTGTACGTCGAGCGCTCACCGATCCACCATGTCGAGCGGTTCACGAAGCCGCTGATCGTCCTGCAGGGCAGCGAGGACGCGATCGTGCCGCCCAACCAGTCGCAGGCGATCGTCGACGCGCTGCGGTCGCGGCGGGTGCCCGTGGCGTACCTGCTGTTCGAGGGTGAGCAGCACGGGTTCCGGCGCGGTGAGAACATCCGCCGCGCGATGGATGCCGAACTGAGCTTCTACGGCCAGGTCCTGGGCTTCGACCTGCCTGCCGGTGAGGGCATCGAGCCGGTCGAGATCGAGCGCTGACCCTGCCACCCGCCGCGCCGCGCCGCGTGGTCCGGGCCCGTGGTGATCGCCGAAAGCGGGACATGGACGTCGCTGGTGACGGTCATGTCCCGCGGCCGGCGAGCACTCCGCGGCGCGACTACCGCTCGCAGCGGAGGGCTGCGACGAACCAGTCGAAGGCCGGGACGGCGGGCTCGCGGGCGGGCCAGCCGTTGAGTACGCCGAGCAGCGCCCAGTAGCGCTCGACGCGGGCGTCGGTGAAGGTCGCGACGCGGTCGGCCAGCTCGGTGCGGGCGGCGGCGTCGAGGTCGCCGACACCCACCTGCGCGAGGACCTGCGCCGCCGCGGGGCTGCCCGGTTCGATGCCGGCGGCGAGGGCGGCGCCGCAGTGCTCGACGACCAGGGCGGCGTCCGGTGCGGCGTCGACCGGGGTCGCGGCGACCGCCATCTCGCGCACCCGGGCGCGGAAGGACTCGTCGCCGACCAGCTCGGCCAGCTCCACCCAGGCCTCGACCTGCTCGGTGGTCGGCTCGTCGGGCAGCGACGCGGGCAGGCTGCGCATGGCCCCGGCGATCCCGGCGCCGGGGGCGGCGGGGTCGGTGCCGTCGAAGGTGGCGTCGACGAACTCGTCGATCATCTGCTGTCGCTGGGCGGCGGACAGCCGGGCCAGGTCGTTCATGAGTGCGGTCTCCCTCTCGGTGCGTGCGCCGCGGGCCAGCAGCGTGCAGACGGCACGCTGGACCCGCAGGGCGCGGATGTGGTCGTCGATGGCGCGGACATGGGCGGCGGCGACCTCGTCGACGGTGCGGCTGCGGTCGAGGACGGCGCGGACGGCGTCGAGGCCCATCCCGAGCTCGCGCAGGGTCCGGACCAGGTCGAGCCGGGCCACGGCAGCGGCGTCGTAGCGCCGGTAGCCGCCCGCGGTGCGGTCGGTCTCGGGCAGGACTCCTTCGTCGGACCAGAAGCGGATGGTCCGGGTGGGCACGCCGGATCGGCGGGCGAGCTGTCCGATGGTCAGGCCGGTCATGTCCCCCACCCTGAACCTTCCAGCAGGTGGAAGGTCAAGGCTCTTATCCGGCTTTGCCACACTGGCGGCGTGGCCACCGATCCGTTCTCCGTCGTCACGGCGGGCGTACAGACGGCACTCGACCGCCCGGAGGTGCTGGTCCCGGGTCTGGTCGCGCTGGCGGTCGTGGTGTGGACTCTGACGTGGCGGCTCACCCGCACCGTCGTGACGATCGCGCACGAGGGCGGGCACGCGCTCCTGGCCGTCGTGACCGGGCGGGGTCTGACCGGTATCCGGCTGCACGCCGACACCTCCGGGGTCACGCACTCGACGGGCCGGGGCAGCGGGCCGGGCGTGGTGCTGATGTTCCTGGGCGGCTACCCGGCGCCGCCGCTGCTGGGCCTGGCCGGCGCGCTCGCGGTCGCGGCAGGGCACGCGGACGTCGCGCTGTGGGTGGCGACGGGTCTGCTGCTGGTGACGCTCGTCCACATCCGCAACGCGTTCGGGATCCTCGCCGTGCTGGCGACGGGAGGGGCCACCGCGGCGGTGGCGTACGCGGCCCCACCGGACCTGCGGACGGCGTTCGCGACGGCGGTGGTGTGGTTCCTGCTCATCGGCGGGCTGCGGGCGGTGGGGGAGCTGCAGCGGGGCCGCCGGACGGGTAGGCGGGGCAATTCGGACGCCGACCAGCTCGCCCGGCTGACAGGGGTGTCGGGCGGAATATGGGCCGCGCTGTTCTGGTTGCTCGCGGCGGTGGCGTTGATCGTCGCCGTATGGGTTCTGCTGCTGCGCAGCTGACGCGAGTGAAGGGACGTTGATGGACTTCAACGCCAAGGTCATCGAGGAGTTCCGCGCCAACGACGGCAAGGTCGGCCCGCCGTTCGAGGGCGCGCCGATGGTGCTCGTGCACCACCTGGGGGCGAAGTCCGGTGCCGAGCGCGTCACGCCGCTGGTGTACCTGCCCGACGGCGACCGGATCGCGATCTTCGCCTCGGCCGCGGGCGCCCCGAACCACCCGGCCTGGTACCACAACCTCAAGGCCAACCCCCGCGTGACGGTCGACGTGGGCGACGGCAAGGGGCACGTCGAGACGTGGACGGCGCAGGCGGACGAGGTCACCGGCACCGAGCGCGACGACCTCTACGCCCGCCAGGCGGCGATCATGCCGGGCTTCGCCGAGTACGAGGTGAAGACCGAGGGCATCCGCACCATCCCGGTGATCACGCTCACCCGGGCCGCCTGAACCCGGCCCCCGACCTGCGACGCTCAGCGAACCCTCAGGACCTGGCTGCAGGACGCGCCGCCACGTTCGCTTGAATCGTCGCCATGTCGTGGCTCGCGCGTCTGAGTCTGGCCAACCGCGCGGTCGTCGGTCTGGTCACGGTCCTGGTCATCGGTTTCGGTCTGTTCGCGACGACGTCGCTGCGCCAGGAGCTGTTCCCGTCGCTCGACGCGCCCGTCGCGACCATCCTGACGCCGTACCCGGGTGCGTCGCCCGACGTCGTCGAGCAGCAGGTCACCAGCCCGATCGAGGCCGCCGTCGCCGGTGTCGACGGCGTGGAGGACAGCCGGTCGACGTCGACGGGCGGGTCGTCGGTGGTCACGCTCGACCTGGCCTACGGCACCGACCTGTCGACGCTCACCGCCTCGTTGCAGCGGGCCGTGCAGGGTGTGCAGCTGCCGTCGGGGGTGACCTCGAACGTCGTCACGGGCAGCACCGACGACATCCCGGTGCTGGTGCTGGCCGTGTCGTCGAACCTGGGTGCCGACCGGGTCGCCGCCGTCCTGCGCGACCAGGTGCGGCCGCAGCTCGCGGGCATCGACGGGGTGTCGGGGGTGACGCTGTCGGGCGTCGCCGACCCGCAGATCACGGTCACCGTGGACGCGGCGGCGGCCGCGGCGCGCGGGGTGTCGCTCGCGAGCCTGACGTCGCTGCTGCAGACCAACGGGGTGCGCATCCCGGCCGGGCAGCTGAGCCCGGACAGCAACCCGACGACGGTCGAGGTCGGCGGACCCATCACGTCGGTCGACGACCTGCGCAACCTGTACGTGACGCCGGGCGCATCGGCTGCCGCCGGTGGTGCGCGTCCGGGAGCGCCTGCCGCTCCCGCCGTCCCGGCCGCGGGTGCGCCCGTGCGGCTCGGCGACATCGCCACCGTCGCCCAGGCCGCCGCGCCCGCCACCGGCTACACCCGCACCAACGGCGAGGCCAGCATCGGCCTGTCGGTCACGAAGGCGCCCGACGCCAACACCGTCGACGTGTCGGCCGCGGTCCACGACGCCATCCCGTCGATCATCGACGCGCTCGGCGGCCCCGCCCAGAACGCCCAGGTCACGACGGTGTTCGACCAGGCACCGTTCATCTCCAGCTCCATCGAGGACCTCACCACCGAAGGCCTGCTGGGCCTGCTGTTCGCGATCCTGGTGATCCTCGGGTTCCTGCTGTCGGTGCGCGCCACGCTCGTGACGGCGGTGTCGATCCCGCTGTCGGTGCTCGTCGCGATGATCGTCCTCGACCTCACCGGCGAGACCCTGAACATCCTCACCCTCGGCGCCCTGACCATCGCGATCGGCCGCGTCGTCGACGACTCGATCGTCGTCATCGAGAACATCACCAGACACGTGGCCCGGGGCGGGCCGCGCAGGCCCGCGATCGTCACCGCCGTGAAGGAGGTCGCGGGCGCGATCACGGCCTCGACGATCACGACGGTCGCGGTGTTCGCGCCGATCGGGCTCGTCGGCGGCCAGGTCGGGGAGCTGTTCCGGCCCTTCGCCGTGACGGTCACCGCCGCCCTGCTGGCGTCGCTGCTCGTGTCGCTCACCCTCGTCCCGGTGCTGGCGTCGGCGGTGCTGAAGGTGCGCCCGCCCACGCCCGGCGAGGAGCCGGCGCACGACGACGACAGCCCGATCACCAACCCGACACGGCTGCAGCGCGGCTACATGCCCGTGCTGCGCGGCGCGCTGCGCCGGCCCGTCGTGTCGATCCTCGTCGCCGTCCTGATCCTCGCCGGCACGTTCGCACTGGTCCCCGGCCTGCGCACCGACTTCCTCGGCGACTCCGGCGGCAACACCGTCTCCATCAGCCAGGAGCTGCCGCCCGGCACCGGTCTGCCGGCCGCCGACGCCGCCGCGAAGCAGGTCGAGGGCGTCCTGCGCGACACCCCCGGCGTCGCGACCTACCAGGTCACCGTCGGCACACCCGGTGGCGCGCAAGGCCTCGGCCGTCCCGGCGCCGGCGGCGGCGCGACCCGCTTCTCCGTCACCCTCACCGACGACGCCGACTCCACCGCCGTCACCGACGACCTCCGCGCCCGGCTCGACTCCCTCGGCGGGCCCGACACGGTCGGCACCCTGACCGTGCAGGGCGGCCAGGGCGGGTTCGGCTCCGGCCAGCTGCAGGTCACCGTCCGTGCCGAGGACCCCGCCGTCCTGCAGACCGCCGCCGGGCAGGTCGAGCAGGCCGTCGCCGCCATCCCCGGCGCCGCCGACGTCCGCAACAACCTCGCCGCCGCCCAGCCGTCGATCCGGGTCACCGTCGACCGGCAGAAGGCCGCCGCCGCGGGGCTCACCGAGGCCGCGGTCGGCCAGCTCGTCGCGGCGTCGTTGCGCGGCACCACGATCGGCACCGTCACCGTCGACGGGGTGCAGCAGGACGTCGTCGTCCGCTCCGGCACCGCGCCTGCCGACCTCGCCGCGCTGCAGGCCCTCCCGATCGCCGGGCCGCTGCGCCTGTCCGACGTCGCGACGGTCGCCGAGGTCCGCACCGCGCCGAGCATCAGCCACACCGACGGCTCCCGCAGCGCCCAGATCACCGCCCGCCCGGCCGCCGACGACCTCGGCGCCGTCACCCGCGACCTGCGCGCCACCCTCGACGGCCTGCAGCTGCCCGCCGGCGCGAACGCGGAGATCGGCGGGGTGTCGACGCAGCAGTCCGACGCGTTCACCCAGCTCGGGATCGCGCTGCTCGTCGCGATCGCCGTCGTCTACCTGGTCATGGTCCTGACGTTCGGCAGCCTGCTGCAGCCACTGATCCTGCTCATCTCGATCCCGTTCGCCGCCACCGGCGCGCTCGGCCTGCTGCGGGCGACGAACACCCCGCTGGGTGTGCCCGCGCTGATCGGCATGCTCATGCTCGTCGGGATCGTCGTCACCAACGCGATCGTGCTCATCGACCTGGTCAACCAGCGCCGCCGCGCCGGGGTGCCGCTGCGCGAGGCGATCCTCGACGGCGCGGGACAGCGGCTCCGGCCCATCCTGATGACGGCCGTGGCCACCGTGTTCGCGCTGCTGCCGATGGCTCTCGGGCTCACCGGCGGCGGGGTGTTCATCTCCCAGCCGCTCGCGATCGTCGTCATCGGCGGGCTGATCAGCTCCACCCTGCTGACGCTCGTCCTCGTCCCGGTGCTGTACTCGCTGGTGGAACGCTTCCGTGACCGGCTCCGCCGACGCCGCGCCGTCCCGGCCGACCCCGTGCCGGCGGACCTCACGCCGGCCGCCGCCGGTGTGCCGGCCGCCGCGGCGCTCGCCGCCGCGGGCCCCGAGGGGGCCGCGGCCTCCGGGCCCGCCGCGGGTCCCGAGCCCGCTGCCGTTCCCGTGCCGCGCGAGTCGCCGTGGACCGAGCCCGAGACGACCCCGCTGCCCGTCGGCCCCGGCGTGCACGGCCGCGTCGGTGACCGCTCCGGGCGGGCCCTGCGCGGCGTCGAGGTCTCCCTGTTCGACATCGGCGGCGAGCTCGTCACCAGCACGCAGACCGCCCCCGACGGGACCTACCGCATCGACGTCGAGGCCGGTGGTGAGTACGTCGTCGCCGCCCGGTCCGGCGAGCGCGAACCCGTCGCCGAGCTCGTCACCGTCAACGGTGGGCCCGCCTGGTACGACCTCACCGTCGACGGGCCGGCCGCCGTCACCGGCGTCGTCCGGGACCCGGGCGGGCAGGGGGTCCTCGCCACGGTGACGCTGGTCGACGACCGCGGCGAGGTCGTCGCCGCCGGCCGTACCGATGCCGCGGGCCGCTACGAGCTGCGCGACGTCGCAGCGGGGGAGTACCACCTGCTGGTCGCCGCGGCGGGCGCGTCGGCCACGACCCGGATCACGGTCCCGGCCACCGGCTCCGTCGCCACGGAGATCGACATGCCCCCCGCCCCGGTCGGCAGCCCGGGCTGACAGCGCTCCCGGCCCCCGCCGCCGCCGAACGTGTCGTGAGGGCGGCGCCACCGCGCCCGTGACACGGCGGATGGCGGGGACCCGTGCGCGCACGACGGGCGTGGGCCCGTGCGGCCGGTACCTCCTCGCGAACGTGTCGTAGGTGTCCCCCGGTCGCGCTGACGACACGTTCGCCGGTGGCCGGCTCGCCGAGCGTGTTCTCAGCGTCCGGCGCCCGCGCCCAGAGCACGGTCGAGCGCCTGGCGCGTCCTGCGGCTCGCGCCCCAGCGCGCCGCCCCGCGCGGCGCCGGCCCCCGCGCCGCCCCGCGCGGCGCCGGCCCCCGCGCCGCGTCGCCGCCCGTGCCGTGCCGCCGCCCGTGCCGCGTCGCCGCGCGCGACCGCGCGCAACCCCACTGCTGCGATTCAGGCCGGGGGCAGCAGTGAGGTTGCGCGCGGGGTGGGGCTCGGGGTGGTTACAGCTCGCCGCCCACGGTGTCGTCGACCAGCGCCGCCCGACCGGCCTCCAGGCGCGCGACCGGCACCCGGAACGGTGAGCAGGACACGTAGTCGACGCCCGCGTAGTGGAAGAAGTGCACCGAGTCGGGGTCGCCGCCGTGCTCCCCGCAGACGCCGAGCTTGATCCCCGGCCGGGTCTCGCGGCCCCTCTCGACGGCCGTCTTGATCAGGGCGCCGACGCCGTCACGGTCGAGCGACTCGAACGGCGACACCGTGAAGACGCCCTTCTCCAGGTAGGCGGCGAAGATCGCGGCCTCGACGTCGTCACGGGAGAACCCCCACGTCGTCTGGGTGAGGTCGTTGGTGCCGAAGGAGAAGAACTCCGCCGACTCCGCGATCCGCTTCGCCGTCAACGCCGCGCGGGGCAGCTCGATCATGGTGCCGATCGGGATGTCGAGGCGGACTCCCGCAGCCTCCTGGATCTCGGCGATGATCCCGTCGATCTCGTCGCGGATCAGGTGCAGCTCCATGACCGAGCCGACCAGCGGCACCATGATCTCGACGCGCGGCTTCCCGCCCGCGAGCGCCCGTTCCGCGGCGGCCTCGGTGATGGCACGGACCTGCATGGCGTAGAGGCCGGGGACGAGCAGCCCGAGGCGGACGCCGCGGCGGCCGAGCATCGGGTTGGACTCGTGGAGCCGCTCGACGGCGGCGAGGAGCTTCTCGTCGACCTCGGACACGCCCTCGCCGGTGGCCTTCGCGACGGCGATCTTGACGGCGAGCTCGGTGCGGTCGGGCAGGAACTCGTGCAGGGGCGGGTCGAGGAGGCGGATCGTCGTCGGCAACCCGTCCATGGCCTCGAGGATCTCGACGAAGTCGGCCCGCTGCAGGGGCAGGAGTTCGGCGAGAGCGGCGTCGCGGGAGGTGGCGTCGTCGGCGAGGACGAGGCGCTCGATGAGGACGCGGCGGTCGCCGAGGAACATGTGCTCGGTCCGGCACAGGCCGATGCCCTGCGCGCCGAGCGACCGGGCGCGGGTGGCGTCCTCGGCGTTGTCGGCGTTGGCGCGCACCGCGAGCCGGCGGGTGCGGTCGGCGTGGCGGAGCAGCCGATCGACGGCGCGGACGAGGTCGGCGGCCTCCTCGTCGACACCTTCGAGGGCGGCCTCGAGGCCGCTCTCCAGGTAGGTGACGACGGGCGACGGGACGACGGGCAGTTCGCCCGCGAACACCTCACCGGTGGAGCCGTCGATGGACAGCAGCTCGCCCTCGCCGACGGTGGTGCCGTTGACGCGCAGCACCTTGTTCTCGGCGTCGACGTCGATCTCCTCGGCGCCGCACACACAGGTACGGCCCATGCCGCGGGCGACGACGGCGGCGTGGCTGGTCTTGCCGCCGCGGCTGGTGAGGACGCCGGTGGCGGCGATCATGCCCTCGAGGTCGTCGGGGTTGGTCTCGCGCCGCACCAGCAGCACGCGGCGGCCCTCGGCGGCCCGGGCGACGGCGGTGGCGGAGTCGAACACGACCTCGCCGACGGCGGCGCCCGGCGAGGCGGCCATGGCCTTGGTGAGCAGCGTGCGGGGGGCGTCGGCGTCGAACTGCGGGAACATGAGCTGCGCGAGCTGGTGGCCGGTGACGCGGGTGAGTGCCTCGTCGCGGGTGATGAGCTGCTCGTCGACGAGCTGGGTGGCGATGCGGAACGCCGCGCCCGCGGTGCGCTTGCCGACGCGCGTCTGCAGCATCCACAGCTTGCCGCGCTCGACGGTGAACTCGATGTCGCACAGGTCGCGGTAGTGGGTCTCCAGCCGCCGCATGATGCGGGTGAGCTCGGCGTGCGACGCGGGGTCGAGCCGGGCGAAGTCCTCCAGCGACAGGGTGTTGCGGATGCCGGCGACGACGTCCTCACCCTGGGCGTTGACGAGGTAGTCGCCGTACACGCCCTGTTTGCCGGTGGCGGGGTCGCGGGTGAAGCAGACGCCGGTGCCGGAGTCCTCGCCCATGTTCCCGAAGACCATGGCGCAGATGTTGACGGCGGTGCCGAGGTCGTGGGGGATGCGCTCGCGGCGGCGGTAGATGCGGGCGCGGTCGGTGTTCCACGAGTCGAACACGGCGCGCATCGCGAGGTCGAGCTGTTCGCGGGGGTCCTGGGGGAACTCGCGGCCGGTGGCGTCGAAGACGATCTGCTTGAAGTCCTCGACGAGCCCCTGCAGCGCGACGGGGGTGAGCTCGACGTCGGTGGTGACGCCCTCGCGCTTCTTGACGGCGTCGAGCCGGTCCTCGAAGCGCTCCGAGGGGATGTCGAGCACGGTCCGGCCGAACATCTGGATGAGCCGCCGGTAGGAGTCCCAGGCGAAGCGTTCGTCCTTCGCGGCCTCGACCAGTCCCTTCACGGAGTAGTCGTTGAGGCCGACGTTGAGGACGGTCTCCATCATGCCGGGCATCGAGACCTTCGCGCCCGAGCGCACCGAGACGAGCAGCGGGTCCTGGACGTCACCGAGGCGCCGGCCCAGGCCGTCCTCGAGGCGGCGCAACGCCATGGTCACCTGGACGCGCAGTGACTGCGGCTCCTCGCCGCGGTCGAGGTAGTGCCGGCAGGCCTCCGTGGTGATGGTGAAACCGGGCGGGACCGGGAGCCCGAGCCGGGTCATCTCGGCCAGGTTCGCACCCTTGCCGCCGAGGAGATCGGTCTGGGTACGGTCGCCGTCGGCGAAGTCGTACACCAGCTGGGCGCGGTCGCGCATCGCCGCTGTCATGGCTCCCCCAAAAGGGCGTTGTGGGTCGGTTTTCCGGCCCACGGGCGGCGGGGGCTCGGGAACGAAGTAGAACCGACGTCGTCGCACAACTCAACACCGCCACCGCGGTGTCGGGACATGGTCGTCTCAACTCTGCGACACCTTCAGGACGTCCTGGTGTCGCCGCCACGTCGTCTCGTCGCTGGTGACGGCGTCGCGGCCGGCGCCGTGCCGTGGGCCGGAGCGTGGGCCGGCCCGCGGGTGTGCCCGATCAGGGGAATGACGAACGCCACGATCTTGATCGATTCCACTCCCGGGCCCGGATCGATCCAGGTCAGCGGCCGGTCCGGCGCCTCACGTCCCGCAGTAGGTCACGTGGGGGATCGCGTCCTCGGGCGGGGGCCCGGCGAGGTCGCTCCGGTCGGCGCGCTCGGCGTACGGGGACGAGACCGCGTCGAGCAACCGCCGGAACGGCGCCAGGTCCCCGCGCTCGGCGGCGCGCAGTGCGGGCTCGACATGATGGTTGCGCGGGATGTACACGGGGTTGACCCGGTCCATGGCCGCCGCGACGGCGTCCCGGTCGGCGGGCAGCAGCGCGTCGCGACGGGCCGCCCACACGTCGAAGGAGTCGCGGTCGAGGAACAGGTCGCGCGCCGTGCCCGCGGCGAGCGCCCGGAAGAACGAGGTGAGGTCGACACGTCCGGCGTGCAGCAACGTCATCAGGTCGGTGCCCAGCTCCAGGTCGGGCTCCGGGAGACCGAGCTTCGCGGCCATCCCCTCGGCCCAGCGCCGCGCGTACACGTCCGGGAACGCGGCCAGGACCTCGTTGAGGGCGGCGCCCGCGGCGTCGAGGTCGTCGCCCAGCAACGGCACGAGCGCCTCGCCCAGCCGCGCCAGGTTCCACTGCACGATCGCGGGCTGGTTGCCGTAGGCGTAGCGGCCGCGCGCGTCGATCGAGCTGAACGTCGTCGCCGGGTCGACCCGGTCCATGAACGCGCAGGGACCGTAGTCGATCGTCTCGCCGGAGATCGTCGTGTTGTCGGTGTTCATGACGCCGTGGACGAAGCCCACGAGCATCCACCGCGCCACCAGGTCGGCCTGGGCCGCGCACACCCGGCGGAACAGCTCCAGGTACGGGTGCGGCGCGTCGGCGGCCTCCGGGTGGTGGCGGGCGACGGCATGGTCGGCGAGGGCGCGCAGCACGTCGCGGTCACCGGCGGCAGCGGCGTACTGGAAGGTGCCCACCCGGAGGTGGCTGCCCGCGACCCGGCACAGCACCGCACCCGGCAGCAGCCGCTCCCGCTGCACCTGCACCCCGGTGGCGACCACGGCCAGCGCCCGGGTCGTCGGGATGCCCAGGGCGTGCATCGCCTCGCCCATCAGGTACTCCAGCAGCATCGGGCCGACGACCGCGAGCCCGTCGCCACCCCGGGCGAACGGTGTGCGACCCGACCCCTTGAGGTGCAGGTCCCGGCGGCGGCCGTGGACGTCGACGACGTCGCCCAGCAGCAGGGCCCGCCCGTCGCCGAGGCGCGGCTGGTACATGCCGAACTGGTGGCCCGCGTAGACCTGCGCGACGGGCGTCACGCTCTCGGGCAACCCCTGGCCGACGAGGAACCGCACACCGTCGGGCTCGCGCAGCGCGGCCGGGTCGGCCCCCAGCTCGGCGGCCAGGTCCTCGTTGAGCACCAGCAGCTCCGGCGCCGGCGCGTCGGCCGCGGACCACGGCACCGACATGCCGGGCACCTCGCGGGCGTAGGTGGCGTCGAGCGGGAACAGGGTGCGCGCAGTGGTCACTCCACGAGCGTACGAGCCGTGTCGGGCTCGCCGTCGGTGTCGACGATCGGCCAGGATGCGGACGCCGGTCGAGCAGGGGGGTGCGATGAGCGGTGACGACCCGGCCACGACCGCCGAGCGGGAGGACGACGAGCCCGGCGAGGGTGCCGTCGAACCCGCGGGCGTGGGGCGGCTGCTGGCGTTCAGTGACGGGGTCTTCTCGATCGCGTTCACGATCCTCGTCCTCGACATCGCGGTCCCCGACGACCTGACCCCGGCCGGTCTACGGGCCGCCGTGGCCGGCCAGGTGCCGCAGCTGCTGTCGGCGGTGCTGAGCTTCGCGGTGATCGGCCGGTTCTGGATATCGCACCACGACATGCTCCGGCGGGTCCGTGGCGCCGACGGCGGGCTGCTCGTCGTCAACATCGCGCTGCTCGCGGCCGTGGCGCTCATCCCGTTCACGACGTCGCTGCTCGCCGAGTACGGCGACCTCGTCGAACCGACGGTCTACTACGCGGGGATGGTCGCGATCAGCGCGGCCCTGCAGCTGCTGATGCTCTGGTGGCTCACCCGCCGCGGCCTGTTCCTGCCGGGGACGCCACACTCACACATCCAGGAGGCCGTAGGCGGGCTGGGCGGCACGGTCGTGGCGTTCGTCGTCTCGATCCCGGTCGCATTCCTCTCGACGACGGCGGCGCAGCTGTGCTGGCTGCTCGCGTTCGTCCCGGTGACCTCGCTGCTCCGTCGCCTGCGCCCGGCCCGCTGAGCGGGGCCGGGCGCAGGCGGGCGGAGCCGTCAGGCCGCGTCGACGGCCACGGCGCCGGTGACCGTGTCGACCGAGACCGTGCGGGTGGCGGCCGGGTCGTTCACGACCCCTACACCGACGGCGCCCGTCACGCTGTCCCCGGACACGCGGTAGGCCCCCGGGGGGACGACGATCCGGACCGCGCCGGCCACGGTCTCGGCGCGGACCTCGCCGGGCGGGGTGACGAAGGCGGCGTGCACCGACCCGGCGACGGTCGTCGCGGAGAAGCGGGGCGTGTCGAGCCCGGCGGCGTCGACCGCGCCGTCCACGGTCCGGACGTTCACGACGGTCCCGGCCGGGACGGTGACGCTGTGCTCGACCTCGCAGCCGATGTTGAAGTCCGGGCAGTCCGACCGCAGCGTCAGCACACCGTTCACGACGGCGCCGGTGACCACGGGCTCGTCGCCGGGGGCGAAGTGCCGTACGGCGGTGGCGAAGACGTCACGGCCGTCGGCGGGGCGCAGCGTCACCGGGCCCTCGTCGGCGTCGACGACGATCTCGCGGACGCCGGGGAACGTGCGGGTGGTGGTGTCGGAGGTCAACGAGCGGGCGGTGGACACCCCCACCGCGATCGCTCCCGCCGTGACGCCGCCGACCACCACGACCACGGCGCCGAGGACGATCGCGATCCAGGCGCCGCGCGACAGCCGTCTCGGCGGCCGTGGTGCGGGGGCGGGCTGGGGCTCGGGTGGGCGCGTCGTCGTCATGCGACGAGAGTCCGCCGCCGCGGCGCCGCCCGGCACCGGGCGACCCCCGCTGGCGGTGCAGGGTTTTCCCTGGTCGGTGCCGCGCGCTCACACGAGGACGGCCCGGCACCCCGTCCTGGGGGTGCCGGGCCGTGGCTCAGCGGGTCAGATGCCGATCAGACGTCGTAGTACATGGCGAACTCGTACGGGTGCGGGCGCAGCCGCAGCGGGTCGATCTCGTTCTCCCGCTTGAAGGCGATCCACGTCTCGATCAGGTCGGAGGTGAACACGCCACCCTCGAGCAGGTAGTCGTGGTCGGCCTCGAGCCGGTCGATGACCGCGTCCAGGCTGGCGGGCACCTGCGCGATGTCCTTGGCCTCCTCGGGCGGCAGCTCGTAGAGGTCCTTGTCGATCGGCGCCGGCGGCTCCATCTTGTTCTTGATGCCGTCGAGGCCGGCCATCAGCATCGCCGAGAAGGCCAGGTACGGGTTGCCCGACGAGTCGGGGCAGCGGAACTCGATGCGCTTGGCCTTCGGGTTGTTGCCCGAGAGCGGGATGCGGATGCAGGCCGAGCGGTTGCGGGCCGAGTAGACCAGGTTGACCGGGGCCTCGAAGCCGGGGACGAGCCGGTGGTAGGAGTTCACCGTCGGGTTGGTGAACGCCAGCAGCGACGGGGCGTGGTGCAGCAGGCCGCCGATGTAGTAACGCGCGATGTCGGACAGGCCGCCGTAGCCGGACTCGTCGTGGAACAGCGGCGCGCCGTCCTTCCACAGCGACTGGTGCACGTGCATGCCGGACCCGTTGTCGCCGAAGAGCGGCTTGGGCATGAAGGTCGCGGTCTTGCCCTGCTGCCACGCGACGTTCTTCACGATGTACTTGAACAGCATGACGTCGTCGGCGGCCGACAGCAGCGTGTCGAACTTGTAGTTGATCTCCGCCTGGCCGGCGGTGCCGACCTCGTGGTGCTCGCGCTCCACGTCGAAGCCCATGGCGGTCATCGTCGAGACGATGTCGGCGCGCAGGTCGGCGTAGTGGTCGACCGGCGGCACGGGGAAGTAGCCGCCCTTGTAGTTGACCTTGTAGCCGAGGTTGCCGCCCTCCTCCTCACGACCGGTGTTCCACCAGCCCTCGGCGGAGTCGATGTGGTGGTAGGTCTCGTGCGCGCTCGAGTTGAAGCGGATCGAGTCGAAGACGTAGAACTCGGCCTCGGGCGCCATGTAGGCGGTGTCCGCGATGCCCGAGGCGGTCAGGTACTCCTGCGCCTTGCGGGCGACGTTGCGCGGGTCCCGGCTGTAGGGCTCGCCCGTGATCGGGTCGTGCACGAAGAAGTTGATGTTCAGCGTCTTGTGCTTGCGGAACGGGTCGAGCCGCGCCGTCGTGGAGTCCGGGAACAGCGCCATGTCGGACTCGTTGATGGCCTGGAAGCCGCGCACGGACGAACCGTCGAAGGCGGCGCCGTCCTGGAGGAGATCGGCCGCCGTGTGGGACGGGACGGTGAGGTGCTGCATGACGCCGGGCAGGTCGCAGAACCTGATGTCGACGTACTCGACCTTCTCGTCCGAGATGTACTTGAGTACCTCTTCGGAGTTGCTGAACACGCTCACTCGCTCCTTCGGATGGGGCTCGGGGATCCGGCGAGTCCGCGATGACCCGCGTGTGTCGACGTGGTGACGCCGACCGAATTCGTCGACGACGCTATGGCGGCGGTGTTGCCCGGTCGTCACCCTCGCGTTTCACCGAGGTTAACGGCCGGACCTGGGACTGACCTCACATCGCCCGCCTAGGCTAGGGGGCATGAGCCGTTGGATCGACTCCTGGATGCCGGGTTCACCCACCGGATCCGGGTCCGCCGGGGAGCAGACGCACCCGGGTGAGAAGTTCGGGCTTCCCGAGTCCGGGCCGGGCTCGGTGGCCGGGTTCTGGCGCCGGTTCGGTGGCGTCACGATCGACTGGCTGCTCGGGTACCTGGTGGCGTTGCTGTTCGCGGGCGCCGACTCGTTCGGCCGCGGGTCGACGTTCGGCTGGACGATCTGGCTGGTGTGGTTCGGCATCAGCGCCCTGGCCGTCGCGGTGTTCGGGTCGACGCCGGGCATGCTCGCGCTGGGCATGCGGGCGGCCCCGGTCGACGGGCGGGCCGTCGTCGGGGTGCCGCGCGCGGTGGTGCGCACCCTGCTGCTGGGGCTGGTGGTCCCGCCCCTGGTGCGCGACGACGACGGCCGTGGCTGGCACGACCGTGCGGGCGCGACCATCGTCATCAGGACCCGCTGAGCGCAGGTCCTCCCCGCCGGCCGTCAGCGGCGCCGGACCGTGCGCTGCACGCTGCGGATCTTGGCGCCCTGCGGCATCGGCCCCTTGGGCATCGCCGCCGTCCCGGTGCGGGAGCCGAGCGCGGCCAGCCGCGTCTCCAACGAGTCCATCTGCTTGCGCTGGATGTTGCGCGGCAGCTTGCGCATGTGGACGTGCAGCTTCGACAGCGGGACCTGGCCCTCGTCGTTGCCGACGACGATGTCGTAGATCGGGACGTTGCCGACGACGCGCGCGGTGCGCTTCTTCTCCTGCGCGAGCAGCGACTTCACGCGGTGCGGCGCACCCTCGGCGACGAGGACGACCCCGGGCAGGCCGATGACCCGGTGCACGGCGTCGAGGTGGGTGGTCCCGGCGATGCTGGTGGTCACACGCCACTGGCCGCGCAGGTTGTCCAGCGCCCAGCCCGCGGCGCCGGGCTGCCCGTCGGCCTTGGTGTAGACGGTCTTCTGCACCCGGCGGCCGAAGATGCTGACGGCCGCGAGCGCGCCGACGGCGACGCCCAGCGGCAGCGTGAACCACTGCAGGCCCCAGAACAGGCCGATGAGGAAGCCCAGCCCTCCGCCGAGGAGGACGCAGCCGACCATCAGCGGGATCAGCAGCTTGTCCTCGCGGCGCTGCATCTTGAACGCCTCGAAGATCTGGGAACGTCGCTGCTTGGACGCCGCGCGACGGGCGCGCTTCGCCTCTGCTTTCGCTGCCTTGTCGGGCTTGTCGGCCATGGGCCCCAGGATACGGGTCAGCTGCGTGCGAGCAGGGACCGAGCCTCCTGCGATGCGGCGCCCTCGGCGGCGAGGTGGGCCAGCGCGGGGGTCAGCTCCTCACCCCGGGCGGTGACGGTCTGGGCGTAGAGCCGGCCGGCCCGGTAGGACGAGCGCACCAGCGGTCCGGCCATTACCCCGGCGAACCCGATCGCCTCGGCCATGTCGGAGTGCGCGACGAACTCTTCCGGCTTGACCCAGCGTTCCACGGGGTGGTGGCGGGGGGAGGGGCGCAGGTACTGGGTGATCGTGATGATCTCGCAGCCCGCCTGGTGCAGGTCCTGGAGTGCGGCGGTGACCTCGTCGGGGGTCTCGCCCATG
>NZ_JBFWOY010000029.1:0-97243 GCF_050250275.1 Pseudonocardia sp.
CAACACGAGGACCTCCAGGGCGAGGGTGTGGGTGCCTTCAGCAGCTCCACACTCAGCCCGGAGGTCCTCCCTGGATCAAGCACCCTCACGGGTGTGTCGCCCTGCACCAACCTGCCCGAGCAGTACAGGTAGTCGCCGTTGGCGGCGGCCTCTGCCGGCATGGCCACGAACAGCGTGTTGGTGAACGCCGTCTCGGCCACGATGGTCAGGTAGATCGACGCCGCGGTGATCGCGTCACCGGTGATGAACCCCTCGGCGAACTGACGGCCGATGGTGCCGCAGTAGTCGCTGTGGAAGTTACGCAGGCTGTTGTTGAAGCCCGCCGGGTCGATGTAGTTGTTCATGTACAGGCGCTTCAGGTTCTGCTGGATCGTCGAGTGACGCACCTCGTCGATCATCTGAATGGCCTGGCCGTTGTGCAGCTCCGGGTTCGGAACCACGTGGAACAGCATCGGCATCGAGCGCGCGGCCGAGACCTCCGGCAACGGGATGATGCTCAGGAACAGCTTCTGCCACTCCAGCCAGCGCTCCTGCACCTGGCGGAACATGTTGCCGCGAATCGCACCGTCGGAGGCGCCGTAGACGCGGTGGTCCTTCTCTTCCTGCATGGGGAAGTAAGACCGCAGGACCTGCTTGAGCGGGTCCTTCTTCGCGGCCTTGCGGAAGGTGTAGTCGGTTCCGTACTTCATGTACGGCTCGTGGTACTGCGGCTCCCAGGAGAGTTCCTGGATCTTCTGGTGAGCCTTAGCCAGACTCTGCCGACTCACATCGTCTCCTCACGTGGTGGGTATCGGTTCGACGCGTGGACCGCATCGACACCATTGCCCTCGCGGCCCCGGTTACTGCCGACGACTGGACGTGCCGCCGAGCCTGTGGGACCGCGAGCCCGGGCCTTCACCGGGAGACAGCGCGGGCGCCCTCGGTGGCGACTCGGACACGAGGGGTGGTGATCAGGGGTTCGCGGGTCCCCGGGGCACTGCCTCTCGTGCCGGGAATCACACCCCTACACGGCCTGACCTGCGGTCTCAATATGAGACGGTGGTCAGTTCAGGGGCCCCTATCGTTCAACTCGTTCGGGCGGTACCGTCCGGATCGATGGCTGCTGCCGCAAACACATGGCAGGCGGCTGCATCCAGGAGGGCAACCGGTTGGTCCAGTCGACGGAACACGCGAACCCCCGTACCCAGCAGTCGGCCGAGGTCGACGGCGAAGTGGTCAGGGTGCCGGTCGGTGCTGCGGCCGTCCGGGTCGCAGAGGCCCGTTCCGCCTTCCTCACCGACGACCAGGTCGAGCCCGGCGTCGTCCGTGCGCCGATCCTCGCCTCGTGGACGCGGTCCCGGAACTTCCAGGTCCCGGTCGACCACCTCGACCTCCCGTACGAGACCGAGTTCGACGTCGACTCCCTGCTCAGCAGGGCCGCCGGCCCGATCCTCACCGAGACCGCCGACCAGCTCGCCACCGAGCCGGTCAGCGTCATCCTGTGCGACGACGAGGGCGTGGTCCTCGACCGGCGCAGCGGCGACAGCAAGCTCAACCAGGGCCTCGACCGCATCTGGCTGGCCCCCGGCTTCAGCTACGCGGAGCGCTACGTCGGCACCAACGGCATCGGCACGGCCCTGGAGGGCCGTGGCCCCGCCCTGGTCTTCGGCCACGAGCACTACGTCGAGCACCTCGAGGACTTCGCCTGCGCAGGTGCCCCGATCCGGCACCCCGTCAGCGGAAAGCTCATCGGCGTCATCGACCTGACCTGCTGGCGGCGCGAGGCCAACCGCATGATGGTCGCCGTCGCCACGAACATCGCCCGGCGCATCGAGGAGACCCTCCTCGAACACTCCGGCCGGCGTGAGCTCTCCCTGCTGCACGACTACCTGGCCGCCTGCCAGCGCAACCGCGGCGCCGTCATCGCCATGGGCGACGACCTGCTGATGATGAACGACCAGGCCCGTCAGCTCGTCGACCCCAACGACCAGAGTTCCCTGCTCTCCCACGGCGCCGAGGCGCTCGCCACCGGCCGTCGCCGGCAGCTGCTCGTCGACCTGCCCAGCGGCGCCATCGCCCGCGTCCAGACCCGTCCCAGCTGGGGCGAACACGGCGTCACCGGCGGGGTCCTGCACGTCCAGCTCGTGTCGCCCGAGACGGCGCCCACCCGGTCGCTGGCGCTGCCGCCACCCACGTCGCTACCGGCCGCCGTCGGCTCCGGGCCCCTGTGGACGAAGTGCGTGCAGGCCGTCGACCGGCACCTGCAGGCCCGGGAATGGCTCGTCCTCGAGGGCGAGCCCGGCTCCGGCAAACGCACGCTCGCCCGCGCCACCCACCAGCTGCGCAACCCCGCCGCCCACCTGCGCGTCATGGACGCCTCCGACTTCGGCCCCCGCTGGCTCTCCGACGTCGGTGAGGAGCTCGAGACCGGCAACGGTGGCACCCTCGTGCTCTGCCACGTCGACTCGTTGCCGCCCGACGCGCTGCGCGCCCTCGCCGACACCCTCGAGTCCCACCGGGAGTCGACCGACCCCGAGCGCCCCTGGGTCGTCGCCACCGTCGACCGCCCGCACACCGACGCGGGCGCCGACATGGTCGAGCTGCTCGACTCCTTCCCTCGGACCATCGAGGTCCCGCCGCTGCGTCACCACATCGAGGACGTCGCCGAGCTCGTCCCCCACCTCATCGCCCGGCTCACCCGCGGCGCCGACCTGACCTGCTCCCCCGAGGCCATGCGCGTACTCATGCGCAACCGCTGGCCCGGCAACGTCGAGCAGCTCTACCAGGTGCTGCGCAAGATCGTGGCGCGCAAGCGGTCCGGCACCATCGCGCCGGTCGACCTGCCCGCCGAGACACGCGCCACCACCCGCCGCGTGCTCACCCCGCTCGAAGCCATCGAGTGCGACGCCATCGTCGACGCGCTCCTCGACACC
This sequence comes from Pseudonocardia sp., assembly GCF_050250275.1. Lineage (GTDB taxonomy): Bacteria > Actinomycetota > Actinomycetes > Mycobacteriales > Pseudonocardiaceae > Pseudonocardia. Next base: position 2,913 of record NZ_JBFWOY010000029.1, read on the forward strand.
GACGGCAACAAGGCCGAGGCGGCCCGCCAGCTCGGCATGTCCCGCGCGACCATCTACCGCAAGATCCGCGGCTACGGGATCTCGTTGCCGCAGTTGGCCGACTCGCGCTGATCCGGCCTGCCCGGCCCGCCCGACCCCGATAGGGTCGCGTCCATGCTGGACGTCGGGGGGATCAGCAAGCGGTTCGGCCAGGTACAGGCGCTCGACCACGTCACGTTCGCGGTGCAGCCCGGCGAGCTCTTCGGGTTCGTCGGGAGCAACGGCGCCGGCAAGACCACCACGATGCGGATCGTGCTCGGAGTGCTCACCTCCGACGGCGGCGAGGTGCGCTGGAAGGGCAAACCGATCGACGCCGACGTGCGTCGCCGGACCGGGTACATGCCGGAGGAGCGGGGCCTCTACCCCAAGATGAAGGTCGGGGAGCAGCTCGAGTACCTCGCCCGCCTCCACGGCCTCGACGCCGCCGACGCCCGCGCCTCCGTCGAACGCTGGACCTCACGCCTCGGCGTCGGGTCCCGCATCCGCGACGAGGTCCAGAAGCTCTCCCTCGGCAACCAGCAACGCGTCCAGCTCTGCGCCGCGCTCGTCCACGACCCCGAGGTCCTCGTCCTCGACGAACCCTTCTCCGGGCTCGATCCCGTCGCCGTCGAGGTCATGAGCACCGTGCTGCGCGAGAAGGCCGACACCGGCGTCCCCGTCATCTTCTCCAGCCACCAGCTCGACCTCGTCGAACGCCTCTGCGACCGCGTCGGCATCATCTCCGCAGGCCGCATGGTCGCCGTCGGCACCGTCGACGAGCTCCGCACCGGCGGCACGCAACGCATCGACGTCTCCGGGCCCCCACCCGGCTGGGCCGACGGCCTCCCCGGCGTCCGAGTCGTCGGGACCGGGCCCCGCGCCACCCGCGTCGAGCTCGCCGGCGCCACCGACCAGGACGTCCTGCACGCCGCGATCGCCGCAGGTCCCGTCCACTCCTTCGCGCCCCACCGGCCCCCGCTGACCGAGCTCTACCGCGACGTCGTCGCCGCCCCCAGCAGCACCGAGGAGGAGTCGTGACCGCCCCGCTGACACCCGGCCGGGCGGTCCTGCTCGTCGCCCGCCGCGAGTTCACCACGCAGGTCAGGTCCAAGAGCTTCGCGATCGGCCTGCTCGTCACCATCGTCATCTTCGCCATCTACATCGCGCTCTTCAGCTTCATCGGCAGCCAGAGCTCCAGCAGCACCCTCGGCGTCACCTCGTCCACGGCGTCGCTGGAACCCGCCCTCCAGGCCGCCGCGGAAGCCCAGGACCGGACACTCACGATCACGCAGGTCGACCGCGCCACCGGCGAGGCCCAGGTCGCGAACGGCGACCTCGACGCGCTGCTCGACGGTGCCCCCGGCAGCTACACGCTGCTGGGCAAGGACACCGTCGGGTCCTCCCTGCAGCAGCTCGTCACCGGTGCCGTCCAGCGGACGACCCTCACCGAGGCCCTCACCGCCGCCGGCCAGGACCCGGCCGCCGTTGCCGCCCGCGGCAACGTGACCGTCGCCACCCAGGAACCCGTCGATCCCGAACGCGGACAACGCCTCGTCATCGCGATCGTCGTCGCCGTCCTACTGTTCATGTCGCTCGTCGGCTACGGCAACGCCGTCGCCCAGGGCGTCGTCGAGGAGAAGTCCAGCCGCGTCGTCGAGCTTCTGCTCTCCACCATCCGGCCCGTCCACCTGCTGAGCGGCAAGATCCTCGGCCTGGGGCTCGTCGGACTCGTGCAGCTGCTCATCCTCAGCGCCATCGGCTTCGTCGGCGCGTCGACCGTCGGCATCCTGACGATCCCCACCGCCGCCGCCGGCGCCCTCGTCTCCGCCGTGATCTGGTACCTGCTGGGGTTCTTCCTCTACGCCTCGATCTACGCAGCCGCCGGCTCGCTCGTGTCGCGGCAGGAGGAGCTCCAGTCGACCGTCGCGCCGATCATGTTCCCCCTGTTCATCCCCTTCATCTTCGCCGTCAGCGTGCTGCCCAACGACCCCCGCAACACCCTCGGCACCGTCCTGTCGTTCATCCCGCTGTTCTCCCCGACGCTCATGCCCGCCCGCGCCGCCATGGGCGTCGCCCCGATGTGGCAGGTGCTCGTCGCCATCGCCCTCACGGTGCTGGCCATCGCTGGCGTCGTCCTCGCCGCGGCGAGGATCTACCGGAACTCGGTGCTGCGCACCGGCTCCCGCGTCAGCATCCGCGAGGCCCTGCGCTCGCGCGGCTGACCCGCGGGCTGATCGCGCCGCGCGCGGCGCGATCAGCAGCAGGGAGGGTGTGCGCCGTCGCCCGGGCACACCCTCCGCTGTGCGCGCCCCGCGACGGCCGGGAGGTTGCGGGCGGCCGTCAGGACTTGCGGCGTTTGGGCTTCCACTCGGTGAAACCCGCCCGCGTCGCGTCCTCCGCGGTCCGGAACCACGCCTCGGCCTTGGTCCGGCCGAAGTACGGGCTCTTCGGCGTGTGGAACAGCATCGAGTCCGCGTTGCCCTTGATCGTGAACTCCGCGCTGGGGGCCGATCCGTCGGCGAGCGGGGCCGCCGAACCGGGGCCGTAGGGCCCCTCGACCGGGGCAGCATCCGACGGAACAGCGTCCTTCGCGGGAGCGGCGGCGAGCGGCCGCGGAGCGGCCTGCTTCGCGGCCGAGCCCTTCGCGGCTCCCGCCTTCGCCGCCGCCTTCTGCTCGGCTGCCGCCTTCTCGACAGCGGCCTTCTCCGCGGCGGCCTTCTCCGCGGCGGCCTTCTCCGCGGCAGCCTTCTCCGCGGCAGCCTTCTCCGCGGCAGCCTTCTCCGCGGCAGCCTTCTCCGCCGCGGCCTTCTCCGCCGCAGCCTTCCCCGCCGCAGCCTTCTCCGCAGCAGCCTTCTCCGCCGCTTTCAGCTCCGCGGCCTTCTCCGCCGCAGCCTTGCGCTCGGCGGCGTCGCGATCTGCCGCCCCGTTGTCGGCCGCGCGCCTCTCGGCAGCGGCCTTCTGCGCCGCCACCGCGTCCTCCGTGGCCTGCTTCTCCGCGGACCGGGCGTCGACGTCGGCGACGTTCGCCGTCGCCACGGGCGCGGAGCCGGTGGCGCGCAGGGGCGCCACGGTGTCGGCGGCGGGTTCGGGCGGCAGGAGATCCGCCGCGGGCCGGGCGCCCGTGGGGGTCGCGGCCACGCCGTCGCCGGGCCCGACAGCAGGCGCCGGCGCCGTCGCGCGGCGGTACGCGACCCAGGCGCCACCCGCGCCGAGCAGCACCACGGGAAGGATCCACCGGCGCCGCCGCCGGCTCGACTCGTCGGCCATGGGTTGCCTCCGTTCCGGACGTCACCCGAGCCTAGAGGGGTCGTGATCCACTTCTCAGCGGCGGGCCGCTTTCACCCGTTCGTACCGGGCAAGTGCCTCCTCGCGCTCGACCTTGTGGTCGACGATCGGCTCCGGGTACCCGCCGGGGATGCCGTCGGGGAGCTTCCAGGGCTGATGTACGGCCTTGCCGGGCACGTCGGCCAGTTCCGGGACGAAGCGACGCACGTAGTCGCCGTCGGGGTCGAACCTCTCGCCCTGCGTGACCGGGTTGAAGACGCGGAAGTACGGGGCCGCGTCGGTGCCGCTGCCTGCGGTCCACTGCCAGCCGTGCTGGTTGGAGGCGAGGTCGCCGTCGACGAGCAGCCGCATGAAGTGCCGGGCGCCCCACCACCACGGCAGGTGCAGGTCCTTGACCAGGAAGCTGGCGACGATCATGCGCACCCGGTTGTGCATCCACGCCTGGTCGCGCAGCTGCCGCATCCCGGCGTCGACGATCGGGAACCCGGTGCGCCCCTCCTGCCAGGCGTGGAGCAGCTCGTCCGCCTTCCTGCCCGAGGCGGTGGGCAGCGCGTCGAAGGAGCGGTCGTAGTTCGTGCGCGCGGAGTCGGGGCGCTGGTGCAGGACGTCGGCGTAGAAGTCGCGCCACGCCAGCTCGGTGCGGTAGGTCTCGGCGGAGTCGGACCGCTTGCGCGACAGGTCGTGCAGCATGGTGCGCGGGTGGATGCAGCCCCACTTCAGGTACACCGACATCCGCGAGGTGCCCTCGATGTCGGGGCGGTTGCGGTCGTCGCCGTAGCGGTCGACGGCGTCGGACAGGAACGCCTTCCACTGGTGGTGGGCGGCGTCCTCGCCGGGGTCGGGCAGGGTGGCGTCGACGGCCTCGTCGTCGGGGACCGCGACGGCACGGGGGCCGCCGTCCTTGTCGGAGGGGTCGACCCAGTCGACGGTGGCGGCGGAGGTGTCGGCGGGGCCGCGCCAGCCGTGCCGGGCCCAGGAGCGCCGGAACGGGGTGAACACCTTGAAGGGGTCGCCGTCGTCCTTGGTGACACGCCCGGGTGCGACGGCGTAGGGCGATCCGGTGCGGACGAGCTCGCGGTCGTCGGCGGCGAGCGCCTTCCCGACGGCGTCGTCGCGGCGGGTGCCGTAGGGGCCGTGGTCGGCGGCGATGTGGACGGCCTTCGCGCCGACGGATTCGGCGATGCGGGGCACGACCTCCGCCGGGTCGCCGCGGACGATCAGCAGCTTCCCGCCGAGGGCCTCGTCGAGGGATCGCAGGCAGCGGTACATGAACGTGCGCCGGGCGGGGCCGGACGGGTCGAGCAGCGCGGGGTCGAGGACGAACAGCGCGAGCGCCGACGGTCCGGTGTCGGCCGCGGCGAGGAAGGTCGGCTGGTCACGGACGCGCAGGTCGCGCCGGAACCAGACGACGGAGTCGGCACCCATGCGGCGACGCTAGCGGCGCCCCGGACCGGGCGCGCGCCGAGCAGTCGTCCGTCGGGTGATCGGACGAACGGCCCGTTGCGGCAGTTCGGTTGCGCGACTGTGCCGTTCGTTCGGGACCCCTGGGCCCCGCCGGAATGCACGAACGGCCCTTCGCTGCAGCTCAGTTGCAGCAAAGGGCCGTTCGTGCATCCACGCGGAACGGGGCAGCGGGTCAGCGCTCGCTCATCGCGACGTAGTTCTGCTCGGTCGGGCCCGTGTAGAGCTGGCGCGGGCGGCCGATCTTGGTCTGCGGGTCGTTGATCATCTCCCGCCAGTGCGCGATCCAGCCGGGCAGCCGGCCGAGCGCGAACAGGACGGTGAACATCCGGGTCGGGAAGCCCATCGCCCGGTAGATGACACCCGTGTAGAAGTCGACGTTCGGGTAGAGCTTGCGCTCGATGAAGTAGTCGTCGGCGAGCGCCTTCTCCTCGAGCTTCATCGCGATGTCGAGCAGCGGGTCGCTCACACCGAGGGCCTTGAGGACCTCGTCGGCGTTCTGCTTGACGATCTTGGCGCGCGGGTCGTAGTTCTTGTAGACGCGGTGCCCGAAGCCCATCAGCTTCGCGCCCTGCTCCTTGTTCTTGACCCGGTCGACGAACGCGTCGACGTTGCCGTCCTCGACGTCCTTGATGCGGGTGAGCATCTCGAGGACCGCCTGGTTGGCGCCACCGTGCAGGGGGCCGAACAGGGCGTTGATGCCGGCGGAGATCGAGGCGAAGAGGTTGGCCTGCGACGAGCCGACGAGTCGCACCGTCGACGTGGAGCAGTTCTGCTCGTGGTCGGCGTGCAGGATCAGCAGCGTGTCGACGGCCTTCGCCATGACCGGGTCGACCTCGTAGGGCTCGGCCGGGAAGCCGAACGTCATGCGCAGGAAGTTCTCCACCAGGCCCAGCGAGTTGTCCGGGTAGAGGAACGGCTGGCCGACGGACTTCTTGTACGCGTAGGCCGCGATGGTGAAGACCTTGGCCATGAGCCGCACCGTGGAGAGCTCGACGGCGTCGTCGTCGAAGGGGTCGAGGCTGTCCTGGTAGAAGGTGGACAGCGCGCTGACCGCGCTCGACAGGACCGGCATCGGGTGGGCGTCCCGGGGGAAGCCGTCGAAGAAGCCCTTGAGGTCCTCGTGCAGCAGGGTGTGCCTGCTGATGTTGCTGGTGAAGGAGTCGAGCTGGGCCTGCGTGGGCAGCTCGCCGTAGATGAGCAGGTAGCTGACCTCGAGGAAGCTGGACCGCTCGGCCAGCTGCTCGATCGGGATGCCCCGGTAGCGGAGGATCCCGGCGTCGCCGTCGATGTAGGTGATCGCGGACGCGCACGCGGCGGTGCTGTTGAACCCCGGATCGAATGTGGTGAGGCCGGTCTTGCCGAGCAGTTTGCTGACGTCGACCGCAGCCGCGCCCTCGGTCGCGGAGTGGACCGGCATCTCGAAGTCGCCGCCTGGGTAGTTCAGGACAGCGCTGTCGCCGGCGGACTCGGTTGCCATGTGGAGGTTCCCTCTCACACTCGTGGATAACTGTGATGTGTCAACCCACGCGCAACGCTAGACCGCTGGAGCGGATCCGCAGCGTCCGAGTGAGGTGGACGTACGTCACTCCACGCGTGCTGCGGGTCCTCGGTAGCGCCAGAACTCGGGGAACCGGGCGACGACGACCACCACACCGACGATCACGGCGAGTCCGCCGACGGTGGCTGCGAGGCCGGGTCCGATGGCTGCGGCGGCGGATCCGTGCCACAGGTCGGCGAGCCGTGGCCCGCCGGCGACGACCACGATGAAGACGCCCTGCATGCGGCCGCGCATCTCGTCGGTGGCGACGGTCTGGAGCATCGACGACCGGTAGACCGAGCTGACGAGGTCGCCACCACCGGCGATGGCCAGGAACAGCACGGCGAGCCACAGCGAGCCGGTCATCCCGAACAGGGCGATGCCGACGCCCCAGACCCCGACGGCCACCGCGACGGCGACGCCCTGGCGGCGGACGCGTTGCAGCCAGCCGGAGAACAGGCCGGCGACGACCATGCCGACGGGGATGGCGGCGAACAGGAGGCCGAGCGCGACGCCGCCGCCGGGTGGGTCGCCGAACGTCTTCTCCGACATCTCGGGGAACACGACGCGGGGCATGCCGAAGCCCATGGCGACGACGTCGACGAGGAACGAGACCAGCAGGATCTTCTGTGTGGCGGTGTAGCGGAAGCCGTCGAGGACGTCGCGGATGCCGGCGCGGCGGCGGGTGCCGGACTCGGGTGGGACCGGCGGCAGCTTCCAGGTGGCCCAGAGCGTGGCGAGCAGGGCGCAGGCGTCGATCAGGTAGAGCGTCGGGAGCCCGACGACGGGGATGAGAACGCCGGCCAGCAGCGGTCCGGCGACGGCGCCGAGCTGGAAGACGGTCATGTTGAGCGCGTTGGCCGCGGGCAGCTGCTCGGCGGGCAGCAGTCTCGGGATGACCGCGTTGCGGGTGGGCTGGTTCATCGCGAGCATCGCCGACTGCACCGCGAACAGTGACAGCACGACCCACACGTTGCCGGCGCCGGTCGCCGAGGTGGCCCACAGTGCGAGGGAGGTCGCCGCGATCCCGGCGCCGGTGAGCATCAGGAGGATGCGGCGGTCCATCACGTCGGCGATCGCGCCGCCCCACAGGCCGAACACGACGAGCGGGACGAGTCCGAAGAGACCGGTCAGCCCGACGTAGGCCGAGGAGCCGGTGAGGGCGTAGATCTGGGTCGGCACGGCGACGACGGACAGCTGCGCACCGACGACGGTGACGACGCCCGCAGCCCACAGCCGCCGGTACGACGGGGTGCGCAGCGGGGTGGTGTCGGCCAGGGCGCCACGGACGGCGGCGCGGATCCGCCGGGTCGGTCCGCCCGCACCCGCCCCGGAGCGGAGCCGGTCGGTGCTGTCGGTGTGCAGGCGGTCGGTGTGCAGGCGGTCGGTCTGCAGGCGGTCGGTCGGGCCCGAGCCGTCACCGCCCGGCCGGCGCAGGTCGCGGGTGACGGGGTCCTGTGGGCCGTCGGGTCTGCGGGACTCGTCGGGGCCGGGCACGATCACCGATCCAGCCTGACATGCCCGTCCGGCCGCGCCCGTGGAGTCGGTGCGGCGCAACCAGTCATCCGGGGACGGACCACGCGCCGGGGACAACCGCACGGCCGGGGTGAGACCGATGTCACGCGCGTGCCGTCAGGGGGCCAGCCGCCGGACCCGCCACGAGTGGTCGTCGCCGTCGCGTTCGAAACGCAGCCGGTCGTGCATCCGGTCGCGACGGCCCTGCCAGAACTCCACCCGGTCGGGGACGATCCGCCAGCCACCCCAGTGGGGCGGCCGCGGCACCGGCTCGCCCTCGGGGAAACGGCGTTCGACGGCGGCGCGGGCGTCCTCCAGCGCGAGCCTGCCGCTGACGACGGTGGACTGCGCCGACGCCCACCCCCCGATCTGGGCGCCGCGCGGGCGGGTCGCCCAGTAGGCGTCGGACTCGGTGGGGGCCACCTCCTCGACGTCGCCGCGGACGTGGACCTGCCGGCGCATCGCGTGGAGCGGGAACGTCACCGACGCTGCGCGGGTCAGCCGCAGGTCGTGGCTCTTCGCCGAGGTCAGGTTGGTGTAGAGGACGACCCCGCGCGCGTCGATCCCCTTGCACAACACGGTTCGCGACGCCGGCCGGCCGCTCTCGTCGACGGTGGCGAGGACCATGGCGTTGGGCTCGGGCAGGCCCGCGTCCGCAGCGGCGGCGAGCCAGCCGGTGAGCTGCTCGTGCCAGGTCGGGGCCAGGTCCGCCACGTCGAAACCGGCGGTGTCGTAGTCGACGCGCAGCGCCGCGAGCAGCGCCGAAGCGGTCGGATCGGACATCGTTCCTCCGCCGACGACACACGTCGTCGCAGGTCAGGACCCTGGTCGGGCCGTATCGGTGATCGAGGCCACCCGGGTCCCAGGTTGCCTGTCCGCCCTGCTCAGGGGCAGGGTTTGCGCAACCACGGTAACCATCGGACCCGGACCGTGGGAGGCGCGCGCGGCCGGACCACCTGACCGGTCACGCCCGCGGACCGTTCGGCGGCACCACCAGGTGCCGCCCGCGATCCGCGTCGCCGGGGACGAACTCGAGGAGGACGCGTGGCGACTGCGCCCACCGCGCCGGCAGGACCGACCCCGACGGACGGATCCGAGGTTCCCCCGCCCCCGCCGGGCTTCAAGTCCGGTCTGGAGGGCCACGTCGCGTTCCGCACCCGGATCGCGGAGCCCGACAAGGACGGCGGCGCGCTGCGCTACCGCGGCGTCGACATCGAGGACCTCGTCGGCACCGTCACGTTCGGCAACGTCTGGGCGCTGCTCGTCGACGGCCGGTTCGGCGACGGCCTGCCGCCCGCCGAGCCGTTCCCGATCCCGGTGCACACCGGTGACGTGCGGGTCGACGTGCAGGCCGCGCTGGCGATGCTGGCGCCGTACTGGGGCTACCGCCCGCTGCTCGACATCGACGACGCCGAGGCCCGCGACCAGCTCGCCCGGGCCTCGGTGATGGCGCTGTCCTACGTGGCGCAGTCCGCGCGCGGCATCGGCGTGCCCGCGGTCCCGCAGAGCCGGGTCGACGAGGCGTCGACGATCACCGAGCGCTTCATGGTCCGCTGGCGCGGCGAGCCCGACCCGGCCCACGTGCGGGCCGTCGACGCCTACTGGGTGTCGGCCGCCGAGCACGGCATGAACGCGTCGACGTTCACCGCTCGGGTCATCGCCTCGACCGGCGCCGACGTCGCGGCATCGCTGTCGGGCGCCATCGGCGCGATGTCGGGTCCGCTGCACGGTGGCGCCCCGGCGCGGGTGTTGCCGATGATCGCCGAGGTCGAGAAGACCGGCGACCCGGAGGGCCTGGTCAAGGGGATCCTCGACCGCAAGGAGAAGCTCATGGGCTTCGGGCACCGGGTCTACCGGGCCGAGGACCCGCGCGCCCGGGTGCTGCGCCGCACCTGCAAGGAGCTGGACGCGACCCGGTACGAGGCCGCAGCCGGGCTGGAGCAGGCCGCCCTCGCGATCCTGCGCGAGCGCCGCCCGGACCACCCGATCGAGACGAACGTCGAGTTCTGGGCGGCGGTGATCCTCGACTTCGCGGAGGTACCGCCGCACATGATGCCCGCGATGTTCACCAGCGCCCGGACCGCGGGCTGGTCGGCGCACATCCTCGAGCAGAAGCGCGAGGGCAAGCTGGTGCGCCCGTCGGCCCAGTACATCGGGCCGGGCCCGCGCCGCCCCGAGGAGGTCGAGGGCTGGGACACGGTGGGACGCCAGTCCTGACGCACCCCCGGCCGGCCGCCGCCGCGGACGCACCGCGGAGGCGTGCCGGCTTGGCCCCCGGCACGGAGGCGTGCCGGCCTGGCCCTCACCCCGGCTGCGGGGCGACCCGGTCGGCGCCGGAGCGCCGTGCCGACCGGATCGACAGCGACATGATCGCGGCGAGCACGCACAGCACCGCGCCGCCGTACCAGGCGAGGTCGTAGCTGCCGAGCGCGTCGCGCACGAGTCCGGCGACGAGGGCTGCGAACGCCGCGCCGACCTGGTGGGCGGCGAAGATCCACCCGAACACGACGGGGGCCTTCGCGCCGAACACCTGCCGGGTCAGGGCCAGCGTGGGCGGGACCGTCGCGACCCAGTCCAGGCCGTAGAAGATGACGAACGCGAGCATGCTCGCCTGCAGGTCGGTCCCGAACAGGGGCGGCAGGACGGCGAGGGACACGCCGCGGCCCGCGTAGTAGATCCCGAGCAGGATGCGCGCGTCGACGCGGTCGGTGAGCCAGCCCGAGCACACCGTGCCGACGAGGTCGAACACCCCGACGAGTGCGAGCAGCCCGGCGGCGGTCGTCGCAGGCATGCCGTGGTCGTGGGCGGCGGGCACGAAATGGGACTGCACCAGCCCCGCGGTGGTGGCGCCGCAGATGAAGAAGCCGCCCATGAGCAGCCAGAACGTGGGCACGCGGGCGGCGGTGCGCAGGGCGTCGACCGCGATGCGGGCGGCGCCGGAGCGCAGCGGGTCGGTGACGTCGGCGGGGGTGCCGCCGTAGGGCAGGACGTCGATGTCCGACGGCCGGTCGCGCATCAGCGCCAGCACCAGGGGCACGACGCCGAGCGCGACCAGTGACGTCGTGAGCGCGGCCGGCCGCCAGCCCGAGGACGTCGCGATCCACGCGATGAGCGGCAGGAACACCAGCTGCCCGGCGGCGCTGGCGGCGGTGAGCAGGCCGGACACGAGCCCGCGCCGGGCGACGAACCAGCGTCCGACGACCGTTGCCACCAGGGCCATCGCCATCGACCCGGTACCCAGCCCGACGACGACGCCCCAGAGCAGGATCAGCTGCCACGGCGCCGTCATGAGGACGGTGAGGCCGCTGCCGATCGCGACCAGCAGCAACGCGAAGGCGACGACCCTGCGGATGCCGAAGCGTTCCATCAGCGCCGCGGCGAACGGGGCGGTGAGCCCGAACAGGGCGAGGTTCACCGACAGCGCGGCCGAGATGGTGCCGACGGTCCAGCCGAACTCCTGGTGCAGCGGCTCGATGAGCACGCTCGGCGTCGAGCGGAACGCGGCGGCGCCGAGCAGGGCCAGGAACGTCACGGCCGCGACACCCCACGCGGGGTGGATGCGGTGGCGGTGCGGGTCGCGCGCGGCAGGTCCGACGGTGCCGGCCTCGGGGACGGTGTCACTCACGTCGGACAGCCTGTGGTTCGCCAGGACGCAACACCAGTGGCCCGACAGCCACTTTGTGAAAGGATCCGGCCATGGCGCGCATCCACCAGGTGGCGGTCCTGGCCCTGCCCGACGTCGTGGCGTTCGAGCTGGGCCTGCCGCACCGGTTGATGGGCAGCGCGGTCGACGCCGACGGCGCCGCGCTCTACGAGGTCCGTGTCGCGACGCCCGACGGCGGCCCGATCATGTCGTCCGCCGGGTTCCAGGTGCTCCCCCAGCACGACATCTCGATCCTGCGCAGCGCCGACACGGTGGTCGTCCCCGGCCACTACGACGGGCCGGCCATGCGCGGCGAACCCATCGACGACACCCTCCGCGCCGCGCTCGTCGGCGCCGCGGACCGGTCCCGGATCGTCTCCATCTGCACCGGCGCGTTCGTCCTCGGCGCCGCGGGCCTGCTCGACGGCCGGCCCGCCACCACCCACTGGCTGCACGCCGCACGGTTCCGGCGCCTCTACCCGCAGGTCGCGCTCGACCCCGACGTCCTCTTCGTCGACGACGGCGACGTCCTCACCTCCGCGGGCAACGCGGCGGGCATCGACCTGCTGCTGCACGTCATCCGCCGCGACCACGGCCTCGATGTCGCCAACCACGTCGCCCGCCGGTCCGTCGTCGCCCCTTGGCGCGACGGTGGCCAGGCCCAGTTCGCCGAGGAGCCACCCGTCCCCGACGTCGGCGGGGACACCGGCCCCACCCGGCTGTGGGTGCTCAGCCGGCTCGCCGACCCGCTCACCCTCACCGACATGGCGGCACACGCGCGGATGAGCGTCCGCAGCTTCACCCGCCGGTTCCGCGACGAGACCGGCGAGAGCCCGCAGCGCTGGCTCGTCGCGCGCCGCCTCGACCTCGCCCGCCGCCTGCTGGAGACCACGGACCTGCCCGTCGGGCAGGTCGCGGCCCGCGCCGGCTTCGGCACCACCGCCTCGCTGCGCCAGCACCTGCACGCCGCGCTCGGAATGGCGCCGCTGGCGTACCGCCGCGTCTACCGGGGCGTCCCCGGCGTGTCATCGGTCACGAAGGCCGCCGGCTGATGCCCCCGCCGTTCCGGGCCCGACCCGCGCGGTGCCAGACTGGGGAACCGTGACGTCCTCGACCAGCAACGACCTGCAGATTCCCGCCGACCTCAAGCCCAGGGACGGGCGATTCGGATGCGGACCCTCGAAGGTCCGACCGGAGCAGCTGGCCGTCCTCGCCGACGCCGGCGCGATCATGGGAACCTCCCACCGGCAGAAGCCCGTCAAGTCCCTCGTTGGCCGCGTGCGCGCAGGGCTCTCCGAGCTCTTCTCGCTGCCCGACGGCTACGAGGTGGTCCTCGGCAACGGCGGCTCGACCGCCTTCTGGGACGCCGCCGCGTTCGGCCTCGTCCGCCAGCGTTCCCTGCACCTGGCCTACGGCGAGTTCTCCGCGAAGTTCGCCGACACCACCACGGGCGCCCCGTTCCTCCAGGACCCGATCGTCGTCCCGTCCACGCCCGGCACCGCACCCGAGCCGCGCACCGACGAGTCCGTCGACGTCATCGCCTGGGCCCACAACGAGACCTCCACCGGTGTCGCCGTCCCCGTCGTGCGGCCCGCGGGCACCACCGAGGGCCAGCTCGTCGTCATCGACGCCACGTCCGGCGCCGGCGGCCTGCCCGTCGACATCACCCAGGCCGACGCCTACTACTTCGCCCCGCAGAAGGGCTTCGCCGCCGACGGCGGCCTGTGGATCGCGCTGATGAGCCCGGCCGCCCAGGACCGGGTGGCCGAGCTCGCCGCGAGCGACCGCTGGATCCCGCCGTTCCTGTCGCTGGCCACGGCCGTCGACAACTCGGTCAAGGACCAGACCTACAACACCCCCGCGGTCGCGACGCTGATCCTGCTCGCCGAGCAGATCGACTGGCTCAACGGCCTCGGCGGTCTGGACGCCGCCGTTGCCCGCACCGCCGACTCGTCGACGCGGCTCTACGAGTGGGCCGAGAAGTCCTCCTTCGCGACGCCGTTCGTCGCCAACCCGGCACACCGCTCGCAGGTCGTCGGCACGATCGACTTCGACGCCGCCGTCGACGCCGCCGCGGTGGCCAAGACCCTGCGCGCCAACGGGATCGTCGACACCGAGCCGTACCGCAAGCTGGGCCGCAACCAGCTGCGCATCGGCATGTTCCCGGCCGTGGACCCCGACGACGTCTCGGCGCTCATCGCCTGCATCGACCACGTCGTGGAGCGCCTCGGCTGATCCGGCGCGACCGCGCGAACCGATGCCGGGCACCCCGCGGGGGTGCCCGGCATCGTCGTGTCCGGTGCCGGTTGGGGGCGGATCGCCGAACGGCATCCTCGCCGACAGTGACGCTGCGTGGTCACATCTGTAACACCAGTCCCAGCTTTACCAATCGGTCACGGCGTGACACGCTGATCACGAACCCCGCGGGGGGAACGGCGCATCGCGGCTGGAACCGGCGTCCACCTGGGAGATTTCCCACCCGGCGCGCCTCCACGGCAGGTTGCGATTCGGCAACTACCGTCACCCGGACGGGGAGAACGGAGAACGGGGGAGGCCGCCGATGCGGGCGTTGCGGGTCGTCGGGATCACCGAGGACGGCGGGGTCGTCCTCGAGGATCCCGGGCGCTCCGAACGGTTCACCGTGCCCGCCGACGAGCAGTTGCGCGCTGCCGCCCGGGGCGACCTGACCCGGCTCGGCCAGATCGCGATCGAGTTGGAGAGCCAATTGCGACCACGCGAGATCCAGGCCCGAATCCGCGCCGGAGCGTCCGTGGAGCAGGTCGCCGCGGCGGCCGGAGTTCCGCTGCAGAAGATCGAACGCTTCGCCTATCCGGTCCTGCTGGAGCGATCCCGGACCGCCGAGATGGCCCAGGGCGCGCACCCGCTGCGCGCCGACGGTCCCGACGTGCGCACCCTCGGCGAGACCGTCGCACACACCTTCGGCCTGCGCGGCCAGGAGTACCTCGAGGCCGAGTGGGACTCCTGGCGCGGCGAGGACGGCCGCTGGATCATCGCGCTGAGCTGGCGCGCCGGGCGCTCCGACAACAGCGCCCACTGGACCTTCCAGCCCGGCGCCCACGGCGGCACCGTCACCGCGCTCGACGAACACGCCAGCGACCTCGTCGAAGGCCTGCCGATGCGCCCGCTGCGCACCGTCGGCCCCGTCATCGAGCTGGGCGGACGCCCCGAGGAAGAGCCCGAGGCACCGGAGCCGGCGGAACCCGCCGTGGTCCGCGCCGCCGTCGGGGCGCCGCTGCGTGAGCGCCCCATGCCCGTCGCGCCCGAGCCCCGCCACGACCCGCGGCCCAGCCGCCCCGCCACCCCCGAGCCGCGGCGCTCGGCCGAGACCACGCCCGTGCGACCTGCCCCGGCGGCTCCGGAGCGGCTCCTCGCCGAGGAGCCCGTCGAGAGGCCGGGCACGATCCGCCCCCGGCCCGAGCTGCCTGCCGAACGTCCCGGCACTCCGGCCGCCGCCGCTCGCGCGGTCGAGGAGGCGGCGCCGGTCGACGAGCCTGCTGTGGCCGAGACTGCCGTCGGGGCCTCCTCCGGCGAGGTGGGCGCGGTCGACACCGCCCCCGCAACCGGCACCGCCCCCGCAACCGGCACCGCCCCCGCAACCGGCACCGCCCCGGCGGCCGACGCGCCTGCGGCCAAGGTCGCCGAGGTCGACGAGCAGGCCGACGCCGCCGAGGTGGAGGTCGAGGACACGGTGGTCGAGACCGGCTCCTCTGCCGCCGCCGAGCCTGCCGCCGCCGAGCCTGCCGTCACCGAGCCTGCCGTCACCGAAGCGGCTGCAGACGGGTCCGCGGCCACCGAGTCGGGTTCCTCGGAGCCCGCTTCCTCCGAGCCCGCTGCTGACGGGTCCGCTTCCTCCGACTCCGGTGCCACCGACTCCGGTGCCACCGACTCCGGTGCCACCGACTCCGGTGCCACCGGATCCGCGACGGACGTGGACGCGGAGGCCGACACCGAGACCGGGGCCGAGGCCGCCCGCCCTGCCGCGGCACGACCGTCGCGCCGCACGAAGAAGGGCAAGCCGGTCATGCCGTCGTGGGACGAGGTCCTGCTCGGGGTCCGCGGCCAGCGCTGACCGTCGGCTCCCCGGGACCTCAGGGCCCCAACAGGTTCGCGAGCAGGCACACCCATGCGACGACGACCCCCACCGCCACGCCCAGCGCCACCCAGCGCCACAGCGGCACCCGGCGCAGCAGCCACAGTGAGGGTGCCAGCCCGGCGCCGATGAGGACGTTGGCCGGGATCCAGAGCAACCCGAACGCAGCGTCGACCGCCGTCGAGAGCACGACCACCACCGCCGCGGCGACCACCCCGAAGAACGCCGCGATCGGCAGGCCGGTGGCCCACGGAACGGGCTCGGGCCGCGGGGTGGCCCGCTGGGCGACGGTGATCCGTTGTGGTGTGAGGCGGCCGCTGACGATCTCGACGCGCCCGGTGACGGGGTCGTGGAAGTCGACGGGCCGCCCGAGCGCCTCGGCGCACCGGCCGGCGAGCTGGCGACCTCTCCTGCGGACGAGCTCCTGCTCGTCGGGGCCGCGCGCGATGTCGGGCCGGGACGCGACCTCGCCCCACTCCCGCAGGGCGACGACGAGGTCGGGCGGGAGCTCCGGATCGTCCGGGCGCCGCCCGCCGATCTCGACCTCTCCCCCCTCGGCCAGCCGCACGTGATCAGCCTATGCGGCAACGCCCGCGGCGTGTCGGAGCGTCAACCGGTCGGCGGCGTGTGCACCGGGATCCGTCAGGGTGCCGCGACGGCGTGGAAGGCGACCGCCGCGGCGGTGGCGACGTTGAGCGAGTCCACACCGGACGCCATCGGGATGCGGACGCGGACGTCGGCGGCGGCGAGCGCCTCGTCGGTCAGTCCCGGCCCCTCGGCACCGAGGAGCAGCGCGACCCGGAGCCCCGCGAGCCCGGCCGCGCCGATCGGCGTCGCATCGGCCGCGGGCGTCAGGGCTGCGACCTGGAACCCGTTGTCACGCAATATTTTCAGCGACCCCGGCCATTCGCCGCCGAGCGGCCCGAACGGCACCCGCAGTACGTGTCCCATCGAGACCCGGACGCTGCGCCGGTACAGCGGGTCCGAGCACCGCGGGCCGAGGAGCACGGCGTCGACGCCGAGGGCCGCGGCGTTGCGGAACAGCGAGCCGAGGTTCTCGTGGTCGTTGACCCCCTCCACGACGGCGACGACCCGTGCGTCGCGCAGCAGGTCGGCCGGGTCGGGCTCGGGGGCCCTGTCGGCGACGGCGAGCACCCCGCGGTTGAGGTGGAAGCCGACGGCGGTGGCCATGGTGTCGGCGTCGGTTTCGTAGGCGGGGACGTCGAGGTCGGCGAGGTCGTCGGCGAGCTCGGCGATGCGCCGCGGGACGCCGAGCACCGACCGGAGCGGGTAGGGCGAGTCGAGCAGTCGCCGCACCACGACGACGCCCTCGGCGATGACGAGACCGCGCCCGCCGGGCCGGTCGGGTCGGCGGTCGGAATGCGTGAGGTCGCGATAGTCGTCGATACGCGGATCGGTGGGATCGTCGACACTCGTGATGGTGGCCACGGGACGCCATCGTCGCAGGTCGCCATCGAACGCTCGCGATCCGTCATCCGGTCAGCCGGTACCGCACTCCACGACCGTGTGACACGGTGAATGACCGCTCGTGACGACGATCAGTGCTGGTGGGGCACTGTTCGGGTCCGAGGATCGGAGGCAGTGAACGCATGGGCCAGGGCGTCGACCGGACTACGTTCAGTCGACGGGACCGGCAGCGGTACCGGATCAAGGTCCATCGCTGTCTCGACGCGCTCGCGACGATGCTGCGCGAACACCCGTTCGCACACGACGAGCCGATGACCGGCATCGAGGTCGAACTCAACCTGGTCGACGCCGACCTGCGGCCCGCGCTGACCGGCGTCGACGTCCTCGAGGCCATCGGCTCGGCGGAGTTCCAGACGGAGCTGGGCCGCTGGAACCTGGAGCTCAACCTTCCGCCGCGGCCGCTGCCCGGCGACGAGTGGCGCCACCTCGAGCATCATCTTCTCGACGAGCTCGCCGTGGCCCGCGCCAAGGCCCGTGACTGCGCGTCGCAGGTCGTGATGATCGGCATCCTGCCGACGCTGCGGCGCGAGGACCTGGTCAGCGACGCGATCTCCCGCGACGAGCGCTACACCGTCCTGAACGAGCAGATGCTGACCGCCCGGGGCGAGCCGATCCGCGTCGACATCACCGGTGACGACGCCTCCGGCCGCCACGACGTCGCCCCCGACCGGCTCGTCGCCGACTTCGACACGATCATCCCCGAGGCGGCGTGCACGTCGATGCAGCTGCACCTGCAGGTGGCGCCGGACGACTTCGCGTCGTACTGGAACGCGGCGCAGTGCCTGACGGGGGTGCAGCTGGCGGTCGGCGCCAACTCGCCGTTCCTGCTGGGCTCCCGGTTGTGGGCGGAGACCCGGATTCCGCTGTTCGAGCAGTCGTGCGACGTCCGCAGCCCGGAGCTGCGCAACCAGGGCGTCCGGCCGCGGGTGTGGTTCGGGGAACGGTGGATCACGTCGTTCCTCGACCTGTTCTCCGAGAACGCCCGCTACTTCCCCGGCCTGATGCCGTTGACGCACGACAGCGACCCGCTGGCCGACCTGGAGGCGGGCCGCGCCCCGGGGCTCGACGAGCTGCGCCTGCACAACGGCACGATCTGGCGCTGGAACCGCCCTGTCTACGACATCACCGGCGGCACGCCGCACGTGCGCGTCGAGAACCGGGTGCTCCCCGCGGGACCGACGGCCGTCGACATGGTGGCCAACGCACTGTTCTTCTACGGGTTGCTGCGGGTGCTGGTGGAGGCGGACCGGCCGCTGTGGAGCTCGATGTCGTTCGAGGCCGCGGAGGAGAACTTCACGACGGCCGCGCGCCACGGTCTCGACGGTCCCCTCTACTGGCCGGGCTCGGGCTGGATCCGGCCCGACGAGCTGGTGTTGCGCAAGCTGCTGCCGCAGGCACAGGAGGGTCTCGCCCGGTGGGGGGTGAGCGGTGAGGTGGTCGACCGGTACCTGTCGGTCATCGAGCGGCGTTGCATCACCCGACGCACGGGGGCCGTGTGGCAGCTCGACGCCGTCGCCGCGCTGGAGGCGAGGGGCGCCGACCGGGAGACGGCCCTGCACGGCATGCTGACGCGCTATCTGGAGCAGTCCAACGCCAACGAGCCCGTGCACTCCTGGGCGCTGCCGTCCTGAGGTCGGCGACGGGCCCGGGTTGGCAGGCGTGAACGGTTCCGCCGATCCGGCCCCGGTGAGGGTTCGGGCTCCGTAGCGTCGCGCGCCATGTGTCGCACGATGCTGCCCGGCCCTGCGCGCGGGGCCTGACGTGGGCAGGTTCCGGCTCTTCGCCCGTCCCGCCGACCAGCCGCGGTGGAACCCCGGCCGGCCCGGCACACCCCGTACGGGTCCTGCTCCGGGCCGTCCCCCGCACCTCGCGCGCCGCGCCGCAGGGCCCGAGCCCGCCACCGACCCGATCGGCTTCCCCGCGGTCGACCGGATCTCCCCGCCCCCGGCCCCGCACCCGCAGGCGCCGGTCGCGGCGGCTCCTCGACCGGGTCGCGCCGCACCACCGGTCCTCCCGGTGCAGGGCCACGGCTCCGGCACCCGCCCGGCCCCCGAGGTCGACCTCGCGGAGGTCCGTGCACTCGCCGCGGCGTTCGCCGCCGACTACCTCTCCTGGGACGAGGACGACCGCACCCGGCGCGGCGACGTGCTCGCCGAGCACCTGCCCGCGCGCCTGCGCGACCTGACGCGAGGCACCCCCGGTCCCGGCTGGGCTGGCGAGGGCAGGCAGCGCGCCGAGATCAGCCTGGCGGGCGCGGTCGGCGCCGACGAGGGCGGGCGCCTGCTGGTCGACGTCCGGGTGCGGGTGACGTCGTACGTCCGCGCCGGCCGGTCCGCCGCGGGCGCCCCGCTCGTCGGCGTCGCCCGGCTCGACCCGGTGCTGGGCCGGCCGTCGTCGGCGCCGCCGCCGGACGGGGCGGGGTGGACGGGGCGCCCGGCGTCGTGGGTGCGGGTCAGCGTCCCGGTGACGTACGACGAGGGCAGGCCCGTCGTCGAACCGGACGAGGAGGTGCTCGCCCCTGCCGGGGACGCGCCCCGGGCCGAAGGCGGTGCGTCGTGAGCACGATCGACCTCGTCGACCTGGTCCAGCGCGCGGTGTCGGCGGGGGTGGCCGGCGTGTTGCTGTCGGTCGGGCACCTGTCGCCCGCGCCCGTCGGCGCACCTCCGCGCGCCGAGGAGTCCCGCTCGGCGCTGCCGTGGGAGGCGAGCCCGTGGGACGGGGCGCCCTGGGACGGTCTGCCCGGGGACGGTCTGCCCGGGGACGGTCTGCCCGGGGACGCGGGACCCGGGGGTGCGTCACCTCGGGACACGGCGCCGGAGGGACGCCCCGGCGACGCATCGCAGACCGACCCGGTTCCGTGGGACGGGTCGCCGTGGGACGCCCCGTCCGCCGACCCGCCACCCGGTGATCCGCTGCCGACCGACCCCCCACCCGGTGATCCGCTGCCGGCCGAGCCCCCACCGGCCGAGCCCCCACCCGCCGAGCCATCGTCGGTCGAGTCACCGTCGACGGCGCTGCCGCCGGCCGATCCCCCGCCGCCGGCCGTCGTCCGCACACCGGACGTCGTCCGCACACCGGGTGCCCCACCTCCTGCTCACACGGCCCCGCCGCGGCGCGCCCCGGACCCGGAGCGCGCGGTGGACCCGCAGCGTGCGCCGGACCCGGTTCCGGGGACGGCCCCACCGCGGACGCCGCGCACTCCCCCGCCCGCGGACACGTCCTCCCGCGGGGAGCCGGTGGGAGCAGCGACGACCACGACCCGCGACGGCACCACGGCGGGCCGGGCCACCCCGGACCGCTCCGAGGAGTTCGACACCGCGCCGCCGGCCCGCGACGTGCGCTCCGCGGGGCGGGCCTCGGTGCACGACGGTGTCCTGACGCTCGCCGGCGCCGGTGCGCTGTGCTGGACGGGCGCCCGGACGCACGGACGCTGGGAGGTACGCATGCGCGTCCCGGCCGCGGCGGGTGCCGTGCTGCTCGCGGGTGCCGACCCCCGCAGCGGCGAGATCCGGTTCGCCGACCTCGACGGGGCCCGGGCCACGTACACCGTCCGCGGCACGGACGGCGTCACGCGCGGGTCGGCGCCGGTGGACGCGACGCGATGGCACGTCTGGACGGTCGAGTGGACGCCGGACGCGGTGGTGGGACTCGTCGACGGGCGGGCGTGGTTCCGCACCCACTCCCCGGCGGTGTTGCCGCGGGGCCCGCTGTTCCTGTGTCTGCAGGCGGGGGCCGCGGGGACGGTGGAGGTCGACCACGTCCGCGAGTTCGTGCCCGGCCGGGGGCAGCGGACGCCGGACAGGTGACCCGGGGCGCCCGACAGCGGCGTGGGCCCCGGCCTGCTGGCCGGGGCCCACGTGTCCCGAACTGACGCGCCACTCCCACCACGAAGCGGCTTGTTTAGGCTAGCCTCACCTACGTTGTCACGCAAGCCCTTTCCCTCGGCGGCCTGCGGCGACTCGTGAAACGCGTGAGCCCCGGCCCGCAGGGGCCGGGGCTCACGCTGTCCCGAACTGACGCGCCGCTCCCACCACGAAGCGACGCGTCTGAAGTTAGCCTAGCCTTGCCTCAGACGCAAGCCTCTGCCCGCGCCCTCGAGACGCGGACCCGCGCCCGCACCGCCAGGACGGCAGCGACGATCAGCACCGACACCACGGTGAGCGCCCCGCCGAGCAGGAGCGGAGCCCGTCCACCCCAGTGCTCGGCGACCATCCCCAGCAGCGGCGCGCCGAGCGGCGTGGAGCCGAGGAACAGCAGCATGTAGAGGCCCATGACCCGGCCGCGCACCCCGGGAGCGACGGAGAGCTGGACGAAGGCGTTGGCGGCCGTCGTGAACAGCAGCGCCGAGAGCCCGACGACGACGAGGACGGCACCGGCGGACGCGAACGTCGGCATGAAGCCGGTGACCGTGAGCAGCACTCCGAACGCGACGCCGGTGAGGACGACGAACCGGATGGGCGGCGCGGAGGTCCGGCGCGCGGCGATCGTGGCGCCGACGACCGAACCGACCGCGATGAGCGTCGTCAGCAGGCCGTAGGACTCGGCGGTCCCGCCGAAGACGTTGCGGGCCAGGACCGGGATCGTGACGGGAAAGTTGATCGCGAATGCGGAGACGAGGAAGACGATGGTGAGGACGCCGACGAGGTCGGGCCGGGCGCGAACGTAGCGCAGGCCCTCGCGGAGCTGGCCGGGTGCGCGAGGGACGCGTTCGGCGCGGAAGAGCCGGTCGGGCCGCATGAGCGCGAGTGCGGTGACGACGCCGGCGAAGCTGGCGGCGTTGATCAGGAACACCCAGCCGCTGCCGACGGCGGCGATCAGCACGCCCGCGACGGCGGGGCCGACGATCCTCGCGAGGTTGAACGTCATCGAGTTGAGGGCGACGGCGTTGGGGACCTGACCGGGCCCGACGAGCTCGGAGACGAAGGACTGGCGCATCGGCACGTCGAGGGCGGAGAAGCAGCCGAGCACGGCGCAGAAGACATAGACCTGCAGCAGCGCCGCGAACCCGGTGACGACGGCGAGGCCGAGCGCCAGCGCGCACAGGCCCATGCCGGTCTGCAGCAGGATGAGCACGCGTCGCTTGTCGACGCGGTCGGCGAGCACGCCACCCCACAGCGACAGCAGCAACGTCGGGGCGAACTGGAGTGCCAGGGCGATCCCGAGGGCCGCGGGGCTGCCGCCGGAGAGGTCGAGGACCAGCCAGTCCTGCGCGATGCGCTGCATCCATGTGCCGACCAGCGAGACGACCTGCCCGCCCGCGAAGAGGCGGTAGTTCGGGATGCGCAGGGATGCGAAGGTGCCGCCGCGCACGGGGGCGGGCGGCGGGGTGGGGCCGGGGGTGTCGACGACTGCACTCACTATTGCTTATCGTACAGCAACTAAATCTGGCCCGCCTCGCACTCCGACCCGCACCGGCCCGGAGTCGCTAGCGGAACAGCGCCTCGATCGGCCCCACCGCGAAGTACCCGACGAACGCGACCGCGACCACCCACATCAACGGGTGCACCGTCTTCGCCCGGCCCGACACGGCCGCGAGGAACACGTACGAGATGAAGCCCGCGCCGATGCCGTTGGCGATCGAGTACGTGAACGGCATGACGATGATCGTCAGGAAGGCCGGGAGCGCGATCCGGAAGTCCATGAAGTCGATGTCGACGATCTGCCGCATCATCAGCGCGCCGACGATCACCAGCGCGGGCGCCGCCGCCTCGATCGGCACGATCGAGTACAGCGGGGTCAGGAACATCGCGGCCAGGAACAAGATGCCGGTGACGACGTTGGCCAGGCCGGTCCGCGCGCCCTCCGCGATGCCCGACGCCGACTCGATGAACACCGTGTTCGACGACACCGACGCCGCACCCCCGGCCACCGCACCCGTGCCCTCGACGAACAGCGCGCGCCCGACGTTGGGCAGCTTGCCGTCCTTGTCGACGAGCCCCGCCTGCTTTCCGAGGCCGGTCATGGTGCCCATCGCATCGAAGAAGTTGGCCAGCACCAGGGTGAAGACGAGCAGGGTCGCGGTGATCGCGGGCAGCCGCGTCCAGGCGCCGAAGGAGACGTCGCCGACGAGCGAGAGGTCGGGCAGCCCGAAGACCGCCTCCGGCAGGCCGGGGTAGCCGAGGTTCCAGCCCTTCGGGTTCGTCCCCTCGGAGGGCCCCACCTTCGCGATGGCCTCGACGACGATCGCGACGACGGTCGTCGCCACGATGCCGAGCAGGATCCCGGCGCGCACCCGCAGCGCGACGAGGGCGCCGGTGATCAGCAGACCCAGCACGAAGACGAACGTCGGCCAGGACGCGATCGAACCGCCGATGCCGAGGCCGACCGGAACGGTCGTGTTGGCGGCGTCGGGCAGGCGGCGGACGAAACCCGCGTCGACCAGCCCGATGAACGCGATGAACAGCCCGATGCCGACGCCGATCGCGGCCTTGAGGGAGGGCGGCACGGCGTTGAACACGGCCGTCCGGAACCCGGTGAGCACCAGGATGACGATGACGATGCCGTCGACGACGACGAGGCCCATCGCCTCGGGCCAGCTGACCTGCGGCGCGATCGTGAACGCGACGAGGGCGTTGATGCCCAGGCCGGTGGCCAGCGCGAACGGCATGTTCGCGACGAGACCCATCAGCAGCGTCAGCACGCCGGCGACGAGCGCCGTGGCGGCCGCGACCTGCGGCACCGACAGCACGTTGCCGAGGACGTCGACCTTCGCGCCGGGCCCGGTCGGGCTGAAACTGCCGATGATCAACGGGTTGAGCACGACGATGTAGGACATCGTCACGAAGGTGACCACGCCGCCGCGCACCTCGCGGCCGACCGTGGACCCGCGTTCGGTCAGCTTGAAGTATCGGTCGAACCCCGACCTCGGCTCGGCGGAGGTCACGGGGTCGGGAGCGTCGGCGGTCGCCGCCTCCGGGGCACTGATGGCCGGCTCGTCATCCGGCGTCGGACGCTGCACGCGGACACGGTAGGTCCGAGCCGGGCGTCCCGCCCGATCCGTGACCTGCTCGTTCCCATCCGTGATACTGCTGTCATGCGCAACCCGCCGGCGCTGCCGAGGCGCCTGTCCGATGTGTCCGTCATCGCCCCGATCGGCACGGTTCTGTGGCTGGTCGGCGCGGTCCTCCTCTACATCGCGCACGTCACGGCCGCCCGCCCGCTCGACATCTGGTTCACGACGTGCGTGGCCGGCGCGGCGCTCGGCGCGATGGGCTACGGCGTCTTCCGGTGGCAGCGTGCGGCGGCGCGACGAGGCTCACGCACCGCGCAGCAGGGCCTGCACTGATCAGCTCCTAAGGTGGCGGCCATGAGCCTGCCCAGCGAGCGCCCGACCGCTGTCGTCACCGGAGCGAGCAGCGGCATCGGAGCCGCCACCGCCCGCGGCCTCGCCGCCGCGGGCTTCCACGTCGTCCTCGGGGCGCGGCGGGTCGACCGCTGCGCCGAGATCGCCCGGGAGATCGACGGCACCGCAGTGCGTCTCGACGTCACCGACCCGGAGTCGGTGTCCGCGTTCGTGGCCGCGGTCCCGCAGTGCCGGCTGCTGGTCAACAACGCGGGCGGCGCGAAGGGCCTGGAGCCCGTCGCCGACGCCGACGAGGACGCCTGGCGCTGGATGTGGGAGGCCAACGTCCTCGGCACGTTGCGAATGGTCAAGGGCCTGCTGCCGGCGTTGGTGGCGTCGGGCGACGGGCACATCGTCACGGTCACCTCGATCGCCGCGCTGGAGCCCTACGACAACGGCGCCGGCTACACCGGCGCCAAGCACGCGCAGGCGATGGTGCACCGCACGCTGCGCGGGGAGCTGCTCGGGCAGCCGGTGCGGCTCACCGAGATCGCGCCCGGCATGGTGGAGACGGAGTTCTCGCTGGTCCGGTTCGGCGGCGACGCGGCGAAGGCAGACAAGGTCTACCAGGGGATCACGCCGCTGACCGCCGACGACGTCGCCGAGACGATCGTCTTCGCCGCGACCCGACCGTCGCACGTCAACATCGACCAGATCGTGCTCAAGCCGCGCGCCCAGGCGTCGGCGATGCGCGCCCACCGGGAGGCCTGAGATGCGCGCTGCCGTCTACGAGAGGACCGGACCGTCGTCGGTGATCGAGGTGCGGGAGCGGCCGCTGCCCGAGCCCGGCCCCGGCGAGGTGCGGGTGCGTGTGGCCGTGTCCGGGGTGAACCCGACCGACTGGAAGTCCCGCAGCGGCGCGACCGCCGCCCCCCTCGCCGCCCCGAAGGTCCCCAACCAGGACGGCGCCGGGACCGTCGACGCCGTCGGCGACGGTGTCACGGCGTTCGCGGCGGGCGACCGGGTGTGGCTGTGGGACGTCGCGTGGCAGACCGACGAGGGCACCGCGCAGGAGTACGTCGTCGTGCCGCAGGGCCGGGTGGTGGCCCTGCCCGACGGCGAGTCGTTCGACACCGGTGCCTCGCTGGGCATCCCGGCGCTGACCGCGCACCGGGCCCTGACCGCGCACGAGGACGGCCTCTCACGTCTCGCCCCGGGCGCCCTGGACGGGAGGGTCGTGCTCGTCACGGGTGGTGCGGGCGCGGTGTCGCACGCGGCGATCCAGCTGGCCCGCTGGGCGGGCGCCACCGTCCTGACCACGGTGTCGGGCGACGCCAAGGCGGAGCTGGCCCGCGCCGCCGGCGCCCAGCACGTCGTCAACTACCGCGACGAGGACGTTCCCGCCCGCGTCCGGGAGGTCAGCCCGCGCGGCGCCGACGTGATCGTCGACGTGGCGGTCGTCGCGAACATCGCCACCGACCTCGACGTGATCGCGCCCGGTGGCACGATCGCGATCTACGCCGTCGACACGGACCAGCCGTTGACGATGCCGGTGCGCCTCGCGATGGTCCCCAACGCGCGGCTGCAGTTCGTCATGACCTACACGGTCACCGACCGGCAGAAGGCCGACGCCGTCGCCGCGGTGTCGGCGGCGCTGGCCGACGGCGCGTTGCGGGTCGGTGAGGAGCACGGGCTGCCGATCACCCGGTTCCCGCTGGACGGGACGGGCGCCGCGCACGACGCGGTGGAGGCCGGCACCGTCGGCAAGGTCCTGATCGACTGCTGACGGCGCCGGCGCCCGGTCCCCGCGTGGTCGTCAGAGCGCCGACAGCGCCTTCCACTGGTTCCAGCTCAGCGTCCAGTCCCAGATGTCGCCGTCCTTGGCCGACAGCTGCACCGGGGTCCCCGTGACCTCGACCGGGTCGCCGTAGATGGCGGTGTCGTAGTAGGCCTTGGCGTTGTCGATCGACAGGTTCACGCAGCCGTGGGTGACGTTCGACGAGCCCTGCGCCCCCGAGGACGCCGGGTTGGCGTGGATGAACTCGCCGTTGTTGCTGATCCGCACGGCCCACTTCTCGACGACGTCGTAGCCGTACTGCTCGCTGACCATCCGCTTGTCGGTGAACTTCTCGCTGACGACGTGGACACCCGAGCGGGTGTTGCGGTTCGGGTCGGACCCCAGGCCGTAGGACGCCGGATAGCTGGCGACCTGCGTGCCGTCGCGCATGACGACCATCTGGAACGAGTTCACGTCGGCCTTGACGATCTGCGCCCGGCCGATGGTGAACGTCGAGCTGACGTTGCTCGTCCCGTAGGCGCCGCCGCCGTAGTCGACGCCGAACAGGTTCGCCTTGACGGTGACCTCGGTGCCGGACTTCCAGTACTCCTTGGGCCGCCAGTGCACGCGGGAGCCGCCGTTCTCGTCGGGCAACCAGCCCCAGGCGCCCTCGGTGGGCGTCGACGTCGTCACCGACAGCGCCTTCTCGGCGGCGGCCCGGTCGGTGACGTGGCTGTTGAACTGGACCTGGATCGGCGCGGCGATGCCGACGGTGCGGCCGTCCCCGATGTTGAGGGTGCCGCGGACCTCCTTCGCCGGCTTCAACGTCGCGAACCCGCCCCCGAGCGGGACCTGCTTGCCGTCGGTGCCGGTCGCGCTGCCCTTCCAGGTGTAGCTGGTGGCGTAGTCGAGCGGCGCCGTCGTCGTCCACGACTTCCGGTCCGCCGCGAGCCGGCCCTTCACGGCCTTCCCCGCGGCGTCGACGAGTCCGACCTGGTCGAACGTGCCCTCGTCGACCTGTGCCGACGCAGCCGTGGCCGGGTTGGCCCCCGTCGCGTCGGCGGCCGGTGTGTAGCTGACGGCGGCTTTCGGCCCGAGGATCGCGAGCGGCCCCCCGCCGCTGTCCCCCGGTCCGCGGCCGGCTGCCGTGGCCGCCGTGACGGCCCCTGCGGTCCCGACCACCACGATGGCCAGGACGAGCAGGACTCTGCGCATTCGCTCCCCCATTGCGACCTTCCTCCCCGTCCTGAAAGACGTACGACCGCCGTGGGCGGTTGCGTCGGGGAACGGCCGGAGAACTCACCCGGCCCGGTGCACGAGGCTACGCGGCGGCACCGACAGCGGCGGGGCCCGCGCAGGAGTTCACGGCAGCCGGCAGCCGACGAGCACCGGCTCGGGGTGCAGGGCGATCCCGAACCGTTCGACGACGCCGTCGCGCACCTGCGCTGCCAGCGACAGGAGGTCCGCGGTGGTGCCGGAACCACGGTTGGTCAGCGCCAGGACGTGGCGCCCCGAGAGGGCGACCCGCCCGCCCGGACCGGCGTGGCCACGGCCGAAACCGGCGTTCTGGATGAGCCAGGCGGCCGACAGCTTCACCCGATCGACGGGCGCGGGCCAGCGCGGCATCCCCTCGGTGCCCGGGCCGTCGGGGACCTCGGCCGCGTCGACGACGGGGTTGGTGAAGAACGAGCCCGCACTCCAGGTGTCGTGATCGGCCGGGTCGAGGACCATGCCCTTCGACCGCCGCAGGCCCAGCACCGCCTCCCGGGCGGCTGCCGCGGGCACCCGGCCGCCCGGCTCGGCGCCGAGGGCGCGGGCGAGCTCCGGGTAACGCAGCGGGGCGCTGTCGGCGCCGCCGGGCAGCGCGAACCGCACCCGCAGCACGACGGCGTCGTCACGGTTCTTGAGCACGCTCGTGCGGTAGCCCAGCCCCAGCTCGGCTGCCGGGACGTGCGCCCGCACCGAGCGGGTCCGGCGGTCGTAGAGGTCGACGTCGACGAGCAGGTCCGCGACCTCCACCCCGTAGGCGCCGACGTTCTGCACCGGCGTCGCACCGGTCCGGCCGGGGATACCCGACAGGCACTCCAGCCCGCCCAGGCCGCGGTCGACGGTCGTCGCGACCACGTCGTCCCAGTCCTCGCCCGCCTCGACGGTGAGCAGCACCGAGCCGTCGGGGCGCGCCGAGACGTCGACACCCGTGCTCCCGACCCGCACCACCGTCCCGCGGAAGCCCTCGTCGGCGACGACGACGTTCGAGCCGCCGCCCAGCACCAGGACGGCCTCGCCGGCGTCGTCGGCCGCGCGCACCGCCTCGACGACGTCCTCGGCGGTCGCGGCCGCGACGACCCGGTCCGCGGGGCCACCGAGGCGCAGCGTCGTCATCGCCGCGAGCGGCGGGTCGGCGGAGGCCGCGAGCGGCGGATGGGTCGTCGCCGCGCACGGGTGGGCAGAGGCGGCCACATGGGGAACCGGCACGGGCGCCGAGGGTAGCCTCCGCGCATGGCGCACCAGCTGTCCCACCGCACCGTCGCGGAGTTCCCCGCCGAACAGGTCTACGCCGTCATGGTCGACCCGGACTATCTCAAGGCGCGGCTCGAGCAGCTCGGGGGCCCGGGGGCGGCACTGCTCTCGCACCACCTCGACGGGAACGGTGCCCGCTACGAGCTGCGCCACGGCGTCGACGCCGACGTCGTTCCGCCGATGGTCCGCGGCCTGGTCAGCGGCGACCTCGTGATCGAGCGCGTCGAGACGCTGGCACCGGCCGGGCCCGGCCGCTACGACGGCACCGTCGCCGTGCGCATCCCCGGCACGCCCGCGTCCGCCGACGGCGCCCTGCGGCTCGCCGACGCCACCGGCGGCAGCGAGTTCGTCGTCGACGCATCCGTGACGGTCCGGGTGCCGCTCATCGGCGGCCGGATCGAGAGCATGGTCGCCGAGCAGATCGGGGGCCTCCTCGCGCAGGAGACCGCGTTCACGCTCGAGTGGCTGCGGCAGCGGAGCTGAGCCGGGGCCCCGTGCGCGCACGGGCGAGCGCCTCGCCCAGCCACACCAGGAACCCGAGCGTCGGGAACGCCGCCCCCACCACGACGACGCCCGGCCAGCCGTGCGCGGCGTACATCGCCGCCGACAGCCCCGACCCGGTCGCGCCACCGACGAAGTAGCTGGTCATGTAGGCCGTGTTCAGCCGGCTGCGGGCCTGCGGCGCGAGCGCGAACACCACGCTCTGGTTCGTGATGTGGCAGCCCTGCAACGCCATGTCGAACACGACGATGCCGACGGCCAGCGCCACCAGCGAGTGCCCGCCGAACCAGACGAGCACGAACGACGCCGCCGTCAACGCCAGCGCCGCACCCGTCATCGGATGGGTGAGGCCGCGGTCGGCCAGCCGGCCCGCGAACCGGGCCATCAGCGCACCCGCCACCCCGAACAGCGCGAACAGCCCGATCTGGGCGTCCGACAGGTCGAACGGTGGGCTCGCCAGCAGGAACCCGATGCTCGTCCACAACGCCCCGAACGACGCGTAGCTCGTCGCGCCGTAGATCATCCGAAGCCGCAGCACCGGCTGGTCGCGGATCAGCCCCAGCACCGAGCCGAGCAGCCGCGGGTAGCTGGTCCGCACCGACGGCTCCACGACCGGCAGCGCCCGCCACAACGCCACCGCGCACGACGCCGTCAGGACCGCGGCGAGGACGAACACCGCCCGCCAGCCCAGCCAGTCGGCCACGAGCCCCGACACGACGCGGGCGACCAGCACCCCGATCAGCAGCCCGCTCATCACCGTGCCGACGGTCCGGCCCTGCTCCCCCGGCCGCGCCAGCTGCGCCGCGAACGGCACCAGCACCTGCGCCGCCACGGCCGTCACCCCGACCACCGCGAAGGCCGACCCCAGCACCGCCAGCGACGGCGCGGTCGCCGCCGCCACCAGCCCGGCCACCGTCAGCACCAGCACCCCGACGACGAGTCGCCTGCGCTGCAACAGGTCGCCCAGCGGAACGACCGTCGCCAGCCCCACCGCGTACGCGACCTGGATGATCGTCAACGCCGCGCCGACCGCGCCCGTCGACGCCCCGAAGTGCTCGGCGAGCGTCGCCTCCAACGGCTGGGCGTAGTAGAGGTTCGCGACGATCGCGCCCGTCGCGAACGTCATCGCTGCAACCGCGACCGCGCGACGGCGGTCGTCCAGATCGGGTGGTGCCTCCGCTGAGCTCACCCCGTCGACTGTGCTCCCCGATCCCGCCGGGCGCAGGGACACCCGGGTGTGAGATGCGGCGCGTGGCACGATCAACGCCGTGGAGCCCGCAACATCGCACCGTTACGTCATCACATTCAGCTGCCCCGACCGCACGGGCATCGTCGCCCGCATCGCCGGGTTCCTCGCCGATGCCGGAGCCTGGATCGTCGAGGCCGCCTACCACGCCGACGCCGACCAGAACTGGTTCTTCACCCGCCAGGTCGTGCGCGCCGACTCCGTACCCTTCGACGCCGAGGAGCTGCGCAGCCGGTTCGCCGAGGTCGCCGCCGAGTTCGGCCCCGAGGCCACCTGGCGCGTCACCGATACGGCTGCGAAGAAGCGCGCCGTCCTGCTCGTCACCCGCGAGCAGCACTGCCTGCACGACCTGCTCGGCCGCGTCTCCGCCGGCGAGCTGCCCGTCGAGATCACCTCGGTGATCGGCAACCACGACGCGCTGCGCGGCGTCGTCGCCGCCCACGGGGTGCCGTTCCATCACGTCCCGTTCCCCGGCCCGCGCGACGAACGTCGGGAGAGCCTCAAGCTCGACGCGTTCGAGGAGGTGCGCAAGCTCGTCGACGAGCAGGAGCCCGACGCCATCGTCCTCGCCCGGTTCATGCAGGTCCTGCCCGCCCATCTGTGCGAGCAGTGGAGCGGCCGGGCGATCAACATCCACCACAGCTTCCTGCCCTCGTTCGCCGGGGCGCGGCCTTACCACCAGGCCCACACCCGCGGCGTGAAGCTGATCGGCGCCACCTGCCACTACGTCACGGCCGACCTCGACGCCGGCCCGATCATCGAGCAGGACGTCATCCGGGTCGACCACTCCGACACGACCTCCGACATGGTGCGCCGTGGCCGCGACATCGAGCGCCTCGTCCTCTCCCGGGGTCTGCGCTGGCACCTGGAGGACCGCGTCCTGGTGCACGGCAACAAGACCGTCGTCCTGCGCTGACCCGTGAGTGAGGGGTCCGCGGACCCGGGCCCTGCGCCCCCGACATGCAGGAACGGCACTTTCCCGCAACCGGGTTGCGGGAAAGTGCCGTTCCTGACGTTCGTGGAGCGCCCGAGGGTCAGGCCGCTGCGGCGTGCTCCTGGGCGGGCTCCAGGGCCAGCTCCAGCACCTCGGCGACGTCGGCCACCGGGTGGATCCGCAGCTCTCCGCGCACCGACTCCGGCAGGTCGTCGAGGTCGGGCTCGTTGCGCTTCGGGATGATCACGTCGGTCAGACCGGCGCGGTGGGCGGCCAGCAGCTTCTGCTTGACCCCACCGATCGGCAGGACCTTGCCCTGCAGCGTGACCTCACCGGTCATGCCCACGCTGGACTTGACCGGACACCCGGAGGCGAGCGAGGCCAGCGCCGTCGTCATCGTGACGCCCGCGCTCGGCCCGTCCTTCGGGACCGCACCGGCCGGCACGTGGACGTGCAGCTTCTTCGAGGCCAGGTCGCCTGCCAGCCCACGCGACCGCAGGTAGCTCAGCGCGATCGAGACGGACTCCTTCATGACGTCGCCCAGCTGACCGGTGAGGATCAGCCCGGACTCGCCGTCCATCGAGGTGGCCTCGATGAACAGCACGTCGCCACCGGCGCCGGTGACGGCGAGGCCCGTCGCCACGCCCGGGACGGAGGTGCGCTCCGCCGACTCCGGGGTGAACTTGGGCCGGCCCAGGTACTTGACCAGGGTCTCCGCGTCGACGTGGATCGGGGTCTCCTCACCGGAGTCCAACCCGACGGCGACCTTGCGCAGAACCTTCGCCAGGCCCCGCTCCAGCTGCCGCACACCGGCCTCCCGGGTGTACTCGGCGGCGATCATGCCGAGCGCGACCTCGGAGAACTCGACGTCCGTCGACTCCAGCCCGGCCTTCTCGATCTGGCGCGGGAGCAGGTGGTCGCGGGCGATCGCGATCTTCTCGGCCTCGGTGTAGCCGTCGAGCGTCACGACCTCCATGCGGTCCAGGAGCGGGCCGGGGATGGTGTCGTAGGCGTTGGCGGTGGCGAGGAACAGGACGTCGGACAGGTCGAGGTCGACCTCGAGGTAGTGGTCGCGGAACGTGTGGTTCTGCGCCGGGTCGAGCACCTCGAGCAGCGCGGCCGTGGGGTCGCCACGGAAGTCGCTGCCGACCTTGTCGATCTCGTCGAGCAGCACGACGGGGTTCATCGCGCCCGCCTCGCGGATGGCGCGGACGATCCGCCCGGGGAGCGCGCCGACGTAGGTGCGCCGGTGCCCACGGATCTCGGCCTCGTCGCGGACGCCGCCGAGGGCGACGCGGACGAACTTGCGGCCGAGCGCGTGCGCGACGGACTCACCGAGCGAGGTCTTGCCGACGCCGGGAGGTCCGACGAGGGCGAGCACCGCGCCGGAGCCACGGCCGCCGACCTTCTCCATGCCCTTGCGGTCACGCCGGGAGCGGACTGCCAGGAACTCGATCAGCCGCTCCTTGACGTCGTCGAGGCCTGCGTGGTCGGAGTCGAGGACCGCCCGCGCGGCGACGAGGTCGTCGGAGTCGGTGGTCAGGGTCGTCCACGGGATGTCGAGGACGGTGTCGAGCCAGGTGCGGATCCAGCCGGACTCGGGGCTCTGGTCGGATGCCCGCTCCAGCTTGCCGACCTCGGTCAGCGCGGCCTTGCGGACGTGGTCGGGCAGGTCGGCGGCCTCGACGCGGGCGCGGTAGTCGTCCTCGCCCTCGGGGTCGTCGTCGCCGAGCTCCTTGCGGATGGCGGCGAGCTGCTGGCGCAGCAGGAACTCCCGCTGCTGCTTCTCCATGCCCTCGCGGACGTCACCGGCGATCTTCTCGGTGACCTCCTGCTCGGCCAGGTGCTCCTTGGTCCACTCGAGGAGCTGCTCGAGCCGACGGGTCACGTCGACCTCGGCGAGCAGCTGCGACTTGCGCTCGACGTCGAGCCACTGGTTCCAACCGGCGGTGTCGGCGAGCTCGGACGGGTCGCTGATCTGCTGGACGCCGTCGATGATCTGCCAGGCCCCGCGCTTCTGGAGCATCGAGACGACGAGCGCCTTGTACTCCTTGGCCAGCTCGTGGGTGCGGCCGGTCACCGGGCTCTCCGACGGGTCGACCAGGGAGGCCTCGACCCACAGGGCCGAGCCCGGGCCGGTCACCCCGGATCCGATGCGGGCCCGCGACTCACCGCGGACCACGGCGGCACGCTCGCCACTGGGGAGCCTGCCGACCTGTTCGAGGACCGCGACCACGCCGATCGCGGCGTACTTGCCATCGAGGCGGGGGACGACGAGGAGCTTCTCGCCCTCGGCGGCGTCCACCGCAGCCTGAACCTCCGGCGCGTCGAGTCGAATGGGAACCACCATGCCGGGCAGCACCACCGAGTCGGTCAGCGGAAGCACCGGCAGCTTCAGCGTCTGTGTCATGTCCCGACCAACGCTTACACCGTTGAACTCATTCCAGCGCTCAAGCAAGTCTGCTGAGAGCGAACGCGGGAACCTTGAGCCGGGTCGGCTCAGCTTGTGGACCTGGCCATGTCGGCGAGGATCTCCGCGCCGGGCAGCGACGCCACCAGCGCACCGGGGATCGCGAGCTTGCTGCCGCGGATCCCGCTGCCGACGACGACGGCGTCCGCCGCGGCGACCTCGGGCGCCACCAGCACCGGCCAGTCCTCGGGCAGCCCGACGGGGGTGATGCCGCCGTACTCCATGCCGGTCAGCGCGACGGCGTCGTCCATCGGTGCGAAGGAGGCCCTGCGGGCGTCGATCCGGCGACGCACGACCCCGTTGACATCGGCGCGGGTGCTCGCGAGGACGAGGCACGCGGCGTAGCGGGTGTCACCGCCGCGCCTGCCGGCGACGACGACGCAGTTGGCCGACGCGTCGAGCGGTGAACCGTAGGCCTCGCAGAAGGCGGCGGTGTCGGCCAGCTCGGGGTCGATCTCGGCGACGCCGACGCGCGCGGCGTCCGCCGGGTCGAGCGCCTCGAGGGCGTGCGCGACGGGGTCGGCCAGCAGGTCGGGCCGGTCGAGCGCGGGTACGGCGGAGAGCGAGCCCAGAACGGACCAGCTCACCGCTCACCCCGACCGATGCCTGCGACGGCGGGCTTGACGTCGACCAGGTACACCAGCGTCGCGACCGTGCCGGCGAGCCAGAAGATCGTGAACTGGTTGTAGAGGCCCTGGAAGGCCACGATCACGCCGGGCAACGACGGGTAGCGGATGACCTGGATGATCGGGATCAGCAGCAGGAACAGCGCCGACGCGCCCACGATGCCGAGCCAGGCGTTCTTGGAGAGCTTGTCGGCCAGTTCGAAGGCGTCCTTGCGCTGCCGTGCGGCGTGGACCAGGGCGTACAGGGAGACCACGGCGACGACGATGCCGATCAGGCACAGCACCACATAGTCGGGTCGGAGGACGCTCACGGCGCCAGACTACGTGCGCCGGGCGAATCGTGACACTCCCGGCCCCGCCGTGGCGCGACACACCGGTGCCCCCGGCGGCGAGGCCGCCGGGGGCACCGGTCGTCGTGCGTCATGATCAGGCGGACGGGCCGCGGCGGGTCGCCGGCTTGCGGGCGGCCGTCTGCGGCTCGACCGTCGTGGCGACGGTCTTCGGCTCGGTCTTCGCGACCGCCTTGGTCGTCCCCCGGGGAGTCGTCGCCCGCGGGGCCTTCGGCGCGGTCTTCTCGGCCGAGCGGCGGGCGGCGCTGCGGGTGGTGGCGGCGGTCTCGCCACCGACCTCCGCGACGGTCTCGGCGAGGTCCTCGCCGGCGTCGGCGACGGCCTTGCCCGCCTCGGCGGTGACCTCGGCGACGGTCTCCGCGGCGGTCTCGGCGACGTCGTCGGTGGTGCGGGCGACCTTCTCGCCGACGGACCGGGTCTGGCGGGTCACCGTGGACAGCGCCTTCTCGGCGGCGTCGTGGGCGTCGTCGACGAGGTCGTCGACGCGAGAGTCGAGCTTCTCGCCGTACTCACCGATGACGGTGAGGGCCTGCTCGACCTGCGGCTGCTTGCGGATGCGGCCCCAGGTGACCTCGCCGCGGCCGGCGAGGTCGGCGTAGTAGGCGGTCGCCTGCTCGCGCACGGCCTCGACGACCTTGCGCACCTCGTCGGCGTTGAGCTTGGCGCGGAGCCCGTCGAACTCGGCCGGGAGGTCGAGCACGCGCTGCTGGACGACGTCGGCCTGCTTCTCGGCGCGGGTGCGCGCCGCGGTGGCGAACTTCGCGACGCCGGCCACGGCACGGTCACCCGCACCCAGCACGGCGAGCAGCGGCTTGGTGGCGAACTCGGCCCGCTCGGCGGCGTTCTTGGCGGCCTGCTCGCGAACCTTTCGGACGTCCGCAGCGGTCGGCAGCGTAACGGCCATGATGATCACTTCCCCTGTTCTTCGGTCGTCGTGGTGTCCATCGCGGGGGCGGCGACGCTCTCGGCGCCGTCGGCCTCCCGCCGGAAGGACTCGTAGATGTCGAGGAGCACCTGCTTCTGGCGCCCGGTGAGCAGCGGGTCGGCGAGCACGGCGTCGATGACGGCGCTCGCGGGACGGTCGTCGAGGATCCCGGCCTTGACGTACAGCGCCTCGGCGGAGATCCGCAGGCCCTTGGCGATCTGCTGCAGAATCTCGGCCGACGGCTTGCGCAGCCCGCGCTCGACCTGGCTGAGGTACGGGTTGCTGACGCCGGTGACCCTGGCGAGCTGGCGCAAGGACACCTGCGCCGACTCGCGCTGCGCACGGATGTAGGACCCGATGTCGTCGACGGCCTGCCCCATGGCCTGTCCGACGTGCTCGACGGCCTTCTCGACCTTCTCGGCGGGCTTGTCGCCCTTGTCGGTCTTCGTCATCGGTGTCTCACCTCCGCTCACGTGTTCGACCGTACGCGGGTGTGCTAGCTCTAGCAAGCACACTGCTTGCGCAGGTGGCGTGCGCTCTGTCACGTCAGCGGGACGCCGGTTAGGGTTCGCCCGGGCGTGCCCGCAGGACCGGTGCGAGAGGGAGGAACCGTGGGCAGACCGTCCTCGCCGAGCGGACAGGACCAGGGCTCCGCGCCGCCCGTCGACGCCCTCGCCCCCCTGCGCGGTCAGGGCCCGGCCGTCGTCGCGGTCGCCCTCGGCGGCGCGGTCGGCGCGATCGCCCGCTGGGCCGTCGGCCTCGCCCTGCCGACCCCGGCAGGCACCTTCCCGCTGGCGACGTTCCTCGTCAACGTGCTCGGCTGCTTCCTGATCGGCGTCGTCGTCGTCGCGGTCACCGAGCTCACGACGGCGCACCCGCTCGTCCGGCCGTTCCTCGCCACCGGCATCCTCGGCGGCTTCACGACCTTCTCGACCTACTCCGTCGACGCCCAGCACCTCGTTGCCGCGGGCCGCATCGGCACCGCCTTCACCTACCTCGGCGCCACACTCGCCGCCGCCGTCGTCGCCGCCTGGCTGGGGCTCGCCGCAGCCCGGTTCCTCGGCCGCCGCATGCGCCCGTCGACACCGGGCGGTACCGGATGAGCGCAGGCATCAGCGCCCTGCTCGTCGTCGCCGGCGCGGTCGTGGGGGCGCCGCTGCGCTACCTCACCGACCGGCTCGTCCAGTCCCGCCACGACACCGGCTTCCCCTGGGGAACCTTCACCGTCAACGCCACCGGCTCCTTCATCCTCGGACTGACGCTGGGCTCGGCGGCGAGCCCCGAGGTGATCGCACTCGTCGGGACGGGCTTCTGCGGGTCGCTCACCACCTACTCGACGTTCGCGTACGAGACCGTCCGGCTCGCCGCGGGCGGCAACCGGCTGTTCGCGGTGTTCAACGCCGTCGGGTCGGTCCTCGCGGGGCTGGGCGCGGCCGGGCTGGGACTCGCGCTCGGCTCCCTGATCTGAGCCGCTGCCCAGGGGGTCCTCGATCACCCGCCGCGCTCCCGGCGCCGGACCGCCCTAGCGGCTCGCGACCCGCCGGTACCGCGCCGCGGCCAACGGCAGGAAGATCGCCACGATCACCAGCGACGACAGCACCGCGTAGAGCACCGCGTTCTGTGCGGGCCACGCCGTCGACTCCGCGAAACCCGGTAGCTGCGTCGGGTTGCCGAACAGCTCCCTGCTGGCCCGAGCCACCGCGCTCACCGGGTTCCACTCCCCGAACGGCTGCAGCCAGCCCGGGAAACCCTGCACCGACACGAACGCGCTCGACACGAACGTCAACGGGAACAGCCAGATCAGGCCCGCGCTCTGCGCCACCTCGACGTTGCGCGCCACCAGCCCCACGAGCACGCCGATCCACGCCATCGCGAACGAGAACAGCAGCAGCACCCCGTAGCCGGCGAGCGCGTCGAGGAAACTGCCCCGGATCCGCCACCCCACGATCAGGCCCGTCAACGACATCACGACCAGCGTGATCACGGCTACGCCCAGGTCGGACACCGCGCGCCCGAGGACCACCGCGACCCGCGACATGGGCAGCGACCGGAACCGGTCGATGATGCCCTTGCCCAGGTCGTTGGCCATGCCGATCGTCGTGAAGAAGACGTTGAACGCCACGGTCTGCGCGAAGATGCCGGCCACCAGGAACTCCCGGTACGGCTCCCCGCCGAGGCTGCCGGCGAACACCAGCGCGAACAGCACCACGAACATGATCGGCTGCACCGTGAGGCCGATCAACGCGTCGGGCACGCGCTTCATGCCCACCCAGTTGCGCCAGGTGATGACGCTGCTGTCGCGCAGCGCCTGAGTCAGCGCGCTCACGCGCCCGCCCCCTCGTCCTTCGTGTTCCTGCGTCGGGCTCTGCGCCCCTTCTTCGGCTCCTCGACCGGCTCCTCCTCGGCGAGGTGGCCGGTGAGCTGGAGGAACACGTCGTCGAGCGTGGGCCGCTGCAGCGCGACGTCGAGCAGCTCGACGCCCTCGCCGTCGAACCGGCGCACCGCCTCGACCAGCGCCTTCGTCCCGCCCGTGACCGGCACCGCCACCCGGCGGACGTGCTCCTCGACCTGCGGCTCGGAGATCCCGACGTCGGCCAGCACCTGCTGCGCGAACGCCACCTGCTCCGGGCGGGCCACGACGACCTGCAGCCGCTCCCCCCCGACCTGCGACTTCAGCTCGTCGGCCGTGCCCGCGGCGATCGCCCGCCCCCGGTCGATCACCACGATCCGGTCGGCCAGCTGGTCGGCCTCCTCCAGGTACTGCGTGGTGAGCAGGACGGTCGCGCCGTCGGCCACCAGCTCCGAGATCATCGACCACGTGTCGAGCCGGCCGCGCGGGTCGAGCCCCGTGGTCGGCTCGTCGAGCACCACGACCTGCGGCGAGCTCACCAGCGCGCCCGCCAGGTCGAGCCGGCGGCGCATGCCACCGGAGTAGGTCTTGGACGGGCGCTCCGCGGCCTCGGTGAGCTTGAACCGCGCGAGCAGCTCTGCCGCCCGGGCCCGCGCCGCCTTCCGCGACAACCCGTACAACCGGCCCACCAGGTAGAGGTTCTCCGAACCGGTGAGGTTCTCGTCGACCGCCGCGTACTGCCCCGACAGCCCGATCGCCTTCCGGACCTGCTGGGGTTGCTCCACCACGTCGTACCCGGCGACGACGGCGCGCCCGGCGTCGGGCCGCAGCAACGTCGTGAGGATCCGGACCGTGGTGGTCTTCCCCGCGCCGTTGGGGCCCAGCAGGCCGAGGATCGTGCCCGACGGGATCTCCAGATCGACGCCGTCGAGCGCGCGCGTCGCCCCGAACGACTTGGTCAGGCCCTCGACGCGGACGGCGGTGCTCTCCATGCCGCGCAGACTAGGGGCACCCACCGACAGAAGTCGCCCGATTTGTCCGGGCGGAAGCGTGCCGACAGCCGACCGCCCGCAACCTCCCTGCTTCCCGCTCGGCGCCACGACGACCGTGAGGTTGCACCCGACCCGCGACGCGCAACCTCACCGCTGCGATCCGGCCTGCGGAGCGCAGTGCGGTTGCGCCCGGTGGCGAAGCCAGCCCACCGCACCCCCGCGCGCCGGACCGGGCCCGGCGATCCTGCGCGGCCGCCGTCAGATGAAGATCAGCTGCGAGACCGCGTAGATGACCAGCCCCGCCAACGCACCCACGACGGTGCCGTTGATCCGGATGAACTGCAGGTCGCGCCCCACCTGCAGCTCGATCTTGCGGGAGGTCTCCTCCGCGTCCCAGCGGGCCACGGTGTCGGTGATCAGCGTGGTGATCTCGCCGCGGTAGTGCCGCACGACGTAGCCGGCGGCGTCGGCGACCCAGCCGTCGATCTTGCCGCGCAGCTCCGGGTCGTTCTCCAGCCGGTGCCCGAACGACAGGATGCCGTCACGCACCCGGGTACGCAGGGCGCTGGAGGGGTCGTCGGCGGCGTCGAGGATCATCCGCTTCACGGTGCTCCACGCCTGCCCGATGAAGGCCTGCACGTCGGGGTGGTCCACGACCTGCTGCTTGATCTGCTCGGCCCGCGCGATGGTGGCCTCGTCGTTCTGCAGGTCACCCGCGAACTCGACGAGGAACGTGTCGACGGCCTTGCGCATGGGGTGCTCGGGGTCGGTCTTGACCGCCCATGCGAAGTTCTGCACCTCGGAGAAAACCTTGTCCGCCAACATCTCGTCGACGAACCGCGGCGTCCAGCCGGGGGCGCGCTCGTGGACGACGCGCAGCACCGTCGACTGGTTCGCCGTGACCCAGTCGTAGGCGCGGTCGCAGACCAGGTCGACGAGGCGGCGGTGCGAGCCGTCGGAGAGGATCCCCTCGAGGATCTTGCCGAGCGGCGGCCCGATGGGCTTCTCCAGCAGCTTGCGGACGAGGACCTGCTCGATGACGTCCTGGACGTCCTCGTCGCGCAGGACGGTGACGATGCCGCGCGCCGCCGTCGACAGTTCGGCCGTGATGCGGTCGGCGTTGGCGGGCTGGGAGACCCAGGACGCGACCCGCGAGGAGATGCCGACGCGTTCGAGCTTGTCCCGCACCACGGCCTCGGAGAGGAAGTTCTCGCCGACGAAGTCGCCGAGGCTCCCGCCGATCTGGTCCTTCTTCGTGGGGATGATCGCGGTGTGCGGGATCGGCAGCGACAGCGGCCGGCGGAACAGCGCGGTGACGGCGAACCAGTCGGCGAGCGCGCCGACCATGCCGGCCTCGCCTGCCGAGCGCATGTAGCCCCAGCCGGTGCCGACGTGGAGTTCCAGGTATCGGCCCACGAGGAAGATGATCGTGGCGCCGACGAGGAACCCGGTGGCGACAAGCTTCATCCGGCGCAGGTCGCGGCGCTTGATGTCGTCGTCGATGGGCCCGAACGCCGCCAGCGGCACGCGCGCGTCGGTGGCGCGGGGTGTGGGGGCGGGCAGCGCACGCTGCTCCTGCTCGGTCGTCACGTCTACATAGTGCCCGCGCGGCGGGTGTCGCGGCTGCCGGGGATCACCCTGGCTCTGACCGGGGCCGCCGGTGTTCCGCCGGCCCCGGTCACGCTGTGGGGGTTGGGGGCAGCGCGCCGGGGAAGAAGTGCTTCCCCGGGCGCCGCACACCCTGTGCACCCGGACGTCCCGGCGCGGAGCGACATCCGCTGCATCGGGACGCGAGCCGGGCGCGGCTCGCGGGTTCCGGTCAGGACCGGTACCGCGCTCCTCTGGCGACGGCTGCTGCGGGCCGCTGGGCACCCGGCTGCTCGTCGCCTCCTGCTGCACGCCACCGCACCGCGGCGGTGACGGCGTCGATCACAAATGCGGCGTCCGGCACGGCGTAGCCGGTGAGACCCGGGGCGACGCGCCAGTGCACCCACCCGTCGGGCCGCTCGCTCGGCGGCGCGACGACGCCGATGCCGTCGGTGTGCAGCACGACGTCGGCGTGCAGGCTCACCTCCGGCGGCAACCCGAAGCCTGCCGTCATGGGGAACCACCACGTGTCGTTCGTGGTGGCCGCCACGGGGACGACGAGCCCGCGGTCGCGCAGCGTCGCGCAGACGCGGCGGCCGAGCTCGGCCGGCACCTCCACGACGTCGAGCGCCTCACCGGTGGCCAGCAGTACGTCCGTGCCCGTCCCGGGAATCAACGGCCATCCGTGGTCCGCGTACTCGCGGGCGGCTGCCCTCAGCTCCGCGCCGTACACGGCCCGGTAGCTGTCCCACCGCGACATCGTCCGTCCTCCTGCCGATCCTCGATGTGGCGCCTGCGCGGCGCCGTCTGACATGTGGTGCAACGCAAGGATGCGTCATCGGGAACGCGAGGAAACCCCGCCGGCGGTGACCGAGCCCACTCCCGAGACGAGCGGATCATCGTGTCCGCGAACGGTTCGCGGCGACCGATCGTCGACGGGCCACCGGTCCGGGCGGGCGGGTCGGCGGCTACTCCGTTCGAGGCCCGACCGGTCGTCGTTCCGCTCGCCGGTTCCACCCGACACTGTCGTGGTGGCGACGCAACCTCGCGGCCCGACAGCCGTCGGGCGGCGGGCGGACAGCCCGGGAACGGACGATGCCGGCGTCCCGTCGGGGACACCGGCATCGTGGTGCGGCCCTCAGGGGGCCGGGTGGAGCTGGACGGTCAGATGGGGCGGACCGAGTCGGCCTGCGGGCCCTTGGCGCCCTGGCTGGCCTCGAAGTCGACCCGCTGGTTCTCCTCGAGGGTCCGGAAGCCGTCCGACTGGATGGCGGAGTAGTGGACGAAGACGTCCGGTCCGTTGTCGTCGGTGGCGATGAAGCCGAAACCCTTTTCGGCGTTGAACCACTTGACGGTGCCCTGCGGCATGCGTTTCTCCCACACGTGAAGCGAATCCGGACGACACCGTGCCGACCGGAGGCTGCGCGACACCGACATGGGAGGTTTGCTCCTCGACGTCGGCGAAGCTCACCGTCACTCTCCACGCACGCTTCACAACGATCGAGGAAAACACGACTGCAACCGCGCGGGAACCTATCACGCAAGGGTGTGATCTGCGACGACGGACGCGGTCGTCGACACGCCGCAGGTCGTCGGTCGACCCCCACCGGCCGACCGCGCGCCGGCTCCGGACCGGACCGGCGACGCCGGGTTCGGGGTCACCCCGGAGGCCGAGGAACGGGATCTTCTGGTTGTCGACCAGCGGCTTCGGCGTGAGTGTCGAGCCGGGGCCCGGCGCGTCGAGGGCGGCGGGCGTCGTAGGTCGCCGTGCCCTGGTACGCCGGACGGGGCGGGCGTGCACCCCGTTCGCGGGCGGGGACCCGGCGTACGTCGAGCACTTCGCCATGGAGCAGGCCGAGTCCTGTCCGAGCCACCTGCTTTGCGGCCGGGCGTGAGGCGCCGGATCGCGGAGAGACCGCGGTGCCACCGGTATCGCCGCCGACCGGGCGGTCTCGGCGTAGCCCGTCTCCCCTGACGGCCCGGGACGCGGGAGTGGTCGGGGCCCCGGCGCCCCGGCCGACCTTGCGCGGCACCGGCCCGCCGGTGGTCACCTGCTGCGTCGAGCCGGGCTCGAACGCCGGCACCGGACGACGGGAGATCGGTCGGCGTGTGACGGAGTGGCCTGGTCACCGATGGTGGTCACTGCCGTCACGCCGGTGACCGTAGGTCACATCGTCATCCCATCGTGGCGATCTCGCCCAACTCGTACGCCGACGGGTGATCACTACCCGATCCGGACGGCGACGACCGGCGGGTCGCGCGGCGTGCCCATCCCTTAACGGCCCCCACCCTCCTTTCGGGGGACCGCCGTCCAGGGGTTCAGATTCCATGTCGTTGCGTTCAGTGAGCATGTTCTGTGTGAATTCGCGGCGGCACCCACGAGCACCCCTGTCCGCGGACAGCACTGCGACGCATCATTTCGGCGAACTCGTCCCCCGCACTTCACTGGAGGAACAGTGCGCTCGCGTAGATTGGCCGCCTCGATCGTCGCCGTTGCGACGGGCTGCACCGCACTCGTGCTCGGCTCGGGAGTCGCCTCGGCCGCGACCGAACAGATCCCGGCCGTGCCGGCCGTGCCGGTCGTCCCCGCCGTTCCCGTCACCCCGCTCGGCTCGCTCCTCAACGGCGTCCTCGTGACGGTTCAGGGCCTCGTGCCGGGCCTCGTGGGCGGCATCGTCCCGCTGCCGGCCGTTCCTGCCGTTCCTGCCGTGCCGCTGCCCGTCGACACCCCGGACGTCGTCCCGCAGGCCGCCGACCAGCTGCCGCCGCTGCCACCCGTGCCGTCGGCCCCCGAGCTCCCGGCCGTTCCCGCTGCTCCGACCGATCTCCCGGCGGTCCCGGCCGTCCCGACCGACGTCCCCTGCGTCCCCGCCGACGTCCCGGCCGTCCCCGCGGTCCCGGCCGTTCCGGCCGCTGTCCCCGCCCTTCCCGCGGCCGTCCCCACCGACGTCCCCGCGGTGCCCTGTGTGCCCGCCGACGTCCCCGCGGCGCCGGCCGTGCCGGCGGTTCCCGCGGTGCCGACCGACGTTCCCGCGGTGCCGACCGACGTTCCCGCGGTGCCGACCGACGTTCCCGCGGTGCCGGCCGCCCCGGCCGACACCCCTGCCCTTCCGGCCGACACGCCCGCTCTGCCCGCCGACGCCGGCACTGCGAGCTGACGTTTCCCGAATTCGGGTCCCGAATTCGTCCGGGACCCGGCGGAAAGGACCGAACAGCAGGGCCGGACAGATCGGCCGTGATTCCCACGCCCCCCGATTCCGGCCGACAAACGGCCCTGAATTCCGTCCGGGTCCCGGAGAACCGGTGCGGGGTGCGACGCGTGAGCGCGCACCCCGCATCGTCATGTCGTGTCGACGATGCGGTGGCACCGGTGACGCCCTGTGAGCGTCGGGCCTCAGTCGAACGTCCCCGGGACGAGGCCCGACTCCAGGGCCCGGAAGGCCTTGTCGAGCAGGTCACGCAGATCGTCGTCGCCGGTCAGCCACGTCTCGTAGGCGGCGAGGGCGACCCCGAGGCTCGCGTGCCCCACCGTCAGCGGGACGAGCTCCTCGGGTGAGGTGCCGAGCCGAGCGGCGACGTAGTCGGCGACGACCTGGCGCCACGCGGCGTACCGCAGCGTCGAGTAGGCCTGCAAGGTCGGCGTGCCGAGGATCAGCCGCAGCCGCTGGCGGTGCCATGGCTGCTCCTCCGGCGCGACGTCGTTGAAGTCGAGTACGACCTCGCGGATTCCCGTCATGACCGGAACGTCGGGCGCGAGCGCGGCGAAGGTGGCCCGCATCCGGGTGAGCTGCTCGTCGAAGGCGCCCCACGGCACGTCGTTCTTCGAGGCGTAGTAGCGGAAGAAGGTGCGCCGGCCGATTCCGGCGGCCTGGGCGATGTCCTCGACGGTCGTGGCGTCGAAGCCACGCTCCGCGAAGAGGTCGAGCGCGATGTGCTCGATCTCGAAGCGCGACGTGACCGGCCGGCGACCCGCGCGGCGGGTCCCCTCGTCGGCGACAGCGGACATCGTCACAGCATGTCACGTGGCCCCGGAACGGATCATGCGATCCAGGCGGGAACGACGGGCTCCGCCCCGGCGACGAGGGCGTGGGCCCCGCCGGCTCCGGTGACGACGGCGGTGAAGCCGGCGTCGGCGTCGGCGACGATGCGGCGCACGACCCCGGCGGGCAGCACGACGGTGTCGCCGGGCGCGAGTGGCACGTCGTCGGCGCCGTCGAG
Source organism: Pseudonocardia sp. (assembly GCF_050250275.1). Lineage (GTDB taxonomy): Bacteria > Actinomycetota > Actinomycetes > Mycobacteriales > Pseudonocardiaceae > Pseudonocardia. The sequence goes on from NZ_JBFWOY010000029.1 coordinate 47,752, forward strand.
GTGGACGGTCGCGCCGCCCGCGACGGCCCGCCAGATCTGTTCGACGTCCATGGCGTGGTCGGGCCCGCTCGCCCCGGGCCTCATCTCGACCTGCCAGAGGGCGTGACCCGCGCCGCCGAGGCTGGGTGAGGCGAACGTCGTCATGACGGCGTTGGGTGTCTCGGTGCGGCGGACCTCTCCGCTGCGTACGACCTGCATCGGAACCTCCTATGATGGACAACAACGTTGTCGAATACAGTAAATGAGGTTGTCGATGTCGTCCAGGCCCGCGGCGCACGTGCCGATGAGCGGCGCCGAGCTCGCCCTGCGGCTGCTCGCCGCCTTCCGCGACCTCGTCGACGACCTGCACACCGAGCTCGCCGACCGCGGACACCACGACGCCCGCCCCCTGCACGGTTTCGCACTGCAGGCCATCGGCCCCGACGGCGTCACGGCGGTCGAGCTCGGCGACAGGCTCGGCGTCAGCAAGCAGGCGGCGGGCAAGACGATCGACGCCCTCGTCGACCGCGGCTACGCCCGCCGCGACGGCGACCCGGGCGACGCCCGTCGCAAGATCGTGACGATCACCCCGCGCGGCCACGAGATGCTCGCCCTGTCCGCGGAGATCTTCGAGCGCCTCCGCGACGCCCGGGCCGCCGGCATCGGCGACGACATGCCCGCCTTCGAGACGGCCCTCCGCGCCCTGGCCCCCGACGTCGGTTCCGGCCTCGACTCGCCCGGCTGGTTCGCCCGCTGACCGCTGTCCGGCTCAGGTCGCGGGCCAGCACTTCCCGTTGGCATACAGCGGCCGGGTGTCGACGGGCAGGCCCGGCGGCGGGTCGTACTGGAGCATCACCGGCCGCCCGGAGGTCAGCGAGTCCTCGCACGCGGTCACCCGCGCATCGGTCCCGCCGCCGATCCAGAAGGCGACGTGGGCCCTCTTCGTCGCACCCCACTCCTCGATGCAGGGCGCGCAGTCGTCCTCCATGACGAAGTAGCGCTGCAGCTTCGGCGAGTAGACGATGCCGCCCACGGGGATCTCACGGACGTCCGTGGCCATCGTGACGGGGTCGTCGAACGTGCCGCTGCCACCCGCGGTGCGGTGCCGGTCGGACGGGTACGCGATGTCGGTGCTGCCGGGCGGATCGTTGTCGACGGCCGCGTAGAACGTGACGAGCGCCTGCACCTGCGCGGCGGCATAGGTCCGGGTCGGGGCCGGCGGGGCGGCCGACGTGGCCGGGCCGCCCGGCGTGGCGGGCTGGTCACCTCCTGCCGAGCAGCCCGCGACGACCAGGCCGACGACCAGCGCCGCGACCAAGCCGCTACCGGCCCGGAGCCGGGCACGGGCCGGCCGCTGGTTCCGGGTCGAGCTCATTGCGTCATGCACCGTTCGCCGGGGTCGTCCACGACCGTCTTCCTCGCCACCGCCGTCCCCCTCTCACCGCTGCCTCCCCGCCACCACGGTCACACCCCCCACGGTCGCTTCCCCGCACCGCGGTCGCCCACACCACGATCACGGACGGGCCGGGCCGACAGTTCACACCGGGCAGGATGCCATCCGAACACACAGGTGCCGTGCACGGCCGGACGCTGCCGCGGGTCGCTGCACCCAGGGTCACCGCCGGTCGACGAGAGCCGAAGTGCCCTCATTGCTCCGTTCGGCGCACCTTACGAGAAACCATCACTTTCCGTCATGGGCGTCCGACACCGCGCCACAACTCCCTCGACCGTTCGGCGCACCGGTCCGGCATGTCCGCTCCAGGACACCGCTCCGGACGGCACGGCGCACAAGATCGCATCTAGCTGCTGTAACGCCGAGGGGTCCGGCGCCGAAATCGTCGTCGAGTGCGCTGGAGGGGCGGACTCGGGGGCGGCCCAGGCGGGGATCGAGACCGACGACGCGGGCCATCGGGCACAAGTACACATTTCGCCCAGATGAATGACCATTACTCTGTTCGGAGGCAAGTGGACGCTACTGCGCGTCGCCCTCCGAGCGAGCGCGCCCAGACACGTGGAGACGCCGTCGGCGCTCCCCAGGGCCACGAACGGAACGGAAAGTGACATGAACGGCGACACGGAACCCACGACTGCCGGGCACGGCAGCGGTCCGGTCTTCGTCGACGGCACCGGCAGGCGCCGCAAGCGTGTCAAGCGCGTCGCCTACGTCGCGGCATCGGCGTGCGCGGCCTACATGGCGGTCGTCGGCGCCAGCCTCGCCGCACACCAGGAGACGACCCTGTTCGCACTGCCCGGGTCCGGCCCGATCGCTGCGGGAGATCCCCGATCGGCCGGGATCCTCGACGCACAGCGGATTGCCGACCCCGATGTGCCGCACGCCGCGACCCCGCCGCTGGTGCCGCTGGGCACGGTGCTGGCGCGGGCGATCGCGCCGGTCGCGTCGGCGGGCGCGCTGGCCCCCGCCCCCGCAGTCGTCCCCGCGCTCGTCCCCGCGCTCGTCGCCCCACCGCCCGCCGCCCCCGTCGTACCTCCCGCGGTCCCGCCGGTCGTCGCGCCGGGAACCACGCCGCCCGCGCCACCGCCCACGGTCCCGGCCGACCCTGCACCGCCGGCCGCCGGCGAGGGCGCCCCCGACCCGACCGATCCGCCGACCGGGTCCGGGCAGACCGATCCACCGCCCCCCGACCCGGTCGACCCACCGCCGCCGGTCACCCACGAACCTCCGCCTCCCGTGACGAGCGACCCGCCGCCGCCTCCCCCGGTCACCGATCCGCCGACCACCGAGCCCGTCCCCACGTCGACCGTCGCCGAGGGCAGCCCGGCGTGAGCGCCCCCGGCCGGCTCCTCGGGCGCAGGCGCGTGCCGCGCCCGAAATGGGTGTTCCTCCTCGTCGCGATGGCGATGGTCGCATCGGTCCTCGCCCTGAACGGGCTGGTCAACCCGAAGGTCGGTACCGACGCCGAGCGGCAGGCCCCGCACGGCGCTGAGGACCGGGTGCCGCTGTCGGTGGTGCAGGGCGGCTCGGTCGTCGACACCACCGGCGGCAGGCTCCGCAGTCTCGGCTACCCGTCGAAGACACTCGCGCTGACCTTCGACGACGGCCCCGATCCCGAGTGGACGCCGCAGATCCTCGACGTCCTGGAGCGCAACAACGTCCCCGGCACGTTCTTCGTCCTCGGGTCGCTCGGTGCCCAGCACCCCGAGCTGCTGCGCGACATCGTCGCGTCCGGCTCGGAGATCGGCCTGCACACCTTCACCCACCCCGACCTGACGACGGTCTCACCGGCCCGGATGGCCCGTGAGCTGAGCCAGACCCAGCTCGCGATCGCCGGAGCCACCGGGCAGGTCAGCTACCTCGTCCGACCGCCGTACTCCTCCGAGGTCACCGCGCTGGACAACAGCCAGTTCGACATCGTCCGCGAGCTCGGCGACCAGGGCTTCGTCACGGCCTTCACCGACGTCGACAGCCGCGACTGGGAGCGCAAGGGCGTCGACGCGATCGTCGCGGCCTCGACGCCCGCCAACGGGGCCGGCGGCGCCGTCCTCATGCACGACGCCGGTGGCGACCGCTCGGAGACCGTCGCCGCGCTCGACGTCCTCATCCCCGAGCTCAAGGCGCAGGGCTACACGTTCACGACCGTCAGCAAGGGCGTCGGGCTCCCACCGGCCGACCAGCCCGCATCGGCGAGCGACCACAACCTCGGCCTCGGTCTGGTGACGGGCGTCGGGGTGGCCACGTGGATCGTCCGGCTGATGGAGCTGGCCCTGCTCGTGCTGGGCCTGCTCGTCATCGCCCGGCTCGTGCTGGTCCTGGGTGTCGCCGTGGTGCACGCGCGACGGTCCCGGCGCGCGGCGCGGACCCCCTCGGTGACGCCGGTGACCACACCGGTCTCGGTCGTCGTGCCCGCCTACAACGAGAAGGAGTGCATCGCCGCGACCCTGCGCTCCGTCGCGGCGAGCGACCATCCCGTCGAGATCATCGTCGTCGACGACGGCTCCACCGACGGCACCGCCGACATCGTCGAGGCCCTGGCCATCCCCGGCGTGCGGCTGATCCGGCAGGCCAACGCCGGCAAGCCCGCCGCGCTGAACACCGGGGTCCGGGCGGCGATGCACGACATCGTCGTGATGCTCGACGGCGACACGATCTTCGAGCGCGACACCGTCCGTCTCCTGGCCCAGCCGTTCATCGACCCGCAGGTCGGGGCCGTCGCCGGCAACGCCAAGGTCGCGAACCGCACGAGCCTCGTCACGCGCTGGCAGCACATCGAGTACGTGATCGGCTTCAACCTCGACCGCCGCATGCAGGACGTCTTCGGCTGCATCACCACGGTCCCCGGCGCGGTCGGGGCGTTCCGCCGGACCGCCCTGCTCGACGTCGGCGGGGTCTCCGACGACACGCTCGCCGAGGACACCGATCTGACCATGGCCCTCGGGATCGCCGGGTGGCGCGTCGTCTACGAGGAGCGGGCCCGGGCCTGGACCGAGGCGCCCTCGACGTTCGGGCAGCTGTGGCGGCAGCGCTACCGCTGGAGCTACGGCACGATCCAGTCCCTGTGGAAGCACCGCCGCGCCGTCGGCGGGACCGGTGCGTCGGGTCGCTACGCCCGCCGTGGGCTGCTCAACGTCGGCATCTTCCAGGTGGCGCTGCCGCTGATCGCGCCGCTGATCGACATCCTGCTCGTCTACGGCCTGATCTTCGACGACGTCGTGCGCACCCTCACCGTCTGGGTCGCGGTGCTGGCTGCGCAGACGCTCGCCGCCGTCGTCGCGTTCCGGCTCGAGCGCGAGAAGGCGGCCATCCTGTGGCTGCTGCCCCTGCAGCAGTTCGCCTACCGGCAGCTGATGTACGCCGTGCTCATCCAGTCGGTCTCGACGGCCGTCACCGGCATCCGGCTGGGCTGGCAGAAGCTGCGCAGGCTCGGCCAGTTCGAGACCGTCCCGACCGAGGACCGGGAACGCGCGCTGGCCGCGGGTCCCGTGGAGCAGCCCACCGGGCGGCCCGCATAGCCCCGCCACGGCCGATGCACACTCTTTACCCCGTCCGGCGTAACCATCATTGATCGGTCACCCTCCGGCGCGAGCCTCACATGCCTTCCCAGGCAACCTCCAGGGCTCCCGAACGTCCCACGCGGGAGCGGTCCGACCGTTCGCCCTGGAAGGACAGCCGCCCGCAGAGGCGGTCTCTACCTGCCGTAACGTCGAATGGTGAGGACGCGACATCTCCACGGACCCGACAGCCAGGCGGGCTCCACGATCACGCGAGGACCGACGTTCCACGGTGCTCGGGAGATCACCCTATATCAGCCGAAATCGCCCGAAAACGGGCGTCAATACCCTGACCGGAGGCAATCAGTGCCACGGAGCGTGGTCACTGCGGGTCTTGTCGGTATGGCGCTGCTCGTCGGCGCCCTGACCGGATGCTCCTCCGGATCGCCGCCGCCCACCGTCACCGCCGGCACGTCGTCACCGCTGCCCGCCGGCGCCGCCGTGACCCCCTACGTCGACGTCTCGGCCTCGACGCCCCCGATCACCGCCATGTCCGACGCGGGAGCGGGAAACGACGTCGCGCTGGCCTTCGGGCTCGCGACCGACGGCGACTGCGCACCCTCCTGGGGCGGCCTCGTCGCCGTCGACGACCCTGCCCTCCTCGCCCAGCTCGACCGGCTGCGCGACCGCGGCGGCAGGGTGACCGCGGCGACCGGCGGGGCGACCGGCGAGTACCTCGAGAACGCGTGCACGACGTCGACCGACCTCGCCGACGCCTACGGGACACTCCTCGACGCGGTGCGTTCCACCCGTCTCGACGTCGACATCGAGGCCGACGTGGACGTCGACCGGGTCGCCGACGCGCTGCACACCCTGCAGGCCGGCCGCGACGTCGACGTGAGCCTCACCCTGCAGGTCTCGGACGCCACCCGCGGGCTCGACTCCCGGGCGCTCACTGTCGCTCGCGCCGTCGCCGCCGCCGGGGTGCGGTTCGAGGTCAACGCGATGGTCATGAACTTCCGCTACGACGGCTCGTGGCTGCAGGCCATGACCGACGCCACCGGCGCCGTCCGCGCCCAGGTCGACGCGATCACGCCGAGGCCCGAGGGTCTCGCGGTCACCGTGATGATCGGCCGCAACGACACCGGCCCCGTCACCACGCTCGACGACGCCCGCACCCTCGCCTCGACGCTGCCCGGCCTCGGGGTCCACGACGTGCGGCTGTGGTCGCTCACCCGCGACAACGGCGGCTGCCCCGGCGCGACCGGAGCCCGCTACGACTGCAGCGGGGTCGAGCAGCCGGACTTCGCCTTCACCAAGCTCTTCCGGGACGCCGCGAGTGCTCCCACGGCCATGAACGGACGGAACGGGTCATGAACGACGTGGAGTCGACCGTTGTCCTCCCGACGGTCGGTGGCGCCGCCGACGGGTCCGCCGTGGAGGCGACCACTGTCATCCGGCCGGGCGGCCCCGTGTTCGTCGACGGGACCGGCAGGCGCCGCCGGCGCATCAAGGTCGCCGCCTATGTCGGCGGCACGGTGTGCGCCCTCTACATGGGCGTCGTCGGCGTGAGCCTCGCCGCGCACCAGGAGACACCGCTGTTGCCGCTGCCCGGGCTGGGCACCGTCGCCGGCGGCGACCCCGGGACCGCCGGGATCCTGGAGGCGCACGACGGCGAGGCACAGCCCACCCGGGCGCCGGCGAAGCCCGTCGCCCCGCTGGGCGAGGGTGTGCAGCGGGCTGTGGCACCGACGGCCTCGACCGCGCCCTCGGCCTCGGCACCGCCGACGACCTCGAGCGCACCGACGACCACCCGTCGCGGCCGCGGTGCCGGTGGCACCGAGGGCGGCACGACCGGGGGCGGCACCACGGGAGGCGGCAGCACCGGAGGCGGCACGACCGGGGGCGGCACCGGGGGCGGCGGCACCGGAGGCGGCACCGGAACAGGAACGGGCACCGGCCCCACGGCGGCGTCGTGAGCAGCCCCGAACGCGCATCCCGCCGCGGGCGCATCCCCAAGCCCAAATGGTTCCTGCTGGCGATCGCGGTCGCGATGATCGCGTCCGTCCTCGCCCTCAACGGCTGGGTCAACCCGAAGGTCGGGGCGGACGCCGACCGGCAGGCGCCGCGCGCCGCCGTCGACAAGGTGCCCGCGTCCGTCCTCGACGGCGGCTCGGTCGTGGACGCGACGAACGGCCAGATCCACGGCATCGGCTACCCGTCGAAGACGGTGGCGCTCACGTTCGACGACGGCCCCGACCCGACGTGGACGCCGCAGATCCTCGACGTGCTGGAGCGCAACAACGTCCCGGGGACGTTCTTCGTACTCGGATCGCTGGGCGCCCAGCACCCGGACCTGTTGCGCGACATGGTCGACCAGGGTTCCGAGATCGGCATCCACACGTTCACCCACCCCGACCTGACGACGGTGTCGCAGGACCGGCTCACACGCGAGATCGACCAGACCCAGCTCGTCATCGCGGGCGCGACCGGGCAGGTCAGCTATCTCATCCGGCCGCCGTACTCGTCGGAGACGCTGGCCCTGGACAACAACCAGTTCGAGGTCGTGCGCCAGCTCGGCGACCGCGGTCTCGTCGCCGCGTTCACCGACATCGACACGTTCGACTGGGAGCGCAAGGGCGTCGACTCGATCGTGGCCGCGGGCACGCCGAAGAACGGCGCGGGCGGCGCGATCCTGATGCACGACGCCGGCGGCGACCGCTCGGAGACCGTCGCCGCGCTGGAGCGGCTGATCCCCGAACTGAAGGCGCAGGGCTACACGTTCACGACCGTCAGCAAGGGCGTCGGGCTCCCACCCGCCGACCAGGCGGCGTCGACGAGCGACCGCAACCTCGGCTGGGGCCTGGTCACGAGCGTCAGCGTCGCGACCTGGTTCGTGCGCATGTTCGAGATCGCGCTGCTGGTGCTGGGGCTCCTCGTGATCGCACGGCTCGTGTTGATCCTGGCCGTCGCGATCGTCCACACGCGACGCGCCCGCCGCGCCGTCACGACCCCGACGCTGCCGCCCGTCACCGATCCCGTGTCGGTGATCATCCCTGCCTACAACGAGAAGGAGTGCATCGCCGCGACCCTGCGCTCCGTCGCGGCGAGCGACCATCCCGTCGAGATCATCGTCGTCGACGACGGCTCCACCGACGGCACCGCCGACATCGTCGAGGCCCTGGCCATCCCCGGCGTGCGGCTGATCCGGCAGGCCAACGCCGGCAAGCCCGCCGCGCTGAACAACGGGGTCCGCGCGGCCTCGTATGACATCGTGATCATGCTCGACGGTGACACGATCTTCGAGCCGGACACCGCGCGGCTGCTCGCCCAGCCGTTCGCCGACCCGAAGGTGGGCGCGGTGGCGGGCAACGCGAAGGTTGCGAACCGCACGAGCCTGGTGACGCGCTGGCAGCACATCGAGTACGTGATCGGCTTCAACCTCGACCGCCGCATGCAGGACGTCTTCGGCTGCATCACGACGGTCCCCGGCGCGGTCGGGGCGTTCCGCCGGACGGCCCTGCTCGCTGTCGGCAGCGTCAGTGACGACACGCTCGCCGAGGACACCGACCTGACCATGGCCCTCGGGATCGCCGGGTGGCGCGTCGTCTACGAGGAGCGGGCCCGGGCCTGGACCGAGGCACCGTCGACGTTCGGGCAGCTGTGGCGGCAGCGCTACCGCTGGAGCTACGGCACGATCCAGTCGCTGTGGAAGCACCGCGGCGCGCTGCGCAACCGCGGCGCGGCCGGCCGGTACGCCCGGCGGGGACTGCTCAACCTCGGCGTGTTCCAGGTGGCACTGCCGCTGATCGCGCCGCTGATCGACATCCTGCTCGTCTACGGCCTGATCTTCGACGACACCGTCCGCACGCTCGTGCTGTGGGGCTCGGTCCTGGCCATCCAGACGGTGGCGGGCATCGTCGCGTTCCGGCTGGAGCGCGAGAAGATGCGCATCCTGTGGCTGCTCCCGCTGCAACAGTTCGTGTACCGCCAACTCATGTACGCGGTGCTGATCCAGTCGGTGTCGGCGGCGCTCACGGGTATCCGGCTGGGCTGGCAGAAGCTGCGCCGCATCGGACGCTTCGAGAACGTGCCGACGCAGAACCGCGACGGCGCCGTCTCCAACGTCGTGGCTCCGGTGCGGCCCGCGGCGATTCCGTCCCTCCCGGACCCGCGTCGACCCACGCCCACCGGCGCGCACCGGCGGCCCGCACCGGTGCCGCACCCCCGGCACCGTCGCGCCGACGCCGCGCCCATGACCTCGGTGATCCCCGCGATGCGGCGGTCACCGGCGGAGCTGCCGACGACCAGGCTCCCGGTGGTCCCGGCCGCCCGGACCTTCGCCGACGCCGAGCAGGGCACCGTCGAGGTGCGCAGCCCGCGCGCGCCGGAGCGCGGAACGCCGGTCGGGGTGGGCGGTCAGCCGGAGAAGCAGCGTCCGCCGGAGTAGAGCGGGTTCGACGACACGGCCCTGCCGGCCGGTGGGTTCAGCTCGACGGTGACGCGCCCGCCGGGCGTCAGCTTCTCCTGGCAGGCCGTGACGTTGTCGTCGTTCCCGTTGGGCATGAACAGGTCCAGGTGGGGGATCTTGCCGCTGCCCCAGTCGGAGATGCACTGGGCGCAGTCGTCCTCCATCACGAAGTACTTCTTCACGAACGGGACGTAGACGATCGTGCCGAGGGCGATCTCCCGGGTGTCACTCGCGAGGGTCAGTGGATCGGCGTACGTGCCGGTGCCGCCCGCCTGCGAGTGGCGTGCGTTGGGGTGGGCGATCGCGCGGCTGCCCGGCGGGTCGTTGTCGTAGGCCGAGTAGAAGGTGATCTCGGTGCTGAACGGCCTGCCCGCGGGCCCGACCGGCGCTGCCGGCGCCGCCGGGGCCGTCGTCCGCGGCCGCGTCACCGGGGGCGCGGACGTCGTGCTGCGGGTCGCGGACGCCGTCCCGGTGACCGACGTCGTGGGCGGCGGTGGGGGGGCCGTGGTCACCGCCGTGGTCACCGCGGAGGACGGGACCGCCGGCAGGGGGAGCTCCTCGGACCCGCAGGCCACGGCCAGGAGCAGGGCACATGCCAGCACGACGACCCGTGCGGCGGCCGGGCCGGCACGATGGCGTCGACGTCCGTCTGCTCCCGTCATCGCGACCGATCCAACCAGGTCGTCCGCAGCGCCCATCACCCGATAGGGGGTCAGCGCCGGGGCACGGCAGAACCGCGGAGTTCACCGGGGAGGGAATCAGTCGATGATCGAACCGGGGTCACGTCGGACTCGGGAACGAGTTGGCGGACGAGGCCGATCGGGAGAGTCCGCCGGCGAGAAGGTGTGGCCAGGGGCGGGGTCGAACCGCCGACCTTCCGCTTTTCAGGCGGACGCTCGTACCAACTGAGCTACCTGGCCTGGCCGCCGGCAACGCCGGGAACCGGAGAGTGGAGCGACCCAGACGGGACTCGAACCCGCGACCTTCGCCGTGACAGGGCGACGCGCTAACCAACTGCGCCACTGGGCCTTGCTTACTGCGACTACCGTACCCCCAACGGGATTCGAACCCGCGCTGCCGCCTTGAAAGGGCGGAGTCCTAGGCCGCTAGACGATGGGGGCTGGACCCCGCAGGCGGTGTCCTGGCCTCCAACGGCTGTCCGTTGGGAGCTTCAAAAGCTTACGACAGCCCCCCGCACCCGCTTTCACCCACCCCCCAATGATCCTGTCCTCGCAGCTCAGGGACCGGATCCGCCGTCAGCGACTGACGGGCGGCGGCTGGTCGGGAGTGGCGGAGATCAGGCCGAGCATGTCGAGCAGCAGGCGGAGGTCCTCGGAGTCCTCGGAGTTCTCGGCGACGACGAGCCGGGCCTTGTGGACCTGGTCGTCGGAGACGCGGTAGGCGTCGGCGGCGGTCCGCGGGCCCGGGATGGACCCGGTGCCGCCCTGTCGCACGTCACCGATCTCCCGCCGTGCGCTCCCGATGGTCATCGACGTCTCCCCCGTTCCACCGTGCCCGCGGTGCCGTGGGCATGCAACGGACCGCCCCGCCCCCATCCGGTCACCCGGCGCGGCCAGGCCGGCACGCACAGCATCGGCACCTGACGGCCACCCCCGTGGCCGTGACCAAGACGTTACCGATCGCGCGCGGCCGGTGCATGCCGCTGCCCGGGTGAGGGACGAGATCGACGGTGCGTCACAGGACGCGGCGCCACGGCGGCGAGTTCGTACCCCCTCCCGGTATGCTCGGGGCAAGCAGCCGGGGAGGCCGAATGTCTGCGTCCATGGAGAAGGGCACGCCCTCGTACACCGACAACCGCGAGGCGCATCTGCGTCGCCTGCGTCGCGTCGAGGGACAGGTCCGGGGTCTGCAGCGGATGGTCACCGAGGACACGTACTGCATCGACGTGCTGACGCAGGTGTCCGCGGCGACCCGGGCGCTGCAGTCGTTCGCGCTCGAGCTGCTCACCGAGCACATGTCGGGATGCCTGGTCGAGGCGGCCAGGACCGGCGACGAGGAGGGCGAGGCGAAGGTCCAGGAGGCGGCCGCAGCGATCGCCCGGCTCGTCCGTTCCTGACGTTCCACCCGAGTACACGTTCTTGCAAGGAGAGCCATGAGCATCGAGGCACCGTTCCGTACCGACGTCGTCGTCAGCGGCATGACCTGTGGGCACTGCACCGCGTCGGTGCAGGAGGAGGTCGGGGAGGTCGACGGCGTCCGCGGCGTCGAGGTGGACCTGTCGACGGGCCTGGTGACGATCACGAGCGACCGCGAGCTGCCGCTCGCCGAGATCGAGGCCGCGGTCACCGAGGCGGGCTACACGCTCGCGAGCTGAGCCCCCCGCGGGCCCTACGCTCGCCGTCATGGCCACCGACGGCGAGCGTTCCCGGCACCGGGCCCCGGCGGCCTCGTCCCGCTCGTCCGGCCGCGCCGCGGCGCGCAACGCTCGCGCCCGCAGCCAGGACGACAGCCCCGTCCCCCAGGACCACGAGATCGACTCCTACCTGGCCGCGCTGGCACCGGAGGTGACGGAGGGCCTCACCGAGTCGACGGGGAAGTTCGGCGGCGCGCAGGTCTTCCAGCTGCGGCTGACCCCGTTGCAGGTCGAGCAGCTGCGCCGGCTGGCGGCCGAGCGTGGGGTGTCGCCGGGCGCGTTGGCGCTCGACTGGGTCGTGGAGCGGCTCGACCGCGAGGACCTGCCGACGGGACCGCTGGCACGGGTCGTCGACGAGCCGCGGGGCCGGCGGCGCGCACCCTTCCGCCGCCGCCGGCAGTAGCTCAGCGCCCGCCCGACACCACGACCGACGACGCGCCGTCACCGGCGAGGCAGGGGCTGCCGGTGAGCCGGTCGAGGTGCACGGCCCCGGCGAGCGCGCGGTAGCCGGCCGCCGAGAGGTGCAGGCCGTCGCCGGCGTCGTAGGACGACTCCAGGCGGTCGGGCCGGGCGGGGTCGGCGACGGCGGCCGCGAAGTCGAAGACGCCGTCGGCGTGCGCGGGGCCCTGCGCGAGCACCCAGGCGTTCACGTCACGACGCGTGGCCTGCGCGGCGGCGGTGGCGCGCGGACCGGTGCGCGAGGGCGTGATCGTCGTGAGGAAGACGCGCAGTCCGGCGGCGCGGGCCTGGTCGGCGAAGCGCACGAGGCCCGCCTGGAGCTGGTCGGCGGTGCGGCCCTCGGCGATGTCGTTGGTGCCGATGTGCAGGACGACGTCGGTGACGCCGGCCGCGGCGGCGACGTCGAACCGGAAGCGGGTGGAGGGGGAGTCGCCGACGCCGAACGCGTCGGCGATCAGCTGGTTGCCGGAGATGCCGGCGTTGAGCACGGACATCCGGGCGGCGCCGCCCGCGGCGCCGAGGCGCCGCGACAGGGCGTCGGACCAGCGGTCGTCCTCACCGGGGTCGCTGCCGACCCCGTCGGTGATCGAGTCGCCGACGAGGACGACGGCGTGCTCGGCGCGCGGGGCGAGCACGTCGAGGCCGGTGACGACGAACCAGGCCGTGACCGGGGAGAACGCCGCGCCCGACGCCGAGTCGACGTGGTTGCCGGGATCGCTGATCCAGGAGGTCTGCAGCGCCACCGGATGGGTGGCCACCCGGTCGGGTTCCTGCGGGAGGTAGGCGCTGACCGAGACGGGCAGACCCGCCTGCGCGACGAACGGCACCGGGTCGCTGACGATCTCCGCCCCCGCGGGGATCGTCACGTCCGGGCGGCCGCCGAACAGGACCGGCCGGAGTGCGCCCCCGCGCACCCCGGCACCGGTTCCCGTCGTGGCCGCGGAGACCGCGGCCACCGGGAGCGGGCCCCGCCCGTAGCGGTTGGACAACCGGACCCGGATCTCCGAGCCGGTCGACTGCGGGTGGACCACCATCCGCAGGGTGCGGCCGCCGAACCGGCCGCCCGCGGCGTCGACGTCGGGACCCGGTTGCGGGCTGGTCTGCCACGCGGTGACCCAGGTGGGGCCGCAGGCGGGATCGTCGGCGGGCTCCTGTCCCGCGGCGGCCTGCGAGACCCCCCGGACCGTCCCCACGACGACGAGTCCGGCGACGGCGGTGACGAGCACGACGGCCGCGACGACGAGACGCGAGCGTGCGCGGGACCCGTTCGTCGCTGCCCGCACACCGTCTCCTCGTCGTCCGTCGCCCCGCTCGTGCGGGACACGTCGCCCGGCTTATCGCCGCACCGGGATCTGCCGTGACCTCCCCGTCCGTCACCCTTTCGAGTGCCGTGCAGACCGTTACGAAGAATGGAACGAGAGATCCCTCGGTGGAGTGAGTGGTCCGATCGAGTGATCACCTGTTGTCACCACGCAGACCTGATCCGGCGGTCGGGCAGGACGGCCACGAGCGCGCCGCGCGACTAGGGTCGGCGAGCAGACAGGGCGAGTCGAGGAGGACCGCAGGTGGGCGCGTACGACGACATCTTCCGGGCGAGCGTCGAGGACCCGGAGCGCTTCTGGCTGGACGCGGCAGGGGCGCTCGACTGGCACGTCGAGCCCACGCGGGCGCTCGACTCGTCGAACCCGCCGTTCTACCGGTGGTTCCCCGACGGTGAGCTCAACGTCGCGCACAACGCGCTGGACCGCCACGTCGACGCCGGCCGGGGTGACCAGGCCGCGCTGATCTACGACTCGCCCGTCACACAGACCCGGCGGACCTACACCTACTCGGAGCTGCGCGACGAGGTCGCCCGCTTCGCCGGGGTCCTCGCGGGCCTGGGTGTCGGCGTCGGCGACCGGGTCGTCGTCTACATGCCGATGGTCCCCGAGGCCGCCGTCGCGATGCTCGCGTGCGCGCGGATCGGCGCCGTCCACTCGGTGGTCTTCGGCGGGTTCGCGCCCAAGGAGCTGGCCGTCCGCATCGACGACGCCACCCCGACCGTCATCGTGTCCGCCTCGTGCGGCATCGAGGGCAAGCGCATCATCGAGTACAAGCCGTTGCTGGACAAGGCGATCGAGCTCGCCGAACACAAGCCCGCGAAGCAGGTGATCCTGCAGCGGCCCCAGGTGTCGGCCGACATGGGCCCGAACGACGTCGACTGGGTGCAGGCCATGGCCGCCGCCGCCCCGGCCGACCCGGTGCCGGTGAAGGCGACCGACCCGCTCTACATCCTCTACACCTCCGGCACGACCGGGAAGCCCAAGGGCGTCGTGCGCGACGGCGGCGGCTACGCGGTCGCACTGGCCTGGTCGATGCCCAACGTCTACGCCGTCGACGCCGGCGAGACGATCTTCACCGCGTCCGACGTCGGGTGGGTCGTCGGGCACTCCTACATCGTCTACGCGCCGCTGCTGGCCGGCGCGACGACGATCCTCTACGAGGGCAAGCCCGTCGGGACACCCGACGCCGGCCAGTTCTGGCGCGTGGTCGCCGATCACAAGGTGAAGAGCCTGTTCACCGCACCGACGGCGTTCCGGGCGATCAAGAAGGAGGACCCGAACGCCGAGCACCTGCCGAAGTACGACGTCTCCAGCCTGAAGTACCTCTTCCTCGCCGGTGAGCGCCTCGACCCGGAGACCTACCACTGGGCGTCCGACACCCTGGGCATCCCGGTGATCGACCACTGGTGGCAGACGGAGACGGGCTGGCCCATCGTCGCCAACCCCGCCGGGATCGAGCTGCTTCCGGTCAAGCCCGGTTCGCCGACCCGTCCGCTGCCCGGCTGGGACGTCCAGGTGCTCGACACCGCGGGCAAGCCGGTCGACGCGGGGACCGACGGCGCGATCGTCGTGAAGCTGCCGATGCCGCCCGGCGCGCTCCCGACCCTGTGGAACGACGACGAGCGGTTCGTCCAGTCCTACATGGCCGCCTTCGACGGCTACTACCTCACCGGCGACGGCGGCAACATCGACGGCGAGGGCTACGTCTACGTCATGGGCCGCACCGACGACGTCATCAACGTCGCCGGGCACCGGCTGTCGACGGGCTCCATGGAGGAGGTCCTCGCGAGCCACCCCGACGTCGCCGAGTGCGCCGTCATCGGGGTCGCGGACACCATGAAGGGCCAGATCCCGCGCGGGTTCGTCGTCCTGAAGGCAGGCGTCGAACCGGACGAGGAGAAGCTGCGGGCAGAGCTCGTCCAGCTGGTGCGCGACCAGATCGGGGCGGTCGCCTCGCTCAAGGACGTCGCCGTCGTCGCGGCCCTGCCGAAGACCAGGTCGGGAAAGATCCTGCGCAAGACGATGCGCGGGATCGCCGACGGCCACGACGAGCCGGTGCCCAGCACGATCGAGAGCGCCGACGTGCTCGACGCGCTCCGGCCCGTCCTGCGCCGGGACTGACGACAGCGCGTGACGACACTGGACCGAACGGCGGGAAGTGGCTCGTCGTTCGGCCCAATCTCGCGGATCCGGTAACGACACACCCTGCCGCGACGGATGGGCAGTCACGATCCTGGGCCCGCACGGGATCGCGTCCACCGGAAGGCTCCACGATGTCCGCGCCCGCGCTCCCCCGCGCCGCGGCCCTCGCCGGGCTGCTGACCGCCGTGCTGACCCTCGTCGTGGTCGGTTCGGCCGCCGGCGAGTCCTACGACGACGGCTGCGCCCGACTCGGTCCCGTCTCCTCGCCCACCCCTGCGACGCCGACGCCGCACACCGCCGACCCGCACCCGACGCCGGCGAGACCCGCGGCACCGGTCCCGGCACGCATCGCCGGCGTCGTCGGCCCCTGATCGGCCGCCGTCCACAGGGCAGCCGATCCTGACCTAAGGCTCACCTCAGTCCGGCACCGCGGCATGCCAGGGCGCACGATGGCGCCATGAAGGTCGTCGTGGACTTTGATCTGTGCGAGAGCAACGCCGTCTGCATGGGTGTCGCGCCCGAGGTCTTCGAGGTGCGGGAGGACGACTTCCTCTACATCCTCGACGAGAACCCCTCCGAGGAGCTGCGTCCCAAGGTCGAGGAGGCCGTACGCAGCTGCCCCAAGGCAGCGATCTCCATCAAGGAGGACTGACCGCCCCGGGGTTGCCGGGCCCCGCGACGGCGGGTCAGGATCGCGGCGGAAGCGCACGCCGTGACAGGAGGGTCGACGATGACCGTCGGGCACACCGAACTGACCCCGCTCGCGTTCCTCCGACGCTCCGCGGAGGTCTACCCGGACAAGCCGGCGATCGTCTACGGCGACCGCCGGCACACCTATGCCGACTTCGCCGCCGAGACCACCCGGGTCGCGCACGCGTTGCGCGGCTCCGGGGTCGGGCCGGGCGACCGCGTCGCCTACCTGCTGCCGAACGTGCCGGAGATGCTCGTCGCGCACTTCGCCGTCCCGCTCGCGGGTGCGGTCCTCGTCGCGATCAACACCCGGTTGTCGACGGAGGAGGTCCGCTACATCCTCGACCACTCCGGCTCGACGCTGCTCGTGGTCGACGCCGCGCTGTGGCCGGTGGTCGCGCCGGTCGCGGCCGAGCTGGCGACCGTCCAGGAGATCGTCACGATCGTCGACCCCGCCGCGCCGGGCGACGGGATCGGCAGCGGCACCACCTACGACGACCTGCTCGCCCGGGGCTCCGACGACCCCCTGCCGTGGGAGGTCGACGACGAGGACCGGGCCCTGTCGATCAACTACACGTCCGGGACGACCGGCCGACCCAAAGGCGTGCAGTACACACACCGTGGCGCGTACCTGAACTCGTTCGGTGAGGTCGTGCACTCCGCGCACAGCCCTGACAGCGTCTACCTGTGGACGCTGCCCATGTTCCACTGCAACGGCTGGTGCACCCCGTGGGCGGTCACCGCGATCGGCGGCACCCACGTCTGCCTGCGGGAGGTCCGCGGCGACGCCATCTGGAAGCTCATCGGCGAACACGGCGTCACCCACCTCAACGGCGCACCCACCGTCGTCACGACGATCATGAACGCCGCCGAGGCGGTGCGGCTGGACTACCAGCTCGTCATCACCACCGCGGGCGCCCCGCCGTCGCCGACGACGATCCTGCAGATGGAGCGGATGGGCTTCCGGATCGTGCACGTCTACGGCCTGACCGAGACCTACGGCCCGTACTCGGTCAACCAGTACCAGCGGTCGTGGGACACCCTCGAGCCCGAGGGACGCGCCGCGCTGCAGGCCCGCCAGGGCGTCGGCATGATCCAGACGGACGCGCTGCGCGTCGTCGACGAGAACATGGCCGACGTGCCCCGCGACGGCACCACGATGGGCGAGATCGTGATGCGCGGCAACAACGTCATGTCCGGCTACTTCGACGATCCGGAGGGCACGCAGAAGGCCTTCGCCGGCGGCTGGTTCCACTCCGGTGACCTCGGCGTCGTCCATCCCGACGGCTACGTGGAGCTGCGCGACCGCGCGAAGGACGTCGTGATCTCCGGCGGGGAGAACATCTCGACGGTCGAGGTCGAACAGGCCGTCGTCTCGCACCCGGCCGTACTGGAGGCGGCTGTCGTCGGGGTTCCCGACGAGCAGTGGGGCGAGCGGCCCAAGGCGTTCGTCGTACTCAGGAACGGCGAGCAGGCCACCCCCGACGAGATCATCGAGCACGTGAAGTCGAAGATCGCGCGGTACAAGGCGCCCCGCGACGTCGAGATCGTCGACGAGCTGCCCAAGACCTCGACCGGCAAGGTGCAGAAGTTCGAGCTGCGCGAGAAGGAGTGGGCGGGGCGTGGGAGCCGCATCAAGGGTTGAGACACACAACGAGGACAAACACCACGGAAGCGGTTAGCGTCGCGAAGCATGGAGGGGACGCGGGGGACGACGCGCGCCGTCGTCGGCGCCGTCGTCACGACGACCGCGTCCGTCCTGCCCGTGTTCCTCACGGCCGCACTCGCCGTCCAGATCTCCGATGAGCTGGGCTTCGACGCCGCCGGACTCGGCGTGGTCGTCGCCCTGTACTTCGGCGTGAGTGCGTTCGCGTCGCTGCCGACGGGATGGATCGTCGAACGCGTCGGTCCGACGACGACGAGCCGGATCGCCGTCGTCGGCGCTGCCGGACTGATGCTCGCGATCGCCTTCGGCGCCCGGTCCTACGGGCTGCTCGTCACGATCCTGATGTGCAGCTGCTGGTGCAACGTCATGGGCCAGCTGTCGTCCAACCTCACGCTCGCGCGGTTCGTCCCTGCGCGCCGCCTCGGGCTCTCCTTCGGGTTCAAACAGTCCTGCGTCCCGCTCGCCACGCTGCTCTCCGGGCTCGCCGTGCCGACGCTGGCGCTGACCGTCGGCTGGCGGTGGGCCTTCATCGCCGGGGCCGGCCTGGCGCTGCTGGCGCTGCCGCTCACCCCGCGCAGCCCGGAGCGGTACGTGCGCACCCGCGTCGACCCCGCCGAACGCGCGACGGGGGCCCTCGCCGTCATCGGCGTCGGCGCCGGGCTCGGCGCGGCCAGCGCCGGCGCCCTCGGCGCGTTCCTCGTCGTCTCCGCGGTCCGCCAGGGCGTCGACCCGGGACTCGCCGGGCTGGTGCTGACGCTGGGCAGCCTCGTCGGGCTCGCGATGCGGCTCGTGAACGGCTGGCTCGCGGACCGGCGCGCCGGCGGCCACATCGCCGTCGTCGCCACGAGCATGGCGATCGGCGCGATCGGCGTCGCCCTGCTGGCAGTGCCGGGGCCACTGGCGCTGGTGCTGGGCACGGTCGTGGCGTTCGGCATCGGCTGGGGCTGGACCGGGCTGCTGCAGTTCGCCGTGGTGCGGCTCAATCCCGGCGCCCCCGCCGCGGCGACGTCGGTGGTCCAGGTCGGGACGTACGCGGGCGCGTTCCTCGGCCCGATGGTGTTCGGCCTGCTCGCCACCCACGCCGGCTTCCCCGCCGCGTGGCTGACCTGTGCCGGGATGCTCGTCCTCGCCGCGGTCGCGATGATCGGCGGCAGGCGGATGCTCGTCGCGCACCGCGACGCCCGGCAGGCGGTCGCCGCCGCCGCCGCGACGGTCAGCTGAGCCTGGCCGCGAGCGAGATCGCGTCCCGCGGGGCGTGCACCTTCATGTCGTTGTCGAAGTAGACGTAGACGTCCCGGCCGGGCACCGGCCCCATCGGCGGCGCGACCGTGAACTCCCCCGTCGGCGACTCCCCCGCCGCCCAGCGCCGGATCCGGGCCGCCCACGAGTCCAGGGCGGCATCGGAGTAGCCGCTCGCGTACAGCTCGACGTCGCCGTGCAGCCGGACGTAGGCGAAGCCCGCGGTCATGTCCTCCAGGTGCGGCCAGGTCCCGGCCGTGTCGGCCACGACGAGCGCCACGTCGAGCTCCCGCAGCAGCTCCACCACGGCCGGGTCGGCGAAGCTCGGGTGCCGCACCTCCAGCGCGTGCAGCACCGGCCGGTCGGCGTCGGTGCTGGTCAGGGCCCGGCCGTCGAGCCGTTCGTCGTGCTTCTCCGCGAGCGTCGCCGCCGCGACGGTGCTCCGCGGCAGGCAGCGCAGGAACGTCTCGACGCGCGCACGGTCCCACCGCATCCGCGGCGGCAGCTGCCACAGGACCGGGCCCAGCTTCGGCCCCAGCGCCAGCAGCCCGGACGCGAAGAAGTTCGCGAGCGTCTGTTCCGGGTCGCGCAGCTGCTTCATGTGTGTGACGAACCGCGGTCCCTTGACCGAGAACACGAAGTCCTCGGGCGTGTCGGCCGCCCACTGCCGGTAGCTCTCCGGGCGCTGCAACGAGTAGAACGAGCCGTTGATCTCGATGCTCGACACCGCGCGCGACAGGAACTCCAGCTCCCGGCGCTGCGCCAGCCCCGCCGGGTAGAACACGCCGCGCCACGGCGGGTAGCGCCAGCCCGACGTCCCTGTCCGGATCACACCCGGAGTATCCCGCCCGGCACCGGCCCCGGCCGACGGGAGAAGATGGCCCGGTGGCGACGGAACTTGCGAAGGCTGTGGGCACGGTCCTCGACTGGCCCGTCGGGCATGCCGCGGCGGCCCTCGTCGCGGCCGACGGGACGGTCCGCGCGACCGCGGGTGACACCGACCGCGAGTTCCGGCTCGCGTCGGTGACCAAGCTCCTCACCGCCTACGCGACGCTCGTCGCCGTCGAGGAGGGCGCCGTCGAGTGGGACCAGCCGGCCGGCCCCGACGGCTCGACGGTCCGGCACCTCGCCGCGCACACCTCCGGTCTGGCCTTCGACTCCGACCAGGTCCAGGCCGCCCCCGGCACCCGGCGTATCTACTCCAACACCGGCTTCGCGGTCCTCGCCGACACCATCACCGCCGCCAGCGGCATCCCGTTCGCCGACTACCTGCACGAGGCCGTCTGCGAACCCCTCGGCCTCACCGCCACCCGCCTGGACGGCCACCCCGGGTCGGGCGCCGTCTCCACCGCCGACGACCTGGCCCGCTTCGCTGCCGAACTGCAGTCGCCGACGCTCGTCGCCACCCTCCCCGAGGCCACTCGGGTCGCCTTCCCGGGTCTCGACGGCATCCTCCCCGGCTACGGCCGCCAGAAGCCCAACGACTGGGGGCTGGGGTTCGAGATCCGCGGGACCAAGTCGCCCCACTGGACGGGCAGGAACAGCTCCCCGGACACCTTCGGACACTTCGGGCAGTCCGGCACGTTCCTGTGGGTCGACCGCGCCGCCGGGGCGGCCTGCGTCGTGCTCACCGACCGCGACTTCGGGCCGTGGGCGGTCGAGGCCTGGACCCCGTACACCGACGGAGTCCTGGCCGTTCTCGGCTGACGGTACGGACCTCGCGAGCGCTGTCACTGTCGTGGACGAACGGCGACCGCGGCTCGCGCGGCAGGCGGCCTGGTCGGCGGTCGGCCTCTTCATGGGCGTCGTCGGCACGGCCCGGCTCCACCCCGGCGGGGGAGCCGTCATGGACACGGGCGGTTCCTGTGGGTCGGGCGGCCCCGACGGCGTCCCCGGCCTCGTGCTCGCCGGGATCCTCGGTGGCCGGCCCGGCCGGGTCGCACCCGTCGCCCTCACGACAGCGCCGGCGGTGCTGCACGTCGTCGTCCT
This sequence comes from Pseudonocardia sp., assembly GCF_050250275.1. GTDB lineage: Bacteria > Actinomycetota > Actinomycetes > Mycobacteriales > Pseudonocardiaceae > Pseudonocardia. Next base: position 69,030 of record NZ_JBFWOY010000029.1, read on the forward strand.
CGGCGCCGCCCTCGTGCCCGGCACGACCTGGTTCACCGCGATCACGGAAGGCTGACCGTGCCCCGATTCGTGCTCCCCCTGCTGATCCTCGGCGACATCGCGATCTGCGTGGCGCTCTACTTCCTCATGGGCTGGCCCGCGCTGCTGTTCGCGGTCCCGCTGGCGATCACGACGATCATCATCGTCGTCGTCCTGCAGGGCACCGCGATGCTGCGCGAGGCCGTGCGGACGCGGACGCAGGGCACCCACCAGGTCGTCGATGGCTCGACCTACGACAGCTCCCCGCACGGCCCGGCCGCCTGGGACGACACCTTCTCCACCGGGCCGTCGACCTGGGACGACCGCGGGCAGTCGCACCCCCACTTCCACTCCCCCGACCCGGGCTCCGGGTCGTCGGACTCCGGGTCGTCGAGCTCGTCGACGGACTGACCGCCGCGCACCGAAACGAGAATGACCGTTCTCACATTCGTCTCTCATAGTGGACGAACGTTCACGATCCGACTTACGGTCGTGGCGTGGCCTTCGGCGAAGAATGCCGCTGGCAGGAGTGAGAGGACACACCGTGGCTCAGATCATCGGTGAGCGGGCCCAGGCCGGCGACGCGATCGTCGACTACGACGAGAAGCTCTTCGACGACATCCAGGCAAACCCGGGCGAGAAGGCCTACGTCTTCATGCACACCGTGCCCTACGAGGGCTCGGTCGGCTTCGTCAACATGCTGACGTGCACCCGAATCAACCGGAAGGGCTTCGACACCTCGCTCGTGCTCTACGGCCCCGGCGTGCTCATGGGCTCCGCGACCCGCGGCTTCCCGAACGTCGGCGACGAGGCCTTCCCCGGCCACATGAACTACAACAACCAGCTGAAGACGTTCATGAAGGAGGGCGGCAAGGTCCTGGCCTGCCGCTTCGCCATGGCCGCGCTGTACGGCATGCGGGAGAGCGACCTGATCGAGGGCATCATCCCGATCCACCCGCTCGACGTCCTCGACTGCACCCTGACCGCCCGCCGCGAGGGCGCGCTCGTCATGCAGACCTGGACCCTGTGACCCCGTGAGTGGCGACGGCCGCTACGGCGACCACCGCCACTCACGACCGCAGGCAGCTCACCCGGCGGCCCGGACCAGCACGATCGGTCCGGGCCGCCGCCGTGCCCGCACCCGGGAATGAACGGCGGCGGGTGACCGTTGACCATACTGTCCGAACCGGGCGAGCCGAGTCCCCGGGCCGCAATATGAAACAGCCGCCACGGAATACCGTCAGGCTGGAGCCGTGGTGCGCCACCCGCCGCGAGGCGACCGGCGTCCGGTTCGGACACCTCCTCCCCACCGGGAACATTCCGGCGGGGTGGAGGGTTGAAAGGGAATGTCCGGATCGGGTGACACCGTGTCCCCGGGTCCCAACTGAAACCGCCGCCACGAGCGGCCTGCACGCCGAGAGGCGACCGGCACCCGGTTCGGACATCCACCCTCACGACCAGGCACACTTTTCCCACGATGTCGTCATCACGAGCCACCGACGCACGCCACGAGCGTCCCGCCGGTGACCCCCACGATCATGCCGTCCCCCCGGACACCGAGTCCGGACCCCCTGGGGACGGCCGCCCGACCCGTGGCAGGCGTCCCCGCCGCCGCGGGTCCCGGGGCCGGAGCGCACCCTCCGCGGCGAACGCGCCCGGCCCCGCCGCACCTCCCTCCGACGAACACGCCGACGGCGACTCGTCACGCGCACGCCGAGCCGACCGGTCCCCGTCCGACCGCGGCCCGCGCGGCGGCGAGCGCGTCGCGCCCGCACTGCCCGACGACGTCCTCACCGACCTCGCCGAACGCATCCAGGCCCTCCCCCTCGACGACGCGCACCGCCTGGGCCGCAGGCTGGCCGGCGCCCGCCGCTCCGGGAACGGGACCGCACAGCAGGCCGTCGCCACCTCCGTCGCCACCGCCGAGCACCGGCTCGAACGCCGCCGCGCCGCGGTGCCCCGCATCGTCTACCCCGAGACGCTGCCCGTCAGCGCACGCCGCGACGACATCGCCGCCGCCATCCGCGACCACCAGGTCGTGATCATCGCCGGCGAGACCGGCTCCGGGAAGACCACACAGATCCCCAAGATCTGCCTGGAGCTCGGCCGCGGCGTCACCGGCATGATCGGCCACACCCAGCCGCGGCGGCTCGCCGCGCGCACCGTCGCGGCCCGCATCGCCGAGGAGCTCGGCACGGAGCTCGGTGACGTCGTCGGCTGGAAGGTGCGCTTCACCGACCAGGTCGGCGACCGGACGATGGTCAAGCTCATGACCGACGGCATCCTGCTGGCCGAGCTGGCGGGCGACCGGATGCTGCGCCGCTACGACACCCTGATCATCGACGAGGCCCACGAGCGCAGCCTCAACATCGACTTCATCCTCGGCTACCTGACGCAGCTGCTGCCGCAGCGCCCCGACCTCAAGGTCGTCATCACGTCGGCGACGATCGACCCGGAGCGCTTCTCCCGCCACTTCGGGGGTGCGCCGATCGTCGAGGTCTCGGGACGATCCTTCCCGGTGGAGGTGCGCTACCGGCCCGTCGTCGACCCCGACGACCCGGACGCCGACCCCGACCGCGAGGAGCTCGACGCCATCGGTGACGCCGTCGCCGAACTGCAGCGCGAAGGCCCCGGCGACATCCTCGTCTTCCTCCCCGGCGAGCGCGAGATCCGCGACACCGCCGACGCGCTGGCCGCCCGGGACTTCCGCAACACCGAGATCCTGCCGCTCTACGCCCGGCTGACCGCGGCCGAGCAGCAGCGCGTGTTCGCCCCGCACCCCGGCAACCGGATCGTGCTGTCCACCAACGTCGCCGAGACGTCGCTGACCGTGCCGGGCATCAAGTACGTGATCGACACCGGCACGGCCCGCATCTCCCGCTACTCGCGGCGGTTGAAGGTGCAGCGGCTGCCGATCGAGAAGGTGTCGCAGGCGTCGGCCAACCAACGCGCCGGGCGTTGCGGCCGGACGTCCGACGGCATCTGCATCCGCCTCTACGCCGAAGACGACTTCGACGCCCGCCCCGAGTTCACCGAGCCGGAGATCCTGCGCACCAACCTCGCGTCCGTGGTGCTGCAGATGATCGCGCTCGACCTGGGCGAGATCGCCGACTTCCCGTTCGTCGAGCCCCCGGACGCGCGCGCGATCGCCGACGGCCTGGCTCTGCTTCACGAGCTGGGTGCCCTGGGGACCGACAAACGCTCCCTGACGCCGGTGGGCCAGTCGTTGTCCCGGCTGCCCGTCGACCCCCGGCTCGGCCGCATGCTCGTCGAGGCCCACCGCACCGGTTGTCTGCGCGAGGTACTCGTCATCGCCGCCGCGCTGTCGGTACAGGACCCGCGCGAACGCCCCACCGAGCAGCGCCAGGCCGCCGACGCCGCGCACGCCCGCTTCAGCGCCGACGGCTCCGACTTCCTCGCCTACATGCGACTGTGGGACCACCTCGCCGAACAGCGGGAAGCGTTGTCGGGCAACAAGTTCCGCCGACAGCTGCGCGACGAGTTCCTGCACTACCTGCGCGTGCGCGAATGGTGGGACCTGCACGGCCAGCTGCGCCAGGCCGCCCGCTCCGCCGGCATGTCGGTGACCGAGTCGGCAGGCGACTGGGCCGCCGCGGCCGACCGCATCCACACCTCCGTGCTCTCCGGGCTGCTGTCCCAGGTCGGTCTGCTCGACGACCTCGCCGAGAAGAAGGACCGCCGCGCGCAGAAGGAGTACCTCGGCGCGCGCGGCGCCAAGTTCGCGATCTGGCCCGGTTCGGCGCTCGCGCGCAAGAACCCGCGCTGGGTGATGGCCGCCGAGCTCGTCGAGACCTCGCGGCTCTGGGCGCGCACCGTCGCCCCCATCAAGCCCGAGTGGATCGAGCCGCTCGCCGGGCACCTCGTCAAGAAGACGCACTCCGAGCCGCACTGGTCGCGCAAACGCGCCTCCGCCGTCGCCACCGAACGCGTGACGCTGCACGGCATCCCCGTCGTCGCCAACAGGACCGTCGACCTCGGCCGCATCGACCCCGAGCTCGCCCGCGACCTCTTCATCCGGCACGCCCTCGTCGAAGGCGACTGGGAGACCCGGCACCGCTTCTTCCACGCCAACCGCGCGCTGCTCGACGACGCCGAGGACCTCGAACACCGCGCCCGGCGCCGCGACCTGGTCGTCGACGAGGACGTGCTCGTCGAGTTCTACGAGTCGCGCATCCCGGAGACCGTGGTCTCGGGACGGCACTTCGACTCGTGGTGGAAGAAGGAGTCGCGCCGCCACCCCGACCTGCTCGACTACACGCCCGAGTTCCTGGCCACCACCACCGCCGCGCAGGTCGACCGGGCCGCCTACCCCGACCAGGTCGAGGCGGGCGGGCTCAGCCTTCCGCTGTCCTACGCCTTCGAACCCGGCCACCACAGCGACGGCGTCACCGTCGACGTCCCCGTCGCCGCCCTGCAGCAGGTCGACGCCACCCCGTTCACCTGGCAGGTGCCGGGGCTGCGCGAGGAGCTGGTGACCGCGCTCATCAAGACATTGCCGCGCAACCTGAGGCGTCAGTTCGCCCCCGCTCCCGACCACGCCCGGGCCGTACTCACCCGGCTGCAGGTCGGCGACGAGCCGCTGCTCGACGGGCTCGAACGCGAGCTCGGCCGCATGCGCGGCATCACGATCCCCCGCGACGCCTGGGAGCTCGACCGCCTCCCCGACCACCTCACCGTCACTTTCCGTGTCATCGACGAGAAGGGGGCCGAGCTGGCCCGGGGCACCGACCTCGACGCCCTGCGCTCACAGCTGGCACCGAAGGTCCGCGAGGAGATCGCCGCGGCCGGCGCCTCCGTCGAGCGCACCGGGCTGACCACGTGGTCGATCGGTTCGCTGCCCCGCGAGCTGGAGATCCGCCGGGGCCGCAACGTCGTCACCGGCTACCCGGGGCTCGTCGACCGCGGCACGGCCGTCGACGTCCGCGTCTTCGCCACCGTCGCCGAACGCGACGCCGCCCACCGCCGCGGCCTGCGCAGACTCCTGCTGTCGGAGACACCGTCGCCGGTGAAACAGGTCGTCCGCGACCTCGACAACGCCACCAAACTCGCCCTGTCACGCAACCCGCACGGCAGCGTCGCCGCCATGCTCGACGACTGCGTCACCGCCGCAGCCGACCACCTCGTCGCCCGCGCCGGCGGCCCCGCCTTCGACCAGGCCGCCTACCTGCGGCTGCGCACGATCCTGCGCAGCCACCTCGCGGGGACCACGGTGAAGACCCTCGAAGCCGTCCGCGTCGTGCTCGACCACTGGCACCGGGTACAGGCGCTGCTCGCCGACATGACCGGGCCCGCGGTGCGCGCCGGGGTCACCGACGTCCGCGCCCAGCTCGACACCATCGCCGGCCCCGGCTTCGTCACCGCCGCCGGACCCTCGAAACTCGCCGACATCGCCCGCTACGTGCAGGGTGTCGAGGTCCGGCTGGAGAAACTGCGCGTCGACCCGGCCCGCGACGCCGCCTGGACCGCCGAGGTCCGCGTCGTCGCCGACGAGTACGACGCCGACCTCGCCGCCGTGCCCGAGGGCACCGAGCCCCCACCCGAACTGCAGGAAGTCGGCTGGATGATCGAGGAACTGCGCATCTCCCTCTACGCCCACCCCATGCGCACCCGCTACCCGGTCTCGCTCAAACGCATCCAACGCGCCCTCGACGACATCCCCGCCTGACTACCGCGCTTGCACCGTCGCCACGACCATTTCGAGTGCGATGGTCGCCTTTGCGCACGACGCATCGTGCGTGCTTCCGTTGGGCCCGCCATTCCGGAAGTAGGAGACTGCCGCGAGGCGACCATCCGACAGCAGGGCGAAGATCATGCACGAACGATTCGCCACCGACGCCCGCTGAGAGGTACTGACTCCTCGGAGCCCGCTGACAGTCAGGTCCTGCGGGTCCGGGTAACTGCGGGAGACATTGTCGAGCTGGTACCTGCTCGGCAGCACGCCGGCCTGAAATGTGTCCGGCCCCGATATTGCGTTCCAGTTGCAGATCACGGCGCCCTCCAGCGGAGTCTGATCCGACTCTCGGCCCGGCCCCACGCCCAGGCGGCCCCTCTGTGCTGCTTCGAGCAGCTCGCAAGGTTCAGGCTCTCCGTCTGTCAAGGACTCGGACGGGGTCTGCGTTTCCACGCCGCGCGGCTGACCGGTGGCGACCTCAGCCACCCCGCAACCCGCGACGAGCGAACTGGACAGCACGACCAGGAATAAGAGCGTCCTCATTTGCGAAAAACCGCAGAGATGTCCGCCTCGGCTACCCCGTACTGCCGGGCTGCATCGGCGACAGAGTCCGCGAGACCCTGGAGGTCGTCGACCTCGCGCTGAAAGACGTCGAACAGCAAGACAGCTCGTTCGTTGAACGCCGCCTCCGCATCCTCCGACACGGGATCGCCTCCGCAGCGACCCATCCTCTTCCAGCTGTTGTCGTTGAGAGCCTCCTGCAGGCGTCCGACCTCTGCTGTGATCACGGCCCCGACCTTCATGACGTTCTCGCGGTCGATCGCCATCCCGGCCGCCGTCTCCGCGAAGCGGGCGGGCACGTTCCTGAGCATGATCGAGAGCGTAAGGCCGGCCCCGTCCGTAGATGGCCGAATCCGACAGATCGTGTGCACCCGCGGCCGAGATGCAAATCAGCGCGGACGATCCGCGCTCGGACGACGCTGATGTGCATCTCGCTCCGGAGCTCCGGGGCTGGTCACCCGGGGTACCTGCGAGTGCCTCAGGCCAGACTCACCGAGACCAACACCGGTGCTGATCACGGCGTCTCGGACAGCACTGACGTTGGTTTCGGCGTCAAGGGGAGCTCGATGTCTGGATCACCAGCTCCGCGGCGGCAACAACTCAGCTGCGCGAGAACTCGGGGGTTGCCCTGTCCGACCGTCCCGCCCAGAAGAACATGTCGATTAGGCCCTTTTCGGACAGTTCGACCAAGACGACCCACGTATCCTTGGACATGGATTCGTTAGACCGGGGCGATGACGGCCGGATAGCCGGTGACAGTCGTGCGGCGCGAGGAATAGCAGTTCCACGCGACGTCATCCAGCAGATTAGTGTTCGGCAGCACGCCGCCCAGGTAGGAGCCGCCGCCCGGACCCGAGGCACGCCACCGGCAGAACGACAAGTCGGGGAGCGGCTCCCCCGGAGATCGGTTTTCCGACCTCCACGCCGAGCAGTTCCAGTTGAGCGGGCCCGATCAGGCCGCAGACACGGTGATCGAACGCCTTCGTCGCCCCGCGCGGGTCGCCGCCGCGGAGGCCGAGACGTTGCTTGCCGTCGTCGTTCAGGGGCCGCTGGAGCCGAGTGGCCTCCGCGGTGAGCACGACCGCGAGCGTCAGGACATTGCCGCGATCGATCCGCATTCCTGCCGCCGTTTCGGCGAAGCGGGCGAGAACGTTGCCGGCCCCGACGGCCGGCGGCGATTGCGACAGTCGGGCGCATCCGCACCCACCGAGACCCACACCAGTGCTGTCCTGCCGCCCTCGAACAGCACTGGTGTACATCTCGGCGCCTGCCGGGCCCACGGGCTCGACCCATTGGCCTCACGCACGTGCAGCCGGGCCCGGCCCCAGCTCGCCTCGACCTACGTCAGCGGGACTGCATCGTCTCGACGATCATCGCGAGGGCCTCCGTTGCACGCCCGCACGCGACGGCGTGAGTCATGCCGTCGGCCTTCCCGGCCCAGAACGATGCATCAGCGAGGCGGCCGTCCGGCATCTCGGCAAACGTCCAGCACGACAGCTCACCCGTGGCGCCACCGATCGACCCACTCACAGCCGGCAGTCCCGCAACCGAGAAGTCACGCGGCGACTCGTAGCTGCGCCTCATCTGCGCAAGCGAATACTTGTTCGGCAGGACCCCACCTCGGAAGGTGCCGCCATTGAACTCTTGCGACCGCCACCTGCAGAGGGCTGCGTCGTCGAGTTGCACGTCGTCCACCGATTCACCGTCGCGGACACCGAGGCTGTCCCGTTGGACCTGGCCGAGCAATCCACACGGATCAGTCTCGCCGGGAACGACCTGAGAAGTTCCGGTCGGCTCGGACGCAGCGGCTCCGAGAGCCGTGCCCTCCTCGTGAGTCGTGCAGCTCCCGAGCAACAGCCCGCTCAGCACGGTCAGAACGGCGGTGACTGCCTTCACCGGTCGAACGATCGAGCGATGTCCTCGTCTGAAACGCCATAGGCCCGGGCGGATTCAGCCACAGCGGTCGCCAACTGACGGAGGTCAAGGACGAACGACGCGTAGGAGTCCACCAGCGCTCCCGCGCGCTTGTTGAATGCCAGCTTCGCGTCAGCGGATACCGGGTCGCCACCGCAGAGATCGGCGCGGGCATCCGCGTTCTGCGCAAGGACTTCTTGCAGGTCGTCTGCTTGCGCCATCAGGACCTTCGCCACTTCGAGGACGTTGTCGCGATTGATGCGCATTCCCGCCGCCTCGTGAGCGAAGCGGGCGGGGACGTTGCTGAGCATGATCGGGATCGTAAGGTCCCGGCCTCTCGCCCCGAAGCGATTCCGACAGATCGGGTGGCACACGCGAACCCGAGCCGACGCCGAGTTACGAACCGCTGCGGGTCGAACTCGGCGGGTCAGGCGTGCCAGGGCTTTTCGTGGCGGGCGAGCAGGCCCGCGGTGATCCCGACCCCGCCGACCACGACGAGCACGGCGACGAAGCCGGTGTGGCTGCCGAGGTTCACGGCGAGCAGCGCCCCGCAGAGGGCGCCGAGCAGCATGCTGAGGACGACCGCGCCGCGGCGGAGCGCGGCGTCGGTGCGGCTGTGGTCGGCGGCGAAACCGGTCAGGGTCATGGTGACGACTCTGGTGGTCATGTCGGGGACGCCGATGCGACGGGCGGTGGCGGTCTGCAGCCCCATGGCCGTGGCCGCGACCCCGGCGACGACGGTCGCCGGCACGGGTCCGCCGTGGCGGAGGTCCACGATCAGGGAGACGACGAGGCAGCCGGCGAGCAGGACGAACTCGATGCCGAGGGCGTTGCGGAGCAGGAGGGGTCTGCTGGTGCCGAAGCGTTGGGCGAGGGTGCCGCCGCCGAGGGCGCCGGCGACGAACCCGGCGACGGCGACGACGGAGGACAGCAGGCCGAAGCCTTCGATGCCGGCGAGGGCGAACCCGATGAAGACGACGTTGCCGGTCATGTTGGCGACGAAGACGCGGCCGGCGCCGAGGATGCTGAGGGCGTCGACCAGTCCGGCGACGAAGGTGAGCGCGAGCAGCAGCGCCGGTAGGGGGCCGTGGCGGGGGTCGGCGACGAAGGTGGGCCGGCCCATCGTCACGCGTGCCACGGTTGCTCGTGGCGGGCGATGACCGTGAGGGCGACAGTGACCGCGACGAGCACGACGAGGAGCGCGACGAAGCCGGCGCGCGTGGAGAGCTGCAGGACGAGGACGGCGCCGACGATCGCGCCGGCGAGCATCGTGGCGATGATGGCGATCCTGCGCAGGGCGGACTTCGCGAACATGGCGCGGTCGGCGACGAAGCTGATGAGGGTCATCGTGAGCAGGGTCGTGGTGAGGTCGGGGACGCCCATGCGTCGGGCGCTGACGTTCTGGATCCCCATGGCGACGGCGGCGATCGCGACGACGACGGTGGCGGCGACGGGCCCGTCCTCGCGGAGGTGCACGAAGATCGAGATGACGAGGCACGCGGCGATGAGGACGCTTTCGACGAGGACGGCGTTGCGCAGCAGGACCGGCCGGCTGCCGCCCCAGCGCTCGAGCATCCGTCCGCCGAGCATGGCGCCGACGACGAAGCCGGCGAGCGCGAAGAGGGAGTTGCGCAGGGAGAAGCCGGGGACTCCGGAGATGGCGAAGCCGACGAAGACGATGTTGCCCGTCATGTTGGCGACGAAGACGTGCCCGAGGCTGATGATGCTGATGGCGTCGATGAGGCCGGACGCGAAGGTGAGGGCGAGCAGGACGGCGGGAAGTGACCCGTGACGCTCGTCGGCGACGAAGTTTGGCCGGTCCACGGCGGCAGTCAACCAGTGTCGTGGCACGGCGGACAGCGGGTCGTTGTGCAAGCCTGATCCGATGGCGGAGTACGCGCATCTGGGTGAGTCGTTGGGCACGGACTTCTTCTCGGTGCGCGAGCAGTTCACCGAGGAGCAGTGGGAGCGGTTCGCCTCGACACGGAAGTTCGTGGACGCGGAGGTGCTGCCGGGGATCGGGGATCTGTGGGAGCGGGCGGAGCTGCCGTGGGGGCTGATCCGGCGGCTGCCCGAGCTGGGGATCGTGGGTGAGGACATCCGCGGGCACGGTGCGGCGGGGATGAGCCCGATGGCGTGCGGGCTGGTGCACATGGAGTTGCACCGGGGCGACGGCTCATTGGGGACGTTCCTGGGTGTGCACGCGGGTCTGGCGATGCAGGCGATCGCGATGTGCGGTTCGGAGGAGCAGCGGGCGCGCTGGCTGCCGTCGATGTCCACGTTGGACCGGATCGGGGCGTTCGCGTTGACGGAGCCGGACCACGGGTCGGACTCGGTCGCATTGGAGACGTCGGCGCGCCGCCAGGGTGGTCACTGGGTGTTGGACGGACGGAAACGCTGGATCGGCAACGCCACGATCGCGGACGTGGTCGTCGTGTGGGCACGGGACACGGACTCGGGTGAGGTGAACGGTTTCGTCGTCGAGACGCCCGCGGACGGGTTCGAGGCCACGGCGATCTCGGGGAAGTTGTCGCTGCGTTCGATCCAGCAGGCCGACGTCACCCTCTCCGGTGTGCGGGTGCCCGACGAGAACCGGTTGGTGAACGCGAACTCGTTCGACGACTGCGCCCGCGTGCTGGCCAACACGCGCGGGATCTGTGCGTGGATGGCGCTGGGTCATGCGACGGCGGGTTACGACGCGGCGTTGCGCTACGCGAAGGAGCGGACGCAGTTCGGGAAGCCGTTGGCGTCGTTCCAGATCGTGCAGCAGCGGCTGGTGCACATGCTGGCCGATCTGACGGGGATGCAGTTGTACTGCATGCAGATCGGGCGGCTGGCCGATGCGGGCCGGTTGTCGCCGACGGTCGCGGGCCTGGCGAAGATGAACAACACCCGCGCGGCGCGGCACATCCTGTCGGAGGCGCGGGATCTGTTGGGTGGCAACGGGATCCTGCTGGAGCACCACGTTGCGAGGCACTGGGCCGACATCGAGGCGGTGCACACGTTCGAGGGGACGGAGACGATCCAGACGCTGATCGTCGGGCGTGACGTGACCGGGATCGGTGCGTTCAGCTGAGGCCGGGTTCGACGGGCAGGCCGGCGGCCTTCCACGCCTGGAAGCCGCCGTCGAGGTCGGTGGCGTTACGCAGTCCGATGTCCTGCAGGGATGCGGCGGCGAGGCTGGACGAGTAGCCCTCGGAGCAGACGACGATCCAGGTGACGTCGTGGTCGGTGGCCTCGGGGATGCGGGCCCCGGAGGTGGGGTCGAGGCGCCACTCGATGTGGTTGCGCTCGATCAGGAGGGCCCCGGGGATGGAGCCTTCGGCGTCGCGCTGCCACCGGGGGCGGGTGTCGACGAGGATCGCGCCCTTCTCCCGCAGGTCGGCGGCCTCGTGCGGGCCGACGCGGTGCAGCCGGGCGCGGGCGTCGGCGAGCACGTCGTCGATGGTGCGGGTCATCCCACTCCCTGGGTCGAGCCGGGCCGGGTCAGCTCGGAACGGATGCGTCGCAGCCGCCCGCCGGTCACGTCGTAGTACGACATGGCGGTCAGCGGCGGAGAGTACGCGTGGACGCTGACGGCCGCGTCGGGCGAGGGGTTGGACACCTCGTGGACGTGCCCGTGCCCGAAACCGACGGATCGGCCGGCGTGCAGGGTGCGGGTCCGCAGCCCCGCGCTGGGGACGGACCAGAACTCCTCGGTCAGCCTGCCGGTGACGACGGTGAGGGCGCCGAGGGAGCCGGCGTGGTCGTGCAGTTCGGCCGCTTGTTCGGTGGCCCAACTGATCAGCCAGACGTCGACGAAGTCGGTGCCGTACAGGCGTTGGTACCACCGGCGGTCGGGGTCGACGTGTACCTCGTGGATGCCGACGCGCACGTCGGCGGCGACACGGCGGCTCAGGGCGGTGAGGTCGGCGAGGTCGGGCGCGATGCCGTTGACGGGCAGGGCCGGGCTCGGGGCGTGCAACAACACGGACGTGCTCCAGTGCGGGTCGGGCGGGTGGCGGCCGGGATCAGAGCCGGCGTCGACAGCACTGGTCGAAATGGTCGGCCCGCCGCGTGCCCCAGATGGGGCCGAGGAGCGCAGCGGGAGCCATGCCGACAGTTGAGCACAGCGGCCGCGGCGCGAGCCACCTCGTCCCAGCCCGCGGGAGCCGGATACGGCCGAACGGTGGGAAATGTCCGACAGGACTGTCAGGTGTCTGCGACCGCGATCACGGCGTCGAGCGCGGACAGGTGCAGGATGCGGCGGGCCGGGCTCCCGGGCGGGGTGACGACGGTCAGCACCGCCCCGCCGGCGCCCGCCTGCTCGGCCAGCTCGGTCAGCAGCGCGACCCCGGCACTGCTGACGTAACAGTCCGCGGGCAGTGTCAGCACGAGCGGCGTGCCGGCGGACGCACTGTCGAGCAGCCTCGCACGGACCTCCTCGACCCCCGCGAGGTCGAGGTCCCCGGTGACGGCGACGCGGCGCGCACCGGTCCCCGCCGCGGCCGGCGCCCCGGCGGGGGGCTCCTGAACCCGCGGCGACCAGGCACGACGGGTCGCCGACGAGGTGGGCACCGTGACCGGCACGGGCGGCATCCGGAAGGAGACGACGGTGCCGTCGTCCCCCGCGACGACCTCGACCTCCTGCGCCAGCTCCCGGATGAGGACGAGCCCACGGCCGCGGTAGCCGGGATCGGCCGGCGGCGGGCGCCAGGTGCCGTGGTCGGTGACCCGGACGGCGACGGTCGCGTCGGGCAGCAGGTCCAGGTCGACCTCGACGATCCCGTCGGACCCGGCGGGATAGGCGTGTTCGACGGCGTTGGTGGCCGCCTCGCCGAGCGCGAGCTGCAGGTCGGTGACGGCGTCGGGGTCGACACCCGCCTGCGCGCACCACCGGGCGACGACGCGGCGGAGCCCGGCCAGCTCCTTGGGCTCGGCGGCGAGCTCGAGCCGCAGCGGCGCGGGGAGCAGCCTCGCGAGCACCAGCGCGGTGTCGTCGGGGACCGCGTTGCCCTCGGACATCCTCTCGAGGAGGGCGTCGGCGCTCGGTTCGGGACGGGTCCCCACGAGGTCGCCGAAGACCGCCACGAGGCGGTCCATGCCGTCGTCGATGACCTCGGTGCGGCGTTCGAAGAGACCGTCCGAGCACAGCAGGATCGTCTCGCCGGGATCGAGCCGGTCGTCGGCCTCGACGAACGGGGGCCTGCCGAAGACGCCGAGGGGGGTGCCGCGCCCTTCGGCGAGCAGCCGGACGCCGTCGGGGCCCGACACCGCCGGTGGCGGGTGCCCGGCGCAGGCGTAGCGGAGATCCCCTGTCCCACAGTCGATCACGGCGCACACGACGGTGCTGGCCATGGCACCCGCGACGCGGCGGGCGAACAGGTCGAGCTGTTCGAGCGCGGCGGCGGGCGACTGTCCGTTGACGAGGTTCGCGGCGAGCGCGCTGCGCAGCTGGCCCATGACCGCGGCCGCGGACGGGCCACGTCCGACGACGTCGCCGACCACCAGCGCGAACCGCTGGGCACCGAGGTCGATCACGTCGAACCAGTCGCCGCCGGCCTCGGTGCCCTCCGTCCCCGGCTGGTAGCGCGTGGCCATGGCCAGGCGCTCGGTCTCGGGGAGGCTCTGGGGCAGCAGGCTGCGCTGCAGGGTGACCGCGACCTCGTGCTCGGCCTGGTGCAGCCGGGCCCGCATGACGGCCTGCGCGCACTGACCGCCGAGCGTCAGCACGAAGCTGCGCCGTTCCGGGGTGAACCGCGGGCGGGTGGCGAAGCGGAAGCCCAGGACCCCGATGGTGCGCCCGCCGACGAGCAGCGGGATCGCGGTGTGCGCCGGCCACGGCCCGTCGACGGGGTCGACCGACCAGATCGGCTCCCCCGACCGCACGGCCGCCGCGAGCGGGTGCTCGGCCGACGCGAGCAGCACGTCGCCTCCCGCACCCGACCAGCCCTGCCCGCTGACCGACCGCAAGGCACCGGACTCGTCGGTCAGGCAGACGACGACCGCCTCCGCCTGCAACGCCGACAGTCCGTGGTCGACGATCACGTCGGCCACCGACTGCAGGTCGGTGGCGCGCGCCAACGCCGTCGCCACACCGGCGAGCCGCTCGGCGACCCGCCGCCCCTCGGTCTCGGCGACGAGCAGGGACGACCGGTCCAATGCCTGCGCGGCGAGCTCGGCGACGGCCGTCGCGGCCTCACGGTCGCTCACGGAGAACGCCCGCGGTTCGCGGAACGCCACCGCCATCACACCGACGCTGCGCTGCCCGACCGCCAACGGCAACAGCCCGACCGCGCTCAGCCCGTCCGGGCGGCCCCCGACCAGCTGCGGCCACTGCGCCTCGACCTCCGCCGCGCTGGACAGCCAGATCGGGCGGCCCGACTCCACCACCGTCGTCGCCGCATCCGACGCCGACAGCGCCACCGACGACCACGCCCGCTGCGCCGACAGCCCCCAGCCGGTGCGGGTCAACGCCTCGAGCCGGCCGTCGCGCAGCTCCCACACCCCGACGACCGGCGCCGTCAGCAGCACCTCCATGTGCCGCGCCGCGATGGCCGCCACCTCACCGGGGGTGGCGGCGGCCGACATCTCCGCCGTGGCCCGGTGCAGCAGCCCCAGCCGCTGCGCCGACGCGCGTTCGAGCTCCAGCAGTCGCGCGTTGTCGATCGCGACGCCCGCGCGGCGGCCGATCTCGGTGAACACCTCGCGGTCGTCCTCGGTGAACGCCGGTGAGCCGTCGCAGCGGCCCGCACCGAACAGGCCGAGCATGCCGCCGCGCGCGGTCAGCGGTACCGCGACGACGGAGTGGATCCCCATCCGGCGCCACAGCGGATCGACGGCGTCGTCGACGAAGAGCCCGGCCGGTTCGAACAGCCGGGCCTCACCGGAGGTGAGGGTCTCGCGGCGCATCGACGGCGAACTGACGAGGTCGCGCAGCATCGACTCGTGCGCAGGGTCGGCCGCGGCCACCGCACTCATGACGAGCGTGTCGTCGCCGGCGCCCTCGTGCACCCGGGCCACGTCCACGAGACCTTCGGCCACCGCGAACCGGGCGAGGGCCGCGAGCCGGCCGTTCGCGGTCAGCTCGGCGTCGAGCATGTCGCCGAGCGCCGCGTACAGCCGGTGCCGGCGCTGCTCGCGGTGCCGCTCGTCGACGTCCAGGCACCCGCCGACGTAGCCCGCGGCGCGGTCACCGGCCCCTATCGGCGCCCCGCGGTCGAGCACCCACCGGTAGCCGCCGTCGCGGTGCCGCAGGCGGTATTCCACCTCGAACGGTGCCTCCGCCGCGACCGCGGCCGTCGTCACCGCGCGGTGCCGGGCCCGGTCCTCCGGGTGGATGCGGTCCCGCCAGTCGGCCAGCTCGCCGACCGGGTCGGTCACGCCGGTGAAGTCCAGCCAGCCCCGGTTGACGAAGACGCGATGACCGCCGACGTCGTCGACCCAGATCAGCGCCGGCGTCGCGTCGGCGGTGGCGCGGAACTGCAGCTCCGCCGCCCGCCGGGTCCGCCCGAGGTGGAGGTGGTTCGCGACGCGGGCCAGCAGCTCACGCGGCGAGAACGGCGTCACCAGATAGTCGTCGGCGCCCGCGGCCAGCCCCGAGACCGCCGCCTCCTCACCCGCCTGCTCCGACAACACGACGACCGGAAGGCCGGCGGTGCGCGCATCGGTGCGCAGGGCGCGCAGCAGCCCGATGCCGCCGGTGCCGGGGAGCGCGACGTTGGCCACCACCAGGTCCGGTGGCTCCGACAGCGCCGCCTCCAACGCCTGCTCGGCATCGGCGACCGCCTGCACCGTCCACCGCTCGGCCAGCAGCCGCAGCAGATGGTCACGCATCGCGGGGTCGCTCTCCACGACCAGGACGCGCTCCCGGCTGCCGGGGAACGGCTCCGGCGCGGCGGCCGGCCGTACCGAACGACCGGCCTCGCGCACCACGACGAGCACGCCGCCGACGCTGCCGTCGAGATCCCGGATCGGGCTGTAGGCGTGGTCGCGCAGGCTCTCCTCGTCGGTGCCGCCGCGGCGGACCATGACGACGTCGTCGCGGCGTTCCCGCGGCTCGCCCGTCTCCAGCACC
This sequence comes from Pseudonocardia sp., assembly GCF_050250275.1. Classification (GTDB taxonomy): domain Bacteria; phylum Actinomycetota; class Actinomycetes; order Mycobacteriales; family Pseudonocardiaceae; genus Pseudonocardia. The sequence goes on from NZ_JBFWOY010000029.1 coordinate 85,271, forward strand.
GTGCGCAGCGTCGGGCCGAAGCGGCGCCAGACACCGTCGCCCACCTCGTCGGCGGGCCGTCCGTACGCCACGGGATGCAGGTCGCCCATGCCGTCGGCCATCGCGTCGTTGTAGAACACGACCAGCTGGGGGCCCCAGCACACGATCAAGGGCTGCGGCGACGACGCGATCGTGCCCAGCGTCTGGGTCAGCGCTGGGGACCATCCGGACTCGGGGCCGAGGGCCGTCCCCGCCCAGTCGATCAGCGCGTGCTGCGTCGCGACGTCGGCAGGTCTGCCGGTCGGGTCGATCACCGGCACCTCCCCTGCCACAACGACGACTCGCCGAGTCACAGCGTGCCACCTCCGGGCGCTCCCGGCATTTTCCGGTGACCCTGCCGGGCCGCCGCCGTCCCGGCGATCCGGTTCCGGGCCGTGGGCGAACGGGGTAGACCAGGTGCATGAGCGTGACCGTCGAGGACCGGACGCTGACGTTCCCGGTCCGGATCGCCGACGCGACCGCGGTGGCCGGGTGCTGGGTCGTCCGCGCCGCCGACGTGCGTCCCGTGCTTCGCGACGCGGAGTTCGAGGTCGCCGCCGTCGCCGGGCGCACGGTTGCCGTGCTGGCCCTGCTGCGGTACCGGGTCAGCGACCTCGGTGCCTACGACGAGCTCGGTCTCGCCGTGCCCGTCCGCCACCTGGGCCGTCTCGGCGCCCACCTGCTGCAGCTGCCCGTCACCGGTCCGTTCACGACGGCCGCCGGACGACAGCTGTGGGGGCTGCCCAAATGGCTCGCCGACGCCGACCTGTCCCTCGGCCCCCGCGGCGCGACGAGCGAGTGGCGCGCCGACGGCCACGTCGTGCTCGAGGCGGCCCTGCGGACCTCGCCGACGGTGCTGCCGGTGTCCGTCCCCGCCCGGCTGACCGCGCTCGCCGCCCGCGACGGCGACGTCCTGCGCTCCCCGGTCCGCGGTCGGGCGCGGGGGCTGCGGGTCGGGTTCGGCGCCGCGGCCCGCCTCGTCGGGCACGGGCCGCACCCCCTCACCGACGACCTGCGTGCCCTGCGGCTGCCGCGCCGACCCCTGCTGACGGTCGGGATCGAGCACCTGTCGTTCGACATGGACCCGGCCCAGGTCGTCCGCTGACGCGTCAGCGGTGCGCGGCCAGCCACTCCCGCAGGTCGGCCAACGGCTGCTCGCGCTCGGGCTCGTTGTAGATCTCGTGCCACAGCCCGTCGTACCAGCGGACCGTCGCATCGGGTGACCCGTTGAGCGACTCCAGCAGTCGCGTCCCCGCCGGGTCGGTCAGCTCGTCGGCCGTTCCGTGCTGGATCAGCACCGGCAGCCGCAACGCCCGCGACCGCTCCGGCAACGTCGCGAACTGGCCGACCAGCCGCGACGCCAGTCCCAACGTCGGGTTGCCGTGGTGGTTGAGCGGATCGGCCCGGTAGGCCGCCACCACGGCCGGGTCCTTGCTGATCCTGGTGACGTCGATGCCCGTCGGTCGGATCGTGGGCAGCACCTTTGCCACCTGCGTGAGCACCAGGACCAGCGGCTTCGGCGCCGCCGAGCTCGCCAGCGCCGGCGCCGACAGCACTGCGCCACGCAGCACGTCCTGGTGCTCCAGCGCGTAGGCCAGCGCGATCTGCCCGCCCATGCTGTGGCCGAGGACGAACACCGGCAGGTCCGGGTGCCGGGCGGTGACGGTGCGGCGAAACAGGTCGAAGTCCGACAGCCAGTCCGCGTAGTCGTCGAGGTGCGCGCGGCGACCGTTCGACCGGCCGTGGCCGCGGTGGTCGAGCGCGTACACCGCCCACCCGTCGGGGACCAACGTGTCGACGACGTTGCCGTAGCGCCCGCCGTGCTCGCCCAGTCCGTGCGACACCAGCACGATGCCGGTCGGCTCGGCCGGTTCCGTGCCCTGCCAGTACAGCTCGACCCGGCGGGCGCCCATGAGCCTGCCCTCGACGTGCCGCTCGCCGGCCATCCTGCTCAGCCTCCCAGCGTCGCGGTGCCCGGATCGAGGACGACGTCGTGCGTCGCCGTCGCGCCCGGTGCGACCTTGACCTGCGTCGCAGCCGGGTCGTGCCGTGGAGCCGTCACCGCGACCGTGTACTCGCCGCTCGGGAGGTCGCCGATCCGGTAGTCGCCGGTCGCCGCCGTCCGGGTCGAGTCGACGACCTCGCCCTCCTCGATCAGCGAGACCGACGCGCCACCGACCGGACGGCCCGCCGCGTCGCGGACCCGGCCCGCGACGGCCGACGACGTGGCGAGTACGAGCGCGAGCTCGTCGCCCGACGCCTCGCCCGTGATCGTCGTGACCGTCGGCTGGTGTCCCGCCGCGGAGGCGACGACGACGAAGCCGTCCGCGTCGCCGTCGCTCGGACCGGCGAGCGCGCCCCGGCCGTCGGCGTCCGCGGTGGCCTCGGCCAGGCCCTGGCCACGACCGTCGAGGAGCCGCACCGTGGCACCCGCCACCCCGTCGCCGTCGCGGCCCACGACACGGAAACGGACGGATCCGCCGTCCTGAGCCGTCGCCGCTGCGGCGGGCTCCGGCGCCGTGGGCATAGCGGGCGCGGCCGTCGCGGGCGCGGCCGTCGCAGGCCGGGTCCAGACGTCGGGCGCGGGGTGCGCGGCGGCGGCTGCGGCGAGCCCCGTCGTCGCGGCGGCTGCCGTCGCCGCGAGCGTGGAACCGTTCGCGTCGGTCGTCGCGTGCCCCGGCGGGGACGCGACGGGCTCGGCCTGCGGAGCCGCGCCGACCGTCGACACGCCGGATCCGTCGTGCGACACAGCGGTGTCGTCGTCGCGAGCCGTCCCGGGTGCCGGGTCCGACGCAACCGCCGGGTCCGACGCGGGCACCGGGTCCGACGCAGCCGCCGGGCCCGACGTAGGTACCGGGGTCACCGCCGCCAGCCCGAACGCGGGGGTGGGGTCCTTCACCGCGGGCCGTTCGGCGCTCTTGTCGCTCTCGGAGTCGTCGATGTCCGCCCAGTCGGAGAAACCTGCGAGCGCGTCCGCGGCGGGGGCGACCGGGGCGACCTTCGATGCGTCGTCGGGTCGGGGCCCGCCCCGGCGGGTGCCGAGGCTCGCGATCGACGCACCGGTCGCGACCACCGTCGCGGTGGTGTCCCCGCCGGGGGTCCGGCTACTCGCATCGGTGGCCGCTCCGCCCGCGGGAGGCCCGGCCGTGGCCGGGTCGGCCTTCTCTGCGGTCCCGGGCCCGCCGGGCGACGGTGCCGTCTCGACGGCGTCGCCGAGGCCCGCCGGTTCGCCGCGGTCCGCGACCGCCTTCGCGGGCTCCGCCGGCTGTGCGGGTCCGGCCTCCCCGGGCTCCACCGGCGTCGCGCGTTCCTCAGACCTCGACCGCAGGCCCACGACCCCACCCGCCGCCGCGGCGGCACCCGCGACGATCGCCGCGACGGACGGCGCCTTCGGGGCCGGCCCGGCGGGCACCGCGCCGACCGGCTCGTCCGTGCCCGAGGGAGCTGACGGGACCGACGGGGCCGTGACGTCGTCCGCATGGCGGCCCGGCTCGAACCAGGCCGTCGCCCGACCGGCACGGCTGATCTGCGCCGGAGCGTCGGTCGACGCACCAGCGGTGCCGGCGGCGGGGGCCGACGGCGGCTCGGTGGCCGTCGGCGCTGCATCGGGCTTCTCCGCCGGGGTCGCCGCGGTGTCGTCGGCGGTGACGCCTGGTGAGGGCTCGACGAGGCGCACCGTCCGGGCGACGGGGCGCGGCGCCGGGAGGTCGGGCGTTTCGGGTGCGGCGGTTCCGGTCGACCCGGGTGCCGTCGGCCGGTCACGGGTCGCCGCGTGTCGTGCGGCCGTCCCGGTGCTCGTGGAGCCTGCGGGCGTGGCGGGTGCGGTCGGCGTGGTGCGGGCCGCGGGTCGGCGGTCACCGACCGCCGCGAGCCACCGCCAGTCGGGCTGCTCGGACGACGTCGGCTCGACCGGCCCGGCAGCGGGCAGGACGAGGGAACCGTCGGGGACCCGGCCCCACGGCGGGCTGACGTCGCCGCGGTCGACCGGGCCGGCGGGGGCGGCTTCGGGCTCCAGTTCGGGTTCGGGCGCGGTCACGGCCGGCGCGGACGGGGCTGCGGAGGCCCGGGCCTCGGTCGCACGCGGACGGGGCTGCGGCAGTCCCGGCGCCGGACCCGCGGCGGTGGGAGACCCGGCGGTGGGAGGCCCGGCGGCCCCGCGCCCGGCGGTTGCTGCCGCCGTCGCGCCCGCCACGGCGACGCTGCCCGCGGCGACCGCCGCACCCGCCGCGGCAGGGGTCCCGGTGGTGGGGGCGGTTGCGGCACGGGCGGACGTCGCCGCGTCGGGCGATGCAGCTGTGGCCTGCGTGGTTGCCGACGGAGTCGCTGTCGCCGCGGGTTCGTCGACCGACGGGGCCGGACGCGTCGATCGTTCGCCACCGACGACGTCGTTCGACGAGGTGGCGGCGGGCGGTGCGGCCGCGGGGGTCGCGCCCTCGGTCGCGCTCGGGGTTCCCGACTCCTCGGCCTTGAGCCGCACGAGGTCCGCGACGGTCCGGGGGCCGGACTGCGTCTCGCCACCCCGCTTGGTGCGCAACAGGAAGAACGCGAGCAGTCCGCCGACGACGATCACGCCCAGCAGGATCAACCCGATCTCGGTCATCGAAAACTTCTCTCCCGCCAGATCGGTCCACATCGCCCATCCGAAGCGGCGACCGTAGCACCGCGAAGCGCCTGTTTCCGCTGCGCCGCACCGTTCCGGGGGGCAGGACCACGCGGTCGGGCGCGTCCGAATGCCGCCCCCCGACGGTGGGTACGGATGCCCTCGGCGACGATCGTCGCCTGCGCCGCCCGTGGGGGCGGTGTCGAGGACCGAGGAGGACCCGCCGTGTTCAGTCCCGACGACGACCTGACGGCGCTCGCGGCCGCGCACGGCGTCGCCACCTCCTACCGTGACGGCGACCGCCGGGAGGTGGTGGTCGATCCCGAGGTGGTGGTCCGGGTCCTGGGCCTGCTCGACGTCGACGCGACCACCCCGCAGGCGCGGCGCGCGGCGCTGGCGACGGCACCCGCACCCGACCGCCTGCCGGGGACGATCGCGCTGCGCACCGACCGGGCCCGCCCGGTCCCGGGCGCGGGGACCTTGAGCACGGAGGGCGGCGACGTCGTCGAGATCGACGGTGTGCTGCCGGCCGGTCTGCCTCAGGGCTATCACGTACTGGATCTCGGCGGGCGCACGGCGACGGTCGTCGTCGCCCCGCCCGCACTGCCGGAGCCGCCCCGGACGTGGGGCTGGATGCTGCAGCTCTACGCGCTGCACTCCCGTTCGTCCTGGGGCATCGGCGATCTCGGCGATCTGCGTGAGTTCGCGGAGTGGACGGGCCGTGCCCACGGCGCCGACGCGATCCTGCTGAACCCGTTGCACGCGATCACACCGGTGCCGCCGGTGCAGCCGTCGCCGTACACGCCGTCGAGCCGCCGGTTCGCCACACCGCTGGCGTTGCGCGTCACCGACCTGGACGCCTACGCGGCTGCCGACGCCGTCACCCGCGCGGAGGTCGACGCGTTGCGCCCGGAGACGGTCGGCGACCGCATCGCGCACGACCGGGTGTGGGCGGCGAAGCGGGCGGCGCTGGAGCTGCTGTGGCGGTCCGCCGGGCGCCCGGAGCCGCGCGGCGCGGGTGCGGACCTGTGGGAGTTCGCGACCTACTGCGCGTTGGCCGAGCGCTGGGGTGGCCGCTGGTCGCTGTGGCCGGCGGGCCTGCGCGACCCGCGATCGACCGAGGTGGCGGCGGCGCGCCACGAGCTGGCGCCGCGGGTGGCGTTCCACGCGTGGGTACAGGATCAGACGCAGGCGCAGCTGGGCGCGGCGCGCGCGGCGGCCCGCGACACGGGGATGCGGATCGGGCTGATCGGGGACCTGGCCGTCGGGTGCGACCCGGAGGGTGCCGACGCCTGGGCGCTGCAGGACGTGCTGGCGCTCGGGGTGAGCGTGGGCGCGCCGCCGGACGCGTTCAACCAGCGCGGCCAGGCGTGGGGGCTGCCGCCGTGGCGGCCCGACCGGCTCGACGCGACGGGCTACTCCGCCTATCGAGATCTGTTGCGCGCCTTGGTTTCTCATGCCGACGGACTGCGGATCGACCACGTTGCCGGGTTGTTCCGGCTCTGGTGGGTGCCGCCGGGCGAGGGTCCGGACCGCGGCACCTACGTCCACTACGACGCGGACGCGATGCTCGCGGTGCTGACGTTGGAGGCGCATCGAGCGGGCGCGATCGTCGTCGGGGAGGACCTGGGCACGGTGGAGCCCGAGGTGACGGAGGCGTTGCAGGAGCGGAACATGCTGGGCTCCACGGTGATGTGGTTCGCCCGCGACGAGGACGCGCCGGGGATGCCGTTGCTGCCGCCGCAGCGGTGGGCGGAGCAGGCCGTCGCGACGATCTCGACGCACGACCTGCCGACGGCCCCCGGCTTCCTGCGCGGTGAGCATGTGCGGGCCCGCGCCGAGCTGGGCCTGCTCGACGACGTGCCCGCCGAGGAGGCGCGGGCGGCGGCCGAGCGGGCGGAGCTGGTGACGCTGCTGGTGGACGAGGGCCTGCTCGACTCCGCCGACGCCCCGGAGGACGCGGTCGTCGTGGCGATGCACCGGATGCTGGGGCGCAGCAGGTGCCGCCTCGCGCTCGTCGCCCCATACGACCTCGTGGGCGAGGTCAGGCAGCCGAACCTGCCCGGCACGGTCGACGAGTACCCGAACTGGCGGCTGCCGCTCGGGGTGTCGGTGGAGGAGCTGCGTCACGACCCCAGGATCGCCGCTGTCCTCCCCCTACGGGACTGATCCCCAGAGTTGTCCACAGGTGGATCCCTTTGTGGACAACTCAGGGGGTGAAGCGCAGCGCGCTCGGCTTTCCGTCGGACAGGGCTGCCAGGTGCTCGTCGAGCGTGGTCATCCCGGGCAGGTCGCGCCCCTCGGCCATCCCGGCCAGCAGGGCGGCCTCGGCCCGCTCGACCTCCTCGGCACCGGCGACGGCCGCGGCGAACTGCGCGACCGTCCCGACGACGAGCCCGTCGTCGTCGCCCACGACCAGGTCGCCGGGAGCCACCGTGACCCCGCCGATCACGACGGGCTCGCCGTGGCGCCCGGGATGCACGGTGGTGCCCGCCATCGGCGTCGTCCCGCGCGCGTAGACGGGCACCCCGACCTCGGCGATGCCCGCGCGGTCGCGGCAGTACCCGTCGACGACGATCCCGGCGAGCCCGCGCCGCTTCGCCTCGGTCGCGAACAGCTCGCCGGACACGGCCCTCGTCCCGCCCTCGGTGGCGACGACCAGCACCGACCCGGCCGGTGCCTCCCGGATCGCGACGAGCAGCCCGAGGTGGTCGTCGTGCGCGGCGACGGTCGTCGCCGGCCCCGCGAGCCGGGCTCCCGGGACGAGGGTGTGGATGGCGGGGTCGACGGCACCCAGCGTCTTGTCGGCGTCGCACACCGACGACACCTGCAGGGTGCGCAGCCGGTCGAGGAGGGCGGGGAGGTCGGTCATGGCCTCATCGTGGCGGGACCGGGCGGCGGGCGCACCCCCGTCCGTGTGGCGCGCAGGGCGCTGCGCCGGATCTTGCCGGTGTCGTCGCGCAGCTGCTCGTCGGTCTGCTCGAACGTGCGGGGGAGCTTGGTGCGCACCAGCCGGGTCGCGAGATGGGCGCGCAGGTCGTCCTCGACGTCGGCCAACGGCACCGAGAGCTGCACGACCGCGTGGACGACGTTGCCCAGGTCCTCGTCGGGCAGCCCGATCACCGCGCTGTCCAGCACCGCCGGATGCTCCGAGAGGGCGGCCTCGACCTCCGCCGGGTACACGTTCGCCCCGCCGACGAGGATCATGTCCGAGCGCCGGTCGGCGAGGTACAGGTAGCCGTCGGCGTCGAAACGGCCCATGTCCCCCAACGACTCCCAGCCGTCGCGTGCACGGGCCTCGGCGCCGATGTAGTGGTAGGTGGGGGTGTCGCCGTCGGGGCGCATCCAGATCTCACCGGTCTCGCCGGGTGGCAGTTCGGCCCCGTCCTCGCTGCAGACCTTCATGGCTCCGCGGGTCACGCGCCCGACCGATCCGGGGTGGGCGAGCCAGTCGACGCCGTCGATCATCGTGGCGGCCTGCGACTCCGAGCCCGCGTACAGCTCGACGACCCGTTCCGGCCCGAACCAGTCGAGGAAGCCGCGTTTGACGTGCTCGGGGCACGGTGCACCGACGTGCAGGACCGTCCTGATCGACGTCAGGTCCGCCGCGGCGCGCACCTCCTCGGGCAGCCGGAGCAGCCGCCCCATCATGGTCGGGACGACGTAGAGCCATGTGACGCCGTGGCGTCCGACCAGCTCCAGCGTCGCCGCGGCGTCGAACCGCTTCATGATCACGACGTGGTGGCCCTGCAGCAGCGCCATCAGCGAGAACATGAAGGGCGCGTTGTGGTACAGCGGTGCGGTGACGAGGAAGACGCCGTCGCGGTCGATGCGCAACGCCGGCGCCCGGGAGAGGACGGCCTCCGTCGTCGGCGGCTGACCGGCGACGATGATCTTCGGACGGCCGGTGCTGCCACCCGAGGTGGGCGCCTTCCACGACGGTCCGATCACCGGGGGCAGCGGGTCTGCCGTCTCGTGCGAGGCGTCGTGGTCGGCGGGCAGCCAGGGCCGGCCGTCACCGGGGTCGATGCCCACGACGAGCGCCGCCCCGGCCAGCGCGACGATCGCCTCCAGCTCGCCGCCGGGGAGGTGGTGCGACACGGGGAGCGGTACCGCGCCGAGCTTCCAGGCCGCGACCGAACACTCCAGGTGCCGGGCGCTGTTGGGCAGCGCGATCGCGACCATCGAACCGCAGGTGACCCCCCGCGCGGCGAAGGACCGGGCGAGCCGGTTGGTCCGGTCCTCGAACTCGGCGCGGCTGATCGTCGCGTCGTCGTGGGTCACGGCGGGCGCGGCGGGGGCCGCGGCGGCCAGGCCGCGCAGCCCCTCCCCCAGTGAGGTCGGCACCCCGTCACGATCACCCATTCCCTCGGTCGTGGGCAAACACAGCAACGCTTGACATCGGTGCGGGCGCGACGTTGTGTGCGAATCATGTACAAACTCATCGCGACGTGGTCGGCGCCGCCCGCAGGGCAGCTCGACGAGTTCGAACAGCACTACGAGACGGTGCACGCACCGGCCGCGGCGAAGGTGCCGAACCTGCGGCGCATCGTCCTGACCCGGACCGCCGACGGTCTCGAAGGCGGCGAGCCCGGGTTCCACCGCGTCGCCGAGATGCTGTTCGACTCCCCGGCGGCGCTCGAGGAGAGCAGCCACTCCGCGGAGTGGGACGCGATGCGTGCCGACGCCGGCGGCATGATCGAACGCTTCGGCGTCTCGCTGACCGTCGCGATGGGCTGGGAGAGTGAGCTCCCGGCGGGCGGCTGACCGTGGACCTGCAGCTGCACGGCAAACGGGCCGTTGTGACGGGCGGGAGCAGCGGTATCGGGCTGGCTGTCGCCGACGGGCTGGCGGCGGAGGGGGCCGACGTCGCGCTCGTGGCCCGCCGCAAGGAACCTCTCGACGCCGCCCTCGAACAGGTCGGCCGGCACGGCACCCGGGTGCTCACCGTGCCCGCCGACACCGCCGAGGACGACTCGGTCCGCGCCATGGCCGACGTCGTGGTCCGCGAGCTCGGCGGGGTGGACATCCTCGTCAACTCCGCGGCCAGGCCGGCGGGCCTCATCCCGCAACGGGGGCTGCACGACCTCACCGACGACGACGTCCGCATCGAGTTCGAGACCAAGGTCCTGGGCTACCTCCGGTGTGCCCGGGCACTGGCGCCGTCGATGATCACCGGCGGCTGGGGGCGCATCGTCAACATCTCGGGCCTCAACGCCCGCCAGTCGGTGTCGATCCCCGGCTCGATGCGCAACATCGCGGTCGCCGCCATGTCCGCCGCCCTCGCCGACGAGCTGGGCCCCAAGGGGATCAACGTCTCGGTCGTGCACCCGGGTATGACCGTCACCCAGGGCACCGAGGAGCTCATCGCCGCCCGCGCCCAGCAGCAGGGCATCGACGAGCAGACGATGCGCACCCGCGCCGAGGCCGGTACCCGCATCGGCAGGCTCGCCACTGCGGCGGAGGTCGCCGACGTCGTGGTGTTCCTCTGCTCGCCGCGTTCGGTCGCCATCGCGGGCGACGCCATCGCGGCGGGTGGTGGCGCCCGCGGCGTGACCCACTACTGATCGGGCATCATCGTTCGATGGAGTCGACGCGCCTGGACCGCTGGCTGTGGTCCGTGCGGCTGACGAAGACCCGGTCCGACGCGGCCGCCGCCTGCCGTGGCGGCCACGTCAGGGTCAACGACAAGCCCGCGAAGCCGGCCACACCCGTCAAGGTGGGCGACCACATCCGGGCCCGCGTCAACGACCGCACCCGCATCGTCGAGGTCGTCCAGGTCATCGAGAAGCGCGTCGGGGCCCCGGTCGCCGAGCAGTGTTATGTCGACAACACCCCTATCGCGCCGCCCTCCGAATCCGTTCCGGTGGCATATCGCGACCGCGGCGCCGGACGCCCCACGAAGCGTGACCGGCGGGTCCTGGACGAGTGGCGTCGCGGCCTCAGCCCACCCTGACCGCGCGCACTCTGCGGTGCCCAGCAAGATGGGCGCTATGTACGACGCGCTGTACCGACATCTGCTGCGCCGGATCCCGGCCGAACCCGCGCACCGCGCGGCTTTCGGGCTGATCCGCGCCGCGGCCGGTCCTGCGCCGTTCGGTAAGGCGTGGGCGGCCATCTCCGGCACGCCCGACCCCGTGTTGCGGTCCGAGGTCATGGGCATCGACTTCCCGGCGCCCCTCGGCCTCGCCGCGGGCTTCGACAAGGACGGACAGGGCGCCCGCGCCCTCGCCCGCCTCGGGTTCGGCTTCGTCGAGATCGGGACGGTCACGGCCCGCCCGCAACCGGGCAACCCCAAGCCGCGGCTGTTCCGCCTGCCCGACGACAACGCGCTCGTGAACCGTATGGGGTTCAACAACTCGGGTGCCGAGGCCGTCGCGGCGCGGCTGCGCGCGCACCGCGGCGCCCGGGGCGAGAGGGCCGTCATCGGGGTCAACATCGGCAAGAGCAAGGCCGCCGAGCCCGACGAGGCCATCGCCGACTACGTCCGCAGCGCCGAGCTGCTCGCGCCGTATGCCGACTACATGGTCGTCAACGTCAGCTCCCCGAACACTCCGGGGCTGCGCGACATGCAGCAGGTGTCGGTGCTGCGCCCGCTGCTGGCCGAGGTGCAGGCCACGATCCGCCGCGTCTGCGCGGACACCCGGGTGCCCCTGCTCGTGAAGATCACGACGGACCTCGCTTCCGAGGACATCGACGCCGTCGCCGACATGGCCACCGAGCTGGGCCTCGACGGTGTGGTCGCGACGAACACGACGGTCTCGCGGACGGGACTCGTCACGGCGCCGAGGATCCTGGAGGAGATCGGCAACGGCGGTGTGTCGGGGCGGCCATTGTCGGCCCCCGGTCTCGCCGTCGTCCGGCGGCTCCGGGAGCGCCTCGAGGGGAAGCTGACGATCATCTCCGTGGGCGGTATCGAGACCGCAGCCGACGCCTACGCCCGGATCAGGGCCGGCGCCTCCCTCGTGCAGGGCTACACGGGCTTCGTCTACAAGGGCCATCGCTGGCCGGTGCGTGTGCATCGCGAACTCGCCCGGTTGCTCCGCGAGGACGGCTTCTCCGCCCTGGGCGAGGCCGTCGGCGCGGACGCCAGGACCTGATTCTCCACTCTCCGAATTCGACATGACGCCGGTCCACAATGGCGCGGACCGGTTCAGTCGAATTCGACAGGCCTCTGGAACGCAAAAAAAAAAGAGGATGGTCCCGGACCGAAGTCCGGGACCATCCTCACATTTGATGTCGGCGGCGACCTACTCTCCCACACCCTGGCGAGTGCAGTACCATCGGCGCTGGAGGGCTTAGCTTCCGGGTTCGGGATGGGACCGGGCGTTACCCCTCCGCCATAACCACCGACA
>NZ_JBFWOY010000030.1:0-96823 GCF_050250275.1 Pseudonocardia sp.
TCGCTCGCCGCCGCACCGACGTCATCTACGCCATGCTCCGCGACCGGCGCCCCTACGCACCACCGAGCGTCCCGACGCTGCCACCAGTGGCCGCAGCCGCTTGACAACCCCATAGAGACACCCCCCGGAACCGGGACGTGCACGCACCATGCCCGACCGGCGACCGCCGCAGCCACGCGGCACGCGCACGCCGGTCGAGACCTCACCGCGCTCGCCGGAACGGGGACGGGTCAGTCCTCGGTGTCGTCCTCGCCGCCCGCGCGATGCCGGCCCTCCTGCAGGCCGCGCTGGTAGCTGCTCAGCCGGCTGCGCACGCGGTCGGGCACCCGCTCGACGCGGGCGCCCACACCGACACCGCCGTCGAGAGTCTCGTTGCGCGGCGGCGGCACCACCTGCCGGCCGGGGCGGCGCTGCGGGAGGCCGCTGGCGGTCGTGGGGAGCTCCTCGGACTCGGTGGCGAGCCGGGCGGCGGCGCCCCAGCCCCCGTCGTCGCCCCAGTCGGTGGCGGAGCGGTGGGCACCGGTGTCGGCGTCGGTACGGAACCAGGCCGACGCCATCTCCTCGTAGATCGGGCTCCACGCGTCGGCGGACAGCGATCGCGGGTCGAGTGGCCCGAACAGGGCGGCGTCACCCTCGGTCGGCGTGGCGACGGCTGCACTGGCTGCGGCGAACAGGGGCGTCTCCTCGATCCGGATCGGGGGCACCTCCGCATCGCCCGGTGCAGGGCCGGACCCGGTGCCGTTGCGCGCGCCGAACGCACCGTAGGCGGCGATCGACCGCGTGTCGGACTCGTTGAACCGTTGTCCCGCACCGACGGTGGTGGTCGGCGACTCGGGGAACGCGCCGCTCGGCGCCTCGTCGAAGACGATCTCCCCGGCGGGCTCGTCGGCTCCGGGCCCGGACGCTGCAACGGGCGCGAAGGACCCGGAGGCCGGTGACGGCGGCACGGCACCGAAGGCCCCGGTGCCGAAGGCGTCGGGCTGCTCGCCGGGAGCGACCAGCACGTCGGGCGGGCACTGGACGGCGGCGACGAGCGCGAGCCCCGGTGCCGGGGGGTGCGCCGCGTCGATCCGGACCCCGACGCGCAGCCCGACCCGGCGGGCCAGCCGCGCCGCAGCGAACAGGCCGATCCGGTCGGCCGCGATCATGCCCTCGGGGGCGGGGTCGTCGAGCCGGTACTGCAGCTCGTCGACGTCCTCACCGCGCAGGGCGACCCCGGCGACGAGGACCTCGACGGCCAGTCCACCGTCGTGGGTCCAGTGGCTGACGAGGTCGATCCGGGCGCCGGGCGCGGTGGTGGCCCCGGTGTGGGCGAGCAGCTCGGCGAGGACGGCGCCGAGGCCGTCGGCGGGGGCGGGGGCGACGAGTGCCGCGGCGAGCGGGGAGACGACGACCCGCGGGGCGTCCTCCACCCCGGACAGCACCTCGTCGACGAGGTCGGCGAGCGGGACGGGCCCGCCTGCGCGGCGGACGGGTTCGGCCCCGGCGAGGGTGAGGACGGTGTCGCTGTCGCGGCGGGTGCGTCGGGCGACGGCGGCGAGCTCGGCGAGGTCGGCCAGCGGGCCGGGGCGGTTCTCGTTGGCGCGGAGGCGCTCGGCGAGGGCGGCCTGGCGCGCGGCCTGGGCCCGCAGCCGGCGGATGACGCCGAGCAGCACCACGTCGACCGCGGCGCCCGGGGGCACGACGGGCATCGGCGCGGACGGGGGCTCCCCCGCCGCGGCCCAGCCGCCGGACGACTCGCTGTTCCAGCCACCCCAGGCGCCCGAGGACGACGGGCCCTGCGGCGGGTACGGGTACCCGGTGGGGGGCGTGGGCCGTGGGGCGTGGCCGGCGTAGGGGTCGGCGAACGACCCGGCGTCGCTGTACGTCCTGGTCTGCGGGAACGGCTCCGACCCGGTGGGGCTCTGCGGCTCCCACCCACCGGAGTGCTCGTGTGCGTCTGCGGGGGCGTCGGCGTGGTCGGCCGGTCGGCTCGGCCACGCGCCGGTCCCGTGGCCCTGACCGGGCCGGGCCGCCACGTCCCCCCAGAGATCGGTCGAACCGCCCAGCGGCTCACCCTGCCCTGAGTCTCGCACCTCGCGTTCCCTCCGAACGGCTTGCGATCGCCGCCCCGCCCCGGCCCACGTGGGAACCGGGACGCTGGTGCCGACGGGGGAGCTGCGATCCGGCGTCGTGAACGATGAAGGCTACCCCGCCGCGCAATGCAGGACGGGGCAGCGACGCGAAATCAAGGATCCGCGCGGCGACACGCCGACGGGGTTCTTGCCAACGGCAGCACGAGGAGATCCACCAGCCGCGGTCCGCCGCGACGACCGGTCGGCGACGAGAACGGCCTCCTCGACCACCCACCTGCTGCCGACGCCCACCCGGGCCGGGCGGGCGGGGCAGGGCGGGCCGGGGCCGACCGCCGAGCGTGACGGTCACCGCCGGTGGCGGCCGGACGTGCCACCGCGCCTGTGTCGCCGCGCCGGTGTCGCCGTCGGCGTGCTGTTGCCGACGGATCCGCGGCGCACCGATGAGTCGCGGGGCCCGGCGGCGTCGTAGGGGTGACGCCCCGCACGAGGAGGACCCATGACCACACCGGCCACCACACCGGCCGCCCTGCACACCCGCATGGCCGCGTACGTCGCCGAGGGTGTCGCGCCCGGCCTGGTCATCGCCCTCGCCCGGGACGGGCGGGTCGAGGTGGAGGCGATCGGGAGCACCGCGTTCGAGGGGGAGCCCGGCCGCCGTCCGATGGGCGCGGACACGCTGTTCCGGATCACGTCGATGACCAAGCCGGTGGTGGCGGTGGCCGCGCTGATGCTCGTCGAGGAGGGCACGCTGCAGCTCGACGAGGCCGTCGACGACCTGCTTCCCGAGCTCGCCGACCGGCGGGTCCTCACCGACCCGGCCGGCGCTCTCGACGACACCGTCCCCGCGGCGCGGCCGATCACCGTCGAGGACCTGCTCAGCTACCGGGCCGGGGTCGGCTTCGATCTCGATGTCGGTTTCCCCGCCGGCCCGTACTTCGCCGCCGCCGCCGAGCTGGGGCTGGCGATCGGCCCACCGGTGCCCGCGTCGCCGTGGTCGGCCGACGAGTGGCTGCGCCGCCTCGGCACCCTGCCGCTGCTGGCGCAGCCGGGAGCGCGCTGGCTCTACGACACCCCGGCCGACGTCCTCGGCGTCCTCGTCGCCCGGGCGGCGGGCGCGCCGCTGCCCGACGTGCTGGAGCACCTCGTCTTCCGGCCGCTGGGCATGCGCGACACCGCGTTCCACGTCGCCGGGGCCGACGCCGGCCGGCTCGCGGTCTGCTATGCCGACGGCCCGGCCGGCGGGCCGGTGCGCTTCGACGACGGCGGGCAGTGGACCCGGCCACCCGCGTTCCCGGCGGGCAGCTGCGGGCTGCTCTCGACGGCGGGCGACTACGCCCGGTTCGCGACGGCCCTCGCCGCGGGTGACCTGCTCGCGCCGACGACGGTCGCCCGTATGGGAGCCGACCGGCTGACCGCCGCGCAGCACGGGTCGCCGCTGCTGGGTGACCGTGGCTGGGGTCTCGGCGTGGCCGTGGACCCGGCGGGCCGCTACGGCTGGGACGGCGGGTTCGGCACCTGCTGGTTCACCGACCCGGCCACCGGCGGGGTCGCGGTCCTGATGACCCAGCGGATGTTCTGCGAGCCGTCGATGCGGTTGACCGACGACTTCCGCGACGGCGCCCTCGCGCTGTTCGGCGCGTCGCTACTCGAACAGTGAGGTGTCGCCCGCTCCGCGGCGGACGATCTCCGGCTCGGGACCGGAGAAGTCGATGACGGTCGTCGGCTCGGTGCCGCACTCCCCCGAGTCGACGACGGCGTCGACCTGGTTGTCGAGGCGTTCCTTGATCTCCCAGCCCTGGGTGAGCGGCTCGGGCTCGTCGGGGAGCAGCAGCGACGAGCTGAGCAGCGGCTCGCCCAGTTCGTCGAGGAGCGCGCGGACGACGGTGTGCTCCGGGATGCGGACGCCGACCGTCTTCTTCTTGGGGTGCAGCAGCCGGCGCGGGACCTCGCGGGTGGCGGGCAGGATGAACGTGTAGCTGCCCGGGGTCGCGGCCTTGAGCGTCCGGAACAGGCTGTTGGACACCGTGACGAACATCCCGAGCTGCGCGAAGTCGCGGCACACCAGCGTGAAGTGGTGCTTGTCGTCCAGGTGGCGGATCTCGCGGATGCGGGCGATCCCCTCGGCGTTGCCGAGGCGGCAGCCGAGCGCGAACAGCGAGTCGGTGGGGTAGGCGATCAGCCCGTCGTCGCGGACCAGGTCGACGATCTGCCCGATCGCACGTCGTTGCGGGTCGACGGGGTGGACGTCGAAGTACCGTGCCATGGCGCCGCAGCCTATGCCCACCGGGGCGCGGGGAGCTGCGCGGTCCGGGCAGGGCTGCGCGGGCCGTGGCGGTCGGTGGTCCCGTCGCGTGCGAAGCTTCTGGGCGTGCCGTCGGGGGCGAGGTTGCGGGAGCTCCGCTCGGAGGTGCGGACCACCCTGACCGGTGTCGACCCGGGTCTGGGCAGGTTGCGGATGGCGGCGACGGCGACGGCCGCGATGGTGCTGGCCGCCCTGGTGATGGCCGTGGTCCGCGCGGTGACCGGCCAGCCGGTCACGGTGCTGCTGTTCGCGGCGGTCGTCGCGATGGTCGCCAACCTGTCGGTGAACGAGCCCGACCTCCCGGCGCGCCGGCTGACCACGGCGCTGATGCTGCTGCCCGCCGCGGCCGCCATCACGGCGGGGACGCTGCTGGCGCCGACGCCGGTACTCGCCGACGTCGTGTTCGTCCTGGTGATGGGTGGTGCGGTGTGGGTGCGCCGGTTCGGGCCGCGGGGTTTCGCCCTCGGCATGGGCGCGTTCATGCCGTACTTCTTCACGCAGTTCCTGCAGGCGAGCGTCGCGGAGCTGCCGTGGCTGCTGCTGGCCGCGGTCGTCGGGATCGGGTCGACGTTGCTGCTGCGCGGGTGGCTGTTCGCGGAGCGGCCCGAGCGGGTGCTGGAACGCCTGGTGCGGGCGTTCCGGGCGCGGGTGCACGCGGTGGTGGAGGCGGTCGGCGAGGTGCTGGCCGGGGGGCCGGGGGTGGGCGAGTCGGACCTGGCGGCGGTGCGCCGCGCCCGGGTGCGGCTCAACGACACGGCCCTGCAGGTCGTCGACCAGCTCGAACATCTCGACCGGGACTCCCCTTCCCCCGGTGATCTTCCGTTGCGTGTCGTCGACACCGAGCTGGCGACGGAGCGGCTGGCGATCGCGACGCGCCGGCTGGTCCAGCAGGACCCACCGCCGGACCGGCTCGTGCTGCGCACGCTCGCCGCGGGTGTGCGGGGGCTGAGCCGGGCGACGGCGACCCCCACCCCGCCCGACCGGGTCTCCGCGCTGCTCGGCGGGGCGCGGCGCAGCGTCGAGACGCTGGCGGCCGACACCGACGGGGCCTCGGAGCGGGAGCAGCGCGTGGCGTTCGCGATCACGCGCCTCGCCGAGGCGCTCGGTCAGGCGAGGGAGTCCCGGGCGGCCGCGGCCACCGCGGCGGCGGACGGGGGTGCACCGGCGGCGGACTCCGCGGAGGTCGAGGACGGCGCCGACGGCGAGCTCGAGCTGACGACGCGGCAGGCCGTGCAGGTGCTCGTGGCCACCAGCCTCGCGATCGTGGGTGGTGAGCTGATCTCGCCGTCGCGCTGGTACTGGGCGGTCATCGCGGCGTTCATCGTGTTCGCCGGGACGGCGAGCCGGGGCGACGTCCTCAACCGCGGAGCGCAGCGCGTCGTCGGCACGATCGGCGGGGTGATCGCCGGGATGGGGCTCGCCGCGCTCGTCGGCGAGCAGCGGCTGGTCGCGCTCGTCCTGCTCTTCGCGTGCGTGTTCCTCGCGCTCTACCTGGTGCGGATCTCGCAGGCGCTCATGGCGTTCTGGATCACGACGGTCCTCGCCCTGCTCTACGGGTTGATCGGGCAGTTCTCGGCGGAGACGCTGCTGGTGCGGATCGAGGAGACGGCCGTCGGTGCGGCGATGGGCATGCTCGCGGGCTACCTGGTGCTGCCGAAACGCACCCGGGAGGCGTTCGGGGAGGCCCTCGACGCAGCCGTCGACGCCTCCGACGCCGCGCTCGCCGCCGCCGTCGACCGGCTCACCGGGCACGAGCCGTCGACGACTCCGGTCGAGCTGGCCCGGGATCTCGACGAGTCGCTGGCGACGTTGCGGGCGCGGGTGAAGCCGCTGGGGAACCCGTTGGCGCGCCGGCGGGGCCGCTCCGGCTACGAGCGCGCGCTGCGGGTGCTGACGGCGGTGGACCACTACGTGCGTGATCTCGCGAGGACGTCGGACTCCGTCGTGGACCCGGACTGGGAGCCGACGTTGCGCCCGGCCGCCGACCGGGTCCGGGCGAACCTCGACGGCCTGCGTGACCATCTGCTCGCGGGCATTCCGCACGGGCGCGGTGCCGCGGTGGGTGCGGCGCCCGCCGCGAGCAGTGTCACCGGGAGCATCCCCCGGATCGACACCGTGGAGCCGCCCACGGAGATCGCCTCGGCCGAGGTTCTCGTCGACGCCGCCGAGGCCCACGCGGCCCGTTGCCCCGACCCGCGTCGTCGTGGGGAGCTGCTCGCCGCCGTGCGCTACCTGCGGCGGATCGACCAGGCGGTCGTGGGGCTGGCGGTCGACCTGGGCGCAGCTGCCGACCCCGCGGAGCACGGGGCTCCCACGCCTCGTTGACCGCGCGCCGCGCCGACCGCGACAGCGGTCGCGCAGGGGGCCGCCGCCCGTTGCGGCCAGGATCCGGCCACAAGGTCTGGCAGGCTCGCAGCCATGGACCCGACGGCCCGCATCCTGCGGCTGCTCTCCCTGCTGCAGACCTACCGGCACTGGTCGGGCGACGAGCTCTCCAACCGGTTGGAGGTCAGCCCGCGGACGCTGCGCCGCGACGTGGAACGCCTGCGGGAGCTGGGCTATCCCGTGGAGACGAGCCGGGGCACCTACGGCGGCTACCAGCTGGCGGCGGGGACGCAGATCCCGCCGCTGCTGCTCGACGACGAGGAGGCCGTCGCGATCGCGGTGGGGCTGCGCACGGCGGCGAACGGGGCGGTGTCGGGCATCGAGGAGACGTCGGTGCGGGCACTGGCCAAGCTGCAGCAGGTGCTGCCGACCCGGTTGCGCCGCAGGGTCGAAGCGCTCGCGGTGGCGACGGAGACGGTGTCGGGCTACAGCGAGGTGGTCGACCCCGACGTCCTGCTGACGATTGCGCAGGCCTGCCGGGGGTCGGAGCAGCTGCGCTTCCACTACACCGCCAACGACGGGTCGGAGACCTCCCGGCTGGTGGAGCCGCACCGGCTGGTGTCGCGGTACCGGCGCTGGTACTTCGTGGCGTGGGACGTCGACCGCGGCGGCTGGCGGACCTTCCGCGCCGACCGGGTGACCCGCCCGTTCGCCAACGGGGTCCGCGTCCCGCCGCGGGAGCTTCCGGCCGAGGACGCGGCGAGCTTCGTCAACGCGGCGCTGCGGTCGCGGCCGCAGCCGTTCACGGCGGTGCTGCGGTTGCGCGGGACGGTCGAGGAACTGCGCGAACGGGTGCCGCGGTGGATGGGTGAGCTGACGGTGGACGCGGACGGCAGCTGCGTGCTCGAGGCGGGTGCGGACAACCTGGAGTGGCTCGCGCTGAGCCTGGTCCGGCTCGATGCCGAGGCGGAGCTGGTCGAGGGTTCCGACGAGCTGGTCGCGGAGCTGACCCGTCTGCGGACCGGCGCGGAGCAGCTCGTCCGGCGGTGCGGCGGGACTGTTCGTGGCCGCCCGGGACCTGCCACGATGATCGGGTGAGTGGATCGTCGACGTCGCCGGGTCGGGATGCGGGGCGGACGTGTCCGTGCGGCCTGCCGGAGCCCTACGACGACTGTTGCGGCCGGTTCCATGCCGGTGCGGCCGCTCCGTCGACCGCGGAGCTGTTGATGCGCTCGCGGTACTCCGCGTTCGCGGTGGGCGACGTCGGCTACCTGCGCCGCACGTGGCATCCGCGGACCCGGCCGCGGCGGCTGACGCTCGAACCGGACCAGGTGTGGACGCGGCTGGAGGTCCACACGCGCAGCGGGGGCGTCCTGTTCAACACCCAGGGGATCGTCGAGTTCAGCGCGCACTACACCCGTCGCGGGCGGCCGGGGGTGCTGCACGAGCACAGCCGGTTCGTCCGCGAGGACGGGGTGTGGCTGTACTTCGACGGGACCGAGGACTGACCGTGGGCCCGCAGGGTGGGCCTGCGCAGGGTGGCCGCCGTGACGGGCGGCGGCGGGATCGGGCCGACGCCGCCGCGGCGCCCGTCGGCGGGGTGGCCCGGGTGATCGACGGCGGGTCGACGGTGTCCTGAGCCTCCCGTTCGTGCGCCCCCGACCGGGTCGCTGTCGACGGTGCGCCGTCCTAGCCTTCGTCGTGTGACGACGTTGGGGGGAACGCGCACGGTCGTCGGCAGCCACAACGCCGACCCCGGGCGGCGGGCGTCGGGCCGCGAGGTGCTGCGGCTGCTGGCGGCGACGAGCCGGCCGTTGGCGTGGGCGACGGGGGTGTGGGCGGTCGCGACGGCGGTGGCACCGGCGGCCGTCGTCGTCGCTCTCGGGGTGGTGGTCGGCGGGGTCCCGGCGGCCGCGCAGCAGGGGCTGGGCTCGCCCGAGGGGCAGCGGCTGGTCGTGGCGCTGGTGGTCGCCGCGGCGTTGTACGCGTTCTCGCTGGTGCTCGACCCCGTCGGCAGCGCGATCGGCATCGCCGTGCGCACCCGCATCACCGGGGCGCTGCAGGGCAGGCTGCTGCGCGCGGTGTCGCAGCCGGTCGGGGTCGGTCATCTCGAGGACGGTGACGTGCTCGACCGGCTGGCCCGCGCGGAGGGCCGGCTCACCGGCATGTTCCCCGGCGACGCGCCCGTGACCTGGGCGGGTTCGGTGGCGACGCAGGCGTCGGGGTGGCTGGCGTGCGGCGTGGTCGCCGTCTACGAGTGGTGGCTCGGGCTCGCGTTGCTGGTCATGTGGGTGGTGGTGCGCCGGTTGATGCTGCGGCAGGTGATCGTGCTGGCCACCGAGCACCGGGGGCAGACGACGGCGATGCGCCGCGCCGGGTACTTCGCCGCGCTCGGCACCCGGGCGCAGGCGGCCAAGGAGATCCGCGTGTTCGGACTCGACGGGTTCGTCGCCGACCGCTACGTCGGCGAGTACTCCACGGCGATCGACTCGGCGCTGGGCGGGATGCGGCGGCTGCACCGGCGGGCGCTGGGCTGCCTGGTCGTGGTCGCCGCGGGCCTGGTCGGAGCGCTGCTGGTGATCGGTGCCGATGCCCACGAGCGCGGGATCGACCTCGCCGTGATCGCGACACTGCTGCCGATGCTCGCGGTCACGATGTCGGCGGGCTCGGTGACGTTCGACGACATGACCGTGGCCTGGACGATGTCGGGGCTGCCCGACGTCGAGGGCCTCGAACGCGAGCTCGGCCGCGAGGCCGCGCCGCAGGGCGGGGCGCGCGACCCCGCCGGGCTGCCGCGGTCGGAGATCCGGTTCGACGACGTGGTGTTCCGCTACCCCGGCCGGTCCGACGACGTCCTCGCCGGCGTCGACCTGCGGCTGGTGGCGGGGACGTCGACGGCGGTGGTCGGCGTGAACGGCGCGGGGAAGACGACGCTGGTCGGGCTGCTCTCGCGGCTGCGCGACCCCGTCCGCGGCCGGGTGCTCGTCGACGGCACCGACGCCCGCGAGCTCGACCCGGCCCGCTGGCAGCGCCAGGTGGCGGTGGTGTCGCAGGAGCCGGTCCAGTACCCGGTGTCGGCCTTCGACAACGTCGCCTACGGCGCGTGGGAGCACCGCGACGACGTCGCGGGGGTGCACGCCGCGGCGGTGCAGGCGGGGTTCGGCGCGGTCGTCGACACCCTGCCCGAGGGCTGGGACACGGTCCTGACCCCGGAGCTGCCCGGCGGCGTCGGTCTCTCGGGCGGGCAGTGGCAGCGGCTCGCGCTGGCCAGGGCGTTGTTCGCGACGCGTCACGGCGCCCGGGTGCTGGTCCTCGACGAGCCGACCGCGGCCCTGGACGTGCGCGGGGAGGCCGAGTTCTACGCCCGGTTCCTCGACATCACGGCCGGGCTGACGACCGTCGTCATCTCCCACCGCTTCTCGACGGTCCGCCGGGCCGACACGATCTGCGTCCTCGACGGCGGCCGGATCTCCGAGCGCGGCACCCACGACGAGCTGGTCGCCCGGGGCGGCACGTACGCGCGGATGTACGAGGTGCAGGCCGCCCGGTTCCGCGAGCGGCCCGCCAGGTGAGGGCTCTCCCCGCGCCCGGCGATCCCGTCCCCCGTCGTGCGGTCCGGCTGTTGCGGCTCATGGTGTTCGACGGGTTCCGCGCCGCACCCGGCCTGATGACGGCGGTGACCGCGCTGCTGGTCATCGGCGGGGTCGCGGCCACGTGCTACCCGCTGGGGTTCCGCATCCTGCTCGACGGCGCGCTGGCCGGCGACACCGGCGAGCTGGTGTGGGGCGCGGTGTTCGTCGGCGGGCTGATCGCGTTGTCGTGGGTGCTGCAGGCGATCGGGGCGACGGAGGCGATGGCGCTGACCGACCGGGTCAGCATCTTCCACACCGCGCGGCTGGTGCGTCTGGTCAGCGGCACGGCAGGGGTCGGGCACCTGGAACGGCCCGAGTACCTGTCGGAGATCGAGCAGATCAGTGCGCGGCGGCGGCTGCTCGCGGGGGCGCCGCGCCAGCTGATGGGCAGTATCGCGTCGGTGGCGCGGATCGTGGCGCTGCTCGTGCTGCTGGCCTCGGTGTCGCCGTGGCTGCTGCTGCTCCCGGTGGCGGCGGTCCCGCCGTTGCTGGCCGACCGCTGGGCCAAGAAGATCATTCGCGGCAACGAGGACGCGGTGGCGCACGACCAGCGCCGCGCCGCGCTGCTGTTCTCGCTGGCGACCACGACCGGGTCCGCGGCCGAGCTGCGCTCCTACGGGCTGGCCGACCACGTCGCCGCTGAGCACGCCCGGCTCTCGGCGGCCGTCGACAGGCGCACCGGCGGCGAGGCGCTCAAGGTGCTCGCGGTCCAGGGCACCGGCTGGACGATCTACGCCGTGGGGCTGATGGCGGCGATCGCGTTCGCCGTGGTCGAGACCACCCACGGCGTCCTGTCCCCCGGCGCGCTGCTGATGGCGGTGACGCTGATCCGCCGCTCCCGTGCCCAGCTCGCGACGGCCGCCGTCCGTTCCGGGGCGCTGCTGAACACCCTGACCATCGCGGACCGGATGTTCTGGCTGGAGGACCATGCTGCCGCCGACGCCGCGGCCCGCGGCGACGCCCCGGCCCCCGGGGAGCTGCGCGAGGGGATCCGGCTGCGCGACGTGTCGTTCACCTATCCCGGTGCCGAGGCGCCCGTGCTCGACGGGCTCGACCTGACGCTGCCTGCGGGGTCGACCGTGGCGATCGTCGGCGAGAACGGTGCGGGCAAGACGACGCTGGTCAAGCTGCTGCTCGGGATGTACACGCCCGACTCCGGCAGCGTCGAGGTCGACGGGACGCCGTTGCGCGGCATCGACCCCGCCGCGTGGCGGGCCCGGTCGACCGCGGCGTTCCAGGACTTCGCGCGGCTGCACCTGCCCGTCCGGGAGACGGTCGGCGTCGGTGACCTGCCGCGGCTCGACGACACCGCCGCGGTCACGGGCGCGCTCGACCGGGCGGGCGCGACCACCGTCGCGGACACGCTGCCGGACGGGCTGGACACCGTCGTCGGAACCAGCTGGACGGGCGGGCACGGGCTCTCGGGCGGGCAGTGGCAGAAGCTCGCGCTCGGGCGGGCGATGATGCGTGACGACCCGCTGCTCGTCGTCCTGGACGAGCCGACGGCGAACCTCGACGCCCCCACCGAGCACGCCCTGTTCGAGCGGTACGCGAGCGCGGCCCGGCGCGGCGCGGAGCTGACGGGCGCGGTCACGGTGCTGGTCTCGCACCGGTTCTCGACGGTGCGGATGGCCGATCTGGTGGTCGTGCTGGAGGACGGCCGGGTCCGCGAGCGGGGCACGCACGAGCAGCTCGTCGCCGCGGGCGGCCGGTACGCGGAGCTGTACGAGCTGCAGGCCGCCGCGTACCGGTGACGGGCGGGGACCTGCGTCACGAACGGCCCGGACCGGTAAACATGGGATGTTAGGTTCATCGGCATGACTCTGGACGCGGGGCTGACCACGGTCCGGACCGGTCGGGCGTGTGACGCGGTGATCGCCCAGCTCGAGCAGCGCATCCTCGACGGGACCTGGCCGCTGAACACCCGCATCCCCACCGAGCCCGAGCTCACCGCCGCCCTCGGCGTCGGCCGCAACACCGTGCGCGAGGCCGTCCGCGCCCTCGAGCACGCCGGGCTCCTCGAACCCCGCCGCGGCGACGGCACCTACGTGCGCGCCACCAGCGCCCTCGGCGCCGCCGTCTACCGCCGGGCCCGCCAGACCGACCTGCTCCACGTCCTCGACGTGCGCGCCGGCCTCGAACGCATCGCCGCCGACACGGCCGCCCGCAACCGCACCGCCGCCGACGCCGAGCGGGTCGCCGGGGCCGCCCGCGACCGCCGCGCCGCGTGCGACGTCGGCGATCCCGACGCGTTCGTCGCCGCCGACCTCGCGTTCCACCGCGCGGTCGTCGCCGCCACCGGCAACCCGGTGCTCGCCGACCTCTACGACGGGCTGACCGAGGCCGTCGAACGGTCCGTCGCCGAGATCGACAGGCTCTACGACGACCGCGCCGACTTCCCGGGCCACGACGAACTGGCCGCGGCCATCGTCGCGGGCGACCCGGGCGCCGCCGTCGCCGCCGCCGACACCTACCTCGACGCCGCCCGCGCCGTCGTCGGGCGCAGACCGTGACCGCCGCCGAGACCGGCGCGGGCGTCGGTGCGGCCCCGGACCGGGCGCCGCGCCGCCCCGGGATGGGCGTCACCGGCTGGACGACCGCGGCGATCGTGCTCGTCGCTCTCAACCTGCGCCCGGCCGTCGTGGGCGTCGGGCCGCTGCTCACCGAGATCCGCACCGACCAGGCCCTGTCGGCCACCGCGGGCGGCATCCTCACCGCGCTGCCGGTGCTGTGCTTCGGCATGCTCGCCCCGATCGCGCCGCGGATGGCGCGGCGGATCGGTATCGAGCGGGCGTTGCTGGCGGTGCTGGTCCTGCTCGTGGCCGGCTGCCTGATCCGCATCGTCCCCACGGTGTGGGCCCTCTACGCGGGCACGGTGGTCATCGGCACCGCGATCGCGTCCGGCAACGTGCTGCTGCCCGCCCTCATCAAGCGCGACTTCGCCCATCGCACCGGGCTGATGACCGCCGTGTACTCCGCGGCGCTGTCCTTCGGCGGCGCCCTCGGTGCAGCCGTGACCGTCCCGCTGGCCGACGCGGCCGGGCTCGGCTGGCGCCTCGCGCTCGGGGCGTGGACGCTCTGGGCGGTACTGGGCGTCCTGGTCTGGCTGCCGCAGCTGCGCCGGGTGGCCCGCCCGGCCGTGCCCGGCACCCGCGTACGCGGACTGGCCCGGCAGGCGCTCGCGTGGCAGGTCACGATCTACATGGGCCTGCAGTCGCTCGGCTTCTACGCGGCGTCGGCCTGGTTCGCGGCGATCTTCGTCGACCGCGGCTGGTCGCCGACCGCAGCGGGTGCGCTGGTGTCGGCCGTGAGCGTCGTCGGCCTCCTCGGCAGCTTCAGCGCACCCGTCATCGCGACCCGCAGCCGCGACCAGCGCGGACTGTCGCTGATCGTGACGCTCGTCGGTGCAGCCGGGATCGCACTGGTCCTGGTGCCGGGCTTCGAGATCGTCGCGTCGGTCGTCACCGGGATCAGCTTCGGCGCCGCACTGGCGCTGGCACTGACCTACGTGAGCCTGCGCAGCCCCGACGCCGCCCACGCGGCACAGCTGTCGGGCATGTCGCAGTGCGTCGGCTACATGCTCGCGGCGGCCGGGCCGTTCGCCGTCGGCGTCCTGCACGACCTCACCCACGGCTGGACCGTGCCGATCCTCGTCCTGCTCGCCCTCTACATCCCGCAGGGCCTGTGCGGCTGGCTCGCGGGCCGTGACCGGGAGCTCACCCCGACCGGGGTCGAGGCCGCCGCCTGACCGTCGCCCCGGCGCCGTCACCCGACCGTTCGGCGACGGCGAAACGCGGTCCGCCCGATCCACGGATCTCCGCTCGCCCCGGTACCTTGCACCCCTGCGGCGGGCCCGGTGCGGCGGCCCGCCGGGCGCGGCGATCTTCGGAGTTCCCCTGATGTCAGACGAGCAGTCCCACGAGCACGAGCGCAGCGAGATCACCTACGCCGAGCACTACCATCCGGCCCGCCCGCGCAGCCTGCGCCACCGGGCCCGCGTCAAGTCCCCGGTCCCCCGCCGCTCCGTCACCCAGGACGGCGAGCCGACCGGCACCAACCCCGCCTACGTGTCGTGGCTGCTGTCGCAGTCGATGCTGGCCGACGCCAACGAGATCTCCCGCCAGTTCTCCGGCTCGGGGACCATGTGGCAGAACCCCTTCGCCAACCCGGGGCCGCGGCAGGCCGTCGAGACGGCGTCGGTGTGGTTCACCGCCTACCCGCTGTCGCTGATCACCCGGCCCGACGAGTCGTTCCTCGCCGCGCTGGCCGACGAGAACCTGTGGAAGGCGTTCTCCGACATCGGGATCGAGGGCGTCCACACGGGGCCGGTGAAGCGCGCGGGCGGCATCCGCGGCTGGCACACCACCCCCAGCGTCGACGGCCACTTCGACCGGATGGCCACCGAGATCGACCCCGCCTTCGGCACCGAGGCCGAGTTCCGGGCCATGTGCGGCATGGCCACCTGGCACGGCGGCACGATCATCGACGACATCGTCCCCGGCCACACCGGCAAGGGCGCGGACTTCCGGCTCGCCGAGATGAAGTACGGCGACTACCCCGGCATCTACCACATGGTGGAGATCGAGCCCGAGGACTGGAACCTGCTGCCCGACGTGCCCCCGGGCCGCGACTCGGCGAACCTCGACGTCCCCACCGAGGAGCAGCTGGAGAAGGCCGGCTACATCATCGGTCGGCTGCAGCGGGTCATCTTCTTCGCCGAGGGCGTCAAGGAGACCAACTGGAGCGTCACCGCGCCGGTCGTCGGTGTCGACGGCATCGAGCGGCGCTGGGTCTACCTGCACTACTTCAAGGACGGGCAGCCCTCGATCAACTGGCTCGACCCCTCCTTCGCGGGGATGCGCCTGGTCATCGGCGACGCGCTGCACTCACTGGCCGACCTGGGCTCCGGCGCGCTGCGCCTGGACGCCAACGGGTTCCTCGGCGTCGAGAAGTCGACGGAGGGCTCACCCGCCTGGTCGGAGGGGCACCCGCTGTCGCAGGCGGCGAACCACCTGATCGGCAGCATGGTCCGCAAGCTGGGCGGGTTCACCTTCCAGGAGCTCAACCTCACGATCGACGACATCAAGCAGACGTCGGAGGCCGGGGCCGACCTGTCCTACGACTTCGTCAACCGGCCCGCCTACCACCACGCCCTGGCCACCGGCGACAGCGAGTTCCTGCGGCTGACGCTGCGCACCTCGCTGGCGCTGGGGGTCGACCCGGCCGGGCTCGTGCACGCCATGCAGAACCACGACGAGCTCACCTACGAGCTGCTGCACTGGTCGACCGGGCACCGCGACGACCTCTACCCGTTCCGCGGCGCACCCACCCGGGGCGAGGACATCGCCGAGGCCGTCCGCGCCGACCTCGTCGCCGCCCTCACCGGCCCGGACCACCCCTACAACCTGATCTTCACGACGAACGGCATCGCCTGCACGACGACGTCGGCGATCGCGGCGATCCTCGGGGTGCCCGCGATCGACGACGTCGACGACGCGGTGCGGGCCCGGATCACGCGCGCCCACCTGCTGCTCGCGATGTTCAACGCGCTGCAGCCCGGCGTGTTCGCGCTCTCGGGCTGGGACCTGTGCGGCATCCTCACGCTGGCGCCGTCGCAGGTCTCCACGCTGCTCGACCACGGGGACACCCGCTGGATCAACCGCGGCGCGCACGACCTCATGGGCGCCGACCCGGCCGCCACCCGCAGTACCGCGGGGATGCCGCGCGGCCGTTCGCTCTACGGCACGCTGCCCGAGCAGCTCGCCGACGAGACCAGCTTCGCCCGCCAGCTGCAGGCCATTCTCGCCGTGCGCAGCCGCTACGCCATCGCGACGAGCGAGCAGATCGACGTCCCCGACGTCTCCCACCGCGGCATGCTGGTGATGGTGCACCGGCTCGCCGGTTCCGACACCCTGCAGCCGGGGGCGCTGCACGTGAGCGTGCTGAACTTCGCCAACGAGCACGTGTCGGCGACCGTGCGGTCCGAGCACCTCGTCCCCGGCGCGGTCGTCAGCGACATGTTCACCGACCGCGAGGTCGGCGTCGTCGACGACCTGCTGGGCTTCACGATCGACCTCGAGCCGCACCAGGGGCACTCGCTGCTGGTCACCGCGCCCACGGTCGACGACCCCGCGGAGGGCGACACCTGATGGACATCGCGGCGATCAACCGGCGTGTGATCGAGCAGTTCCGCGCCGGCGCGGAGATCGAGGGGATGCACCGCGAGGCGCTGCTGCTGCTGACGACGACGGGCCGGCGCTCGGGGCGCAGCCACACCTCGCCGATGATGTTCCACCGCGACGGCGACCGGCTGCTGGTCATCGCCTCGAACATGGGGGCGCCGCACGACCCCGACTGGTACGCCAACCTCGTGGCCGACCCGGACGTCACCGTCGAGGTCGGCGACGAGACCTACGACGCCCGCGCGGCCACGCTCACCGGCGAGGACCGCGCCCGCACCTGGGCCGCGCTGAAGCAGACCTACCCGTTCTTCGCCGACCACGAGACACAGACGACCCGCGAGATCCCGGTCGTCGAGCTCACCCGGCGCTGACGCGGTGGGGGGCGATGGTCGCGGTCGCGGCCATCGCCCCCCACGACGGTCGTCGGGTCAGCCGGCGAGCGCGTCCGCGAGGGCCCGGTCGGCGGCCTCGGTGACCGCGGCCGCGTTGACGACCGCGGCGATCCGCACGGCATCCAGCACGACCTCACGGTCGGCGCCCTGCTCGCGCAGCAGCCGCCCGTGCGACTCCACGCACACCTCGCACCCGGCGACGGCGGCCGCGGCGAGCGACCAGAACTCGAAGTCCGCCTTGTCGACGCCGTGGTTGGCCATGGCCTGCATCCGCAGCTTCGCCGGCACGGTCGTGTACTCGGCATCACCGAGCATGTGCCGGCCGCGGTAGTACACCGTCGTCATCGCCATGATCGACGCCGCGGCCCGCGCCGCGGTGAAGCCCTTCTCGTCGAGGTGCGCCCGGGCGTCCTCGGCGAGCTCGCGCAGCACGACCTCGTTGCGGGACATGATCGCGCACGCCAGGACCGCACCCCACAGCCGCTGCGCGGGCAGCCGCGAGTTGCCGATCACCGAGCCCAGGTTGAGCCGGATGTCCTTCGCGTGGTCGGGCAGCGCGGCGCGCAGCGCGTCGAGCGACATCTCAGACCCCGACCGGCAGCGCGCCGGCGTCGAGCGTGCGCTCGCCCCTGTTCCAGTTGCAGGGGCACAGCTCGTCGGTCTGCAGTGCGTCGAGGACCCGCAGGACCTCGTCGACGTTGCGGCCCACCGAGCCGGCCGTGACCATCGAGAACTGGATCTCGCCGTCCGGGTCGACCAGGTAGGTCGCGCGCTGGGCCACGCCCTCGGAGGTGAGGACGCCGAGCGCCGACGACAGGGTCCGGCCGGTGTCGGCCAGCATCGGGTACGGCAGGTCGGTCAGGTCTGGGTGGTCCCGGCGCCACGCGTGGTGGACGAACTCGTTGTCGACCGAGAAGCCCAGCACCTGCGCGTCGCGGTCGGCGAACTCGGCGTTGAGCCGGCCGAACGCCGCGATCTCGGTGGGGCACACGAAGGTGAAGTCCTTCGGCCAGGAGAACACGACGAGCCAGCGGCCCGGGTAGGACGCCTGGGTGATGGTGGAGAACGCGGTGTCGGGGTCGAGCGACACACACGCGGTGAGCGAGAACTCGGGGAACTGATCTCCGACGGTGAGCACGGGCAGACTTCTCCTTGGAACAATGATCCAGACACGTGCCGCCGGGCGGCGCGATCACGCAGCCACGGGCGGATACGGGTACCGGCCCCGAATGGGCGGGCCCTCCGGGTCGTCGACGTCGTCGGTGTCGTCGTCGACCCTCGCGCCCGACTCTAAACGGCACGACCGGCCCCACCCCGACCCGGGGTCACCCACACACATCGGAGTTGCACCTGCAAGTCATGTGCATCGCGGTGCCGAGGGTTCCCGCTCAGACCCGGTGCGTCCGGGTGACCGCCACCAGCTCACTGGTGTGGCTACCCGCGATCCCCACGTCCGGCGGGCGCGTGGAGAACCCGGGCAGCCCGGACAGGCCGTCACTGCCGTCGAGCACCGACAGGTCCAGCGGACCCGGCCCCGCCACCTCCACCCGCAGCTCCACACCCTCCGGCGGCGGCGCGTGGAAGATCAGGTCGAGCAGGCCGTCACGGACGTCGACCGGCGCCCCCGCCACGGCAGCCGCCGTGACGGGCGGGCCGCTGCCCGCCCGGACGGCGAGCAACCGCACCGGCCGCTGCGGCACGACCCGCACGGTCAGCACCCGGCCCGCCCCCACGGCGACGTCGGACACCACGTCCACCCGCGCCGACGGCAGCGGCGCCACCGGGGCCGGGCCCGCCCAGAAGAACCCCGACATGCCCAGCAGCTCCGGCACCAGCTGCCGACGGTCGACGTAGCCGGCCGTCCACGCGCCGGGACGATCCTGCTCGGTGACCCAGCGGGCCTGCCCGGTGTCGGCGTCGAGTGCGTACATCAGCTGCGACGGGACCGGATGCTGCGGCGTGAACCGGTCGGCCGAGAGCCCCACCGCACCCAGCACGACCGCCGCCACCAGCGCCACCGGCCCCGGCCACCACGCCCGCTCACCCAGCAGCGGGTCGAGCAGCGGCAACAGCACCGGGGTGAGCAGCACCAGCACGAACGCCGGGACCGCCGCCACCGGCATCCCGAGCGCCGGGAAGAACAGCACCGCCGTCGGCACCAGGACGACCACGCCGACGGACGCCGCCACCACCGCCGCCGCCACACCCGCCCCCGTGCGCCCCACCGCCACCGCCACCGACGCGCACACCGCACCCGCCAGCGCGGGCAACGCCGCGAGGTACGACCCGCCCGGCGCGAGCGACGCCAGCACGACACCCAGCGCCGCGAGCCACGCCAGCCCGCCCACCACCAGCGCGACCGTGCCGATCGCCTTGCGCAGCAACGCGAACCAGATCAGCACGACGGCCGCGACGAGCACCACCAACGCCCACCGGTACCAGGTCGGCTCCCACACGTCGCGCACGCTCGCGTAGTCGGGGCGGATCGCGACCAGCAGCAGCCAGCCGCCCTGGGCCAGCAACGGCGCCCCCACCAGCGGGACCGCCGCGAGCACCAGCCCGCCCAGCATCCGCGGCACGCTCGCCGCCCGCCGCCACCGCGCCACCACCGCCAGCGCCACCACCGCGGCCGCCGCGACGACCGCCAACGGCCACACCTCCGACTCCGGGTAGTGCACCAGCATGTCCAGCACCGGGAAGTACGTCGCATCCTGCGCCGCCGGCAACGCCGCCACGTCCTGGTCCCCGAAGGCCCGCGCCAGCGCCACCGCCTGGTCCAGGTGCGCCTGCAGGCTCCCCCGGTCCATCCGGCCCGGGGTGTCCTGCGGCGAGTGGTAGGCCGCCGCCCCGTCGATCCAGGCCGAGTTCAGCCCGGTGAACCGGCCGGCGTCGCGGAACGGGCTGAAGTCCGTGTCGTTCGGCAGGATCCGGTACACCTCGACGGCGAAACTCGTCGCCACCGGATGCGACACGGCCGCCGAGTAGACGTCGATCAGGTTCTGGTTGCCCCGCGTCGTCTCGAACATGATCACCGGACCGCCGGTGCCCCGCGCCTCCACGTTGAGCACCACCCCGCCCTGCGCAGCAAGGGGATCCGAGGCCACGAACGCCTGCGCCCCGCACAGGCACGCCTCCTCCGCGTCGGTGAACAGCAGCACCACGTCGTTGCGCATCGGCGTCGCCCGCAGCACCCGCGCCGACTCCAGCAGCGTCGACACCCCCGCGCCGTCGTCACTCGCGCCGGGGCCGACCTGCACCGAGTCGTAGTGGGCCACCAGGAACACCCGGCCCCGCTCGGGCACCGGCGCCGTCCCCGGGATCGTCGCGACGACGTTGCGCACCCGCGCCGCCTGCTGCACGCGGCCCGGGTTCACCCCGACCGCGTCCTGCACCCGCGTCTGTACACCGAACCCACGGAGCGTGTCGAGGATGTAGGCGCGCACCTCGTCGTTGGCGGCGGACCCGGCAACATGGGGGCGCCCCCCGATCCGCTCCACGTGCGCGAACGCCGCAGCCGCCGACGGCTCGCCGGCGGGTGTGTCGGTGCGTGGCGAGGGCGGCAGCACCGACAGCACGGCCACCACCGCGACCGCGGCGACGATCAGCCACGACGCGGCGACCGCGAGTGGCCGGGGCGGCGGGGTGATCGTCGGCGACCGCACGCCCGCAGTCTGCCCGAGTTCGCCCGGTTTCAGGAGGCGGAGGGCCCACCGCCGGAGGACGGCCTCGACACCGTGCGGCACGATCCGGGGTGAGCACAGACGCAGATGCCAGGAGGTCCGATGCCCGACGCGAGCAGTGCGGACGTCCGACGCCGGATGTCCGCGCAGGTCCGCAGCGGAACCGCGCCCGAGATGGCTCTACGGCGTCTGCTCCACGGTCAGGGCCTGCGGTACCGCGTCGACTACCGCTTCGACATCCAGGGCCTCCGACGCCGCCGCGCCGATCTAGCCTTCACCCGACGCCGGGTGGCCGTCTTCGTCGACGGTTGCTTCTGGCACAGCTGCCCGCAGCACGCAACCTTCCCGAAGGCCAACAGAGACTGGTGGGCGGCAAAGCTCGCGACGAATGTCGCCCGCGATCGGGACACCGACGAGCGCCTCGCCGCGGAAGGCTGGGCCGTCGTCCGCATCTGGGAGCACGAGGACGCCCTGGCCGCTGCCGACCGGGTCGTCGAGGCTCTCCACAGTCACCGGACGATGTCCGCACACTCGACGCCGTGACGCTCAGCGATCACATCACCCGATCAGGGCTCCCGATCAACGGCTGTTCGGCTCCGCAAGTAAAGTCCCGCACCGTTCGAGCTACGGTGAGGTGACCGCACGTGACGCAAGTCGACTTCTTCCCTGTCTTCGCCGATTGGGCACGCAAGCAAGGCCTCGAGGAGGCGACGCGGCGTTTCGGTCCGGTCCTCGGCGACGAACTCGCCGAGTACGTGCGCGAGTACGAGAACCGCATCAGCCTGATCGAACGTGACGACCCGCCCGTGCTCGCCGGGCCGCGGGATCCCTGGTACCCCGGGCCGAACGACGACGGCGACACGTTCTGGCCCGCGCTGAAGGCTCATTTCGAGACGAGTCTCGACTGGAGCGCGGACCGGATCCGTCCCGTCGACGCAGCGTCGAGCAAGGTGGTCGCGTACACGCCGCGCCCTCAGCTGACGACGTGGAGCTCGAAGGGCCTGGTCGTCGGCTACGTCCAGAGCGGGAAGACGACGAACTTCACGTCTGTCATCGCGAAAGCGGCCGACGTCGGCTACAAGCTGGTCATCGTGCTGTCCGGCATCCACAACGGTCTGCGTCGTCAGACACAGGAGCGACTCGACCAGCAGCTGAAAGATCTCGCGCCGACCTCGTGGCTGACGCTCACCGACCAGGTGAAGGACTTCCACCCGCCGTCGATGCAGTCGACAGCGCTCCTGCACAACCAGGAGACCAAGGTGGCGCTCTGCGTGGCGAAGAAGAACAAGACGGTCCTCACGCGTCTGGACGCCTGGTTGGAGGACGCGTCGAAGCAGCGGGTCCTCGCGGACCTCCCGGTCCTGGTGATCGACGACGAGGCCGACCAGGCGAGTGTCGAGACGAAGACGATCAACCCGCTCATCAGGAAGATCCTCGCCAAGCTGCCGCGGTGCACCTACATCGGGTACACGGCCACCCCCTTCGCGAACGTCCTCATCGACCCGGCGGCGGGCGACCTCTACCCCGAGAACTTCATCCTCAACCTGCCGAGGCCCGAGGGGTACTTCGGCAGCGAGCGAATCTTCGGACGGGACGCCGTCGAGGGCGACGAGGCGAACGGCGCGGACCTCGACGGCTTCGACATGGTGCGTCTGATCGACGACGACGAGGTCGAGCTGCTGAGGCCTGCCGGCAAGAAGGCCGCCGCCGACTTCGAGCCCGAGGTCACCGGATCGATGGAGACCGCGACCAGGTGGTTCTGGCTCGCCACCGCGGCTCGCCGGGCCCGAGGGGATCACGGACACTCGACGATGCTCGTCCACACGTCCGTGAAGATCGCTGTTCACGAAGGCTTCAAGGACCCTCTGGTCGAGCTGCGCGACGAGACCCTGCGACGCCTGGCCGCCGACGACGAGCTCCTTCTCCGTGAGCTGCGCGATCTCTGGGACGAGGAGACCCGGCGCGTGCAGACGGCCGACTTCCCCGGAGTGACCCCGACGTCGTTCGACGCGGTCCTGGCCGAGCTGGCCGACGTCGTGGGAGCCACCCGGATCGTCATCGACAACTGCCGCAGCGAGGACCGGCTGGACTACTCGGAACCGGGTCGCGTCGCGATCGCGGTGGGTGGCGCGACCCTCAGCCGCGGCCTGACCCTCGAGGGGCTGGTCGTCAGCTTCTTCGTCCGCGCAGCCCAGGCCTACGACACGCTGCTGCAGATGGCTCGTTGGTTCGGCTTCCGGCCCGGCTACGAGGACCTCCCCCGGATCTGGATGACGGATCAGCTGCAGGAGTGGTTCCGCCACCTCGCGACCGTCGAGCACGAGATCCGGCTCGACATCGACCGCTACGAGCAGCAGGGCCTCACGCCGACCGAGTTCGGCGTCCGTATCCGAACGCACCCGGTGCTGCGGGTGACAGCCAAGATGGGGGCGTACAAGCCCGCGTACGCGTCGTACGGCGGCCGCCGTGTCCAGACCCGCTACTTCGTCGAGAACGACGCGGCCTGGTTGCAGGACAACGTCGATGCGGCCGACTCGCTCGTCCGCGGCATCAGAGCGGCGGGCGGACGTGGCGAGGAGCTGTCTACGGGGGCGATGCTCTACCGACAGGTCGAAGGAGACCTGGTCGAGCGCTTCCTGGGCCACTACCGGAGCCACGCCGATTCGCCCGACCTCGACCGCGACCTCGTGCTGAAGTACATCGCGAAGCAGAAGTCGCAGGGATCGCTGGAGAGATGGAGCGTCGCGGTGATGGCAGCGCCTCGCCGCGACCACGGAACCGTCAACCTCGGTGGCCTCGACTTCAACCGGATCACCCGTGCGAAGCTGCGGGAGACCGGTCCCGAACGGGCCGACATCAAGACCCTCATGTCGAAGGACCACCGCGTGGTGGACCTGGACATCTCCCCCAAGGACGCACGGGCCAAGAACGAGTCCGAGCTGATGGACCTCCGCAACTTCGACCCTGTCGCAAGGGACCAGGCACTGCTGTTGCTCTACCCCATCGACCCGGCGTCCCGGCCCGACAAGGCGAACGAGAAGTCCCGGTCACCGCTCGGCGCGGCCGACGACGTCATCGGCATGGCGCTCGTGTTCCCGGGCAACGCGGAAGCGAAGTCCTCTGTCGACAGCACCTACATCAGCGTCGACCTGTCCGACGCGGAGGTCGAGCACGAGC
The DNA here is from genome assembly GCF_050250275.1 of Pseudonocardia sp. GTDB lineage: Bacteria > Actinomycetota > Actinomycetes > Mycobacteriales > Pseudonocardiaceae > Pseudonocardia. The sequence continues at coordinate 23,766 of NZ_JBFWOY010000030.1, forward strand.
CGGCCGAGCTCGAGAGCCTCCAGGGCCAGGACGAGCCGTGACGGACAGTGCGAAGTGGCTCCGTGAGCTGCAGCACTCGTGGCCGGTGCTGCATGCTGGACGCCGGTCCGAGATCGTCACGGTCCCGCTTCCCGCAGAAGGGACAGTCCCGTCACGGGCGGGCGTGGACGGAGCCGGAGCCCGACACCTGCTCGTCCCCATCGGTGACGAGCAGGTCACGGTCGACGCGGTCGAGGGAGCGGTGACGACCACGATCAGGACCTACACGTTCTCCGGGAGACCGCTCCGCTACCTGGACGTCTGCTGCGGCCGGCCCGACCTCTTCGATCTCTTCGACGAGGTGCTCGTCGACGTCCTCGGGGCGATCGAGCCCGTGCCGGGTGAACAGGCCACGATCGCGCTCGAGATCGTCGAGCGATGGCGCGCCCTGTTTGCGACGCATCGCGCACGGCGGCTGACGCTCGTCGCTCAAATGTCTCTGTTCGCGGAGCTGACCGTGCTCGACCTGGTGACCCGGGACGCCGAACTCGATCTCTCCTGGTGGCGGGGCCCGCGACGGGAGCCGCACGACATCGTGATGCCCACGTGCGCCCTGGAGGTCAAGGCGATCGGTGCCGCGACGACCTCGATCGAGATCCACGGTGTCGCGCAGCTCGACCCGCCCGGAGTGCCGCTGGCGCTCGTGCTCGCCGAGATCGCCGAGACCGACGACGGTGCCCGCCTGCCCGACGTCGTCGACCGGCTGCTCGAACGCGCGACCCAACGAGGACAGGCCATCCGTCTGCTCGCGGCCGCGGGATACGTCGAGTCCGACGCCGACCACTACCAGGAGCGGTTCTCCGCCACCGAGATACTCCACGCCGAAGTCAACGAGGCGATGCCGCGCATCGTCGCCGACTCCTTCGGTCCGGGTGGGCCGCCGGCCGGCGTCGACAGGGTGAACTACCGCGTCGACCTCGACGCGATCGACGGGCTGGCCGCACGCGGAGAGTCGGCGCTGCGGGACTGGGCGAGGAGTGTCGGGTGAACGAGGCGGGTTGGTGGTCCCAGCCGGTGGCGGCCGAGGGGTCGACGGCGTCCGAGGGGATCCGTCGACAGCTGGGGAAGCCTCAGCTCGACCCGTTGACGGTCCTCGTCCGTGAGACCGCACAGAACACCTGCGACGCGGCGCTGCCGGGCGGTGCCGACGTGGAGTTCGCCCTCCGGCTCCATCGGTTGTCCGGCAATCGGCTCGCCGCGTGGCGCGACTTCCTGCTCCCCGAGCCCGCAGGGTCCGCACTCGGCCTCGCCGAGGCGATGGATCGAGACCCCTTGATCCTGACGCTGGCCGACCGCGGCACGACCGGATTGGGTGGTCCGCTCCGTGCCGACGAGTCCCCCCGAGACGGTGAACGGCCCGACTTCGTCAACTTCATCCGCAACGTCGGTGAGCGCAAGGCCGTCGACCTCGGTGGAGGCTCGTACGGCTTCGGGAAGGGCATCCTCTACAACGTCAGTCGCTGCCACGTCATCGTCGCCGACAGTGTCTGCATGTTCCGCGGCCGCCGGCAGCGACGCCTCATCGGAGCCGCTCTCGGCGACGGCTACACGCACGGCGGTAGGCGTTGGACCGGGCGTCACTGGCTCGGGGTGCAGGAAGACGGACACAGCCGTCCCCTCCTCGACGACGAGGCCGAGACGATGGCGGCCAGGCTGGGGCTCCCCCGCTTCACCGGCGACGACACCGGCACGACCGTCACCGTCGTCGACATCGACCTCGGGCGACGTCAGGGCCAGGACGGCGACGCGGTCCGCACCCCGGAGGAGGCGTCGGAGTTCATCGTGTCGACGATGCTGTGGAACCTCTGGCCGCGCATGATCAGCGGCCGCCCCAGCAGGCTTGTGTGCTCGATGCGCCGTGACGGGTTCTCGACCGAGGTCCCCGACCCCGAGAAGCTCGTCGAGCTCGCCCCTTTCGTCAAGGCGTACCGGGCGCTGTCGGAGGACGGGAAGTTCCAGGTCCCGCCACGGAAGTCCGAGCCCCGGGAGATCGGCAGGTTCGCCGTGGCGAAGGGCATGGCTCCGATGCGTCCCGACTCGCTGGTCGCGGCGGCGTCGCCCATCGGTCCGAGAGCCCACCACTGCGCGCGGATGAGGCATGCCGACCTCGTCGTCGACTACTCCCCCGGTGACGCGCCGACCGACGAGGCTCTGCAGTACGGAGCGGTGTTCCGGTCGAGCCCTGACGCCGACAAGTACTTCGCCGAGGCAGAGCCCCCCACCCACGACGACTGGGTCGTCACCGGTCTCCGGGGGACGTCACGCGGCGTGGTCCAACTGGCGAACAGTTTCATCAAGGACCGCCTGCGCGAGCAGGCTGCCCCCACCACCGGTCCGACGCCCTCGGGCGACGCCGCGCTCGCATCGTTGGCAGGCCGCCTGTCGGGGCTCATGACCGCCGACGGAGACCTCGCGGAGGGTTCCGTCCGGCGCGGTGCGTCGGCGGGCGGGCGCCGATCCAGCGCCGGCCCCCGCTTCGTCCAGGCCCCTCGGCTCGTCGACGAGGACGGCGTCCCCGTCATCCTCGGGGTCGTACAGTTCCCGGCCTGGCCGTCGGCGCACGTCGTCGCTGCAGAGCCCGTGATCGTGCTCGACGGCGGGGTCGAGCCCCTCGATCCGGAACCGGGGTCCAGCTCCGTCCTCGGCTGGCGCTCGACGGAGGGCGACATCGTGTTTCCCGGCGCGGACATCCTCGTCGACCGGTCCATGCACCGGGTGTGGGAGGTACGGGTCCGGCCACCCGCCGACGCTGTCGTCCGTCTCAACCTCGTCGTCCGTGAGGCCGGGGTGACGGTGTGAAGGACGTCAGGCCGTTCTTCGTCCCGCCGGCGTCCGCGATCCGGCCGTCCCCATGGGCCCAGTTGGTCGACGACGAGTGGGAGGAGCTCGGCCCCTACGTCGAGAACTGGGACTACCGGACCAAGCTCCGGCTCCGCAGCTCCATCGACGTCGACGTGGACGCGGTACGAGTAGCCACCAAGCTGACCGACCACACGCCATTGGCCTGGTCGTTCGGCTGGCGTGCGACGGACACGGGACTGCTCGGCGAGCCGATCGTCGTCGACGCCGCCGACGACCGCGTCGACATCGAGTTCGATGTCCCTCCCGACCGCGCAGGAGCGACGATCGTGCTCACCCGGCGCCTCGTCATGCGCCGCGACCGCATGTTCGCCGGTCCCGGCGAAGCGCGGTGGGCGGGCAGCATCCTGTGGTCCGACGAGGTCACGGTCCGGCTGACCGGCCAGGGCGCGGCGTTCCCGACCGAGGTCATCGACTTCCAGCTGCTCGGCCGTGACCCGGGGACGAGCTGGTACCTCGATCTCCCCACGTCACCCGACGTGCCCTCGATGGGGTCGATGATCCTCCTCATCAACTCGGCGGACACGGCGCTCGTCGCGGCCGTCACCCGGAGCCGACGCCATACCGACGTCCAGAAAGCGTTGATCGACTCCATGGAGGAGGGGGTCGTCGAGGAGTTCGTGAGATGGGCTCTCGGCAGATGGAAGGAGCTCGAGGACGCCGAGCCCGAGTCGGTGGGCGCGGCGGGGCGGACATTGGCGAGCAGGGTGCTCCCCGACCCGGAGTCATGGACCTCTCCCGATGTCGACTCCATGGCGCTGCGATCCGCGATCGTCGACGGCGCGCGGCGCATCGGCTTCGGGAGGTCGTTGTCGTGACCCAGCTGTGGCCCCGCCTGAACCCCGCGCTGGCCCGGGCTCTGTTCAACGGCCTCGGCGGCTCGTCCGTGGAAGGCCTCGCTTCCGGCGCGCGCAACGAGCACGCGCAGACGACGTACGCCGCGACCGGTGGCGCCCGCGTCACCGCCGCCGAGGTCGGCGCGCTCGTCACCGAGCTCAGGACGACGGCCGCGGAGTTCGGCTACCCCGTGCCTGCCGACGACGGGGAACGCATCGGATTCGACCGCGCCTGCGCCGAAGTGCTGTTCCGCCGCATGGACACCACGACGGTCGAAGCCGCGCACCGCGGCGTGTGGAACTTTCTCGCGCTCGTCGCGGCCCCGGACCTCGTCCAATGGCGCTTCGGCCGCGGCAATGTCGAGCGCTGGATCGCGAGCGACCTCACTCGGCACATGTTCTCCAGGCTGTGGTGGCAGGCGCTCACCTTCTCGGCCTCCACAGTCGACGGACGCACGGACTTCTCGCTGCTCCGCGCTCTCAGCGAGAGCGACCTCAACCAGATCACCGAGCGGCGATCACTCGCAGGCAACCCCCGCCTCGCCCGTGCGGTCGCCCGCGTCGTACTGTCCGACACCGGTTCGCGGAGCCGCCGATCGGTATTGAGAGACTTGACGCCGCGGCTCCGGCGGCGGCTCGCGTTCATCGACTTCTCGGTCCTCACCGACGAGCAGCTCGACGACCACGTCCGCGCGCTCGCACACTCGACGGCGCCGACCTGACAACCGCTCGAGCGGTTGTCCGGCGGAGGAACTGGACAGAATGATCGAACAGGTGTTCGATGACACCGAGACGATCATGGGAGGCCTGTTGTCGACCACCGAGGAAACCCGCCGGGACGACGGGTCAGCTCCGCCTCGTGCCGCGATGGTCGACCTGTTCGCGGGGCCCGGCGGTCTCGACGTCGCGGCTCACTGGCTCGGCGTCCCGGCGCACGGGATCGAGTGGGACTCCAACGCCTGCGCGACACGCGCGGCGGCGGGCCTCGGTACGACGCAGGGCGATGTCCGTCGGTTCGGCCCGGCCGACTTCCCCGATGCGACGGTCCTGGCCGGCGGGCCGCCATGCCAGACGTTCACCATGGCGGGAAACGGGGCCGGTAGGCGAGCCCTGGAGCTCGTCACCGGCCTCGTCAAGAAGATGGCTGCCCGCGAGGATGTCACGAGCATCGTCGGGAACCTCGACGACGAACGGACCGGACTGGTCCTCGAGCCGCTCAGGTGGGCGCTGGAAGCCCATGGTCTCGGGCGCCCGTACAGGGCGATCGTCCTCGAGCAGGTGCCTTCGGTACTCCCGGTGTGGGGCGCCGTCCGCGAGGCGTTGGAGGCGATCGGCTACAAGGGCTGGCACGGCATCCTCCACACCGAGGAGTACGGAGTCCCTCAGACCCGCCGCCGCGCCATCCTGATCGCCCGTCTCGACGGCCGGCCGCACTGCCCGCCGCCGACCCACCACCGCTTCCGTCGAGGAGCGCCCCGTCCGGTGGAGGGCCGCGGCCTGCGCCCGTGGGAAACCATGGGGCGGGCGTTGGGCCGCAAGGGCGCGTTCACTGTCATCTCCAACTACGGCTCCGGTGGGGACCCGAAGGCGCGAGGTCGACGACGATCCGACGAACCCGCCGCCACCGTGACGGGCAAGGTCAGTCGCAACCGCCTCACCGGGCCGGGGGCGCTCGACACGGATCGGTTCAGCCATGCCGAGGCCGGGCGCCTCCAGACCTTCCCCCGCGACTACCCGTGGTCCGGCAAGGACATCTCCCAGCAGATCGGCAACGCAATCCCACCGCGGCTGGCAGCGCATGTCCTGCTCGAGGCGCTCCGCCCTGAGGTGCAGGCGGTCGACCTGGAGGACCTGGTGCGTAGGTCGTGGACGGACGTGCCCGTCCCGTCCGAGGACGGAACCGAGCAGTCGGAAGACCCGGTGGGCGACTCGCCGGTCCTGGCAGTGTCTTCGTAGCTCTCAGTCGCGGACCTCGGCGACGACCTCCCCCTCGACGACCATCGGGCCGCCGGGGGTGACGGGCGGGAAGGTGCGCAGTGCGTAGGCGGCGATGGTCTTGCAGCTGACCCCGTCCACGGTGGCGCCGATCGGCCCGCCCACGAACGGGACGAGCTTGCTCATGTTGACGACGCCCTTCTCCCCCGCCTTGGTCGCCAGCCTGATGCCGACGCGCTTGTTGATCTCCAGCAGCACCCGGGCGGGGACCTTCTCCAGCGCGGCGACGGTGGAGCGGCGGCCCAGCTCGATGCCGGACTTCTTCAGCGTCGTGGCCCCGGCGGCGCCGAGCAGGGCGATCGCGACGGCGCTGCGGACCTCGTCGTCCTCGGGGTCGTAGCCGCGCAGGTGCGCGATACCGGCGACCATCCGCGTCGCGATCAGGTACAGCCCGCCGATGGAGGCGGGGACGGTGACGGGCAGCGTCGCGATGCCGCCGAGCCCGGTGACGAAGCCGGATGCGGTGGCGAGCCGGACGTGGGTGGCGACGAGCCGGCGGATCGCGTCCTCGCGGTCGCCGCCGGCGGTGCGCAGGTGCTCCTCGGCGGTGTCGACGGCGTTGCGGAACTTCCCCGACCCTGCGACGCCGACGCCGATCACCTGCTCGATCAGCCGTTCGCCGATGGCGGCCAGCTTGCTGGTGCGTTCCTCGGCCACGCTCCCCCTCCACATCGAGGGCGAGTCTGCCAGCCGGTGCGGCTGTCCGCCGCGCAGCGGACCGGTGTCGGCGCTACCGTCGGCCCGTGCCGATCCTCGACGTCGAGGGCCTCCCGACCTATTTCGAGGCGGTCGGCGACGGGCCTGCGCTGGTGCTGCTGCACGGGGGGATCGTCGCGTCCGACTCGTGGGGTCCGTGGCCCGGTCTGCTCGCCGCGGGCGGGTACACGGTGCTCACCCCGGACCGGCGGGGCCACGGCGGGACGCCGGACGTCGAGGGGCCGATCACCTACGACGCGATGGCCGACGACACGGTCGGGTTCCTCCGCCGTGCGGTGGGCGGGCCCGCGCACCTGGTGGGGTGGAGCGACGGCGCGGTGGTGGCGGCGCTGGTGTCGATGCGGGCGCCGGAGCTGGTGGCGCGGCAGGTGCTGATCGGGCAGTACTACGGGCCCGAGGGCGTGGCCCGGCCGGAGTTCCTGGCGGCGCTGGAGGCGATGCGCGACAGTCCGCCGGACTGGCTGCGCAGCTCCCACCCGTCGCCGGACGGGCCGGAGCACTTCCGGGTCGTCGTCGGCAAGCTGCTCGACCTGTTCGCCCGCGAGCCCGACATCGAGCTGCGCCGGTTCGCCGAGGTGGCGGCGCCCACGCTGGTGCTGCAGGGCGACCGTGACGAGGTGACCACCGTGCACGGGCGGCGTGTCGCCGACACCCTGCCGGCCGGCCGGTTCGCGGTGCTGCCCGGCACGCACAATCTGCCGTTGGAGGCTCCGGAGCTGGTCAGCGCGGTGGTGCTGGCGTTCCTGTCGGGGTCGCTCGACGGCTGACCGGCCCGGTTCAGGTCTGGGCCGCCCAGCCGGCCTCGCAGGCGGCGACGAAGTGCGTCGTGATCGACGCCCATGCCGCGCCGACGCGGGCCCGCCGCGGTGAGCCTGCGGGGCCGAGGCGTTCGAGGCCGGTCTGTTCGAGCCGGATCCGGGTGCCGGCGCCGTCGGCACGGAAGTGGATGACGACCTCGGAGGTCTCGTCGCGGTCGATGAACAGCCGCAGGCGCAGGCCGAGCCGCGTGGGTGGTTCCCATGCGGCGACCTCGCCCCAGTCGTAGGTGGTGGCGTCCCGGGTGGTCTCGACGACGCGGCCTCCGACGACGGGTTCGATCGTGATCGACGACGGGTCGCCGCTGATGGTGTGCGACTGCGGCCACCATGTGGCGATGGCGGTGGTCCACACGCCGAAGGCGTGCGGGGGTGGTGCGGCGACGTGGAACTCGACGACGAGCGGGCCGGACGTGGTGGTCACAGTGGTCCTCCCGGTGCCGGGCCGACGGCCCCGGGCGGGGTGTCGGGCAGGCGTGACCCCACACCGTACGGAAGCGGCGTCGGCTCGCGTATCCGCTGTTCGTGACTGTTCCTCCCGTGGTGTCCGGGGTGCGCGGGACCGCGCTGTCCGCGGGTGGTCGCGTCGTCTGTTCAGCGATGTGGGGCGTGCCCTACCCTCGGCGTCGGGAAACGCCCCGAGGGTGTAGGGAACTCTCGATCGTCCCGGGTGGGCGCGACCGCGCACGATGTCGCAGTAACAGATCGCAGCGGTTCGGCGAGACGCAGTCGCAGTCGCACCACGACGGCCACGGGGCCCACCCCGGCGCGAGAGGACGAGCACGGATGAACGCCACTCCCCAGAAGCCTCGTGACGACGCGGCCGCCGTGGAGGCCAGGGCGATCATCGAGCTCTGCATCCAGGGGTCGGAGGCGAACGACCGCGACGACCTGATCCGCAAGCTGACGACCGTCCGTACGGCGCTGGCCCGTCACCCGGGTCCGGCGACGGTCCGTGACGCCGCGTCGGAGTGCATCCGCGCGCTCGAGTCGTTGAAGATCGACCTGCGTACCCGGCGCACGACGTTGGCCGACCCGGGCCGCGCGGCGCGGCTGCGTGCGGAGCTCGACCGCGCCCGCAGTCACTTCGAGGACTTCCAGACCCGTTCGCGGGAGTGGCCGCAGCTGCTCGGCGAGGGGTTCTCGGCGATGAGCTCGGACGCGGAGTTCGCGCTGCGCACGCGCGCCCGGCAGGTCATCGCCGAGGCCGAGGAGTCGATCGACGCGAACGACCCGAAGAAGAACGGCGACGCCTTCGACAAGTGGCTGCGGCACCGGCTCGCCATCGAGGCCGACGACGTGTACTCGCTGCTGCTGGAGCGCAGCCGCCGCGTCGCGACCCAGCTCGGGGAGCAGCTCGACGCCCCGCCGCCGCGGATCGAGTCGATCCCGGTCGCCGCGCCCGACCGGCTGGTCGGCGAGCTGCAGGCCCGCCCGGCCGCCGGCGGTGCCACACCCGCCGGGACGAAGTTGCTGGGCATCCTGATGCCCACCTACGGCGGCGTCATGATGGCGATCGTGCTGTCGCGCTTCCTCGGCCTGAACATGCCCGGCTGGGTCATCGCGGTCTGCGCGGTCGTCGGCGCCGCGGGTCTCGGCGGCGCGGCCCTCTCCGGTGAGCGCAAGCGCCAGCTCGACCGCCGCCGTGGCGATGCGAAGTCCACGATGCGCGGGATGATCGACGAGTACCAGATGGCGATGAGCAAGCAGATCCGCGACGCGACGCGGCTGCTGCAGGGCGATCTGCGCAAGGCGGCGACGACGGTGGTCAACACCCGGGCCTCGGAGTTCACCGACCGGCTCGACGCGGCCCGCGAGGCCGCCGACACCGCCCGCAACGCCTCGGCCGACCTCTCCGACATCTCCGACGACCTCGAGTCGGTCGCGGAGCTGCAGGCCCGCGCCCGGCGGCTGATCGACACCCCGCCGGAGGGCCGCAGCGAGCGGATCCTCAAGACCGTCTCCTGAGGACGGGTCAGCCGTCCGGGGCCGGACGGTCACGGGCGCCGGGACGGGCCGGACGCCGGCCCCGCCGAGATGCACATGGGCGCGGCCGGGGGCTTCGGTGACAGCGCTGAGGTGCATCTCGGCGGGGCCGCGCGCGAGGTCACAGGACATCCGGCACGGACCGGATGGCCTGCCGGGTCCTGTGGGTGCAGGGTCGGTGGCGATCACTCCCGAACGGGAAGGAACCCGATGCGGTACGTGAAACTGGGATCGACGGGGCTCGACGTCTCGCCGGTCTGCGTGGGCTGCATGAGCTTCGGCGTCCCCGGGCGCGGCAACCACGAGTGGAGCCTCGACGAGGACGCCTCCCGCCCCCTGATCAAGGCGGCCCTCGACGCGGGCGTGAACTTCTTCGACACCGCCAACGTGTACAGCGACGGCACGAGCGAGGAGATCGTCGGCCGGGCGCTCGCCGACATGGCCGACCGCGACGAGATCGTGCTGGCCACGAAGGTGCACGGCCGGATGCGGCCCGGGCCCAACGGCGGTGGCCTGTCGCGCAAGGCGATCATGACCGAGATCGACCACAGCCTGCGCCGCCTCGGCACCGACTACGTCGACCTCTACCAGATCCACCGCTACGACCCCGACGTCCCGCTGGAGGAGACGCTCGAGGCGCTGCACGACGTCGTGCGCGCGGGCAAGGCCCGCTACATCGGGGCGTCGTCGATGTGGGCGTGGCAGTTCGCCCGGGCCCTCTACCTGTCGGACGCCAACGGCTGGACCCGCTTCTCGACGATGCAGAACCACTACAACCTCCTCTACCGGGAGGAGGAGCGCGAGATGCTGCCGCTGTGCCAGGCGGAGGGCATCGGCGTCATCCCGTGGAGCCCGCTGGCGCGCGGCCGGCTGACCCGGCCGTGGGACAGCGAGAGCGCGCGCAGCCGCACCGACGACTTCGGCAGGACCCTCTACAAGGACTCCGACGCCGAGATCGTCGCCCGCGTCGAGGAGGTCGCGCAGGCCCGCGGCATCCCGATGGCGCAGGTCGGTCTGGCCTGGATGCTGGGCAAGTCCGCGGTCACGGCACCGATCGTGGGCGCCACGAAGCTGCAGCACCTGCAGGACGCGATCGCGGCCGTGGACGTCACCCTCGACGACGCCGAGGTCGAGCGGCTCGAGCAGCCGTACGTCCCGCACGCCGTCGTGGGGTTCCGTTAGCGCTTGACCGCCACCCCGGCGAGCGCCCCGAACCGTTCGGGGCGTTCGCCGTCGGCCAACGGGGTGTCGGGGTGCCACAGGGGCAGGTGCACCAGGCCCGGTTCGACGAGGTCCCAGCCGTCGAACTGCGCCAGCAGCTCGGCGCGCGAGCGCAGGAAGATCGGCGTGCCGGTGCGCGACGACAGCTTCTGCGCCTCGATGACCTCCGGCGGCTGGTCCTCGTGGGTCACGTTGACCATCGCGAGCCGGCTGCCGGCGGGTACGGCCTCGCGCAGCCGGGCGACGATGCCGGCCGGGTCGTCGGCGTCGGGGACGAAGTGCAGGACCCCGAGGACGAGCACGGCGATCGGACGGTCGAAGTCGAGCAGCTCCCGCACCCCGGGATCGGCGACGATGGACTCGACGTCGCGCGCGTCGGCCTGTACGACGACCGTCCCGGGGGTCCCGTCGAGGATCGCCCGGCTGTGTGACACCGCGATCGGGTCGACGTCGACGTAGACGACGCGGCACGACGGGTCGGCCTGCTGCGCCACCTCGTGCACGTTGCCGACCGTCGGGATGCCCGACCCGATGTCGAGGAACTGCGTGATCCCGTCGTCGACGAGGCGACGCACGGCCCGGCGCAGGAACGCCCGGTTGGCGCGCATGGTGTCGCCGATGTCCGGGGTCATCGCGGCGATCATCCCGGCGAGTTCGCGGTCGACCGCGAAGTTGTGCGCCCCACCGAGGAAGTAGTCGTAGACCCTGGCCCCGCTCGGCCGGTCGAGGTCGATGTCCTGTGGTGCCCACGAGGGCCGGCTCATGTTCCCCCACTCTCCACGTACCGCGTGCGGACCGGCACGCTGTGCGACGAGCGTAGGCCGAACTTGTCACCCGACGGAATGACACGGCCGGGTCCATTCGCCGTGTCGCCGTATGCTCCCCCGGTGATCGGCGGGGACCGGGCCACGCCGTGGCCGCCGTCCCCGGCACCGGACGTCGATGATCTGGTGTCGGCGTGGACGGCGGACCTCGCGCGCGCGGTGTACCGCCCGATGAGCGGTGTCGAGCTCCGCAGGTTCGTGCGCTGGGCGGCTCTGCGGCTGGCGGCGGCCGCCGCGACCGACCCCGTCGACACCCGCACCGCCCGCGCCGTCGGCGCCTCGCTCGTCGACAACGACCTGCTCGACGGTGAGGACCTGCCCGCCACCGTCTCCGTGCTCTGCGCGCATCTGCCGGGCATCGCGGCGGGGCTGGGCGTCAGCGGCAACGTCACGGCGGCCGGGGCGGTCATGTCCGCCGTGGTGTCCGGGTATGTCGGGCGGATGCGTGAGCGCATCCTCAGCGAGCAGGAGACGGTGCGGCAGGCCGAGGTGACGGCTCGCAAACAGACCCAGGACGCACTGCTGTCGAGCGAGGCCCGGTTCCGCGCCATCTTCGAGAACTCCGGTATCGGCATCGGCATCGCCGACATGACGGGCCGCATCGTCGACGTGAACGAGGCGTTCGCGTCGATGCTCGGCTACACGGTCGAGGAGTTCCTGCGCTTCAACGTGTCCGAGTTCGTCTATCCCGACGACGCCCAGGGCATGTGGGAGCTCTACGAGGACATCATCGCCGGCGACCTCGAGTCGGCGCGCGTCGAGAAGCGTTACCGGCATCGCGACGGGTCGTCGGTGCCGACCGACCTGACGGCCTCGCTCATCCGCGGCCCCGACGGGTCGCCGCTCTACACGGTCGCCATGGCCGAGGACGCCCGCACGCGGCGTGAGCTGCAGGACCGGCTGCGCCACCAGGCCATGCACGACCCGCTGACCGGCCTGCCCAACCGCACCATGGTCAACGACCGGCTCGCCGAGCTGTTCGGCCTGCCCGACTGCCGGATCGGTGTCTGTTATCTCGACGTCGACAACTTCAAGGTGGTCAACGACCGGCTCGGCCACGACGTCGGCGACAACCTCCTGCTCGCGCTGTCGTGCCGGCTGCACTCCTGCGTCTCCGGGCGGGGGCACATGGTGGGCCGCATGGGTGGCGACGAGTTCGTCATCCTCGTGGAGGACCCGCCCGAGGGGGAGATCGCCGACCTCGCCGACAGCGTCCTCGCCGCGCTCGCCCCACCGTTCGACGTCGACGGGCACCGCCTCGTCGTGAGCGCGAGCATCGGCGTCGTCGAGGCCCGGGTCGCCGACACCACACCCGCCGACGTCCTCAAGGCCGCCGACGTGACCCTGTACTGGGCCAAGGCGGACGGGCGCAACCGGTGGGCCCGCTACGACCCCGAACGCGCCGCGGCCGACCTGACGCGTTACACGTTGTCCGCGACGCTGGCCGCGGGGATCGAGCGCGAGGAGTTCGAGGTCGAGTACCAGCCGATCGTGCGGCTCTCCGACAGCGGCGTCGTCGGGATCGAGGCCCTCGTGCGGTGGAACCACCCGACGCTGGGGCGGCTGGGTCCCGACCGCTTCATCGAGGTCGCCGAGGAGACCGGCGCGATCGTCCCCCTCGGCCGCCACGTCCTGCGCGAGGCCTGCACCCGCGCGGCGGGGTGGAACGCCGCCCACCCGGGCGCCGACCTGTTCGTCAGCGTCAACCTCGCCGTCCGCCAGGCCCACGACCCCGCCCTGGTGTCCGACGTCGCCGACGTGCTCGCCGAGACGGGTCTGCCCGCCCGGCTGCTGCAGCTGGAGCTCACCGAGAGCGCGCTGCTCGGCCCCGCCGGGCGCCCTGTCGACGCCATCTCCGCGTTGGCCGGGCTGGGCATCCGCATCGCCGTCGACGACTTCGGCACCGGCTACTCCAACCTGGGCTATCTGCCGCGGCTACCGCTGCACTCGCTCAAGCTCGCCGGCGTCCTCGTCGAGGGGCTGCGCGGGCCCGCCGCCGGCGCCGGCCGGATCGTCACCAGCCTGATCGCGCTCGCACACTCGTTGGGGCTCACCGTCACCGGTGAGGGTGTCGAGACGACGGCGCAGGCCGCGCAGCTGCGTGCCGCGCGCTGCGACCTGGCCCAGGGCTGGCTCTACGCCCGCTCCGCGCCCTGGAGCGAGGTCGTCGTCGAGCTGGATCGCCCGCGTTCCTAGCGGCTTCGGCCGATCGTCGCGACACGTCCGAGTGATGATCACCTCTTCGAGTACAGAGCGCGTCCATGAGGTGGACGCGTATTGCTCATGGGCCCCGGTCGAGCGATGATTTTCGTGCACCGTCCGAATGGCCACGGTTACGGAGCGTCAGAGCCTGTCCGGGTTGTGAGCGTGAAGGAGTCGATGGTGTCGGGGGATTCGGAGTACTCGGGCGACTACGCCTACGACCTTGCCCACGAGATGAAGGCCGTCCTCGCACTGCCGACGAGCCGCCCGGGCCGCCGCCCCGGCGGCGCGGCACCGATGCCGCGCCGCGAGGTGGACCCGGACGGCGACCTCGGCTACGACGCCGCCCACGAGATCTGAGGCACTCCCGCCCGCCGCCTGGTGTCAGCGGCGGATCGGGGGGTACCCGATACAGATGCCGTCGCAGGAGGTCCCGATGTCCGACGGGACGGGAACCGGGTGGCTCGACCAGGGTGCCGAGCCGATCCGCCGGCCCGACCCGTGGCACTGGCTGCTCTACGCCTTCGGGGCCGGGCTGCCGCGCCGCCACCGCGGCTGGGTGCTCTTCGACGTCACCACGCGGACCTGGATGCTGCGGCACGCGGCCCGCACGGTGGTGCAGATCGTGCCCTTCGCCGTGCTGCTGCTGATCTTCATCCCCGGTCCGTTGTGGGTCCGGGCGGGTGCGGTCGGCATGGGTGCGCTGATGGGCCTGTTCTGGTCGAGCGTCTACATCTACGAGACCAACGAGCACCGCGCGGTGAAGGCCGGCTACCCCGTCGGCTATGCCGCGGCGGTCCGTGACGACCAGCGGTCGGCCGACCGGCGCCGCCGCGAGCACGGGCCGGGCTGACGCCCTCCCACCGGCGCGCTCCGGCGCGTTCTGTCCGGTGGGTTCTGTCGGTACCCGATGCCACGATGGCGCCATGATCGACCACGTCGCCATCCAGTGCGCCGACACCGCCGCGTCCGCCCGCTTCTACGACATCGTGTCCGCTCCGCTGGGCGGCCGCCGGATCCTGGAGTTCGGGCCCGTCATCGGCTACGGCGTCGACCGGCCGACCTTCTGGCTCGGCCCCCTCGCCGACGACGCGGGCGGCTTCCGCGAGAGCCACCTGGCCTTCGCGGCGCCCGACCGGGCAGCGGTCGACGCCTTCTTCCGCGCCGCCGTGGAGGCCGGGGCCGAGGTGCTCCACGAGCCACGGGTGTGGCCCGAGTACCACCCCGACTACTACGGTGCGTTCGTCCGCGACCCCGACGGCCACAACGTCGAGGCCGTCTGCCACGCGCCCACCGGCTGAGCGCCGGTCCCCGCGCTCACTCGGCCCGGTTGCGCACCACCGACGGGACGCCCGTGGTCCCGTGGTTGACCCCCGCCATACCGCGCAGCCGCGGGTCGTTGCCGAGCCGCTCGGCGAACGCCGGCCCCGGGCCCGCCGCGGTGAGCCCCCCGTCGACGACGAGGGCCTCCCCCGTCACGAACTCCGACTCCGCGCCCGCCAGGAACGCGATGGCCGACGCGATGTGCTCGGGCCTGCCCGCGGCAGGCCACGGCTGGGTCGCGGCGAGCTTGTCCTCCGCGCGCTCCGGGCGGCCGTGGTGCACCAGCGGCGTCGAGATCGCGCCGGGCAGCACGGCGTTCACCCGGATCCGGTCGGCGGCCAGCTCGATCGACACCGCCTTCGTGAAGTTGACGACGGCTGCCTTCGCCGCCGAGTACGGCACCGGCCCGAGCCCACCCGTGAGCCCCGCGACCGACGCGACGTTGACGATGCTGCCCCCGCCGCCGTGGGCCCTCATGATCCGGGCGGCGTGCTTGACGCCGTAGAACACGCCCCGGACCAGCACGTCGAACGTGTAGTCCCAGTCGGCGCTCTCGATCTCGGTGATCGCCCCGAACGCCCCGCCGACACCCGCGTTGTTCACCACGGCACTCAGCCCGCCGAACCGGTCGACGGCCGCCGCCAGCGCGGCGGCGACGGCGTCCTCGTCGCGGACGTCGACGGCGGCCACCGCGACCCGGTCCGGCGCCTGCGCCAGCTCCGCCGTCGCCGCCGCGTTCTCGGCGTTCACGTCCGCGACCACCACCCGGTGACCGGCCGCGAGCAGCCGCAGCACCGTCGCCCGCCCGATGCCGCTGCCGCCGCCGGTCACGACGGCCACCGGCCCGTTCTGGTCGCTCACGCGGCCTGCCCTTCGGAGAGAGGTGCACCGACGTCGCGGTGCGTGTCGACGGCCGCGAGCCGCGGCAGTACGTGCTGGGCGTAGGTGTCGAAACAGCGGCGCGACTCCTCGCCGGTCATCCCCCCGAACCCGAGGACGTTGACGACCCCGCCCGCCCCGAGCGCCCGGACCCGCTCGACGGTCTGCTCGACGACCTCGTCGGGGGTGCCGCCGATCTGCAGGTCGGCGAGGAACCGGTTGAACCTCGCCAGCCCGTGCTTCTCGATGTTGCGGCGCAGGCCGGCGTAGTACTCGTAGCCCTCGACGTGTTCGAGGCGTTCGTTGGTGAACTCGTAGTGGTCGATCGTCGAGCGCGCGTAGCCGACGGCGAACCGCTCGTGCATCTCGCGGGCCCGGCCGGGGTCGGCGTCGGTCGTGGTGAAGTTGACCAGCACCGGCGCCGGCGGCTCGGCGTCGTGGATGGAGCGGTAGAGCTCCCGGTACTCGGTGGTCTCGCGCAACGTCGTCTCCCACGGCTTCTGCGCGATCAGCATGAGGCCGAACCCCAGCGTGGCCATGATCCTCGCCGACTCCGGCGACACCGCCGACGCGTACGTGCGCCCCCGGAACGACGTGAACGCCGGCGGGTGCAGCTCCGCCCGCGGCTGGCGCAGCAGCTCGCCGTCGTGCTCGATCGCACCCGTTTCCAGGGCGCCCGAGATGGCGGTCGCGTACTCGACGAACCGCCGCCGCGACTCCCCCATGTCCAGCCGGAACCCGTCGAACTCCACCGAGCCCAGCCCCCGTCCGAGCCCGAGGACGACCCGGCCCTGCGACACCGAGTCCAGCCAGGCGATCTCCTCGGCCACCCGGACGGGGTCGTGCCAGGGCAGCACCATGACCATCGTCCCGAGCCGGACCCGCGTCGTCCGGCCCGCCATCCACGTCAGGAACTGCGCCGGGTTGGGCATCATCTGGTAGCGGGTGAAGTGGTGCTCGGCCGTCCAGACCGAGTCGAACCCCGCCGGCTCCGCGGCGTCGGCCAGCGCGAGCTGGTCCCTCATCACGGCGTGGTCGTCGCGGCCCAGTTCGAGCCCTTGGAAGAACACTCCGATACCGACGTGCACGCCGACCTCCCCGTTGAGGCATCCGCCTCAAAGCGCTGATCACCCGTTGTAGACGGCCCCCGGGAGCGACGCAAGCATGCAGGCCCGATGCCGGAGGGCCGCCGCACACCTTTCGTGCGCGTCGCACCCTCCGCAACCCGTGCGACGCGCACGCAAGGTGTGCGGCAGGGCTCCACACAGCTGGGCAGCAGCAATGACGGCCCGACCCCGCCGTACGTGGCCCCCATGTACCGCGGGATAGGCGCACCGGTTCTGGCGGTACTGCGCGATCGGCGTGGAGCCGCTCCGGCGGCTCATCGATCTGATGCCGGAGCTGCGGGTGGTCCTCGTCCTCGGCAAGGACGCCCAGGCCGGCTGGGCACTCTTCACGCAGGCGCACGGCCGGCTGCTCGCCACCCGCGGCATCCGTGCGCTCAGCACCTACCACCCCATGTGGAGTCCGGACCCGGCTGAGCGGACACGCCGCGAGGACGAGATCCGGCGCACTCTCCGGGATGCGGCCGACCTCGTCACCGGGCGCGCCCGAGCGCGACCGTGGGCCGGGTGCCCCGCGGGCGCAGGCGACAGGCGGGCGGCCTCACCGGATCGCGCGCAACCTCATGGTCGTCGACACCCGGCCGGGGCAGCGATGAGGTTGCGGCCGGTCATGCGGGGCGTCGAGCCGCCGGCGCGTCGGAGGCCAGCAGCTCGCGGACCCGTGGGATGACCTCGGTGGCGTAGAGCTCGACGTTGTGCAGCCGCGCGGACGCGGGGATGCTGCCGCTGGTGTAGATCATGTCGAAGCGACCCACGTCCAGGGCCCTGATCGCGTCGGCGATCCGGGGCGCGACGGTCTCGGGTGAGCCGATGTACTGAGAGCCGTGCGCGATCTCGGACTCGAACTCCCGGCGGGTGACCGGCGGCCAGCCGCGCAGGGCGCCGATGCGGTCGCGGATCACCCGGTAGCGCGGCCAGACCAGCTCGACGGCCTCGGCGTCGGTGTCGGCGACGAAGCCGGGTGAGTGCACGCCGACCGGGTGCGCCTGTGTGCCGAACTCGGCCGTGGCGCGGCGGTAGAGGTCGACGAAGGGCGCGAAGCGTTCGGCGGGACCCCCGATCACGGCGAGCATCAGCTTCAGCCCGTAGCGGGCGGTGCGCAGGACCGACTGCGGGGAGCCGCCGACGCCGACCCACGTGTCGAGGCGGCCCGAGTCGGTCTTGGGGAAGACGTCGGCGTGGTCGAGCGCCGCGCGGGTGGTGCCCTCCCAGGTGACCGGCTTCTCCTCGAGCAGCTTGCTGAACAGCTCGATCTTCTCCTCGAACAGGACGTCGTAGTCGGCGAGGTCGTAGCCGAACAGGGGGAACGACTCGGTGAACGAGCCGCGGCCGAGGATGACCTGGGCGCGGCCGCGGGAGAGGGCGTCGACGGTGGCGAACCGCTGGTAGACCCGCACCGGGTCGTCGGAGGACAGGACGGTGACACCGGAGGCGAGCGTGATGCGCTCGGTGCGGGTGGCGATGCCGGCGAGCACGGTGTCGGGGCTGGAGATGGCGTACTCGGGTCGGTGGTGCTCGCCGAGGGCGATGACGTCGACGCCGAGCCGGTCGGCGAGGACCGCTTCGGCGACGACCTGCCGGATGGCGTCGCCCTGGCCGAGGAGGTCGCCGTGGTCGTCCTCCGGGATGTCGCCGAAGGTGTCGAGTCCGAACTCGATCGTCGGCGGGGCCGTCGTGTCGGTGCCGTTCATGTGCGCGCTGCCTCCGGGTACCGAGCCGCGGGATGCGGATCGCTGCCTTCCTCAACAACATGACTGCGCATGTATTCCGGCAGTGTGCCGCTACTCGTCGGCGCGGGCCGGGGACCTGCGCGCCGCTGGCGGCGGGGGCGGCGCCGCGGCGGTCAGGGTGCGGGCCAGATCGCGCAGGGCGACGAGCTGGTCGGTGCTGAGCGCCCGGGTCATCGCGGTCCGGACGTGCCGGGCGTGCGCGGCGCCGAGGCGGCGCTGGGTGGCCGCCCCCTGCTCGGTGAGCACGATCCGGGAGGCCCGCGCGTCGGCGGGATCGGGCCGGCGCTCGACCAGCCCACGGCTCTCGAGCCGGGCGACCAGCCGCGACACCCCCGCCTGGGTGAGCAGCACGTCGTCGACGAGGGCGGTGATGCGCAGGCCGTCGGGGGCGGCGGCGCTCAGCGCGTAGAGGACGCCGTACTCGCGCGGGGGTGAGTCGCCCCAGTCGCCGGCGACCTCGAACTCCCGCGCGAGGGTGGCCTGCGCCCGGAACAGCGCCTCCCATGCCTCGTTGGCCAGCCGGGTCCGGTCAGCCATCCCCGCACCCGCCCGTCGCCCGTTCCATCGCCGCAATTTACATGCCCGCGCATGCGTCCAGCCGAGTCGCCCAGGCAGCCCCGCCCGCCGAGAACCGGGACATGGGCGCCACCCGTGTCGCTCACGTCCCCGGATCGGTGATCACCACCGAACTCACCGCTGCCGGGGATCGGTCAGTCGCCCGGTGCCGCCTCCCCACCAGCGGCGGCCGCCTCCCCACCGACGGCGGCCGGGTCGGCGGGCACGCCCGGGACGGGCGGGGTGCCGCGCTCCGGGAAGTGGCAGGCGACGCGGTGGCCGGGGCCGAGCTCGTCGAGCGGGGGTTCGGTCGTCCGGCAGATCTCCTCGGCCTTCCAGCAGCGGGTGTGGAACCGGCAGGCGGGGGGCGGGTCGAGCGGGCTGGGGACGTCGCCGGTGAGCAGGATCCGGTCGCGGCGGCGCCCGCGCCGGGCGTCGGGGATCGGGACGGCCGAGAGCAGCGCGACGGTGTAAGGGTGCATGGGGTGCTCGTAGACGTCGGCGCGGCTGCCGATCTCCACGATCTTGCCCAGGTACATGACGGCGACGCGGTCGGAGACGTGCCGCACGACGGACAGGTCGTGGGCGATCAGCACGTAGGTCAGCCCGAGCTCGTCCTGCAGGTCCTCCAGCAGGTTCACGACCTGCGCCTGGATGGACACGTCGAGGGCGGAGACGGGTTCGTCGGCGACGATCAGCTTGGGGCGCAACGCGAGTGTGCGGGCGATGCCGATGCGCTGGCGTTGCCCGCCGGAGAACTCGTGCGGGTAGCGGTTGTAGTGCTCGGGTGAGAGCCCGACGAGCGCGAGGAGGTCCTGCACGGCGGTGCGCAGGCCACCCTCGGGTTCGACGCCCTGGATCTTGAAGGGCGCTCCGATGATCGTGCCGACGGTGTGGCGCGGGTTCAGCGACGAGTAGGGGTCCTGGAAGATCATCTGGATGTCGCGGCGCAGCGGCTGCATGGCGCCCGGTCCCAGGTGGCTGATGTCGCGGCCGTCGAAGACGACCGTGCCTGCGGTGGGTTCGAGCAGCCGGGTGAGCAGCCGCCCGGTGGTGGTCTTGCCACAGCCCGACTCCCCGACGATGGACAGGGTCTCGCCGGCGCGGACGTCGAAGTCGAGGCCGTCGACGGCCTGGACGGCGCCGACCTGGCGTTGCAGCAGCCCGCGCCGGACGGGGAAGTACTTCTGCAGCCCCGACGCCACGAGCAGCGGGTCGCTCACAGCTTCGGCCTGATCTCGTCGTCGAAGAGCGTCGCGCGCTCCTCGAGGCCCATGTGGCAGGCGGCGAGGTGGCGGGGGCCGACCTCGACGAGCTCGGGGCGTTCGGTGCGGGAGCGGTCGCCGTTGCGGTCGACGTAGGGGCAGCGCGGATGGAAGGCGCACCCCGGCGGCACGTTGATCAGCGAGGGCGGGCTGCCGCTGATGGGCAGGAGCCGGTCGGTGCGTTCGCGGTCCCAGCGGGGCACGGACCCGAGGAGCCCCCACGTGTAGGGGTGGCGGGGTTCGGTGAAGACGTCGGCGGCCGGGCCGGTCTCGGCGGCGCGGCCCGCGTACATGACGAGGATGTCGTCGGCCAGCTCGGCGACGACACCGAGGTCGTGGGTGATGATCACGACGGCGGTGTGGAACTCGGCCTGCAGGTCGACGATGAGGTCGAGGATCTGGGCCTGGACGGTGACGTCGAGCGCGGTGGTGGGTTCGTCGGCGATGAGCAGCTGGGGGTTGCAGGACAACGCCATCGCGATCATGGCGCGCTGGCGCATACCGCCGGAGAAGTGGTGGGGGTAGTCGTCGAAGCGGGCCTCCGCGCGGGGGATGCCGACCCGGTCGAGCAGGTCGACGGCGCGCTTGCGGGCGGCCTTGCGGGAGACGTCGTTGTGGATCCGGTAGGCCTCCACGATCTGCGCGCCGACCGAGTAGTAGGGGTGCATCGCCGAGAGCGGGTCCTGGAAGATCATCGCCATCGTCTCGCCGCGCAGGGCCCGGACGCGTTCGGGATCGGCGGCGACGAGCTCGTCGTCGCCCAGCCAGATCTCGCCCGAGATCTGCGCGGCGCCGCGCTTGTGCAGGCCCATGATCGACAGGCTGGTCACGGACTTGCCCGACCCGGACTCCCCCACGATGCCGAGGCGTTTCCCGCGGTCGACGGAGAAGGAGAGCCCGTCGACGGCCTTGACGACGCCGTCGTCGGTCGGGAAGTGGACGCGCAGGTCGTGCACGTCGAGGAACGGCCGGCCCCCGGAGCTGCGCGGCGTGGCGGGCCCGGTTGCCGGCTCGCCCGCGAGGACGTCCTCGGCCATCAGCGGCTCTCCCTCACGACAGCCGAACCCGGGGGTCGACGACGGCGTAGAGCACGTCGACGACGAGGTTGGCGATGATGATGAACAGCCCGCCGACGAGCACCACGCCGAGGACCTTGGGCAGGTCGTTGTTGGTGATGGCGTCGACGGAGTACTTCCCGATCCCCGGCAGCGAGAAGGTGGACTCGGTGAGGATGGCGCCGCCGAGCAGCAGCCCGAGGTCGAGGCCGAAGATCGTCAGGATCGGGGTGAGCGCCGACCTGAGCCCGTGTTTGACGACGACGATCCGTTCGGGCAGGCCCTTGGCCCGCGCGGTGCGGATGAAGTCCTCGCCCATCGTGTCGAGCATCCCGGCGCGGGTGAGCCGGGCGTACCCGGCGGCGTAGAGGAACGCGAGGGTGATCCAGGGCAGCAGCAGGTCGTAGGCCCACAGTGCCGGGTTCTGTTCGAAGGGTGTGTAGCTGCCGCCGGGCGCGGTGATGCCCAGGGCGTAGCTGAAGATCGACAGTGACAGCAGGCCGGTGAAGAAGATCGGCAGGGAGACGCCTGCCAGGGAGATGCCCATGGCCGCGCGGTCGAAGATGCTGCCGCGGCGCAGCGCCGAGAGCACGCCGGTGGAGACGCCGGCGACGACCCAGATCACGGCGGCGCCCGCGGCGAGCGACATGGTGACGGGCAGCCGGCTGAGGATGTCGGGCAGCACCGGGTTCTGGGTGAGGAACGAGTAGCCGAAGCAGGGCGCCGGGCAGTGGGTCGTGGTCGGGCCGGTCGGGTAGTCGGCGCCGGCGACGATCCCCCTGAGGAAGCGCCCGTACTGCACGTAGATCGGCTCGGTGAAGCCGAGCTTGACGGCGATGTCGTGGATCGTCGCGGCGTCGGCGGTCTTGCCGACGTAGCGCGACGCGAGGTCCTCGGCGGTGGCCCCGCCGAGGCGGGGCACGAGGAAGAAGATGACGAAGCAGGCAGCGGTGACGATCAGCAGCAGCACCACCGCCGCCAGCAACCGTCGGACGACGTAGACCGTCATGGTTCACGGCAGGCCCGGCCCGTCCGCGCCGGTGCGGCGCGGACGGGCCGGGGAGGACGCCTTCACCTACCTCCCGGTCGTGCTCGGTCGCGGCCCGGTCACTTCCGCGTCGTGCCGAGGGAGAGGTAGTCGTACATCTGGAACCCGTTGGTGATGAACACGTTCGTCAGGTTCTGCGGGCGGTAGAGCAGGCCCTTGGCCCAGATGCCCGGCAGCATGTACGCGTCGTCCATGACCTTCTTGTCGACGTCGACCCAGTCCTGCTCGCGCTTGGTCTTGTCCTGCTCGTTGACGGCCTGGTCGATGATCGCGTCGACCGCCGGGTCGCGGACGCCCAGGTTCGAGTTCCCACCCGTGGCCCGGATGGTGCGGCTGTCGACGATCTGGGAGAGGAAGCCGTAGCCGTCGGGCCAGTCCGCACCCCAGCCGTAGACCATCAGCCCCAGGCCGTTGGCCTTGGCGAAGTCGGGCTTGCCGGCGTAGAGCTTGAGGTAGTCGGCCAGCGGGTAGGGCTTGATCTCCAGGTTGATCCCGGCCTTGGCCAGCGACTGCTGGAGTGTCTCGGCGGTGGCCTTCTCCTTGGGCCGTTCGGCGCGGTAGGAGATGCTCGTCGTGAATCCCCCTGGCTGGCCGCACTGGTTGAGCTCGTCCTTGGCCTTGGCGACGTCGCCGGCGTTGTTCGGCGTCGGGTAGGTGTCGAACTGCTGGGCGCCGGGGATGACGGGCGGCATCAGGTTCGTCGCGATCTCGCCACCCGTGGCGCCGCCGTAGGCGCGCTGGTAGCCGGTCTTGTCGGCCGCGTACATCACGGCCCGGCGGCAGTGGACGTTGTCCAGGGGCGCCACGTCGGCGTTGAGCACGGTGAACCAGATCCGGGCCTGCAGCGAGGAGTCGGTGTTGGCCTTGAGGTTCTGGTCGGCCAGGATGCGCCCCTGCGCCGACGGGCCGACGCCCGAGCCCTCGATGGCGACGTCGAGGTCACCGGAGACGAGCCGGTTGTCGATGTCGTCGGAGTTGACGTTGAGCGCGACGTCGATCTGGTCGGGCAACGCCTTGCGGTTGGGGTCGGTGGCCGGGTCCCAGTTGGGGTTGCGGACCATGGTGAAGCTCTTGCCCAGGTCGTTGGTCTGGAACATGTACGGGCCCGTGGAGACCACGTGTTCCTTGTACTTGGTACCGGTGTCCTTGGCCTGCGGCACCGGGATCGTCGCCGGCAGCTGGGCGAAGTAGTCGAAGCCGCTGAACGGCTTGTTCAGGTGGAAGACGATGGTCGAGTCGTCGGGGGTCTCGATGGCCTTGAGGCCGAGCTTGTCCGGCGACGGGTCCTGGTAGGGGCTCGTGTAGCCCTGCAGGTCGAGGAAGTCGTTGAAGTAGGTCGGGCCGTTGGGGAACGTCGCCTTGTCGAGCGATCGCTCCACCGCGTACTTGACGTCCTTGCTGGTGACGGGGGTGCCGTCCTCGAACTTGACGCCCTTGCGCAGGGTGTAGGTCCAGGTCTTGCCGCCGTCGGAGGACGTGCCGAGCGACTCGGCGAGGTCGGGGACGAGCGTGGCGCCCTCGGCGCCGGGCGCCGACTTGAACATCACCAGCGCGCGGCCGTAGAGCCGCACGAAGTTCCAGGAGTAGGCGTAGTAGGTGTCGGCGGGGTCGAGCGAGTCCCAGTCGCCGGAGTTCGCATAGCGCAGCGTGCCGCCCTTCGCGTCCGACGGGTTGTGGATGCCGCCGTCGCCGGTGCCGCCTCCCGCTGCGCTGCCCGAGGTTCCCCCGGACGTCCCGCCCCCGCACGCGGCGAGCACCAGCGCGGCGACCGCGCCGACGGCGGCCGCGGCGAACCTTCGCCTGTGCCTCATGGAACCACCCCTCGAATCTCGCAGTGAGCCGTTGTGTTGTCGCGTCGGTGTCGTCGCGTCCGTGTCGGCGCGCCCACGGGGATCAGCGCGCCCGCGGGTCGAGGGCGTCGCGCAGCCCGTCGCCGAAGAGGTTGAAGGCCAGGACGGTCACGAAGATCGCCAGACCGGGGAAGAGCATGAAGTTGGGCGCGATCTGGAACCAGTGGGTGGCATCGCTGAGCATCCCGCCCCAGCTGGGGGTGGGTGGGCGGATGCCGACCGACAGGAAGCTCAGGGCCGCCTCGAACAGGATGTTGGTGGGGATCAGCAGCGTCGCGTAGACGAGTACCGGCGCGACCAGGTTGGGCAGCATCTCGGTGAGCAGGATCCGGGGGGTGCGGGCGCCGAGGCTGCGGGAGGCGTCGACGAACTCGCGTTCGCGCAACGACAGTGCCTGGCCGCGGATGATCCGGCCGATGTAGGGCCAGCTGGTGAACCCGATGATGGCGATGATCACGACGATGCGCAGGGTGTCCCCGGAGAGCCCGAACGAGCCGTCGGGGACCACACCGGCGAGCGCGAGGGCGAACAGCAGCACCGGGAAGGCGAGGAAGACGTCCATGGCCCGGCTGATCAACGAGTCGACCCAGCCGCCGTAGTAGCCGGCGACGATTCCCGCGACCGTTCCGATGATCACGGCGACGAGCGTGGCGAGGAATGCGACGAGCAGTGAGATGCGGGCGCCGTAGACGACGCGGGAGAAGATGTCGCGGCCGTTGACGGGTTCGACGCCGAAGAGGAACTGGCTACTGACCCCACCGAAGGGCTTGGGCGAGATCTGCAGGTCGGGGTCGATCTGGTCGTAATGGAACTCGAGGGGGTCGTGCCCGAGCACCGCGACGATCACGGGGGCGAATACCGCGACGAGCACGAGGAGGAGGACGACGACGCCGCCCGCGAGGGCGACCTTGTCGCGCCGGAGCCTCCGCCAGGCGATCTGCCACAGTGAACGGCCCTGGATGGCGCGGCCCATCCCCTCGGTGACCGCTTCCGGCGCCGCCTGCTCGGCGGCACCCGGGACCTCTAGCGGTGCCGTCATACGCGAGTCCTCCCGACCGGTCCGACGCTGGATTCGGCCACTCCCGAATTGTGGACACTAACGGGTGACCGATCATGTGGGAGGTCTCGGACGACTCTTCTTCTATAACGATCCGTACATGCCCGACGGGTCGGGTCGTCCTATTCGGGACAACTACTCGAAACATATTATTCGGGCGTAACGGACTCCTGCCCATTGATTGCCGGGCCGCCATTACTCATGGCGGGACAACCCCGGAGAGAAACCGCCCCCGGGCCCCCACGGACCCCCGCCGATGATCTCGCCGACGTTTTCCCCGTCCGCGCGGCGGGTAGCCCGAGTAGCCCGAACGGCCCCGTGGCCGTGTCCGAACGTCGTAGAGGAGCTCTGGTGGACACCAGCAGGAAGCTGCAGGCGAGCAAGGTCATCGAGGCGCCGGCGGCCGCGATCTTCGAACTCCTGTCGGACCCGAACCGGCACGCCGACATCGACGACGCCGGGATGGTGCGCGGCCCGGAGGGCGACGCACCGCCCATCGGCGGAATCGGCCAGGTCTTCACGATGAACATGCACCAGGACGCCCTCGGCGACTACCGCATGGTCAACACCGTCACCGCGTACCAGCCGACCAGCCGGATCGGGTGGGCGCCCGCGATGGACCCGACGTGCGAGCTCGCGGCGAAGCTCGGTGACATGGACGCGAGCGGCCACACGTTCACCTACGACCTGGCCGAGGAGGACGGCGGCACCCGCGTCACACAGACCTACGAGTGGATGAGCGTGCACGACGAGGAGTTCCTCAAGCTGTTCCCGGTCGTGAGCGAGCAGGACCTCACCGCGACCCTCGACAGGATCGCGACCCAGGTCTCGTGATCCGGTGACGGCGGGACGGGGCCGCCACCGCGGGTGGCCGCCCCGTCACCCCGCCATCGTGAGGCCGCCGCTGACGCTGAGCACCTGGCCCGTGACGTAGGACGCCGCGTCGGAGGCGAAGAACAGCACCGCGTCGGCGACCTCCTCCGGCTTGGCGAGCCGGCGGAACGGGATGGCCCGGACCAGCGCCTCCTTGAGCCGTTCGTCCTGGGCCGCGAACAGCGGCGTGTCCGTCGGCCCCGGGCACACGACGTTGACGTTGATGGCGTGCCGGGCCATCTCCCGCGCGAGCGACTTGCTCATCGCGATGACCCCGCCCTTCGCGCCCGCGTAGATCGTCTCCCCCGAGCTGCCGACGCGCCCCGCGTCGCTCGCGACGTTGACCACCTTCCCGCCCGCACCGGCCTCGACCATGCCCGGCAGGAACGCCCGGCACATGTGCACCTGGCCGAGGTAGTTGATGGCGACGACCTTGTCGGCGAAATCGGGGGTCGAGTCGAGGAACTTGCCCGTCCGGTCCCAGCCCGCGCAGTTGACCAGCACCGTCGCCGTACCGAGGTCGGTGGCGACCCGGCCCGCGAGGGCGGCGACCGAGTCGGGGTCGGCGACGTCGACGGCCAGAGGCGTGATCCCGCCACCGGCCTGCTCGGCCGTCGCGACCGCGCCCTGCAGGTCGAGGTCGGCCGCGACGACCCGCGCCCCGGTGCGGGCCAGCCCGAGCGCGACGGCCCGTCCGATCCCCGACGCGGCACCGGTGACGACCGCGACCCTGTCCGTCATGAGCCACTTCCCCGTTCCCGGGGGAGGCGGCGAGCCTCTCCCGCAGCGTGCGCTTGCGACATGTGTTCGACTCCCGTCCTCGGGTCCGACCCCGGTCGGAGCGGGTTCGTCATACGCTCCCGCACGCGGGCCAGCCTGCGGTACTGCTCGAGCGGGTCCGATGCCGCGGGCATCAGGACGAACCCCTCCACCCCGGCCTCCACGAGCTCGTCGAGGCCCTTCGCGACGTGCCCGGGGTCGCCGACGAGCGCCCAGCGCTCCAGCCGCTCGACCGGCAGCCCGTACTGCCCCGCTACGAAGCCCGTGAGCTCGGCGCGGCCCGTCTCCAGGCCGCTCGGGCCGTCGGTGACGTGCACGAACACCATCAGCAGCGGTGTGGGCGACGGGCGGCCGTACCCGGTGGCGTACCCGTCGAGCTGGGCGCGGACCGTGGCGACCCGGCCGGCCGACATCCACACCCCGAGCCAGCCGTCGCCACGACGCGCGGCCCGGCGCAGCGCCGCCTCCGACCGGCCGCCGACGACGAGTGGGGGCGGTGTCGCCGGTACGGGTTCCAGCACCGGTGACCGCGTCGGCAACAGCGGCCCGGGATGGTCGACGGCCTCGCCGCGCAGCAGCGCCGTCACGATGTCGAGGCCCTCGTCGAGCCGGGCACCGCGCTTGGCCGTCGACACCCCGGCGGCCTCGAACTCCGCCGGGTTCTCCCCGCCCACGCCGACGCCGAACAGCAGCCGGCCCGGCGCGAGGGCGTCGATCGACGCGATCTGCTTGGCCGTCCACACCGCGTTGCGCATCGGCAGCAGCAGCACGCCCGTCCCGAGGACGAGCCGTTCGGTGCGGACGGCGGCGGCGGTGAGCGCGGTCAGCGCGTCGAGCAGCGGCGGGTGGAAGCTCAGGTGGTCGCCGACCCACCCGGAGTCGAAGCCCAGCTCCTCGGCCAGCACGGCGCCGTCGACGACGGGTGTGCTGCCCCGGCGGAAGGGGTCGAAGCTCGGCAGCATGACCCCGAAGCCCGCATCCGACGGCTGGACCACCAGCACCTCCCGGCGTCGTCGCCGGTCGCCTCCGTTGACGACCGCCTCGAAATGAACGTAGCTTCAATGTCAAGAGAAAGAGCGTTCATCGGGGAGGCTGCCGTGCCGGACGCCGAGGAACAGGTCCGCCGCGACCTCCGCGACGTGCGGGCCCGCTGGCGCACCCGGCAGGTCCTCGACGCCGCGGTCCGGCTGATCAACAGCGGTGGGCTGCACGGGATGTCGATGCAGGCGCTGGCCAAGGAGGCGCAGATCAGCGTCGGGCTGATCTACAGCTACTTCGGCGGCAAGGAGGACGTCGTCGTCGCCGTGGTGGCCGACCTGGCCGAGCAGGTCCGCCGCGAGGTCGACACCCGCATCGCCGCCGCCGGCGACGACCCCCTCGACCGGCTGGCTGCCGGGTTCGGCGGCTACTGCGTCGCGATGGACGCCCACCGCAACGCCGGGCTGCTCACCTACCGGCAGTCCGCCGAGCTCGGCGCGGCCGCCCGCGAGCGGCTCAAGGAGGCCGAGCGTCAGACGTTCGTACCGCTGACGGCCGTCGTGCGCGAGGCCGCCGACGCGGGCCTGCTCGCCGACGGCGTCTCCCCCGAGATGCTCGTATTCGACCTCACGGTGCTGGCCCAGGTCTGGGCGCTCAAGCACTGGCACTTCCCGGAGGGCTACGGCGTCGAGCGGTTCGTCGCCGACCAGGTCGCGACGCTGGTGCGCCCGGCCCTCACCCCCACCTCGCAGAAGGGCACCCGCACGTGACGGAGTTCGAGGACATCCTCTACCGCGTCGAGGACACGACGGCCGTCGTCACCATCAACCGGCCCCAGCGCTACAACGCCTTCCGCGGCCGGACCGTCGAGGAGCTGATCACCGCGCTGCGCACGGCCTGGGCCGACAAGGGTGTCCGCGTCGTCATCCTGACCGGGGCCGGGGACAAGGCGTTCACCACCGGTGGCGACGTCAAGCAGCGCGCCGAGACCGGCGACTACGGCCCCACCGAGAGCGGCCTGTTCGAGATCGACGCCCTGCACAAGCTCATCCGCGACATCCCCAAGCCCGTCATCGCCGCCGTCAACGGCCTCGCCATCGGCGGCGGCCACGTCCTGCACGTGCTGTGCGACATCTCGATCGCCGCCGACACGGCCCGGTTCGGCCAGGCCGGCCCCCGCGTCGGGTCCTTCGACGCCGGGTTCGGCTCCACCTACCTGGCGCGCGTCGTCGGCGAGAAGCGGGCCCGGGAGATCTGGTACCTGTGCCGCCAGTACGACGCCGCGACCGCCGAGCGCTGGGGCCTGGTCAACGCCGTCGTCCCCGCCGCCGACCTGATGACCGAGGCACTGGCCTGGGCCGCCGAGATCGCGGCCAAGAGCCCCACCGCGATCAAGTTCCTCAAGCACTCGTTCAACACCGACACCGAGCACCAGGCGGGCCTGGCCAACGTGGCGTCGGCGGGCCTGGCGCTGTTCGTCGAGTCCGCGGAGGGCATGGAGGGCGCGCACGCCTTCGCCGAGAAGCGGCAGCCCGACTTCACCGGCTACCCGGCGCGGTAGGGGGCGAGCGCCGCGGAAAGTGAGCACGTGCCGCTGCGGGCCGCGCCGGGCGGGCCCTCGGGCCGGCCTTCGCGCCGTAACGGTTGAGGTGATGCTCGCCCGAGACACTGGCGTCACGACCCCGACTCGTGGGTACCCTGCCCTATGTCCACATCGAACGCCGCGGAGCCGACCCCGACACCGGTGACGGACCGCACCACCACAGCCAGAACCGGGCACGACGCCGTCGGTGGCCCCGGCTGGGCCGTGAGCAGCCACGACGGCCAGAGCACCCTCAAGCTCCACGCGGGCATCTCGATCATGGCCGTGGTCCTGTGCCTGTTCGTCACGTGGATCTTCATCGACCTGGGCACGATCACCCCGGCGATCATCTTCGGCGTCATGGCCCTGGTCTGCCTCGGCATCTTCGTGGGCTGCCGGGCCCGCCTCGCGAAGGTCCGCGGCAGACACTGACCCCCGCTCCCGAGGTGGTGCCGGTACGCACCGGCACCACCGGCGTCAGTACGTCTTCGCGCTGTTCCAGCCGCCGTCGACGAACAGCGTCGTACCGTTGACGTAGTCCGACTCCGGCCCGCACAGGAACGCCACCGGGCCGGCGATCTCCTCGGGCTGCGCCCAGCGCTTCATCGGGGCGTTGCGCTCGATCGACTCGCGCATCGGCCCCGACCGGAAGTACTCGCTGGTCATCGGTGTCTCGACCACTCCGGGTCCGATCGCGTTGCACCAGATACCGCGGGCCGCGAACTCCAGCGTGATCGTCTTGGTCAGCATGATGATCCCGGCCTTCGCGACGCAGTAGGCCGAGCGGTCGGCGAAGGCCAGCTCCCCGGTGATCGAGGCGATGTTCACGATCTTGCCGCGGCCCTGCTCGATCATCCCCGGGATGACCGCGCGGGACAGCACGAACGGCGCGGTGAGGTCCACGTCGAGGGTGTGGCGCCACTCGTCGGGCGTCAGGTCGAGGATCGACGCGATCTGGCGCACCCCGGCGTTGTTGACCAGGACGTCCAGGCTGCCGAGCCGGTCGCGCACCTCGCCGGGCAGCGCCTCGGTGCGGGCGTCGTCGGTGAGGTCGACGACGAACGTCGCGGCGTCGTCGCCGAACCCGGACGCCGCGTCGGCCAGCCCGGCCTCGTCGCGGTCGACCAGTGCGAGCCGGGCGCCGGCGGCGTGCAGCCGCCGGGCGATCGCCCGGCCCAACCCGCCCGCCGCGCCCGTGACCACGGCGACCTTGTCGCGCAGCACGTCCGGGCTCCCCTGTGGTGACGTCATCGTCGTCCGCTCCGTTCGTCGTGGGATCACCACGATCGTCGCGGATCTCCACCGACCGTGCCGGGCCGGGCGGTGGCCGGTGGTCGCACGCGGTCAGTGGTCGCGCAGCGCCTTCTTCAGCGCGGACTTGCTCATCGACGACCGGCCCTCGATGCCGATCTTCTTCGCGCGCTCGTAGAGCTCGTCCTTGGTCATGTCGTCGTAGCTGCCCGCCTTGCCGCCGCGGGCCGAGACCGTCTTCTTCCCCTCGGCCGCCGAGGCGTTCGCGATGCGCGCGGCCTTCTCCTTCGACCCGCCCTGCTTGCGGATCTCCTCGTAGGTCTTCTCGTCCTTGATGCTCGGGTTGGGCACGACAGCTCCTTCCAGCGGTTTCCCGCCGTCGCATGCCCGGTGGCGGGTCCGTCGAAACCGATCACTACCGTCGGCGTCCGCGCCGTGTGGTGCCGACCGATCGGAGGGTCCGTGCCGTCGCACGTGTTCGTCGTCCCGGGGGACCTCACCCGCCTCGCCGTCGACGCCTGGCTGCTGCCGACCGACTCACGTCTCCACGTGCGCCCCTACTGGCGTGTGTCGCGCGACGTCGACGCGGCCGTCGCTGCGCTCGGGGCCGCCGCGACCGCGGACCTGCGCGGCGGGCGCGCCGTCGCTCTTCCGCTGCCGGGTTGGCCGGCGACGGCCCCGCACCCCGTGCTCGTGGCCGTCCCGCCGAACGGCGTCGTCGACCCGGGCGACGTCGTCGCGCCGCTCACGGCCGGGCTGCGCGCGGCGGCCGCCGTCGCGAGGACGCGCACCGGGCCCCGGCGGTACCCGCTCGTCGGGATGCCGTTGTTCGGCGCCGCCGGTGGCGGCGGGGACCCGCAGCGCGGCCGGCTGCTGGAGGTGGTCCTCGACGTTGCAGGCCGGGTCGGGGCGGAGGAGGACGTCGACATCGCCCTGGTGCTGCGCGAGGGCCACGACCTCGCGCAGGCGCACGCCATCCGCCGCGACCGGCCCGGCACCTGGGACGAGCTGGGCGACGGCCTGGTGGCGACGGCCGTCGCGCTGGCCGAGAAGTCGCGCGGCGGCACGCTCGTCCCCTTCCTCGGGGCCGGGATCTCGGTCTCGGCCGGGCTCCCGACGTGGGGCGAGCTGGTCGAGCGGCTGACGGCGGACACCGATCTGCCGGCCGAGGATCGCGAGGCGTTCGGCAGGCTGCCGGTCCTCGACCAGGCCCACGTGCTGCGGATGCTCCACCCCGACCGGGGCGCGTTCACCGCCGCGGTCGCCGCCCACACGCGGGCCGAGCGCTACGGCCTCGCACCCGCGCTGCTCGCCGGCCTGCCGACCACCGAGGCGGTCACGCTCAACTACGACGAGCTGTACGAGAAGGCGTGCGCCGACGTCGGCACCCCGCTCGCGGTCCTCCCCCACCAGGCGGTACTGCCCGGCCAGCGGTGGCTGCTCAAGCTGCACGGCAGTGTGTCCGCGCCGGAGACGATCGTCCTCACCCGCGAGGACTACCTCGGCTACGGCCGCGGTCGCGAGGCGCTGTCGGCGCTGGCCAAGGCGCTGCTGCTCACCCGGCACCTGCTGTTCGTCGGGTTCGGCCTGGCCGACGACCACTTCCACGAGCTGGTCCACGACGTGCGCGAGGTGCTGCCGCCCGAGGCCCGCCACGGCAGGCTCGGGACCGCGCTCGTGCTGTCGCCCGACCGGTTGCGGTCGCGGCTCTGGGGCTCCGACCTCGACCTGGTGGCCATGGGCGGCGACGACGTCGCGGCGCAGGGCCGCCGGACCGAGATGTTCCTCGACTGCCTGCTCGCGCACGCCGACCGCGGCCTCTCGTTCTTCCTCGACCGCCGCTTCGCCCACCGGCTCACCGACGCCGAGACCACGCTGCGGGAGCGGCTGCTCGCGCTCGAAGCGGCCGCCGGGCCCGCGGAGCGCGCCACCGACGCCTGGTCAGTCGTGGCCGACGCGCTGGCCCGGCTGCGACCGCAACCGGTCCAGCGCCGCGTCCAGGCCGGCGACGAGTGAGACCCGCGGCCGGGCCGACGGCAGGACGGCGACGACGCGGGCCAGGGCTGCGGCGGGTGCGTCGCCGGTGACCAGCGCGCCGTAGGCGGCGGCCACGACCGGGGTGCGGCTCTGCGCGTGGACGCAGTGCAGCAGCACGGTCCTGCCCTCCCGGCGCAGGTCGGCGACCGCGGACGCCGCGTCGGCGAGCACCCCGGGGACGTCGAGGTTGGCGTCGTCGGCGTCGACGAGCCACACCTCCACGGTGTCACGGGCGGCGATCCCGTCGAGGGTCGTCTGCGCGGCACCGAGCCGGCACAGCGAGACGATGGCGTCGGCCACCCCGGGCCGGCGTGACCCGACCGCGCCGAGCAGGACGCCGGGGTCGTCGGGGTGGGCGACGGTCCCGGTCCACGCGCCGCGGTAGGAGGGGATGGTCGCCGCGAGCGGCCAGCCCTCCGGGTCGGTGCGCCCGCCGCGGGCGGCGAGCACGGCGAGGCGGGTGAGATCGGCGGCGCGCAGCCCGGGCCAGCCGGCCAGCATCCGGCGCCACCGGGCGGGCACGGCGCTGCCCCCGTACGCCGCGCCGAGCAGTGCTCCGGCGATGGCGGCGACGGTGTCGGTGTCACCGCCTTCGACGACGGCCCGCTCCACGCCGTCGACGAACCCGGCCGCGCGCACGGCCGCCGACCACGCGCCCTGCAGCGCGGCGACCACCCAGCCGTTGCGCTCGGCGAAGGCGCCCGGCTCCGCCGCTTCCGCCTCGTCGATCCACGCCACCCACGTGGGATCGACGTGGCCGAGCCCGGCGCGCAGGTCGAGCTCGCCGGTGCGGACGGCCCGGTCGATCGCGAGAGACCAGAGCACGCACGCGTCGCCCGCCTGCGGGTCGTGGTGGGTGAGCGCGCTGACGGCGCGGGCGGCGTCGACGATCGCGGCGGTGTCGCCGAGGTGCGCGAGCGCGACGGGTCCGGTGCGCATCAGCGACCCGTTGCCCGCGGTACGGCCGGTGCGGGCGTGCAGGTCGGCGGCGACGGCCCGCATGGCCGCGGCACCGGTTCCCGCGGCGCCGAGGACGCGGCGGGTCTGCACCCCGATGTCGGTCGGCCCGGACGCGTACCAGCGCAGGAAGCCCGCGGCGACCCGGTCGAGGGCTGCCTCCGAACGCAGGTCGGCACCGCCCGCGGCGACCTCGGCGACGGCGCAGGCCATCGCGGTGTCGTCGCTCCACTCCCCCGGTGCGAAGCCACCCAGGCCACCGCCGAGCATCTGCGGGCGCTCACCGGGGCCGGGCAGCGCGCGGCTGCCGTACTCGTAGGCGACGCCGAGCGCGTCCCCGGCGGCTCCGCCCAGCAGGACCCCCGCGGCCCGGTCGAGGGTGCGCGAGCGCAGCCGGGCGCTCACGCCGTCACCAGCTCGTGCCGGACCGAGAGGGCGCTGGTGTGGACGGCGCGGTCGCGCCAGCGCAGCGTCGTGACCCGGGCGTGGGCCGACTCCCCCTGCTCGTGCGTGCCGGCGTCGTCGATCCCGCGGACCGTGTCGACGGCGCCGACGTGACCGGTGAACCGGCGGGCCCGGCGGCCGGGTGTCGGGATGGCGGGGGCGGTGACGGCGTCGAGCGCGACGGCGTGCAGCAGCGCGTCCCAGACGTCGGCGAGGGTGCGCGGTGAGTCGAACACCTCCAGCAGCAGCGGCTGGCCACCGATCCCGATCAGCACTCCGCTCTGGAACGGCAGCGGCCGCAGGCCCGCGACCAGCGCGGCAGCCCCGGCGTCGCGGCCGCCGACGGTCTCCAGCAGCGACCCGGTGGCGCTGGCGCCGTAGCGCTCGACGCGGCGCCACACCTCGGCCTGGCCCTGGGCGGCGCGCACGGTGACGGGCGCGCGACGGCCGGCGCGGACGTGGGCGCGCCCGCCCGACCAGCGACCCTGCTCGACGCAGCGCACCGGCAGCACGACTGACGTGTCGGGGGCGACGAGTGCCGACCGCGCGGCGAGCCGGTGCTGCTGCCCGCCCTCGAGCAGCTCCCCCTCCAGCACCAGCACCGGGCGCACACCCTCGTTGGTGACGACGAGCTCCTCGACGACGGCCGACCCGGCGCGCTCGGCGACGGTCAGCGCGTCGGTGCGGGTGTCGTAGCCGCGGGTGGCCACGGCGTGGGCGGTGAAGACGGGGAAGACGGTGAGGCCGCCGCGGACGGCGGGGCTGCCGACGTGGACGTCGGTGTCGAACAGGGTGTCGGCGTGGGTGTCCATGACTCCTCCGGGGAGTTAGCGCGTTCTTGCTCTAATTAATAAGAGCACAGTTGCGCTAACCTGTCCAGCATGACCTGGCGCGACCACACCGGGCGGACCCTCGCCGACTACGACCGCCCGTCCGTCGCCGTCGACGTCGCCCTGCTGACCGTCGTCGACGACGCACTCGCAGTCCTCCTCCACGAACGCACGGGCGAGCACGAGACCGGCCGCTGGGCGCTGCCCGGGACGTTCCTGCACGTCGACGAGACCCTCGCCGAGGCGGCGCTGCGCGCCCTGCGCGAGAAGGCCGGCGTCACCGGGCACCTGCCCGACCAGCTCGGCGTCCTCGACCGGGTCGACCGCGACAGCCGCGGCCGGGTGCTCAGCGTCGCCCACGTCGACCTCGTCCCCGCGGGCTCGCTCCCCGCCACCGGCGAGGGCCTACGGCTCGCACCTGTCGCCGAGCTCTCGGCCGGAGGGCTCCCGTACGACCACGACGAGATCGTCGAACGGGCGGTGGCATGGGCCCGCGAGCTGCATCGACGGCCCGATCCGCGGGGCCTGCTCGGCGAGGAGTTCACACTGCTCGAACTGCAGCGCCTGCACGAGGCCGTCGCCGGTGGAGAACTGCAGAAGGACACGTTCCGGCGCACCATGATCGGCGCGCTCGCCGAGACCGGGACGCTGAGCCGCGGCGGCGTGGGCAAGCCGGCGCGGCTGTTCCGCCGCAGCGGCTAGTCAGCCGCGCCGTTCGAGGGCCCACTCCCGCAGGACGGCCGCCCGGATCTTCGTACCGTTGGTGCCCGACGTCGTCGGCATCGCCTCGACGACGTGCACCGTCTCCGGGATCTTGAAGCGCGCCAACCCCTGCGCGCACCAGTCGCGCAGCTCCGCCGGGTCGGGTGCCGCCCCCGGCGCGGCGGTGACGAACCCGACCGCGACCGTGGCACCGTCCTCGGCGGTGATGCCGACGACCTTCGCGGTGTCGACGCCCGCGTGCGCGGCCAGCCGGACCTCGATCTCGGCCGGGTCGACGAGGAAGCCGCGCAGCCGCAGCGCGTCGCCCATCCGGCACACGTAGACGAACGCGCCCTCGTCGACGAGCACGCCGAGGTCTCCGGAGCCGAACCAGCCGTCGGCGGTGCGCACGGCGGCGGCGCGGCCGGGGTCGCCCAGATACGCGTCGACGACGCACGAGCCCCGGAACTGCAGCTCCCCCTCCACCCCGGGTGCGACGGGCCCGCCGGACGCGGGGTCGGCGACGCGGACCTCGATCCCCGGGTGCGCGACCCGCCCGCCCGCACGCCAGCGGTCGGGCACCGGCTCCGCGTCGGGCCACATCGCGAGCAGCGCGAACAGCTCGGAGGCGCCGTACACCCCGGACGTGACGACGCCCAGGTCCGCGGCCCACCCGGCGAGCTCGCGCAGCCTGCCCTGGAACTCCGCGGCACCCCACCACCGCCACGCCGACAGGTCGCGCGGGCGGGCGTCGTGGGCGGCGCGCAGCCGCAGGACCATGTCGTCACCGGCCGCGACGTGGGTGACCCCATGGGTGGCCATGAGGTCGACGACGACGTCGGCGTCGAACACCGGGACGAACAGGCAGACGCCACCGGCGGCCAGGGTCGCGGTGGTGGCGTTGAAGCCGTAGACGCCCGAGAGCGGCAACGCGCAGAGCACGACGTCGGTGTCGCGCAGGCCGATGGCCGCGGCGTCGGCGACGGCGTGGTCGAGGACGGCCCGGCCGGTGTGGGCGGCGAGCTTGGGCATGCCGGTCGAGCCGGAGGTGGTGAACGCGACGGCGAGGGCCGCCGGGTCCGAGCGCGCCGGGTCGGGCGCGGGCCCGTCCGCGGCCGGCGTCCACGATCCGGCGCCGACGTCGGCGGGACCGGGGTCGGGCGCCGGCTCACCCGGGCCGGCGACGAGCGCGACCGCCGGCACCGCGACGTCAGCGGCAGCGGGCTCGGCGAGGGCGGCGCGCAGCCGGGCGAGCAGGTCGAGGCCGTGGAAGTCGTGGGCGACGACGACGAGCACCGGGCGCGCGCGTTCGAGCACGTGGGCGACCTCGTCGACGTTGTAGCGGGTGTTGATGCCCACGACGTGCGCGCCCCGGGCAGCGACCGCGAACTGCCAGGCCAGGACCTCGGACCAGGTGGGCAGCCAGACCGCGACGCAGTCCCCCGGCCCGACACCCCGGGCGGTGAGCTCGGTGACGAGCCGGCAGGTCCGGGTCCACAGCTCGCCGCGGGTCACCACGACGGTCCCGCCGCGCTCGGTGTGGTCGAGCGCGACGACGGCGGCGGGGTCGCGGTGGGCGAGGTCGCCCAGCAGCGACGGGAGGTCCGCGGGCGCCGGGCCGTCCCGGCGACGGTGTGGCGCAACGGGGTGTGGGACCACGGGAGCCGCGTCGTCGCGGGGATCTTCGGCCACGGCCCCCGACGCTACCGGCGGGCCGGGGTCCGCGGCAGCACTCAGGACCGCCAGGCGCCGCGGGCGTAGTTGGGCGGGTAGGGCGCCTCCGCGGCGGGGATGCCCAGCTCGTGCGCGGCGCGCCACGGCCAGCCCGGCTCGCGCAGCGCGGCCCGGGCCAGGAGCACGACGTCGGCGTCCCCCTCGTCGAGGATCCGTTGCGCCTGGGCAGGGTCGGTGATGAGGCCGACGGCGGCCGTGGTGACCTCGGCCTTCTCGCGCACCGCGCGCGCGAACGGCACCTGGTAGCCGGGGCCGATCGCGATCTGCTGGCGGGGGTCGAGCCCGCCGGAGCTGACGTCGACGAGGTCGACGCCGCGCTCGCCCAGCATCCGCGACACCTCGCAGGTCTCCTCCAGCGTCCAGCCGCCCTCGACCCAGTCGGTCGCCGACAGCCGCACGCACACCGGCTTGCGCTCCGGCCAGACGCCGCGCACCGCGTCGACGATCTCGCACAGCAGCCGCGTCCGGTTCTCGAAGGAGCCGCCGTAGGCGTCGTCGCGCAGGTTCGACAGCGGCGACAGGAACTGGTGGACGAGGTAGCCGTGGGCGCCGTGCACCTCGACGGTGTCGAACCCGGCGGCGTCGGCGCGCACCGCGGCGGCGGCGAACGCGTCGACGACCTCCCGGATCCCGGCGGAGTCGAGGGCGCGGGG
Organism: Pseudonocardia sp.; assembly: GCF_050250275.1. Classification (GTDB taxonomy): domain Bacteria; phylum Actinomycetota; class Actinomycetes; order Mycobacteriales; family Pseudonocardiaceae; genus Pseudonocardia. The sequence continues at coordinate 61,967 of NZ_JBFWOY010000030.1, forward strand.
CGCGGCGAGGTCGTCGAACGCGACGGCGGACGGTGCGACGGCGGTCCAGCCACCGTCGGCGGGCGCGACGGTGGTCCCGCCCCGCCACGGCGCCTCGATCGAGGCCTTCCGGCCGGCGTGGGCGAGCTGGACACCGGCTGCCGCGCCACGCTCGTGCACGAACCCGACGATCCGCGCCCAGGCGTCGGCCTGGGTGTCGTTCCAGATCCCGGCGTCCTGGGGACTGATCCTGCCGTCGGCGACGACGGCGGAGGCCTCGGTGAACACCATCCCGAAGCCGCCGGTCGCCCGGGCACCGAGGTGGACGAGGTGCCAGTCGGTCGGGACGCCGTCGCAGGCGTCGACGGCGTACTGGCACATCGACGCGAGCCAGATCCGGTTGCGGACGGTCAGCCCCCGCAGGGCCACCTGATCGAACAGCGACGGCATCGGACGACTCCTTCGGGGCGGCACACGCGCACGTCGGTGATATCAGGCCGGCGTGCCGTTGGGGCTGCCGAGTGCCGAAGATCGCCCGACACGGCGACGGCCGGCCCCTGCGCGGGGCCGGCCGTCGGCGGAGATCAGGAGACGCCGTGCGCGGCGTCAGAACCAGACTTTTCGACCACCCACCGGGCGGCCCACGCTACCGAGAACGAACAGCACGATACCGATCAGCAACAGGATTCCGCCGATGTAGTACAGCACCGGAATTCCGACGATCAGACCGATGACCAGGAGAATGAGTCCAAGGATGATCATTCTTCCACTTCCTTTCCGGGGGCCGGGACGAACTGATCGAGAGTGTGCAGCCGCAAGATCCACCAAACCCTGAACCCGGCTTTTCACACCGTTCGCAGTAACGACGGGGACCGGTCGCCCCCACACCCGTCACCCGAAAGGCCGAGAACGGTCACGAAATCGTCACGGCGCCGAGGTTTGAACGCCCCGGGAACGGCCATCCCCCGTCATGCGCCGGGCTCCGCCCGAACCCGGGGCCGGGCACCCCCACCACGAGGAGATGACACACGTGACCGACCAGCGGGTCCCCCCGACGACCACCGACGCCGGAATCCCCGTCGAGAGCGACGAACACTCGTTGACGGTCGGCGCCGGTGGCCCGATCCTGCTGCAGGACAGCTACCTCATCGAGCAGACGGCCCAGTTCAACCGCGAGCGGATACCCGAGCGGCAGCCGCACGCGAAGGGCAGCGGCGCGTTCGGCCGGTTCGAGGTCACCGCCGACGTCTCGCAGTTCACGAAGGCGGCCCTGTTCCAGCCGGGAGCCACCACCGAACTGGCGGTGCGCTTCTCCACGGTCGCCGGTGAGCGGGGCAGCCCCGACACCTGGCGCGACCCCCGCGGATTCGCGGTGAAGTTCTACACGCCCGAGGGCAACTACGACATGGTCGGCAACAACACGCCGGTCTTCTTCGTCAAGGACCCGATGAAGTTCCAGCACTTCATCCGGTCCCAGAAACGGCGCGCCGACAACAACCTGCGCGACCACGACATGCAATGGGACTTCTGGACACTGTCCCCCGAGTCGGCCCACCAGGTGACGTGGCTGATGGGCGACCGCGGCATTCCGCGGACCTGGCGGCACATGAACGGCTACTCCTCCCACACCTACATGTGGATCAATGCCGCGGGTGAGCAGTTCTGGGTGAAGTACCACTTCAAGACCGACCAGGGCGTCGAGTTCTTCACCCAGCACGAGGCCGATCAGATGGCCGCGGCCGACACCGACTACCACACCCGCGACCTGTTCGAGCACATCCGCGACGGCGAGCACCCCAGCTGGACCCTGTACGTGCAGGTCATGCCCTACGCCGACGCCGAGACATACCGCTTCAACCCCTTCGACCTGACCAAGGTGTGGCCCCACGGCGACTACCCGCTGCAGGAGGTCGGGCGGATGACACTGGACCGCAACCCCACCGACAACCACGCCGAGATCGAGCAGCTCGCGTTCCAGCCCAACAACCTCGTGCCCGGCATCGGCCCGAGCCCGGACCGCATGCTGCTCGCCCGGCTGTTCTCCTACGCCGACGCCCACCGCCACCGCCTGGGCGCCAACTACACCCAGATTCCGGTGAACACCCCCGTCTGCCCGGTGCGGTCCTACTCCAAGGACGGTGCGATGCGGATCCAGAAGGTGTCCGACCCGGTGTACGCGCCCAACTCCTACGGCGGCCCCGCCGCCGACACGTCCCAGCACGTCCCCACCTGGCAGGCCGATGGCGCGATCATGCGCAGCGCCTACGTCGACCACGCCGAGGACGACGACTGGGGCCAGGCAGGCACTCTCGTGCGCGACGTCCTCGACGACGACCAGCGCGAACGGCTCGTCGACAACATCGTCGGGCACCTGCTCAACGGCGTCAGCGAGCCGATCCTGGAACGCGCCTTCGAGTACTGGCGCAACGTCGACAAGGACCTCGGCGGCAGGGTCGAGGCCGGGGTGCGGGAGAAGGCATCGCAGACCGACCCCAAGGCCGACGACCAGGGCAACCCGGCCCGCAGCTCCATGCAGGCGAAGGCCTGATCAGACCCCTGCCCGCAGGGCGGCGTGCCGCTGCTTGAGCGCGCCGTCCTTGTTGGCGGGACTCTGCGCCTCGTCGGGCTCGGCCCCCGCCGCCGTGGCGATGGAGTTCATCTCCGACACCATCGCCACGACGTGCGCGAGCCGCGCCTCCGCCGCGTCGACGGGCTGCTGGCCGCGCAGGATGCCCAGCGTCCGGTCGACCCAGAGCATCTCGGCGTGCATGCCCGCCTCGTGGAGGACGCCGCGGAGCCGGTCGGCCAGCTCCCGGGGTTCCAGGCCCAGCCAGCCGTGCAGGGTGCGCGAGTCGAGCGGGAAGAGCCTGTCGTGTTCGCGCAGGTGCAGGAGCTCGAGGGCGTAGGCGTTGCCGAACGCGCAGTAGATGCAGCCGTTGTGCAGCGAGACGACCATGGCCGCCAGGTGTGTCCGTGCGGGGCCGAGCACCTGCATCGTCGTGAGGTAGCGGGGCATGTTGGCGGCGAACCAGCGCAACGCGCCGGCCGCGCCCTTGCGCTCGACGATGTGCGGGATCATGCGCGGGGCGAAGCCCCACATCTGCCGGCAGCCCCACTGGAGCAGACCGGTGACGGTCTGGTCGAGCGTGCGGCCGCCCATGGTCGACTCCTCGCTCTCAGTGAGTAGAAGGTTACGCGGTGGACACCCGTCCCGGTGGGGATTTCGGTCGAAGCACACCTGCTGGGGCACAGAAAGCGCGCCGAACGGCCGCCGTTGCTCGACCGAATGAACGTACCGGTCGCCCGACCGCTCGGGGCTCCCGGCCACCGGACCGGCGCCGGCGAGGTGTCGCGGGGCGCCGGTGCGGCGCCCCGCAGCCGCTCACTCCAGCCGCTGCGAGACCTGCTCCGCCGCGGCGACGGCGAGCGCGCCGAGGCGGGGGGCGTCGGCGGTGTCGAAGCGGACCCTGGGGATGGACAGCGCGAACGCGGCGAGCGGGCGGCCGGCCGGGTCGGTGATCGCGGCGCCGATCGCGGCGACGTGCGGGCGCCACCAGCTGGCGGCGTTGACGGCGTAGCCACGCGCGCGGGTGGCGGCGACCTCGGCGCGCAGGACGTCGGCGTCGACGATCGTGGTGCCGGTGTGGGCGGCGAGCCCGGCGGCGATGACCTCCTCGACCTCGGCGTCGGGCAACCCCGCCAGGATCGCCAGGCCGCTGGCCGTCCCGTGCAGCGGCGCGATCGTGCCCAGCTCGACGTAGGTGCGCACGGTCTGGGTGCCGTCGCGGCGGGCGACGATGACCAGTGTGTTCTCGTCGCGCATGGCGAGGTGGACGGTTTCGTTGATCTCGCGCGACAGCGCGCGCATGGCCGGCAGCGCGGCCTCGCGCAACCCGCCCTCGCCCGCCGCCCGCAGCCCGATGCCGATGGGTTTGGCGGTGAGCCCCCAACGGGCGCGTCCGGTGTCCACGATGCGCAGCCAGCCCGCTTGTTGCAGGGTGGCGAGGTAGCGCTGCACGGAGCTCTTGGGCATCTCGACGACCCGGGCCAGCTCGGAGACGCCGACCGGTTGGCGCCGCGCGACCTCCTCGAGGATGCGCAGCGTGCTGAGGGCGCTCTGGACGCCCGACTCACGTGACATGAGCCCCTCCCGCCTTGACGCCCCTTGGACGCCGTGCCGAGAATCGTACGCACTGCCGATACGCCGTTCCAACAGCCGGAACAGCAGGAAGGGGCATCGTGACCCTCCGCCGGAGCTACCGGAGCGTCCTGTTCGTCCCCGCGGACCGTACCGACCGCGTGCTGTCCGCGCCGTCCCGCGGGGCCGATGCGATCGTCGCCGACCTGGAGGACGCCGTCGCCCCGGACCGCAAGGCCGGGGCCCGGGCATCGCTGGCGGAGCTGCTGGTCGCGGGCCGCGTCGAGGGCAGGGTCATGGTCCGGGTGAACGCCGCGGGCACCCCCTACATCGCCGACGACGTCGCCGCCCTCGCCCCCGCGCTCGGGTCGCTGGACGCACTGGTGCTGCCCATGTCCTCCCCCGACGGCGTCGCGGAGCTGCACCGGCTGCTCGCCGAGCACGGTGCCCCCGAGGAGCTGGCGATCGTCGCGCTCGCGGAGACCGCCGCCGGGATCCTCGACGCCCGCGAGACCGCCGCCGCCTCGCCGCGGGTGACGCAGATGCTGTTCGGCCCGGCCGACCTGTCCGCGGAGCTGGGCGTCACCGTCACCGCGGAGGGCACGGAGCTGGCGCACGCCCGCGCACACCTGGTGCTGGCGTCGGCGGCCGCGGGCCTGCTGCCGCCGATCGACGGGCCGTACCTCAACGTCGACGACGCCGCCGGGCTCGTCCGCTCCGTGCGGGCGGCACGGACCCTGGGCTTCGGTGGCAAGGCGGCGATCCACCCCGCGCAGCTGGCCGCGGTCCACGCCGGGTTCGCCCCCGACGCCGCCACCCTGGACTGGGCACGTGAGGTCGTCGCGGCGGCGGAGTCGGCCACCGCCGACGGCTCCGGGGTCGCCCGGCTGGCCGACGGCACGTTCGTCGACGAGCCGATCGCCCGCCGCGCCCGGGCACTCCTCGCCCAAGCCGGGGCGGGGGCAGGCGCATGACCGCCCGGCTGACGCCCGCGCTGGCGGAGTACGTCGCCGACCCGGCACGGCACGCGACCGACGAGATCGCCGCGCTCGCCACCGCGGCGGTCCTCGACACCGTCGGCTGTGCACTGGCGGCGACGTCGGAACCCGCCGTGACCCGGCTGCACGACGCCCTGGGTCCGCTGCCCGGCGGCCCGTGCCGGGTCCTCGGGGCGAAGGACGTCCGTACCGACGAACGCACCGCGGCCCTGGTCAACGGCACCGCGGGGCACGCGCTCGACTTCGACGACGTCGACGACGCCCTCACCGGCCACCCGAGCACCGTGCTGGTGCCAGCGCTGCTGGCGGTCGCGGAGTCGGTGGGCGCACCGGGCCCGGACGTCGTCGAGGCCTACTGGCGTGGGCTCGTCGTCGAGCGGGCGCTCGCGGCGGGGCTGGGGATCGGCCCGCACTACGCGCGTGGCTGGCACTCGACGGCCACCCTCGGTGTGCCGGGGGCGGCCGCGGTCGCGGCGGTCCTGCTCGGCCTCGACGCGGCCACGACCCGGCACGCGCTCGGGATCGCGGCCTCGCGGGCCGCGGGCAGCCGGCGCAACTTCGGGTCGATGACCAAGCCGCTGCACGCCGGTGCCGCCGCGGCCGACGGGGTGTTCGCCGCCCGGCTCGCGGCCGCCGGGTTCACCGCCGACGCCGACCAGCTCGACAGCCCGCTCGGCTACCTCGCGCTGTTCTCCGACGTCGCGGACGATCTCGTCGCCGCGGCCGCACGCGCCGAAGCGGTGCTCGCCGACCCCGGCCCCGCCGCGGTCAACGTCAAGCTGCACGCCTGCTGCTACGCCACCCACGCCCCCGCCGACGCCGCGCTCGACCTCGCGGCGAGGGGCATCCGCGCCGGCGACGTCGAGTCCGTCGCGGTGCGGGTGCCGCCGGGCGGGCTGCGCCCGCTCATCACCCGGGCGCCCGTGACGGAGCTGGAGGGCAAGTTCTCGATGGGCTACGTCGTCGCCGCCTGCCTGTCCGACGGGCAGCTGCGGCTGTCGTCGTTCACCGACGAGGCCGTCACCCGCCCCGCCGTCGCCGATCTCGCCGCCCGGGTCACCTCGGAGGAGTCGTTGCCGCCCAGCGGTTCCGGCGGTGGCCTGGAGTTCAGCGCGGAGGTCGTCGTGCGCACGACGGACGGGGGCTCGCATGCCGCGCACTGCCCCGCCCCGCGCGGACACGCCACCCGCCCGGCCGCGACCGAGGCGGTGCGGGCGAAGTTCGACGACTGCCTCGCCCGCGGCGGCCACGCCGCCGACGCGGACGCGGTGTGGGACAGCCTGTCCGACCTCGCCCGAACGGGCCTGCGATGACGGCCCGCCCGCTCGCCGGGGTCACCGTCGTCGCGGTGGAGCAGGCCGTCGCGGCCCCGTTCGCGACCCGCCAGCTCGCCGACCTGGGGGCCCGCGTCGTCAAGATCGAGCGGCCCGCCGGCGGCGACTTCGCCCGCGCCTACGACCGCACCGTGGGCGGCACGTCGAGTGTGTTCCTGTGGCTCAACCGCGGGAAGGAGTCGCTGACCCTCGACCTGAAGTCCGACGAGGGCAGGGACGTCCTGGAGAAACTGCTCGCGCAGGCCGACGTGTTCGTGCAGAACCTCGCGCCCGCTGCGGCGCAACGAGCCGGGCTCGACACCGCGGCGGTGCAGGCCCGGCACCCGCGGGTCGTCGCGTGCGGGCTGAGTGGCTACGGCACCGGTGGGCCGATGCGCGACGCCAAGGCCTACGACCTGCTCGTCCAGGGCGAGACGGGGATCATCTCGATCAACGGCTCGCCGGAGGAGATGGCCAAGGTCGGCATCTCGATCGCCGACATCTCCGCCGGCATGTACGCCTACTCCGGCATCCTCGCCGCGCTCGTGCACCGCGACCGCACCGGCCAGGCGCTGCCGGTCGACGTCGCGCTGTTCGACTCGCTGGCGGAGTGGCTCGCCTACCCGCTGTACTACGGGATGTACGGCGGGACGACGCCGCCGCGGATGGGCACCACCCACCCGACGATCGCCCCCTACGGCGCGTTCCCGACCGCCGACGGCACGCCGGTGCTGGTCGCGGTGCAGAACGACCGGGAGTGGCGGCGGCTGTGCGAGATCGTGCTCGGCGACCCCGCCGTCGCCGACGACCCGCGGTTCGCGAGCAACCACGACCGCATCGCCAACCGCTCCGAGCTCGACGCCCTGATCCGCGCCCGGTTCGGCGCGCTGCCCGCCGCCGACGCGCAGGCGTTGCTCGACGAGGCGGGCATCGCGCAGTCACGGCTCAACGACCTCGCCGACCTGCCGACGCACCCGCAGCTCGTCGAGCGCGACCGCTGGGTGGAGACCGACACCCCCACCGGGCCGGCCCGCACGCTGTTCCCGCCCGGTCTGCCCGGCCGCACCGACGAGCGGCCCGACCTCGGGTCCGTCCCCGCCCTCGGCGCGCACACCGACTCCGTGCTCGCCGCCCTGGGCCACACCCCCGACGAGATCGCGGCGCTGCGCGACCGCGGCATCGTCTGACGATCTCACCGGAAGGGAACCCATGACCGCCACCGACACCCCCACCACCGAGAGCGAGGTCCGCAAGGACCTGCGCGAGCTGATCGACCGCGTCTGCCGCGACCACCCCGACGCCTACTGGCGCGAGCTGGAGGAGACGCACTCCTACCCGGAGGCGTTCGTCGACGCGCTGACCGGCACCGGCGTGCTGGGCGCGCTCATCCCCGAGGAGTACGGCGGCCTGGGCCTGGGCCTGGGCGACGCGACGGTCATCGTCGAGCAGATCAACCGCAACGGCGGCAACTCCGCCGCGGTGCACGCGCAGCTCTACACGATGGGCGCGGTGCTGCGCCACGGCAGCCGCGAGCAGCGCGAGAAGTACCTGCCGGGCATCGCGAACGGCTCGGTCCGGCTGCAGGCCTTCGGTGTCACCGAGCCCGGCGCCGGGACCGACACCACCAAGATCCGGACGTTCGCGCGCCGCGACGGCGACTCCTACGTCGTCAACGGGCAGAAGGTGTGGACCTCCCGGGTCCAGCACTCCGACCTCATGCTGCTGCTCGCCCGCACCACCCCGCTCGACCAGGTCCAGAAGAAGTCCGACGGCATGTCGATGTTCCTGATCGACATGCGCGAGGTCGAGGGCATCACCGTCAAGCCGATCCGCGCCATGGTCAACCACGAGACCAACGAGGTGTTCTTCGACGACGCCCGCATCCCCGCGAGCTCGCTCGTCGGCGAGGAGGGCAGGGGCTTCCGCTACATCCTCGACGGCATGAACGCCGAGCGGATCCTCATCGCCGCGGAGTGCATCGGCGACGGCCGCTGGTTCGTCGAGCGGGCCTCGCGCTACGCCACCGAGCGCGTCGTGTTCGACCGCCCGATCGGGCAGAACCAGGGCATCCAGTTCCCCATCGCGCGCGCCCACGTCCACGTCGAGGCCGCCGACCTGATGCGCTGGAAGGCCGCCGACCTCTTCGACGCCGGACAGCCCTGCGGCGCCGAGGCCAACATGGCGAAGCTGCTGGGCGCCGACGCGTCGTGGGAGGCCGCCAACGCCGCCCTGCAGACCCACGGCGGTTTCGGCATGGCCACCGAGTACGACATCGAGCGCAAGTTCCGCGAGACCCGGCTGTACCAGATCGCGCCGATCTCGACGAACCTCATCCTCGCCCACGTCGGCCAGCACGTCCTGGGCATGCCGCGCTCGTTCTGACCGTGATCCCCGTTCCGGAAGGGCTGTACCCGTGACCGTGCACCACACCTCGACCGGCCACTTCTTCGAGGACTTCGTGAAGGGCGACGTCTACGAGCACGGCGTCGGCCGCACCATCACCACGACCGACAACATCTGGTTCACCCTGCTGACCCAGAACACCGCCGCCGCACACCTCGACCACCACTACGCCGCGCAGACCGAGTTCGGAAAGCCGCTGGTCAACTCGACGCTGACGTTCGCGCTCGTCAACGGCCAGAGCGTCCGCGACATCTCGCACAACGTCATCGCCAACCTGGGCTGGGACGACGTGACGATCCCCAACCCGGTGTTCGAGGGCGACACCGTCTACTCGCGCACCGAGATCCTCGACAAGCGGGAGTCGAGGTCGCGGCCGCACGCCGGCCTGCTCACCGTCCGGACCGAGGGCTTCAACCAGGACGGCACGACGATCATGACGTTCCGGCGGACCGTGATGGTCTACAAGAAGGGGCAGCGCCCCGGCACGGCGGGCGACGCGGGCTCCGACGGCACGACGTGACGATGGCCGCGGCCGTGCTCGCGGGTCCCTCGACCGGCTGCGTCGTCATCGTGTCCGTTCTCGTCGACGCCGGGGAGGGGCCATGATCACCGGACTGCACACGATCGTCCACGCACAGGACGCCGCGCGGGCGCCCCACCACCCCACGGCCTTGTGAGTGGTCTCAACCGCCTGCGGCCCTGACGAGCCGGCGGGCCTCCCGGATCTCGGGCGGCGCGGGGACGTCGGGCAGCAGCCGCGTCGCGGTCCGGACCGCGCGCAGGGTCGCGGCCGTGGCGAGGTCGGTGGTCGGCAGCCCGGGCAGGCCGTAGAGCCGGCGAGCCCAGCGCGGCAGGGTCGCGACGGCGAGCGTCGACACCGTCGAGATCGCGGCCTTGGTCCAGCGGGGCGCCTCCCCGCGCGGGGCCAGCAGGTTCGCCACACCGCGCGTCGCCTCCTCGGTGAGGCGCAACGCCGGGCGGACGGAGGCGAAGTAGTCGGCGAGCTCGGCCCGGGAGCGCGGCGCGGCCGCCGGGTCGACGCCGATGACCTCGGCGGCGCGGACGCTCTCGGCGACGTAGGTGTCGGCCTCGGCCGCGTCGAGCAGGCCCGAGCGGCGCGCGACGTCGACGTAGGAGTCGATCTCCGCGCAGTGCACCCAGAGCAGGCCGGCGGGCGCGTCGACACGGAAACGGCGACCGGTGTCGGGGTCGACCCCGGTGAGTGAGGAGTGCAGCCTGCGCACCCGGGACGCGGCGGCCTCGACCTCGGCGACGCTGCCGAACGTGCGGGTGCCGACGAACTCGACGGTCCGCTGGAACCGCGGGTAGGCCTTCTTGGGGTCGAACAGGGCGGAGTTCTGCCAGGTCGCGCGCATGACGTCGGGTTGCAGCGACTGCAGCAGCAGGGCGCGCATCCCGGCGATCCACATGACCGGCTCCAGGTGGACCCGCCACGTCACCGACGTGGGGCCGAACAGGCCGTGGTCCGTGGTGCGGTGCATGGGATCCAGCATGCCTCCAGGACACCATCCCGCGCCCGGACCGGCGACCCGGGGGCGTGTGCGGCTACGTGACCTCGGCCGCCTCGTCGACGACGCGCAGGCCGTCGGGCCCGGCCTCGGCGAGGTAGAGATGCTGGCCGAGCAGGTCGCGCTCGCCGATCACCGCGCGCGAGCCGCCGGGCGCGACCAGGGCGCGGCCCTGGTGCGCCGCATCGGCATCGGGGTCGTGGCGGACCGCGCGGGCGTAGCGCAGCACCGCCTCGTACACGGTCTCCGACAGCGACGAGATCGGTGGCGCCCACGGCCCGAACCGGTCGCGGTAGCGACGGAGCAGGTCGGCGTTGCCGGCGGCGGGGTCGTCCTGGAAGTAGCCGAGCGCGGTGACGACGCCCTCGGCCGCGGCGGCGCCGATGTGCTCCCACGTCGACTCGTCCATGACCAGCGACAGCGCCTTCGTCGAGGCCCGCAGCCCGGCCGCGGCGCACTGGCGCTGGAACGCGACCTCGTCGGCGCCGACGAGCGAGGACATCACGATGTCGGCGCCGGACGCGGCGACGCGCTCGACGACGCCCGCGAACTCGGTGGTGCCCAGCGGGACGCAGGCCTGCCCGACCACGGTGCCGCCGACCCCGTCGAGGACTCGGTGCGCGGCGTGGTGCGCCCCGAACGACCAGCTGTAGCGCTGCCCGACGAGGAACCAGCGGCGCCCACCCGCGGCGCGCATGAGCGGCCGGGCGAGCGCCGCGACCTGGGCGCGGGGGCGTTCCCCGAACCGGACGACCGACGCCTTGTGTGCGGCGCCGCCCTCGTTGATGACCGAGTGCACGAGCAGGACGTCGTCGGCGCGGACGGCGTGGCGCAGGGCGTCGAAGCTGCTCGACGTGGTGCACGCGAAGATGGCGCGGCACCCGGCGCGGACCAGCCGGGCGCCTTCGACGGCGGCGAGCGCGGGGTCGGTCGCGTCGTCGGCGACGAGCAGCTCCAGCCGCCTGCCGCCGACGCCGCCGAGCGCCTCCACCTCGGCGACGGCGAGCTCGGCGAGGTACTGCGTCGCCGACGCGTACACCGCACCGGGGCCGGATTTGGTGGTGAGCAGCCCGATACGCAGTGCGTCGCTGGGTGCGGGGTCGGGCAGGGCGACGCCGCCGCGGCGGATGAGCCAGTCGATGCCGGACGCGGTGACGTCGGCGCGCACGCGGACGCGGGTGCGCCGGGCACCGTCGGCGTCGAAGGCGAGCCGGATCCGGCCGCGCCACGGCTGGTCGTGCTCGACGACGATCCGCGAGTGGGGGCGCACCGCGGAGATGCGCCCGAGCAGTTCGACGCCGTGGCGGCCGGAGCGGCGGTCGTCACCGCCGATCGGCAGCCGCATGCGCACGACGCTGCCCGCCGCGACACGTTCGCAGCGGGCGTCGAACAGCCAGGCCTCGCAGCGCCCGCTCCCGAACAGGCCGAAGGTGTCGGCGACCGGGAGGTCGACGACGGACTCGGCGCTCAGCGTGGCGGTCGAGTCCACGGCGGGTCAGCCGGCTTCGCGCCTGGCGGTGGCGGGGCCGTCCTGTTCACGTTCGGCGACCCGGACGCTGGCCTCCAGCAGCGACTGGAGGAAGTTGAAGGCGTCGCGGACCGAGCCCTCGGCGTCGAGCGAGTAGTGGCGCAGCCGGCCGTCGCGGCGCTCGGTGACGATCCCCGAGGTCCGCAGCACCCGCAGGTGGCTGGAGACGGTGGTGCGGCCGACGACGCCGACGCGGTCGGCGATCTCGGTGACGGTGAACTCCCCTTCGCCGAGGATCGACAGGATCTGCCGGCGCACCCGGTCGGACAGGGCGTCGAAGGCGAGGTTCTCGTTGGCCGAGGTCACGACCCCAGGCTAACACCCGTCGACATCTGTTGACATGTCCCATCGTCCGGCGACGTGCCGAATCCTCCGGATCGGAGCACTCTGGGGACGTGGCATCCGACCGTCCCGACTTCGGCCCGTTCGACGACATCGTCGAACGGCTGATCGACAACCTCGGCTCGACGCTGGGCAGCGGGCTGGGCGAGCCGCGCGGCCCCTCCGACGCGCCGCGCCCCTCCCCCACGACGGCCGCCGCGGCCCGCACGCCGCGGCTCGACAGGTTCGGCCGCGACCTCACCGCGGCCGCCGCCGCGGGCGAGCTCGACCCCGTCATCGGCCGCGACGACGAGATCGCGCAGGTCCTGGAGGTGCTCGCGCGGCGCACCAAGAACAACCCGGTCCTCGTCGGCGACCCGGGCGTCGGCAAGACCGCGGTCGTCGAGGGCATCGCCCAGCGCATCGCCGACGGCGACGTCCCGCCCGCGCTCGTCGGGGTGCGGGTGGTCTCGCTCGACCTCGCCGGCATGGTCTCGGGGACCCGCTACCGCGGTGACTTCGAGCAGCGGCTCACCCGCGTCCTCGACGAGGTCGTCGCGGCCGGGCGCGGGATCGTGCTGTTCGTCGACGAGCTGCACGCCGTCGTCGGGGCCGGGGCGGCCGAGGGCGGTGCCATGGACGCGGCCACGATCCTCAAACCCGCGCTGGCCCGCGGCGAGCTGCAGCTGGTCGGGGCCACCACGGTCACCGACTACCGTCGCCACATCGAACGCGACGCCGCGCTGGAGCGCCGGCTCGCGCCGGTGCGGGTCGGGGAGCCGACCGTCGCCGGGACGGTCGCGATCCTGCGTGGGCTGCGCCCCCGCTACGAGACCCACCACGAGGTCACGATCGACGACGCCGCGCTCGTCGCGGCCGCCGAGCTGTCCGACCGTCACCTCACCGACCGGTTCCTGCCCGACAAGGCCATCGACCTCGTCGACCGCGCCGGGGCCCGGGCGCGCATCCGCGCGTCGCGGCCGGCCGCCGGCCGCGACGACGCGCACGTCGAGAGCCTGCGCCGGGCCCGCGACGTCGCCGTCGACGCCGAGGACTACGAGCGGGCGCTGCTGCTGACCCGCGAGATCGAGGAGGCCACGGCCCCCGGTGTCCGGCCCGACCCGCTCACCGTGACCGCCGACGACATCGCCGCGGTGCTCGCCGAGAGCACCGGCATCCCGGTCGCCCGGCTCACCGCCGACGACCGGCGGCGCCTGCTCGACCTGGAGGACGTCCTGCACCGGCGGATCGTCGGCCAGGACGAGGCGGTGTCCGCGGTCGCCGACGCGGTCCGGTCGGGCCGGGCAGGGCTCGCCCACCCGGGTCGGCCGGTCGGCTCGTTCCTGTTCCTGGGACCGACGGGCGTCGGCAAGACCGAGCTCGCCCGGGCGCTGGCCGATGCGCTGTTCGGCGGCGAGAACGCGTTGCTGCGCTTCGACATGAGCGAGTACTCCGACCGTGCGGGCGCCTACCGGCTGGTCGGTGCCCCGCCCGGGCACGCCGGTTTCGACGAACCCGGCCAGCTCACCGAGGCGGTGCGCCGCACCCCGTACGCGGTCGTGCTCTTCGACGAGATCGAGAAGGCCCACGCCGAGGTCGTCGCGACGCTGCTGCAGGTGCTCGACGCGGGCCGGCTCACCGACTCCCACGGGCGCACCGTCGACTTCACGCGCGCCGTCGTCGTCATGACCAGCAACCTCGGGGCGCCGCTGCTGCCCGGGGTCGGGGACCCGACCCGCGAGACCCTGCTCGCCGCCGCCCGGATGCATTTCCGGCCGGAGTTCCTCAACCGGGTCGACGACGTCGTGCCGTTCCACGCGCTGGGCGTGACCGAGCTGCGGGCCGTCACCGGGCTGCTGCTGGCCGAGACGACCACGCGGCTCGCCGCCCAGGGCATCACGTTGGAGGTGGCCGACGACGCGCTGACGTGGCTCGCGCGACGCGGCCACGAGCCGGGTCTGGGGGCGCGTCCGTTGCGGCGCACCATCGTCCGCGAGCTGGAGCGGCGGCTGGCCCGGATGGTCATCGCGGGCGACGTGGCATCGGGTGACCGGGTCCGTGTCGACGCCGCGGGCCCCGACGCCGCGGCGCTCGACCTCGTGGCCGGCTGAGCGCCGGCCCCGCGAGGGCCCCGGCCGGGTCCGCGCACGACGGTCGCGGTCACGGCCCGGCAGCTCCCCCGACGCGGGCACGGCTCAGCCGAGCACGGTGCCGAACAGCAGGCCCAGGCCGTAGGTGACGCCCGCGGCGACGGCGCCGATCAGCAGCTGGCGCAGCCCGCGGCGCAGCGGCGGGCCACCCGAGAGCAGCCCGACCGTCGCGCCCGTGGCCAGCAGCGCCAGGCCCACGAGCACCGCCGACACGACGTAGGCGATCGGCCCCGAGCCGCCGAACACGAACGGCAGGATCGGGATGGCCGCGCCGGAGGCGAAGAACGCGAAGCTCGACGACGCCGCGGCCAGCGCCGTCCCGACCGTGTCGTGCGCCTCGTCGGAGCCGGCCGCGCCGCCCCGCAGCCCGACCGCCGGGTCGAAGGTCCGCAGCATCTCCCGGGACCGCAGCGCCGCCTCCTCCTCCGACAGCCCCCGCGCCCGCATCACCAGGGCGAGCTCGTTCTCGTCGATGTCGAGGTGGGGCAGCACCTGCGGGGCGTCCGACAGCTCCGGCGCCGACACCTCCAGCAGCTCCCGCTGGGAGCGCACCGACACGTACTCCCCCGCCCCCATCGACAGCGCACCCGCCAGCAGCCCGGCGATGCCCGTCAGCAGGACGGTCCGCGCGCTCGCACCCCCACCCGACACGCCCAGGACGAGGGCGAGGTTGCTGACGAGCCCGTCGTTGGCGCCGAACACCGCCGCCCGGAACGTCCCGGAGACGCGCGCCCGGCCGCGCGCCGCGAGCCCGCGCAGGACCTCCTCGTGGATGCGTTCGTCGGCGGCCATCGTCGCCGTCGCCTCGGGGTCGGTCGCGTACGGCGAACGGCTCTCGGCGCGCCGGGCGAGCGCCAGGACGAACACCGACCCGAAACGCCGGGCGAGGACGGCCAGGACACGGCTGCGCAGCCCGGGTCGCGGGATGCGCCCGACGTCCGGGCCGAGCATGCGTTCCCAGTGCGCCGCATGGCGTTCCTCGGCCTGGGCGAGGCCGAGGAGGATCTCGCGGTCCTCCCCGGTGCGGCGGCGGGCGAGGTCGCGGTAGAGCCGTGACTCGGCGCGCTCGTCGGCCAGCATCCGCCGCCACCGCCGCAGCGACGTCTTCGACGGCGCCCCATCCCCGTCGGGCCCCCGATCGACCGTCATCTCGCGCACCACCTTCCGACGACCGCGCAGCGTTCGAGCACGGCGCCGCCCAGCAGGCTGCCACCCCGCGGCCCCCGCCGCGATCGAGGGGCGGGCGTGGCGGACGGGCCCACCCGCCGGGAGGCGCTCAGCCCGGCGGGCACGCCCCCGAGTAGCGGGTGAGGCCGACGCCGTTGTTGGCCTTCTTGCTCCGGCCGACCGGGCCGCCCGCGGGTTTGCGCACCCACCTGCCCGCGGTGTCGAGCCCGGGCATCCGTTCGCTGGCGAACGCGCTGTAGCGGGTCTCGCCGTCGACGGTCAGGACGCCGCCCTCGACGTCGATGTGGGCGACGGTGGCCCAGTAGGAGTTCTTGCCGTTGCCGACCTCCACGACGATCTCGTCGGCGTCGGGCCCGGGGAGGCCGTCGGCGCCTGCGCGCCCGTAGCGGACGGCGACGCGGGGGCGGCCGAACGTGTCGATGGCCCCGGCCCCGTTGTCGATGCTCTGGTAGACGTTGACGAGGATGTCGCCGTTCTCGGTGGGGGTCATCCGCACCTGCTCGGTGGCGGGCCGGCCGTGGCGGCCGGGTCCGAGGCTGTCGCCGTCGTGGTGGACGTAGGGCCACACGTCGAGGCTGCCGCGGTGGCCGGGCTCGCCGCTGATCACCACGTACTCGCCGGTGACCTCGTTGCGGCAGAAGAAGTACACGTCGAGGTCGCCGGTGCCGTACTTCTTCACGGTGCCGTCGCGGCCGTACCTGGCGCCGCGCCCGTCCCATTCGAGGCCGACGGTGAGCACCCAGCCGGGGTCGCCGCCGCTCTTGCGCAGGTCGATGCGGGCGGTCTTGTCGGGGGCGTCCTTGGCCAGCGAGATGCGGACCTTCTCGAAGGAGATCGGGGAGCCCGCCGGGGGTGCCGCGGTGGCGGGCGCCGGCGGCGCCGCGGGCGCGGGGGCCGGTTCGTCCTCCGCGACGTCGATCCCCAGCTCCTTGGCCAGCGCGGCGAGGCCGGCGGCGTAGCCCTGGGCGATGGCGTCGAGCCGCCAGCCGGTGCCGCGCCGGTAGAGCGCGACGACCTGGACGACGGTCTCGGTGGTGAGCCCGCCGAGGTCCAGGCGCAGCGTGTCGGCACCGGTGAGGTCGGCGACCGCCCCGGACGCGTCGCCGAACCGGGCGGCCTGGGCCTCGGTGCTGGCGGTGACGAGGACGCGGTCGACGTCGGTGGGCACTGCGGTGAGGTCGATCGACACGCTCGTCGTGGAGGTCAGCCTGACCCCGGGGCCGTCGGGGTTGTTGAAGAACACGAAGTCGTCGTCGGTGCGGACGCGGCCGTCGGCGCCCAGGAGCGCGACGGCGACGTCGACGAGGTCGGGCCGGTCGGGCACCGTCACGGTCACCTCGTAGCGGTCACCGGTCAGGTCGGTCTTGGAACCCTTGCGAACCTCGAGCACGCGCACTCCCCCACACACGACGACCACGGTCGGTGGCGAGTATGCCGTGATGTCCGATGGGTCCGGTTCCGAGCGTGGGTTGACCCCAGCCGCCGCACCGGCTTTCGTCGCAGGGTCCGGGTGCACAGCGGGGTGCCCCGCGCGGAAGGAGCGGGCATGCGGGTACTGGTCACCGGGGGTTTCGGCGTCAACGGCTCGTGGGTGGTGCGGGAGCTGGCCGGGCGCGGCCACGAGGTCGTCGTTCTCGAGAACCGCGACGACCGGTCGCTGTTGCCCGACCTCAGCGCCGAGCTGGGCGCGGCGATCCCCGTCGAGATCGGTGACGTGTCCGACGCCGGCCTCGTCGCGGGTGTCGTGGACCGGCACCGGCCCGACGTGGTCGTGCACATGGCGGCGATCATCGCGGCGGGCGCCGACCCCGTCCCCGGCGTCGAGGTGAACGTCTCCGGGACGACCGCGGTGTGCGAGGCCGCGGTGCGGTCCGGGGTGGGGCGCGTCGTCTACACCAGCTCGCGGTGCGTGTACGGCGCGCTCACCGGCGAGCACGGCCACCCGTCGTACGTGCCGGTGACCGAGGACCGCCCCCGCAGGCCGGCCGGGCTCTACGACGTCACGAAGGTGTGCAGCGAGGAGATCGGCGGCTGGTACCGGCGGGCGCGCGGCCTGGAGTTCGTGTCGCTGCGGTTCGCGACGATCTTCGGCCCGGGCAAGCTGCAGCGCCACGGCGGCTTCTCGACGTACTCGTCGATGATCGAGCTGCCCGCCGCGGGCCGGCCGGTGCGGCTGGCCCGCGGCGGCGACGAGCGCGACGACGTCCTCTACGTCGCCGACGTCGCGACCGCGGTGGCCGCCGCGGCGCTGACCCCGGGGCCGCTGCCCCACGACGCCTACAACATCGGGCACGGGTCGACGGTGTCGCTGCACGACCTGGCCGACGCCGTCCGCGCGGCGGTTCCCGGCGCGGACATCGTGATCGGGCCGGGGCTCGACCCGATGGGCATGGACGCCAGCTACTACGGCGCGCTCGACAGCTCCCGGGCGGCGGCCGACCTGGGCTGGTCGGCGGCGTATCCGCTCTCGCGCGCGGTGCCCCACTACCTGGCCGCGCTCGACCGGTTCGGCCTGCTCGCCCCCGCCGAGGGCCGCTGACGCGGTGTCAGGCGACCACCATCCACGACAGGACCGGCGTCGACTGCAGGTAGACGAGCAGACACATGAACACCAGGAACCCGATGCTCCACCACAGGACCCGCCGGAAGATCTCCCCCTCGCGGCCGTCGAGGCCGACCGCGCCCGCAGCGATCGCGAGGTTCTGCGGGGAGATCATCTTGCCGAGGACACCGCCGGAGGAGTTGGCGGCGGCCATCAGGGTCGGCGACAGGTCGGCCGATGACGCCGCGCTGACCTGCAGGGCCCCGAACAGCGAGTTCGACGACGTGTCCGACCCGGTGACGGCGGTGCCGAGCCAGCCCAGGATCGGCGAGAGCAGCGCGAACAGCCCGCCCGCACCGGCCAGCCACAGGCCCAGCGTCTGGGTCTGGCCGGACTCGTTCATCACGAACCCCAGCGCCAGCACCGCCATGACGGTGACGATCGCGGTGCGGAGCTGGACGAGGGTGCGCCAGTAGGTGCGCACGGCGTGCCCGATGCCGACCCTGAGCACGGGCAGGGTGAGCAGCCCCGACAGCAGCAGCAGCGTCCCGGCGGCGGAGAGCACGTTGAGCTTGAACGTCGTCGCCACGGGTGTGCCCTTGTCGGTGACGACGTGCAGGCCCGGCCAGTTGTGGATCCACGTCGCGGCCTCGAGGCCGGTGCCGGAGCCCCCCGGCTTCGTGGGGGCGACACCGGTGATGAACGGGACGCGCGTCGCCAGCACGAACACGACGATGATGATCAGGTAGGGCGCGTAGGCGCGGAACACCTCGGCCCGGCTGTCGACGACCCGCTCCTGCACGGCGGTCACCCGTCCCCCACCGGCCGGGGTGGCCGTGGGCGCACCGTCGGGCACGGCGCCGCCGCCGTCGGCAGCGGGATCGGCGGCAGCGCCGTCGTCGGGGCCGGCGGCAGGGGCGTCGGCGGCGGGCTTCCAGACCCGCGAGAACACCAGCACCGCGAGCGCCGACGCGAGCGCGGCGACGACGTCGGTCAGCGGGATCGACAGGAAGTTCGACGCGACGTACTGCGCCGCACCGAACACCAGCCCGCACACGAGCGCGGCGGGCCACACCTGCCGCAGCCCGCGCCTGCCGTCGACGATGATCACCAGCGCGAGCGGCACGAGCACCGACAGCACCGGGGTCTGGCGCCCGACCATCGCGCCGAGGTCGTCGACGGGCAGCTTGGTGACGGTCGCGAGCGTCGTGATCGGAACGGCCAGCGCCCCGAACGCGACCGGGGCGGTGTTGGCGACGAGCGCGACCGCCGCGGCCTTGAGCGGGCGGAACCCCAGCGCCAGCAGCATCACGGAGCTGATCGCGACCGGCGTTCCGAACCCCGCCAGTGCCTCCATGAGCGCACCGAAGCAGAACGCGATGATGATCGCCTGGATGCGCTGGTCGTCGCTGATGGAGGCGAAGGAACGGCGCAGCACGTCGAAATGTCCGGTATCGACGGTCAGGTTGTAGACCCAGATCGCGTTGATGACGATCCACATGATCGGGAAGAACCCGAACGCGGCGCCGAGCAGCCCGCTGTTCAGTGCGTCACCGATTCCCATCCCGTAGACGGCGATCGCGACGCCCAGCGACACCACCAGGCCGATCACCGATGCGAGCCACGCCCGCATCTTCACCACACCCAGCAGCACGAACAGCACCACCAGCGGGAGCACGGCGAAGATCGACGACAGTCCCAGCGAGCTGCCGACCGGGTCGTAGTCCTGGGTGTAGGCGGCGAGCACGATCGCGCCGGTCACGAGACCACCCCCTGCCCGCGGCACCGTCGCCGCCGGTCACCGGTTTCGGCGGCCGCAGGGCTCCGTCGGCCGCGCCGGGCAGAATCCGCCCGTTCGTGGCGTTCCGCACGACGGAGCGGGTAGGGCCACCCGATCGGCCGAGGATCAGGCGCCGGTGCCCCCGCCGTCGCGGGGACGGGTGTCGCCCCAGCGGTTCCAGTGCACGACCTCCTCGACGGGCCGGCGCCGCGGCTGCGCCCACCGGCCGCGGGTGGGCCATCCGATCGGGATCAGCGCCATGGTGAGGGCGTCACCGGGCAGGCCGAGCAGCTCGCGCAGCTCGTCCTCGTGGCCGCGGTAGAGCGTGGTCAGCGAGGTGCCGAGACCGTGGGCGCGGGCGGCGAGGCAGAGGTTCTGGACGGCGCCGTAGACCGAGGCGCCGGTCATCGGGTCGGTGGCGTCGGCGGCGCCGCGCAGCACCGGGAAGATCCAGACCGGGGCCTCCTCCAGGTGTTCGGCGAGGTGCTCGGCGCCGAGGAACCCGTTGCGGCTCAGGCCGGGCGCGCCCGCCGGCTGGGCGAGGATCTCGTCGCGCCTGTTGCCGTAGGCCAGGTTCCAGTTGTCGCGGTACCAGCCGGCTACCTGCTTCTTGACGTCCGGATCGGTGACGACGACCCATCCCCAGCCCTGCGAGTTCCCGCCGGACGGGCCGCGGACGGCGGCGTCGAGCAGCTCCCAGACGAGCTCGTCGGGCACGGGTTCGGTGGACAGGTAGCGCCGGGCCGGCGTGGAGTGCAGCGCCTCCAGCACGGAGAGGTCGGCGGGGTCGGTCACGAGGCCTCCGGAGGTCAGCCCGCGTCGGCGAGCGGGTCGGGGAGCGGCAGGGTGGTCGGTGCGGTGACACCGAGGTCGGCGAGGATCCGGTCGGCGGTGCCGGGCGGGCCCGGCGCCCGGGGCGGGCGGCGGCCCGCCGTGCACCCGCCGAACCCACGGGCCGGCGCCCGCAGCAGCACGACGACCCCGCATCCGGCCCGGTCGACCGCGGCGAGGGCCGCGTCCAGACGGCCGGCGCAGCCGCAGCGCAGCGAACCGAGGACGTCGGCGGCGAGGCATTCCTGGTGGACGGCGACCGCCGTCCCGGGGCCCGGCAGGCCGCGCAGCAGGACGAGGTGCTCGGCGGTGCCGTCGTCGAACGCGATCGCGGTGAACCGGCCGTGCCGGGTCGGCAGGGCCGCGGACACGCTGCGGCGCAACGCTGTCGTGGGCTCGTGCCGGAGCAGTTCGGTGACGGTGAGCGCGGCGAGCCCGTGCTCGTCGGCGAACCCGGCGGCGGCCGCCGGGCCGGCGACCTCACCGTCGGGCGCGACGAGCGTCGCCAGGACCGCGGCCGGGACGAGCCCCGCGGCGTCGCAGAGGGCCAGCGCCGCCTCCGCCGGACGCGCACGTTCGGCGAGGCCGCCGTCGCGCGCGCGGACGGGCAGGACGTGGCCGGGCCTGACGAGGTCGTCGGGGCGCAGGCCGGGGTCGGCGAAGGCGCGGACGGTGGCGGCGCGGTCGCGGGCGGAGATTCCGGTGGTGATGCCGCGGCGCAGGTCGACCGACACCGCGAACGCCGGGCCGGGACCGCCCGCGGCCTGCGGGGGGAGCCGGAGCGCGTCGAGCCGCTCCCCCGGCAGCGCGACGGCGACCACGCCGCTGCTCGCCCGCACGACGAACGCCATCATCGCCGGATCGGCGGCCGCGGCCGCGGCCACGACGACGCCGGTGGCCGGGCCGGGCCCGGCGTCGTCGAGCAGGACGACGGGTCGGCCGGCCCCGAGCGCGGCGACGGCGGACGCGGTCACGAGAGGAACGCCGTGATCGCGGCGAGGGTGTCGTCGGGGTACTCCAGCAGCATCGCGTGTCCGCCGCGGGGAAGCACCTGCAGCCGCGCGGCCGGGACCAGGGCCGCGATCTCGGCCGACTGCGCGACCGGGGTCAGGACGTCCTCGGCGCCGACGAGCACGAGCGTCGGCGTGCCGACCTGCGGCAGCTGCGGTCGCGAGTCGTAGACGCGCAGCCCGGCGGCCTGGGCCTCGAACCCGGCGAGGGAGGTCGGGTACGGGTCCTTGCGGGCGAGCTCGGCGGCGGCCATGGCGGCGTCGTGGTCGGCGAGCAGCCGCGGCGTGTAGACCCACGGCATCGAGTCGACCCCGACCGTCACGGCGTCGAGCCCGGCCCGGCGCAGCGCCAGCCCGGCCTCGAGCCAGGCGTCCTGCACCCGGGTGTAGGAGGGGAAGGCGCTGAGCAGCACGGCCCGCGACACCGTCGCGGGGTGCCGCACCAGCAGCGACTGGGTGATCGAGCCACCCATCGACCAGCCGACCACCGGCACCGGCCCGATCCCCAGGTGATCGACGAGCGCGGCGACGTCGTCGGCCATGTCGTCGACCGCGTAGGGGCCGGGCGGGACGTCGCTGCGTCCGGTCCCCCGGTTGTCGACGGTGGTCACGCTGAACCGCTCGGCCAGCACCGGCACGGCGCCCGCCCACGCCGCCGAGCTCGAACCGAGGCCGGCGACGAGCAGCAGCGGCGGCCCGGACCCGACGGTCTCGTGGTGCAGCCGCACCCCGTTCACGACTGACTCGGCCATCGGCGCGCATCTCCTCGGTCGGCCTCCGCCCCCGCAACCGTGCGGGGCCTGCCGGGTCATCGTCAGCCCGTGCCCCGTGGGCGGCAACGGATCGCCGACCACTCCGCGAGCGGGTTTCGTGGAGACGTTCACATCGCGCCGCGCACGGTCCGGTTCCTACCATCGGAGCGTCCCGCCGCCGGCCCACCGCGCCCGGCAGCCCCGATCCCCCACCGACGACGACGTCGAGGAGTGGTGCCACCCATGAGGACCACGATGAGATCCGCGCGCTGGCAGGGGATCGGTTCGGTCGGTCTCGTCGAGACCCCACCACCGCAGGCCGGTCCGCTCGACGTCGTGCTCGACGTCGGGGCCTGCGGCATCTGCGGGTCCGACGTGCACGCGTTCGCCGAGGGCGCCTGGATCTCCGCGGGCGACCCGATGGGCCACGAGTTCGCCGGCACGGTGAGCGCCGTCGGCGACCGGGTGTCGGCGTTCGTCGTCGGCGACCGGGTGGCGGTCAACCCGATGGGGCCGTGCGGGTCGTGCGCGCAGTGCACGGGCGGCTCGTCGAACCTGTGCGCGAACCCGGCGCACAGCTCGTTCGGCGGGCTGGGCGACCAGGTGCTCGTCGCGCGCGCCGAGTCCGGGGCGCGGCTGTTCCGGCTGCCCGACACGATGTCGTTCGAGGAGGGCGCGTTCCTGGAGCCGCTGTCGGTGGCGGTGCGGGCGGTGCGGTGCGCCGACCCCGATCCGGGGTCACCGATCGTCGTGGCGGGGCTGGGGTCGATCGAGCAGTGCGTCGTGCGGGTGCTGCGCGCCCTCGGTGCCACCGACGTCGTCGGCATCGACGTGTCGGCGCCGCGGCTGCGGGTCGCCGCGTCGACCGGCATCGACGTGCTCGACGCCCGCGACGGGGACGTCACCGCCGCGGTCCTCGCCCGGTGGGGCACCTCGGGCTCGCCCTACCAGCCGGGCAGCGGCAACGTCGCCACCTTCTTCGAGTGTTCGGGCGCGCAGCCGATGATCACCACGGCGACGGCGGTGACCCGGGCGGGC
The DNA here is from genome assembly GCF_050250275.1 of Pseudonocardia sp. Taxonomy (GTDB): domain Bacteria; phylum Actinomycetota; class Actinomycetes; order Mycobacteriales; family Pseudonocardiaceae; genus Pseudonocardia. The sequence goes on from NZ_JBFWOY010000030.1 coordinate 85,467, forward strand.
GGCACCGTCGCGCTGACCGGGCTGTCGGGCCACCGCCCCGCCGTCGACCTCGACACGGTCGTGCAGAAGGAGCTGCGGCTGCGCGGCACCTTCGCCTACACCGGCGACGACGCGACGGAGGCGTTCCGGCTCCTCCTCGACGGCGAGGTCGACGTGGCCCCGCTGGTCACGCACCGGATCCCGCTGTCGCGGGTCGCCGAGGCCTTCGCCGCCCAGCACGCCACCGACGGCTCGGTGAAGGTCGTCGTCCTGCCCGACCGTCCCTGAACCCCACAACGACAGGAGCCCGTATGGGAGCGCTCGACGGAAAGGTCGCCGTGATCACCGGTGGGGCCCGCGGCATCGGCCGCGCCACCGCCGTCCGGTTCGCGGCCGAGGGGGCCGACGTCGTCATCGGCGACCTCGCGCCCGGCGACGACGCGGTCGCCGAGGTCGAGAAGGCCGGTGGCCGCGGGGTGTACCTGCGCACCGACACCACCAGCGAGCAGGACTGCGAGGCACTCGTCGCCGCCGCGGTCGAGACGTTCGGCCGCGTCGACGTCGGCGTCGCCTCGGCCGGCATCGCGACCGCCGCGGGGCCGAGCAACGTCCAGACCCGCACCGCCGACGCGGCGAACGCGACCCACGTGGTCAACCTGGCCACGGAGACGTTCCAGCGGGTCCTCGACGTCAACGTCCTCGGGGTGATGCAGACCGACCGGGCGCTGGCCCGGCGGATGGTCGCGCAGGGCAGCGGCTCGATCGTCAACATCGCCTCCAGCGCGGCACGGATCCCGCTGGCCGGTGCGGCACCCTACTGCGTGTCCAAGGCGGGTGTCTGGATGCTCACCAAGGTGCTCGGCCTGGAGCTGGCCACGACCGGGGTCCGGGTCAACGCGGTGGGCCCCGGCTACACCGCCACCCCGATGATCGACGGGATCGAGGATCAGCCGGCGGCGTTCGCGGCGGCGATGAGCATCACCCCGATGAACCGGCTCGGGCGGCCCGAGGAGATCGCCGCGGCGTGCCTGTTCCTGGCCACGGACGAATCGTCGTTCATGACCGGGCAGATGCTGCACCCGGCGGGTGGCCAGTTCACGGGCTGACCCCGCCGCCCCGATGTGCATCCGACCATCCGGCGCCGGACCGGCCTGGTCGTCCTTCCGTTGTGACCGGGTGCGAGCGCGGCCACAGTGAACCGGTCAGCACGTCACGAACCCACCCCTCGTGAACCAGGGCGCCGCGATCGCGGGCGCTCGTCGGTCCCTCTCGGGACGCACCACCCCGGACGACAACCGGCGGGCCCCTGCACGGGCCCGCCGGGTCGTGGGCGCCCCCGCCCGCCGTGTCCGGGCCGATCCGCGCCGGCACCGTCGCCGGCCGACCGGAGGTCATCCATCCATGTCGATCGCTGTGACCGCCTCCCCGCGGCTGTTCGCGGGCAAGCGCGGCCTGATGCTCGCGAGCATCCTCTTCCTCAACTTCGTCGTCTGGCTCGACAGCGCGAAGTTCAGCCTGCTCAACCCGTTCTGGTCGGTGGACCTGCACCTGACGACGGCCCAGATCTCCAGCGTCACCGCGAGCTACCTGCTGGGCTACTTCCCGCTGCTGCTGCTCGCCGGGATCCTGGCCGACCGCATCGGCGCGAAGCTGATGCTCGTCATCTGCATCGTCGGTGTGACCGTGCTGTCGGCGACGATGGCGTTCGTCCAGACCTACGAGGAGATGTGGTGGCGGAACTTCCTGTTCGGCATCTTCTTCGGGTTCCTCTGGGCGCCGTCGCAACGACTGCTGTCGGTGTGGTTCCCCGGCGCGCTCAACGCACGGGCGACGTCGACGTGGATGAGCTCGTGCCTGGTCGCGGGTGTGATCGCACCGGCGATCGCACTGCCGTTGGCCAACCACCTGTCGTGGCGTGACGCGTTCCTGATCGTCGCCGCGCTGGGCGTCCCGGCGTTCGTGCTGCTCCTGCTGTTCACGTCGAACAAACCGGAGAAGCTGCGCGGGATCGGGGCTGCTGAGGTCGCGGCCATCCAGGAGGAGCACCGCGGCGCGACCGTCCGTGAGAAGCTCACGTTCCGCGAGCTCGGGCAGGCCCTGCGCAACCGCAGCGTGCTGACGATGATCATCGCGACGGCGTTCGCCACCACCCCGACCTGGCTGTCCGGGCCGTGGCTGCCGTACGGCCTGATCACCCTCGACAAGGTCAACCCCGACACCGTCGCCTGGGTCACCCCGCTGATCGCGCTCGTTCCCGTCCTGTTCGGACTGGTCAACGGCTCGCTCGTCGCGAAGTACTTCGGTGGGCGCACCCGGCCGTGGCTCGTGGCCGGCCCCGCGTGCGGCGCGGTCGGCTTCCTGATGGGCGTGCTGCTCGACAACTCGACCTGGGTGCTGTGGGGCTTCTTCATCGGCGCGTTCGCGTTCCTGTGCGACCCGATGTTCTGGGGCACCGTCAACAGCTACTGGTCGGGCATCGCCCGCCCCGAGGTGACGGGCACCCTCAACGGCGCGTCCGCGGCCATGCAGGTCGCCGTCGGCTGGATCATCACGAGCCAGAGCGGGAAGTGGATCGACACCGCCGCCGAGGGACGCTCCCAGCTCAACACCGTCTGGATCGTCGGCGCGGTCATCTTCGCCCTCGCGATCATCCCGGTGCTGCTGTCGCGGGAGGTACGCGTCGACCAGGCCGTCGCGGCGCCGGCCGAACCCGCCGCCGCGCCGGCCACGGCCGCCGGGGAGCTGGACGTCCGTACATGAGAACCGGGGCAGGGGTGGACGCCGTCCCATTGTCCGCCCCTGCCCCGCAGACACACACTCGCAGCACGGCGACGACGACCCCGGTCGTCGTGGCCGTGCCGGAAGGAGGACCGCGTGACCACCCTCGAGATCCCGCACGTCGGAACGTTCGACGTCGACGTCTGGGAGCAGGGCAGCGGCGAACCGCTGCTCTACCTGCACGGATACGAGCGCCACCCCGGCGGGGCGGGGTTCCTGACCCGGCTCGCCGCCGACCGCCGCGTCCTCGCCCCCGAGCAGCCGGGCTGGGGCCGGTCCACCGGCTTCGAGGCCTTCGTCGACGTCCACGACGTGGCGCTGTTCCACCGCGAGCTCGTCGGGTCCTGGGGCCTCGACCGCATCGACGTCGTCGGGCACTCCCTCGGCGGCATGTTCGCCGCGGAGCTGGCGGTGCTCGCGCCGCAGCTGGTCCGCCGGCTCGTGCTCGTCGACGCGTTCGGGCTCTGGCTCGACGACGAGCCCGCACTCGACCCGTTCGGCCCCGCCGACGAGGTCGCCGCCGCCAAGTGGCACGGCGAACCCCCGGAGCGGGAGCCGACGAACTTCGTGCCCGACCCGGCCGACCCGCACGGCGCGAGCCTGTTCAGCGCCCGCAACCTCGGCTCGGCCACCAAGTTCATGTGGCCCATCGCCGACCGCGGGCTGCGCAGGCGGCTGCCGCTGGTCGACGCGCCGACCCTCGTCGTGCACGGCGCCTCCGACGGGCTGTTGCCCGTCTCCTACGCCCGCGAGTTCACGCGGCTGATCCCCGACGCCCGGCTCACGGTGCTGCCGGAGGCCGGCCACTACCCGCAGGTCGAGCAGGAGGACGCGTTCGTGTCGGTCGTCGGTGAGTTCCTGGCCGCGGGGAGCGTGTCGTGAGCGGGCGTGTGGAGGGCAAGCTCGCGCTGGTCACGGGCGGCGCGGCGGGCATCGGCCGGGAGACCGCCCGGACCCTTGCCCGTGAGGGCGCCGAGGTCGTCGTCGCCGACATCGACCTCGACCGCGCGAAGCAGGCCGCGGACGAGATCGGCGACGCCGCGTCGGCGCTGCACTTCGACGCCACCGACGCCGACTCCATCGCGGCGCTCGTCACCGAGGTGATGGGCCGCCACGGCCGCATCGACGTCGTCCACAACAACGCCGCGCTCGTCGGCCCGGACGCCTGGTTCACCGACGGCACCGTCGTCGACACCTCGATCGAGATGTGGGACCGCGCCTTCGCCACGAACGTCCGCAGCATCTTCGTCATGTGCAAGAACGTGTTGCCGCACATGGTCGCCGCGGGCCGCGGCTCGATCGTCAACCTGGCCTCGGTCGCCGGGCTGCGCGGCTCCTCCGCGCTCACCGCGTACGGGTCGTCGAAGGCCGCGGTGATCGGGCTGACCCGCTACGTCGCCGCCCAGCACGGCCGCCAGGGCGTGCGCGCCAACGCGATCGCCCCCGGCGTCATCCGGACCCAGCAGCTGCTCGACGCGGTGCCCGACCTGCCCGCCCAGGCCCTCGCGGGCGTCGCGTCACCGCGCGTGGGCGAGCCGTCCGACATCGCCAACATGGTCCTCTTCCTGGCCTCGGACGACGCGGAGTTCGTCAACGGCGAGGTCTACCGCGTCGACGGCGGCGCGATGACGGCCGGCTGACGCCCCCATTCTTCGAGAGCAGGAGCCCGACAAGTGAAGTTCCACTGGTTCGCCCAGCAGTACTACACGAAGCTTCCCGCCGATTTCGGCGACACCGTCCGCAGCTCGTGGGTGACGCCGCCGGTCTCGGTGGCCGACCCGCAGCAGGTCGGTGAGGACTACCACCTCTACCTGCGGCTGATGCAGCAGGCCGACACCCTCGGGTGGGACTCGTTGCTGCTCAACGAGCACCACCAGACGACGCTGGCGATGACGCCGTCACCTAACCTGATCGCCGCCGCACTCGCTGCGACCACCGAGAACGCCGCGATCGCGTTGTGCGGCAACTCGCTGGCCCTCTACAACCCGCCCGTGCGGGTCGCGGAGGAGATCGCGATGCTCGACTGCCTGTCCGGCGGGCGGATCATCGCGGGCATCGTGTTCGGCACCCCGATGGACACCGCGTTCTCCTACGGGGTGCCGCCGATCGAGCTGCGCGAGCGGTTCCACGAGGCCCGGGACCTGATCGTGCGGGCCTGGGAGGCGACCGAGCCGTTCGCGTTCAACGGCAAGTACACCCAGCTGCGCTACGTCAACACCTGGCCGCGCCCGATCCAGGAGGAGCTGCCCGTCTGGATCCCCGGGTCGGGCAGCCCCGAGACGTGGGACGTCGTCAACGCGCTCGACTACTGCTACGGCTACCTGTCGTTCTCGGGCAAGCAGAGCGCGGCGCCGATCGTCGGCGGGTTCTGGGACTACACCGAGAGCCAGAACGCGAACATGAACCCGAACCGGATGGCGTTCACCCAGATCATCTGCTGCGCCGACTCCGAGAAGGAGGCCGAGGCGCAGTACGCCGACGCCGTGAAGTACTTCTACCGGCAGAACCCGACCGGACTGGAGTTCGCGACCCCGCCCGGCTACAACACGCTGCCCTCGATCCGCGCCAACCTGGAGCGGGCCCGCACGCAGTCGGCCGAGGAGCGGCTGAAGGCGGCGCGGGGTGAGCTGTCGTTCTGGGAGTACGACGAGCTCGGCTACATCATCGCCGGCACCCCGGAACGGGTGGAGCAGCGCGTCCGGGAGCTCGCCACCGAACTGCGCATCGGCCAGCTCATCACGTGCATGCACGTCGGAGACCTGCCCGAGGACGTCGCCCGGCGCAACAACGAGCTGTTCGGGCAGGAGGTCATCCCCAAGCTGCGCGACGTGTGGGGCGAGGAGGAGGACCGCTGGACGCCGAAGGTCAGCCAGGAGCGCGTCGCCGCGAAGTTCGGCACGGGCGCCGGGCTGCCCGCGGCCTGACCGGACCGCCCGCGGGGTCCCGCCGGGACGCCGCCTGATCGGCCGCTGCCCCCCGGCCGGACCGTCCGCCTAGCGTGATCGGCGGCGGTCCGGTCCCGGCAACGGCCGGCTGACACACCCACGGAGGTGACGCGATGCCCGACCAGACCGGGGACACCGCTGCCGCGGCGACCGGGCGAAGCGGCCCCCGCCCCCCCGAGACCGCCGAGGAGCTGGCGGCGCGGCTGCTGCGCCTGCTCGCCACGGAGGCGCCCGCCGTCGAGTTCGAGGCGCTCGCCGCCGTCGTCGAGGCCAGCCCGCCCGGCCCGCGTCGCGACGAGATGTTCCTCGCCCTCGGCAGCGCCGGACGCGTCCGCGACCTGCTCGCCCACCGCCGTCGCCGGGAACGCGCGGCCCTCGCCCTGGTGGAGTCGGCGCGCGACCTCGCCTCCCTGCACGACGTCGACGAGGTCCTCGAAGCCCTCGTGCGCCGCACCCGCCAGCTGCTGCGGACCGACGCCACCTACCTCGCGCTGCGCGACCCCGACCTCGGCGACGTGTACATGCGGATCACGCTCGGCACCCTGACCAGGGCGATCGAGACGATCCGGCAGCCCGTGGGCAGCGGGATCGGCGGGCGCGTCGTCGCCACCGGCGTGCCGTTCGCGACCGCCGACTACCTCGCCGACCCCCGCCTGCGCCGCGACCCCGACGTCACCGACGCCGTCGTCGAGGACGGCATCGTCAGCATCGCCGGGGCGCCCGTGCGGCGCGGCGACGAGGTGATCGGGGTGCTGTTCGTCGCCAACCGGTACTCGCGTGCGTTCGACAGCGCCGAGATGGACCTGCTGTGCTCGCTGGCCGACCACGCGTCGATCGTCATCGGCAACGCCGAGCTGTTCCAACGGGCCGAGCGGACCGCGGCCGAGCTGCGCGCGGCCAACGACGAGCTGGCCGAGCGCCAGCGGGCCCTCGAACGCGCGGGTGCCGCGCACGAGCAGCTGATGCCGCTCGCGCTGCGCCGCGCCGACCTCGGTGAGCTCGTCGACACCGTCGCGACGATGCTCTCCGGCACGGTCGCCGCCATCGGCACCGACGGGTCCGTGCTGGTCACCAGCGGTGACGGAGACCTGCCGTCACCGGTGCCGCAACCGCGCGACGACGCCCACGCCGCCCTGCCCGGTGGTGTCCCGACCTGCTGGACCGTCCCCGTCCGCGCCGGGGACACGTCGTTCGGGCACCTCGTCCTGGTCACCGATGAGGTGCCGTCGGACGCCGACGTCCGCACCTTCGAGCGGGCCGCGCAGACCGCGGCGCTGATGTTGCTGCTCGACCAGCAGGTCGGCGCCGCCGAACACCAGGTCCGCGGGGAGCTGCTGGAGGACCTGCTCGCCGAGCGCGAACCCGACTGGGCGGCGCTGACCCGGCGCATCCGCAGCTCCGGGGCGCTCGACCTGCGTGTCGCGCACACCGTCGTCGTCGCCACCGCGACGGGCGTGACCCGGGCCGCGCTGCTGCGGGCCGCGACCACGCACGTCGGGGTGCGCGGGGGCCTGGCCGCCGAGCACGGCGGCCGTGTCGTCATGGTCCTGCCCCGCCCCGACCCCGATGCGGTGGCCCGCACGATCGCCGTCGACCTGGGACGGCTGACCGGTGGGCTCGTCACCGCGGGTGTCGCCGGGCCCGCCGACACCGCCGCCGACCTCCGCACCCGCCACCGGGAGGCGCAGCGCACCCTGCGGCTGCTCGTCGCGCTGGGCCGCGACGGCGAGGGCGCCTGCCCCACCGACCTCGGGATGCTCGGCGTCATCCTCGACGGCACCACACAGCACCAGATCCGCGCGCTGCTCGCCCGCACGGTGGAACCGCTGCGCCGCTACGACATCGACCACAACGCGCTGCTGCTCGACACCCTCGACGCCTACTTCGCCACCGGGCAGAACCCGCGCGCCGCGGCGCGGCGGCTGCAGGTCCACCCCAACACCGTCTACCAGCGTCTCGACCGCATCGACCAGGTACTCGGGCACCGGCGCTGGCGCGAGACCCAGGGCGGGGTGACGATGCAGCTCGGGTTGCAGCTGCACCGGCTGACCACCCAGATCCCGCTCGAAGAGCTCGTCCCGGCGCCCGGGACGTGAGGGAGGCGCGGATGGCCGTCACCACCGAGCAGGCCACCGGCCCGCTCGCGGCGGTGCTGCGGATGCTCGCCGACGAGGCCCCGGCGTCCGAGATCGCGGCCGCACTGCAGCTCCTGGCCGGGGCGGGAGCGGCCGGGGCGCGCGCCGTCGCCGACGCCACGCGGGTCCGCGAGCTGCTCGACCGCACCGCCCGCCGCGAGCACGAGGGCCAGGCGCTCTACGAGACGGCCGAGGACCTCACGTCGCTGCGCCCCGGCGACGAGGTGCTCGCCGCCATCGTCGACCGCGCCCGCACCCTGCTGGGCTGCGACTCCAGCTACATCGCACTCGTCGACCCCGACACCGGCGACGCCTTCATGCGCGTCACCGCGGGTACCCGCACCGAGGCGCTGCAATGTGTGCGCCAGGCACCCGGGTTCGGCGTCGGCGGCTACGTCATCCAGACCGGCAGGCCGCTGGCCACCTCGGACTACCTCAACGACCCGCGGATCCACCACGATCCCGACGTCGCCTCCGCCGTCGCGGCCGACGACGTCGTCAGCATCGCCGGGGTCCCGATGACCGCGGGCGGCACCGTCATCGGAGCCCTGTTCGCCGCCGACCGGCACCGGCGCACCTTCGACCAGGACGAGATCGCCCTGCTCGCGTCCCTGGCCGCACACGCCGCGATCGTCATCGAGAACGCGCGGCTGTTCGAGCGGGTCCAGGCCGACTCCGCCGGCCTACGGGCCGCGGGTGCCCGGCTGCGCGCGCATCGGGAGAGCCTCGAACGCGCCGGGCGCGCCCACGAGCAGCTGATGCCGATGGCGCTGCGCCAGGCCGGCCTCGACGAGTTCGCGACGACCGTCGCCGGGCTCCTGGACGCCCACGTCACGCTCGTCGCCGGGGACGGCGCCGTCCTCGCCGACGCGCCCGGGACGTCGCCGGGCGGACCGGTGTGCGAGGTCGCCGTGCAGGCCGGACCGGAGACGTTCGGCGTGCTGCGGGTACAGCGCGCAACCACCCTCGACGAGGGCGACGCCCGCATCCTCGAACGGGCCGCGCAGACCGCCGCGCTGCTGCTGCTGACGCGGCGGCGCACCGACGCCGTGGCCCGCGAGCAGCTCGCCGCGCTCGTCACCGACCTCGTCACCGGCGCCGACCCCGCGGTGCTCGGCCGCCGCGCCGCCCGCCTCGGTGTCCTGGCCGCCGACCGCCCGCACTGCGTGGTCGTCGCGACCTGCGACGCCGTCCCCCGCCGGACGCTGCTCACGGCCGCCGCCGACCTCGCCGAGGCCTGCGGCGGGATCGCGGGTGAGCACGCCGGGCTCGCCGTCCTGGTCGTCCCCGCCGCCGACCCGGGCACCGCCGCCCGCCACGTCGCCGGCGCACTCACCGCGGCCACGGGGGAACCCGTGACCGCCGGTGCCGACGGGCCCCGCAGCGGCGCCGGGTGCCTGCGCGACGTGCCCGAGCTGCACCCCGCTGCCGCCCGCTGCGCACGGCTGCTCGCGGCGCTGGGCCGCTGCGGGCAGGGCGCCGCCGTCGACGAGCTGGGGGTACTCGGCTCGCTGCTGGAGGACGTCGCGCCCGGCCGGGTCACCGCGCTGATCGACCGGTGCGTCGGCGCCCTCCTCGACTACGACCGCGAGCACGCCACCCCCCTCGTCGCGACCATGCGGGCCTACTTCGCCCACGACCGCAACCCGCCGGCGACGGCGCGCGAGCTCGGCGTGCACGTCAACACCGTCTACCAGCGCATCGCCCGGATCGACGCCGTGCTCGGCGACGACGGCTGGCGCTCGGCCGAGGGGGGCCTCCAGACGCAGGTCGTTCTCGGGTTCCTCGACCTGCTCGGCGGTCGCTGACCGGACCCGCCGCCGGCGCGCACCCCGGGTCGCCCACTCTGTGTGGCGGGTGCGCTACGTTCCGCGCATGCGGCTCGGGTACCTCACGCACGTCACCGGGCCCGCCGGCCCCGCAGCCGTCTACCGCGACACCGTCGCCGCGGCCGTCGCCGCCGAGGACCACGGCTTCGACACCTTCTGGGTCGCCCAGCACCACGCCGACGAGACCCGCGGACTGCTGCCGTCCCCGCTGGTGCTGCTCGCCGCAGCCGCCACCGCGACATCGCGCATCCACCTGGGCACCGGCGTCGTCGCCGCGCCGCTGGAGGACCCGATGCGCCTCGCCGAGGACGCAGCCGTGGTCGACGCCCTCAGCGGGGGCCGCCTCGAGCTGGGTGTCGGCGCGGGTGCCGACGCCGCGGCCTCGGCCGCCTTCGGGCGCGACCCCGCCGACCGGCACGACGACACCGTCGCGCTCGTCGACACCCTGCGCACCATCCTGCGCGGTCCCCGCCTCGTCCCCGCCGCACCCGGGATCGCCGACCGGCTCTGGTGGGCGACAGGGTCCACAGTGGCCGTCGACGCCGCCGCCGCCCGGGGCATGGGGCTGATCACGGGGCGACCCGCCGACGTCCCCGGCTCCCCCGTCGCCGCCGACCTCGCCCGCTACTGGTCCCGCGCCGTCGGCGCGCCCCGGGTCGCGGTCTCACGCATCGTGTCCGCGGGCGAACCCGCCGCCGACGTCGTCGCACGGCTGCGTCGCGATCCCGCACTCGGCTGGGCCACCGAGCTCGTCGTGCAGACCCGGCCCGGCGGGGCCGGTCTCGCGACGCACGTCGCGACCATGCGCGCCGTCGCCGAGTTCGTCGCACCGGCGCTCCGGGCACGCCCCACGGACCACCGACCGGCGCCGACGGCGACGGCGTGGCGCAGACCCTGAGCCGTACGCGAACGGACGATCGGCGAGGCCCCGTCCGAAGGAGAGTCGTTAGGCCTTTCCCGACGCATCTGTCGTGGCCGTACGATGCAGGCGTGGAGCGGGTGCTGACGGCCAAAGGGGCGGCGACGCGGCAGCGCATCCTCGAGGGTGCGGCCGAGCTCCTCCGGCGCAACGGCACCGCGGGGGTGAGCCTCGACCTGATCTGCAAGGACACCGGGTCGAGCAAGAGCCAGCTGTTCCACTACTTCCCCGACGGCCGCGCCGAACTGTTCGCGGCCATCGCGCGTTTCGAGGCCGACCGGGTCATCTCCGACCAGCAACCGCACATCCAGGATCTGTCCACTGCGGAGTCCTGGCGGGCCTGGCGGGCCGCGGTGATCGCGCGCTACGTCGAGATCGGCCGGTACTGCCCGGTCAACGCGCTCGTCGTCGAGCTGTCCCGGACGGGCCCGGTCGTCGAGGGCATCGTCGTCGACATGCAGACGCGCTGGCACACGCTGATGACGCAGGCGGTGGTCCGGCTGCAGGCCACCGGCGGGGGCTGCCGCGACGTCGCACCCGAGGCGGCCGCGTCGGTCGTGCTGGCCGCGGTGCAGGGCGGGGCGTCGATCTACCAGGCGACGGGCGACTTCGTGCACCTCGAGCGCGCACTCGACGGTGTCCTCGCTGAACCGTCCTGGGTGGTGGAGAGGCTCCTGATCTAGCAAGGAGACTGGAGCTGTGGGAGCACCTCGGAAGTTCGATGAGGAGACCCGTGCCCGCGCGGTCCGCCTCTACCAGGACCGTCTGCGTG
>NZ_JBFWOY010000031.1:0-95500 GCF_050250275.1 Pseudonocardia sp.
AAGTGACCTCGCGGGCGCGGGTTCGTCCGGTGCTGGTGCGGGTGGCCGGGGACGACACGGAGGACGACACGGCGGCGGAGGCGACGGTGGACCACGTACTGGAGCACGTGCGGGAGCAGGCACCCGGCCGGCCGGACGCGCCGTCACGTGACGGCGGGCCCGAGCGGCAAGGCGAGACCCCGGGGCAGACGGTGCTGCCGTTCGTGCCCGGGCCGCGGCGGCCGCGGCAGGCCGGGCGGGGCCGGGGTGGGGAAGCCCCGGCACGTCCTGCCGCCACGGGGCGCCGGGCCGGGACCGGCGGCGCGCGGACGCGGCGCGCGCCGCTGGCCGCCCCGCCGACGTCACGGCACGGGAGCGCCCTGCTGCGGCAGGCCCAGGAGGGGCTGGCCGAGGCCCGCATCCTCGACGACCCGTTGCGCCGCTACCCCGCCGCCTATCTGTCGGCGTTGCGCGCGGCCGCCGCGGTGCTGGCGGTGCGGGCGCGCCCGCAGCCGCGTCGGGGTGCCACCCGCAACGTGTGGGACCTCCTCGCCGGGGTGGCACCGGAGCTGGGGGAGTGGGCGGCGTTCTTCGCCTCCTGCTCCGCGACCCGGGCGGCGGCCGAGGCCGGGATCGCGCGGCTGGTGAGCCGGCGCGATGCCGACGACCTGCTGCGCCAGGCCGAGCAGTTCGTCGCGCTCGTCGCGGCCGACATACCGGGCCGATGAGCGTCGCCGCCGACGTGCGCGGGGGCGCTGCCGGGTCAGGAGATGGGCGGGGGCGGCGAGGCGCCCGGGCGGCCGATGCCGCGCCCGCTGCGCAGCACCCGGCCCAGCAGCGACGTGAACACCGCCGAGACCTCCCGCGCCCCCGGGGTGTCCCACGCCTGGATGGGCAGGCACGCACCCTGGGCCTGCTGCACGGCCGACCGGTCGGGCAGCACACCGCTGAACACCAGGGGCCCGAAGATCTCGCGCAGCTCGGAGATGCGGTAGTCGTGTTCGGCGTTGCGGGGGCGGACCCGGTTGATCAGCACGCCCAGCGGCTGGAGCTCGGGGTTGCCCCGGTGGCGTTCGGTGTGGACGGCGTCGAACGCCCGCTGCACGCCGGCCACCGCGAACATCGTCGGGTCGGTCACGAGGATCGCCCGCTGCGCGGCCGTCAACGCGCTGCGGGTGAGCTGCCCCAACGACGGCGGGCAGTCGATGACCACCAGCCGGTAGGCGTCGGGCTCGTCGGCGTCGTACCCGGCGGCGTGACCGATCGGGTCGTCGTCGTCGGGGTCGGTGTCGGGCAGCTCGTGCAGCCGCGAGAGCGCCCGGGCCAGCCGGTTGAGCTGCTTCGGCCCCGGATCGGGATGGTTGTGCCGCTCGGTCTGCTCCGCACCGACGACGACGTCGAGCCCCTCGCCCCACCCGCTGGGCGCGATGGCGCGGCGCAGCACCGATCGTCGCGGGTCGTCGAGCACGTCGGCGATCGTCGCCGTCGTGGGCTCGACGTCGAGGGCGATGGTGGCGTTGGCCTGAGGGTCGAGGTCGACCAGCAGCGTCCGGATGCCGTGATGCAGGGCGGCACCCGCGAGACCGAGGGCGACAGTGGTCTTCCCGACACCGCCCTTGAGGCTCAACGTGGCGACGACGTGCACGCGATCAACTTACTCCGTCGTGGGCACCACTACGCTGCGGTCCGTGACTGCGGCGGCGGGAGATCTGCTCGGTGCGTCCGGCGGCAGCCGGGTGGGCCGAGTTCTCGAGGCGGAGCTGGATCGAGTCCGGGCGGCGCACCCCGCCCGCCGACCACTGGTGGTCGACGTGGGCGGCGGAAGCGGCGCGTGGGCGGTGCCGCTCGCGGCCGCGGGTTGCACGGTGACGGTCGTCGACAGCAGCCCCAACGCGCTCGCCGCCCTGCAGCGCCGGGCCCGTGAGGCGGGCGTCGGCGAACACGTGAGCGCGGTGCAGGGCGACGTCGACGCCCTCACCGAGTGCATCGAGCCCGGCAGCGCCGACCTGGTGCTGGGTCACGGGCTGCTCGAGGTCGTCGACGACGCCCACGGTGCCGTCGCCGCCCTCACCGCGGCCGCCGCCCCCGGCGCCGCGGTGTCGGTGCTGGTGGCGGGACGTACCGCCGCGGTGCTCACCCGCGTGCTCGCGGGCCGGCTCGTCGAGGCGCGTGCGGTCCTCACCGACTCCGACGGGCGCTCCGGCCCGGACGACAAGCTCCGCCGCCGCCTCGACGGCCCCGGCCTGCGCGCGTTGCTCGACGGCGCGGGTCTCGTGGTCGAGGCCCTCCAGGGCGACGGGGTACTCGACGGGTGGCTGCCCGGCTCCGTCCGCGACGGTGGCGCCGCGGAGGTCGCCGAGCTCGAGTTGCTCGCGGCCGGGGTGCCGGCGCTGCGTGAGGTCGCCGCGCGGCTGCACGCCCTCGCCCGCCGGCCCTGATCGTCGCGGCGCACCACGCCGCCGGGATCGCGCCCCGCAACCCCGGCCCGGTGCCGCCGCGGGACGGCCACGGGGCCGTCCGGAGGGCGAATCGCCCGAGCCGTTCGAAGATCGGACAGTCGTGTTGGATACTCCGGCTAGTGGACCAGGCGTCGGACTCGTATCCTCTGCACTAGACGTCCACCCCGGGCGCTCGTCGTGTCGTTCCGGCACCATGGAAGATGACCCGACCGAACATCGTGTGCCGGAGGCGAAGACATGCCCCTCTCCGAGCACGAGCAGCGACTGCTCGACCAGATCGAGCGTGCTCTCTACGCCGAAGATCCCAAGTTCGCATCGTCCGTACGCGGCGGCCGGATGCGCAAACCCACCCGCCGCAGGCGCCTGCAAGGCGTCCTGGTGTTCCTCCTCGGCCTCGTTCTGCTCGTGGTCGGGGTGGCGGTACGCGCGTTGTGGCTGGCCAGCAGCTTCCCCGTCCTGAGCGTGGTGGGGTTCCTGCTGATGCTCGGCGGTGCGGTCCTGGCCGTCACCTCGGTGGGCGCCGGCAGCGCCACCGCGGCGCAGGGTGGCAAGAGCGCCCCGCAGCAGGCCCAGGAACGTGGCGGGATCACCGGCAAGATGGAGGAGCGCTTCCGCCGGCGCTTCGACCAGGAATGACCTGACGCTTCGCGCAGGAACCACCTGACGCTTCGGGACCACGGTCCCACCACGACGGCGGCCCTTCGGGGCCGCCGTCGTCGTCTGTGCAGCGTGATCGGCCGAGGGCGCCGGGGGACGGTGTTGCGCCCCGGACCGCACCGCCGTGCGCGGCCCGGCCACCTTCGGCCCGGGCCGCCGCCGGAACCCGAGGCACGGCCGCCACTCCCGACCCGCGGCGCCGACCCCGCGGCGCCCGCCGACGGGGCGCCGGCCGAACGGGGCGCCGGCCGAACGGGGCGCCGGCCGAACGGGGCGCCGGCCGGACGCGGCGCCGACCAACGCGGCGTCGCGCCGATCCGCACGGCGGGACCCGGTCACGGGCTCAGGCGGGGGTGGCGTCCTTCGCGGGGGCGGCGGTGCGGCGGGAGGTCACCGAGCGGGGAAAGAGCCTGCGAGCCGGACCGACGGGGGTGCCCTCGGCCATCGCCTCCCGGACGGTTCCGACGGCCGCGGTGAGGGCGGCGCCGTCGGTCTGCGACGGGGCCCCGGCGTAGCGCGCGGCCTCGACCTCGGTGACCAGCGCGCGCAGGGCGTCGCGGGCGGGGTCGCCGAGGCTGTGGGCGCTGACGAGCCGTCGGGCGGCGCCGCGGACCGTGTCGGTGTCGGGGATCGTGAGGCCGCGGTCGGTGGACTCGGCCACGATCTCGGCCCAGGCCTGTTCGGCGGCGTCGGGCCCGCCCGCCCCGGCGGCGGCGAGGCGACGGCGGCGCTGCCCGCGCCGCAGCAGCGAGGGCAGGACGAGCGCGGTGATGACCAGCAGCCCGGCGAGGGCGAGCAGCGGGACGGTCCAGGAGGTCGACCCCTGCGCGGCGGGTGCCGGCTGGTCGGGGCTGGGGGCCTGGTCCTGCGGGGTGCCGGGGTCCGGGCCGTTGTCGGGGGTCGGGTCGGCGTCCCGGGGGGTGGCGGGTTCGGGGTCGGCGCCGCCCTGGTCGCGGGCCTGCTGCACGTAGGCGGGGACGATGGTGCGGCCGTCGGCGAGCGGGGTGGGGTCGAACGCGGTCCAGCCGTAGCCGGCGAAGTAGACCTCGACCCAGGCGTGGGCGTCGGAGCTGGTGATCAGCCGGCGGTCGCCGTCGACGGCGCCGCCGGTGAATCCGACGGCGACGCGGGAGGGGACGCCGACGGTGCGCAGCATGACGGCCATCGCGGTCGCGAACTGTTCGCAGTAGCCGGTGCGGCCCTGGGTGAGGAAGTCGACGAGGGCGTCGTCACCGGTGCCGGGGGCGGTCTGCAGGCTGTAGCGGAACTGCGTGGACGGGCCGGTGAAGAAGTCGGTGACGGCCATGGCCTTGTCGAAGGCGTTGACCCGTCCGCGGGTGACCTCGGCGGTCAGGGCCCCGACGCGGGGGTCGACGCCGGCGACGTTGAGGTAGCCGATGTCGACGGCGCCGGGTGCGGCGGTGGCGGCTCGCAGTTCCTCGGCACTGGGGGTGCTGAGCACGGCGGACTGGGTCCAGCCGCTCTCCTCGCGCTGGCGGGTGCTGTAGGCGATGCCGGAGACGGGGTCGAACGACCATTCGTCGGAGAGGCCGTCGATGCGTTGCGGGGTGCCGTAGAGGGGGAGCCAGTAGTCGCGGAAGCCGACGTTCTCGACGCCGACGGTGGCGCGTTCGGCGTTGCCGGTGGGCAGGCCGGGCAGGTCGGCGTCGTCGACGGGGACGCCCGGTGCGGGGGCGGTGGCGACGAATCCGCGGTCGGCGGCGAAGTCGCGCAGGGTCAGGGCGCGCATGTACTGGGCCTTGGGCAGGCCGGAGATCTCGAACAGGTCGGTGGGGGTACCGCGGGTGAGCTGGCCGCGCAGGGCGGTGAAGGGGTTGAGCCCGATCGCGCCGGTGGCTCCGGCGTTGCCGCTGGAGAAGCGGCCGGTGGTGCCGACGGCGGTGAACAGCGACCCGGCGAGCAGGGCGACGACGACGGCGGCGGCGGTCATGACGGCGCCCGCGGGCAGCTGGCGCCGGGCGCCGCGGCGGGTGAGCAGCAGCAGCGCGAACCCGGCGGCCGGTCCGGCGACGGCCCACCACGGCAGCAGCTGCCCGGTGAGTGCGGTGGGGACGGCGTAGACGGCGAGCAGCGGGACGCCGGCGGCGGCGGGTGCCTGGCCGACGACGGCGATGAGCTGGACGACGACGGCGACGACACCGAGGGCGCCGGTCGTCAGCAGCAGGATCTCGGGGGTGCCCGCGATGGGCGGGACGCCGACGCCGATCTGGTCGCCCGCTCCGGCGACGAGGCGGCCGAGCTCGGCGAACGCGGCGGGGCCCGGCCACCACTCGGGGGTGAAGGCGACGACCAGGTACTCGAGAACGGCGACGAGGCAGGCGACGGCGCCGATGACGGCGTGGGCGCGGCGCAGCGCCACCCCGACGAGCACGGTGAGGGCGACGATCCCGGCGGCGTGCCCGAGCCAGCCGAGGCCGGAGACGACGGCGGCGATGGGTGCGGCGGCGAGCAGGACGGCGATGCCGGCGGCGACGGCGACGAGCGCTCCGGCGCGGCGGGGCCGGGGCGCCGGGCGCCGGGCGGGGGGCGCGGTGGGGGAGGGGGTTGTGGGCCGGGGCGGCGCGGGTGCGCTCACGACAGGCTCCCGGCGACGACGCGGCGTCCGGAGGCGAGCTCGGCCCAGCAGGCCCGGGGGTCGGTGTCGGCGCGGGCGACGGCGACGTGCCAGCCGGCGACGCGCAGGGCGGCCGCGGCGGCGTCGGCGCCGGGGGCGCGGGCGGCGCCGGTGCTGTCCCAGCCGGCGACGTCGAGCAGGATCGCGTGGCCGCCGTGGGGGCGGCGTTCGAGGAGGGCGCCGACGTCGTCGACGGTGGTGGCGCCGAGGATGGCGACGACGTCGCCGGTGGGGGCGATGGGCGGGCCGCCGAGCCCGGTGCGGGCGGAGACGCGCAGCGTGGCCAGCGCGTCGAGGATGCGGTCGGCCCCGGGCGAGGGCGCGCCGCCGACGGTTCCGCCGACGCGGTCGCCGAGGGCGGTGCCGTCCTCGGTGACGACGGTGACGGGTTCGCCGTTGCGGATCATGTGCAGGCTGATGCTCGCGGCGAGCGAGACCGTGTACTCCAGGCTGGAGGTCGGGCCGTCGCCGCGGTGGGCGCCGTCGCGCCGGTCGAGCAGCACGGTGATCTCGCCGCGCCAGGGTCGTTCCTCGAGGCGGACCATGAGGTCGTCGTGGCGGGCGGTGGCCCGCCAGTGGACGCGGCGCAGCTCGTCGCCCGCACGGTAGGGGCGCACCATGACGTCGGGTTCGCCGACGCCCTGGTGGGCGACGACCGCGCCGGGGGTGCCCTCGCCACCCCCGAGCGCGGACGGCAGGCCGTGCAGGTCGACGGTGGCGGGCAGGACGAGGAGCCGGTCGGCCTCGCCGTAGCGGCGGGGGAACTCGGCGAGCCCGAGCGGGTCGGTGATGCGGGCGACGAGGGGCCCGACGCGGTGTTCGCCGCGCAGGACGGGTCGCAGCGGGTAGCGCAGGGTGACCCCGGAGCGGGCGGGCAGCCGGTGGACGGTGAACCGCGGCGGTGCCGTCGGCTGGGGACCGGCGGCGTCGGGCACGCTGTCGGCGACGCGCAGGGCCCCGACGAGGGGTCCGCCGGTGAGGCGGACGTCGACGGCGCAGTCGGTGCCGACGGGGACGCGGGCGGGATCGACGGTGCGGTGGGCGCGGACGGCGCGCCGGGTCAGCGCCGCGATGGCCAGTGACAGCAGCGGCAGCGCGACGACGAACAGGGCGAGTCGCAGCAGGTCGCGTTCGTCGAGGACGACGGCGCTGACGGCCGTGGCGATGCCGCCTGCGAGCAGGCAGCGGCCGCGCACGGTCAGCCCGGAGGACCACCGCGGTGACGCCACCGGGTCAGGCTCCCGAGCGCGCGGCCGGGACGGGGACGGGCAGCCCGCCGACGAGGGCGCGGACGATGTCGCCCGCCGACCGGCGCGCGGCCTGGGCCTCGGGGGTGAGTACGAGCCGGTGGGCGAGCACGGGGACGGCGACGGCCTGCACGTCGTCGGGGACGACGTAGTGGCGGCCGGCGAGCGCGGCCTGGGCGCGGGCGGCGCGGACGAGGTGCAGGGTGGCCCGGGGGGAGGCGCCGAGGCGCAGGTCGGGCAGCGTGCGGGTGGCGGTGACGATGTCGACGCAGTACTGGCGCACCTCGGGCGCGATGTGCAGGTGCTTGACGGCGTCGACGATGTCGCGGACGGTGCGGGCGTCGGTGACGGGGCGCAGCGTCTCGAGCGGGTCGGACGCGGCGTGCTCGTCGACCATCGCGAGCTCGGCGGCGGGGTCGGGGTAGCCGATGGAGACGCGGGCGGTGAACCGGTCGCGCTGGGCCTCGGGCAGCGGGAAGGTGCCGTCCATCTCGACGGGGTTCTGGGTGGCGACGACCATGAACGGTGCGGCGAGCTGGTAGGTGGCGCCGTCGACGGTGACCTGGTCCTCGGCCATGCATTCGAGCAGTGCCGACTGTGTCTTGGGGGAGGCGCGGTTGATCTCGTCGGCGATGACGATGTTGGCGAAGACGGGGCCGGGCCGGAACTCGAACTCGCTGGAGTGCCGGTTGTAGATGGACATGCCCGTGATGTCGCCGGGCAGGAGGTCCGGGGTGAACTGGACGCGGCTGACCGAGCAGTCGATGGACCGGGCGAGTGCCTTGGCCAGCGACGTCTTGCCGACGCCGGGGACGTCCTCGACGAGGAGGTGACCTTCGGCGAGCAGCGTCACGAGGGCGACGCGGACGACCTCGGGCTTGCCGACGAGGACCCGTCCGATGCTCGCGGCGATGCGCGCCGTGACATCGGCGATCGCCCCGACGGCGGGGAGGTCGGTGTCGGTGTCGGTGGCCGCGCGGGACCGTCCGGGCCGGCTGCTCGTCGTGGTCACCGTCGTCCTCTCGGTCGTGCTCTCGGTCGTGGTGTCGGGTGGTGCGGGGGAGTACGGCACCCCATACGCGGCGGGATCCGCGGGAGGCGTCACCACAGTCTGTCAAACGACGCGCCGGGACTTCGCTCGGACGAGTGTCATCACGATTGCGTCTCGCCGATCGGTGCCCGTCGCGCGGCGGCCGGTCGGGCCTGTCGCCCGCTCCCCCCACCGTGCCCCACCGGGGTGCGGTGGCGGACCCCCGCGTCCCCCACGACTCCCCACCAGAGGGCTCCGACACCCGTTCGGAGGCACGTCGGGGCGCTGAACAGGTGGTCCGCGGTGGGGTGGGGCGAGCGTGGCCCCCGTCGCGCCCCCACTCGTCCCCACTGTCGCTGAGCTGCGGATATCCGCCGATCGTGGTGCGGGTGGGACGCGTTTCGGGTTGACGGTGGAGTGAAGTGGGGTAGTGTGGGGCCTGTTGGAGCAACCGGGACCTCGGGAGAGGCGGGCCGATGTTCCTCGGCACGTTCACCCCCAAGCTCGACGACAAGGGGCGGCTCACGCTGCCCGCGAAGTTCCGCGACGAACTCCGAGGTGGCCTGATGATCACGAAAGGGCAGGACCACTGCCTCTACGTGTTCACCCGCGAGGCGTTCGGCGAGCTGGCGGCGAAGATCGCGTCGGCACCGTTGACCAACGAGTCGGCCCGGGCGTTCCAGCGCAACCTGTTCTCCGGGACCGACGAGCAGAACCCCGACGGCCAGGGCCGGATCGCGATCAACCCGGACCTGCGTCGGTACGCCGGTCTCACCAAGGACTGCGTGGTGATCGGCGCGTTCACGCGCGCCGAGATCTGGGACGCGCAGGCCTGGGCGGAGTACCAGCAGCGACACGAGGACGAGTACGCGAAGGCGCAGGAGGAGGTCCTTCCCGGATTCTGACCTCCAGGCGATGCCCCCTCCCGGGGGCCGTGGCCGCCCGTCGCGACGGACAGCCCTGACGCACCTTCCCCGGCGCCAGGTCCGTCCCCGCGAGTGGCACCCGGCACCCGGGAGGAGGCATCGCCCGGCGACCGGCCCGGCTGGGGAGTGCGGGCCGCACACGGCGGCGATCGGGGGCTCGTGCGCCCTACCGTCGGCATACGCGGAGCACGACAGCAAGGACCGTGGTGGCGGCGACGGGCAAGGCGAGGTGAACGGTGGGGCAGCACCCTGAGGGAGACGGGCCGGCTGGGGCCAGGCACGTCCCCGTACTGCTGCCCCGTGTTCTCGAGCTGCTCGAACCCGCGCTCGCCGGACGTCCGGCGGTCGTGGTGGACGCCACGCTGGGGCTGGGCGGCCACTCCGCGGCGTTGCTCGCCGCACATCCGCAGTTGACGCTCGTCGGTCTCGACCGCGACCCGCAGGCTCTCGAGCTCGCGGGCCGCCGTCTCGTGGCCTACGCCGGCCGGACCCACCTCGTCCACGCCGTGTACGACCGCATCGGCGACGTCCTCGCGGAGCTGGGGCTGGGCGGGGCCGACGGTGTGCTGTTCGACCTGGGGGTGTCCTCCCTCCAGCTCGACGCCGACGAGCGGGGCTTCTCCTATTCCCGTGACGCCGACCTCGACATGCGGATGGACCCCACCACGGGCCCGACCGCGGCCGACGTCGTCAACACCTACCCCGTGCCGGAGCTCGCGCGGATCCTGCGCGAGTACGGGGAGGAGCGCTTCGCGGGCCGGATCGCCGCGGCGATCGGCCGGACGCGCGACCACCGGCCGTTCACCCGCAGCACCGAGCTCGTGGAGCTGCTCTACGCCACGGTGCCCGCAGCGTCGCGGCGCACCGGTGGTCATCCCGCCAAGCGCACGTTCCAGGCGCTGCGCATCGAGGTCAACGGCGAGCTCGACGCGCTGCGGGCCGCCGTGCCCGCGGCGCTCGACTCCTTGACCGTCGGTGGGCGGGTCGTCGTGCTGTCCTACCACTCGCTCGAGGACCGGCTGGTCAAGCGCGAGCTCGCGGCCCGTTCGGTGTCGACGTCCCCGCAGGACCTGCCCGTCGAGCTCCCGGGCCACGGCCCGGAGCTGCGGCTGCTGGTCCGGGGGTCGCAGCCCGCGTCCGAGGACGAGATCGCGGACAACCCGCGGGCCGCCTCGGTGCGCCTGCGTGCCGCCGAGCGGATCCGGGAGGCGGCATGACCGCCCGGCCGACCGTCACGGCGCCCGGTCCGCGCCACCACTCCGCCGCCGCCCGCGCGGCCGGCGGGGTGGCCACCGCAAGCAGCGTCATCCGCGTGACCGGGGGGTCGTCGTGAGTGCACCTGTCACTGAACGTCAACACGTCGCGGCACCGTCGCGGTCGCGGCGGGCCAGGGCGGCGGTGCCGGCCCCGCGGTCGGCGCGCGTCGTCGAGGTCCCGGCGCAGCGGACACGATCGGGCTCGACCCGGGGTACGGCGAGGACGACGGCCACCCGAACCACGACGAAGGCCGCGAGCCCGCGGACCGCGGCCCAGCGTGCCTACGCCCGCCGTGACGACCGGTTGCGCCGCATCGTGGGTGGCCGGGTCCACAAGCAGGGGGCACCCGCCGGGCGCGCCCAGTTCGTGCTGCTCGTGATGGTGCTGCTGGCCGTCGGCCTGGTGGCGACGCTGTGGCTGTCGACCGCGGCCGCCGCCGACTCCTACCGGCTGCAGGACGCCCGGACCGCGACCCGTGACCTCACCGAGCAGAGCGAGCTGCTGCGCAAGCAGGTCGCGGCGCTCGACGCCTCGCCCGCGCTGGCGCGGCGTGCCTCCGATCTGGGCATGGTGCCGTCGCAGAACCCGGCCCGGCTCGTCGTCGGGGCCGACGGGGCGGTCACGCTGGTCGGTGAGCCGTCGGCCGCGCAGGCCCCGCCGCCGCCCCCGGCCCCGCCCGCCGACCCCGGCGCCCAGGCGCAGACCCCGCCGCCCGCGGACGCCGGCGCGCCGGACCCGGGTGCGGCCGGTGCCGCGGCTGCGGGAACCGGGACGCCGCCGCCCGCCGCCGCCGAGACGCCGGGTGCCCAGACGCCGGGTGCGCAGACGCCGGGTGCCCAGACGCCGGGTGCCCAGACGCCGGGTGCGCAGACGCCGGGTGCGCAGGCCCCCGGCGCCCAGGCCCAGACACCGGCCGAACCGCCGGCAGGCACGAACGCGGCGACCGAGGACGCCCAGTCCCAGGCCGACGCGGGAACCCCGACGGGTGGAGCGGGCTGATGCCCGTCGCGCCGCCCCGGTCCCGGTCCACCGGGCCCGCCCGGACGGCGCCACCGCGTCGCCCGGTCCCGCCGCGGCCGGCGCCCGCCCGCGCGGGTGACCCGTCGCGCCGGATGCGGATCGGCACCCTCGTCCTGGTCGCGCTGCTGGCGCTGTCGCTGATCAAGCTCATCAGCGTGCAGACGTTCCAGTCGGCCTCGCTCACGGCGTCGTCGGAGAAGCAGCGCACCACGCGGCTGGCGCTGCCCGCCGAACGCGGCTCGATCCTCGACCGCAACGGCACCCCGCTGGCGTTCAGCACCGAGGCGAGCGCGCTCGTCACCAACCCGCGGCTGATCACCTCGCAGAAGGGGGCGCAGGCCGCGGCGTACAAGCAGCAGATGGCCACGGCCGTCGCCGCGCGCACCGGCGGCGACCCGAACGCGCTGCTCGCGCTGCTCAACAGCGACAGGGGCTACGTCGTCCTGGCGTCGCTGGCCGACCCGGGAGCGGCGCGGGAGCTGCGCGCGGCGTTCCCGGAGATCGCCGAGGAGAAGCGCGAGTCGCGTCAGTACCCGGGCGGGAGCCTGGCGGCCAACGTGGTCGGCGCGGCGTCGTGGAACAGCGGCGACAAGAAGCTCACCGGTCTGGTGGGGCTGGAGAGCTCGCAGGACGCGCTGCTGGCCGGTACCGACGGCTACGAGGTCGTCGACACCGCCGAGGGCAGCTCCGCGATCATCCCGGGCAGCACCCGCGCCCAGCAGGACGCGGTGCCCGGCTCGGACATCCAGCTCACGATCGACTCCGACATCCAGTACACGATCCAGCGCCAGCTGCAGGACTACGTCGCGAAGACGAACGCGAAGGGCGGCTCGGCCGTCGTCCTCGACGCGAAGACGGGTGAGGTGCTGGCCCTGGCCAACGGCACCACGTTCGACCCGTCGAACCTGGCGGGGGCCAGCTCGGCGTCGATGGGCAACGCGGCGGTGACGTCGCCGTTCGAGCCGGGGTCGGTCAACAAGATCGTGACGATGTCGGCCGCGCTGGAGTACGGGCTGGCCAAGCCCGACGACGTGCTCGACGTGCCGGGCAGCATCAAGGTCGCCGACCGCACGGTCAACGACGCGTGGAAGCACGGGCTCGACCACTACACCCTGACCGGTGTGCTGGCGAAGTCGTCGAACGTCGGCACGATCATGACGGCGCAGAAGGTCGGCGAGGACCGGTTCGCGGACATGCTCGCGAAGTTCGGGCTGGGCCAGAAGACCGGCATCGGGCTGCCGGGGGAGAGCGCCGGGCGGGTGCCACCGCGCGACACCTGGTCGGGGTCGACGTTCGGCAACCTGCCCATCGGCCAGGGCCTGTCGATGACGGTGCTCCAGATGGCCGGGATGTACCAGGCGGTGGCCAACGACGGCGTGCGCATCCCGCCGCGGATCGTGGCGTCGACGGTCGGCCCGGGCGGGGTACGCACCCTGCCGCCGCCGCCGGAGCCGGTCCGGGTGATCTCCCCGCAGACGGCGCAGACGTTGCGCGGCATGCTCGTCGCGGTCACGCAGGACGCCAGGGGCGCCCAGCGCGGCACCGGCGCGGCGGCGGGCGTCGAGGGCTACCAGGTCGCCGGCAAGACGGGCACGGCCCAGCAGGTCGACCCGTCGTGCGGCTGCTACGCCCGCTCGACGTACTGGATCACCTTCGCCGGGATGCTGCCCGCGCAGGACCCGCGGTTCGTCATCGGGATCATGCTCGACGCGCCCGCGGGTGGGGCGTCGGCGGCGCCGCTGTTCCACGACATGGCGAGCTTCATCGCGGCGCGCGGGCAGATCCCGGTCGGCCCGCCCGCCCCGTTCCAGACGCTCGTCGCGCCCTGACCGGCGCGGCGCGGCGGCCTGCCCGACGGCGCGGCCCGGGCGCGACGACGGGTCGCGCGGGTGCGCCCGCCGGTCCGGTCCGTCCCGGGGCCGGCCGGGTCCGACGCGTGCCCGCCGACCAGGAACGACGCATCGACCATCGGTCGGCTTCCGGCGGCGACCGGTGTGCGCGACCGTGACGGCGACGTGGGGGTCGCGGCCACCGGTGTGCCCGCCGCGGCAGGTGGTGCGCCCGGCACAGCGGCCGGGTCACGACGGCACCGGTGCCCGTCGGGTGTGTCCGGGGACGCCGGTAGCCTCACGCCCCGTGCCGTCCGCAAGCTCCCCCGTGACCGCCGCGCCCCCGCGGCCGGACCACGTGCGGCCGGTCGAGGTCGCGGTCCTGGCCGCGGCCGCCGATGCCGAGCTGCGCCACCCGGCCTCCGCCGTGCGCCCCGTGACGGGTGCGACCCTGCGCGCCGCCGACGTGCGGCGCGGCGACCTGTTCGCCGCGTTGCCCGGTGCGCGCGTGCACGGCGCCGACTACGCCGCCGACGCCATCGCCGCCGGGGCCGCCGCCGTGCTCACCGACCTGGCCGGTGCCGTGCGGTCCGCGCTCGTCGCGGACGACGTGCCGGTGCTCGTGCACCCCCACCCGCGCCGCGTCCTGGGCGACCTCGCGGCCCGCGTCTACGGCGACCCGACCGCGGCGCTCGACGTCATCGGGGTCACGGGCACGAGCGGCAAGACGACCGTCGGGCACCTCCTGGAGGCCGGGCTGGCCGCGGCCGGGCGGGCCACGGGGCTGCTGGGCACCGTCGCCACCCGGATTCGCGGCGCCGAGGCGCCGAGCGCGTTCACCACGCCCGAGTCCCCCGACCTGCAGGCCCTGTTCGCGGTGATGGCCGAGCGCGGGGTCACCGACGTCGCGATGGAGGTGTCGAGCCACGCGCTCGCCCTCGACCGCGTCGCCGGCACGCGGTTCTCGGTGGCCGCGTTCACCAACCTGTCGCAGGACCATCTCGACTTCCACCGCGACATGGACGACTACTTCGAGGCGAAGGCGATGCTGTTCGACCCGGCGCGCCCGGGCGCGGCGCGCCACCGCGTCGTGTGCGTCGACGACGAGTGGGGCCGCCGGCTCGCCGCCCGCACCCCGGAGCCGGTCACGGTGAGCGCGACGGGCCCGGCCGACTGGTGCGTCGCCGGCGCAGTCCGCAGCGACGCCGACGGCACGCAGCACTTCGCGGCCGGCACCCCCCGTGGCCCGGTCGAGGTGACGCTGCGGCTGCCCGGCGCCTACAACGTCGCGAACGCGCTGGTCGCGCTCGCCTGCCTCGACGCCGCCGGGGTCCCCGCGGCCGTGGCCGCCGCCCGGTTCGCGGAGCTGGCCGTCCCGGGCCGGATGCAGCGCGTCGACGCCGGGCAGGACTTCCTCGTCGTCGTCGACTACGCGCACAAGCCCGCTGCCGTCGGCGCGCTGCTCGACGCGCTGCGCGCCCAGGTCGAGGGCCGCGTCCTCACGGTGCTGGGCTGCGGCGGGGACCGCGACCGCGGCAAGCGCCCCCTCATGGGTGCGATCGCCGCGGCCGGGTCCGACGTCCTCGTCGTCACCGACGACAACCCGCGCACCGAGGACCCCGCCGAGATCCGGCGCCAGATGCGCGCCGGCGCCGAGGGCGAACCGCGGCGCGGGGAGATCCTCGAGATCGGCGACCGGCGCGCCGCCATCGCGGCCGCCGTCGCCTCGGCCCGCGCGGGTGACGTGGTCGTCGTCGCGGGTAAGGGACACGAGAAGGGCCAGGAGATCGACGGCGTGAAGCACCCGTTCGACGACGTCGACGAGGTCCGGGCGGCGCTGCTCGCGGCGGGTGGGACGCGCGGATGATCGGCATGACACTGGCCGACGTCGCGGCCGTCACCGGCGGGCGGCTGCACCGTGCCACCGGCGAGGAGCGGGTCGCGTCGGTCGAGTTCGACTCCCGTGAGGCCGCACCCGGCGTGCTGTTCCTGGCGCTGCCCGGTGAGCACGTCGACGGGCACTCCTTCGCCGCGGCCGCGGTCGCGGCGGGCGCGGCCGGCGTGCTCGCGGCCCGTGAGGTCGACGCCCCGTCGGTCGTCGTCCCGCCCGCGACGGGCGCAGCGGGCACCTACCTCGCCGAACACGACCCCGGCGGCGCGGGCGCCGCGGTCCTCGCCGCGCTGGCGAGGCTGGCGCGCCACAGCGTGGACTCCCTGCCGGGGCTCGCCGTCGTCGGCGTCACGGGCAGCTCGGGCAAGACGTCCACCAAGGACCTGCTGGCCGCCGTCCTGGCGCCGCTGGGCCCCACGGTCGCGCCGCCCGGGTCGTTCAACAACGAGCTCGGCCACCCGTGGACGGCGCTGCGCGCCGACGCCGGCACGCGCCACCTCGTCCTGGAGCTGTCGGCCCGCGGGCCGGGCCACGTCGCCGCGCTCTGCCGGGTGGCGCCGCCGCGGATCGGGGTGGTGCTCAACGTCGGCCGCGCCCACCTCGGCGAGTTCGGCTCGCCGGAGGCCATCGCGCAGGCCAAGGGCGAGCTGGTCGAGGCGCTCCCGGCCGACGGGGTGGCCGTCCTCAACGCCGACGACGCGGCCGTCGCCGCCATGGCCTCGCGCACCGCCGCCCGGGTCGTCCCGGTCGGCCTGGGTGCCGGCGCGCTGGTCCGGGCCGTCGACGTCACCTCCGACGCGGGCCGCGCCCGGTTCCGGCTCGTCACGCCCGCGGGGGAGGCCGACGTCGCGCTGCGGCTGGTCGGGGCCCACCACGTCGGCAACGCGCTGTCCGCCGCCGCGGTCGCCGTCGAGCTGGGGGCCACACCCGCCGGGGTCGCGGAGTCACTGTCGGCGGCCGCCCCGGCGTCGCGCTGGCGGATGGAGGTCGCCGACCGCGCCGACGGCGTCACCGTCGTCAACGACGCCTACAACGCCAACCCCGAGTCGATGCGCGCCGCGCTCGTCGCCCTCGCCGACATGGGCCGCGACCGGCGCACCTGGGCCGTCCTGGGCCGCATGGCCGAGCTCGGCGACACCGCGGCCGCCGCGCACGCGGAGGTCGCGGCTGCCGCCGCCGAGCTCGGCGTGGGCGCCCTCGTCGCCGTCGGCGAGCCCGGCTACGGTTCCACCGCCCGCCACGTCACCGACCCCGCCGCGGCGCTCGCGCTGCTGCGCGCGGAGGTCACCCCCGGCGACGTGGTGCTGGTCAAGGCCTCCCGCGCGGTCGGGCTCGACCGCGTCGCCGCCGCGTTGCTGGCCGACGGGGCCGGCCCCGAACCCCGTGACGATCGACAGGAGAACGAGCTGGTGTCCCGGTGAGGAGTGTCTTCGTCGCCGCCGGCATCGCACTCGCGGTGTCCATCCTGCTGACCCCGTACCTGATCAAGTTCTTCTCGCGTCAGGGGTTCGGCCAGGAGATCCGGGCCGACGGGCCCGCCAGCCACAAGAGCAAGCGCGGCACCCCCACGATGGGCGGCGTCGCGATCCTGCTGGCGCTGTGGATCGGCTACCTGGGCGCGCACCTGCTCTCCGGCGAGCCGATGACCGCGTCGGCGCTGCTGGTCCTGATGCTCACGACGGCACTGGGTCTCGTCGGGTTCCTCGACGACTTCATCAAGATCCGCCGCCACCGCAACCTGGGCCTGAACAAGACGTCCAAGCTGGTCGGGCAGCTGATCACGGCGGTCGTGTTCGCGATCCTGGCGCTGAAGTTCGCCAACGCCCGCAACCTCACCCCGGCGTCGGACCAGCTGTCGTTCGTCCGCGAGATCGCCGTGCTGAGCTTCGGCTCCATCGGCTTCGTGATCTTCTGCTACCTGGTCGTGTCGGCCTGGTCGAACGCGGTCAACCTGACCGACGGCCTCGACGGCCTCGCCGCCGGCACGTCGGCGATGGTGCTGGGGACGTACACGATCATCGGCTTCTGGCAGTTCCGCAACAGCTGCGCGGTCACCGCCGCGGCCGGCTGCTACGAGGTCCGCGACCCCCTCGACGTCGCGGTCGTCGCCGCCGCCGCGATGGGCGCCTGCATCGGCTTCCTGTGGTGGAACGCCGCACCCGCCCGGATCTTCATGGGCGACACCGGCTCCCTCGCCCTCGGCGGCCTGATCGCCGGGCTGTCGATCGTCACCCGCACCGAGCTGCTGCTCATCGTCATCGGCGGCGTGTTCGTCGTGGAGATCCTGTCGGTGGCCCTGCAGATCGTCGTGTTCCGCACGACGCGACGAAGACTGTTCCGGATGGCCCCGTTCCATCACCACTTCGAGCTGGCCGGCTGGGCGGAGACGACCGTCATCATCCGGTTCTGGCTGCTCGCCGCCATGTGCGCGGCGCTGGGCCTCGGGCTGTTCTACAGCGAGTGGCTGACGGCCTCGGCAGGCGTCTAGTGGCGCCCACGGTCGGCACGGCACCCGCGGAGGACCCCGTCCGCGGGCGGCGGGTCGTCGTCGCCGGTGCCGGTGTCTCCGGGCTCGCGGCCGCCGAGGTGCTCGTCGCGCACGGCGCCGACGTCGTGGTCACCGACGACGTCCCCGCCCGCCTCGCCGACCTGCCCGCCGGTGCGCGTGCGGACACGGGGCTGCCCGAGGGCACCGAGCTCGTCGTGTCGAGCCCAGGGCTGCGCCCCGACCACCCCCTGGTCGACGCGGCCGCCGCCCGCGGCATCGAGCTGATCGGCGAACCCGAACTGGCGTGGCGGATCGGCGCGGCGTCGGCGTCGCCGCCGAGCTGGCTCGTCGTCACCGGCACCAACGGCAAGACCACCACCACCGGCATGCTGGCCGCGATCCTCGCCGCCGCCGGCCACGACGCGGCGGCCTGCGGCAACATCGGCCTGCCCGTGGTCAGCGCGGTCGCGGCCGGGCACCGTGTCCTGGCGGTGGAGCTGTCGAGCTTCCAGCTGTACCGGTCGCCGTCGGTACGCCCCGACGCCGGTGTCGTCCTCAACGTCGCCGAGGACCACCTCGACTGGCACGGCGGCATGCACGCCTACGCGGCGGCGAAGGCGCGCGCGCTCACCGGCCGGGTCGCCGTCGGCTGCGTCGACGACGTCTGGGCCGCGACCCTGCTCGCCGCGTCGCCCGCG
Organism: Pseudonocardia sp.; assembly: GCF_050250275.1. GTDB lineage: Bacteria > Actinomycetota > Actinomycetes > Mycobacteriales > Pseudonocardiaceae > Pseudonocardia. The sequence goes on from NZ_JBFWOY010000031.1 coordinate 18,117, forward strand.
GCGCTGCGGGTCGCGGTGACCCTCGGCGTGCCCGGGCCCGGCGAGCTCGGGATCGTCGACGGCACGCTGGTCGACCGGGCCTTCGGCGCACCGGGGGAGACGGTCGGGCTCGTCGCCGCCGACATCGTCAGCCCGGGCGGCGCGCCCGGATTGACCGACGCCCTCGCCGCCGCGGCGCTCGCCCGCGCGCACGGGGTCACCGCGGAGGCCGTCGCCGCCGGTCTCGGCGGGTTCGCCCCGGGCCCGCACCGCTCCGCGACCGTCGCCACGGTCGGTGGGGTCACGTTCGTCGACGACTCGAAGGCCACCAACCCGCACGCCGCCGACGCCTCTCTCGCCGCCCAGCAGGACCGCCGGGTCGTGTGGGTGGCGGGCGGTCTGTTCAAGGGCGCGTCGGTCGAGGAGCTCGTCGCGCGCCGCGCCCAGGGACTGCGCGCGGCCGTGATCATCGGCACCGACCGGGCCGACATCGTCGCCGCCCTTGCGCGACACGCCCCCGACCTCCCGGTGGTCGAGGTCGAGTCGGGTGACGATGAGCCCATGACGACCGCAGTGCGCCGTGCCGCCGACCTCGCGCGCCCGGGCGACGTCGTCCTCCTCGCCCCGGCCGCGGCGTCGATGGACCAGTTCCGCGACTACACCCACCGGGGACGGGCGTTCGCCGAGGCCGTCGCCGCCCTGCCCGACACGCCGCGCCCGCAGCCGGGCACCCCCGGACCCCCGGGCCGGGAGACCGCGGCGGAGGCGTCGCGATGAGCCCCGCCGAGCGGGGCATCCGCACCGGTGCCGCGACCGGGAAGGTGTCGCTGCGCAAGGGGCCCGCGCGCCGGCCGGCCGCCGGGGGGCCCACCCTCGCCGGCGCCCGGGCCTCGATCGGGCGGGCCGGGACCGCGCTCGCCCAGTGGCTGCGCCGCCCCCTCACCTCCCTGCACCTCGTCCTGGGCGTCTTCGGGCTGCTCACGACGTTCGGGCTCGTCATGGTGCTGTCGGCGTCGTCGGTCGAGTCACTCACCTCCGGCGGGTCGTCGTACTCGGTGTTCACCCGGCAGGTCATGTTCTGCGCCGTCGGCCTCGTCGTGTTCTACGTGGGCCTGCGGATCCGGCCGACCACGCTGCGCGCCCTGTCGCCGGTGCTGCTGCTCGTGTGCGCGATCCTGCTGGCCCTGGTGCTGATCCCGGGTCTCGGCTCGGTCCGCGGCGGCTCGCGGGCCTGGTTCACCCTGGGCCCCTTCGCGTTCCAGCCCGGCGAGCCCGCCAAGGTGGCGCTCGCCCTGTGGGGCGCGCACGTGCTCGCCACCCGGCGCAAGGTCATGCACCGCTGGAAGCACGCGCTGTCACCGGTCGTGCCGGTCGCGCTCGTGCTCGCGACGCTGCTGGTCCTCGAACCGGACCTCGGCATGACCGTGTCGCTGGGCATCGTGCTCATCGCGCTGCTGTTCTTCGCGGGCGCGCGCGGCCGGCTGCTGCTCGCCCTCGCCGGCGGTGGTCTCGCCGGCGCGCTGATCCTCGGTCTCACGGCCGGCTACCGGCAGAGCCGCATCACGGCCTTCCTGTCTGCCGGCACCGACCCGCTCGGCCCCGGCTACCAGGCCACCCAGGCGCTGTACTCGCTCGCCGACGGCGGCCTGTTCGGCGTCGGGCTCGGCCAGGGCCGCGCCAAGTGGAGCTACCTGCCCAACGCGCACAACGACTTCATCTTCGCGATCATCGGCGAGGAGCTCGGCTTCATCGGGGCCTTCGCCGTCCTCGCCCTCTTCGCGACGCTCGCCTACACGGGCCTGCGCATCGCCACCCGCAGCGCCGACCCGTGGCTGCGGATCGTCTGCTCCACCCTCACCGCGTGGCTGGTCGTCCAGGCCGCCATCAACATCGGCTACGTCGTGGGCCTGCTGCCGGTCACCGGGCTGCAGCTGCCCCTCATCTCGTCCGGAGGCACGTCCCTGGTGGTCACCATGTTCGCGTTCGGCGTCCTCGCCAACGCCGCCCGGCACGAGCCGGAGGCGGTCGCGGTGCTGCGCAACGGGGGCCAGGGCCGCATCGCGCGGCTGCTGCGCCTGCCCGCGCCCGAGCCCTACCGCGCCCCGGCCGCGCGGCCGCCCGCCCAGCGGGTCCGACGATGAGCGACCGGCAGCGGGCGGGACGGGGTCACCGCGCCGGCGCGCGGCGCCGGCCGAGCGCCGGCGAGGACGTGCGATGACGCTGTCCGTCGTCGTCGCCGGTGGCGGGAGCGCCGGGCACATCGAGCCCGCGCTGGCCTTCGCCGACGCGGTGCGCCGCGCGCACCCCGACGCGGTCGTCACCGCGCTGGGGACCGAACGCGGGCTCGACACCACACTCATCCCGGCGCGCGGCTACCCGTTGCGGCTGATCCCGCCGGTGCCGTTGCCGCGCAAGCCGAGCGCGGACCTGTTGCGGCTGCCGGGGCGGGTCCGCACCGCGGTCGGCGCCGTCCGCGACGTGCTGCGCGACGTCGACGCCGATGTCGTCGTCGGGTTCGGCGGCTACGTGTCGTTGCCCGCCTACCTGGGTGCCCGCGGCCGGGTCCCGGTCGTGGTGCACGAGGCCAACGCCCGCGCGGGGCTGGCCAACAAGGTGGGGGCCCGGTTCGCCGCTGCCGTCGCCACGGCCGTCCCGGGCACGGGGCTGCCGCGCGAGCAGGTGGTGGGGATGCCGCTGCGACGTTCGATCACCGGGCTCGACCGGGCCGGGCTGCGTGCGCAGGGCCGTGCCCACTTCGGGCTGCCCGTCGAGGGACCGGTGCTGCTGGTGTTCGGTGGTTCGCAGGGCGCCCGCACCCTGAACTCCGCGGTCGCGGCCGCGTTGCCCGGGCTCACCGGGGCGGGGGTCGCGGTGCTGCACGCCCACGGCAAGGGCGGCACCGCGGGGCCCGGGACCGCCGGCTACGTCCCGCTGCCCTACATCGAGCGGATGGACCTCGCCTACGCCGCCGCCGACGCCGTCCTGGGCCGCTGCGGCATGACGACCGTCGCCGAGGTCACGGCCGTCGGGCTCCCCGCCATGTACGTGCCGCTGCCGCACGGCAACGGCGAGCAGGCGCTCAACGCCCGCCCCGTCGTCGCCGCGGGCGGCGGGATCCTGGTGCCCGACGCCGAGACCACCGGTGAGCGGGTCCTCGCGGAGCTGCTGCCGCTGCTCGGCGACCCGGGGCGGCTCGCCGCGATGGGTGCCGCGGCCCGCGCCTCGGGGCACGCCGACGCCGACGAGCGACTCGCCCGGATCGCCCTCGACGTGACCGCGGACAGGGGGGCTCGATGAGTACGTCGGGAACCCTGATGGGCGACCGTGTCCACCTCATCGGCATCGGCGGCGCCGGGATGAGCGGTATCGCCCGCATCCTGCTCGCCCGCGGTGTCGCCGTCTCCGGGTCGGACGCGAAGGACTCCCGCACCGTCATGGCCCTGCGCGCCCTCGGCGCGCAGGTCGCGGTCGGGCACGACGCCGGGCACCTGGACCAGCTCGACGGCCCGCCGACGGTCGTGGTGTCCACGGCGATCCGCGAGACCAACCCGGAGCTGGCCGCCGCCCGGGAGCGGGGGCTGCGTGTGGTGCACCGCGCCGACGCGCTGGCCGATCTCACCACGGGCCGCCGGGTCGCCGCCGTCGCCGGCACGCACGGCAAGACGTCGACGAGCTCGATGCTGACGGTCGCCCTGCAGCACTGCGGGTTCGACCCGTCCTTCGCCATCGGGGGTGATCTCGCGGCGTCCGGCGCGGGCGCCCACCACGGTGGTGGCGACGTGTTCGTCGTGGAGGCCGACGAGAGCGACGGCTCCTTCACCGCCTACACCCCCGGTGTCGCCGTGGTCACCAACGTCGAACCGGACCACCTCGACCACCACGGCACCGAGGCCGCGTACCGGGCGGTGTTCGACGCGTTCGTCGCCCGGATCCCCGCGGGTGGGGTGCTCGTCGCGTGTGTCGACGACCCCGGCGCGGCGGAGCTCGCCGACCGCGCGCAGGTGGGGGGGTTGACCGTCCGCCGATACGGCCGCACCGCCACCGGCACGGGGGACGCCGTGCTCGTCGACCACCGGCCCGACGGCGCCGGCGCCCGGGTCCGCGCCCGGCACCGTGGTGTGGAGCTCGCGGTGCGCCTCGCCGTTCCCGGCGAGCACATGGCCCTCAACGCACTCGGGGCGTTCCTGGCGGGGGTCGAGCTGGGCGCACCGGTCGACGTGCTGCTCGAGGGCCTCGCCGGGTTCGACGGCGTACGCAGGCGGTTCGAGTTCAAGGGCCGGGCCGCGGGTGTCGCCGTGTACGACGACTATGCCCACCACCCGACGGAGGTCGCCGCGACGCTTCGGGCGGCCCGCGCCGTTGCGGGCGGGGGCCGGGTCGTCGTGGGGTTCCAGCCGCATCTCTACTCCCGCACCCGGTTGTTCGCCGCCGAGTTCGGCGCGGCGCTCTCGCTGGCCGACGAGGTCGTGGTCCTGGACGTGTTCGGGGCCCGGGAGGACCCGGAGCCCGGGGTCTCCGGTGCCCTGGTCGCCGACGCCGTCGACCTTCCGGCGGGTGCGGTGCGCCATGTCCCGAGCTGGTCGGAGGTGCCGGCGGTGCTCGCCGGGATCGCGCGGCCCGGCGACCTGGTGCTGACGATGGGCGCGGGTGACGTCACCGTCCTGGGCCCGGAGGTGCTGCGCGAGCTCGAGGACCGTGCGGAGGGTTCGGGGTGAGGCGTCCGGCGTCCCCCGGTTCGGCACGTGAGCGCGACGGTCGCACCCGTCGTGCCGGTGCCGGGCGGGCGGATGCCGGGGAGGGCGGCACTGCGGACGGTGCCACCGGTCGCACGCGGGACGGCGCCGAGGGCCGCCCGGACGACCGTGCCGAGGACCGTGCCGACGACCGTGTCGAGGAGCGCACCGACGACCGCGCGAAGGACGGCGCCGACGACCGCGCGACGGACCGGGCCGAGGGTGGCGCGACGGACCGGGCCGCGGGCCGCGTGAAGGGCCGCGGCCGTGCGAAGGAGACCGCGAAGGACGCCGCCGGCGACGCGCAGCCCCGTGAGCGGCAGCCCCGTGAGCGGCAGCCCCGTCGCGGCGACCCGGCCCCGGCCAGGCTGCCCGCGCAGCCGGGGCGCGCCGACCGCGAGACCCGCCGGGCCGCCGGGCCCGCCGCGGGGGAGCGCGCGGGCGCCGGGCGCACCGCCGCCACGAGGGCGGGCGCCGCCGCTGCGCGCACCCGGGCCGAGGGCACGCGCACCGGTCGGGCGCGCACCGACGGGCGGGGCCGCCGGATCGGTGCGGGGGGCGTCGGCGCCATCCCGGGTTCCAGCGGTGGCACCCGCACCCCCCGTCGGACCGAGCGCCGCGACGAGGACGAGGGCACCGCGGCCCGCGACGCGGGCAGTGCCGACGAGCCGACCGCAGCCGCCCCGACCGCAGCCGCTCCGCCCGCTGAAGTCCCGACGGCCCCGACCGGGAACGCCGCCACCGGGGACGCCGCCACCGGGGACGCCGCCACGACAGCCGCTGCCGCCGCCACGGCGGATGCCGCCGGCGCGTCCGACGGGAACGGGGACGGAACCGGCGCCGGGCGGCCCGCCCGGCCCGTCCGGCCCCGCCCGGTCCGGCTCGCCCCGCACATCGTGCGCCGCCGCCGGATCGCGTTGCTGGTCGTCGTCCTCGTGCTGCTCGGCGGGCTCGCCGGTGGGGTCGCGTTCCTCCTCTACGGCAGCGGCCTCGCCGACGTCGAGACCGTGTCCGTCGAGGGCGCGCTGGCGGTCCCGCAGGACCAGATCCTCGCGACCGCGGCGATCCCGACGGGGGGCCCGCTCGCGGGCGTCGACACCTCGGGCGCGGAGCAGCGCGTCGCGACCCTGCCGGGTGTCGAGTCGGTGACGGTCGGGCGGGACTGGCCGCACACGGTCGTCGTGACGGTCGTCGAGCGTGTCGCGGTGGCGCTGGCCGACACCCCCAAGGGGCTGATGCTGGTCGACCGCACCGGCGTGCCCTACGAGCAGGCGCCCGAGGTGCCGCCGGTGCTGCCGCACCTGAACGTGAGCATCACGGGCACGGTCGCGCCGGGCGACGTCCAGACCACCGCGGGGCTCGGGGTGCTCGCCGCGCTGCCCGACGCGGTGCGGTCCGAGGTGTTGACGATCACCGTGATCGCCCCCGCGGCCACGGGCGGCCTGCCGACGGTCGAGCTCGCCCTCTCCGACGACCGCCGCGTCGTGTGGGGGTCGGCCGAGAACTCCCAGCGCAAGGCCGCCGTGCTCACCGCGTTGCTCACGGAGCGGGGGAGCGTGTTCGACGTCGCCAGCCCCGATCTCCCGACGATCCGTCGCTGACCGCGCACGATCGGTCACGAAGAGGTCACGACAGGCCGAAACACCCGCCTGGGGGGTTGCCGACTCGCGGCGCGCCTAATGGACCGACACCGTGCCCGCACCTAGCGTTCTCGCGTGAAGGCCCGGACCAACCGGAGCTGGACCGGACCCGAGCAACTGGAAGGTGCCGCGCATGACGCCCCCGCACAACTACCTGGCCGTGATCAAGGTCGTCGGTATCGGTGGCGGCGGCGTGAACGCCGTCAACCGCATGATCGAGGTCGGTCTGAAGGGCGTCGAGTTCGTCGCCGTCAACACCGACGCGCAGGCCCTGCTGATGTCCGACGCGGACGTCAAGCTCGACATCGGCCGGGAGCTGACCCGCGGCCTCGGGGCCGGGGCGAACCCGGAGGTGGGCCGCAAGGCCGCCGAGGACCACCGCGAGGAGATCGAGGAGGTCCTCAAGGGGGCCGACATGGTCTTCGTGACCGCGGGGGAGGGCGGCGGCACCGGCACCGGCGGTGCGCCCGTGATCGCCTCGATCGCGCGCAAGCTCGGGGCGCTGACGATCGGCGTCGTGACCCGGCCGTTCACCTTCGAGGGCAAGCGCCGCGCCGGCCAGGCCGACGAGGGCATCAACGCGATGCGCAACGAGTGCGACACCCTCATCGTCATCCCCAACGACCGGCTCCTGCAGCTCGGCGACGTGGGCGTCTCGCTGATGGACGCCTTCCGCTCCGCCGACGAGGTCCTGCTCTCCGGTGTCCAGGGCATCACCAACCTGATCACCACCCCGGGCCTGATCAACCTCGACTTCGCCGACGTCAAGAGTGTCATGTCGGGGGCGGGCAGCGCGTTGATGGGAATAGGGTCGTCGCGCGGTGAGGGGCGCGCGGTGCAGGCGGCGAGCTCGGCGATCAACTCGCCACTGCTCGAGGCGTCGATGGACGGGGCGCAGGGGGTGCTGCTGTCGATCGCCGGTGGCTCCGACCTCGGCCTGTTCGAGATCAACGAGGCCGCGTCGCTGGTCCAGGAGGCCGCGCACCCCGACGCGAACATCATCTTCGGCACGGTGATCGACGACTCCCTCGGCGACGAGGTGCGCGTCACCGTGATAGCGGCCGGGTTCGAGGGCGGCACGCCCGCGCACAAGAAGCTCGAGCCGTCGGCCTACCGCTCCACCGACGCCGCCCCCGGTTCGACGAGCCAGCCCGCCGCGGTGCACACGCCGGCGGTGCACGCGCCCGCCGCACCGCAGGTCCCGGCCGCTCCCGCCGCTCCGCCGCAGGCCCCGCCCGTAGCCACCGCGGTGGCGGCTCCGGTGGCCACCGCACCGGCTCAGGCGACGCCGGGCGGTCTCGGCCCGAACCAGGCGGGCACGTTGCCCCCGGCGGCCCCGCTGCCGCAGCAGACCTACGTGCCCCCGGCCCCGCGCGCCCCGGAGGGCGGTCGCACCGACCCGGCGATGAGCTCGCTCGGCGGTGGCGCCCACGCGGCGCCGACGACGCCCACGCACGGTTCGGCGGTGCCGGTCTCCGACGGGGACTTCGACGACCTGGACGACGACGTCGACGTGCCGCCCTTCATGCGGCGCTGATCGACGGCCGGGCGGGGCGTCGCCCTTCGCGCGGCGCGGGCGGCGCGCCGTGCGACGCTGACGCGGTGCGCGTACGGAAGGTCGTGACCACGCGTGCCGGCGGTCGTTCCGCCGGTGCGTTCCGCAGTTTCAACCTTTCCCGGGGGGTCGGTGACGACCCGTCGGCCGTCGCCGCCAACCGGGGACGGCTCGTGCGCGAGCTGGGACTGTCGGGTGCGGTGTTCCTGCAGCAGGTGCACGGCACGCGCGTCGAGACGGTGCGGGGCCCGGCCCCGGATCCGGGTGCGCCCGACGTCGCGGAGGCCGACGCGGTCGTCACCGCGGAGCCCGGTGTCGGGCTGGTGGTGCTGGCGGCGGACTGCGTGCCCGTGCTGCTGTCCGATCCGAAGGCCGGGGTGATCGGGGCCGCGCACGCCGGCCGGGTCGGTGCCGCCGCGGGGGTCGTCCCGGCGACACTGCGGGCGATGGTGGCGCTCGGGGCGCGGGTCGGGGACGTCGAGGTCCTGCTCGGGCCCGCGGTGTGCGGTGGGTGCTACGAGGTTCCTGCCGAGATGCGTGACGAGGTCGGCGCGGCGCTGCCGGGTAGCGGTGGCCGGACCCGCCGCGGCACGCCGGGGATCGACATCCGGGCGGGTCTGCACCGGCAGCTGGACGTGATCGGTGTCCGCGGGGTCGCCCGGGACCCGAGGTGCACGATGGAGGACCCGGACCTGTTCAGCCACCGCCGCGAGGGGTCCACCGGGCGTCAGGCCGGGGTGGTGTGGCTCGACCCGTCCGGTGGGTGAGCATCCGGTCGGGCACCGGCACCGGCCGGTGCGGCGGGCGGGCCTGCGCGAGAGGACGACATGAACGAGGTATCCACGACCGACGAGCGCCGCGCGGACCTGACCCGGCGCCTCGCCCGGGTGCGTGCGGCGATCGCGCAGGCGTGCGCCACGGCGGGCCGCGACGTCGCCGAGGTCGACCTGCTGGCCGTCACGAAGACGATCCCGGCGGCCGACGTCGCGATCCTCCTCGAGCTGGGGCTGACCGACTTCGGGGAGAACCGGGCGCAGGAGGCCGCGGACAAGGTCGGTGAGGTCGCCGGCCTGGCCCCGCACGCCGCGCCGCGCTGGTTCTTCGTGGGCGGACTGCAACGGAACAAGGCGCGCGTGGTGACCCCGTGGGTGACGCGCGTGGAGTCGGTCGACTCGGCCCGGCTCGCCGACGCGCTCGACACCCAGGTCCGGCGGGCCGTCGACGCGGGCGGGCGGGAGGGGCCGCTGCCGGTGCTGCTGCAGTACAGCGTCGACGGGGACCCGGCCCGCGGCGGCGTCGCCCGCGACGGCCTGGCGGCGCTCGCCGCGCACGTCAGTGGCCTGCCGGGGCTGCGTCTGGACGGGCTCATGGCGGTCGCCCCGCTCGGCGCCGACCCCGACCGGGCGTTCGCGGACGTGGCCGCCGCGGCGGCTGCGCTGCGGGATGATCATCCGTCTGCGAGGGTGCTTTCGGCCGGGATGTCAGGCGACCTCGACGTGGCGATCCGTCACGGATCGACGTGTGTGCGTGTCGGAACGGCCCTTGTGGGGGAACGGCGGCTAGCCTCGCGGTGATCGCCGGTCGCGGGGGCGGCCGCCGGTTCGCGGGTGACGACGAGGGGAGCGCGACATGGGCGCGATGTACCGGCTCAAGGCCTACTTCGGAATGGTGCCCGCGGACGAGATGGCCGACTACGTCGACGAGCCCGCCTACGCCGCGCCGCGCCGGCGCGAGGAGCGCTGGGACGACCCGGCGGACCGCTACGACGCTCCCGACGACTACGAGCAGTACGACGCGCCCGCCTCGGTCGGCGAGGCCTGGGACCGGCGTCCCAACCGTCCCGGCGGCATGGAGCGCACCCCGGCCCGCGACGCGCGGCCGGCGCGTGAGCCCGTCCGTGCGGGTGGCGGCGTGGGTGCGGGTCTGGGCGCGGGGAGCGTGCGTGGCGCGCTGGCCGTCGACACCGACCCGGTGCTGCGCGAGCCGGTCCGCGAGCCGGTGGGGCTGCGCGAGGTGCGTCCGGGGGAGCGTGCGTCCCTGCCGGAGCAGCGCGACCGGGGTGCGGCGGCGATGTCGCGCATCACGACGCTGCAGCCGCGCAGCTACAAGGAGGCGCGCACCATCGGGGAGCGCTACCGCGACGGCCAGCCGGTGATCATGAACCTCACCGAGCTCGACGCCGCGTCGGCCAAGCGGCTCGTCGACTTCGCCGCGGGGCTCGCCTTCGCGCTGCGCGGTTCCATCGACAAGGTGACGAACCGTGTATTCCTTCTCACGCCCGCGGACGTCGAAGTCTCGGCGGACGACGCGAGGCGGCTCGCAGAACGTGAGCTGTTCCGCCAGGATTGAGCTGTGCCCGACGTCCTTCGTTTCGTCCTGTACTACGTCCTGTTCGCCTTCTGGCTGCTGCTCACGGCACGAATCGTCGTGGAGCTGGTGCACGCCTTCGCGCGTAAGTGGCGCCCCGTCGGACAGAGTGCTGTCGCCCTCGAGGCGATCTTCACCGTGACCGATCCACCCGTGAAGTTGTTGCGGAGAGTGATCCCCACGGTCCGGATCGGGGGAGTGGGACTGGACCTCTCGATTATGGTTCTCCTCCTGGCAGTGTTCATACTGATGGACGTTGTCAGGCCGGAGTGAGCCCCAGTCACCCGGTTTGCCGCCGAGGACTGCATGAGGTGATCCGATGCCGCTGACGCCCGCCGACGTTCACAACGTCGCGTTCAGCAAGCCCCCTATCGGGAAGAGGGGGTACAACGAGGACGAGGTCGATGCTTTCCTGGACCTGGTCGAGGCCGAGCTCGCCCGGCTGATCGAGGAGAACGACGACCTGCGCGAGCAGGTGTCCCAGATGGAGTCCCAGCTCGGCAGCGCCCAGGCCGACCTGGAGGAGGCGCGTTCGCGTCCCCAGCCCGCCCTGGCGCCGCCCACGGCCCAGATCCAGCGGCCTGTGGAGCCCCCGCGGCCCGTCGAGCCGCCGAGGTCGCTGTCGGCCCCTGCGCCGCAGATGGCCGACGGTGGTGACATGGGCGGTGGTGACCACCACGTCCAGGCCGCCAAGGTCCTGGGCCTGGCCCAGGAGATGGCCGACCGGCTCACCGCCGAGGCCAAGAGCGAGGCCGACTCCATGCTGGCCGACGCGCGGACCAAGTCCGAGCAGCTGCTCTCGGAGGCCCGGACCAAGTCCGACGGCCTCGTGAACGACGCCCGGGCCCGTGCCGAGACGATGCTCAACGATGCGCGGACCCGCGCCGAGACGCTGGAGCGGCAGTCGCGCGACAAGGCTGCGACGCTGGTCAGTGATGCCGAGCGCAAGCAGACCGAGATCATCGGGACCATCCAGCGCGACAAGTCGGTCCTCGAGAAGAAGATCGACGAGCTGCGTACGTTCGAGCGCGAGTACCGCACCCGCCTGAAGACGTACCTGGAGTCGCAGCTGCGCGACCTCGGCGACCGCGCGTCCGCCGCGCCCGCCGACGGCCGTTCGGCGCCCAACGGGGGCTACGCCGCCAGCGGCTACGGCCAGCGCGCCGACGCCGGCAGCTGACCGTCCCCGAGACCGATCCCCGGACGGTGGGCGGCGCAGTGGTGCCGCCCACCAGGGAGTGAATCGTGCTGCTGCTCGTCCTGATCCTCGTCCTGGTTGCGTTCGCCCTGCTCGTCGTCGCGTTGCTGACGGGCAGCGTCCTCTGGGCGTGGGTGTCCGTGGCGGTCAGCGCAGGCGCCGCGGTGGTGCTGCTCGTCGACTGGCTCCGTGGCCGCTCTGCGGCTCGTACGGGGCCGGTGCCGGGCCGGGTGGACGCCGACGCGCCGCCGCCCGGGATGCCGGTGGCCGACCGCGGACCCTCGTTCGAGGGTGCCGAGGCGGCCACCCAGGTGCTGCCGGTCGTTCCGCCGGCAGCGCCGCCGGGGCTGTCGTCGGGCGGGGTGCCCGTCGGTGCGTCGGTACCGCAGGTCCCGTCGCAACCGCCCGGCTCACCCGGGCGACCGTCCGGCGCTGACGACGGCGTCACCCCATCGAGCGTAAATTCGTCACGCAGCGTGACGGCTGACGGAGCCCGGAACGGGGCCCCGGCGGGCGACCCGGCGGCAGGGTCGCGCCCCGCCGCGGCGGCCGACTCGCCGGGTTCGGAGCCGGGCCGGTCGCCGGCCGAGGCGACCCAGGTGATGGGTGGCCCCGGCGCGGTACCCGGGACGCCGGTGGGCGCCACCGCGGCCGGTGACGGGAAGCCGGGCACACCGGAGTCGCGTGCCCCGGAGTCCCGGCCATCGGAGTCGCGCGCGCAGGAGCGGCCACCGGGTTCCGTCGACGGTCCGACCGTCGCGGTGCCCGCCGCGGGTGCCGCGGCAGCAGCAGCCGCCGCGGCGGCCCGGAACGTCCAGGACCGGAACGCCCAGGACCGGAACGCCCAGGACCAGAACGCCCAGGACCAGGGTCCGTCGGGCCGGAACCCGTCGCTGCAGAAGCCGGTGGGCGCATCCCAGGCGCCCGCGCGGTCCGACGCGGCCCCCGCGGGCACCGGTACCGACTCCGCCGCGGGTACGCCCGGGCCGGAGAAGGGCGGTCCCGCGGACGACGGTCGCGCGACGCGCGGCCCGGGCACGGACGCTGCGCAGGAGCAGTCGAAGGTCGGCTCCGGTGCGGGTGCACCGGGTTCCGGCGGCGCCGAGGCCACGGCCGTCATGGCCGGGGCATCGGCGCAGGACCCGGGCGAGCCCGGTCGGGCAGCGGCGGCCGACGCCGCCGGAGCCACCACGGCCACGGCGGCCGCGTCCGGCAACGGCACGGCACCGCCGGCCCCGGCCGCCGAGCCGCCGGAGGAGACCCCGGAGGCCCGGGTGGCCGCCCAGGTCGCGGGCCTGGACGACGAGGTCGTCGTCATCGACGAGCAGCCCCGCTTCCACGTGACCGGGTGCCGCTCGCTCGTGGGGCAGGCGCTGATCCCGCTGCCGGTCCGCGAGGCGGTGGAGCTGGGCTTCACCCCGTGCGGGCTGTGCAACCCGAGCCGGACCATCGCCGCGCGCCACCACGCCGAGGCGCGCTGACCCGACCAGCCATGCCCCGCGTCCCGTCCGGGGCGCGGGGAAAGCGGTGGCGCCCGCGCGCTACCCTGGTCCCACACGCAGGACCAACGGCGTCGATCCGGCCATCACCGGGGAGCCTCCGGAAGAAACGGGCGCACGCCGGCCCGGAGTAGAACCGGGCGGGTGCGGCCCGTCACAGCCGTCGAACGAGAGGCCACGCGGCCGCCGGTGTCCGGCGGGCACGCGGCAAGCGGGGTGGTACCGCGGCTCCCGGTGACGGGTCGTCGTCCCCGTGCAGGCAGAGATCCGCGAGCCGCACGAGGAGCACCACCGCCATGGCCGACCACGATCCCGGGTATCCCGCCGTTGCGGCGCACCCGTCGTTCCCCGCGCTCGAGCGCGAGGTCCTCGACTTCTGGGCCGCCGACGACACGTTCCGGGCGTCGGTCGCGGCCAGGCCCGCGGGCAACGACGGCGACAACGAGTTCGTCTTCTACGACGGCCCGCCCTTCGCCAACGGCCTCCCGCACTACGGGCACCTGCTCACCGGCTACGTCAAGGACGTCGTGCCGCGCTACCAGACGATGCGCGGCAAGCACGTCGAGCGCCGGTTCGGCTGGGACACCCACGGCCTGCCCGCCGAGACCGAGGCCGAGCGCCAGCTGGGCCTCAAGGGCAAGTCCGACATCGATGCCATGGGCGTCGCGGAGTTCAACGCGGCCTGCAAGGAGTCGGTGCTGCGCTACACCGACGAGTGGCGCGAGTACGTGACCCGCCAGGCCCGCTGGGTCGACTTCGACCACGACTACAAGACGCTCGATCTGGACTACATGGAATCCGTCATGTGGGCGTTCAAGACCCTGTACGACAAGGGTTACGTCTACCAGGGTTTCCGCGTCCTCTGGTACTGCTGGCACGACGGCACCCCGCTGTCGGCGTCGGAGACCAAGATGGACGACGCCTACCGGGACCGGCAGGACCCGGCCGTCACCGTCGGGCTGCGGCTGACCGCGCCGGGAACGGATCTCGACGGGGCGCTCGCCCTGATCTGGACGACGACGCCGTGGACGCTGCCGTCGAACCTGGCGATGGCGGTCAACCGCGACGTCGAGTACGCGCTCGTCGCGGCGAACGGGGAGAAGTACCTGCTGGCCGCCGCGCGGGTCGGTGCCTACGCCCGTGAGCTGGGCGAGGAGCCCGAGGTGCTGCGGACGTTGACGGGCGCGGAGCTCGTCGGCACCTCCTACACGCCGCCGTTCGACTTCTTCGTCGGCCGGGAGAACGCCCACCGCATCCTCGCCGCCGACTACGTCACCACCGACGACGGCACGGGCGTGGTGCACATCGCGCCCGCGTTCGGTGAGGAGGACAAGGTCGTCACCGACGCCGCGGGCATCGAGGTCGTGGTGCCGGTCGACGGCGCGGGCAGGTTCGACGCGACGGTGCCGCCCTACGAGGGCATGCAGGTCTTCGACGCGAACCCGCACATCATCGACGACCTGAAGAACGGCGCGCCGCACGTGCACGGCGTGCTGCTGCGCCGCGAGACCTACGACCACGCCTACCCGCACTGCTGGCGCTGCGGCAACCCGCTGATCCAGCGTGCCGTCGACTCCTGGTTCGTGCGGGTCACGGCGTTCCGCGACCGCATGGTGGAGCTCAACGAGCAGATCACGTGGGTGCCCTCGCACGTGCGGGACGGCCAGTTCGGGAAGTGGCTGGAGAACGCGATCGACTGGTCGATCTCGCGGACCCGCTACTGGGGCAGCCCGATCCCGGTGTGGATGTCGGACGACCCGGCGTACCCGCGGGTGGACGTGTACGGCTCGCTCGACGAGCTGGAGCGCGACTTCGGGGTGCGCCCGACCGACCTGCACCGGCCCTACGTCGACGAGCTGACCCGGCCCAACCCGGACGACCCGACGGGCCGCTCGACGATGCGCCGGGTGCCGGAGGTGCTCGACTGCTGGTTCGAGTCGGGCTCGATGCCCTACGCGCAGGTGCACTACCCGTTCGAGAACGCCGACTGGTTCGAGCACCACTACCCGGGCGACTTCATCGTCGAGTACAACGGGCAGACCCGCGGCTGGTTCTACACGCTGCACGTGCTGGCCACGGCCCTGTTCGACCGGCCGTCGTTCAGCTCGTGCGTCGCGCACGGCATCGTGCTGGGCGACGACGGCACGAAGATGTCGAAGTCGCGCCGCAATTACCCCGACGTCAACGAGGTCTTCGAGCGCGACGGCTCCGACGCCATGCGCTGGTTCCTCATGGCGAGCCCGATCCTGCGCGGCGGGAACCTCGTCGTCACCGAGCAGGGCATCCGCGAGGGGGTGCGCCAGGCGCTGCTGCCGCTGTGGAACACGTGGTACTTCCTGTCGCTCTATGCGGGCGCGGCCGGGCGCCGGGGCGTCACCCGCACCGACTCGACGCACGTCCTCGACCGGTACGTGCTGGCCAAGACCGCGGAGCTGGTCGACGGGGTGACCGACGCGCTCGACGTCTACGACATCGCCGGCGCGTGCGAGCAGGTCCGCGACCACGCGGAGGTGCTCACCAACTGGTACGTGCGCCGCTCCCGGGACCGGTTCTGGGACGGCGACGCCGACGCCATCGACACCCTGCACACCGTCCTGGAGGTGACCGCCCGCGTCGCGGCACCGCTGCTGCCGCTGGCGATGGAACGCGTCTGGCAGGGGCTGACCGGCGGGCGTTCGGTGCACCTGGCCGACTGGCCCGCCCGCGACGAGCTCCCGCACGACGCGGCGCTGGTCACCGCGATGGACCGGGTGCGGCAGGTGGCGTCGTCGGCGTCGTCGCTGCGCAAGGCGCGCAACAAGCGGGTCCGGCTGCCGCTGGCCCGGCTCACCGTCGCCTCGGCCGACGCCGAGACGCTCGCCCCGTTCGCCGACATCCTGCGCGACGAGGTGAACGTCAAGGACGTCACGCTGACCACCGACGTCGCCGCCCACGGCCGGTTCGAGCTGGCCGTCAACGCCCGGGCCTGCGGCCCGCGCCTGGGCGGCGACACCCAGAAGGTCATCAAGGCGGTCAAGGCCGGTGAGTGGACGACGGAGCCCGACGGTACCGTCGTCGCCGGTGGCATCCCGTTGCTCGACGGCGAGTACACCGAGAAGCTCGTGGCGGCCGACCCGGCCGAGACGGCGGCGTTGCCGGGCAACACCGGGCTCGTCGTCCTCGACACCGCGGTGACGCCGGACCTCGCGGCGGAGGGCGCGGCGCGCGACGTGGTGCGTGTCGTGCAGCAGGCCCGCCGCGACGCGGGACTCGACGTCTCCGACCGGATCGTGCTGACGATCGGGGGCGACGCCGAGGTCGGCGCCGCGGTCCGCACCCACGAGGCGTTCGTCGCCGGCGAGGTGCTGGCCACCTCGGTGGTGTACGAGGAGCCGGCCGAGCCGACGCTCGTCGGCACCGCCGCGGCGGCCGCGGACGGCACGGGTTCGCACCGGGTCGCGGTGCACGTGGCCCGCGCCTGACGCCCTGCCCGCCGTACCGCAGGAACGGCACCTTCCCGCAACCGGGTTGCGGGAAGGTGCCGTTCCTGCATCTCGGGAAGGCGCGCTCCACCTCAGCGCACGGCGAACCACACCAGGCACGCCAGCCCCGCCGCGATGCAGTAGAACCCGAAGGGGCGCAACGACCTGTGCTCGAAGTACCGGGTCAGGAACCGCACCGACAGGTACGCCCCGACACCCGACAGGACGCTGCCGACGATGATCTGGGGGCGGATGCCGTCGCCCAGCGGGCCGGCGAGGTCGCCGAGCTTGAGCACACCCGCGGCCAGGATCACCGGCGTCGCGAGCAGGAACGAGAAGCGCGCGGCGTCGGCGCGGGGCAGGCCCAGCGACAGCCCCGCGACCATCGCGCTGCCCGACCGGCTGATCCCGGGCAGCAGCGCCGCGATCTGGGCCGCGCCGACGAGCACGGCCCGCCCGACGCCGAGCCGGGCGAGCCGCCGGTCGACGACGACCTCGTCGACGGCCGGGAGGACGACGGTCGCCGTCGCGGTGCCGGTGCCCGCTGCCGGGACGGCCTCCCGCCGCACCGCCCGCGCGGTCAGCCGCTCCCCGGCGAGCAGGACGAACCCGTTGAGCACCAGGAAGATCGCGGTCGGGACGGGGCGGCTGAACACGGTGCGGAAGAGGTGTTCGAGCGCGAGCCCGGCGACGCCGACGGGGATCGTCGCCAGCACCAGCAGCCACGCGAGCCGCTGGTCGGGGGTGCGGACCTCGCGGCGGGCGACGCTGGTGACGAGCCCGCGGACGACGCGCATCCAGTCGCGGCGGAAGAACACGACCAGCGCGAGCGCCGTCGCGACGTGCAGGCCGACGACGAACGCGAGGTAGGGCGACTCGGGGGCGCTGACGTCGAGGTCCTGCGCCCAGGACCCGCCGACGACGGCCGGCAGCAGGATGCTGTGCCCGAGGCTCGACACCGGGAACAGTTCGGCGACGCCCTGGAGAGCGCCGACGACGATCGCCTCGACCCAGCCGAGCCCGCTCACCGGAACTCGGGGTGGTCGTGCACGCCGTGCAGGAGCAGCGACGCGGCGCCGGTCTCCTCGGCGGTGAGCCTGCCCTCGGTGAGGACGGTGCGCAGCCGGTCGGCGACGGTGTCGCGTTCGGCGTCGGAACAGCGCAGGGGTCGTTGCGGCGCAAGGGTCGCCTCAGGGGTTGTGGCCACGGTCGGTCTCCTTCGGTGAGATCGGCGGGGGGTCAGGCGCGGGTCCGCCGGCGCTCCCGGCGGACCTCGAGGGCGAGGGGGACCAGCGACACGGCGACGACGGCCGCGACGACGGGCAGCAGGTAGGCGTCGACACCCGGGACGGTCGCGCCCAGCGCGTAGCCGGCCAGGACGAGCCCGGCCGTCCACACCAGACCGCCGACGACCTGCCACGTGGTGAACGTTAGGAAGCCGAGGGCACGGGTCCGGCCAGCGGCGGGCAAACGTTCGGTTAGCACCTGCGGACCGGGCGGTCCGCAGGTCGGCGGGCTCGTACCGTCGACGGTGTGGCACGACTTCTGGTGGTCGAGGACGACGAGACGATCGGCGCGGCGCTGGTGCGGACCCTGACCGTGCACGGGCACGACGTCGTCCGGGCCCCCGACGCGGCGACGGCGCTGCGCGCGCCCGACGACGGTGCGTTCGACCTAGTCCTGCTCGACCTGGGGCTGCCCGACGCCGACGGGCTCACCGTGTGCCGGGAGCTGCGGCCGGTGCTGCCCGACGCGGTGATCGTGATGCTCACCGCCCGCGACGAGGAGATGGACGTCGTGCTCGGGCTGGAGTCCGGCGCCGACGACTACCTGGTCAAGCCCGTCCGGCTCGCCGAGCTGCACGCACGGGTGGCGGCGCACCTGCGCCGGGTCGAGGCGAGCCGGCCCGGCGGGCCCACCCGGCTCGGCGACCTCGCCCTCGACGTCGCGAGCAGGCAGGTGACGGTCGCCGGCCGGCCCGTGCACCTGCGGCCCCGCGAGTACGACCTGCTCGCCCGGCTGGCCGCGCGCCCCGGTGTCGCCGTGAGCCGCGACGTGCTGATCGCGCAGGTGTGGGACGAGCACTGGTTCGGCTCGACGAAGACCCTCGACGTGCACGTCGCGGCGCTGCGCAGACGGCTGGAGGCTGCCGGCGGGTCACGGATGCCCGAGATCGTGACGCTGCGCGGGCACGGTTACCGGCTCGACGCCCCGCAGGCCTGAGGTGCGCCGTCGGATCGTCGTCCTCACCGTGGTCGCCGCGGTGCTCGCGACCGGGTTGTTCGGGCTGCCGCTGGCCGGGATCGTCGCGGCCTACCTGGCCGCCGACGAACGCTCCGAGCTCGACCAGGTCGCGACGGTCGCGGCGCTCTCGGTGGCGGTCGATCTCGCGTCCGGGCACGCGCCGCGGCTCCCGGCGACGGCGGAGCGGGCCGACGTCGCCCTCTACGACACCTCCGGTGACCGGATCCTCGGCACCGGGCCGGCCACGGCCGACGCCGCTGTGCGGCACGTCCTCGACGGCTCCGACCCCGGTGACACCGATGGTCTCGTGGTCCTCGCGGTGACCGGCGCGGATCCCCGGGCGGGCGCGATCCGCGTCTCGGGGTCGTCGACCGAGGTGTACCTGCAGGTCGCGGCCGTGTGGGCGGTGATGCTCGCGCTGGCTGTCGCGGCGGTCCTCGCGGCCTGGGCGGTGGCGCGGCGACAGGCCACCCGGCTCGC
The DNA here is from genome assembly GCF_050250275.1 of Pseudonocardia sp. Taxonomy (GTDB): domain Bacteria; phylum Actinomycetota; class Actinomycetes; order Mycobacteriales; family Pseudonocardiaceae; genus Pseudonocardia. The sequence goes on from NZ_JBFWOY010000031.1 coordinate 37,273, forward strand.
CGGGCCGCTGGAGCAGCTCTCCGGCGCGGCGCGCCGCCTCGGCGACGGGGACTTCACCGTGCGCTCGCCCCGGGCCGGCATCCCGGAGATCGACTCCGTCGGCGCGGACCTCAACTCGACCGCAGACCGGCTCGGCGAGCTCGTCGCCCGTGAACGGGCCTTCACCGCGGATGCCTCCCACCAGTTGCGCACCCCGCTCGCCGGGCTGCGGCTCGGCCTGGAGAGCGCCCTCGACGACCCGGAGGCCGACCTGCGTGTCGCGGTCACCGAGGCGGTCGGGTCGGCCGACGGGCTGCAGCGCACCGTCGAGGATCTGCTGGCCCTGGCCCGTGGCGGCGGCCGCCGGGCCGGGGACCTGATCGACGTCGCCACGCTCGTCGGCGACGTCGCGGGCCACCGCAGACCGCTGCTCGGGGCGGTCGACCGGAGCCTCGTCGTCGACGTCGAGCCCGGGGTGCCGGCCGCGGCGGCGTCGGCGGCCGCGGTGCGGCAGGTGGTCGCGGTGCTGCTCGACAACGCCGTACGCCACGGCGCGGGCACCGTCACCGTGCGGGTGCGCGCGGCGTCGGGTGCGGTGGCCGTCGACGTGGCCGACGAGGCCGGCTGCGTCACGGTGCCCGCCGCCGAGCTGTTCGCGCGGCGGTCCACCGGCGGCGGGCACGGGATCGGGCTCGCCCTGGCCAGGGGCCTCGCCGAGGCCGACGGCGGCCGGCTCACGCTCACCCGGGCCCGGCCGCCGGTGTTCACGCTGTGGCTGCCCACCGCGGCGATGCGCGCGGCGGAGGCACCCGCGCGGGCCGCCGGCCCGGCGTGAGGCCGCCCCCGGATCCGGCTCCTGCGCGACGGGGCGCCCGGCTCGCCGGCGGCTCGCCGCGTGCAGGAGGCTCGCGTCCGTGATCGGGATCGGGTGGCCGCTGCTGGTGGCGCTCGTGGTGCTCGTCGGCGTCGCGGTGGCGGCGGGTGTCGTCGGCCGGGTCGGCACGTCGCGGATGACAGCCGTCGCGGCGGTGCGGGCCGTCGTGCAGCTGGGCGCGGTGTCGCTGGTGATCCTCGTCGTCGTGCGCTCGTGGTGGTCGACGGCGGCGTTCACGCTGCTCATGGTCGTGGTGGCGACGTGGACGTCGGCCCGCCGGATGACGCGGCACCGCAGTGGCCTGGCGGCGGGGGCAGCGATCGTGGCCGGCGCGGTTCCCGTCCTCGCGGTCGTCCTGGCGTCGGGAACGGTGCCGCTGACGGGCATCGCGGTCGTCCCGATCACCGGGATCGTGGTGGGCGGGGCCATGACCGCGACGTCGCTGGCGGGGCGCCGGGCGCTCGACGGGCTGGTGGCCCGGCGCGGGGAGTACGAGGCGGCGCTGTCGCTGGGGTTCGGCGTGCGTGAGGCCGCGATGCTGGTGGTCCGGCCGGCGGGCGCGGAGGCGCTGGTCCCGGCGCTCGACCAGACCCGGACGGTGGGGCTGGTGACGTTGCCGGGCGCGTTCGTCGGTGTCCTGCTGGGCGGTGGGGACCCGGTGGCTGCGGGGGCGGCGCAGGTCCTGGTGCTGGCCGGGCTGTTAGCGGCGGAGACGGTCGCGGTCGTCGTCACGGTCGAGCTGGTGGTGCGGGGCGTCGTGCGCCGGCCAGGGTGAGAGCCGGGCGTCGGCGCGGCGTCCGGACCCGTGGCGGTCACCGGCCCGGCGACGGACGTGGCCGGCCCGCGCGGCGCGGCGGGACGGAAAGGGTGCGGCGAGGGTGCTGCGCAGCCTGCCGGTGGGTGGCGGGAGGCACGTCGGCGGCGCCGACGGCGTACGGCGGGGGTGCGTCGTAGGGTGAGGTCATGATCGGCGCGGCGAGGCGGTGGCACGACCTGCAGTCGGGCAGAGGCATCCCGTCGGAGATCCTCGCGCAGGCGTCCGCGAGCCCGTGGGTGCACGATCCGCGCGACTTCGCCGCGCCCGACGAGCCCGCCGACACCCCGTCGCGGGTGTCGGCGCTCGGGCTGCTTCGCGGTTCGGGCACGGTGCTCGACGTCGGCTGCGGAGGTGGTGCGGCGGCGTTCGCGCTGGTCGGGGCCCTGACGGCGGTGACCGGTGTCGACCACCAGCCCGACATGCTGGAGGTGTTCGCCCAGGGCGCGCGGCAGCGCGGCATCCCGTACACGACCGTCGAGGGCCGCTGGCCCGAGATCGCGGAGGCCGCGGGGCACGCCGACGTCGTGGTCTCCCACCACGTGCTGCACAACGTCGTCGACCTGCCGCCGTTCGCCGCGGCGTTGACGGCGGCGGCGCGCAGGGGTGTGGTCGTCGAGATGTTCGACGAGCACCCGATGGCCTGGCTGGACCCGCTGTGGCTGCGCTTCCACGGGCTGCGCCGCCCCGAGCCGGCCCGCACCGACGACGCCGTCGCCGTCCTCGCCGACATGGGTCTCGCTCCCGACGTGGCGCGCTGGGAGCGGGAGTCGCCGCCGCGTCAGGACGCGGAGTGGGTGACCCGCCGGTTGTGCCTGCCGGCGGCCCGGGTGGGCGAGGTGGCCGAGGCGCTCGCCGCGCTGCCCGAGCGGCCCCGGCACGCCGCGACCCTGACGTGGCAGGTGTGAGACCCCGGCGCCGACCGTGACCGGCGGCGGTCGCTCGTTGGCCTACGCCGGCCGGACCGTCACGTCGCCGTGGTCGGAGGTCGCCGAGAGGGTCGCCGTGGCCGTGGGGTCGACCGGCACCAGCACCCGGGTCTGCCCGGACCCGGGTCCGGACCCGGGTCCGAGGTCGACCCGGTAGGACCTGGTGCCGGGCACGGCGAGGTCGATGTCGCCGACGGTGCTGCGCGCGGTCACGCTCCTGGGCGCGACCGCTCCCGCGACGCTGACGTCTCCGGTGGTGGTCTCGGCCAGCACCGAGCCCGAGCGCAGCCCGGTGGCGACGACGTCGCCGGACACGGTGCGGACGGTGACGTCCCCGCCGAGCCCGGTGAGCAGCACGTCGCCGGCGGTGTTGTCGACGTCGACGCGGCCGTCGAGGTCACGGACGACGACGTCGCCGACCCCGCCGGTGACCATCAGGGAGGCGGTGCGCGGGACGGCGACGGTGTAGGAGACCTGGCAGAAGTCGCCGAGGAACCCGTTGCAGCGCGAGTCGAGCAGCAGGCCTGTGGGACCGGACCGCGCGACCAGGTCGGGTGGGGCGAGCCCGTGCCGGGCCTGGGTGCGGACGTGGACGGCGTCGTCGTCGCCGGCGACCACGGTGATGTCCCCGGAGTTCGTGGTGACGGCCAGGCGCGGTGAGGCGAGCGTGTAGGTGGCGTCGGTGACGGTCGTCGAGTGCACGGCGGACCCGAGCAGCTGCCCGACCCCGGCCACGGCCGCGACCAGCACGACCACGACGGCGGCGGCCACCAGGGCCGGGTGCGGGCGCCGCGGGCGCGGGGGCCCGCCGTGGCCTGCGGGCGGCGGCAGGACGGTCGTGTCCATCAGCTCCGTCATCAGCTCTCCAGGTAGCGCAGCACGGCGAGGACGCGGCGGTGGTCGGTCGGGGCGGCGGGGAGCGCGAACTTCGCGAAGATGCCGCTGACGTGTTTCTCGACGGCACCGTCGGACACCACCAGCGCCTCGGCGATACCGCTGTTGGAGCGGCCTTCGGCCATCAGGGTCAGGACGTCGCGTTCGCGCGGGGTGAGCTCGGCCAGCGGCGCGGTCCGCCGGGAGCGGGTGAGGATCTGGGAGACCACCTCGGGGTCGAGGGCGGTGCCGCCCGCCCGGACGCGGTGCAGGGCCTCGATGAAGCTCTCGACGTCGGCGACGCGGTCCTTGAGCAGGTAGCCGACGCCGCGGGTGTCGCCGGCGAGCAGGTCGGTGGCGTAGCGCTCCTCGACGTACTGCGACAGCACCAGCACCGCCACCGACGGCCAGCGGGTCCGGATGACCAGGGCGGCGCGCAGGCCCTCGTCGGAGTGGGTGGGCGGCATCCGGACGTCGGCGACGACGACGTCCGGCTGGTCGTCGCCGACCTTGCGCAGCAACGACTCCGCGTCCCCGACGGCGGCGACGACGTCGAAGCCGGCCTCGGTGAGCAGCCGTTCCAGCCCCTCGCGGAGCAGAACGGAGTCCTCGGCGAGGACGACGCGCGGTGCGACTGAGGCAGTCACCGGCACGGCAGCTCCACCGTCAGCACCGTCGGGCCGCCGGCGGGCGAGTCGACCGACAGCTGCCCGTCCACACCGGACACCCGGTCGGCGAGCCCGCGCAGCCCCGTCCCGTACGCGGCGTCCGCGCCGCCGCGACCGTCGTCGCTGATGGTGATCCACAGTGTCCGGTCGGACTCGGTGACGGTGACGCTCGCGTAGGCGGCGCCGGAGTGCTTGGCGACGTTCGTCAGCGCCTCCGAGACGACGAAGTAGCCGATGGACTCGACGGCGAGCGGCGGGCGCACCGGGACGTCGACGGTGAGCTCGACCGGCACGGGGCAGCGGGCGGCCAGCGCCGGCAGGGCGGCGTCGAGACCGCGGTCGGACAGCACCGGCGGGTGCAGCCCGCGGATCAGCCCACGGAGTTCCACGACGGCGTCCTTGGCCTGCTGGTGGGCGTCGTCGAGCAGGTCCCCGACCGCCTCGGGTTCGGTGCGGTAGCGCGCCTTGGCCCGGCCCAGCGTCATGGCCAGCGAGACGAGGCTCTGCTGGGTGCCGTCGTGCAGGTCGCGTTCGATGCGGCGGCGCTCGGCCTCCACGGAGTCGACGACGCGGGCCCGGCTGCGTTCGAGCTCTCCGACCCGGGCGGCGAGCGCACCGGGGACGGGCCCGAGCAGCGACCGGGCGACGGCGACGTCCACGGAGACCAGACCCCGCACGACGGCCGGTGTCACCAGCAGCAGGACGAGCCCCAGCCCGGCCAGCAGCCCGCGGGCGGTCCCGGAGGCGAGCGGGATGCCGAACAGGTGCGCTTCGTCGTTGCCGGCGACCAGTACCGCGACGGGCATCACCAGCAGCGTCGATCCGAACGCGAGCAGGCCGTAGACGATGCCCGAGGTCAGCACCCCCAGCGGTGCGGCGAGCACCTGGTGGACCATCCGCCGCTGGACGCCGGGGTCACGCAGCAGCGCACCGGCGTAGCGCAGGGGACGGCGTTGCGTGGGCGGCATCGGCTGCGCCTCGATGTCGACGCCGAGCAGCAGCCGGTGGCGGGTCCGCTCGATCAGGCCGAGCCCCGTGCTGACCCACGCGGTGAGCATCCACACCGGTACCCCGAGCAGGGCGAACGGCAGGAGCACCACCGACCAGAACAGGCCGAACAGCACGAGGAAGCACGTCGCGACGCCGAAGAAGACGTCGAGGAGCAGGTGCGCGGCCCCGAGCCAGGTGGCCGGGGAGGCCCAGGCACGCAGCGGGTCGGCCGGTGCCGGCCGGCCGCCGACGGCGCTGCCGGGGGGTGAGACTGCCGTGGACATGGGACGAATCTAGGGACCGCCGCGTACCCGCCACCATCCGGAAGGTTCCCGATCCCGATGGGGGGACAGCCCCCGGTCGCCGGTCAAGTCCCCCTCACGGGTCAGTGCGTGACGACCCACCAGGCGATCAGGACACCGAGGGAGTTCGTGGCGACGTGGGCGAGGAAGGGCGTCACGAGGTGCCCGCCCCACCGTCGCCACATGCACAGCAGCACACCTGCGGCGAAGGTCGCGACGACGGCGAGGGCCGACGTGGCCACCGCGCCCCACCCGCCGACCGACGAGGCGACCGCCGCGTTCACGCTCGCCATGCCGATCGAGGGCAGCACGTGCCACAGCCCGAACAGTCCCGAGGACACCAGCGTCTGCCGCCACCACGACCCGCCGACCAGCGCGGGCAGCACTCCGCGGAACGCGGTCTCCTCCAGCAGCGCCGTCCCGAGCGGGATCCGGACCAGCGCGGCGAACAGCGCGGCGCCCAGCGTCCCGGCGGCGCGGGCGTCGTCGAACGCCTCCCGGGTGGCCGGGATCGCGAGCCCGATCAGGTACAGCGCGGCGACCCCGGCGAGCGCGAGCATGCCGATCCCGAGCCCGCGCCGCAGCGTCGCCCGCGACAGCCCGATATCCGCCCAGGTCACGCCGCAGCGGCGGGCCACCAGGACGAGCAGCACGGCGACCCCGACGTTCCACGGGACGTAGGCCTCGGGCCACAGGCGGTTGCTGACGACGTTCGACGCTGCCAGGATCGCGATCACCGAGAACAGGCCCAGCCGTCGCCGCAGCGTGCGCCCGGCGAGGCGGGCGCGCTCCGGGGGTGTCCGCAGGGCCGTCGCCATCACGACCGTCCCGCCGTGGTGGGGGCCATCGGGGTCGACGGTACCCGAGCGCGCACGGGGGGACTTCCACGATGACCGACGTCAACCCGGCCGGCGCAGCCGCCGGCCAGGGGCAGGACCGTGCGCGCTCCGCGGCCGGCGCGCAGGACGTTGCGGTGGCCCGCGACCGCTACGTCGACTTCCTGCGGGCCTTCTCGATCCTCGTGGTCGTGCTGTGGCACTGGGCCTTCACGATCCTGGTGTGGGGCCCGACCGGCCCCGGCGCGACGAGCCCGTTGGGCTTCACCACGGGGCTGTGGGCACTGACCTGGCTGTTCCAGGTGCTGCCGCTGTTCTTCTACGTCGGCGGCTACGTCCATCTCAAGGCCTGGGAACGGGCGCGGGGACGTGGCGAGCATCTCGGCCACTTCGTGTGGCGCAACATCCGCAAGCTGTCGATCCCGGCCCTGGTCCTGGCCGTCGTGTGGATCGGGCTGGGCGCCGCGTTCGGCGCGGTGTCCGACATCGCCTGGGTCGGCCGGGCGGTGCTGCTGGTGATCAGCCCGCTGTGGTTCATCGCCGTCTACCTCGGCCTGATCGCGCTCATGCCGCTGTGGCTGTGGCTGCGCACGCACTTCGGCGCGGTGCCGCTGGTGTGGTTCGCGGGCCTCGTGGTCGTCGTGGACATCCTGCGGTTCCGGGCGGGCATGGAGGAGCTCGCCTACGTCAACATGATCTTCGTGTGGGGTCTGGCGTTCCAGGCCGGGTTCTCCTACGAGCAGGTCGTGCGGGCGCCACGCCAGTTCGACGCCGCCCTGATGTGGGCGGGCCTGTTCGGGCTCGTGGGGCTCGTGTTCTCCGGGCTGTACCCGGGCTCCATGGTCGGCGTGCCGGGGGAGACGTCGAACATGGCGCCGCCGACGCTGTGCATCGTCGCGCTGCTGATCTTCCAGATCGGGGTGGCCGAGATGGGCCGCCCCACCGTCGAACGCTGGCTCGACCGGCCACGCCCGCGGCGCATCGTCGAGGTCGTCAACCGCTTCGCCATGCCCGTGTTCCTCTTCCACACCACCGGGATGGCCATCGGGCGCGGGCTGATCTACGCCTGGAGCGGCGAGATCGGCGAGAAACAGGTCCCCGATCTCGCCTGGTGGCTGCAACGCCCGCTCTACATCGCGGTGTCGCTCGCCTGCACGCTCCCGGTGATCTGGCTGTTCGGCCGCTTCGGGTACCGCAGACCGACACCCGCCTCACCCGGCGTCGCCGCCGCCTGAACTTCCCGGCCGGCCCCGGATCGGTCACCGGAGGGACGAATCCGGCGCCGAATAGAGTGATCCGCGGAGGGTGCGCATGGCGGGTCTGGAGGTGCTGCTCGGCGTCGTCGCCGCGGTGGTCCTGATAGGAGTACTGGCGGTCCGCGTCTCCGTGCGCCTCGGGCTCCCCTCGCTGCTGCTGTACCTGGGGATCGGGGTCGTCCTCGGGGAGTCGGTGCTCGGCCTGCAGTTCTCCGACGCGTTGCTCACCGAGAACCTCGGCATCGCCGCACTGGTCCTGATCCTCGTCGAGGGCGGGCTGACCACCCGGTGGGACGTGGTGCGCCCTTCGCTCGGGGTCGGCATCGCCCTGTCGACGGTGGCCGTCGTGGTGAGCATCGGCGTCGTCGGTGTCTCGCTGCACCTGATCCTGGGCCTGGACTGGCGGGTCGCGTTCCTGTGGGGTGCGGTGCTGTCGTCCACCGACGCGGCGGCGGTGTTCAGCGTCCTGCGCAGCGTCGGTGTCTCGCGGCGCCTCGCCGGTGCGCTGGAGCTGGAGTCCGGGTTCAACGACGCCCCCGTCGTCCTCGCCGTCGTGCTGCTCGCCTCGGGCGACCCGTTCCACTGGTGGACCCCGGCGGTCGTCGTCTACGAGCTGGCCGCCGGCGGGGTCATCGGCATCGCGCTCGGCCTGGCCGGGGCGTGGGCGCTGCGCCGTGCCGCGCTGCCGTCGACGGGCCTCTACCCCCTCGCGACGATGTCGGTCTGCGTCCTCGGCTTCGCCTGCGGGCAGTTCGCGCACGCATCGGGCCTGCTCGCGACCTACGTCTGCGCGCTCGTGCTCGGCAACTCCCGGCTGCCCCACCGCGGCGGTGTGCTGTCGTTCGCCGAGGGCACCGGCTGGCTGGCCCAGATCGGCCTGTTCGTGCTGCTCGGGCTCTACGTCTCCCCGCTGCGGCTCGGCGACGCCGTCGTCCCGGCGCTGATCTCCGGCGCCGTCCTGCTCGTCCTCGCGCGGCCGCTGTCCGTCGTCGCCGCGGCACTGCCGTTCCGGGTCCCCTGGCGAGAACAGGCGTTCCTGTCGTGGTCGGGGCTGCGCGGCGCCGTCCCGATCGTGCTGGCCCTGATCACCCTCGTCGAGGGGGCCCCGACCGGGTCGCAGCTGGTCGACGTCGTCTTCGTGCTCGTCGTCGTGCTGACGTTGCTGCAGGGCACGACGCTGCCGTGGGTGGCGTCGCGGCTGCGGGTCGTGCAGTCGACCGAGATGACGGACGTCGAGGTCGACGCCGCGCCGCTCGACGAGCTCGGCGCCGACCTGCTGCAGGTCCGCGTGCCCGTCGGGTCGAAGCTGCGCGGGGTCTACCTGCGCGAGCTGCGGCTGCCGAAGGGGGCGACGGTCAGCCTCGTCGTCCGCGACGGGGTGGCCTTCACCCCCGACCTGGAGACCCGGTTGCGTGAGCGCGACCAGCTGCTCGTCGTGACCACGGCCGAGGCGCGGCGGGCCACCGAGGACCGGATCCGGGCGGTCGACAGCGGCGGCCGGTTCGCCCGCTGGTTGGCCGTGACGCGCGAGCCGGGGACCGGCGAACCACCCGTCCGCTGACCCCCGGTGACACCACCGGACCGCGGCGGCGGCGCCGGTGCGCCGACGCCTGGTCGGGCGGCCACCGGGCGCGCGGGCGGCCCGGCGATAATGGCCCGGTGAACGCCCCCGACCCCGTTGCCGCCCGTGGGTGAGCTGCGCAGCCTCCCGGTTCCCGACGGCCTCGACGGCATGCGTGTCGACGCCGGGCTCGCCCGCCTGCTCGGGCTCTCACGCACCGTCGCCGCCGCGCTGGCCGAGGACGGCCGCGTCGCCGTCGACGGAGCCGTCGCCGGCAAGTCCGACCGGCTCGTCGCGGGCGGCTGGCTGGAGGTCGAGCTGCCCGATCCGGAACGCGAGACGGTCATCAGCGGCCCCGCCGAGGTCGTCGCCGGGCTGGGCATCCTCTACGAGGACGACGACATCGTCGTCGTCGACAAGCCCGTCGGCGTCGCCGCGCACCCCAGCCCCGGCTGGACGGGCCCGACCGTGGTGGGTGGGCTGACCGCGCTCGGGGTCCGGGTCGCGACGTCGGGCGCCGCCGAACGGCAGGGCATCGTGCACCGGCTCGACGCGGGCACCACCGGGGTCATGGTCGTCGCCAAGTCGGAGCAGGCGTACTCGGAGCTCAAGCGCGCCTTCAAGGAACGCACCGTCGACAAGCGCTACCACGCCGTCGTGCAGGGCCACCCCGACCCGAGCCGCGGCACCATCGACGCGCCCATCGACCGCCACCCCCGCCACGACTGGCGCTTCGCCGTGGTCGAGGGCGGTCGGCCCAGCGTCACCCACTACGACACGATCGAGGCGTTCCGGTCGGCGTCGCTGCTCGACATCCGGCTGGAGACGGGCCGCACCCACCAGATCCGGGTGCACTTCTCCGCGATGCGCCACCCGTGTGTCGGCGACGTGACCTACGGCGCCGACCCGACGCTCGCCAAGCGGGTCCGGCTGGACCGGCAGTGGCTGCACGCCCACGAGCTCGGCTTCGCCCATCCCGGCGACGGACGCCGCGTCGACTTCGTCAGCCCCTACCCGGCCGACCTGGCGCGGGCGCTGGAACTGCTGCAGGACTGAGTGCCCGGGATGACCGGCCGGCGGCGGCTCACGCTCTTCGGGGTGTGCCTCGTCGTGCTGCTCGGCGTCGCCTGGTACGCGGGCAGCCGCCCGGTGTCGACGGGGCCGCCGCCGTCGGTGACGGGGTCGGTGCGGCTGGGCCCCGACCCGGGCGCCGCCGTCGCCGACTACCTCGCCTCGCTGCCCGCGACGCTGCCCGCACCGGGTGTCGTCGTTCCCGCGCTGGTCCAGCTCGACGCCGCGGTCACCGGCGACCGGGCCGTCGCGATCGCAGGCGACGCCGCGATCCTGCAGGTGGTGTGGCGGGTTCCGGTCCCGCGGGTCCAGACGGCGCTGCGCTTCGAGACCCTCGACGCCGGCGTCCCGGTGGCGGCCGCGGTCGACGTGGCGCGGCAGCGGGCCCAGCTCGCCGCGCAGGCCGACGCGGCGCGGCGGACCGGGCGCCCCGGCGCGGTCGCCGCCGCCGAGCAGGCCGCACTGGGCGCCACGGACTGCGCCTGCGTGGTGGCCGTCGTGGTGCGCGCCGACCGGGCCGGGCTGGCGGCGGTCGCCGCCCGCGGCGGGGTCCGCGCGGTGCAGGCCGCCCCGGCCGGCGCGCTGCTCACCGACCTCGCGGTGGCCCCGCTGCTGCCCGAGCAGACCGACCGTGTCGACCCGCTCCCCGACGACGGCCCGGTGCCCCCGGCCCCGACCGGCTGACCGGCCGCCCCCCAGACGGTATGGGGGGTTTTCCGGAGCCGGACTCGGTGGTCGCCCGGATGTCGTAGCGGGTGCCTCGCTGGAAACGTCGCCGGCATGGGGAACCGGGGGGATCGGACGGGCGGGCCGGCGCAGGTGGCCCGGGGTCCGGCATCGCTCACGGCGGGGGTGACGGGCGCGGCGCTGCTGGCCGTCCTGCCCGTCCTGGTGCTGCACGTGCTGGGCGCCGGGGCGGTGAACCCGATGGCGCAGACCGTCAGCGACTACGTCGCGGTGCCCGACGGTTACCCGCTGCTGGCGGTGTCGTCGGCCGCGCTGGCTGCCGCCGGGCTGTTCGTCGCCGTCGCCGCGTGGCGGACCCGGCTGCCGGGCGCCCCCGGGCTCGCCGCGCTGACCGCGGTGTGGGTGATCGGGCTCGGCCTGGTCGCCGCGTTCCCGACGAACGTCGGCGGCGCCCCCGCCGACATCTCCGCGGTCGTGCACCGCTGGGGCGGCGCGCTCGTGCTGGGGCTGGCGCCGGTCCTCGCGATGGTCGTGGCCCGCGGGCTCGTCGCCCGGGGGACGCGCCCGGTCCTGCTGGTGCGGCTCACGCTCGCGACCGCCGCGCTGGACGCCGCGTTCCTGCTCAGTCATGTCCCGATCGTCGTGCTGGGTTCACCCGGATTTCCCCTGCTCGGGCTGGTGGAGCGTGTTCTGTACGGGCTGGTGATCGTCCTGCTGCCGGTGACCGCGCGCGCCCTGCGCCGCGGCGCCGTGACCTCGCAGAACGCCCCTGTTCCCGCCCCCGTGACCGCCACCCCCGTGACCGCTGCCTCCCTGCCCGCCGCCCCCGGACCGGCCGGACCGGCGCCCGCCGCGGCTGCGGAGGTGGCCCGGTGACCGCGCTCGCCGTCGTCGCCGCCGTGATCGCGGCCGCGTGCTTCGCCGTGGGCGGCATCCTGCAGCACCGCGCCGTGGCCGCCGAGGCCGTTCCCGGTCCGTCGGCGCGCAGCACCGGCGCCGCGCGCCTCGGCGCCGGCGGGTTCGTCGCCCTCCTGCGCCGCCCCGGCTGGCTCCTCGGCCTCGCGCTCGCCGGTGCGGGAGCCACCCTGCACGCGCTCGCCCTCGTCGTCGCGCCCGTGTCGGTGATCCAGCCGGTCGGGGTGCTCGCCGTCCCGATCGCGGTGCTCCTGGTCGCCCGCGCGACCGGGACCAGGCCGTCGGCGGCCGTCGGTGCCGCGGTCGGGCTCGCCGTCGGCGGGGTCGCCGGGTTCGTCGCCCTCGCCGCGGGCAGCGCCGTCTCCGGCGCCGCCGACCCGACGACGCTCGCGCTCGCCGGGGCAGGGGTCGGAACCGTCGTCCTCGCGCTGGCCGCCGTCGCCGCCCGGGCGACCTCACCGATCGTGCGCTGCCTGGCCTGCGCCGCGGGGGGCGCCACCGCGTTCGGGCTGGTGTCCGCGCTCGTCCGCGCGCTGGCCGAACGGGTCGCCGCCGGCGCCGCGGTGCTCGACGTCGCCGGCCTGGCCGGCGCGATCGTCGTCGCGCTGCTGGCGGGGGGCTGGCTCGTCCAGCAGGCCTTCGCCGCGGGCCCGGCCGAGCTGGTCGTCGCGACGCTCACCGTCGTCGACCCGGTCGTGGCCGTCGGGCTCGGGGTCGCCCTGCTCGGCGAGGGCGCCGCGACCGGGCCGCCCGCCGCGCTGGGCATGGCCGGCTGCGCGGTCGTCGCCGCGGTCGGCGTCCTCGCGCTGGCCCGCCACCACCCCGACGCGCTGCGCCGCCGCGAACAGGCGCGCACCGACCACCACGACGACCGGCTCGTCCGGTCCGGCCGTTCCTGACCATCGTCCAGACAGACACCAGCAGAGAGCGAGGTACCGCCGTGCGTCCGCTGCGGATCCTGATCGGCGCCGACACCTTCCCCCCCGACGTCAACGGGGCCGCCCGGTTCGCGGAGCGCCTCGCGGGCGGGCTCGCCGGGCGCGGTCACGACGTGCACGTCGTGGCCCCGTCGCCCGACGCGACCGCGCACCGCGCAGCGCCGCGCCCGGGCGCCGACGGGGTCCGGGTGCACCGGGTCCGCTCGCACCGCTACCCGCTGCACGACAACTTCCGGGTCTGCTTCCCGTGGCAGGCGTCGCCGGCGACGGCGGCGCTGGTCGAGGACCTGCAGCCCGACGTCGTGCACGTCCAGGCGCACTTCGTCGTGGGCCGGGGGACCGCGGTCGCGGCGTCGCGGGCCGGTGTGCCGCTGGTGGCGACGAACCACTTCATGCCCGAGAACCTGTTCGGCCACGCCAAGGTGCCGCACGTGCTGCAGCAGGCCGCCGCCCGCTGGGCGTGGCGCGACCTCGCCGGGGTCTACGGGCGGGCCGGTGTGGTCACCGCGCCGACCGGGCGGGCGGCGGGCCTGCTCGCCGACGCCGCCGGTATCGACGGCGTCCTGCCGATCTCGTGCGGCATCGACTCCGCCCGCTACGCAGGTGGTGTCGAGGCACCGGTCCCGACGGTGCTGTTCGTCGGGCGTCTCGACGAGGAGAAACGGGTCGACGAGCTGCTCCGCGCGTTCGCCGCGCTGCCCGCGGGCCTGACCGGTACCCGGCTCGAGATCGTGGGTGACGGGTCGCGCCGCGAGGCCTGGACCGCGCTCGCCGACCGTCTCGGGCTGGCCGGCCGGGTCACGTTCCACGGGTTCGTCGACGAGGAGACGCTCGTCGCGGCCTACCGGCGGTGCGCGGTGTTCGCGATGCCCGGCATCGCCGAGCTGCAGAGCCTGGTGACGCTGGAGGCGATGTCGGCGGGCAAGCCGGTCGTCGCCGCCGACGCGATGGCGCTGCCGCACCTGGTCCGGCCCGGTCGCAACGGCTGGCTCTACACCCCCGGCGACGTCGACGGGCTCGCCGCCGCACTGGGTGCGCTGCTCGCCGACCCGGCGACGCGGGCCCGGATGGGCGCGGCGAGCCGCGAGATCGTCGCAGGCCACGCGCTCGACGCGACGCTCGACCGCTTCGAGGACGTCTACACCGAGGTGACGGGCCGGGTCGCGACGGGCCTGCGGGTGGCCTGAGCCGGGTGCCGCCGCCGCGCGCGGGCGCCGTGCGGGACGGCGCGACACGCGCCCCGGAGCCGTCAGCAGGGGATACCGCCGGGCCCGGCGGGGGTGGCCGAGGTTGTCGGTGCCCGGGGCTAATCTGGGGTCCTCCCCGGCGGCGCTCCGCGAGCCCCGTGCGGGGATCACGGCACGCGCCCCGAGGGCGCCCGACGGCACCGCGCCCCCGGCGCGAGGACGGAGCAGACGGGTCCCCATGACAGCCGCCTCGAGTACCGACAGTTTCGTCCACCTGCACACCCACACCGAGTTCTCGATGCTCGACGGTGCCGCGCGGCTCGACGACCTGTTCTCCGAGTCGGCCAAGATGGGCATGCCGGCCCTCGCGATGACCGACCACGGCAACGTCTACGGGGCCTACGAGTTCTGGCGCAAGGCCAAGGCGTCGGGCGTGAAGCCGATCATCGGCATGGAGGGCTACCTCGCGCCGGGCAGCCGCCACGAGCGCAAGCGCACCTCGCTCGGGGCGAAGGACGCCGACAACCCCGACCTGATGTACACGCACATGACGATGCTGGCCGAGAACACCGAGGGGATGCACAACCTCTTCCGGCTGTCCTCGCTCGCCAGCCTCGAGGGTTACTACTACAAGCCGCGTATGGACCGCGAGCTGCTGGAGACCTACGGCAAGGGGATCATCGCGACGACCGGCTGCCCCTCGGGCGAGGTCGCGCGGCTGCTCCAGCAGGGCGACTTCGACGCGGCGTGCCAGGCCGCGTCGGACTACCGCGACATCTTCGGCAAGGACAACTTCTTCTGCGAGCTGATGGACCACGGCATCGACATCGAGAAGCGGGTCCAGGAGGACCTCTTCGCGCTGAAGAAGAAGCTCGACCTGCCGGGCCTGGCCACGAACGACCTGCACTACACCTACGCCGAGGACACCAAGCCGCACGAGGTGCTGCTCTGCGTGCAGACCGGCAAGACGATGTCGGACCCGAACCGCTTCAAGTTCGACGCGCAGGACTTCTACCTCAAGTCCGCCGCCGAGATGCGCGCCCAGTGGGACCCGATCCACCCCGAGGCCTGCGACAACACACTGTTGATCGCCGAGCGCGTCGACGTGTCGTTCACCGAGGGCCAGGACCTGATGCCGCGCGCGCCCGTCCCCGAGGGGGAGACGGAGGAGTCGTGGCTGGTCAAGGAGGTCGAGAAGGGCCTCCACATGAGGTTCCCGAACGGCGTCACCGAGCAGTACCGCAAGCAGGCCGAGTACGAGCTGTCGGTCATCATCCAGATGGGCTTCCCCGGCTACTTCATCGTCACCGCCGACCTCATCCAGCACGCCAAGAAGGTCGGCATCCGCTGCGGCCCCGGCCGCGGGTCGGCGGCGGGCTCGCTCGTCGCCTACGTCCTCGGGATCACCGACCTCGACCCGATCAAGCACAAGCTGATCTTCGAGCGCTTCCTCAACCCCGAGCGCATCTCGATGCCCGACATCGACATGGACTTCGACGAACGTCGGCGCGGCGAGATGATCCGCTACACGACGGAGAAGTACGGCGAGGACCGCATCGCGCAGATCATCACCTACTCCACGATCAAGGCGAAGGCCGCGATCAAGGACTCGGCCCGCGTGCTGTTCGGCCAGCCCGGCTACTCGGTGGCCGACCGGATCACCAAGGCCATGCCGCCGGCGATCATGGGCAAGGACATCCCGCTGTCGGGGATCTTCGACCCGGCGCACAAGCGCTACTCCGAGGCCACCGAGGTCCGGGCCCTCTACGAGTCCGACGCGCAGGTCCGCGAGATCATCGACACCGCGCGCGGGCTGGAAGGCCTCAAGCGCCAGTGGGGCGTGCACGCGGCGGGCGTGATCATGTCGAGCAAGCCGCTGCTCGACGTCATCCCGATCCAGCGCCGCGAGGCCGACGGCGCCATCATCACGCAGTTCGACATGGGCGCCTGCGAGACGCTCGGGCTGCTCAAGATGGACTTCCTCGGCCTGCGCAACCTCACGATCATCGACGACGCGCTGGAGAACATCGAGCTCAACGGCAAGCCGCCGCTCGTCATCGAGGACGTCGAGCTCGACGACCAGCCCACCTACGACCTGCTGGCCCGCGGCGACACCCTGGGCGTGTTCCAGCTCGACGGCGGCCCGATGCGCGACCTGCTGCGCCGCATGGCCCCCACCGAGTTCGACGACATCTCCGCCGTCGGTGCCCTGTACCGGCCGGGCCCGATGGGCGCCAACGCCCACAACGACTACGCCGACCGCAAGAACAAGCGGCAGGAGGTCACTCCGATCCACCCGGAGCTGGCCGAGCCGCTCAAGGACATCCTGGGCGAGACCTACGGCCTGATCGTGTATCAGGAGCAGGTCATGGCGATCGCCCAGAAGCTCGCCGGATACACCCTCGGCAAGGCCGACCTGCTGCGTCGCGCGATGGGCAAGAAGAAGAAGGAGATCCTCGACAAGGAGTACGCCGGCTTCGCCCAGGGCATGAAGGACCACGGCTACTCCGCCGCCGCGGTCAAGACGCTGTGGGACATCCTGCTGCCGTTCTCCGACTACGCGTTCAACCGCGCGCACTCCGCGGCCTACGGCGTCGTCTCCTACTGGACGGCCTACCTGAAGGCCAACTACCCGGCCGAGTACATGGCCGCGGTGCTCACCTCCGTCCGCGACGACAAGGACAAGGCCGCGGTCTACCTGGCCGAGTGCCGGCGGATGGGCATCACGGTGCTGCCCCCCGACGTCAACCAGTCGGTGCGCAACTTCGCGCCCGTCGGCGTCGACATCCGCTTCGGGCTGGGCGCCATCCGCAACGTCGGCTTCAACGTGGTCGACGCGATCGTGGCGGCGCGCAAGGAGAAGGGCGCGTTCACCGACTTCTCCGACTTCCTGCGCAAGGTCGACGCGGTCGTCTGCAACAAGAAGGTCATCGAGTCGCTGATCAAGGCGGGCGCGTTCGACTCGCTCGGCCACTCCCGCAAGGGCCTGCTCCTCGTGCACGCCGACGCGATCGACGCGGTGATGAGCACGAAGAAGGCCGCCTCGATGGGGCAGTTCGACCTGTTCGGCTCCATGGACGGCGAGGCGGAGACCGACCCGGCGCTGGCCGGGATCTTCGACGTCAAGGTTCCCGACGACGAGTGGGACACCAAGCACCGGCTCGCCGTCGAGCGCGAGATGCTCGGCCTGTACGTGTCCGGGCATCCGCTGCACGGCGTCGAGGGTGTGCTCGCCGCGAAGGCCGACACCCCGATCCAGAACATCCTCGACGGCACGGTCGGCGACGGCGCACAGGTCACCGTCGGCGGCATCCTGGCGGGGGTCAACCGGCGGGTGAACAAGAACGGCGAGCCCTGGGCGTCGGCGCAGATCGAGGACCTCGCCGGTGGCATCGAGGTGCTGTTCTTCCCGCGGGCCTACCAGGTCGTCGGGATCGACGTCGCCGAGGACGCGATCGTGCTGGTCAAGGCGCGGGTGTCCAAGCGCGACGACCGGATCTCGCTGATCGCCAACGACCTCGCGGTGCCCGACCTGCAGGCCGCGGGGGAGGAGAACACCTCACCCGTGGCGGTGAGTCTCCCGGCCACGCGGGTCACGCCGCCGATCGTCGCCAAGCTCAAGGCCGTGCTGGTCAACCATCCCGGCACCCGGCCGGTGCACCTGACCCTGACCAACGGCACCCGCACCACGGTGCTGCGTCTCGACGACGCGCTGCGCGTCACCTCGACGTCGGCACTGATGGGCGACCTGAAGGCGCTGCTGGGTCCGGGCTGCCTGGGCGGCTGACGCGCGGTACGGGGCGGCCGGTGGCGAGAACTCTCGGCGCTGCCGTCGAACCGGTACGGCTCAGAGCCGGTCGAACTCGAACTCGCCGGCCTTCGCCCCGTCGAGGAAAGCCGCCCATTCGTCGCGGGTCGATTGGAGTGGCTCGGTGCCGGTGGCCGCGGTGCATTCGGCGCCGGCGCCGGCGGTGCGGCCCGAGGTCGACGACCTGACCCGGCGGGTCGGGGACGCGGTTCGCACGGCCGAAGCGGCGCCGGCGATCGCGGCGGGGGGTGCGCGGGTGGACCACGACCTCGCCGGTTGAGGAGCACCGTCGGCCGGCGGGTGCCGGACCCTCGCGGCACAGTCCGTGTCCGGCTCAGGTCTGCCGGACGGAGGCCTGGACGGGGGGCCTCGCGTCCGCACCCCGCCCGGCCGAGGGCATCAGGAACAGCGCGATCAGCGACACCACCGCGCAGCCGACGATGTACCAGGCGATCCCGGTGCTCGACCCGGTGCTCGCGAGGATCGCGGCGGCGATCAGGGGCGCCGGTCCTCCGGCGATGACCGACGCCAGCTGGTAGCCCAGTCCGGCACCGGAGTAGCGGACCGTGGTCCCGAACACCTCCGCGATCAGTGCGGCCTGGGGGCCGTACTGCATGTCGTGGAAGATCAGCGACACGACGATCGCGAGCAGCACCAGCCCGGAGACCTTCGTGTCGAGCAGCCCGAAATAGGGGAATGCGAACAGTCCGGTCGCCACGACCCCGATGCCGTACATGAGTTTGCGGCCGATCCGGTCGGAGAGGTAGCCGAACAGCGGCACGCTGACCAGTCCGATCGCGGCCGCGATCAGCGTGTAGCCGAGCAGGTCGTTGCGGTCGAGCTGCAGCTGCTTCGTGCCGTAGGTGAGGACGAAGGTGATGAACAGGTAGAACGGTGCCTGTTCGGACATGCGCACGAACGCGGCGACGAGGATGTCGCGCCACTGGGTGCGGATGACGTCGAGGAGCGGCCTGCGCGCAACGGTCTTCGTGTCGCGCACGGCCGCGAACTCGGGCGACTCCAGCACGCGCAGCCGGACGTAGAGCCCGATGCCGACGAGCACGATGCTCACCAGGAACGGAATCCGCCAGCCCCACGTCTGGAACGAGGGGCCGGTGGCGCGGGAGACGACCTGGACGAGTGCTGTCGAGAGCAGCAGACCCATCGGCACACCGAGCTGCGGCCAGCTCGCCATGAGCCCGCGGCGACGCTTCGAACCCCACTCCATCGCGAGCAGCACCGATCCGCCCCACTCGCCACCGACGGCGACACCCTGGATCAGGCGCAGCACCGTCAGCAGGATCGGTGCGGCGATGCCGATCGCGGCGTGGCCCGGGAGTACACCGATCAACGTCGTCCCGATGCCCATCATGAGCAGCGTGATGATGAGCGTGGACTTGCGGCCGATCCGGTCGCCGTAGTGACCGAAGATCGCGGCGCCGATGGGCCGGGCGGCGAACCCCACGAACTGCGTGCCGAACGACGCGATGATCCCGATGTAGGGGTCGGATCCGGGGAAGAACACCTGCGGGAAGACCAGTGCCGCGGCGGTGCCGTAGAGGAAGAAGTCGTACCACTCGATCGTGGTTCCGACGGTGCTCGCGACCACGGCCCGTCGTCGTTGGGATCGTTGCACGGTCGTGGTCACGGCTGCGGTGGGTTCAGCATCGTCGCTGCTCATCACGGCTCCCCGATCAGGCGGCGACCTCCGGGTCGCCGGCGGTGCCCCGAGGCTGAGCATCACTCGATCGGGTGTCAAACGCTGGCAGTGACGTTCCGGGCAGATCAGACGAAATTCGGTTCCGACCCCGTGGACACGGGGGTCGGGCCGGTCAGCCGATCGCGGAGCGTTCGTCCCAGCGCCGGCGTGCCGGGCCCTCCCAGCGGGCGTGGAGGCTGTCGAACAGCCCGGCGGCGCGGGCGCCCGCCCACTCGCGCGGCAGCAGCGCCGCGGGCAGCCGCGGGTCCAGGAACGGGAACCGTCGCCACGCGTGCACGAGCTGCACCTGGCGGACCATGATCTCGTCGGGGTCGGTGGGGCCGGGCCCGCCGAAGTCGGCGATGAACTCCTCGTAGGCGGCCTCGACCTCGGCGAGGTCCCAGGCCTGGGCGACCATGGCGGCCTCGGCGCCGATCGACCCGAACGGGCCGACGAACGAGCTGGTCACCTCGTCGAGCTCCAGGTCGGCGACGACCTCGGCGACCTCGGCCTGCTTGCCCGGGTCGGGAGAGATCCACACACCCGGCGACGGCGAGCCCAACCCGGCCCACGCGAGCCGGGTGCGCAGCCGGTGCCGCAGCTGCCGGCGCGACTCCGGGACGCTCACGAGCAGCACCAGCCAGCGGCCGTCCCAGGCCGCGGCGGGGGTGCCGAACCCGTAGATGCGCGCGGCCCCGTCGGACAGCAGCCGCCGGCCGGGCTCCGAGAGCGACCAGCGGACCCGGCGACCTTCCCGGTCGGAGGTGAGCAGCCCCTCGGCGGCGGTGCGCGCCAGCGCCTGCCGGGCCGACTTCTGCTCGACGCCGAGCCTGCCCAGCACGTCGACCAGCGTCTGCGTCCAGACCGGTTGATCGTGGGGGAGGACGAACTCCCCCAGCACCGTGAGCAGCATCGACCGCGCGCTGGCGGAGCCGATCTCGCGGCGGCGCGACAGCGCCGGGCGGCCGGCCGGATCCTCGGCGGCGACGGACATGGTCCGGCCAGCGTAGACGCCGCATAGGGTCGGGGTCGTGACCCCCGACGATCTCCTCGCCGCCGACCGCGACCTCGTATGGCATCCGTACTCCCCGATGCCGGCGACGGTCATGCCGCGCGCGGTCGTGTCGGCGGAGGGGGTGCGGCTGCGGCTGGCCGCCCCGGGGGGCCGGACCGTCGAGGTCGTCGACGGGATGTCGTCGTGGTGGGCGGCCATCCACGGCTACCGCCACCCGGTGCTCGACGCTGCGGTCACCGCCCAGCTGGGGACGATGAGCCACGTCATGTTCGGCGGCCTCACCCACGGCCCCGCCGTGGCGCTGGCCCGTGCCCTCGTCGACCTCGCCCCGGGCGAGCTCGGGCACGTCTTCCTGTCCGACTCCGGGTCGGTGTCGGTGGAGGTCGCGATCAAGATGTGCCTGCAGTACCAGCGCTCCCGCGCCCGCCCGGGCAAGCACCGGCTGCTGACGTGGCGCGGCGGCTACCACGGCGACACGTTCGGCGCGATGAGCGTGTGCGACCCCGACGGCGGCATGCACTCGCTGTGGCGCGACGTGCTGCCGCGGCAGGTGTTCGCGTCGGCACCGCCGCGGGCGTTCGAGCCCGGCTACGTCGAGGAGCTGGCCCGGCTCGTCGAGACCCACGCCGACGAGCTGGCCGCGGTGATCGTCGAGCCGGTCGTGCAGGGTGCGGGCGGGATGCGTTTCCACGACCCCCGCTACCTGCACGTCCTGCGGGAGCTGTGCCTGGCCAACGACGTGCTGCTGGTGTTCGACGAGATCGCCACGGGGTTCGGCCGGACGGGGGAGATGTTCGCCGCCGACCACGCCGGTGTCGCGCCCGACGTCATGTGCGTCGGCAAAGCGCTGACCGGCGGGTACATGAGCCTGGCCGCGACCCTGTGCACCCCCGAGGTGGCCCGCGGCATCTCCGGCGGCGAGGCCGGGGTGCTGATGCACGGCCCGACGTTCATGGGCAACCCGCTGGCGTGCGCGGTGGCGGGGGCGTCGATCGGGCTGCTGCGCGGTGGCGACTGGCGTGGCCGGGTCGCCGCGATCTCGGACGGTCTGCGTGCCGGGCTGGCCCCGGCGCGCGCGCTGCCCGGGGTGCGCGACGTGCGCGTCCTGGGGGCGATCGGCGTCGTGCAGCTCGACCACGAGGTCGACATGGGGGCGGCCACCGAGGCGGCCGTCGCGGCGGGGGTGTGGCTGCGGCCGTTCCGCGATCTCGTCTACACGATGCCGCCCTACGTCTGCACCGCCGACGAGATCGCGACGATCACCGCCGGCGTCTGCGCCGCGGCAGCCGCCGCCTGAGCCGGTGAGCGCCGGGGCCCCTGGCCACCGGGTCGGTCTCGCGCCGCCCGGCGTCCCGCGCGCAACCCCACGGTCGTGCGCGGGCCGGGTCACGACCGTGAGGTTGCGCCCGGTTCGGGGGGACGGCCGGGTCAGGCAGGTTTCGGGGTCAGGCCGGTTTGGTGCCGACGATCCCGAACAGCCGGATGGCCGCCCGGATCGGCAGGCCGTCCTGCAGGAACGGCTGCACGGCGTCCATGCACGCGGCGTGGAACGCCTCCGCGCCCGCGGTCTGGATCGCCTCGTAGGCGGGCCCGCTCGCGGCCAGGCCACGTGCGTAGTGCTCGGCGTCGGCGTACTCCATGACGAAGGGGACGTCGATCAGCTCGCCGGGCTCCAGACCTGCCGAGGCGAGGAAGGCCGCGGCGACGCCGGGCTGCTTGAGCCCGACCATCGCGGACTGGTGGCCGATCTGCGCCTGCGTCGCCAGCCGGAACGGGGCGAGCAGCCGCCCGCCCGGTGTGGCGGCCATGTCGCCCCAGAACGTCAGTGCCACCTTGCCACCCGGGCGCAGCACCCGGGCGACCTCGGTGATCGCGGCGGGTGTCGTGCCCCAGATCCCCCGGAAGCTCGTGACCAGGTCGAACGAGGAGTCGTCGAACCCGGAATCGGCCATGTCGCCGACGCGGATGTCGCAGCCGGGGTTGCGCAGCCGGGCGACCTCGACCAGCCGCGGCGAGGCGTCGATGCCCGACACCCGGGCCCCGGCCACGCCCGCCAGCTCGAGGGACAGCCCCGCGCCGCAGGCCACGTCGAGCAGGTCGACGCCCGGGCGCACGTCCAGCAGGCGGTGCACGAACACGTACTCCCGCACGGCGTGCGGTTCGGCGAGCGTCGCCCAGTCGACGGCCTTGCGGCCCCATCCCTCGTCGACCATCTCCCAGCTCATGTACCGCTCCTCCTCGACCCCTCGCGGACTGCTCGACCGATCATGGCCCGCGGGCCTCGCGCGACGTCACATGCGCACGGGTGACACGGGCGCCTATGGTCCCGATGTGGACGCCGTGGACGACAGACCGGAGCATCCGCTCGACTGGCTCGACCGCGCGGCCGCGGACCGCCGGGGCGCCGGGCTGCGCCGCGCGCTGCGCCACCGCGCCGCCGACGAGCCGCAGCTCGACCTCGCGGGCAACGACTACCTGGGGCTCTCGCGCGACAAGCGGGTCGTCGACGCCGGGGTCGCGGCACTGCGGACGTGGGGGGCGGGGTCCACGGGGTCGCGGCTGGTCACGGGGAGCACCGAGCTGCACGCCCGGCTGGAGGACGAGCTGGCCGCGTTCGCCGGCGCCGAGGCGGGGCTGGTGTTCTCCTCGGGCTACGCGGCGAACATCGGCGTCGTCACCGCCCTGTCGGGCGCCGGGTCGTTCGTGGTGTCCGACGGGGCCAACCACGCCTCCATCGTCGATGCCTGCCGGCTGTCCCGGGCGCGGGTGGCGGTGACCCCGCACGCCGACGTCGCCGCCGTCGACGCCGCGCTCGCCGCCCGCACCGAGGATCGCGCGCTCGTCGTCACCGACGCCGTCACCTCCGCCGACGGCACCCTCTGCCCCCTCGACGCGCTGCACGCGGTGTGCCGGGCTCGGGGCGCGGTCCTGGTCGTCGACGAGGCCCACGGGCTCGGGGTGCGCGGCGACGGCGGCCGCGGCCTGGCCGCCGAGCTGGGCCTCGCCGGCGCCGACGACGTCGTCCTGACCGTGACGCTGTCCAAGGCGCTGGGCAGCCAGGGTGGGGCCGTGCTCGGGCCGCGGCGGGTCGTGGAGCACCTCGTGGACGCCGCCAGGACGATGATCTTCGACACCGGCCTCGCGCCCGCCTCCGCGGGAGCAGCCCTTGCGGCCCTTCACATTCTTCGCGACGAACCGGGTCTGCCCGAAGCGGTCCTGTCCGCGGCCGCCGCGCTGGCCGACGCCGCGGGTGTGGCCGCCCCGCCGTCGGCGGTCGTCCCCGTGGTGCTGGGGGAGCCCGAGCGGGCGTTCGCCGCCGCGCAGCGGTGCGCCGAGCTGGGCCTGCGGGTCGGGTGCTTCCGGCCACCGTCGGTGCCCGAGGGCACCAGCCGGCTGCGGCTGACCGCGCGCGCCGACCTCACCGACGCCGACCTCGACCGCGCCCGCCGCGTCCTCACCGAGGTCCTGCGGCAGGCATGAGCATCCTCGTCGTCACCGGAACCGGGACCGACGTCGGCAAGACCGTCGTCACCGCGGCGGTCGCGGCCGTCGCCGCCGGGCGGGGGGAGCGGGTCGCCGTCCTCAAACCCGTCCAGACCGGCGTCGCGCCGGGGGAGCCCGGCGACCTCGCCGCCGTCAGCCGGCTGACCGGTGGCGCGGTCACCACCCGGGAGCTCGGCCGGTTCCCGGAGCCGCTGGCGCCGCTGACCGCCGCCCGCCGCGCCGGCATGGACCCCGTCACCCCGCGCGCCGCGGTCGCCGCCGCGCGCGAGCTCGACCGCGACCACGACCTCGTGCTCGTCGAGGGTGCGGGCGGGCTGCTGGTGCGGCTCACCGCCGACGGCACCCTCGTCGACGTGGCCGCGGGGCTGGGCGCCGCGGTCCTCGTCGTCGCCGCCGCGGGCCTCGGCACGCTCAACCACACCGAGCTGACGACGCGCGCCCTGCGCGCCGCCGGGCTGGTCTGTGCCGGGATCGTCGTGGGATCCCTGCCCGAAACGCCCGATCCGGCGATGATCTGCAACCTGACCGATCTTCCCGAGGTGACCGGGATACCGCTGGTCGGAGCCCTTCCGGAGGGTTCCGGGGTCCTCGACGCCGCCCGGTTCGCAACGGTTGCGCGTCACAGTCTGGGGGCCCCGCTCGGCGGGGAATGGCAGACTCCCGAAGCGTGAGTATCTCGACGACGTCGACGTCGGACCGCGCGGGTCACCCCGCCGCCGGCGACATCCTGGCGACCGCGCGGGAGCAGGTGCTCGAACGCGGCGAGGGCCTGACGCAGGAACAGGTGCTGGAGGTCCTGCAGCTGCCCGACGAGTCGCTCGACGACCTCCTGGCGCTGGCCCACGACGTCCGGATGCGCTGGTGCGGCCCGGAGGTCGAGGTCGAGGGCATCATCTCGCTCAAGACCGGCGGCTGCCCCGAGGACTGCCACTTCTGCTCGCAGTCGGGCCTGTTCGCCTCCCCCGTGCGCGCGGCCTGGCTCGACGTGCCGATGCTCGTCGAGGCCGCGAAGCAGACCGCCAAGACCGGTGCGACGGAGTTCTGCATCGTCGCCGCCGTCCGCGGGCCCGACGAGCGCCTGATGAGCCAGGTCGCCGCCGGTGTCGCCGCGATCAAGGACGCCGTCGACATCAACGTCGCCTGCTCGCTGGGCATGCTCGACGAGGACCAGGTGACGCGGCTGGCCGAGATGGGTGTGCACCGCTACAACCACAACCTCGAGACGGCGAAGTCGTACTTCACCAACGTCGTCACCACGCACACGTGGGAGGAGCGCTGGGAGACGCTGCGGCTGGTGCGCGAGGCCGGCATGGAGGTCTGCTGCGGCGGGATCGTGGGCATGGGGGAGTCGCTGGAGCAGCGTGCGGAGTTCGCCGCGCAGCTCGCCGAGCTCACCCCCGACGAGGTGCCGCTGAACTTCCTCAACCCGCGGCCGGGCACGCCGTTCGGCGACCTGGAGCAGATGTCGGGTCCCGACGCGCTGCGCACCGTCGCCGCCTTCCGCCTCGCGATGCCGCGCACGGTGCTGCGCTTCGCCGGGGGCCGCGAGATCACCCTGGGCGACCTCGGTGCGCGCCAGGGCCTGCTCGGTGGCATCAACGCCGTCATCGTCGGCAACTACCTGACGACGCTGGGCCGGCCCGCCGAGTCCGACATCGACCTGCTCGGCGAGCTGCAGATGCCGATCAAGGCCCTCAACGAGACCCTGTGACGGCGCCCGTGCAGGAGCCGGCCGCCGACGGCGCGGCGCAGTTCTGCGACCAGTGCGGCGCACCCGCCGCCGATCCGGGTCACGAGCGCTGCGCGACCCGCCGCACCCTGGAGCCGCCGCGCTTCTGCGCGCTGTGTGCGCGCCGGATGGTCGTGCAGGTCGACCCCTTCGGCTGGAAGGCCCGCTGCAGCCGCCACGGGGAGACCACCAGCCCGTGAGGGGCGTGACCGGCCACGGCCGGTCACGCCCCTCACGGGGCCGGCCCGGCCGCCTGACATGCTGTGCGCCATGGCGAACTGGGGGAACCTGCTCAAGCAGGTCGTCGACGTCGGGCTGAAGCTGCTGAGCAGCTCGAACCAGAAGCAGGAGTCCGCGCGGCCCGCGCCCCCGCGTCGCAGCCAGGCGCCGGCTCCTCGGGGGAACGGCGGTGTCCGCACCGCGCCGACCGCCGATCGCGCCCGCAGGATCGCCTACGCGCCGGACCTCGACGGTGCGGCCGACCCCGGTGAGATCGTCTGGGCCTGGGTGCCCTACGAGGAGGACGCGAGCCAGGGCAAGGACCGGCCGTTGCTCGTCGTCGGCAAGGGTGGCGGTGAGCTGCTGGCGCTCATGCTGTCGAGCCAGCACAAGCGCGAGGGCGACCGCGACTGGGCCGGCATCGGCACCGGCGCGTGGGACCGCGAGGGCCGTGAGTCGTTCGTGCGGCTCGACCGGGTCCTCGAGATCGGTGAGCACGACATCCGCCGCGAGGGCGCGATCCTCGACCGCGACCGCTTCGACCGGGTCGCCGACCAGCTGCGGTCGCGCTACGGCTGGAGCTGACCGACGCGGGGGCGTGGCCGGGCCGGGCTCAGTTCGGGCTCTGTTCCACCGCGAACGTCGTCATCGGGGCGGGGACGGCCCGCAGCCGGCCGAGCAGACCCGTCTCCCGGGCGAGCAGCTCGCGGACCAGCCGCAGCCGCTCGGTCGGGCACGTCTGCTCCAGCAGGCGCTGCCGGTCGCCGATGGGCAGCAGACAGTCGGCGGCCAGGACGTGCGGCAGGTGCTGCGGCTCGATGTCGGGGCTCGGCTCGGACCAGTCGTCGCTCTTCCACGCCGTCGTGCAGTAGCGGCGGTGGGCGTCGCGGGCCGCGGCGCTGAGGTAGCGGGTGGTGCCTTCGGGCTCGTCGGCGAGCGGGTCGTCGGGCAGGACCTCGACGGTGCCGGTGAGGTAGGGCTTCTCGGTGTCGTCGATCGCGAGCAGCCGGAACCGTTGCACGCCACGGGTCACGATGTCGTAGCGGCCGTCGGGCAGGCGCTGCACGTCGAGCAGTTCGGCGGTGCAGCCCACGGCGTGCAGCGCGGCGAGGCCGTCGGCGTCGGGGCTGAAGCCCTCGCGCACGGCGACGACGCCGAACTGCTTGTCCGGCACCGCACCGGTCACGAGGTCGACGGTGAGCTGGCGGTAGCGCGGCTCGAAGATGTGCAGCGGTAGCGACGACCCCGGCATGAGTACCGTCCCGAGCGGGAACAGGGGGAGCGTCGTCACCTGTCTACGGTACGACGGCCCGGCTGACCTCGCCTGGCGGCCTCAGCACGGCGAATGCGTCGGTGACCCGCAGGCTGCGGCGGGTGAAGCGGAACAACGCCGCGGGCCGGCCGCCGGCGGGACCGGGTGGGGCGACGGCGCCGGTGGGCTCGAGCTGGCCGCGCCGGGTGAGCACGCGTTGCAGGTTGGTGGCCGACACGGGGTGTCCGAGGGCGCCCGCGTAGATCTCGCGCAGGGCCGAGACCGTGAACTCCGCGGGGGCCAGCGCGAACCCGATGTTGGTGTAGGAAAGTTTGGCGCGCAGGCGGTCCAGGGCGTCGGCGACGATGCAGGCGTGGTCGAAGGCGGTGGCGGGCAAGGCGTCCACGGGCTGCCACGCGGTGTCGTCGGGGACGGCGGGGTCGGCGTCGGAGGGGACGAGCCCGAGGAACGCGGTGGCGACGATCCGCGCGTCGGGGACCCGGTGCGGCGCCGAGAACACGCCCAGCTGTTCGACGTGGGCGACGTCGCGCAGGTCGACCTTCTCGGCGAGCTGGCGACGGACCGACTCCTCGACGTCCTCGTCGTCGCCCAGCCGCCCGCCCGGCAGCGCCCAGCGGCCCTCGTCGGGGGCGATGCCCCGTTGCCAGGCCAGGACGCAGAGCCTGCCGTCGCGGACCTGGAGGACGGCGGCGAGCACCTCGTGACCGGTCGCGCGGGGAGGGGTCGTGCCGGGCATGTGCGCAGCGTATGCCGCGTGTCCACAGGGGGTGGCCGGTGGACGTCCGGGTTGCGGCCGGGTGGACACGACATGAGGCCCTGGTCACGCGGGCGATGCCGGGACGCGACGGCGGCTGCTACGATCTCCACGTTTTCGATTGATAGGCGAAAACAGGAGGAGGTGTCCGATGAGCCCGACACAGGTCGTCGACGCGCCCACCACGGGTGCCGACTGGGCGGAGCAGGTCCACGAGCTGGCCCGCCGTCGGAACGCGGTCGTCCTGGCGCACAACTACCAGCTGCCCGAGATCCAGGACGTCGCCCACCACGTGGGGGACTCGCTGGCGCTCTCGCGCATCGCCGCAGAGGCCGACGCGGAGACGATCGTCTTCTGCGGCGTCCACTTCATGGCCGAGACCGCCAAGATCCTCGCGCCCGACAAGACCGTCCTGATCCCCGACGCGGCTGCCGGCTGCTCGCTCGCGGACTCGATCACCGCCGACGAGCTGCGCGCCTGGAAGGCCGAGCACCCCGGCGCGGTCGTCGTGTCGTACGTGAACACCACCGCGGCGGTGAAGGCCGAGACCGACGTGTGCTGCACGTCGTCCAACGCCGTCGAGGTCGTCGAGTCCATCCCCGCGGACCGCGAGATCCTGTTCCTGCCCGACCAGTTCCTCGGCGCGCACGTCCGCCGGGTCACCGGCCGCGACAACATCCACGTCTGGGCCGGGGAGTGCCACGTCCACGCCGGCATCAACGGAGCCGAGCTCACCGCCAAGGCGGAGGCCGACCCCGACGCCGAGCTGTACGTCCACCCCGAGTGCGGCTGCGCCACCTCGGCGCTCTACCTGGCCACGGCGGGAGCGGTCCCGGCCGAACGCGTCAAGATCCTGTCGACCGGCGGGATGCTCGACGCCGCCCGCGAGACCGGCGCGAAGTCGGTGCTGGTCGCGACGGAGATCGGCATGCTGCACCAGCTGCGCCGCGCCGCCCCCGAGGTCGACTTCCGGGCCGTCAACGACCGCGCCTCGTGCCCCTACATGAAGATGATCACCCCGGAGAAGCTGCTCCGGTCGCTGCGCGAGGGCACCGACGAGGTGCACGTCGACCCCGAGCTCGCCGCCCGCGGGCGCGAGGCCGTGCAGCGGATGATCGCCATCGGCCGCCCCGGCGGTGGGGAATGACCCCGCCGCCGAGCTGGGAGGCGACGGCCGACCTGGTCGTCGTCGGCAGCGGGGTCGCGGGGCTGACCGCCGCGCTCGACGCCGTCGCCGCCGGGCTGCGGGTCGTCGTCGTCACCAAGGACGAGCTCGACGCCGGGTCGACGCGCTGGGCCCAGGGCGGGATCGCCGTCGTGCTCGGTGACGTCGCGGGCGACGACACCGACCGCCACATCGCCGACACCCTCACCGCGGGCGCCGGCCTGAACGACGCCGCCGCCGTCGCCGCGATCGTCGAGGGCGGGCCGGCCGCGTTCGCGCACCTGCGGGCGCGCGGCGCGGTGTTCGACGCCGCCGCGGACGGTGGCCTCGCCCGCACCCGCGAAGGCGGCCACACCGCGTTCCGCGTCGTGCCCGCCGGCGGTGACGCGACGGGTGCGGAGGTCGAGCGTGCGCTCCTCGCCACCGCCCGCGGCACCGGGGGGTTGCCGCTGCTCGCCGGACACGTCGCCCTCGACGCCGCCCTCGACGCGGCCGGGCGCGTCGTCGGGCTCTGGGTGGCCGACGCCCAGGGCCGCCCGGGGCTGCTGCGCGCACCCGCGGTCCTGCTCGCGACGGGCGGCTACGGCCAGCTCTTCTCGTCGACGACCAACCCGTCGGCCGTCACCGGCGACGGGGTCGCGCTGGCCCTGCGCGCCGGCGCCACCGCGGCCGACCTGGAGTTCGTGCAGTTCCACCCGACCGTCCTCTACACCGGCCCGGCCGTCGGCCGTCGCCCGCTGGTCACCGAGGCCGTCCGCGGCGAGGGGGCCGTGCTGCGCGACCGCGCCGGCATCCGCTTCATGACCGACGTGCACCCGCTCGCCGACCTCGCTCCCCGCGACGTCGTCGCCGCCGCCATCACCCGGCGGATGGCGGCCACCGGCACCGACTGCGTGTGGCTCGACGCCACCTCCATCGACGGCTTCGCCGCCCGCTTCCCGACGGTGTTCGCCTCCTGCACCGACGCCGGCATCGACCCCCGCGTCGACCTCGTCCCCGTCACGCCGGCCGCCCACTACTCGTGCGGCGGCGTGGTCGCCGACGTCGACGGCCGCACCGCGGTCCCCGGCCTCTACGCCGCGGGCGAGGTGGCCCGGACCGGGCTGCACGGCGCGAACCGGTTGGCGTCCAACAGTTTGCTCGAAGGGCTCGTGGTCGGGGCGCGGGCCGCCCTGTCCGTGGCGGCCGATCTCGCCGCGCCGCGCGGGACGCTCGCCGATCCCGTCGCCCGACCCGGTGCGGTGCCCGTCGCCGACCGGCGCGTCGTGCAGCGGGCGATGAGCGCCTCGGCCGGCATCGGTCGCGACGCCGCCGGGCTCGCCGCCGCGTCCGACGCGATCGAGTCCGTCACCGGGCGGGTGCTGCCCGCCGACCGGGCCGGCGTCGAGGACGCCGCCCTGACCCTGCTCGCGCAGGCCGTGCTGGCCGCCGCGGGTACCCGACGTGAGACGAGGGGCTGCCACGTGCGCACCGACTTCCCCGACCGCGACGACGTCTGGCAGCGGGCGAGCCTCGTCGTGACACTGGACGGCGACGGCCGGCCGGTCGTCGGCGACGCCAGGGGCGCCGGCGTCGGCGCCGGTGCGCTGGCGGGTGTGGCATGACCGCGCAACGGCTCGCCGCGGGTGTCGGTGGCGCCACCGAGATCGGCGTCCCCGATCCCGACGACCTGCTGCGCGTCGTGCGCACCGCGCTGGAGGAGGACCTGCGCTACGGCCCCGACGCGACGACGGCGGCCACGGTCCCGGCCGGCGCGGTCGCGGTGGGGGAGTTCACCCCGCGCCGGGCCGGCGTCCTGGCCGGTCTGCCGGTGGCGCGAGCGGTGCTGGACGAGGTGCTCGGCGCATCCGGCTGGGAGGAGCTCTCGGCCCTTTCGGACGGCACCGCGCTCGTCGCGGGTGAGCCCGCGCTCGTCGTCCGGGCGCCCGTCCGCGGGCTGTTGACCGCCGAGCGCACCGCGCTCAACCTCCTGTGCCACCTCTCCGGGGTCGCGACCGCCACCCGCGCCTGGGTCGACGCCCTCGCCGGGACCCCCGCGCGCATCCGCGACACCCGCAAGACCCTCCCGGGCCTGCGGCTGCTGGAGAAGTACGCGGTGCGCTGCGGCGGCGGGGTCAACCACCGCCTCGGCCTCGGCGACGCCGTCCTGATCAAGGACAACCACGTCGCCGCCGCGGGGTCGGTCTCGGCCGCGCTCGCCGCTGCCCGCGCGGCGGCGCCCGACCTGCCGTGCGAGGTCGAGGTCGACTCCCTCGACCAGCTCGACGACGTCCTCGCCCTCGGCGCCGAGCTCGTCCTGCTCGACAACTTCACCCCCGCCGAGACCGCCGAGGCGGTCCGCCGCCGCGGGGCACTGCCGACGCTGCTGGAGTCGTCGGGCGGGATCGTGCTGGCCGACGCCGCCGCCTACGCCGCGACGGGCGTCGACTTCATCTCCGTCGGGGCCCTGACCCACTCGGTGACGGCCCTCGACCTCGGCCTCGACCTGCGCTAGACGTACCCTCACACCCATGCTTCGCCGTCTCGACCTGCGCCACGACGCCCTGCCCCGGCCCGCCGTCCTGCGGGGCGTCGTGCCCCGGGCGGCGATCGACGTCGACGCCGCGCTGGAGATCGTCCGGCCGATCGTCGACGCCGTCCGCGAGCGGGGTGTCGAGGCCGCGCTGGAGTACACCGAGCGGTTCGACAAGGTGCGGCCCGCGCGCGTCCGGGTGCCCGCCGCCGCGCTGGCCGAGGCGCTCGACACGCTCGACCCGGCGGTCCGCACCGCGCTGGAGACCTCCATCTCCCGCGCCCGCGCGGTGCACTCCGAGCAGCGCCGACGCGACATCGTCACGCAGGTCGTGCCGGGTGGCACCGTCACCGAGCGGTTCGTGCCCGTCCGCCGCGTCGGGCTCTACGCGCCCGGCGGCCTCGCGGTCTACCCGTCGTCGGTGGTGATGAACGTGGTCCCGGCGCAGGAGGCGGGCGTCGAGGCGCTCGTCGTCGCCTCCCCGCCGCAGGCCGACAACGGTGGCCTGCCGCACCCGACGATCCTCGCCGCCGCGGCGCTCCTGGGCGTCGACGAGGTGTGGGCGGTGGGCGGCGCGCAGTGCGTCGCGCTGCTCGCCCACGGCGGTACCGACACCGACGGGGGAGACCTCGAGCCCGTCGACATGGTCACCGGGCCGGGCAACATCTACCTGACGGCGGCGAAGCGGCTGCTGCGTGGCCTCATCGGGATCGACGCCGAGGCCGGCACCACCGAGATCGCCGTCCTCGCCGACGACACGGCCGACCCGGTGCACGTCGCGGCCGACCTGATCTCCCAGGCCGAGCACGACCCGAACGCCGCGTCGGTGCTGGTCACGACGTCGGAAGAGTTCGCCGACGCCGTCGACGCCGCGCTCGCCCCGATGGTCGGGGCCACCAAGCACACCGAGCGCATCCGCACCGCGCTGTCGGGCCCGCAGTCCGGCACGATCCTCGTCGCGAACCTCGACGACGGCGTCGCGGTCGTCGACGCCTACGCCGCCGAGCACCTCGAGATCCAGACCGTCGACGCGGCGGCCGTCGCCGCGCGGGTCCGCAACGCGGGCGCGATCTTCGTCGGGGCGTGGTCGCCGGTGTCGCTGGGCGACTACTGCGCCGGCTCGAACCACGTGCTGCCGACGGGCGGCTGCGCCCGGCACTCCGGTGGCCTGTCGACGCAGACGTTCCTGCGCGGCATCCACGTCGTCGAGTACACCGAGGACGCGCTGCGCGACGTCGCCGACCAGGTGGTGACGCTCGCCGTCGCCGAGGACCTGCCCGCGCACGGCGAGGCGGTCACGGCTCGGTTCGCGCGATGACCGCGGTGTCGGAAGGAGTCGGAGCGCAGGTCCGGCTCGAGGACCTGCCGCTGCGCGCCGACCTGCGCGGCAAGAGCCCCTACGGCGCGCCGCAGCTCGACGTCCCGGTGCGGCTCAACACCAACGAGAACCCGTACCCGCCGCCGCAGGCCCTCGTCGACGACGTCACCGCCGCGGTCGCCGCGGCCGCAGCCGACCTGCACCGCTACCCCGACCGCGACGCCGTCGGCCTGCGCGCCGACCTCGCCGCGTACCTGAGCGGGCGCACCGGCGTCGCGCTCACCGCGGCCAACGTGTGGGCGGCCAACGGGTCCAACGAGATCCTGCAGCAGATCCTGCAGACCTTCGGCGGGCCGGGCCGCCATGCCGTCGGGTTCGAACCGTCGTACTCGATGCACCCGATCATCGCCTCGGGCACCCAGACCGAGTGGGTGCCCGCGCCCCGGGACGCGACGTTCGGTGTCGACATCGCCGCCGCCCGCACCCTGCTCGCCGGGCGCGCCCCCGACATCACGTTCCTGACCAGCCCGAACAACCCCACCGGTCAGTCGCTCGACCCCGACGAGGTCGCGGCGCTGGTCGACGCGGCACCGGGGATCGTCGTCGTCGACGAGGCCTACGCCGAGTTCTCCGCCCACCCCAGCGCGATCCGGCTGCTCGACACCCACGGCGACAAGCTGATCGTGTCGCGCACCATGAGCAAGGCGTTCGCCTTCGCGGGTGGGCGGCTGGGCTACCTCGCCGCCGCGCCCGCCGTCGTCGACGCGCTGCAGCTGGTCCGGCTGCCCTACCACCTGTCGGTGCTCTCGCAGGCCGCCGCCCGGGCCGCGCTGCGCCACGCCGACGCCACCCTCGCCTCGGTCGCGCTGCTCTCGGCGGAACGTGACCGCGTGATGGCCGCGCTGGCCGCCGCCGGGTTCGCCGTCGTCCCCAGCGACGCCAACTTCGTGCTCTTCGGCCGCTTCGCCGACGCCCCCCGCGCCTGGCGGGCCTTCCTCGACCGCGGCGTGCTGATCCGCGACGTCGGCATCCCCGCGCACCTGCGCGTCACCGTCGGCACGCCGGAGGAGAACGACGCCTTCCTCGCGGCCGCCACCGAGCTCGCCGGCACCGAACTGGAGACCAGCTCATGACCAACCGGGTCGGGCGCGTCGAGCGCGCCACCAAGGAAACCAAGATCACCGTCGAGATCGACCTCGACGGCACCGGTACCGCCGACGTGAACACCGGCGTGCCGTTCTTCGACCACATGCTCGACGCCTTCGGCAAGCACGGCGCGTTCGACCTGCGCGTGCACGCCGACGGCGACACCCACATCGACGTCCACCACACCGTCGAGGACACCTCGATCGTGCTGGGCCAGGCCATCCGGGCCGCGCTGGGCGACAAGAAGGGCATCCGCCGCTTCGGCGACTCCTGGATCCCGATGGACGAGGCGCTCGCGCAGTGCGTCGTCGACGTGTCCGGGCGGCCGTACACCGTGCACACCGGCGAGCCGGAGATGATGCGCGGCTTCGTCGTCGGCGGGCACTACCCGACGGTGCTGAACAAGCACGTCTTCGAGTCGCTCGCGTTCCACGGCCACCTCGCGTTGCACGTGCGGGTGCTCGACGGCCGCGACCCGCACCACATCACCGAGGCCGAGTTCAAGGCCGTCGCCCGTGCGCTGCGCGCCGCGACCGAGCCCGACCCCCGGATCACCGGCATCGCGTCGACCAAGGGCGCCCTCTGACACCCGATCGCGCGCAACCTCACTGCTGTTTCCGAGCCCGATCACGACCGTGAGGTTGCGCGCGGGGCGTAGTCAGAACTCCGACCACCACAGCGTGTTGTCGCCGGTCACGCCCTTCCACATCATGTAGGTGAGCGTGTCCAGGCTGCCGAGGCCGGGCCCCGTGCTCGTCCCGACGTCGTCGACCTGCAACTGCGGCGAGAACTCGCTGCCGTTGAAGGCACACCAGTAGATGCCGGAGTCGTCCTGGGCTCCCTTCCAGGCGAGCAGGATCCGGTCGAGGTGGGTCGCCGCGGCGGGGCCCTCGCTCGAGCCCGGAGTGATCCGCACGCCACCGCCGGTGTCGAGGCTGTAGTCGTCGGCCTCGACGATCCGTCGTGTCGACCAGAGCTCCTCGGAGCCCTCACCACGGGAGACGTACCAGAGGGTGGAGTCCTCGGGGTCGCGGAAGAACAGGTACAGCCGCCGGCCGAGGACGGCGAGGGCCGGGCCGTGGCTGGACTCGGCATCGGGCACGCGCTGCTGCGGCTGCCAGATCGCGCCCTGCATCGATGCCCAGTAGATGCCGGTGTCGCCCTCGACGCCCTTCCAGGCGGCAACGGTGTCACCGAGGTAGGAGAGGGCGGGCCGTGCGCTGGTGCCGACGTCGGCAATCCGGTGCGGCGTGGTCCAGCCGTCGCCGTCGCCGGGGTTGACGTTCCACCACAGGGTCGAGTCGCCCTCCGCGCCCTTCCACAGCATCAGCAGGCCGGTGGCGGCGGTGCCGTCGCGCAGGGAGTACTGGGCGAGTGCGGGACCGTGGGTCGACGCGGCGCCGGGGACGCGGCGCTGTTCGGTCCAGGAGCCGTTGCGGTAGCGGGAGTGGTAGATCGTCCGGTCGCCCGCGGCGCCGCGCCAGACAGCGCTGAGCTCGCGGTTGCTGCCGCCGAAGCCGGCCGGTCCCGAGGACGCGAGGGCGGGCCGGTCCTCGGTGCCACGGTCGGGCAGTCCCGCCTGCGGTGACCACGGTGCGTAGACGTCGGTGATCGCGTCGCGGCTGTCCTGGTCGATGGTGCGCAGGCGGAGGTTCCAGGGGTACATGACCGACGCGCGGTCCCCGGAGTGGGTCAGCCCGAGTGCGTGACCCATCTCGTGGATCGCGGTGGTGGTCATCGAGCGTTCGGTGAAGTTGCGCGCCGTGGTGAACCGGATCCGGCCTCGGGGCGGGTAGGCGCCGGTGCCCATGACGGTGGGGTCGGCGAAGTCGGGTTCGACGTCGGTTCCGACGAAGCGCGCCCTGATGTCGGGCGGTGGGGTGGCGTTGGTGGGGACGCGGGTCAGCGTGAGGGGTGACCAGGTGCCGGCCCACTGGTCGAATGCGTCGCCGATCAGCTGCACCATGGCCGCGGCCGTGAGCTGGTTGCCGTTGGTGTCGAGGACGACTCCGCCGGAGGTGGACACCGAGTAGGTGAGGGCGGTGTCGGGCCAGCGGCCGGCCGGTGGCCCGTAGGCGCTCGGATGCAGGCCGCTGCTGCCCGGTGGGTCGGTCACCGAGCACCGGGGAGTTCCGATCTCGACGTCCGGGTGCGGTGAGACCATGACATCCCCCTGTCCGGGCGCGGCGGTGATGCCCCGTCCGGCGGAGGATTCGTGCGGGCACGCTCCGTCGTTACCCGGTTGCGGAGAGGCCGGCCGGGCCGCACCACGGATCGGGCGCAACCTCACCGCTGTGTCCGGGCCCGATCACAGCAGTGAGGTTGCGCGCGGATCGTCGGCCGCGGGTCGGCGGGCTCGCGGTGCGGGGGCGCTCGTCGGGTCCGTCTATCCTTGCCGCGTGTCGCGGATCGTCGTGCTGGACTACGGATCGGGCAACCTGCGCTCCGCGGAGCGTGCGTTGCGCCGCGTCGGCGCCGAGGTCACGGTGACCGCGGACGCCGACCTCGCCATGGAGGCCGACGGCCTGGTCGTCCCCGGTGTCGGGGCCTACGCCGCGTGCATGGCGGGGCTGCGCGGCGTCGGCGGCCCCCGGATCATCGAGCGCCGCCTCGCCGGCGGGCGCCCGGTGCTGGGCATCTGCGTCGGCATGCAGGTGTTGTTCGACCGCGGCGTCGAGTGGGGCGAGGAGACCGACGGCTGCGCCCAGTGGCCCGGCACCGTCGAGCGCCTCAAGGCGGACGTGTTGCCGCACATGGGCTGGAACACCCTGAACGTCCCCGAGGGCAGCGTGCTGTTCGCCGGGATGCCCGCCGACACCCGCTTCTACTTCGTCCACTCCTTCGGCGTGCGCCGCTGGGAGCTGGAGGCCTCCGACGTGCTGCGCCCGCCCCTGGTCACCTGGGCCCACCACGGCGAGGACTTCGTCGCCGCCGTCGAGAACGGCGCGCTCGCCGCGACCCAGTTCCACCCCGAGAAGTCGGGCGACGCGGGCGCGACCGTGCTGGAGAACTGGCTGCGCGACGTCGTCGCCCGATGACGACCAGGAAGCGCAAGCCGGCGACGACCCGGTCGACGACGGCCCGGAAGACGACGGCCCGGAAGACGACGGCCCGGAAGACGACAGGGCGCACCACGAGCAGCACCCGCCGCCGCACCACCACGACCCGGAGGCGGACGACGCCCCGGCGCCGCACCTCCACGGCGAGCACCGCCGGTACCGCGGTGGGCGCCGCGGTCGCCGGGGTGCTGGCCGCAGCGCTCGGTGGGCTGGCGTGGTGGGGCTGGGTGCTGCTGATCGTCGTCGGGCTGGCGATCGGGCTGGGCTGGGCGGCGGCCCGGGGCCGCGCGGCCGCGCGCGACGACGAGCCCGGGGCCCCGGCCGAGCCGGAGGCCCCGCCCGCCGCCTGACCCGCTGCCTCAGCGCTGGGAGTGCGTCGCGCTGCTCGCGTAGTCGGTGTAGGTGTACGGGTTGTCGAGCAGGGTCGTCTCCGGCACGTCGGGGTTCATACCCTGCTGCCAGGCCTCCTCGCCGATCGTGGCGCGCAGGTACTCGACGGTCGACTCCACCTCGCGGCGGGCCGCGGCCAGGTCGACCCCGACGAGCTCGTGGGCGTCCTTCACGACGCGCCCGTCCACGACCACGGTGTGCACGTCGCCGCGCTGGGCCTGGAACGCGATGTGCCCGTGCGGGTTGAGCAGCGGGAACGACACCGGGGACCGGTCGTTCTTGATCAGGACGACGTCGGCCTTCGCGCCGGGTTCGAGGCGGCCGAGGTCGTCGCGGCCCAGGGCCCGCGCCCCGCCGCGGGTGGCCCACTCGACGACCTGGTCGGCGCGCAGCGCCGCGTTGGTGACGGTCTCCCCGCGGGAGTGGGCCTCCATGTGCTCGCGCGAGCGGTCGGCACCCAGGGTGGTGCGCATGGCGGAGAAGAGGTCGCCGCTCCACCACACGCTCGTGTCCATCGACAGCGACACCGGGATGCCGTGGCGGCGCAGCGCCCAGGTGGGCGGGTAGCCCTGCCCGGCGCTCTGCTCGCTCTCCGTCGACACCGACACCGAGCCGCCGGTCGCCGCGATGCGGTGGTAGCTGTCGGCCGAGAGCGTCGCGGCGTGGACGAAGATGCTGCGCTCGTTCAGGAACCCGGCGTCGTGGGCGAGCCGGATGCCGTCGTCGTTGGTGGCGCCCCAGACCCCGGCGTGGGTGGTGGTGGCGACGTCGAGCTCGCGGGCCACCTCGTAGGCGGCCCGTTCGGGGAACTCGGGGTCGCCGGTGACGTCGAAGGCCATCTGGAAGCCGAGCATGTCGTCGGCGGCGTCGCGCAGGTTCGTGGCGAAGGCCCGGAAGTCGCCGGACGTGGCCCACTCCCACGGTGCCTGCTGGATGTTGCCGTAGGCGAGGACGAACCGGCCCGGCACCGAGCGCAGGGCGTCGACGGCCGCCTCGGCGTGCCCGACGCTCTGCAGCCCGTGGGACCAGTCGACGGTCGTGGTGACGCCGGCGTCGATCGACTCGAGGGCGGCGAGCCGGTTCCCGGCGCGGATGTCCTCGGGCCGGAAGTGGCGGCCGTTCTCGAGGTAGTACCAGACGAAGTACTGCGAGAGCGTCCAGTCGGCGCCGTAGCCGCGCATGGCGGTCTGCCACATGTGCCGGTGGGTGTCGATCATGCCGGGCATGACGATGCCGCCGCCTGCGTCGATCTCCCGGGTGCCCGTGGGGACCTCGAGCGCGGGGCCGACGGCGGCGATCCGGTCGTCGACGATCAGGACGTCGGTGTCGGGGAGCACGGAGCGGGCGTCGTCGACGGGGAGGACCGTGCCACTGCGCAGGACGAGCGGACCTGGCATCGTTGCTCCTTCGGTCACCGGTTCGGACGATCGTCCGCTCGACGGACGACACGCGATCCCGAACCCTGGCGGCAGGCCGACGCCACTGTCAAGGCTCCGATCGGACACCGCTCAGCGCGCTGTGTCCGCCTGCCGGACGATCAGCCGCTATGGTGCGCTGGAGAACCGGAGGAGGAGCGATGCCGCGGGGAACCGGACCGGACTTCATCGAGGCGCTGGCCCGCGGCCTCGACGTCATCCGGGCGTTCGGGCCCGGCCGTCCCGTCATGACGCTGGCCGATCTCGCCGCCGCGACGGGCCTGGCCCGACCGACGGTCCGCCGGATCCTGCTGACCCTGATCGAGCTCGGCTACGCCCGCACCGACGGTCCCGGCTACGCCCTGACGCCGCGGGTGCTCGACCTCGGGGTGGCCTACGTCGACTCCTCCGGGTTGTGGGACGTCGCCCGCCCGCACCTGGAACGGCTGGTCGCGCGCACGAACGAGTCCTGCTCGATCGCGCAGCTCGACGGCTCCGACATCGTCTACGTCGCGCGCGTCGCGGTCCCCAAGATCGTGTCGCTGGCCGTGCAGATCGGGACGCGGTTCCCCGCGCTGGCGACGTCGCTGGGCAAGGTGCTGCTCGCCGCGCTGCCGGCGGGGGAGGCTGAGCGGGTGCTGGCCGAGCCCACCCGGTCCGGGCTGACCGCGCGCCGGCAGTTCGACGACCAGGAGCGCGACGAGGTGCTGCGGGAGGTGCGCGCCCGCGGCTGGGCCGCCACCGACGAGCAGCTCGCCGCCGGAATCCGGTCGGTCGCGGCGCCCCTGCGCGACGGGGACGGCCGCGTCGTCGCGGCGATCAACGTCAACGCCCACGCGGCCGAGACGTCGATGGACGTGCTGCTCGAACACCACCTGCCGCTGCTGCTCGCGACCGCGGGCGACATCGGCGCCGACTTCGCCCGGCTCGCGGCGGTGCCGCGCGTGATCGTGGCGTCGTGACCCGAGCGTCGTGAGGATGGAGCCCTGATGGCCGAGACCACCCCGGTACCGCCCGGCCCGCTGCACGGGCTGCTCGTCGCCGACTTCTCCCGGGTTCTCGCGGGCCCGTACGCGACGATGCTGCTGGCCGACATGGGCGCCGACGTCGTGAAGGTCGAGGGACCCGGCGGCGACGAGACCCGCACCTGGACCCCGCCGGTGCGCGACGGCGTGTCCACCTACTATCTGGGGATCAACCGGGGCAAGCGGTCCGTCGCGCTCGACCTGCGCGAGGAGACCGACCTGGCCGTCGCCCGGGAGCTGGCCCACCGCGCGGACGTGGTCATCCAGAACCTGAAACCGGGGGGCATGGCCCGCTTCGGCCTCGACCACGAGTCCGTCCTGGCGGCCAACCCGCGTTCGGTGTACGTCTCGATCAGCGGGTTCGGTGCGGGCGCCGGGGCGAAGGTCCCCGGCTACGACCTCATGGTCCAGGCGATGTCGGGTCTGATGAGCCTCACGGGCGACCCCGACGGTCCGCCCTACCGGGCCGGCATCTCGGTGTTCGACGTGATGGCCGGCAACCACGCCGTCATCGGCATTCTCGCCGCGCTGCGTCACGTCGAGGCGACCGGGCAGGGCCAGCACGTCGAGGTCAACCTGCTGTCGTCGGCGCTGACCGGGCTGGTCAACCACAGCTCCGCATGGGTCGCCGGCGGGGTCGTCCCGTTCCGGATGGGCAACGCGCACCCCAGCGTCTTCCCCTACGAGCCGTTGCCCACCGCCGACGACGACCTCATCGTCGCCGCCGCCAACGACGGCCAGTTCCGCAAGCTGTGCGGGGTACTCGGCATCCCCGAGGTCGCCGACGACCCGCGCTTCGCCCGCAACGCCGACCGCACCGTCAACCGGGAGCAGCTGCGCCCCCTGCTGGTGGAGCGGCTCGCCACCCGCGGCGCCCTGGAGTGGTTCGACCTGCTCGTCGACGCCGGCGTGCCGTGCGGGCCGATCGGCACCATCGACACCGGCTTCGCCATGGCCGAGAAGTTCGGCCTCGACCCCGTCGTCGACGCGGGCGAGGGCGACCGTGCCGTCCCGACGACGCGCCACCCCATCCGCTTCTCCGCGACGCCGGCCCACTACCCGCTGCCGCCGCCGCGCCTCGACGAACACGGCGCCGAGATCCGCTCGTGGCTGGCGGCGCCCGCAACGCAGGAGGACTCGTGACCGCACTTCCGCTGCTGCCCACCTCGCTCGTCGGCAGCTACGTCCAGCCCGAGTGGCTCATCGACCGGGACAAGCTCGCCGGCAGGCTGCCCCCGCGCATCCGGGCGAAGGAGCTGTGGCGGGTCGCCCCGGAGCTGCTCGGCCAGGCCCAGGACGACGCGACCCTGCTCGCGATCCGGGCGCAGGAGCGCGCCGGGCTCGACATCCTCACCGACGGCGAGATCCGTCGCGAGAGCTACTCCAACCACTTCGCGACGGCACTGTCGGGCGTCGACGTCGACAACCCGGGCAGCGCGATCGACCGCACCGGGCACGCCAACCCGGTGCCGCGCATCGTCGGCCCCATCACCCGCCCCGCGCCGATCGAGGTGCGCGACATGGAGTTCCTCCGGGCCGCGACCGACCGCAGCGTCAAGATGACGGTGCCCGGCCCGTTCACGATGAGCCAGCAAGCGCAGAACGACCACTATCCGGACGCCGAGGCGGCCGCGATGGGCTACGCGGCCGCGGTGAACGCCGAGATCCGGGACCTGTTCGCCGCGGGCGCCGACGTCGTCCAGATCGACGAGCCGTACATGCAGGCCCGCCCCGACGCCGCCCGCGCCTACGGCGTCGCCGCGCTGAACGCCGCGCTCGACGGGATCACCGGCACGACGGCCGTGCACATCTGTTTCGGCTACGCGGCGATCGTGCACGAACGTCCCGAGGGCTACTCGTTCCTGCCCGAGCTCGCCGGCTGCAGCGCCGACCAGATCTCGATCGAGACCGCCCAGTCCGGCCTCGACCTGGGCGTGCTGGCCGACCTCGCCGACAAGACGATCATCCTCGGCGTGATCGACCTGTCCGACCCGGGCGTCGAGACCCCGGAGACAGTCGCCGACCGCGGCCGCCGCGCCTTCGCGCACACGAGTCCGGAGCGGATCGTGCTCTCCACCGACTGCGGCCTGAAGTACCTGCCGCGGGCCTCGGCCGAGGGCAAGATGGCCTCCCTCGCGGCCGGTGCGGCGCTGTTGCGGGCGGAGCTCGGAGGGCGCTGAACCGGGCTCGGTAGGCTCGCCGCGTGAGTTTCACGTTGCTTCCTGCCGTCGACGTGGCCGATGGCCAGGCCGTCCGTCTCGTCCAGGGCGAGGCCGGGACCGAGACCGGTTACGGCGACCCGCTCGACGCCGCGCTTGCATGGCAGCGCGACGGCGCCGAGTGGATCCATCTCGTCGACCTCGACGCCGCCTTCGGCCGCGGCTCCAACGCCGAGCTGCTGGCGGGTGTCGTCGGCCGGCTCGACGTGAAGGTGGAGCTGTCGGGCGGGATCCGCGACGACGCGTCGCTGGAGCGCGCGCTGGCCACCGGCTGCGCCCGGGTCAACCTCGGCACCGCCGCGATCGAGAACCCGCAGTGGTGCGCCGCGGCCATCGCGACGCACGGCGACAAGATCGCCGTCGGGCTCGACGTCAAGATCAAGGACGGCCGGCACCGGCTCGCCGCCCGGGGCTGGACCACCGACGGCGGCGACCTCTGGGAGGCCCTCGCCCGCCTCGACGGCGACGGCTGCGCCCGCTACGTCGTCACCGACGTCGGCAAGGACGGCACCCTGAAGGGCCCCAACGTCGACCTGCTGCGCGACGTCGCCGCCGCCACCCCGGCGCCGGTGATCGCCTCCGGCGGCATCGCCGAGGTCTCCGACCTGGTCGCGCTGGCCCAGGCCAGGGCCGACGGCGCGAACATCGAGGGCTCGATCGTCGGCAAGGCGCTCTACGCGGGCCGGTTCACGCTGCCCGAGGCCCTC
Organism: Pseudonocardia sp.; assembly: GCF_050250275.1. GTDB lineage: Bacteria > Actinomycetota > Actinomycetes > Mycobacteriales > Pseudonocardiaceae > Pseudonocardia. Next base: position 80,110 of record NZ_JBFWOY010000031.1, read on the forward strand.
ACCGCGGTCGCCGAGGTCCGGCCGTCGACGGGCCGGGCGGCCGGCTGATGGGCGTCGCCGTCCGCGTCATCCCCTGCCTGGACGTCGACGCCGGCCGGGTCGTGAAGGGTGTCAACTTCGCCGACCTGCGCGACGCGGGCGACCCCGTCGAGATGGCCGCGGTCTACGACGCCGAAGGTGCCGACGAGCTGACGTTCCTCGACGTGACGGCGTCGTCGGGGGAGCGGGCCACGATGCTCGACGTGGTGCGCCGCACCGCCGAGCAGGTGTTCATCCCGCTCACGGTCGGCGGCGGGGTGCGCACGCCGGAGGACATCGACGTCCTGCTGCGCGCGGGTGCCGACAAGGTCGGCATCAACACCGCCGCGATCGCCCGCCCCGAGCTGCTGGGCGAGTGCGCGCGCCGGTTCGGGTCGCAGTGCATCGTGCTGTCCGTGGACGCGCGCCGGGTGAAGGACGGCCCACCCACCGCGTCGGGCTACGAGGTGACGACGCACGGCGGCCGCCGCGGCACCGGCATCGATGCCGTCGAGTGGGCGGCCCGGGGCCAGGAGCTGGGTGTCGGGGAGATCCTGCTCAACTCGATGGACGCCGACGGCACCCGCGCCGGGTTCGACATCGAGATGATCACCCAGGTCCGCAAGGTCGTCGACGTCCCGGTGATCGCGTCCGGCGGCGCCGGGAAGGTCGACGACTTCCTGCCCGCCGTGCGCGCGGGCGCCGACGCGGTGCTCGCCGCGAGCGTCTTCCACTTCGGGACACTGCGCATCTCCGAGGTCAAGGACGGCCTGCGGGCCGGGGCGGTGGAGGTGCGATGACCAGGGTCCTGAACTCCGCACTCGACCCGGCGGTCGCCGCCCGGCTCACGCGCAACGCCGACGGTCTCGTCTGCGCCGTCGTGCAGGCGCACGGCACCGGCGAGGTGCTGATGGTCGCGTGGATGGACGACGAGGCCCTGCACCGCACCCTGACCACCGGCCGCGGGACGTACTGGTCGCGCTCGCGCAAGGAGTACTGGGTCAAGGGCGACACCTCCGGCCACGTCCAGCACGTCCGCGAGGTGCGCCTGGACTGCGACGGCGACGCGGTGCTCGTCGTCGTCGACCAGGAGGGCCCGGCGTGCCACACCGGCACCCGGACCTGCTTCGACTCGGACCTGCTCAGCCCGCCGCGGTAGGTGCCGGCGCGGGCGGGCCCGACGCCATCGCCCACCGGATTCCCGACGTCACCACCCGCCCCCCGACCCGGACCAGGGTGCGGTCCAGGCGCGGGCGGTGGGGCAGGCCCAGCGGCGTGCGCGCCCACTCCGGCAGCAGCCCCACCGCGGCCGCGCCGAGCAGCGCGTACGGCACCCGGGCGACGCCGCGCAGCGGGGGCTCGCGCAGCAGGAAGCGTGCGGTGTCGCGGGCGGCGGCGCCGGCGTCGAGCTCGGGCCGGTACGACTCGATCCGCGCGGCGAGCGCCGCCTCCGACTCGGGCGGGTCGACCACCCCGAGCGCGCGGGCGACGAACGCGGCGTCGGCGACGTAGCCGTCGCGGGCCGCGGCGTCGAGCCGGACCGAGCCGTAGGCCTGGTGTGCGCGCAGGAAGCTGTCGATCTCGGCGATGTGCACCCACTCCAGCAGGTGCGGGTCCGAGGCGGCGTAGGACCGCCCGTCGGGCGCGGTGCCGCGGACGTGGGCGTGGACGCCGCGGATGCGCGTGATCGTCTCCTGGGCCAGCTCGGCGGGGCCGAACGTCGTCGACGCCAGGAAGTAGCTGGTGCGCGCCAACCGCCCCCACGGGTCGCCGCGGAACCCGGAGTGCCCCGCGACCCCGGCCATCGCGAGCGGGTGCAGCGACTGCAGCAGCAGCGCCCGCAGGCCGCCGACGAACATCGCCGCGTCGCCGTGCACGACCCGGATCGGGCGGTCCTCGCCGAACCAGCGCGGCCCGGCGGTGGCGTGGATGCGCGCGCGCCGTCCCGCGCCCTCCGCACCGGCGACCCGTTCGAACAGCCCGGCCGCGAGCCGCGATCTCAGGGCCTCCAGGCCCGGCCTTCCCATGCCCCCATCATGCGTCCGCGCCGATCACCCGGCCACCGCGCCGCGGGCCGTGGGTCCTTCGAGTGACGCTGGTCGCCACGGCGACCAGCGCCACCCCCGAGCCGTGACCGCCACGAGACCGGCGAACACGCCCGAGCCGCCCGGTCGAGCGGACCGGGCTCAGTCGAGCGGGCCGGTCAGGTAGCGCTGCAACGTCGGCGCGACCGCGGTGACGACGTCGTGGTGGGCCGCGGACGCGACCGGTTCCAGGCGCAGCACGTAGCGGATCATGCCGAGCCCGATGATCTGGCTGCCGCACAACGCCGCCCGCAGCTCCGGGCGGTCGGGCGCGACCGGGCGCACGATCCGGTCGGCCAGCGCCGTACCGACGAAGTCGCGCATCATCCGCGCCGCGCTCTCGTGGGAGGCGACGCTGCGGATCAGCGTGCCCAGCGGCGCCCCGCCGGTGGTGTCCCACACGGTGAGGAACGCGCGGACGATCCGCCCGCCCAGCTGGCCGGGGTCGCCGGGCCGCACCTGGTCGAGGATCGTCGAGATGTCGACGGGGAAGTCCAGCGCGGCGATGAACAGCTGCTCCTTGCCGCCGAACCAGTGGTTGACCATCGCGGCGTCGACGCCGGCGCGTTCGGCGATGCGGCGCACGGTGGCGCCCTCGAAACCGCGTTCGGCGAACTCCTCGCGGGCGGCGGCCAGCAGCGGCTCACGGGTGTCCTGGCCCGCCCGGCGACGTCCCCTCCGGCGGGCGGCAGGTCCTGGGATCGCGTCGGCCACACCGACATCCTCCCCGACGCCGGTCCGCCCGGGGAACGTCGGACGGACGGACACGGATCACACGCGTGGCGCAGGGCCCTCGGCCGGTCGTCGGCGGCCTGCGAGAATGGCCGGATGCCGACCGCCACCGCCGCACCGCCCCTGGGCGCGGTCACCCCGACCCGCGAGGAGTTCCGCGAGCTCGCGACCGGGCACCGGGTCATCCCGGTCGCCCGCAGGCTCCTCGCCGACGACGAGACGCCCGTCGGGGTCTACCGCAAGCTCGCCGGCTCCCGATCGGGCACGTTCCTGCTGGAGTCGGCGGAGAACGGCAGGTCGTGGTCGCGATGGTCGTTCGTCGGTGCCCGCAGCGCCGCCGCGCTCACCGCGGTCGACGGCAGGCTGCACTGGACCGGTGAGGTCCCCGCCGGGCTGCCCACCGAGGGCGACCCGCTCGCCGCGCTGCGCACCGTCGTCGAGGAGCTGCACAGCGAGCCGCTGCCCGGGCTGCCCCCGCTGACCGGCGGGATGGTCGGCTACCTGGGCTACGACGTGGTGCGCCGCATGGAACGCATCGGCGACGACCCGACGACGGTCGACGACCTGGGCCTGCCTGAGCTGGTCATGCTGCTGGCCACCGACCTCGCCGCGGTCGACCATCACGAGGGCACCATCACGCTGATCGCCAACGCGATCAACTGGGACAACTCCGACGAGCGCGTCGACGCCGCCTACGACGACGCCGTCGCCCGCCTCGACCGGATGACCGCCGAGCTGGCCGTGCCCGCGGCGTCGACCGTCGGGGTGTACGCGCCCGCCGAGCCGTCGTTCCTGCGCCGGCGCAGCCAGGAGGACCACTGCGCGGCCGTCGAGGTCGCCAAGGAGCAGATCCGGGCGGGCGAGGCGTTCCAGATCGTGGTCTCGCAGCGGTTCGAGATGGACTGCCCGTCCGACCCGCTCGACGTGTACCGGGTGCTGCGGGCCACCAACCCCAGCCCGTACATGTACCTGCTCCACCTCGAGGACGCCTCCGGCGGCACGCCGTTCGCGATCGTCGGGTCGAGCCCCGAGGCGCTGGTGACGGTCCGCGACGGCCGGGCCACCACGCACCCCATCGCGGGCACCCGCTGGCGCGGCGCCACCGAGGAGGAGGACGTCCTGCTGGAGAAGGACCTGCGCTCGGACGAGAAGGAGCGTGCCGAGCACGTCATGCTCGTCGACCTGGGCCGCAACGACCTCGGGCGGGTCTGCGCGGCCGGCAGCGTCAAGGTGCACAACTTCTTCTCCGTCGAGCGCTACAGCCACGTCATGCACCTGGTGTCGACGGTGACCGGCACCCTGCGGCCCGACCGCAACGCCTTCGACGCCGTCGTCGCCTGCTTCCCCGCGGGCACCCTGTCGGGCGCGCCGAAGGTGCGCGCCATGCAGATCATCGAGAAGCTCGAACCGACGCGGCGCGGCCTCTACGGCGGCATCGTCGGCTACCTCGACTTCGCCGGCGACGCGGACACCGCGATCGCGATCCGAACCGCCCTCGTCCGCGACGGCGTCGCCTACGTGCAGGCCGGCGGCGGGATCGTCGCCGACTCCGACCCGGTCGCCGAGGACACCGAGTGCCTCAACAAGGCGCGCGCGGTGCTGTCGGCGGTGGCCACCGCGGCGACGCTGAGCCCCCCGCAGCCGGTGGGGGAGCCGGGGGTCCGGTCGTCGTGACGGTCGCGGAGGCACCCGCGCGGGCGGGACGGCGGCGCCTGCTCGTCGTGTGCGCCGCCCTGGCCGTCGGTGCCCTCGCGACCTGGGGCGGCGCGCGGCCCACATGGTTCTCCGCCACCGTGCCCACGGTGCGTGGCGACGCCCTCGCCGAAGCCACCGGGCTCCAGGTCCAGCCGGTGCCGACGGCGTTGGCGCTGCTCGCGGTCGCGGGCATCGCCGCCACCGTCGCGGTGTCGGGCGTGGCCCGCCGGGTGCTCGGCGGGCTGCTCGCCGTCGGCGCCGCCGCGACGGTCTGGGCGGTCGTCGCGACGCTCGTGTCCCCGCCCGCGCCGGGCCGGCTCGCACAGCTCGCCGGGCTCACCGTCACCCCCGGCGCCGCGGGTGCGGTGTCGGGTACGGCCGCGCCGGTGCTCACCCTCGCGGGGGCGTTGGTCGTCGGCGCCGCCGGTGTCCTGCTCGCGTTGCGCGAGAACGGGATGCCGCGCCTGGGTGCCCGCTACGACGCCCCGGCGGCGCAGCGCCGGCCCCGGCAGGCCGACCCCGACCGCACGGCCTGGGAGGAGCTCGACGCCGGCCGTGACCCGACGGTCGGCCCGGCCGGATCCGCCTCGGAACCCGGGCCGCGCGAGATCGAGGACAGGCCTGGTCGCAGGGGAGGTGAGGGCGCTGTCTAGCATTGCTCCAACGCCTGGAAGGCCCGAACCCGGAAGGGGAGACAGCCCCATGGGCGAGCGCACGAAGCAGACCTCCGGTCCCACCGTCCTCGAGTCGATCGTCGAGGGTGTCCGCGAGGATCTCGCCGTCCGTGAAGCCGCCGTCGACTTCGCCGAGATCAAGCGCCTCTCCGCCGAGGCGCCCCCGGCACGCGACGTGATGGCCGCGATGAACGCACCCGGTGTGGGCGTCATCGCCGAGGTGAAGCGCCGCAGCCCGTCCAAGGGCGACCTGGCGACGATCGGCGACCCGGCCGACCTGGCGCGGCGCTACGAGATCGGCGGTGCACGGGTCATCTCCGTGCTCACCGAGCAGCGCCGGTTCGGCGGCTCGCTCGACGATCTCGACGCGGTCCGCGCCGCCGTCGACATCCCGGTGCTGCGCAAGGACTTCGTCGTCAGCACCTACCAGGTGCACGAGGCCCGCGCCCACGGCGCCGACCTGGTGCTGCTCATCGTCGCGGCGCTGGAGCAGAACGTGCTGGCCTCCCTGTTCGACCGCGTGGAGTCCCTCGGGATGACCGCGCTGGTCGAGGTGCACACCGAGGAGGAGGCCGACCGGGCGCTGGAGATCGGCGCCAAGCTCATCGGGGTCAACGCGCGCAACCTGCACACCCTCGAGGTCGACCGCAGCACGTTCGGCCGGATCGCCCCCGGCCTGCCCAACGACGTGCTGCGGGTCGCCGAGTCGGGTGTGCGCGGCCCTGGTGACCTGCTCACCTACGCCGGCTGGGGGGCCGACGCGGTGCTGGTCGGCGAGGGCCTGGTCACCAGCGGTGACCCCGAGGGCGCCGTGCGCGGCCTCGTCGCGGCGGGCTTCCACCCGTCGTGTTCTCGGATGGTGCGCTGACCCTGCGGGGTCGCGCGCCACGGACGTGTCTGATCGAGGGAGTGCGGTGTCTGCCACCCCGGGCGTGAAGCCCAGCGACGGCGTCGCGAACAGGTCGGGGCACGACCCCGACGAGCGCGGCCACTTCGGCCGCTACGGCGGCCGGTTCGTGCCGGAGGCGCTGGTCGCGGCGCTCGACGAGCTGTCCGCGGCCTATGAGAAGGCCCGTCACGACGAGGAGTTCCTCGGCGAGCTCGACCGGCTGCACCGCGACTACACGGGCCGCCCGTCCCCGCTGACCGACGCCCCCAAGCTCGGTGCCCACGCGGGTGGGGCGCGGATCCTGCTCAAGCGCGAGGACCTCAACCACACCGGCTCGCACAAGATCAACAATGTGCTGGGCCAGGCGCTGCTCACCAAGCGGATGGGCAAGAAGCGCGTCATCGCCGAGACCGGCGCGGGCCAGCACGGCGTCGCCACCGCCACCGCCTGCGCCCTGCTCGACCTCGAGTGCATCGTCTACATGGGTGAGGTCGACACCGCCCGGCAGGCACTCAACGTCGCCCGCATGCGGCTGCTCGGCGCCACCGTCATCCCGGTGAAGACCGGCTCGCGCACCCTCAAGGACGCCATCAACGAGGCGCTGCGCGACTGGGTCACCAACGTCGACTCCACGCACTACCTGCTCGGCACCGTCGCCGGCCCGCACCCGTTCCCGGTGATGGTCCGCGACTTCCACCGGGTCATCGGCATGGAGGCCCGCGAACAGGTCCTCGAGCGCACCGGCGCGCTGCCCGACGCCGTCGTCGCCTGCGTCGGCGGCGGGTCCAACGCCATCGGCATCTTCCACGCGTTCCTCGACGACCCGGCGGTCCGCCTCATCGGTTTCGAACCCGGCGGCGACGGCGTCGAGACCGGCCGCCACGGTGCCACCCTGGCCGAGGGCTCCCCGGGTGCGCTGCACGGCGCGATGTCGTACCTGCTGCAGGACGAGGACGGGCAGACGTCGGAGTCGTACTCGATCTCCGCGGGTCTCGACTACCCGGGTGTGGGCCCCGAGCACGCGCTGCTCAAGGACCTCGGCCGCGCCGAGTACCAGCCCGTCACCGACGCCGAGGCGATGGAGGCGTTCGCGCTGCTGTCGCGGACCGAGGGCATCATCCCGGCCATCGAGTCGGCCCACGCCGTCGCCGGCGCGGTCCGGCTGGGCCGCGAGCTGGGCGAGGGCGCCACCATCCTGGTCAACCTCTCCGGGCGCGGCGACAAGGACGTCGACACCGCCGCGAAGTGGTTCGGCATGGTCACCGACGAGGAGAGCACCGCCGTCGCCGACGGCACCGCCGTCGCCGAGGGAGGCCGGGCATGAGCGTCGCCGACGTGTTCGCCCGCTGCGCCGCCGACAACCGGGGCGCGCTCGTCGGGTACCTGCCCGCCGGGTTCCCGACCGTCGACGACTCGGTCGACCTGATGAACGGCATGGTCGAGGGCGGGTGCGACCTCATCGAGGTCGGCTTCCCCTACTCCGACCCGGTCATGGACGGCCCGACGATCCAGGCCGCCGCCGAGACCGCCCTGCGCAACGGGGTCCGGCTGCGCGACGTCTTCACCGTCGTCGAGCGGGTCACCGCCGCCGGGGGCTCGGCCGTCGTCATGACCTACTTCAACCCGGTGCTGCGCTACGGCGTCGACGCGTTCGCCCGCGACCTGGCCTCCGCCGGCGGGTTGGGCGTCATCACCCCGGACCTGATCCCCGACGAGGCCGACGAGTGGCTCGCCGCCTCGCAGACCCACGGGCTCGACCGGATCTTCCTGGTCGCGCCCTCGTCGACCGAGGAGCGGATCGCCTCGACCGTCGCCGCCTGCACAGGTTTCGTGTACGCGACGTCGATCATGGGAGTCACCGGTGCCCGCGACAGCGTCGCCGACGTCGCCCCCGAGATCGTGGCGCGCACCCGGCCGCACACGTCGTTGCCGATCGGTGTCGGGCTCGGGGTGCGGTCGGCCGCGCAGGCCGAGCAGGTCGCCTCGTTCGCCGACGCCGTGATCGTCGGGTCGGCGTTCGTGACCGCGGCGACCGAGCGCGGCACCGACGGCGTCCGCGACCTGGCGGCCGAGCTGGCCGGCGGCGTCCGCCGCGCCGGCACCCGCACCCCCGCCTGATCCCGCCCGGCCCCCGCGCGCTGCCGCACGATCGTGGCGCGGCCGTCGACGACGCCGAGGTTGCGCCCGAACGGCCGCGCGCAACCTCGGCGCTGTGCCGGGGGCGGTCGAGGACGCTGAGGTTGCGCCCGAACCATCGCGCGCAACCTGAGTGCTGTTGCGGGGCGGATTGGCGACCGTGAGGTTGCGCGCGGGGGTGGCGGGTGCGGCGGGGCGGGCGTGGAGTCGTCGCAGGTCCGGCGCCGCCGCCCGGACGACCGGGACGGACCGGGCGGCAGCAGGTGACGATCCGGTCGCGGCCGGGGGAGGCCGACCCCGCACCGCCGCTGGGCGATAACGTGGCGGCGTGAGCACCACCCTGGCGGCGCTGATGCCGGCGTTCATCCCGAGCCCTGACCGCGGCGTCTGGCACCTCGGCCCGCTCCCGATCCGGGCCTACGCGCTGTGCATCATCGCCGGGATCGTGGTCGCGGTCTGGTGGGGCGAGCGCCGGTTCGCCGCGCGGGGCGGGCGGCCCGGCACGGTCGTCGACGTCGCCGTGTTCGCGGTGCCGTTCGGCCTGGTCGGCGGGCGGCTCTACCACGTCGCGACCGACTGGAAGACCTACTTCGGTCCCGGCGGCAGCCCGATCGATGCCCTCAAGATCTGGCAGGGCGGCCTCGGCATCTGGGGTGCGATCGCGCTCGGCGCGGTCGGTGCCTGGATCGGCTGCCGCCGCCGCGGGGTGCCGCTGCCGTTCTTCGCCGACGCCGTCGCCCCGGGGATCGTGGTCGCGCAGGCGATCGGCCGCCTCGGCAACTACTTCAACCAGGAGCTCTACGGCGGCCCGACCGACATGCCGTGGGGCCTGGAGATCTACAACCGGGTCGACCCGGTGACGGGGCTGTCCGACCCGCTGGGCGGGGTCGCGCTCGACCTGACGCCCATCGCGGTCGTGCAGCCGACGTTCCTCTACGAGCTGTTGTGGAACCTGCTCGTCGCCGTGGTGATCGTGTGGGCCGACCGGCGGTTCCGGCTGGGGCACGGCCGGGTCTTCGGGCTCTACGTGGCCGGATACACGTTGGGGCGCTTCTTCATCGAGCTCATGCGCACCGACCCGGCGACGACGGTGTTCGGCGGCGTCCGCATCAACGTCGTGGTCTCGGCGGTGGTGTTCCTGGCCGCGGTGGCCTACGTCGCGATCGTGCGGGGGCCGCGGGAGACGCTCACGGGGCCTGCCGCGCCCGATCCGGAGGACTCCGGCCCGACGGGTGCGGCGCCCGGTCCGGCCCGCGACGCGGACGTGGGCGGGGACGCTCCCTCGGATGCCGCCGGTGCCGACGACGCCGGGAAGGTCAGGGGCGGCTCGCGGGACGCGGGGGCCTGACCGGGGTGGCCGAGGAGTTCACCGGCTTCGGCGACGGCGCCGTCGAGTTCTACGACGGGCTCGTCGCCGACAACAGCAAGGCGTACTGGAGCGACCAGCGGCCCGTCTACGAGGGCGACGTGCGTGGCCCGATGCTCGCGCTGCTGGCCGAGCTGGAGCCGGAGTTCGGCCAGGGCAAGGTGTTCCGCCCGTACCGTGACGTGCGGTTCTCCGCGGACAAGACGCCGTACAAGACCCACTGCGGCGGGTTCGCGCCGCCGTACTACGTGCAGGTGTCCTCCGAGGGGCTGATGGTCGCCGTCGGCTACTACCGGATGCAGAGCGACCAGGTGGCCCGGTTCCGGACCGCCGTCGACGACGAGCGCCGCGGTGCCGACCTGCGGGCCCGGCTGGAGGCGGCGCAGGAGGCGGGTCTGGAGCGGGGCGGGGAGACGCTGACCCGGGCGCCACGCGGCGTCACCCCGGATCATCCGCGGATCGACCTGTTGCGCCACAAGTCGCTGCACGTGTCGCGGCGCTGGCCGCCCGACGACGTCCTGCACGAGCGCGGCTGCCTCGACCGGGTCGTCGAGGTCTGGCGGGCGGGGCGCCCGCTCGCGGAGTGGCTCGCCGACCACGTCGGCCCGAGCGACCGTCCCCGGCGGTGAGTTCGCCCTGGACATCGGCGGGTCGGGGGTTCGTCGCCGGGTCGACACCGAGCTGTCCGGTTCGGAGTTCCTGATCGGTTCAGTAACGCGATAGGCTCAGCCTCGTGAGCCGTCGAACCAAGATCGTCTGTACCATCGGCCCCGCTACCGCCACGCCGGAGCGGGTACGCGAGCTCGTCGCGGCCGGCATGGACGTCGCCCGGCTCAACTTCAGCCACGGCAGCCGCGAGGACCACAAGCGCGTCTACGAGATGGTCCGTGAGGCCGCCGACGTCGAGGGCCGCGCGGTCGGCATCCTCGCCGACCTGCAGGGGCCGAAGATCCGCCTCGGCCGCTTCGCCGCCGGCCCCACCGAGTGGCACACCGGCGAAGAGGTCCGCATCACCGTCGAGGACGTCGCGGGCACGCACGACCGCGTCTCGACGACCTATGGCGGCCTCGCCGCCGACGCCCGCCCCGGCGACCGGCTGCTGGTGGACGACGGCAAGGTCGGCCTGAAGGTCGTGGCCGTCGAGGGCCTCGACGTGGTCTGCAAGGTCACCGAGGGCGGCCCCGTCAGCGACAACAAGGGCATCTCGCTGCCCGGCATGAACGTGTCCGTGCCCGCGATGAGCGAGAAGGACTGCGCCGACCTCGCGTTCGCGCTCGACCTGCGGGTCGACATCGTGGCGCTGTCGTTCGTGCGCAGCCCGGCCGACATCGACCAGGTCCACCGGATCATGGACGAGCACGGTGGCCGGCTGCCCGTCGTCGCGAAGCTGGAAAAGCCCGAGGCGGTCGACAACCTCGAGGCCATCGTGCTGGCCTTCGACGCGATCATGGTCGCCCGCGGCGACCTGGGCGTCGAGCTGCCGCTGGAGAACGTCCCGCTGGTGCAGAAGCGCGCGATCCAGATCGCGCGGGAGAACGCCAAGCCGGTCATCGTCGCGACGCAGATGCTCGAGTCGATGATCACCAACTCGCGGCCGACCCGCGCCGAGGCCTCCGACGTCGCCAACGCGGTGCTCGACGGCGCCGACGCGGTCATGCTGTCGGGGGAGACGGGCGTCGGCCGCTACCCGATCAAGGCCGTCAGCACGATGGCCCAGATCGTCGAGGCCGTCGAGGCGGGCCCCGCCACGGTGCCCCCGCTCAACCACGTGCCGCGCACCAAGCGGGGCGTGCTGTCCTACGCGGCCCGCGACATCGGCGAGCGGCTGTCGGCGCGGGCGCTGGTGGCGTTCACGCAGTCCGGTGACACGGTGCGCCGCCTCGCCCGGCTGCACACCCGGCTGCCGCTGCTGGCGTTCACCCCGACCCCCGATGTCCGCAGCCAGCTGTCGATGACGTGGGGCGTCGAGACGTTCCTGGTGCCGTTCGTGGAGTCGACCGATGCGATGGTCCGTCAGGTCGACCACGCGATGCTGGCGCTGGAGCGGTTCCAGCCGGGCGACCTCGTCGTGATCGTCGCGGGGTCCCCGCCCGGGACCGTCGGCTCCACCAACTCGATCCGGGTGCACCGGCTCGGCGAGGAAGACATCTGACGCCGCACGGCCGCCGGGGTTTGCGAGGATGCGGCGTGTGACCGCCGCTCCCCGCCGCCCCGACATCGCCGCCGACGGCGCCGAACGCGGGCAGGCCGTGCTCGACGAGCTGGTCGCGCTGCTCGACCTCGACCGGACCGGCCCCGACACCTTCACCGGTGTCAGCCCCGAGAGCCGGCAGTTCCGGGTCTACGGCGGGCAGGTCGCGGGGCAGGCGCTGGTCGCCGCGGGCCGCACCGTGGCGCCGGGGCGCTCGGTGCACTCGCTGCACTCGTACTTCATCCGCGGCGGCGACCCGCGCACCCCCATCGAGTACCGCACCGAACGGATCCGCGACGGCCGCTCCTTCACGACGCGGCGCGTGCTGGCGGTGCAGGGCGGCGAGGCGATCTTCATGCTGTCGGCGTCGTTCCAGGAGCCGCAGGAGGGACTGGTGCACGCGGAGCCGGCGCCCGCCGACGTGCCCGCGCCGGAGTCGTTGCCCGACCTGGGCTCCCGGCGGGCCGCGGGGCACGGCGGTGACTGGCTCGGGCGCGCCGAACGGCCCATCGACATCCGGTTCGTCGACGAGCCCGTCTGGACCGCCGACCGGGTCGCGACGCAGCAGCCGATCCGGGCCTGGCTGCGCGCCGACGGCACCCTGTCCGACGACCCGCTGCTGCACGCCTGCCTGCTGACGTGGGCGTCGGACATGATGCTGCTGAGCTCCGTCGTCGCCCGCCACGACATGAGCGCGACCGCCGTCCAGCTGGCCAGCCTCGACCACGCGATGTGGTTCCACGCCCCGTTCCGCGCCGACGAGTGGCTGCTCTACGAGTGCTGGTCACCGGCCGCCTCCGGTGGCCGGGGACTGGCGACCGGGCGGTTCTTCACCCGCGCCGGCACGATGATCGCGAGCACCGCGCAGGAGGGCCTGGTCCGGCTCCCGCGACACGACACCTGACCGGGTGTCGCGCGCGGGCTGGCCGTGCGCCCTCGCGTGGGGTAGGACTTGGATCATGCCCGGAACGTTGCGCCCGACCGTTCTCGTCCGGCGCCGCCACGTCGACCACGGGCTCGTCGGCACCTGTGCGTGTCCCGGTCGTCGCTGACCCGGCAGGCCGGCGACGGCCGCGTATCGTTCCCGCACCCTTTCCCGCTGGAGTCACCATGCCCGTCGAGACCGATCTGTCCGCCGCCGAGCGCGACGAGACCGTCCGCCGCACCCTCGGCACCGCCACCGCCAAGTTCACGGAGAACCCGGACCGGGCCTCCGCGACCTTCCGTGCCTCGGGGGTGGGCGGCAGCGGGATGCGCACCGACATCCGCATCGGCTCCCACACCCTCGTCATCGACGAGCCGGCCGGCCTCGGCGGAGCCGACGCCGCACCCAGCCCCGTCGAGATCGCGCTGGCGGCGCTGCTGGCCTGCCAGGTCGTCACCTACCGGGTGTGGGCCGCGAAGCTGGGGATCCCGCTCGACGACGTGTCCGTCGACGTCGAGGGCGACCTCGACCGGCGCGGCTTCTTCGGTGTCGACGACGCGGTGCGCGCCGGTTTCACCGACGTGCGGGTCGTCGTCACGCTCTCGGGGCCGGAGAGCGAGGAGCGCTACCAGGAACTGGCGCAGGCCGTCGACGCGCACTGCCCGGTGTTCGACACGTTCCGCAGCCCCATCCCGGTGAGCATCGAGCACCGCGTCGCCACGCAGGCAGGATGAGGCCATGACCGACCAGCAGGAACGCCGCTGGGGCTTCCGCACCCGGGCCGTGCACGCCGGGGCGATCCCCGACTCCGAGACCGGTGCCCGCGCGGTGCCGATCTACCAGTCGACGAGCTTCGTCTTCGAGAACACCACCGACGCCGCGAGCCTGTTCGCGCTGCAGAAGTACGGGCTGATCTACAGCCGCATCGCCAACCCGACCGTCGCGGTGTTCGAGGAGCGGATCGCCTCCCTGGAGGGCGGCCTCGGCGCCGTCGCGACGGCCAGTGGCCAGGCCGCCCAGTTCCTGACGTTCGCGGCGCTGGCCGGGGCCGGCGACCACGTCGTCGCCGCCGCCGGCCTCTACGGCGGCACCGTCACCCAGCTCGACGTCACGATGCGGCGCTTCGGCGTCGACACCACGTTCGTCGCGGGCGGCGACCCGGCCGACTTCGCCGCCGCGATCACCGAGAAGACCCGGTTCGTCTACGCCGAGGCGGTGTCCAACCCGGGTGGGGAGGTCGCCGACATCGCGGGCCTGGCCGACGTCGCGCACGCCGCGGGCCTGCCGCTGATCATCGACGCCACCGTCGCCACGCCCTACCTGTGCCGCCCGATCGAGCACGGCGCCGACATCGTGCTGCACTCGGCGACGAAGTTCATCGGCGGCCACGGCACCACCCTCGGCGGTGTGGTCGTCGAGTCGGGCCGGTTCGACTGGGGCAACGGCAACTTCCCCTCGATGACGACGCCCGTCGCCTCCTACGGCGGCCTCGACTGGTGGGGCAACTTCAAGGAGTTCGGCTTCCTCACCAAGCTGCGCGCCGAACAGCTGCGCGACGTCGGCGCCTCGCTGTCGGCGCACTCGGCGTTCCTGCTGCTGCAGGGTGTGGAGACGCTGCCGCAGCGGATGGACACCCACATGGCCAACGCCCGCGCCGTCGCGGAGTGGCTCGACGCCGACCCGCGGGTGTCGTGGGTGCGGTGGGCCGGGCTGGCGAGCCACCCCGACCACGAGCGGGCCAACCGCTACCTGCCGCAGGGCCCGGGCGCGGTGTTCTCGTTCGGTGTCGTCGGTGGGCGCGCGGCGGGGGAGCGGTTCATCGAGGCCGTCCAACTGTGCAGCCACCTCGCCAACATCGGCGACGCGCGCACACTGGTGCTGCACCCCGCGTCGACGACGCACCAGCAGCTCTCGGCCGACCAGCTGGTCGCCGCCGGTGTCGGGGAGGACCTGATCCGGATCAGCGTCGGCATCGAGGACGCCGACGACATCCTCTGGGACCTCGACCAGGCGCTGGCCGCCGCGGTGAAGGAGAACCGATGAGCACGAACCCGGCGCCGTGGCGCAACCCGACCGCGCCCGAGCGGCGCCGGATCCTCGACACCACCCGCAGCATCGCGATGGTCGGCGCGTCGCCCAACCCGGCGCGGGCCAGCAACTTCGTCGCGACGTACCTGCTGTCGAGCACCCGCTACGACCTGTACTTCGTGAACCCGTTCGCCGACGAGATCCTCGGCCGGCCCGTCTACAAGACGCTGGCCGACCTGCCGGTCGTGCCCGATCTGGTCGAGGTCTTCCGCAAGCCGTCCGACCTGCCGGCGGTGCTCGACGAGACCCTCGCGCTCGGCGACGGGGTGCGGACGTTCTGGCTGCAGTTCGGGCTGTGGGACGCCGACCTGGCGCGCCGGGCCGAGGCGGCGGGCAAGGAGGTCGTCATGGACCTGTGCGTCAAGGTCGAGCACGCCCGCTTCCACGGCGGCCTGCACCTCGCGGGATTCGACACCGGCGTCATCTCGAGCCGCCGCCGCACCGCCTGACCGGTCGACGCGCCCGGGGACGCGCAGCCGGCGGGCGGTCAGGCGTCGCCGGCCGGCGGCGCCACCCGCACGATCCAGAACAGCAACCCGGTCACGAGGATCACGAACCAGATCGGCCTCGCGCGCCGGCGCGCGACCACCCAG
>NZ_JBFWOY010000032.1:0-92945 GCF_050250275.1 Pseudonocardia sp.
TCCTCGTCGGCGTCCCCACCCCCGACATGACCTTCGACATCCCGATGATCGAGATCTTCGGCCGCGGTGGCGCCACCAAGTCCTCCTGGTACGGCGACTGCCTGCCCTCCCGCGACTTCCCCATGCTGATCGACCTGTACCTGCAGGGCCGGCTCCCGCTGGACAAGTTCGTCTCCGAGGAGATCGGCCTCGACGCCGTCGAGGAGGCCTTCCACCGCATGGAACGCGGCGAGGTCCTCCGCTCGGTCGTGGTGCTCTGACCTCCCGCCGGGACGGCGGCCGACCGTGCGGGTCGGTGCGGCAGCGGTCCGCTGCATCACGAAGGTCTGATTCCTGTCGTGGCGGGTAGGTGTCGGTCGACCGTCCCCGGAAACGACAGGGAGATCGACATGGGTACCGACACGGACCGCCGGACCGCCCACCGCGTCGCGGCCGCCGTGCTGGCGGCAGCACTCGCGACCGTCGTGGTGGCGGGCTGCCAGGGCGGCTCGCGCAGCGGCAGCGACAACCCGGGCGCGGCCGTCGCGACCCCGACCGCGGTCGCACCGCAGAAGACGTCGGTCAACGACGCATCGGAGAAGGACCTGGCTGCGACGTTGCGCGACGCCGGGGTCGGCGATGCCGCCGGGTGGGCACAGACGCTGGTGGCGTACCGGCCCTATCCCGCCGGTGACGCCGGTACCACGCGGATCAAGGAGGTCCTGGGCCAGTTCCAGGCCGACGCGGACACCGTCGCGAAGGTGACGGCGACCGTGACGTCCTGACCTCGAGCGTTCGACCCGCTCCGTCCGTCGGTGCGTCCGGGCCGGACGCGAGAGCGGTGCCCGTCAGGGCCCGTCGACGGGCCCGCCGGCGCCGGTCTGCTCGCGTTCCCGTTGCGCTCCCGTCCCGAGCTTCCCGTCGTCGACGGGGTGGGGCGTCCCCAGGTGCTCGCGGTGGTCGGGGCGGTCCGGTTCGGTCGTGCCGGGGCCGGGGTCGAGGCGGTCGGGGTCGAGGCGGTCGAGGAGCCGGATGCGCACGAGGCGGTGCACCAGTTCCGTGACCCCGCCCCGCGGGGTCTGGCCGTCGAGCTCGCGCAGGGCACGGCGCACCTCGGCGCGCACGTCCGCGGCGTCGACCCGGCCGCCGAACTCCGCCAACAGTTCCCGGGTCGCCTGCTCACCGATCCCGTCCGACATCCGCGTGTCCTTCCGTCGACGGCGCCACGCACCCACCCCGGCGGCGGGGGCCGACCGCCGGCGCCGGGGCGCCCCGCACGCCCCCTGCTGAACCCCCGTGACAGTGCCGGGGTACCCGCCGGCAGCGGTCTCACCCGTTGCGCGGCAGCAGCTCGCGCAGCTTCGTCCGGATGCCCTGGGCCACGAGGTGACCTGCGTCCGGGTCGCCCTTGAGGACGGCCTGCAGCACCGAGACCGCCTGCTCCGGTGTCGCGTGCGGCGGGATCGGGGGCACGTCGGGGTCGCAGTGCACGTCGATGAGCGACGGCCGGTCCGCGGCGAGCGCCGCATCCCATGCGGGGCCGAGCGCGTCGGGGTCGTCGACGGTCACGGCGTGCAGCCCGATGCCTGCGGCGAAGTCGGCGTAAGAGACGTCGGGCAGCGCCTGCGACGCGTCGAACCGCGGCGCCCCACCCATCGCCCGCAGCTCCCAGCTGACCTGGGTGAGGTCGTTGTTGTGCAGGACGCACACGATCAGCCGCGGGTCGGCCCAGCGTGGGGCGTAGCGGGCGATGGTCAGCAGCTCGGCGAGGTTGTTCATCTGCATCGCACCGTCCCCGACCAGGGCGATCGCGGGCCGGTCGGGGTGGGCGAACTTGGCGCCGATCGCATAGGGCACCGCGGCGCCCATCGTCGCGAGCGTGCCCGACAGCGAGCACCGGACATCGCCGTGGACCTTCAGCAGCCGCGCGTACCAGTTGGCGACGGAGCCGGAGTCGGCCGCGACGATCGCGTCGGCGGGAAGCCGCTGCGAGAGCTCCTGGACGATCCGCATCGGGTTGACGGGCTTCGCGTCCAGCATCGACTGGGACTCGACGGTGCGCCACCAGCTCGCGACGTTCGACTCGACGGTCTCGCGCCAGGCCCGGTCGGCCGGCCCGGACAGCCGCGGCAGCAGCGCCCGCAGCGTCGTCGCGGCGTCACCCACGAGGTTCACCTCGGTCGGGTACCGCATTCCGACGACCCCGCCGTCGAGGTCGATCTGCACGGCCCGCGCCGTCGGTGTCCCGTCCTTGTACTCGGGCAGGAACTGGCTGTACGGGAAGCCGGTGCCGATCATCAGCAGGGTGTCGCAGTCGCGCATCAGCTCATAGCTCGCCCGGGTGCCGAGCAGTCCGATCGCACCGGTCACCCACGGCAGGTCGTCAGGCAGGACGTCCTTGCCCAGCAACGCCTTCGCCACGCCCGCGCCGAGCACCTCGGCGACCGCGGTGACCTCGGCCGCGGCACCGCGCGCGCCCTGACCGACGAGGATCGCGACCTTCTCGCCCGCGTCGAGCAGCTCCGCGGCCCGGTCGAGCTCGTCGTCGGGCGGCACGGCCGCCGGCGCCCGCAGGACCGTGGTCCCACCCGCCGGGACGTGCTTGAACTCGTGCTCGGGGGCGCTGTAGGTCAGCTCCTGGACGTCGCTGGGCACGATGATCGCGGTCGGCGCGCGTCGGGTCAGCGCGGTGCGGAACGCCCTGTCGACGGCGTTGGGCAGCTGTTCGGGGACGTCGACCTCGACCAGGTAGGCGCCGGCCACGTCGGCGAACAGGGTGTGGAGGTCGACCTCCTGCTGGTAGGCCCCACCCATCGCGCTGCGCGCGGTCTGCCCGACGATCGCGACGACGGGAACGTGGTCGAGCTTCGCGTCGTACAGGCCGTTGAGCAGGTGGATCGCGCCGGGGCCCGACGTCGCCGCGCACACCCCCACTCCACCGGAGAACTTGGCGTGGCCGACCGCCGCGAGCGCGGCCATCTCCTCGTGGCGGACCTGGACGAACGCCGGGTCGTCGTCGGCCCGGCCGAATGCCGTCACGAGCCCGTTGATGCCGTCACCGGGGTATGCGAACACCTCCCGCACACCCCAGTCGCGCAGCCGCGCGAGCAGCACGTCGCCGACGGTGTCCGCCATCTGTCACCTCGTCATCCGCTCCGGTGTCGCGCCGCGGACCCGGTGGCCCGCCCGCACGACGGCTACCCCGCACGCGGCCGGCCACACGTGCGGGTCACCGCGTCCCCGCCGCCGCCGGTCACGCGTGGCGGGTCAGGGCAGTTCGGGCGGGTGGACGCGGCGGTGCACCGCGCGGATCGCCGCCCGGTAGAGCGGTCCCGCGGCGCCGGAGGCCGCGAGCGCCGCACGGGCGGCGTTGGCGCCGGGGGCACCGTGGACGGCACCGCCGGGATGTGCCGACGCGCCGGCGAGGAAGAGCCGATCGACGGGGGTGTCGGCGCGGCCGGTCCCCGGCGTCGGCCGGAACACGAGCTGCTGGTGCAGGGCGGCCGTCCCGGCGTTGATGGCGCCGTCGACGAGACTCGGGTTGCGCGCCTGCAGGTCGGCCGGTCCGGCGATGCTGCGGGCGCGGACCAGGCCGGCGAACCCGGGGGCGTTGCGCTCGACGACGGCCTCGACGAGGTCGGCGTGCCGGCGGACGTCGTCGGCGGTCCAGCCGAGGTCGCGCGGGACGTGGGTGTAGGCCCAGGCCGACTCCGTGCCGGCGGGTGACCGTGTCGGGTCGGTCGTGGTCATCTGCCCGAACAGCACGAACGGCTCCCGGGGCACCCGGCCCGCGGAGAGGTCGGCGGCGTAGCCACGCAGCCCGTCGAGGCCCACGCCCAGGTGCACCGTCCCCGCGTCGCGGGCTCCCGGCGCGGTCCAGGGCACGGGGCCGTCGAGCGCCCAGTCGATCTTGACGGTGGCGAGGTCCCAGTCGAAGCGGCGCAGGTCGTCGACGAACGCACCCGGCAGGTGTTCCTCCCCCACGAGGTCGCGGTACAGCAGCGGCGCGGCGACGTCGGCGAGCACCGCGCGCCGGGCGCGGACCGCGACCCCGTCGCCGTCACGGACGCCCAGCGCTCTGCCGCCGGCGACCAGCACCCGGCGCACCGGGCGCCCGACGTCGATCCGGCCGCCGCGACCGCCGAAGCGGCCGACGAGCGCGTCGGTCAGCCGCCCCGCCCCACCCTCCGGGACCGGGAAGCCGACGTCCTGGCCCAGCATCGTGAGCAGCCAGCCGAAGACGGCGCTGCCGGGTGCGTCGGGACCGACGTCGGTGTGCAGGGCGTTACCCGCCAGCAGCAGGGCGGCGCCGTCACCGGCGAAGTGCTCGCGGCCGAACGCGGCGGCGGGCTGGACCAGCATCCGCGCGAACCGCAGCGCCTGCGCGGTGCCGAGGGCACGCAGCAGCCGCGGTGCGCCGCGCACCGGCGGGAACGGGCGCAACACGGTGTCCAGCAACGGGTCCCGGATGCGCTGCCACTGCGCGACGAGCCCCCGCCACGCGTCGCCGTCGCCGGGTGCCCAGGCGTCGAGCCCGGCGGCGGTGGTGTCGAGGTCGCGGGACAGGACGACGCACCGGTCGTCCGGGGTGACGTGGGCGAGGACCGCCGGGGCGTGGCACCACCGGAGACCGTGCTGTTCCAGGTCGAGCTCGCGGAGCACGGGCGAGGCCGCGCCGAGCGGGTAGAAGGCGCTGAACAGGTCGTTGACGAACCCGGGCGCGGTGACCTCCGCGCTGCGCACGGCCCCGCCGGGAGCCGCCGACGCCTCGCAGACCAGTACGTCCCAGCCGGCGTCGGCGAGGATGTTCGCGGCGACGAGCCCGTTGTGCCCGGCGCCGACGACGACCGCGTCGACGACGGTGTCGCTCACGTGACGCCCCGCCGCGTGGCGATGGCGCCGAGGCGGGCCAGCGCCTCCCGGTTGCGGGGCGCGAGGACCCGGGCCTGCAGGGCGCGCGGGACGAGGGCCAGCGGCCCGGAGTCGGCGTACTCGACCATCTCGACGTGGGTGCCGGCGGCGACGGGCCGCAGTGTCAGCCGGATCCGGGCCGAGCCCGTCGGCCACAGGTGCGCCCTGAGCTCGAGGAGCTCGTCCGGGCGCACGGCGACGACCTCGGTGTGGTCGTGCGCCTGCAGCGGCCAGGCCCCGACGCTGTGGTGCAGCCGGGACCCGACGGCGGGCCAGTCCTCGTCGACGTCGCGCATGTGCGTCGCACCGACCACCCACAGCGGATAGCTCCAGCCGTCGGTGAGGACCGCGAAGACGCGTCCGGGTGTCGTCGGCACGGTCAGCTCGACCGTCATCGCACACCACCTCCGGAGCCGGTTCTACCCCGCACCGGGGCCGCCCGAACGTCCGACGCGTCGCTGCCGCGCGTGCCACCATGCAGACAGCAGTCCAGGCGCACGAGGAAAGGTCCCGACGTGGCCGCCGACCCGCACACCGCCGATCCGTCGGAGGAACCCGCCGACGACGCCTGGAACCGTGCCGCCCGCGACGAGACGGAGACCGAACGGCTCGACCGCAACTGGAACGACCTGTTGCAGGAGCTGCGCGTCGCCCAGACCGGCGTGCAGCTGCTGACCGGGCTGCTGCTCACCGTGCCGTTCCAGAGCCGCTTCCCCGACCTGGTCACCCATCAGCGGGTCGTCTACCTGGTGGCGACCGGGCTGTCGATCACGGCGACCGGTCTGCTGATCGCACCCGTCCTGCTGCACCGGCTGCTGTTCCGCCGTCACGCCCGCGGCCCGCTGGTCGCCGCCGGGCAGATGTTCGCGGTCGGCGGCCTCGCGACGCTGGGCCTGGCCGTGGTCGCGGTCCTCGACCTGATCTTCGACGTCGTGCTCGGCGCCGCCGCCGGGGTCGTGGCCGCCGCGGCCGGGCTGGCCGTGTTCACCGGGTTGTGGCTGCTCTTCCCGCTGGTGATGCGGCGCCGCTTCGGCTGACGGGGGCGGCGTCGGCGACCGGCCTGCGGGCGACGACGAGCCGTCCCGCGACGGCACCGGAGTCGAGGAGCCGACCGAGGCGGGCCTCCTGCTCGTGCATCCGGGTCCACGCGGCGTCGTCGCCGTGCCGGTCACGGACGAGGTCGTCGGCCGCGTCGGCCCGGTCCTGCCAGTCACGCGGGGCGGCGGGCAGGTCGGCGACGTCGACGGCCGCGTCGGCGTCGAGCCCGGCGCCGGTGAGCAGGGCGGCGACCTCGACGTCGGTCGGGAAGCTGTTGCCCTCCGGCGCGTCGACGACCTCGCCGCGGGCGACGAGCACGAACAGACCCACCCGGCCCCCCGGCGCGACGATCCGCCGCAGCTCGTGCACCAGCCGGGCCTTCGCCTCGGTCGTGCACACGACGCCGAGGCACCAGACGACCGGCGCGGCGGCGTCGGCCACCGGGACGGCCGTGCCGGTCGCGACCGCGACGGGCAGGTCGAACATCCGCCGCGCCGCGGCGCACGCGCCCGGCTGCGGTTCGACCACGACGGGCACCGCGCCGCGTTCGTGGCGGGCCCAGGCGGCGGGGCCGCCCATGCCCCCGCCGACGTCGACGAGCACCGAGCCCGGACCGAGGTGGGTGTGGTCGGCCAGCCAGGCCAGCCCGGCCGGGCCGACGCTGCCCCGGCAGGCCGCCGGGATCGCGTGGTCGGTCCCCAGCGCGGCCACCGCCCCGGCGATCCAGCGGGGCATGACGTCGAACTCGGCGTCCATGGGCTCGCCGCCGGCGGCGTCCGCGCTCACGCGGCGTCCTTGAGCGCGCGCCCGACGGCCGCCTTCACCGCGGCGCCCTCCGCCGGTCCTCTCGCCGAGGCGAGGCCCGACAGGTTGACCCCGACGACTCCGTCGACGGCCAGCAGGGCCCGGGCCTGTTCGACGGCCTCGGCGATACCGGCCTCCACGGGGTCGGGTGCCGACAGCACGGTGGCGACGCGGTCAGCGTCGAGGTGCAGGCCGGGGAACGCCGCGAGCACCCTCGCCGACCGCTCGTCGGTGTAGACGGCGACGCCCGCGAGCAGCGGCAACGTCGCCCCGGCCGCGCGGGAACGGTCGGCGAAGTCGGCGAGGCGCGTCGGCCCCGGCACGTGGTTGAGGACGGCGAACTGTGCACCGGCGCGCTGCTTCTGCGCGAGACGCCCCGGTCGCAGCCGCAGCGGCGGCGCCCCCGGTGACTCGGGGACCCCCACGGCGAGACCCGCCGCGGCGGCGTGTGCGGCCAGCGTGGTCCCGTCCAGGTCGAACACCTGCGTCACCTCCGGCCGGACCCCGGCGGCGCGGGCGTCACCGGTCGCGCAGAGCACCGCGGCCGGACCTTCCCCGGCGAGCCCGGCCAGTTCCTGGTCGAGGACGACGCGGTTGCGGTCCCGGCAGGTGAGGGTCACGACGGGCGCACCCCCGGCATCCCGGACGAGCGCGGTCATCTGCGTCGGGGGGAAGTCGGGCCGGTTGTGGTGCTCGCCCACGAGCAGGCCGTCGCAGGTTCCGGCGAGGGTGCGGACGACTCGGGCGAGGCCCTCCCGGTCGAAAGGTGGCAGGGTCAGGTCGGTGAGCACGACGGGTTCCGCGGCCAACAGGGCCGGTACGCGGCGGCGCGGCGGCGGCGCGCCGTCCCACGCGACCGGCTCCTGGAGCGTGGCGAACGGGCAGCGCACCGCCCCGACCTCGCACGACAGGTCGGCGCGCACTCCTCCGCACGGTCCGAACCGCATCCGCTTCGGGCACAGCACCGCACGTCCCGTCGTCATGACCGGGCTGGTACCCCGCGCGTCGGGGTTTCACGCCAGGCGGGCCGGGTACCGACCCGGCATGCCGGCTCTCTGCGTCGTGACCCCGAACCGCACGTCGACGTCCTCGTCCGGGGGGTCGGGGACGCGGGAGCCGGTCGACGGGGTGAGGGCCGCGCGCTCCACCCGCGTGCCGGTCGCCTCCGACGTCGTGGCGCTCGGGGCCCGGCAGGACCCGGCCGCGTCATGAGGTGGCCGCTTGCGCGCCAGCTCACCGGCGGCGACCGTCTCGGCCGCGGTGCCGCCGCCCGGTCCGCCCGTACCGACGCGCTGCGCGCCCGCACCGCCGACGCGGACACGGTCACCGACTCGGTGTGCCCGTTCTGCGCGGTCGGCTGCGGCCAGAAGGTGTGGTCCCGCGAGGGCACGGTCACCCACGTCGAGGGTGACCCCGACTCCCCCATCAGCCGTGGGCGGCTGTGCCCCAAGGGTTCCTCGACGCTGTCGCTGGTCACCTCGCCGCTGCGCGCGACGACGGTGCGCTACCGCCGCCCGCACGGCACGCAGTGGGAGGACCTCGACCTCGACACGGCCGTCGACATGATCGTCGACCGGGTCCTCGACACCCGGCGCCGCACGTGGCAGGACACCGACGAGCAGGGCAGGCACCTGCGTCGCACGATGGGCATCGCGAGCCTCGGAGGGGCGACCCTCGACAACGAGGAGAACTACCTCATGAAGAAGCTCTACACCGCGATGGGCGCGGTGCAGATCGAGAACCAGGCCCGTATTTGACACTCCTCCACGGTCCCCGGTCTGGGGATCTCCTTCGGTCGCGGCGGGGCGACGAACTACCAGCAGGACCTCGTGAACTCCGACTGCATCGTCATCCAGGGCTCCAACATGGCCGAGGCGCACCCGGTCGGCTTCCAGTGGGTGATGGAGGCGAAACGCAAGGGCGCCACGGTGATCCACGTCGACCCGCGGTTCACCCGCACCTCGGCGGTCGCCGACCTGCACGTCCCGATCCGGGCGGGGACCGACATCGCGTTCCTCGGCGGACTCATCCACCACGTGCTGGAGAACGAGGCGTACTTCACCGAGTACGTCCGCGCGTACACCAACGCGCCGATGCTGCTGCGTGCGGACTTCGCCGACACCGAGGACCTCGACGGCCTGTTCTCCGGCTTCGACCCCGAGACCGGCACCTACGACACCGAGACGTGGCAGTACGAGGGCGGGACGGCACCCCCGGCGTCGGGCCGGCGCGACCTCGGGCTGGACGACGACCGGGACGGGCACGGCGACGAGCAGGCCCACGAGCACGAACGCGGGCAGATCGCCGGGTCCGGCGGGTCCCCCGTCCACACCCACCCCGGACGCGACGACACCATGACCGACCCGCGTTGCGTGCTGCAGGTGCTGCGCCGCCACTACTCCCGCTACACCCCGGAGATGGTCCACGAGGTCTGCGGCATCCCGCCGCAGACGTTCCGGCGGGTGGCCGAGGCGCTCGTGAACAACTCGGGCCGCGACCGCACCAGCGCGTTCTGCTACGCCGTGGGCTGGACCCACCACACCGTCGGCGTGCAGTACATCCGCGCCGCGGCGGTGCTGCAGTCGTTGCTGGGCAACATCGGCCGTCCCGGCGGCGGGATCCTGGCGCTGCGCGGGCACGCGAGCATCCAGGGCTCCACCGACATCCCGACGCTGTTCGACCTGCTCCCCGGCTACATCCCGATGCCCAACGCGCACCGTGACGAGGACCTGGCGACGTTCATCGAGTCGAACTCGGCCACCAAGGGTTTCTGGGGCGACATGGACGCCTACACCGTCAGCCTGCTCAAGGCGTGGTTCGGCGACGCCGCGACGGCCGACAACGACTGGTGCTTCGACCACCTGCCCCGCCTCACCGGCGACCACTCCTCCTTCCACACCGTCATGGACCAGATCGACGGGAAGGTGCCCGGCTACTTCGTGGTCGGGGAGAACCCGGCCGTCGGCACCGCGAACGCGCGCCAGCAGCGGGCCGGGCTCGCGAACCTCGAATGGCTCGTCGTGCGCGACCTGAACATGATCGAGACGGCCACGTTCTGGAAGGACGGCCCGGACATCGAGACGGGCGAGATGCGCACCGAGGACATCGCGACCGAGGTGTTCTTCCTCCCCGCGGCCGCCCACACCGAGAAGGACGGCACGTTCACCAACACCCAGCGGCTGCTGCAGTGGCACCACAAGGCCGTCGAGCCGCCCGGGGACTGCCGCAGCGACCTGTGGTTCTACTACGAGCTCGGCCGGCGGCTCAAGCAGCGCCTGGCCGGCTCCGCCGATCCGCGCGACCGCCCGCTGCAGGACCTGACCTGGGACTACCCGGTCGACGACACCGGCGAGCCGAGCGCCGACGCCGTCCTGCGCGAGATCAACGGCGCCGATGCCGACGGCAACCCGTTGCCGGGCTACACCGCGCTGCGCAACGACGGCTCGACGAGCTGCGGCTGCTGGATCTACTGCGGCGTCTACGCCGGCGGCGTCAACCGCAGCGCCCGGCGGCGGCCCGGCGGCGAGCAGGACCTCGTCGCCGCCGAATGGGGCTGGGCGTGGCCGATGAACCGGCGCGTCCTCTACAACCGGGCCTCGGCCGATCCCGACGGGAAGCCGTGGAGTGCGCGCAAGGCGCTGATCCACTGGGACGCCGAGGACGGGCGGTGGACCGGCGCCGACGTGCCGGACTTCCCCGTCGACACCCCGCCCGACTACGAGGCCCCCGCCGACGCCCGGTCGGCGGCGGCGATCGGCGGCGCCGAACCCTTCGTGATGCAGGCCGACGGGCGCGCCTGGCTGCACGCCCCCGCGGGCCTCGCCGACGCCCCCCTCCCGACGCACTACGAGCCGGCCGAGTCCCCGATGCGCAACGCGCTCTACGGCCGGCAGGCCAACCCGGCCCGGCAGCACTTCGACCGGCCCGACAACAGGCTGCACCCGGCGCCGGGGACCCCGGGTTCGGAGGTGTTCCCGTTCGTCTTCACGACGTTCCGCCTCACCGAGCACCACACCGCGGGCGGCATGAGCCGCTGGACACCGCACCTGACCGAGCTGCAGCCGGAGATGTTCCTGGAGGTGTCGCCGGCGCTCGCCGCCCAGAGGGGCCTGCAGCACGGCGGCTGGGCGCACGTCGTCACCGCGCGGTCGGCGATCGAGGGCCGCGTCCTCGTCACCGAACGCGCGAAACCGTTGCGCCACGGCGACCGGGTCGTGCACCAGATCGGGGTGCCGTGGCACTGGGGCGCCAACGGCCTGTCCACCGGCGACGCCGCCAACGAGCTGCTGGGCGTCGTGCTCGACCCGAACGTCCACATCATGGAGACCAAGGCCGCGACCTGCGACATCCGCCCCGGGCGACGCCCGCGCGGCCCGCAGCTCGTCGCGTTCCTCGCCGACCGCCGGCGTGCCGCCGGCCTGGAGGACTGACATGGGCAGGCTCTCGGGCCCGCTGGCCGACCCCGCGTCGGACGCCGGCTACGTCGACCATCCCGAGCGGGTGGGGTTCTTCACCGACACCTCCGTCTGCATCGGGTGCAAGGCCTGCGAGGTGGCGTGCAAGGAGTGGAACGCGCTCCCGGCCGAGGACGACGTCCTCACCGGGATGAGCTACGACAACACCGGCCGGCTCGGCGCGAGCACCTACCGGCACGTGGCGTTCGTGGAGCAGACCGTCGACCTCGGGATGCCGGGCGGTCCCCCCGGCGACGACGGCGACGCCACCGAGGTGCGCTGGCTGATGTCGTCGGACGTGTGCAAGCACTGCACCCACGCCGCCTGCCTCGACGTCTGCCCGACCGGGTCACTGATCCGCACCGAGCACGGCACCGTGCTCGTGCAGGAGGACATCTGCAACGGCTGCGGCTACTGCATCCCCGCCTGCCCCTACGGGGTGATCGACCAGCGTCCCGGCGACGGCCGCGCGTTCAAGTGCACGATGTGCCAGGACCGTCTCGGCGCGGGCCTGATGCCGGCCTGCGCCACGGCGTGCCCGACGGAGTCGATCCGTTTCGGCCCGCTCGACGAGCTGCGCGCCGAGGCCGACGAACGCCTCGCGACCCTGCACGGCCAGGGTGTCGGCGAGGCCCGCCTCTACGGCCACGACCCCGACGACGGGGTGGGCGGCGACGGCGCGTTCTTCCTGCTCCTCGACGAGCCCGAGGTCTACGGCCTGCCCCCGGACCCCGTGGTGACGACGCGCGACCTGCCGTCGATGTGGCGCCACGCGGCGGCCGCCGCCCTGACGGTGGCGGGCGTGGTCGCCGCCGCGTTCGCGGGCGGGCGGGGTGCGCGATGAGCCCGAGGCGCGAGCGGGTGATGGTGCCGGAGGCGGAGTTCACCTCGTACTACGGGCGGCCGATCCTCAAGCCACCGGTGTGGAAGGTGCCCGACGTGCCCGCCTACCTCTACCTGGGCGGGGTCGCCGGGGTGTCGGCGTCGCTGGCCGCACTCGCCGATGCGACCGGCCGGTCCTCGCTGCGCCGCACCGGCCGCCTCGCCGCGGCGGTCGGGGCGAGCGCCAGCGTCGGTTTCCTCGTGCACGACCTCGGGCGGCCGGAGCGGTTCCTGAACATGCTGCGCGTGCTCAAGCCGACGTCGCCGCTGTCGGTCGGGTCGTGGATCCTCGCGCCGTTCGGCACCCTCGCGGGCGCGACGGCCGCGTCCGAGCTCACCGGGATAGCGCCCGGTCTCGGCCGGATCGCCGGTGTCGGCGCCGGGGTGCTGGGGCCGGCGATGACGACCTACACCGCGGTCCTGCTCGCCGACACCGCCGTTCCCGCATGGCACGACGCCCACCGGGAGCTGCCGTTCCTGTTCGCGGGCAGCGCGCTGGCGGCAGGCGGCGCGACCGCGCTGCTCGCCCGGGACGCGGGACCCGCGCGGCGGGTCGCGGTCGCCGGGGCCGCGCTGGAGCTGGCCGCGACGACCGTCGTCGAACGTCGGGACCGCTTCTCCGCGAAGGCGTTCCGCACCGGCCGGGCCGGATCGGTGCTGCGCGCGGCCCGGGTCGCGACGGCCGTGGGCGGCGCCGCCGCCATCGCGGGTGGGCTCGTCGGCGGCCGGGCGAGCCGGGTCGTCGACGGTGTCGCCGCGCTCCTGCTCAACGCCGGCTCGGTCGCCACCCGCTACGGCGTGTTCGAGGCCGGGATGGTGACCGCGCGCGACCCCGCCTACACGGTCGTGCCGCAGCGGCAGCGGCTCGCCGCACGTCAGCCGGCGACCGAGGCAGCCGGGGAGTCCGACGGCGCCGTCACCACCGACGGGGACCCGGACAGCACCGCGTCGAGGTCGTCGCACAGGTCGCCGACGGAGTCGTAGACCGCCAGGGCCCCGGCGGCACGCAGTTCGGCCGCGGAGAACCCGCCGGTCCGGACGGCGACGCAGTCCTGCCCCGCCCGGGCGGCCGCCTCCATGTCCCACACCGTGTCGCCGACGACGAGCGCGTCACCCCCGCCGACCCGGTCGAGGGCGGCCGCCACCAGGTCGGGCTCGGGCTTGGTCCGCTCGACGTCCTCGCTCGTCGTCGACGCCTCGGCGAGCTCGCGGCCGTCGAACAGGTCGAGGTAGGCGGCGACGTGGTCGGGCTTGCCCGAGCTGGCCAGCACGACCTTCGGTCCGCGGTCGCCGACGGCACGCAGCAGCTCCCGCACCCGGTCGAACGCGGCGACCTCGCCCAGCATCGGCTCGAACTCCTCCGCCCAGGCCGCGCGCAGCGTGTCACCGTGCTCGCGTTCGGCCTCGTCACCGGCGACGGCGGCGACGAGCTGGTCGCCGCCCATGCCGATCGCGCGGTGCAGCCGCCACACCGGCAGCGTGATCCCGACCCGGCGGAACGCCCGGTACCAGGCCAGCGCGTGCTGGTAGTTGGTGTCGACGAGGGTGCCGTCGACGTCGAGGACGACCGCGTCGTAGGCCGGCTCCCGGCCGCTCACGACGCGCCGTCGCGCCGGACCTCGGCGCCCGTCTCTCCCGCGAAGCCCTCGTCCTGGCCCGCAGTGCGGCCGACGAACTCCTCCGAGCGACCGACGCCGGTGGTCGAGGCGCTGTCGCCGCCCTCGGTGACGCGCCCGCCGGTCTCGCGGGTGCGGGCGACGTCCGGGTCCGGACGGACGTCGTCCTCGGCGGTGCGGGGTTTACCGAACAGGGATCGGAGCCGGTCGAACACAGCTGACCTCCAGGACGAGTGCGGACCGGGCCCGTGGGCGGGGTGCAGGACGATCTCCGTCCGGCACCGGGAACCGCCCGCGTGCTCGGGGCCCGCCGCCGCTCCTCCGTGTCGTGGGGTGGGTGGGTCGCTGGTCGGTCTACCCCGCTGTCGCCGGATCACACCTCGACGTCGGACACCGCGATCACACCTGGACGGGACCGATGCCCGGCGGGTACGTGGCGTGGGTGCTCGGTGCCGGTCGCGCAGGCCGGTCAGGCGCCGGGGGTGGCTCGCGGCCCGGGTGCGCGGCGACTGCCCACCCAGGCCGAGGCCACGGCCAGCGCGTCCTCCGCGAGCGCACCGGGCAGGTCGGTGCCGAAGCGGCGCGCCAGTGCGGCCCGCAGGCGGACCCCGCCGACGGCCGCCGCCCCGGCCGCCGCCGTCGCCACCAGCGCGTTCACCGCGGTCCAGCGGTCGGGGCCGGCGCCGTCACGGCGGTCGGCGGCGACCGCGGCGACCGGCGCCAGGAGCAGCCGGGCCACCAGGGCGGGCGGGTCGCTGCGCGGTGGGGCGGCGGGCAGCTTGTCGACGACGAGCTCGCCCGCCGCAGCGGCGCAGGCCGCGACCCTCGCCGGGGTCGACACGGCCCGGTGCAGCGGTGCCGGGTCCGTCGGCACGGCCGTCACGACGAGCGCGGCGGCCGCGGACATGCTGCGGGCACCGGTGGCGAGCCCGATGGCCAGGGCCCGGACCAGCATCGCCGGCGCCGGTACCCGGCCGGGCGCCGACACCGCCGCAGGGTCGGCCCCGGTCCCCGCGGCGTCCACGGCGGCGCCGTCGTGGGTGCTCACCGGACATCCGGGCAGGTCGAGAGGGCCCGCGGTGCCCGGTGCCGGGGCTCCCGCGGCACCGGTCGCGGGCCCATCCGGAGAAGTCGCATGCGCAGCCACTACCCCACCGTGGCCCGACGAACCACCGGACCGATCACGTTTCGCCCCGCGCTCCCCGGGGCACGCCATCGCCAGACGTGATCGCGGCCCCGCATCCGTACACCGCACATCCGTACAGCCCCGCGTCCGTACACATCGCATCCGTACACACCGACAGAAACTCGGGAGAGAGGAACCATGACCCACAACGCCCGCGTCCACTACACCGTGCCCGGTCTGGACGCCGAGTCCGCCGGCAACGTGATCACCCTGCTGCAGGGTCGGCTCAACGCGCTCAACGACCTCGCGCTCACGCTCAAGCACGTTCACTGGAACGTGACCGGGCCGCACTTCATCGCCGTCCACACCATGCTGGACCCGCAGGTCGACGGGGTGCGGGCGATGGTGGACGACGTCGCCGAGCGCATCGCCACCCTCGGTGGCTCGCCGGTCGGGACGCCGGGTGAGCTGGTCGAGCAGCGGAGCTGGGACGACTACTCGATCGGTCGTGCCGACGCGATCGCCCACCTCGGTGCGCTCGATCTGGTCTACACCGGCGTGATCGGGGACCACCGGTCCGCGATCGACGCGACCGACAAGCTCGACCTGGTCACCCAGGACATGATGATCGCGCAGGCCGGCGAGCTCGAGCAGTACCAGTGGTTCGTCCGCGCGCACCTCGAGTCCTCGGACGGGCGGCTGAGCACCGAGGCGGCCGACACGGAGAAGGACGCCGCGCAGAAGGCCTGATGCCGGTCGGCCACCGGTCCCGGGCGGGCGTCGCGATCGCGGCGCCCGCCCGTTTCTGTGCCGGGACCACCGCCCCGCCCGTGCCCTGCCGTGCCGGGCCATGCCGGGCCGGGCCGCCACGGGTCGTGCGGACGGTCACGACCGTCGCCCGGCCGTCGGCGTCGCGTGGGGTGATCACCCGGGCTCGGCGCCGGCGAGGTCGCGCAGCAGGTCGGCCAGCCCGCCCGCGGCGCGGCCGCGGGTCCGGGCGCTGGTGTGCACGCACAGGTCGAGGGGGGTCGTGATCGGCCTGCCCGCGGCCCGCAACCCCGCGAGCAGCGCGTGCTCCTCCCCCGCCGCGACGACGGGGAACCCGCCCGCGGCGACGAACGCGTCGGCGCGCACCCCGAGGTTCGCCGCGTAGGCGTGGGTGTGGGTGTCCGCGGTCGTCCCGGCGTCGACGAGCGCGGTGTAGCGGCACTGCACGTCGGTGGGCAGCGCGTGGAACCCGTCGAGGTCGACGACCCCGACCACCGCGTCCGCTCCGCCGTCGGCGTAGCGCAGATGGTCGCGGACCCACGTCGGCGGGACGCGGGTGTCGGCGTCGGTGGACAGCAGCCACACCTGGTCGCCGGGGACGTCCCCGACGCGGCGCAGCCCGTCGTGCAGCCCGAGGGTGCGCAGCTCGCCGACCGTGCGCGGGGCTCCGTTGACCACGGTGGCGACCCTCCCGGGGCGGAAGCGTCGCCGGACGGTGTCGCGGACGACCTCGGCGGTCGCGTCGGTGCAGCGGTCGAGGACGACCGACACGACCACCACGAGGCCGCGGGGCGCGGCGTCGACCGAGACGGCGAGGGCGTCGAGGCACGGCCCGATCAGGTCCTGCTCGTCATGGGCGGGTACGACGACGGCGACGGCCCGCACCGGCAGGTGTGCGCGGCTCACCGGCGGCGGTGCACGTGCAGGACGAAACCGTCGTCGACGTGCTCCACGACCGGTGTGAACCGGTCGTCGCCGTCGAACCGTGCCCGGACCGCCCGTGCGTCGTGCGGCGCCTCCTCCGGCCAGCCCTGCCAGTGCACGACGAGCACGTCGCCGCCGGGGACGACCGCGTCGGCGAGCCGGTCCAGCGTCGCGTCGAGATCGGGTGCCGACAGGTAGTAGAGGACCTCCGACAGGACGGCGAGGTCGATTCCCGGCGGCAACGCGGCCGCGTCCGGCAGCGCCGCCCCGGACACGCGGACGTGGCCCGCGCCGGCCACGGCCGCGCGGGTCGCGGCAACTGCGGCCGGGGCGAAGTCCGACGCGTGCACGGCGTCGCAGCGGCGGGCCAGCTCGCGGGTGAGCTCACCGGTCCCGCACCCGGGTTCGGCCGCCGACCGGTAGCGCTCCCGGGGCAGGCACGCGAGCGTCACCGCGCGTTTGCGCCGTTCGTACCAGCTGGTCCGGGTGTCCCACGGGTCGCCGTCGCCGGTCGCGTAGAGGTCGGCGAACCGGGTGGCCGGGGCACCGGCCCGCCGCGGCGCCCGCAGGAACAGCTCGGCGCCGGAGGCGAAGTGCGCCAGCACGTCCGGCGGCAGGACGGGCGGCCCGCCGTCGGGTGCGGCGCCGACCTGGGTGGTGAAGGCGGCCACGGCCGCGCGTTTGCGCCCGGCAGCCCCGGCGTCGAGATCGTGGCGTGCCGCACGTTCCCACGGCACGGCCACCTCGTCGGGTGTCCCCCACACGCACGCCCAGACCGGGAACGCCCAGCACGCCGTCGTGGCGGGGGCGGCGGCGGACACGGCGGCGCCCACCGCGGCGTGGTCGGGGTGCGGGTCCTCGGCCCACGGCGCGAGTGCGGTCGCGGCGCCGTCGAGCAGGGGGCCGACGGCGTCGGCGAGCTCGTCGCGCCGGTCCGCGAGCCCGGAGTCCGGCAGCCCCAGCCAGGTGACGTCGACCTCGCGCAGGCCCAGCGCGCGCAGCGCGTCGTGCAGCTCCGCGCGGCGGGCCCGGGCCAGCGCGGCCCGACCGTCGGCGTCGAGGCCCGGGAACGCGGCCTCGCCGTCGGTGGCCACGACGAGGCGCACGTCCGTGCCGGCCGCGTGTGCCGCGGCGAGGTAGCCGCCGGCCCCGAGCGTCTCGTCGTCGGGATGGGCGACGACCACGACGAGCGGGCCCCCGCCGAGGGCCATCGCGGGGAGGTCGTGCGCCGCGATCGCCGCGGCCCACACCGCGGGCGACACGACGGTCCGCGCGGTCACCGCGCACCGTCCAGGACGGCGGCACCCAGCGCGGCGAGGTCGCGTTCGCCGTGGTGTTGGCGCACGTAGACGCCGAGGTCGGCGAGTCTGCCGGCGAGCGGGCCGCCACGGGTCAGGGCAGCCACCCCGGCGAGGCGGGGCGCCACGTCGAGCACGCGGCGACACACCGACTCCACGGCGGCGCGCACGGTGAGGACGGCGTCGCGGTGCGGGTCGGCGGGGGCGTCGTCGATGGTCGCGGCAGTGGTGACGAGCAGCGCCTCCGCCGCCGCGACACCGGCGTGGAGCTCGCCGAGCAGGGCGAGCCGGTGCGGGTCCGGCTCGGTGTCGGCGAGTCCCGCTCGCAGGTCGTCGACGACACCGGCCGCGCCGCCCAGCCAGACGGCTGCGACGCCCGCGCCACCGTGCCAGAACCCGGCGCGCGCGGTGTACCAGCCGGCGCCGCCGAGCAGGTCGTCGTCGGCGACGGGCACGTCGGCGAACTCGACGTCGGCGCTGTCGCTGCGGGCCATGCCGACCGTCTCCCACGTCCCCTCGACCGGCCGCACCCCGGGACGGCGCAGCCGCACGTCGGCGACGCGGCTGCCGGCGGCGGTCAGCGCCACGACCAGAGCGCGGTCCAGGTCGTGGGCGCCCGAGCAGAACCGCACCCTGCCGCACAGCCGCCACGCCCCGGGACCGCCGACGAGCACGGCGCCGGTGCCACCGGAGCGTGCCGCCCACACCCCGTATCCGGCCGCCGGGTCGGGAGCGCGGCCGGCCTCGGCCAGGATCCCGACGGCGTCGGCATGGCCCTCGGCGAGCCGGGCGAACGACAGGTCCGTCCGGCCCCACCGCGCCAGGCCCGCCCACCGGTGGGCCGTGGCGCCGTGGGCGGGCAGCGGGAGGTCGGCCCCGCCGGCCGCGATGAGCGCCCGCAGCTCGGGGACGGCGGAGGTCGCACCGGGCGGCGACCGCAGTGGATCGGGCGGTGCGGCGTCGAGCAGTCGGCTGCGGACGCCGGGCGGTGAGAGGGTCAACGGGCAGGTCTCCTCACACCACCCCTGCCGGGCGGCACGACGACGGGGCCGGGCCGTGACCGGGCCCGGCGGGACGAGAGGGCACTACCCCGAGCCGGAGCGGCACAACCGCGCGGGCCTGCCTCGGGTTTACCGGCGCGGTGGCGCGGTAGGCCCCGGCATGAGTGAGGACGGGGACACGGGCCCGAGCGACATCCATCCTCTCGACGAGCCCGATGCGCTGCAGCCGGACGACGAACGGACCGACGACGAGCCTGGCGGCAGTGACGAGGGCCCACCCGACTCCGGCGCCGGCTCCGGGTCGCCGGAGCCCGCCGGGGGGCCGGCCTGACCCTCGGCGCCGTCACCCCGCCCGGTGGGTGGCGCGGGGTCGGGCGTCGCCCGGATCGGCGGTCAGCCCCTCCCGCAGCTGCTGCAGCGTCCGGCTCAGCAGCCGTGAGACGTGCATCTGGGAGACCCCGATCGCCTCGGCGATCTGGGACTGCGACCGGTCGCCGAAGAACCGCAGCAACAGGATCCGGCGCTCCCGCTCCGGGAGGCCCGCGATCAGCGGCCGCAGCGCCTCGCGGTACTCGACACGGCTGTAGGCCTCCTCGACGGCACCGATCGTCTCGGTCGTGGTGCCGCCGTCGGAGTCGTCGTCAACGGGGAACAGGGGTGCCGCGTAGCGCTCCGACCGGGCCGCGAGCGCCTCGATGACCTCCTCGCGGTCCACGTCGAGGCGTGCGGCGAGCTCGCTGGGCCGCGGCGCGCGGCCCAGCTCCTGGGTCAGCGGGCCCGTCGCCTTCCCGATCGCCACACCGAGGTCCTTCAGCCGGCGCGGGACCCGCATCGACCACGTCCGGTCGCGGAAGTAGCGCAGCATCTCCCCGCGCACACAGGGGATCAGGTAGCCGAGGAACTCCCCCTGTGCGCGCGCCGGATCCCACCGGTCGATCGCCGAGAGCAGTGCGACGGTCCCGGTCTGCACCAGGTCGTCGTGCCCGACGAGGCCGGTGCCGTGGCGGCGCGCGAGATGGTGGACCACCGGCAGAAAGGTCATGACGAGCTGCGACCGCAGCTCGGCGCGTTCGGGATCCCCCGCGGGCAGCGCCGCGAAGCGGTGCAGCAGGGGCATCTGGTCGGCGTACTCGCTCGGACCGAGGTCGCCCCTCGACGGGGTCGCACTCTGGTCGGACATGGCCGCGGCAGCGCTCGTGGGCACAGGCAACGTCCCTACGTGGGGTGAAGGGAGGCAGCTTTCTTTACCTCGTACGGGCGGGTGCCGCTCGCGCGGGCGCCCGCAGGGGGTCCGTTCCCACGATCGGGACGGTTCAACCCTCCGGAGTCCGAACCCGCGGCGAGCGGACAGCCCTGGCACGAGCCGCCGGTCGACGACCGTCCGCACCCTGCTCACCGAGGCCGGCCGTGGCACCGACCCGGGTGGCCCTCGACGCCGACGTCCGTCGGACGGTCTGCCCGACCGCTGGGGGGTGCCGCCGTGAGGCGACCCGTGCCGGGCGGCGCGTGCGGCGACGCGTTCCGGACCATTCCCCGGAATCTTCTGCGTGCCGCGCGGAAATGGACGCGGTATTCTACAGTCGGCCGGCTGTCACGACGACACGAGGTGACGGAATCGTCGCCGGAAATCATTGGAGGTCGCCACGATGGGCCGTCGCCTCTCCGACATCGCATTCGAGGAGCAGCATTCCCTCGACGACGTGCGGGCCGCCGTCACAGAGCTCGTCGCCGATCCACGGACGGCGCCGGACGCGGTGATCGCCGACCCCGGGACCGACCGGGACCGCGTCGAGACCGCGTCGGGAATCTACGCCGACCAGCAGCTCACCGACGCCGGCGACAAGGCTGTCACCGAGATGCTCGCCCGCCTGCACTCCGGCGGCGGCACCCCCGACCACCCGGGCGCCTGAACGGGGACGGATCGCGGCAAAGGCGGCCCGACGCACCTCGTCGGGCCGACCCGCCGCGGCCATCGCAATTGCGTGCCGGTCCGGTTTCCGTGTTCGCCCGCCCGATCGCCGGGTACCCGGCGCGGAAATGTCACGGTGGGGCGACCGACCGGGTGCCGCCGGTCGTCGACAATTGCTCCGCGGGAATCCGGTCCTTTTCCAGGTCGCCACCGGCAGCGGTCAGCGGTGCTGCCCCGCCTCCGGCCCGAGCAGGCTGCCGAGCGGGCCGAGGTCGATGTCCAGGTCGCCCGGCTCCAGCCCGAAGTGCTCGCGCAG
The DNA here is from genome assembly GCF_050250275.1 of Pseudonocardia sp. GTDB lineage: Bacteria > Actinomycetota > Actinomycetes > Mycobacteriales > Pseudonocardiaceae > Pseudonocardia. The sequence goes on from NZ_JBFWOY010000032.1 coordinate 21,027, forward strand.
CTCCACCATCGCCTCCTCCAGCCGCATGAGGCCGACGCCCAGCGCTTCGATCTTCTCCTCGGGCAGGTCGCCGGCGTCGACCCGGCGCAGCGCCTGCCGCTCCATGAGCTGACGCAGCAGCTCGACGATCGTGAGCACGAGCCGACCGAGGTCACGGGCGACGGTGTCGGGCTGGGCGTCGACCCTGGTGGGCAGCTCAGGCACCGGGTCCCCCCGGCCCGCCCTGCCGCAGCGTCGACACCGAACTGATCAGCGCCCGCAACGACACGTGCACCAGGTCGACCTCCGCGAGGGAGATCGTGATCTCGCCGCTCAGCACCACCCCACCGGCGAGCAGCCGGTCGAGCAGGTCGACCAGGCTCAGCTCGTCGTCGGGGTGCGACAGCGACACCGGCCCGCTCACGATCCACCCTCGTCGGCGAAGGAGAACGGCGGCCACGGCCCCGTGACCTCGACGATCACGCCCGTGCCCGCACTCGACACCGCGTCCCGGAAGTCCTGCTCCCCCGCGCGGTCGACGAGGAAGGTCGCGTTGAGGACCATCTCCTCGGCGCGGCCCGACAACCGCGCGTCCTGCGGCGCGAACCGGCGGACCTCCGCCGCGTGCTCTCCGGCGACCCCGGCGACCCGGTCCGCGACGGCCCGTGCACGTCCGCGCGCGGCCGCACCCCGGTCGCGATCGGCCCGGCGGCGCAACAGGTACGAGGTTCCCGGCCGGTCCGCGGCGGCCGCCGGGCCCGGCTCCGGGGCCGTGTCCGGCACGGCGGCCGCGGTGTCGACGTAGACCTTCACACCCCACTCCCGACGGTCACGGACCCGGTCCAGCACACCGTGGAAGGCGTCGCGGCGCTCCCGCAGCATGACGACGACGGCGTCGTCGTCGCGGAACACGGTCGCCAGCCGGACCGGCGCCACCGTCCGGTCCTGCGCCGTCGCGGCGACGACACGGTGGTGTGCGCGCACGAGCATCTCGACCCGCCCGAGGTCTGCCATCGCGGCGGCCAACCCGGCCTCGTCGAACCTCTCGTCGGCGACGGTACCCACCACCGCGCCGAGCCGCTCCGCGACGACGAGCCGCGGCCGCTCCCCGTCCACACCGGACACCTCCGGCGGGTCACCGGCTCCGGAGTCCTGGACGGCGTAGACCCACACCAGGCTCATCCGTCGGACTCCGGCTGCGCGCGCCGCTTCGCCGCCCGCGCCCGCGGGGGTGCTTCGTCGAGCGGCGCCGTGCGGTCGGCTTCCAGCTCGCCGATGCGTTGGCGCAGCCTGCGGTTCTCCTCGTGCACGTCACGCTCGCCGGAGCTGAGGCTGGGATCGTGCTCCCACCAGTCGATCCCCATCTCGCGCGCCTTGTCCACCGACGCCACCAGCAGCCTGATCTTGATCGTCAACAGCTCGATGTCGAGCAGGTTCACCCGGATGTCCCCGGCGATGACGATCCCCTTGTCGAGGACGCGCTCGAGGATGTCGGCCAGGTTCGTCGACTCGATCCTGTGCCCGGCCGGTCTGGCGACGCGTCCCGGCATCGGGATGTCACCGCTGGTCATCGTCCTCCTCCCTGCTGGACCCGGCCGCGGCTGTACCGGCCGACACGACGGAACTCCGCCAGCTCGCCGTGCTCGTCGACGTGGACCTCGAACATCGCGAGGATGTCGGCCGAGTCGGGGATGCGCCGGGTCTCGACGACCTCGATCCCGATCCGCCAGCTGCCGTCGTCGCGGTCGCGTTCGACCGAGACGACGCTCTCCAGCTCGCGCCCGGTGAGGGCGACGATCTGTTCGGCGGCGCGGCGGGCCGCGGCGGCGGGGAGCAGCCCACTGCTGCCGCGGCGGGGTGCCGACCCACTGCCCGAAGACTTCCGTCCCGAGGCCTCCGACTTCCGGCCGGCCGATTTCTGTCCGGCCGACTTCTGTCCGGCCGACGTGCGCGCGGGGGCCGGCCGCCGCGACGACCTCGGCTCGGCGGGCTCCGGGGTGGTGCGACCCGAGCGGCGGGCGGTGCGGGGACGGCGGTCCTCGCCACGTCGTGCCGGTTCGTCCGCTGCCTCGCCGTCGGCGTCGGTCCCATCAAGCTCCTCGTGTTCGGCGTCTCCGGGATCGACGTCCTCGGGATCGACGTCCTCGGGATCGACGTCCTCGGGATCGACGTCCTCGGGATCGACGTCCTCGGGATCGACCTCCTCGGGATCGACCTCCTCGGGGTCCACGTCCTCGGCAGCGGCCGACTCGCCGGTGTCGCCGGCGTCCTCCCGCCCGGTGTCGTCACCCTCGGTCTCGTCACCCTTGGTGTCGTCACCCTCGATGTCGTCGCCCTCGGTGTCGCCACCCTCGATCTCGTCGCCCTCGGTGTCCCGCCGGCGGGGGCGCCGGCCGTTGCTGGGCCGACGGCGGGGGCGGTCGTCGTCAGTCATCTGCGGCCGTCCCCCTCTCGTCACGTCCCACCGGTCAGGTCCGGCGGACCATCAGTCGTTGCAACAGCTCGTTCTCGCGCTCGACGCACTCCTCCTCGGAGAGCGAGCCGCTGCGGCGGGCCTCGTCGACGGCGTCGAGCTCGGCCCGGATGCGGGCCGGGTCGTAGTACTGCCCCTCCGCCTGCTCCTGGATCTGCTGGGCCAGCCACAGGACCCCACGGAGAGGGGCAAGGGGAAGGCCCAGCAGACCGGATACCACTCCCACGACGAATCAGTCCTCCGCCGGCACGAAGTCGTACGGTGCGAGCGGCCCGAGCAGCCGCAACCGCAACCATTCGTGCGTGTCGCCGCCCAGTTCCTCCACCTCACGCTCGAACTCCTCCGCCGCGTCCCGCGCCACCAGGAACGCGGCGTCGACGACGTCGTCGGGTTGGCTCGGGGTGGTGCTCGAGACCTGCTCGGCGAACGGGCCGATGCGGTCGAGGATGTCGCGGGCGTCGACGTCGCGACGCTGTTCCATCGCCCTTGCGACGATCTCGCCCAGCTTGACCCGGTCGTAGTAGGAGGCGTCCTCGGACACGCCGCGGATGCGTTCCTGCAGGTCGGCGACCGCCGGTTCCTCGTCGACGATCTCCTGCAGCAGGACCTCCTGCACGTAGCGACCCTTCAGCGAGTACTGGACGAACCCGTCGAGGGCGTCCAGGGCTCTCAGGAACCGGTCACGGTGCGGGACGAGCAGCTCGTCGACGACCTGGTCGTCCTCCACGACGGCCGGGAACCGCATGGGCAGCACGGTCGTCGACGCGGCGACCCGGTCGACGACGGCCTCGTGGGCCAGCAGGTCGTCGCGGGTGCCGAGAGGCCGGTCCACGGGCACGTCGCCGACGATCGCGGCGACGCCGTCGTGCTCGACCGTGCGCACCTCCCCCGACGGGCCCAGACCGACGAGACCGTCCGGGAGGTCGGTGCCCGCGGCCACGAGGCCGTACACGTAGGTGGCCGTCACCGTTCACGCTCCCGGGCACGCTGCCGCGGCCGCCTGCGGACCGGCTCGTCCTCGTCCTCGCGGTCGTCGCTGCGGTTGCCGCCGAGCACCTCCTCGACCTTGTCCACGGCCGCGTCCAGGACACCGGAGGTCTTGCCCTTGGCGCCGCCCTCCATCATCCCCTGCGTCAGCTGGGTGAGGTCCTTACCGCCTTTGCCCTCGCCGTAGAGGTCGAGCCGGTTGGTGGCCTCCGCGAACCGCAGGAAGGTGTCGACGCTGGCCACGACGATCCGCGCGTCGATGGTGAGGATCTCGATCCCGACCAGGGACACCCGGACGAACACGTCGATGACCAGTCCCTTGTCGAGGATCAGCTCGACGACGTCGGCCAATCCGCTGGATCCACCGCCACCGCCGCGGTCGACGTAACCGCCGCCTGCGGGCTGAGTCGCGACCGTCATTCATCGGCTCCTTCCGGCTGTCGCGGGCCGGCGGCGCGCGTTGCGTCGACGGGCCGGGGGCTCGTCGGCGGGCTCGTCCGCCTCGTCGTCGGCACCCTCTTCGGCCTCGGCGTCGGCGTCGGCGACCTCGTCGTAGTCGTCGTCGGGCGCATCGTCGTCGGCCGCATCGCGTGCTCCGTCGTCGGAGTACTCGTCGTCGGCGTCCTCGTCGTACTCGGCGTCGTCGGCGACGTCGTCGTCGGCGTACTCGGCGTCGGCGCCCTCCGGGTCGTCGGCGACGTCGTCGGAGTCGGCCTCGGCCTCGTCCTCGTAGTCGTCGTCGTACTCGTCGTCCGCCCCGTCGAGCTCGTCGTCCTCGGAGTCCTCCGCGTCGTCGGCGTACTCGTCGTCGGCGTACTCGTCGTCGGGCGCCTCGGTGTCACGCTCGTCGGTATCGGAGTCCTCGTCGGCCCGACCCTCCTCCTCGAGCGCCTCCTCGTGCGTCTTGACGACCTCGCTGTCGCGGATCTCGCCGCGCCAGCCCTCGATCTCGTCCTGACGCAGCAGCGCCGACGCCATGGCGTGGCGGCGGAAGTGCTTGAACTCCAGCCGGGCCCGACGGCCCTGGGCGCGCCAGATGTTGCCGGTGCGCTCGAACAGGCCCTGCGGCCAGTACTCCAGCACCAGCAGGATCCGCGTCATGTTCGGGCCGATCTCGGTGAACGCGACGGCGCCGTCGACGTGCCCCTTCGCGCCCTTGGACCGCCACACGATGTGGGAGTCGGGAACCTGTTCGAGGGTCGTCGCCTCCCACTCGCGGTGGGACAGGAAGATCTGCGCCTTCCACTGGGTCTTCTCGTCGGAGACCTGCTCGACGCTCTCCACCTTCTTCATGAAGCTGGGGAAGTCCGACAGCTGCGTCCACAGGTTGTAGGTGGTGCGCAGCGGCAGGCCCACGTCGATCTCCTCGACGATGTTGGTGACCTTCAGCTTCTTGCCGCTGCCGGAGCCGCCACCACCGCCGGAACCGCCGCCGAACAGGCCGGACACCTTGTCCTTGAGACCGGCGAAGAACCCGCCGCCGGAATCCTTGTCCGAGTCGTCGTCGCCGTCCCCGTCGCGGTCGTCGTCGCGGCCGTCATCGTCGTCGTCGTCGTCGGACCCGCGGCCGCTCAGCGCCTTGCGGACGCCGGTGCCGCCGTTCTCGGTGACGCCGTCCAGCCGGTCGGTCAGACCGCTGACGCGGTCGGTCGCCGCTTCGGCGGCGCGCTGGACCAGCAGCGTCAGCAGGCGCTGGCCGGACTCCTTGAGCGCGTCCGTGGGCAGGGCGTCGGTGAGTTTGGTGTCAGGCATTGCTCGTCCTCCGCCGCCCGGTGCTCTTGCCCGCTGCGCTCGACGCCGACTTCGCCGCGGTCCGGGTCGTCTTGGCGGCGCCACCGGCGGTCTTCGCCGCGGTCCGGGTGGTCTTGGCGGCGGCGCCCGACGTCCGCGACGCCGTGCCGGACCGTGTCGCACGCGTGGCGGTCTCCTCGGCGCCCCGCTTGCCGGCGGCGGCGCTGCGACGGGCGCCGCCGGTGGCCTTGGCGGTGCGGCGGCGCGCAGCCGGACGCTCCTCGGCCTCGTCCGAGGTGGCCGCCCCGTCGGAGTCGCTCTCCAGGTCGTCGACGCCGTTGTCCGATGCGTCGTCCGGTTCGTCGGCCCGGTCGTCGACAGCACCGTCGTCACGGTCGTCGCCACGGTCCTCGTCTGCGATGTCCTGGGGTTCGTCGTCACGGTCGTCGTCGCCGGACCGGCCGCGGCCCCGCACCGTGTCGGAGACCTTGCCGCCGGCCCCCGAAGCCGTGTCCCGGGCCGACGAGGCGGCGTCCGTACCCGCGTCCTTCGCGCCGGACCCGACGTCACCCAACGCCTCGACCCGCTTGCCCACCTTGTCGGTCAACGCGGTGACCTGCCGGGCCGCGACAGCCATCGCGGCGCCCTTGCCGGCGTCGAGCAACCGGCCGCGGACCTGGTCGCTCAGCGCCGCCAGCTCGGGCGACTTGCCGAGCAGCTTGCTGCCCTGGGCGAGGAGCTCACCCGGGCCGCCTGCGCGGCGTCCCGCTGCCATCCCCCCGAGCATCAGGGCGAGCTTCATCTTCTTCGTTCGGCCCAGGAAGTAGCCACCGGCCACCCCGAGAGCGACGCGTGCGCCGCATTTCATCGTTCCTCCTTCTCTGTGGTCCGCGCCGGGAGTTCGCGACGACGAATTCGTGATCGAATTCGACACCGCAAGGGGGGCGAACCAGGGTCGCATCCAATTACCCGGAGCACTCGGAACGCACACCTTCGGGGCGGTCCTCGACGATATTTGCGCCGTTCGGCGGAGGCCACCGACCCATTCCACGGAGGTGATCGTGTATCAACCGGGTGAGAGGTCCCCGAACGCCGCATCGGGAGCTGATGATCGAGATGCGGTGCAACGGATCTCCACCGCGCATCCGGATCGCCACCGCGTCCGGGCCAGGACCTCCGGCCCCGTCGGTGGGTCCGCGCCGGTGGCCGGGCCCCGTCACGACGACGCCTTCGTCGCGGCGACGATCACCAGGACGATGAGGGCGACGAGCAGGAGCACCACCGTGATCGGCAGGAGGAGGATCGCGAGCAGCAGGATCGCGACGAGTGCGGCGCGCATACCCGGGCTCAGGGCCCCCACCGCGCCCTTGAACGCGCCCCAGACCGGGTTCCCGCCCTGCATTCCTGCACGTAGGCCGCCGAGGAGGCCGCCGGCGGCGAGCCCACCTGCGGCCGCCATCCTGTCGAACATGCCGGCGAGGCCCTCCACCTGGTCCAGCACGAGGCCCGTCGTCGCGCGCAGTGCGGAGCGCAGGAGCTCCTTCAGGCTGTCCTTCAGATCGGCGAGGGCGGCGGCCCGCCGCTCGGCGTCCGGCGGCCGGTGACCGTTCGTCGAGACGTGCCGTTCAGCGTCGAACTCCAGAGCCGTCGTCGGCCGCATGCGTCCACCCCTCCGCCGCGCCCCACGCCCGTTGCGGTGGGGCGACGGACGCCAATTACCCGAGCCGGGTGGCGCGCTACCCGTTCCGGGCGTGAATTCGTCGATTTCGCCCGCCCGCCGCAGTGAACGGATCATCCGGCGGCTTCCGCGCACCGCCGTCCGGGGGACGAGGTGCCCGCGGGTGGCGGCCCGCGGGCATTCGGGAATTCCTCGGACACCCCCGGCCGCCCGCCCGGCCCGAAGACGCCACGGTCGGACAGGCCTGGACACGACACGGTCGGGCCCGCGGCCCCTGGGCGACGCGGCCGGGCAGGCGCTCAGGCTGAGCGGTGGGGCGCACCGCGCACGCTGCACCAGTACGCGGCGATCTCGGCGGTCGTCAGCTCCGTCCTGACCTGGGCCGACATGTCCGTCCCGAAGCGCTTGCGCAGGGCCCGGCGCACGATCTTGCGCACCCGGCGGGCCGGGCGCCGGGGCCGGTCGCCGTCCCCGAAGGTCAGGATCGCGACGAACCCGTGCCGCCGGAACGGGTCGCGGCGTGGCGGTGTGATGACGTCGCGGGCGAACGCGACCTCCGCGGTCATCGCGTGCTTGCGGTCGCCGTTCACCGCGCGCGCCAGTTCGGCCTCGATGACGTGCGGGTCGATGTGTGCAGGTGCCTTCACATGCACGGCAGCCATCACGTGATCACCGCCTCCACGTCACGACCGCCCTCACGTCCCCACCGTCGTCACGGGCGTCCTCGGTCAGCCATGTGCGCTCCCTGGGCCGGTCGGCGAGGCAGCAGGCTGTAGCCCGCCCCGATGGTAGGCAGCAACGGCCCCGGTGGTCCAGGGGCGAGGGCCGGGTCAGCAGCGGGGCGTGGCACCGCCGGCCGACGACATGCGCTGCATGCGACGCAGCACGTCGGTGCTCGGGAAGCAGCCCTCCCGCGACTTGTCCGCGAGGAGCTGGACGTACTCGGGAACCAGCTCCGCGGGGATCGACTCCTCGATCATGTCGAGTTGGGTCCCGCTCGGGTACGGGTCGTCGCGCACGGTGTCGAGCAGCAGCCGGACGAACACCTCACGCGGGTTCGGCTGCCCCTGCACGTCGTCGGAGTCGGCGTCGTCGCGGTCGTCGCGGTGGCGTCGCGTCGAGGTCATCGGTCGCCCTCCCGGGGTTCTCGTCGGTCTGACTCGGAAGGGTTCCCGTCACGCGCGGTCTCAACCGTCGTGGCGCAGGGCGGCCACCGTGCCCGGCCGGCCCCTGACCGCACGACGGCGCCCGCACACCGGATCGTGGGCGTGACGGGGTTGCGTGCCGATCACTGCGGGTATCCGATCGTCGGTGATCGGGGACGACGCCCGGTCCAGCGAGGAGATCGACACGTGAGCATCGACAACTGCGACCTGCGGCTGTGGCGTCCCGCCTCCCCCGGCACCCGGCCCGGCTCGCCACCCCGCGTCCGCCGCGGCGACGACGACCGGGCCACCACGGCCGGCGCCGACGTCGAGAGCCCCGTCGAGCGCCCCGAGGCCGTCGCGGCGCAGGGCTAGCCCGCGGCCGGTTTCGTCGCGCGCATCCCGGGTACGTGCGCGTTCGTCCCCGCAGGGCCGGCCTCCACGGTCCGGCTCGTCCGCGAGGGGGCGACCCCGATCCTCCGGAGGACCACATGGACGACGCCCGTGCCCGCGCCGCGCTGACCGCCGAGCTCGAACGGATCGACGCCGACGCCGCCGCCCATCGCCAGGGTGGCCCGTTGCGGCCCGACGAGGCCGACCGGCGTGCCGTCGACGCGGCCGACCAGGCGTCCCGCGCGACCGAGACGATGGAGGCCGACCTCGTCGAGAGCACGCTGCGTGAGCAACGTGTGCGCGTCGAGGCGGCGCTCGGACGGCTCGACAGCGGTGGCTACGGCCGCTGCACGGTGTGTGGTCGCGAGGTCGACGACGAGCGACTGGAGGCGCGACCGGAGACCGACCGCTGCCGCGACCACGCCGAGGGCCGCTGACCGCACCGGCGTCTCCCCCGGGCGGCGCGTCCTCCCCGGGCTGCGCGCCGGCCGCCTGCCGGTGGGTCAGCCCGGTGAACCGGGTCCACCCACCGGCCCGTCGGCCGTCAGCCCGTCGCGCAGCGTCCGGAGGGTGCGCGTGAGCAGCCGCGAGACGTGCATCTGGGACACGCCGACCTGCTCGGCGATCCGCGACTGCGACTGGTCCTCGAAGAACCGCAGCTGCAGGATGCGACGCTCCCGTTCGGGCAGCTCGGCGATCAGCGGCCGCAGCGCGAGCTCGTACTCGACCCGCTCGTAGGCCTTCTCCACCGACCCGATCCGTTCCTCGCCGGAGCCCTCGTCGTCCACGGGGTAGAGCGGTGCGGCGTGCCGGTCGGCGCTCGCGGCCAGCGCCTCGATGATCTCCTCGCGGTCGACGTCGAGACGCACGGCGAGCTCGCTGGGCCGGGGTGCGCGGCCGAGCTCCTGCGTCATGGGGCCGGACACCTTACCGATCGCGACACCGAGCTCCTTGAGCCGGCGCGGGACACGCATCGACCACGTCCGGTCGCGGAAGTAGCGCAGGATCTCCCCCCGCACGCAGGGGATCAGGTATCCGAGGAACTCACCCTTGGCGCGCTGCGGGTCCCACCGGTCGATCGCGGTGATGAGACCGACGGTCCCGGTCTGCACCAGGTCGTCGTACGCGGCGACCCGGTAGCCGTGGCCGTGCCTGCGCGCGAGGTGCTCCACGATGGGCAGGAACGCGATGACCAGCCGGGAGCGGATCCGCTCGCGGTCCGGATCGTCGTCGGCCAACGTGGCGTAGTGGTACAGCAACGGCATCTGGTCGGCGTACTCGCTCGGTCCGGGACCGGGCGGCGGCGCCCGTCGCGCGGGCGGGTCCTCGACGGACGCAGCCCGCTGCTGCGGTGGTTCGAGGATGGTTCGGGGGGCGTGTTGCATTGGGCCACCTCGCTGTTCGCGACCGGGAGGCAGCTGGCTGTACCTCTTGGAAGTATCTCTGCGGAGCCGGATCGTCGGTCCGTGCCGGACCCGGATCGTCCGCTGTGTCCGTCCTCGACATGGACGGTCCACAACACGAGTGGGTACCCGGTCCGCCCGGGCGCAACCCCCACGAGCCGAAGTCGGCGTCCGACCTGCGCAGACGCGGCCGTGCGCGGTGTTCAGGGAGGTGTGGGCGCGACGTCGTCGTCGGTCCACACGGTCACCCGGGTCCCGGACTCCCCCGTCGTCACGTCCATCCCCGGCGTGATCGCACGGATCATCGCCAGCCCGTTCCCGCGGCAGTCGGTTCGTCCGGCCCCGTCCCGCCAGCGTCCCGTGTCGGTGACCACCGCCGTGACACGGCGGTGTCCGCACACCGGGGCGACGTCGAGGTCGATCGCCACCCGGCCTGCCTCCAGCCCCCGGTACGCGTGCTCGACACTGTTGCCGAACGCCTCCGTGACCGCGAACACCAGCGCGTCGGTCGCCGGGCCCGGCCAGTCGTGGGCGGCCAGCCAGGTCTGCACCGCACGGCGGACGAGGCCGAGCTCGGTGGGCTGGGCGTCCACGCCCAGGTACAGGTGCGTGTCCACGCGACCCCCTTTCCGTCAGGTGCGGAGGGTTCCCACGGTGGACACGTTGATGCATCGGCAGGCACGGTCGGTGACGTGCGCGCGCCGGCGGTTTCCCGCGCCCGGCCCCCGGGTATCGCCCGCGCCGTGACCCCGACCTCGACTGCTGCCGGCTGCGGCGGCGCGGCCACCGCGTCATGAGCGGCGCCGCGGTCGTGCGCCGTCCGCCACACGCCGACGTCCTGACCGTCGCGTCCGTACCGGCCGGCCACGTCTACGTCCAGCACCTCTCGAACCCGGTGGCGCGCGACCGTGTGCGCAGGCTCCCCGATCCGCGGCCGTGCACGGCACCCAGCGACCAGTCGGTCTGGTGGCCACCGGCGATGCTCGACCCGGCGTGGGTGGCCGGGAACCACCGGTCCTTCGACGTGTTCCACATCCACTTCGGATTCGATGCTCAGCCGGTCGACGACCTCCGGGCGCTGGTCGCGATGCTGGACGCCACGGGAACCCCACTGGTCCAGACCGTCCACGATCTGCGCAACCCGCACCATGCGCGGCGCGCCGAGCACGACCGTCAGCTCGACGTACTGATCCCCGCCGCCGCCGAGCTGATCACGCTCACCCGCGGCGCCGCCGACGAGATCGCCCGCCGCTGGGGACGCGACGCGACCGTGCTGCCGCACCCGCACGTCGTGGACCTCGCGGCCGTCGACGCGCCGCGCGCGCCCCGTGACGGACGCGTCGTCGGCATCCATCTCAAGAGCCTGCGCACCAACACCGACCCCCTCCCCGTGGTGGAGACGGTGGCGGCGGCCGTCGCCGACCTCGACGGCGTGGCGCTGCGCGTCGACGTGCACCACGACGTCATGGACCCCGCCGGCGAGCGTCACGATCCCGAGGTCGCGAGCCGGTTGCGCCGCGCGGAGCGGCGCGGCCTGCTGCGGCTCGAGGTCCACGACTTCTTCCCCGACGCCGCGCTGTTCGCCTACCTGCGCGACGAGATCGACGTGTCCGTGCTCCCGTACCGGTTCGGCACCCACTCGGGGTGGTTGGAGGCCTGCCACGACCTGGGGACGACCGTGGTCGCCCCGGACTGCGGCTACTACCGCGAGCAGCGGCCGTGCCTGAGCTACGGCAACGACGAGACCGCCGGGCTCGACGCGGCGTCGCTGGCCGACGCCGTGGCGCAGGCATGCCGGAGCACGCCGCCCCAGCGGCCGGGGCAGGGCCGGCGCACGGCCGAGCGGGTTGCGCTCGCCCACGCCCACGACCGGATCTACTCCCGCGCGCTCGAGCGGGTGCGTGGATGACCGTGCTGCGGATCGCGCTGATCGCGTCGTCGAACCACCCGATCGCCGAGCCCTTCGCGGGCGGCCTGGAGGCGCACACAGCGCTGCTCGCCCGGGAGCTGACGACGCGCGGGCACGCGGTCACCGTGTTCGCCGCGCCGGGTTCGGACGCCGTGCCCGGGGCCCGGGTCGAGGAGATGCGGGCGTTGGCGTTCAGCGCCGCCGCGCGCGGCGACGTGTCGATGCCCGCCGAGCGGTTCATGGCCGAGCACCACGCCTACCTCGACCTCATGCTGCGGCTGGCCCGCGGTCGCGAGTTCGACGTCGTGCACAACAACAGCCTGCACCACCTGCCGGTCGCGATGGCGCGGACGCTCCCGGTCCCGCTCGTCACGACGCTGCACACCCCCCCGACGCCGTGGCTGGAGTCCGCCGTCGCCGCGGCGGGCGGACGTCACGGGGTCCTCACGGCCGTCAGCAGCCACACCGCGGGGGCGTGGCGGCACGTCGCCGAGGAGATCACGGTCATCCGCAACGGCGTCGACGTCGGGACACGCCCGCCCGGCCCGGGCGGCGGGCCGCTGGTGTGGGCCGGTCGGATCGTCCCCGAGAAGGGCACGCATCTCGCGGTGCGCGCCGCCCGCGCGGCGGGCCGGCCGCTGCTGATCGCGGGCCCGGTCAGCGACCGCGCCTACTTCGACTCGATGGTGGCGCCGCTTCTGGGCGGCGACGTCCGCCACGTCGGGCACCTGTCGCACCCCGAGCTGACCCGGCTCGTGGCGCACGCCGCGGCGATGCTGGTCACGCCCTGCTGGGAGGAGCCGTACGGGCTGGTCGTCGCGGAGGCGCTGGCGTGCGGAACACCGGTCGCCGGGTTCGCCGTCGGGGCGCTGCCCGAGATCGTCGACGACAGCTGCGGGCGGCTGGTGCCGGCCGGGGACACCGCGGCGCTGGCCGCCGTCGTCCCGGTCGTGGAGTCGTTGTCGCGCACGGCGGCCCGCCGCCGGGCCGAGCGTCACTGGAGCCACCGGCGCATGGTCGACGAGTACGTGGCGCTCTACACGCGGGCCGCGGCGTCGGGGGTGGCGGCGTGATCGGCTACTACGTCCACCACCAGGGCCGTGGGCACCTCACCCGCGCCCTGGGGATCCTCGCCGCCCACGGCGGCCCGGCCACCGTGCTCAGCAGCGTGCCCCGGCCCACCGACGGGTCGTCATCCGGTGTCGACTGGGTGGACCTGCGCCGCGACGACGAGACCCCGCGACCGCGGGACCCGACCGCGGGCGGTGTCCTGCACTGGGTGCCGCGACACGACCCCGGGTTGCGGGACCGGATGGCCGCGATCGCGTCGTGGATCGCCCGGACGGCCCCGCGGCTCGTCGTCGTCGACGTGTCGGTGGAGGTCGCGCTCCTGTGCCGGCTACTGGGGGTGCCGGTCCTGGTCGTCGCGATGCCCGGTGACCGGACCGACCGGGCCCACCGCAGCGCCTACGACGTCGCGGACGCGCTGCTGGCGTGCTGGCCCCGCGAGGTGCTCGATCCGCCGTGGCCGTCGGCGTGGACCGCGAAGACCCGGTTCGTCGGCGCCCTGTCCCGCTACGACGACCGGATCGGCACCCCGGCGGGTCCCGCCGCGGCCACGCCGGACGACGTGGGGCACCGGCCCGCGCGGACGCGGCGGCGCCGCGTCGTCGTCCTGCTCGGCGCCGGTGGCCGCGACGTCGGTGACGACGACCTCGCCGCGGCGGCCCGCGCCACACCGGACTGGACCTGGACCGTTCTCGGTGGCGGCGACGGCTGGGTCCCCGATCCGTGGCCGCTGCTGCGGGGCGCCGACGTCATCGTCACCCACGCAGGCCAGAACGCACTGGCCGAGGTGGCGGCCTCGCGCAGGCCCGCGATCGTCGTCCCCCAGCGCCGCCCCCACGGCGAGCAGTTCGCAGCGTCGTCGGCGATCGCGGCGGCCGGGCTGGCCACCGTCTGCCCGCGCTGGCCCGACCCGGCGGTGTGGGCGACGCTGCTCGCCGACGCCACCGCCGACGACGGCGACCGGTGGCGGCTGTGGTGTCCCGGCGGTGCGGCCGCCGGTGCCGCGGGCCTGATCCGGGAGCTGACCGGGGAGGTGTCGCCGTGCACGTCGGGCTGATCACCGTGGTGCACGGCAGGCACGCGCACCTGCGTCGGCAGCAGGCCGGGCTCGCCGCCGCCGAGGACCCACCGGCGACGCGGGTCGTCGTCGCCGTCGACGATCCCGAGGTCGCGACGATCGTGGCCGGTGCGGGCGGTCCCCGGGCCGCCCGCACCGTCGAGGTGTGCTCCGGCGGGGGCGGGCTGCCGATCGCGCACGCCCGCAACGTCGGCGCCGGCGCCGCGACCGCGGCCGGTGCGGACCTGCTGGTGTTCCTCGACGTCGACTGCATCCCCGGCCCGGCTCTGTTCCGTCGCTACCGCGAGGCCGCCGCCGGGGCGGGTGACCGGCTGCTGTGCGGGCCCGTCGCCTACCTGCCGCCACCGCCCGAGGGCGGCTACCGGGCCGACGCACTGGCCGCGAGCGCGGCACCGCACCCCGCCCGGCCCTCCCCCGCCGACGGCGAGGTCGTCGACGCCGCCGACCACGACCTGTTCTGGTCACTGTCGTTCGCGGTGACGACACCGGTGTGGACGCGCCTCGGCGGGTTCCACGAGGGCTACCGCGGGTACGGCGGCGAGGACACCGACTTCGGGTACACGGCCGCTGCGGCCGGGGTCGGGCTGCGCTGGGTGGGTGGTGCCCTCGCCTTCCACCAGCACCACCCGGTGAGCGACCCGCCCGTCGAGCACCTCGACGACATCCTGCGCAACGGCGCGCTGTTCCGCCGCCGGTGGGGCCGGTGGCCGATGACGGGTTGGTTGGAGGCGTTCGCGGCGGCGGGGCTCGTCCGCCACGACCCCGCCACCGACGACTGGGAAGCGGTCGCCGCCGCGCCGACCTGAGCCGCGCGGGTCACCGTCGGCGGACGCCGATCTCCGGCTGCTCGGCCTTGCCGAACTCCTCTCGCAGCGCGGGCAGCAGCCGGGTCCGGGCGAACTCGCAGAAGTCCGGCTGCATCTCCCCGCCCACCTCGACGAGCGCGACGTGGGTGAACCCGGCGTCGACGAAGGGCCGCACCGCCTCCACGACGCCGTCGACGTCGGGCCCGCACGGGATCGCGTCGGCGACGTCCGCGGGGCGCACGAACTGCGAGGCCGCCGCGAAACCCGCGGTCCCCGGCAGCTCCGCGTTGACCTTCCAGCCGCCCCCGAACCAGCGGAACAGCGCGTGGGCGCGGTCGGTCGCGGCGGCGGTGTCGGGGCCCCAGCTGACGGGCTGCTGGCCGATCTTGGGCAGCTGCGCGCCGGCCGCGGCGTCCCAGTCGCGGACGAGGTCGGCCTCTGGCTGCACGGCGACCATGGCGTCGGCGACGGGCGCGTACCGCTGCACCGACTGGGCCCCCGACACCGCGATCGCGAGCGGCACCCCCTCGTCGGGGCGGTCCCACAGCTTCGCGGAGTCGACCCGGAAGTGCCTGCCCTCCCGGGTCACGTACCCGCCGTCGAGGAGGTCGCGGATGATCGCGACGGCCTCGTCGAGCATCTCCTGGCGCACGTCGGCGGTGGGCCAGCCCCGGCCGACGACGTGCTCGTTGAGGTTCTCCCCCGCGCCGAGACCGAGGGTGAACCGGCCCCCGGACAGCAGGGCGACGGTCGCGGCCTTCTGCGCCACCACGGCCGGGTGGTAGCGCACGGTCGGGCACGTCACGTAGGTCATGAGCGGCACGTGCTCGGTCGCCGTCGCGACGGCCCCGAGGACGCTCCACGCGTACGGGGCGTGGCCCATCTCGTCGAGCCACGGGAAGTAGTGGTCGCTCATGACCTCGAAGTCGAAGCCGGCCTGCTCCGCGGCGACCGCGTCGGCGACGAGCTCGCGCGGGCCGCGCTGCTCGGTCATCAGGGTGTAGCCGAAGGACGTCATGGCCCCGGCTTACCCGGGCGTGGCGGCGCTACCCTCGCCCGTCACCGGCAGCCAGGCTGCCGCCGTCGAGGAGTTCCTGTGCGAGGTCGGCGACCTTGCGCCTGCGGTTGCGTGCCGCGCGCCGCAGCAGGTCGAACGCCGTCACCGCGTCGGTGTGCCGGGCCGCCATCAGGTACCCGACGGCCCGCTCGATGACGACGCGGTAGTCGAGCGCGTACTGCAGCTGGCGGGCGAGCTCGTCGGAGCGGTGGGCCGCGAGCAGGGTCCGCAGGATCGTCTCCAGCACCGCCGAGTAGCGGACGAGCGCGGACCTCTCCGACGCGTCCCACGTGTGCGGGTGGTCGCGGTACACGTCGAGGGAGCCGACCGTCACCCCGCCGAGCCGCACGGGCACGCCCAGCACGGAGTACACGTCGTGGTCGACGAGGATGCCGCGGCTGGCGGGCCACCGGCTCTCGTGGGCGAGGTCGTCGGTGGTGACCGGTGAGCCGTGGACGAAGGTGTCGATGCAGGGACCCTGACCGGTCTCGGTCTGGACCTCTTCGAGGACGCGGCCGGGCCCGTCGGTCGCGGCGGCGTAGCGCAGCGAGTCCTGCTCGTCGGCCACCATCAGCCCGGCCCCGGTGACACCGAACACGTCGACGCAGGCCTCGACGACGGCGTCGAGTGCGCCGGCGAGGTCTGCCTCGTCGGCCGGTTCGAGGCGTCGCAGCCCGGCGGTGAGCTGGTCGACGTCGATGTTCGCCATCGGTGGAGGTCTCCTGGAGGTGTCGCGGTGGCGGCCCGGCGGGCCCCTGACGGATCGGTATGCCCGGACCTGTCGTCCGACATGCACGGCGGGGCGGGGGCCCACCGGTCGGGCCGGCGGCGGGCGCACCGCGCCCGGTTCGCATAAACTTCCCGGTGACGGGCCCCCGTCGCCCTGCCCCCGTCGCCCTGTGTCCGCGGCAACCGGCATCGACCGTGTCGTTCGGTCGGCCGGCCCACGCGTACCCGAACGGCGACAGACATGTCCTCATCCCGGCGGCCGGCCTCGCCGCGCGACTCCACGACCTCACCGCCCTGCTCACCGCGCCCGGCCCGGTCGACCGTACCCGGTACGAGGCCGCGGTCATCGGTCTGCTGCGCGACCATGTCCCCGGTGTCGTCTCGGTGAGCGTGACCCGCGGCTCCGGGCGCTCCCCGGTCACCGCCGTCAGCACGGACCGGCTCGCCGACCGGGCCGACCGGTTGCAGTACGAGACCGCCGAGGGGCCGTGCCTGCACGCCATGACGGCCGGCGAGCCCGTCGTCCTCGACCTCGCCGCAGGCGTGGGCGAGCAGCGCTGGCCGCGGTTCCGGCACCGGCTGGCGGGCGAGCCCACGGTCGGCGGGGTGCTCAGCCTTCCGCTGTGCGAAGGGACCGCGGCGAGTCTGAACGTCTACCTGGGCGTTCCCGGGCCGGACCACGACGCGGTGGCCGCCGCCGCGGCGGCGGCCCGTCTCGCGCTGACCGCCGTCGCGACCCGGGCGCGCGCCGACCAGCTGACCGAGGCGCTGGCGTCGAGCCGGACGATCGGCGCGGCGATCGGTGTGCTGATGGCGCGCCGGTGCTGCACGCAGGACGTGGCGTTCCGGGAGCTGCGGGAGGCGAGCCAGAACGCCAACCGCAAGCTTCGCGACGTCGCGGACGACGTCGTCGCGACCGGCGAGCTGCCGGTCCCGGGCAGGTCCGCGGCCCGGTGAGCGCGGCCGTGTCCTGCCGCGGGGTCAGCCTGCGCTGCCCTTGGTGTTCCAGCCGCCGTCGACGGGGAGGATCTCACCGGTGCAGAAGCTCGCGTCGTCGGAGAGCAGGAACGCGGCGGCGGCGGCGATGTCCTGCGCGGTGCCCAGACGCGGGATCAGGTGGGCGGAGACGAAGTTCTCCCGCATGCTGTCGGTGATCCCGGCGAGGATCGGGGTGTCGATGGTGCCGGGGCAGATGCAGTTGACGCGGATCCCGCGCGGGCTGTACTCCATCGCGGCCTGCTGGGTGAGGCTGACGACGCCCCCCTTGGCCGCGGAGTAGGCGGCGAGGTTCTCCAGGCCCTTGAGGGCGGCCATCGACCCGATGTTGACGATCGCGCCGCCGCCGTTGTCGAGCATCCGGGGGATGACGGCCTGCATGCCGAGCCAGACGCCCTTGAGGTCGGTGTCGATCACCAGGTTCCAGCCGGTCTCGTCGAGGTCGACGACGGTGTCGGGGCCGACGGAGTTGACGACACCCGCGATGTTGCCCAGCACGTCGACCGCGCCGAACCCGCCGACGGCCTCGTCGACGAGCCGCTTCCAGTCGCCGGGCTTGCGGACGTCCATGACGACGTGGGTGGCGCGGCCGCCGTCGGCGACGATCTGCGCGGCGGTGGAGTCGTTCTCCTGGAGGTCGCCGATGACGACGGCGGCGCCCTCGGAGGCGAGCCGCAGCGCGACCCCGCGCCCGATCCCCTGTACTCCGCCGGTGACGACCGCGACCTTGCCTTCGAACCTGTTCACGTGCACTCCTGTCCCACGACGATGTGACGACCGGAGGCGACGGACTCGACGTCGTTGCCGAACCACGAGTCGTTTATCGCCCTTCGCCAGGGTGGCTTCCGTCGCCGGAGGTGTCAACTTTCGTGCCGATCCATGGCAGCGTGCGAGGACGCCTCGCCTCCGTAACCGACCGGTGGTTCAGCTACGCGCCCGGCGATTGACCATCGGCCGCACCCCTGCGAGCATCGGCCCTACCGACCGGTCGGTCGAAGATCGGCCGGGCCGGGCGGTCCACGCAGCACACGACCCAGGAGGACGACGTGACACTCGACGGCGAGATCGCGGTCGTGACCGGAGGCGCCAGCGGCATCGGGCTCGCGTGCGCCCAGCTGCTCGCCGAACGCGGCGCCCGCGTCGTGCTCACCGACATCGACGAGTCGGCGCTGCAGCAGGCCGTCGGCACCCTCAAGGGCGACGACCACGTCACGCTCACCCTCGACGTCACCGACGACGACGCCGTGCGCGCCTGCGCCGACCGCGTCGAGGACGAGGTCGGGCCCGTCACGATCGTCGTCACCGCCGCCGGCATCACCCACCTGCCGGTCCCCGCCGAGGAGCTCGCCACCGAGACCTGGGACGAGGTCATGCGCGTCGACGTCCGGGGCACCTGGTCGGCCGCCGTCGGGTTCGGCAGGGCCATGGTGACCCGCCGCCGGGGAACGGTCGTCACGATCTCGTCGATCACCGGCCTGCGCTCCACGCCGCTGCACTCCTACGGCATCGGCAAGGCCGCGGTCATCCGCATGACCGAGAACCTCGCGGGCGAGTGGGGACGCGCCGGTGTCCGCGTCAACGGCGTCGCCCCCGGCTACACCCTGACCCCGCTGGTCCGGCGGCTGCTGGAGGCGGGCGAGCGGGACGCGTCGTCGATCACGAACTCCACCGCGCTGGGACGCATGATCGAGCCCTCCGAGATCGCGAGCACCGTCGCGTTCCTCGCCGGGCCCGAGTCGTCGGCGATCACCGGCGTGACGATCCCCGTCGACGCGGGCTGGCTCATCTCCCCCTCCTGGCAGACCTACGGCGGGGTCCGTCCCCACGACGGCTGACCCGACCGGCCGGGCGGGCGGCGCCGCGGCCCGGGAGGGTGCCCGGCACCCCCGGCCGCAGCCCGGCACCGCAGGCCCGGGCCGGTCCGGCGCACACCTACCGGGCCGGGGCCGGCGACGGCTGCCCCGGCGACGCCGCCGGATGCGCCCGTTCCAGCGAGGCGCCCTCGACGTCGACGTTCGGCAGGATGCGGTCGAGCCACTTCGGCAGCCACCAGGCGGCCTCACCGGCCAGGTGCATCAGCGCGGGGATGACCAGCATGCGCACCACGAACGCGTCGAACAGCACACCGAAGGCCAGCCCGAAGCCCATCGGCCGGATCATCGCCAGGTGGGAGAACACGAACCCGCCGAAGACGGAGAACATGATGATGGCCGCGGCGGTGACGACGGCGCGGCCCGCGTGCAGCCCCTCGGTGACGGCGCGCCGCGCCGGTGAGCCGTGCACGAACGCCTCGCGCATCCCCGAGACCAGGAACAGCTGGTAGTCCATCGCCAGGCCGAACAGGATGCCGACCAGCAGTGTCGGCAGGAAGTTCAGCACCGGCCCCGGGTCGTGCACGCCGAACACCGCACCCAGCCAGCCCCACTGGTAGATCGCGACGACAGCGCCCATCGCCGCGAAGTAGGACAGGACGAACCCGAGGGTCGCGGTGACCGGCACCAGGATCGACCGGAACACCACGATCATGATCAGCAACGACAGGCCGACGACGACCGCGAGGTAGATCGGCAGGGCCGCGGCCAGCTTGGCCGAGATGTCGATGTTGCCCGACGCCGAGCCCGCGACGCCGAGCGGCGTGTTCGGGGCGGAGGGCGTCGTCATCGACCGCAGGTCGTCGACGAGCTGCTCGGTCGCCTCGCTCGTCGGCCCGTCGGTGGGCGCCACCTGGAACAGCGCGAACGAGCCGTTCGGCGCGACGGCGACGGGTGCGACGGCTGCGACGCCCGCGACGCCGCCGATCTCCTGGGCGACGGTCGCCTGCGCCGTGGTGCGGCCCTGCTCGTCCAGGCCCGGGGGCAGGTCGGCGACGACGACCAGCGGTCCGTTCGCCCCGGCCCCGAACTTGTCGGCGACCGTCGAGTAGGCCTGGTACTGGGTGGAGTCCTGCGGCTCGGACGAGCCGTCGGGCAGCCCGAGCCGCATCGACAGCGCCGGGACCGCGATGAGCACGAGCAGCGCGATCCCGCCGACGGCGCGCAGCACGGCCGATCCCGTCGACATCGGGGACCGGTGCGGGGCCTGCGGGGCCGGGGGCAGCGCGCGAGCCTTGCGCGACAGCAGCCGCGGCCCGATCAGCGACAGCAGGGCCGGGGTCAGTGTGACCGCGACGAGCACGGCGACGGCGACGCACGCCGCGCCGACCACACCCATCAACCCGAGGAACGGGATACCCGTGATCGTGAGCGCCACCAGCGCGATCACGACCGTGAAGCCCGCGAAGACGACGGCGTTGCCCGACGTGCCGGTGGCCAGCGCGATGGACTCGCGCAGCGCGACACCGGCCCGCAGCTGCCTGCGGTGGCGGTTCACGACGAACAGGGCGTAGTCGATCCCCACCGCGAGGCCCAGCATCAGGCCCAGGATGGGGGTCACCGAGGTCATCTCGACGAGGCCGGAGAACGCCATCGCCCCGGCCACGCCCACGCCGACGCCCACGAGCGCGGTGAGGATCGGCAGCCCCGCCGCGACGAGGGTGCCCAGCATGACCAGCAGCACGACCGCGGCGATCACGACGCCGACGACCTCGGCCGGCCCGGCGATACCGTCGATGTTCTGGGTGATCTCGGAGGAGAAGTCGACGTCGACACCGGGGATCGCGGCGTCGCGCATCCCGGCGACGACGGCGTCCTTGGTCGCGGTCGGGATGGCGGTCTGCGAGGCGCCGAACGCGACCGTCGCGACGGCCGCGGAGCCGTCCTGCGACACCGTGCGGATGCCCGCGGCGAGCGCCGCGAGCGACTCCCCCGCCGAGAGCTGCGCGGTCCCGGCCTCGAGGCCCGCGCGGGCCTGGTCGAGCTGCTGCTGTTGCGCGGCGAGGGCCTGCGCCGGGACGCCCGCGGCACGGGCCGCGTCGAGCTGCGCCTGCCCCTGCGTGAGCTGCGCCTGCGCCTGGTCGAGCTGTGCGCGCCCGCCCGCGAGCTGCTGCTCCTGCGCGGCCCTGCTCGCGGCGACGGCGAACGGGTCGACGACCTGGGTGACGCCCTCGACCCCGCCGACGCGCTGCAGCGCCGCCGAGACCGCGGCCTGCTGCGCAGGGGTGAACGGCTGCCCGTCGACGGTGTGCAGGACGACCAGCCCGGTACCGCCACCGGCGCCGGGCAGCTCGGCCTGCAGCCGCTCGGAGACCCGTTCGGTCGGTGTGCCGGGGATCGAGGTCGCGCCCGTCAGGTTGACCCCGGTGAACAGGACCGCGACGACGGCCGCGACGAGGAGGGTGGCCCAGGCCGCGACGACCCGCCACGGACGGCGGGCGGCGAGGTGGCCGAGGCGGTACAGCAGTTCTGCCATGACGAGGAGACGCTCCCGGGAAGAGTGGCGGTCAGTGGCCGAAGCCGGTACGGAGTGCGCGGGTCAGACGCTCGAGCAGGCGCTCCCACTCACGGCGCGACGCGGCGTCGTCGCCCGCTCCGGTGCGCTCCCACCAGTGCCCGTGCAGCACGTGGACGCCGGAGAGCAGGGAGCCGACCACGAGCTCCACGTCGAGGGGGTCGACGCCCGGGTAGCGGTCGGCGACGGCGCCGAGCATGTGCCGGCGGCACCGCCCGAACGCGGCGTCGACGATCACCTCGACCCGTGGGTCCTGCTGGTCGGGGGCACCGAGGACGTGGGTCAGGTAGGCCATGGGGCCGACGAGGTCCGTGGCGTGCAGTGCGCGGACGACGTCGTCGACCACCGCGGCCAGGCCCGGCTCCCCGGGCGGTGCGGCGGCCGCGGCCTCGACGAACCCGTCGACCAGGACGTCGAGCATCTCGGTGCAGGCCGCCAGGACGATCTCGTCGAGCGTCGCGAAGTGGTTGAAGACGGTCCGCCGCGACACCCCGGCCCGTTCGGCGACGGCCTCGACGGTCAGGCCCGGACGGCCGCGCTCGGCGGTCAGGGCGAGCGCGGCGTCGAGGAGCGCACGATGCGTGCGAGCCTTCTGCGCATCCCGCACCGTCGACGCCGTCACCTGATCGAGGTTAGGAATTTCGCTGCACTCAGTGCAATGAGTCGCGCGCCACGTACCGGGTCCGCCCTGCCGCGCGCCAGCGGCGGCGCTGCCGTAGCGGATCTCGTCCAGGTCGGTCGCGCAGGTGGCCGCGGCGTCCGGCATCCGGCGCACCGGCACGGGCCGGGAGTCAGCAGTGCAGGTACTGGGCGTTCGGCGGAGGCGGTCGGACCTGGCAGGCGTCGGGCCGGACGTCCTGCACCAGGACCGCCCAGCCCAGGCACGCCAGCAGCACCACGAGGCCGAAGACGAGGACCGCGCCGGTGGTGCGGCGCTCGCGGTGACTTCTCATACCATCGAGAACTTCTCGCTGTGGACGGCGCGCGGGTCGATCCCGGCCGCCTCGGCGGCGGCGCAGCCGGCGTCGGTCATACCGGGTGGCCCACACACGAAGGCGTGCAACCCCGCGACGTCGGCAGGCAGGTTCCGGCGCAGGTGGTCGGCGTCGATCCGGCCGCGCTCGCCGCCCCAGCCGTCCGAGGGCCTGCTCAGGACCGGGACGATCGTCACGCCCGGGTCGGCGGCCAGCTCGGCGAGGACGTCGCCGGCGACGAGGGACTGCTCGTCGCGGACGGCGTAGAACAGCCAGGCGGGCCGCTGGTCGCCGCGGTCGCGGCGCGTCAGCAGGATCGAGAGCATGGGGGTGATGCCGACGCCTCCGGCGATCAGCACCCACCCGGTCGCGTCGACGCGGTCCGGGCTGAAGTGTCCCCACGGGCCGTCGACGTAGACCTCCGCGCCGGGCGCCGCCTCACCGATGCCGGCGGTGAACGGGCCGATGCCGCGGATCACGAAGCGGACGCGCTCGGGGTGCTCGGCGCTGGAGGCGTAGGAGAACGGGTGGTAGGTCAGGGCGAACGGTGAGCGGCCGACCATGATCCAGGCGAACTGGCCGGGTGCGAACGCCCGGACGGCGGCCGGCGTGGCCGGTTCGAGCTCCAGGCCGTGGCTGCCGCCGGCCTCCTTCGTCACCGCGACGACGCGGAACCTGCGCCGGTACCGCCCGATCGGTTTCACGACGCGGACGTAGACCCCGACCCAGACGAACGCGGCCGTGTAGGCGATCCACAGCGCCTGCTCCCAGCGCTGGTCGACGTAGTAGCCGATCATGATCACGTGCGCCAGCCCCGCTCCGGCGACGACGAGCGCGAGGCCCGCGTGCAGGGCCTGCCAGGCCGGGTAGCTCAGGCGCAACGTGCTGCGCCACACCGACGTCGCGACGAGGACGAGCAGCGCGACGACCGACAGGACCGCGAGCTTGGCCCGCACCGGGGCGCTGACGACGTCGAGGAGCCCGAGGAAGCGGCTGTCCCACACGAACAGGACGGTCGGATGCCCGAGCGCCAGTACGACGATCAGCACCGTGACCTGGCGGTGGAACTGCAGCAGCACGTCGGCGCCGAACGGGGTCGTGGCGCGCGGCCAGCGGGCGGCCAGCAGGAACTGCAGGCCGAGCAGCGACAGCGCCATGAACCCGGCGGCGACGGACAGGTTGACCCAGAAGCCGCGGCCCGGGTCGAGGTCGATCAGGCACAGCGGCAGCGGCGCGAGCGCGAGCACCAGGTACCCGAGCTGCCAGGCCACGACGCGGGCCTGCCTGCTCTGCCACGGCGCCCGGGCGGGCGCGGCGGCCGCCGCCACACGTTCGGTCACGGCAGCGGCCGAACGCGCGGGCACGGACGGGTGATCGTCACGCGTGCAGTCCACCAGCGGACGACCGGCCCCGACAGCGGCATCACACGATCGAGTGGGGATGAGCACGCACCCGACCGCTCCCGGCCCGGGTCGTGGAGGTCGCACGATGCCCGCTCGGCAGCCGCTCCCCCGGCCTGGACAGCACGGCGTCGACACCAGCAGAGTCGTGGGTCCGAGTGCTCCCCGACGGCGAAGGGCCGATCCGTGTCCGTCACACCTGCCGCGACCGACATCCCCGTCGACGACATCGACCTGTTCTCCGACGAGGCACGGATCGACCCGTACCCGATCTACCGGCGCCTGCGTGACGCCGGACCGGTCGTGCACCTGAGTCGTCAGGGCACGTTCGCGCTGTCGCGCTACGACGACGTCCGTACCGCGCTGATGGACTGGGAGACGTTCTCCTCCGCCCGGAGCGTGTTCGTCGACCCGGAGATCAACAAGCAGCTGGAGGGCATCACGCTGTGCAGCGACCCACCCGAGCACTCGACGCTGCGCGGGGTGCTGGGCCGGCCGCTGCGCCAGGACCGGATGCGTGAGATCGCCGACCGGATGGACGCCGCGGCCGAGCAGGTGGTGACCGAGCTCGTCGGCCGCGGCCACTTCGACGCCGCCACGGAGCTGGCCGAGCACCTGCCGATGACGCTGGTGTCGGAGCTGGTCGGGCTCGGCGAGACCCACCGCGGCCGGATGCTGGAGTGGGCCGCCGCGATCTGGGACGTGCAGGGCCCGGTGAACGACCGGTTCACCGCGGCGATGCCGCTGGTCGAGGAGTTCCTGGCGTTCGCGGCGACGGAGGCCGTGCCGGGGAAGATCACCCCGGGCGGCTGGGCCGACCAGCTCTACCAGGCGTCGGACCGCGGCGAGCTGCCGCGGGAGAAGTGCCCGGTGATGATGCTCGACTACGTGACGCCGAGCCTGGACACGACGATCCTGGCGATCACCAACACGATCGCGCTGTTCGCCGCGCACCCCGACCAGTGGGACCTGCTGCGCGCGGACCGGTCGTGGGTGCCGCACGCGATCAACGAGTCGCTGCGGATCGAGTCGCCGGTCGCCCAGTTCACCCGGGTGCTCACCCACGACCACGAGGTCGACGGCGTCGCACTGCCGGCGGGCACCCGGGTGGCGCTGCTCTACGGGTCGGCCAACCGTGACGAGCGCAAGTACCCGGACCCGGAGCGGTTCGACATCACCCGGCGCCCGTCCGACCAGCTGGCGTTCGGGCGCGGCGAGCACGTGTGCATCGGGATGCACCTGGCGCGCATGGAGATGGGCGCGCTGCTCAACCACCTGGCCGACCGCGTCGCCCGGTTCGAGGTCACGGCGTCGCGACCGCTGCTCAACAACGGGCTGCGCGGCCTGGAGCACCTCGCGGTGCGCGTGCACACCGGCTGACGCCCGCCACGGCCCTCCCCGGGCGGGCGCCCGCCCGGGAGGGCCGTGGCGCTGCGGCCGGGCTCAGAAACTGTCGGCGGTGTCGATGACGCGGTAGCTCGTCGTCCGGGGCGGGCCCGAGGGGCCCACCTCGGCGATGACCTTGCGGATGTCGTCCTGCGCGGCGAAGAACGCGTCGAACTGCTCGCGGGTCTCCCACTCGTCGACTGCCATGACGTCGCCGTTCTCGTTCTCGACGAACATGTGGTGGAGCGCGCCCCTGCTCCTCCCGTCCGCGGTGATGGCCGCCATCGTCTCCGCGTGCCGCTGGTAGGCAGCGGTGAACGCGTCGACGCGGGCACCGGGGAACTCCACGATCACGATCACACTCATCACTGACCTCCGTTCTCGTCGGGCTCGGGCGAGCGGACAGCGGGTCACAGGGTGGCCCTCCGGGCGGGGTCCGGGGAGGGCCGATGGTCCCGGTCCGGGGCGCCGGGCGCCGGGGTGCCGCCCGACCTCTCCTCACGCCCGGCCGGCCCGCTGTGGCGCGGCGCGCAGGGCCGCGGTCCGGTAGGCGTCCATGACGCTGATCGCGTAGACGAACAGCCCGCCGGCGAGGCGCCCGATCATGGAGTGGTCGGGCGTCGTCAGGTGGTAGGTGACCACTCCCAGCAGCAGGATGTAGAAGACGAACATCAGGCCGCGGACGGGGCACCGGTTCAGGACGTGGCCCGCCCCGGGCAGCACGATCGCGGCCGCGAGGACGAGCAGGGGCGGGCGGGGTGTCATCGGACGTGCTCCCGGGTCAGGGCCTCGGCGACGCTGTCGAGGCCGGTCAGCAGGGCCGCGAGCGCGAGCGGCGTGAGGGTGGGCATCCCGAAGTCGACGCGCCGGCCGGCCCGGTAGCGGCCCTGGTCGGCCTCGGCCAGCCGGTACACGACGCGCACCCCGGCCGGCCCCGCCTCGATCTCCTTGACGCGGTCGTCGCGCACGCGCTCGCCCAGCGCCGCGAGGACGCGCCGGGGCACGTCGACCGCGCGCGAGGTCGCGATGCGCGCGGGCACCGGGAAACCGTCCGGGGTGGGCACCCGGTGGGCGAGGGAGGCGTTGCGGGAGAACACCTCCGTCCCTCCCGGCCGGGTCAGCACGCCGACCGTCCCGTCGACCGCGACCGGCCGGGAGACGGTGACGACGAGCCAGAGCAGCGGCAGCTTGCGCAGCGTGAGGCTGTCGACGACGACGTCGGCCCGCACCGGGTGCCCGCCGTGGGACCCGGTGAGGACGGGGTAGCGGCCGGGTCCGGTGTGGACCCGGGCGTCGGAGAGCATCCACACGACCGCGTCGAACAGGCCGTCGCGCGCCGCCCGCTCGGCCCGCGACCGGCGGATCTCCCGGTACGCCACCGCCAGCACCACCAGCGCCGCCGCCGCCAGGGTGAGGGCCTGCTCAGTAGCCACGGGGCCGGGGCAGGTCGGCCGTGAACTGGGCGCCGCGTTTGACGTATCTGTACCGGCGTTTCACGAACCAGATCGACGCCAGCAGGTAGAACGCCAGCAGCGAGAGCAGCGCGGTGCCGTAGCCGAGGAACGTCGCGAAGAAGACGATGCCCGACAACAACAGCAGCGCGATCGCGGGCGCCGGGTGCAGCGGCAGCACGTAGCCGCGGGTGATCGTGCCCATCGGCCACAGCGTGCGGAACCGGATGAAGTTCGGTCCCATGAAGCTGTAGGTCAGCAGGCCCGACAGGATCGAGAACGTGATCACGGTGGCGAGCAGCGTCGGCTGGTTCAGCAGCACCGGCAGCAGGGCGAACGCGATCGCGATCGGCACCAGGAACACGACGGAGCGGAACGGTGTGCGGTAGCGCGGATGGACCGCGCTGAACCACGCCGGCAGGTAACGGTCGCGGCTCATCGAGAACCAGGCGCGCGAGGCGTCGTTGATGCAGCCGTTGGCCGAGGCGATCGTCGCGAAGAGGGTGCCGAGCAGCAGCAGGAGCACCAGCACACCGCTGCCGCTGACGCGGGCGGCGTCGAACAGCGGCGTGATCGACACCCCGAGGTAGTGCCACGGCAGCAGGCCCGCGCAGACGTACCAGGTCAGCCCGGCCGCGATGATCAGCGTCATGATCCCGGCCATGCTGCCGATCGGGACCGACCGCGATGCCGACCGGCACTCCTCCGCAGCCTGGGCGGTGCCCTCGATGCCGAGGTAGAACCACATCCCGAACTGGAACGCGGCGATGACGCCGATCCAGCCGTAGGGCAGGCCGTTGTCAAGGCTGCCGATCAGCCCGTCGAGGTGCAGGGAGACGGCGGGGTTCCACCCGGAGACGCCGAAGAACAGCACGATGATCGTGATGAACGCGAAGCCGGTAATGACGAAGTTGAGCGAGAGCGCCGCGAAGACGCCGCGGTAGTTGAGCCAGGCCAGCGCCATGATCGCGAGCGTCGCGAACGCGTAGGGCGACAGCTCCTCCGAGCTGCCGGTCAGCGACGACAGCTGGCTGAGCAGGTAGCTGAGCACGTTGGCGTTGGCGGCCTCGAGCATCGTGTAGGCCAGCGTCAGGTAGAGCCCGACGTTGAAGGCCATCAGCGGGCCGACGGTGTGCTTGGCCTGCGCGTACTGGCCGCCCGCCGCCGGGATCGCCGAGGTGATCTCGGAGTTGATCATCACGATGCACGTGTAGAGCAAGCCGACGAACCAGGCGGCGACCAGCGCCCCGTACATGCCGCCCTTCTCCACCGAGAAGTTCCAGCCCATGAACTCGCCGACGAGGACGATTCCCACGCCGAGCGCCCAGATGTGCATGGGCGACAACACCTTGCGCAGCGCCGGGGCGTGGTGCCCGGGCGCCTGCGCCGCGGTGGTGGCGGCGCCGGACTCACCCGCGGCGGTCATCGGCCGTCCTCCTTCGCCGACGGCGACGACGGGGTGGGGACGGCGGCCTGCGGGTCGAGGTCGTCGAACATCTCCGCGGCGTTGATCAGGTCCTCCTCGTCGTGGGTCCGCGCGACGCGGACGACGTCGTAGACCAGCCAGGCGGCGATGACCGCGCTGAGGACCCAGGCGAGGAGGTTGAGGATGCTCGCGGTGGTCATGGCGTCCGCTCCCGTTCGCTGGGCCCGAACCGTTCCTCGATGACCTCGCGGTACTCGCGGAACGAGGTGCGGTAGACGAAGGCCAGGTAGATCGCCAGCAGCGCCGCGGTGCCCAGCAGCGCCCAGACGTTGATGGCGTACTTGTCCCGGCGGTCGGCGTGCGAGTCGATCGCGGCGTTCACGGTGGCCAGGTCGGTGGCGCCGGAGTCGATGAGCGCCTGGTACTGCCGGCGCTCGGCCGGGTTGACCGGCATCTCCGCGACCGGTCGCTCGGCGGCCGCGGCGTCGGCACCGGTGGCGGTGTCCTGCACCAGGAACGTCGTCACGAACAGGGTGGCGAACAGCAGGACGAGGATGGTCGCGGCGTCGACGAGCTGTCCGCGCCGGCTCTGCTCGGGTGGCTGGTACTCGGCCATGGAGTCAGTCCTTGGTCCCGCGCGCGGCGCGGAGCTGGTCGAGGTGGACGACGTCGGGCCGGTAGATCAGCTCGCGGTTGGCCGCATAGCGCGTGAGCAGCGCGAGCAGCGACGCCGTGTTGAACACCCCGAGCAGCAGGGTGGCCACGGCGAGGACCACGGTGATAGCGGGAGTGGGGGCGACCGCGGTGGCGGCGAAGAACACGAAGACCAGGACCACCCACATGAGGACCGTGAAGGTGATCGCAAGAATTCGGTCCCGCCGCGCCAACGCGGCCATACGTGAATCGAGAGATGCAGGCACGGCGACTCCGGGTGGCTGGGGGTGGGCGTTCGTACACGAATTCGAACATCGCTCGTCGAATCCGTCGGGAACGGGCGTGGCCGTCCCGCGGTCCACCCCGCGCCGGCCGACGCGATCGATGACTACTGGTGAGAGAAGTGCCGAGACCCGCTAGAACGGGTCCACCGAATGGCGACAACGCGGTTCACGACTCATGCACATCTCCCCTCGACGATGAAGGAATGGCGCGACCGATCATTTCCCGGACAGCTCCGGGCCGACCCTTTCAAGCACCCGCGGAATGACATCGACGGCGCTCGGCGTGCCTCGACAGTAGAGACCGCTTCCCGCGCTGCCAACCCTGTGCCACAAATCCGGCCGAGAATTGTCGACGCATCTTTTCCCACCCCACGAAACATGTCTGTAATGTGCCGCGCGCCGTTCCGGGACGTACGCTCGCTGCGCTCGTGCCGGGATTCGACGGCAGGAAGGCAGGTGCGGATGCACGGTGTCGCTCGTCCCGAGCTGCCCGCGCGGTCGTCGGTGACCGGGCTGGACCGACGGCGCCTCGGCCCGCTGCCCGTGCTCGCGCAGTCGGTCGCGGCAGTGGCCCCGAGCGGCGCCGCGGCGATCATCCCGGCGATCGTCCTGGGCGCGACCGGACCGGGCGCGCTGCTCGCGTTCGTGTGCACCACGGTCGTCTGCATGCTCGTCAGCTGGTGCATCCAGCAGTTCGCCTGCCGGATGCGCGCACCCGGCGGCCTCTACAGCTACAGCGCGCGGGCGCTGCACCCCGGCGGCGCACTCGTGACCGGCTGGTCGGCACTGCTGGGCTACGCGGTCGTGGCAATGGCGGGACTGCTCGCCGTCGGGCTCTACCTGGCCGACCTGGCTCAGCGTCTGGGCGCGCCGCCGTCGGTCGGCCCCCCGCTGGCCGTGGGGGTCGTCCTGGTGGCGGGCGTCGCGGTGGGCGTCGTCCTCGTCGCCGGCATCCGGCTGTCGGCGCGGGTCACCCTGCTGGTCGAGTCGGTGTCGATCCTGTTGGTGCTGGTCGTGCTGATCGTGCTGTTCGTCGTCGTCCTGCCCACTGCCGACCTGTCGGCGGTGCTCGCGTGGAAGCCCGACATCCGCCCCCTCGCGGTGGGCATCGTCATCGCGATCAGCGCGTTCATCGGGTTCGAGAGTGCGACGACGCTCAGCGTCGAGGCGGCCAAGCCGCTGGAGTCGGTGCCGCGGGCAGTCCGCTGGACCGTGCCCGCCGCCGGCGTGCTCTACCTGTTCTCCAGCCTCGTGCAGTCGGTCGCGATGCCGACTCCGACCATCAGCCACGAGGTCACCCCGGTGTCCGACCTGGTCGCGGCGCACCAGCCGATGGTCATGTCGATCGTGCTCGACCTGGCCATCGCCGCGTCGTGGTTCAGCTGCGCGCTCGCGTCGCTGAACGCGCTGGTCAGGGTGCTGTTCTGCATGGGTCGCGAGGGGGTCGCGCCACGCGGGCTGGGCTACACCCACCCCCGCTACCGGACGCCGTCGCGCGCCCTGGCCGTCGTGCTGCCCCCCGTCGTCGTGACGCCCTGCATCCTGATCCTGGCCGGGGCGCAGCAGCATGCGCTGGCCGACCTGCTGACCCTGTCCGCGCTCGGCTACCTCGGCACCTACGTCGTCGTCTGCGTGGCGACGCCACTGTTCCTGCGCCGCATCGGGGAGGCGACGCGGGCGAGCTGGGTCGTCTCGGTCACCGCGGCCCTGCTGCTCACGGTGATCATCGCGCTCGCGATCGTGCAGACGTTCAGCGAGCAGCCGGTGTTGGTGTCGGTGTTCCTGGCCGTGCTGTTCGGCAGCGGATGTCTGGCGCTGGTGCTGCGCCGACGCGCGCCGGCGCGGCTGGCGGCCGTCGGCGTCTACGACGAGACGATCGCCTCCGACGTCTCCCGGGGCGCGCAACGAGGGATCTTCCGGTGACCTCGGGGCCACGGCGTGGCAGGCCACCCGCACCGATCGACGGGGCGATGCGGCTGATCGAGGCCGTCGCCCGGCTGGGCACGGGGGTGACGGCGAAGGAGCTCGCGGCGTTCGTGGGGATGCCGCCCGCGACCTGCTACCGGCTACTGAACACGTTGACGGCCAGCGAGTTCCTGGTCCGGGTCGACGACCTGCGCGGCTTCGCCATCGGCCGCAAGATGGACGAGATCGTGACCGCGGCGGTCCCGCCGTTCGTGCCGTCGGCGGCCCGCGACGTGCTCGACGAGCTGCGCGGACGCATCCGGTTCGGGGTGCACCTGATCATCTACCTGGGTGCCACGGTCCGGGTCGGCGACCAGGACCCCGACCGGCCGTTGCACTCCGAGCACGACCTGCTGCGCCATCCGCACGCCTCGGCGGCCGGCAAGCTCCTGCTCGCCCACCTGCCGGACTGGCGCCAGGCGCTGCCGCAGCTGCGGCAGCTGACCGAGCACACGATCATCGACCCGGACGTGCTCGACACCGAGCTCGCACAGGTGCGCCGGACCGACGTGGCACACCAGCGGGGCGAGCTGACCGACGGGATCGCCTGCTGCGCGACGCCGATCCGCAGCCGCGGCGGGGAGGTCGTGGGCGCGTTGTGCCTCGCCGGGCCGGCCGCGCGGGCGTCGGTGATGACCGAACAGATCGGGGCGACGACGGAGGCCGCGAAGCTGCTGTCGGACCTGATCAGCTAGCGGGCTCGGTGGGCAGCGGGTCGGTGGCGAACACGATGGCCCGCAGCTGCGTGCGGGTGTGCTCGATGTGGTCGCGCATGGCCGCGGCCGCGGCGTCGACGTCGCCGGCCTCGACGGCCCGGAACACCGCCTGGTGGTCGTCGACCGACTCCTGCACGGGGTCGATGAACGGGAGCAGGTCGTGGGTGTTGAACAGCTCGGCGCGGGTCGTCTCGACGGCCGCGCCGAGGCGGGAGCTGCGGGCCGCGCGGGCGAGCGCGGCGTGGAACCGGGAGTCGGTCAGCCGGAACGCCGTGCGGTCGTGGGCGACGGTGAGGTCGTCGATCGTCGCCCGCAGGGCCGCGAGGTCCTCGGGCGTGCGGCGGGCGGCGGCGAGGCGCGCGGTCTCGGTCTCCAGCCCGATGCGGAAGTCGATGATGTCGTCGAACTCGCCGGACTCGGTGCGCATCCGGGCGCGCCAGCGGGCGACGGGGACCTCGAGCTCGGTGACATAGGTGCCGCCCCGGGCCCCGCGGCGGACCTCGACGTACCCGTCGTTCTGCAGCGTCTTGAGCGCCTCGCGCAGGCTCAGGCGGGCGATCCCGAGCTGTTCGGCCAGCTCGCGCTCGGCCGGCAGGCGGTCCCCGGGACCCACCTCGCCCAGGTGGATCAGACGGCGGAGATGGTCGGCGACGACCTCCGTCAACGTCTGCGTGGTGACCCCGTTCGCCATGGATTCCACGGTAACCGCCCTTCTCGACACCCTCTCCGGAGCCGTCGCCGGACGGCCTTGACATCGCTGCCCGAGGGTGGTGCCCTACAAAGGTACAAGGTCTGTACCTTGCACCAAAACCTTTCCGGTCACCCGTCGACGAGCGACTCGCCCCCGGGCGTCCGGCATCCACGTGGGAAGGAGGCGGCGGCACATGTGCGGCATCGTCGGACTGCACCTGAAGAACCCCGCGCTGCAGCCGGAGCTCGGTCGGTTCCTGGTGCCGATGATCGAGGCGATGACCTCGCGCGGCCCGGACAGCGCCGGTCTCGCGCTCTACGACGACGCGGGCATGCACGTCGTCAAGGACGTCGGGCTCCCCCGCGACATCTGCGCCGCGCACGACATCGCCTCGCGCAGCGGCTACCAGGCCGTCGGACACACCCGGATGGCCACCGAGTCGGCCATCACCCCCGAGCACGCACACCCGTTCACCCCGGCGCCCGACCTCGCGCTGGTGCACAACGGCTCGTTCTCCAACCATGCCTCGGTGCGCCGGGGCCTGGCCTTCGACGGGATCACCTGCACCACCGACAACGACTCCGAGGTCGCGGCCCGGTTCATCGGCCGCGAGATCGCGCGCGGCGCCGACCTCGCCGACGCCATGCGGATGGTGCTCAAGGAGTTCGACGGGTTCTTCACCCTGCTCGTCACGACGGCGACCCAGTTCGCGGTGTTGCGCGACTCGTTCGCCTGCAAACCTGCCGTGATCGCCGAGACCGCCGACTACGTCGCGATGGCCTCGGAGTACCACGCCCTGGCCGAGCTGCCGGGGATCGGCACCGCCCGGATCGTCGAGCCCGAGCCGGAGAGGGTCTACGCATGGTCGCGCTGAACGAGTCGTCCCTGCAGGGATCCGGGGCGGAGGAACTGGTGAAGGTCGACCTCACCACGACCTCGATCCGCGAGCTCAATGCCGAGCTGCACGCCCCGACCGCACGCCACTACGAGGTGCACAACCCGCGCGGCGCGGAGGCGATCGCCGTCGGGCTGCACGACCGGATCGGCGTCGAGATCCACGGCCCGGCCGGCTACTACTGCGCCGGGATGAACATGCACGCCGACATCGTCGTGCACGGCAGCGTCGGTACCGGTGTCGCGGAGAACATGATGTCGGGCTCCGTGCGGGTCAAGGGCGACGCGTCGCAGTCGGCCGGCGCCACCGCACACGGCGGGCTGCTGGTGATCGAGGGCAGCGCGTCGATGCGCTGCGGCATCTCGATGAAGGGCGTCGACATCGTGGTGGGCGGCGACGTCGGCCCGATGAGCGCGTTCATGGCCCAGGCCGGGCGGCTGGTCGTCTGCGGCGACGCCGGGGAGGGGCTGGGCGACTCGATCTACGAGGCCCGCCTCTACGTCCGCGGCAGCGTCGCGTCGCTGGGCGCGGACTGCGTCGAGAAGCAGCTGCGCGACGCGCACATCACCGAGCTGCGCGAGCTGCTCACGGCCGCGGGCCTGCCCCACGACCCGTCGGAGTTCCGGCGGTTCGGGTCGGC
Organism: Pseudonocardia sp.; assembly: GCF_050250275.1. GTDB lineage: Bacteria > Actinomycetota > Actinomycetes > Mycobacteriales > Pseudonocardiaceae > Pseudonocardia. Next base: position 55,327 of record NZ_JBFWOY010000032.1, read on the forward strand.
CCGGCAGCTCTACCACTTCGCCGCCCACAACTCGGCCGCGTACTGAGATCGGGAGCCATCGATGATCGACCCCACCCGGGCCGGGCTGCGCGAGTCCGCCACGTTCGACCGCGCCACCATCGCCGGCATCCAACGGGCCGCCGAGACCGGCGTCTACGACATCCGCGGCTGGGGCGCCAAGCGCCCCGTCCCGCACTTCGACGACCTGCTGCTGCTGGGCGCGAGCATGTCGCGCTACCCGCTGGAGGGCTACCGCGAGCGCTGCGACACCGACGTCGTCCTCGGCGACCGGCACGCGAGCAACCCGCTGCACCTCGACATCCCGATCACCATCGCCGGGATGAGCTTCGGTGCCCTGTCCGCACAGGCCAAGGAGGCCCTGGGCCGGGGCGCGACCGAGGTCGGCACCTCGACCACCACCGGCGACGGCGGCATGACCCCCGAGGAACGCGGCCAGTCCAAGACCCTCGTCTACCAGTACCTGCCCTCGCGCTACGGGATGAACCCCGACGACCTGCGCTCGGCCGACGCGATCGAGATCGTGCTGGGGCAGGGCGCCAAACCCGGCGGCGGCGGCATGCTGCTCGGGCAGAAGATCAGCGACCGCGTCGCGGAGATGCGCACGCTGCCTGCCGGGATCGACCAGCGCAGCGCGTGCCGCCACCCCGACTGGACGGGCCCCGACGACCTGACGATCAAGATCCTCGAGCTGCGCGAGATCACCGACTGGCAGAAGCCGATCTACGTCAAGGTCGGCGCCACCCGCACCTACTACGACGTCAAGCTCGCGGTCGCCGCGGGCGCCGACGTGGTGGTCGTCGACGGGATGCAGGGCGGCACCGCCGCCACGCAGGAGGTGTTCATCGAGCACGTCGGCATCCCGACGCTGGCCGCGATCCCGCAGGCCGTGCAGGCGCTGGCCGAGCTGGGCCTGCACCGCAAGGTGCAGCTGATCGTCTCCGGCGGGGTCCGCACCGGCGCCGACGTCGCCAAGGCCATGGCCCTGGGTGCCGACGCGGTCGCCATCGGGACCGCGGCGCTGATCGCCCTGGGCGACAACCATCCCCGCTACGCCGACGAGTACGCGAAGATCGGTTCGGCGCCCGGCTTCTACGACGACTACCAGGACGGGCGCGACCCGGCGGGCATCACCACGCAGGACCCGGAGCTGTCCGCGCGGCTCGACCCGGTCGAGGGCGGCCGCCGCGTCGCCAACTACCTGCGCGTGCTGACGCTGGAGGCGCAGACCCTCGCGCGGGCCTGCGGCAAGGCGCACCTGCGCAACCTCGAACCCGAGGACCTGGTCGCACTCACCATCGAGGCCGCGGCCATGGCCCGGGTGCCGCTCGCCGGCACGTCCTGGATCCCGGGACAGGGTCGCTGAGACACGTTCTGCAGCACTGCCCACTTACACGAAGGAGTTGGCATGGGTGACGGACGGGACGACCTGGCCGCACGGGCGGACGAGGACGGCATCGAGTTCTTCCTCGCGATGTTCGTCGACATGCACGGCAAACCGTGCGCGAAGGCGGTGCCACGGTCGAGCCTGAACCTGCTGATGGACGGCTGTGCGGGCTTCGCGGGCTTCGCCGCGGGCGACATCGGCCAGGGCCCGGCCGACCCCGACCTCACGGTGCTGCCCGACCCCGCGTCCTACACCCGGGTGCCGTGGAAGCAGGGCGTCGCCGTGCTGCACTGCGACCCGCAGGTCGACGGCGAACCCTGGCCCTACGCCCCGCGCGTGATCCTCAAGCGCCTGCTGCAGCAGCTCTCCGACGAGCGCGGCTGGGTGCTCAAGACCGGCGTCGAGGCCGAGTACTCGCTGCTGCGCCGCACCCCCGACGGGGGCCTCGAGGTCGCCGACGCGCTCGACCGGTCGGCCAAGCCCTGCTACGAGGTCAAGGGCCTGACCCGGATGTGGGACTTCCTCTCGACGCTGTCCAGGCACATGAACGAGCTCGGGTGGGGCAACTACGCCAACGACCACGAGGACGGCAACGGCCAGTTCGAGAGCAACTTCAACTACTCCGACGCCGTCACCACGGCCGACCGGGCGATCTTCTTCCGGTACATGGTCCACATGCTCGCCCACGACGCCGGCATGACGGCGACGTTCATGCCCAAGCCGTTCAGCAACGTCACCGGCAACGGCCTGCACACCCACCTGAGCCTGTGGACCGCCGAGGACGAGCCGCTGTTCGAGGGGGACGGTGACGCGCTCGGCCTGTCCAAGGTGGCCTATCAGTTCGTCGCGGGGCTGCTCGAGCACGGCCGGGCCAGCGCCGGCGTCATCTGCCCGACGGTCAACTCCTACAAGCGCATCGGCGTCGGCGCCCCGGACTCGGGGGCCACCTGGGCCCCGGCCTACGTCGCCTACGGCGGCAACAACCGCAGCCTGATGCTGCGGGTGCCCGAGGGCGGGCGCGTCGAGCACCGCGGTGTCGACGGGTCGGCCAACCCGTACCTGTCGTCGGCGGTGCTGCTGGCGGCCGGTCTCGACGGCGTCGACCGCTCTCTCGACCCGGGCGAGCAGACCACCGACAACCTGTTCGCGCTCGCCCCGTCCGAGGTCGCGGCGCGCGGGATCGAGCACATGCCCCGCTCCCTGGACCGCGCCGTCGACGAGCTCGTCGAGGACACGGTGCTGCGCCGCGCACTCGGGGTCCTGCCCGACGGCAGCGACTTCGTCGACTACTTCGCCGGTGTCAAGCGCGCGGAGTTCGACGCCTACCACTCGACGGTCTCGCAGTGGGAGATCGACCGCTACCTCACCCAGTTCTGACCCAGACCCAGTTCGGAGAGAAAGCCGGAATGAGCCGCAAGGGACAACGCACATCGCGGTACTCCGCGTGGAGCCTGGTCAGACACGGCCTCGGCGCGGGCGGCGAGTGGGAGCGCGCGTTCCGCCACCACACGCCGAAGCAGGCCTACGACGTCGTCATCATCGGTGGCGGCGTGCACGGGCTCGCGACCGCCCACTACCTGGCCGAGAACCACGGCATCACCGACATCGCGGTCCTGGAGAAGTCCTACATCGGCTCCGGTGGCTCGGGACGCAACACCGCGATCCTGCGGTCGAACTACCTGACCCCCGAGGGCGTCCGGTTCTACGACCGGTCGGTGAAGCTCTACGAACACCTCGCCGCCGACCTGAACTTCAACGTCATGTTCTCCCAGCGCGGGCACATGACGCTGGCGCACAACGACAGCTCGCTGCGCACGATGCACTGGCGGGCCGAGGTGAACAAGCTGCAGGGCGTCGACTCGTCGGTGATCGACCCGGGCGAGATCAAGAAGCTCGTCCCGTACATGGACGTCTCGACCTCGACCCGCTACCCGATCCTCGGAGCGCTCTACCACCCGCCGGGCGGCATCATCCGCCACGACGCGGTGGTCTGGGGCTACGCCCGGTCCGCCGACGCCCACGGCGTGCACATCCATCAGGGGACCGAGGTCGTCGGCATCGACGTCACGGCGAATCGGGTGACCGGGGTGCGCACCGCGGACGGCCGCCGGATCAGCGCACCGGTGGTGGTCAACTGCACCGCCGGGTGGTCGACCCTGATCTCGGACATGGTCGGTGTCGACATGCCGGTGCAGACGTTCCCGCTGCAGGCGGCGGTCACCGAACCGGTGAAGCCGTTCCTCGACACGGTCGTCGTCTCGGGCACGCTGCACACCTACGTCAGCCAGACCGACCGCGGCGAGCTGGTGTTCGGGGCGAGCGTCGACCCCTTCGCCTCCTACTCCACCCGCGGGTCGCTCGACTTCGTCGAGGGCCTCGCCGGGCACGTGCTGGAGCTGATGCCGGCGCTGTCGAAGATGCGGCTGCTGCGCCAGTGGGCGGGCCTGTGCGACATGACGCCCGACTACTCCCCGATCATGGGCCTCACGCCGGTCGAGGGCTTCTTCGTCGACGTCGGCTGGGGCACCTACGGCTTCAAGGCCGGACCGGTGTCGGGCGAGGCGATGGCCGCGTGCATCGCGCACGGCAAGCCGCCGGAGATCATCGCCGCGTTCGGCCTCGACCGGTTCGAGGAGGGCCGCCTCGTCGGCGAGAAGGGGGCGGCTGCCGTCGGGCACTGAGCCACCCCTGCCGAGTACACCCGCGACACCGCACCGGAGACCTTTCATGATGTTGCTGACGTGCCCGAACTGCGGGGCTCGCAACGTGAGCGAGTTCCGCTACGTCGGGGAGGCGAAGTCACGGCCCGACCCGCAGACCGCCACCCCCGAACAGTGGCGCCGGTACCTGTACTTCCATCGCAACCCCGCCGGTTGGGTCCGCGAGACCTGGTACCACGGCTCCGGTTGCCGCCGGTTCTTCGGGATCGAGCGCAACACCGTCGACAACGCCCACCGCGCCCCGGTCGACGACGCGCCGCGCACCGCCGGGGCGGCGTCGTGACCCGGCCTGCGACCCGCCGCACCCGCACCGGGGGCGACCACCGCCTCGGTGCCCGCCCCGGCGAGGTCATCGACCGCAGCCGCACGATCGAGTTCCGGTGGAACGGGGTCACCCACACCGCGCACCCGGGCGACACCATCGCGTCGGCGCTGGCCGCCGCCGGTGTCCGGTTGTTCGCGCGCAGCTACAAGTACCACCGCCCGCGCGGGCTGCTCACTGCCGACATCTTCGACCCGGGCGCGATCCTGCAGGTCGGCGACGAGCCCAACGTCCGTGCGGCGCACCGCCTGGTCGAGCCCGGCATGGACGTGCGGTCGCAGAACACGTGGCCGTCGCTGCGCTACGACGTGAAGGCCGTCAACCAGCTCGCGGGCCGCTTCCTCGCGACCGGCTTCTACTACAAGACGTTCATCAAGCCCGAACGGCTGTGGCCGACCTACGAGAAGGTGCTGCGCCGGTTCGTGCACGCGGGCGAGGTGTCCGCCGACAGCGAGCAGCCCTACTTCGACAAGCGCTACGCCCACCCCGACGTCCTCGTCGCCGGTGGCGGGCCCGCTGGCCTGGCCGCCGCGGTCGCGGCGGCGAAGGCCGGGGCGAGCGTCATGCTCGTCGAGCAGGAGCACCAGCTCGGCGGGCACCTGCGCTGGGGCGACGCCGAGGACCTGCGGCTGCGCGACGAGCTCGTCGCCGCCGTGGAGGCCGAGGCGAACATCGAGGTCCTCACCGACTCGGTGGTGGCCGCGCGCTACGACGACAACTGGATGGCCGTCGTCCAACGTGGTCTCCCCCACGTCGCCGAGCGGCTGGTCAAGGCGCGGGCGGGGACGCTCGTCGTCGCCGCGGGGCTCATCGAGCGCCCGTACGTGTTCGCGGGCAACGACCTGCCCGGCGTCATGCTGTCGACGGCCGTCCGGCGGCTGCTCAACCTCTACGCGGTGCGTCCCGGGCGCCGCGCCGTCGTGTTCACGGCCAACCCCGAGGGCGACGCCGCCGCGGCCGACCTGCGCGCGGCCGGGGTCGACGTCGTCGAGGTCGACGCCCGCCACGGCCGGACCGTCGTGCGTGCCACCGGGCGCGGCGGCGTCGAGGCCGTCGAGCTGTCCGACGGCAGCCGGATCGAGTGTGACCTGCTCGTCGTCGCGGCCGGCTGGACCGCGCCGACGTCGCTGCTCAACATGTCCGGCGCCAACCCCGTGTACCGGCCCGACGCGGCCCGGTTCGTGCCCGACCCGGCGGCGACGCCCGACGGCGTCATCGCGGTCGGCGGCATCGCCGGCGACGGGACCCGCGAGGAGCTCGTCGCCCAGGCGACGGCGGCGGGCACCGAGGCGGCGGCGCGTGCGCTCGCGCTCGCGGCCTCCCGGCCGGGCATCGGCGGCACCCCCGCGCCCGCCCGCGACGCCGTCGCGGTCCCGCAACTGGGTCTGCGCCACCACCCGGAGCTGTTCTTCGCGCTGTCCACGGGCGGGTTCGTCGACATGTCCGAGGACGTGTCGGCCAAGGACATCCTCACCGCGGTGAAGGAAGGTTACGACTCGTCCGAGCTGGTCAAGCGCTACACGACCGCCACGATGGGCCCCGCCCAGGGCAAGCTCGAGACCGTCAACACCGTCGCGCTCGTCGCCCACGCGACGGGGAAGACCATCGCCGAGACGGGCGCGACGACGTGGCGCCCGATGTACACGCCGATCACGCTGGGGGCGCTCGCCGGCCGGAAGTTCGAGCCGATCCGCCACTCCCCCATGCAGCCCTGGCACGAGTCGCGCGGGGCGACCCCGCTCATCGCGGGCCAGTGGGTCCGCCCCGAGCACTACGGCGACCCCGCTGCCGAGGTCCGCAACGTGCGCACAGGCGTCGGCATCATCGACGTCACCCCGATCGGCAAGCTCGACCTGCAGGGTCCCGACGTGCCGAAGCTGCTGAACCTGCTGTACGTCAACAAGTGGTCGAAGCTCGGGATCGGGCGGGTGCGCTACGGCGTCATGTGCGCCGAGGACGGCGTGGTCCTCGACGACGGCGTCACCGGCAGGCTCGCCGAGTTCCACTACCTGATGTCGACGACGTCCTCGGGCGCCGGGACCGTCTGGGAGTGGGCAGAGAACTGGCTGCAGACCGAGCGCCCGGACTGGCAGGTCCACGTCACCCCGGTGACGACCGCGTTCGCCAGCATCAACGTGGCGGGCCCGCGCTCGCGCGAGCTGCTCGCCCGGCTCACCGACGTCGACCTCGACAACGCCGCGTTCGGCTACATGAACGTGCGCACCGGCACCGTCGCCGGCGTCGAGGACTGTGTGTTGTGGCGCATCGGGTTCACCGGTGAGCTGTCCTACGAGCTGCACGTCCCGGCGAGCTACGGGCTGCACGTGTGGGAGACGCTGATGGCCACGGGCGCCGACCTGGGCATCGCCCCGTTCGGGGTCGAGGCGCAGCGCATCCTGCGCCTGGAGAAGGGCCACTTCATCGTCGGCCAGGACACCGACGGGCTCACCAAGGCCTACTCCGCGGGCCTGGACTGGGCGGTGAAGCTCGACAAGTCCGACTTCGCGGGCAAGCCGGAGCTGGCCTGGCAGGCTGAGCGCGGGGAGCATCCGAAGCTCGTCGGGATCCGCCCCCTCGACGCGTCGGTCGTGCCCGAGGAGGCGAGCCAGATCATCAGCGAGGGCGGCTACATCGTCGGCCGGATCACCTCGAGCCGGATGTCGCCGACGCTGGGGCACCCGATCTGCCTGGGCCAGGTCGACGCCCACCTGGCCGACCCCGGCACCCGCCTCACCGTCCGGCTGCGCAACGGCAGCGACACGACGGTCGAGGTCACCGCCGGGCACGCCCACTTCGATCCCGAGGGAGAACGTCAGCGTGTCTGACACCGCCGCTGCGCCGATCGCCCGTACCGCGCTGACCTTCCCGGGCCCGCGCCGCACCACCGACGGCTGGGAGACCACCGCGCGGCACGCGACGGGCGGGCTCCGGCTGGCCGACCTCGGCCCGCTGGTCAAGCTCACCGTCCGCGGCCCTGTCGACGGATCCGTGCGCGCCGCGCTCGGGACGTCGTTCGGCCACACCACCCGCCCTCGCGGCGGGCCGCTGGCCGGCGCGCTCGTCGTCGGCTCCGGACCGGGCGAGTGGCTGGTCCTCGGTGCCCCCGGCACCGGTGGCGAGCTGCTCGCGGGGGTCCGCTCGATCCTCGCCGACAGCGGAGGTTTCGCCTCCGTGGTCGACGTGACCCACGGCCGGGCCCTGGTCCGGATGACGGGCGGGGCCGCGCCGCTGCTGCTGTCCAAGGTCTGCGCGATCGACCTGGCCGACCGCGTGGTGCCCGACGGGTCCGCGTTCCGGTCGTCGGTGGCGCGGGTCGTCACCGACGTCGTGCGCGACGACGTGGAGGGGACCCGTTCCTACCTGCTGCACTGCGAGCGTTCGTCGGGCCAGTACCTGGCCGACTCGCTGGTCGACGCAGGCATCGAGTACGGGATCGAGGTCGGCGCGTAGCCGCCGACGCCGTCCGGCCGGCCTCCGACCGCGGTCGGTGGGCCGGTCTCCCCCGTCCCCCAGCCACGATCGCCCCGGTCCACGATCGCCCGGCCCACGATCGCCCCAGCCCACGATCGCCCCAGCCCACGATCGAGCACGAGGAAGCCACAGGTCACTCCGTGATGACACAGACGACGATCACCCCAGCGCCGACAGTCCGGGCCGACACCGGTCCCGGTCCGCTCGCCACCACACCGAACCCGTCCAACCTCGGACGGCTGCTCGCGTCGTGCGTCGACCGGCCCGGGATCGTCTCGGCCATCACGGCGTTCCTCCACTCCCGCGGGGCGAACATCGTGCAGTACGACCAGGAGACCACCGACCCCGTCGGTGGCCGGTTCTTCCAGCGCCTGGTGTTCCACCTCCCCGACCTCGCCGAACGGCTGCCACGGTTCGCGGCCGAGTTCACGACCGAGGTCGCCGACCGGTTCGACATGACGTGGCGGATGCGTGATGTCGACGTGGCGCCCCGCGTCGCGGTGTTCGTGTCCCGCTACGACCACTGCCTGCTGGACCTGTTGTGGCGCTGGCGTCGCGGTGACCTGCCCGTCGACATCGTGCAGGTGGTGTCCAACCATCCGGACATGGCCGAGGCGGTCGCCGGGTTCGGGGTGCCCTACGCGCACATCCCCGTCACGAAGGCCACGAAGCCGGCGGCGGAGCAGGCCCAGATCGATCTGCTGAAGGGTCGGGTCGACCTGGTCGTGATGGCCCGTTACATGCAGATCCTCTCCGGTGACCTGCTGGAGCGGATCGGCGCACCGGTCATCAACATCCACCACTCGTTCCTGCCCGCGTTCGCCGGCGCGGGACCGTACGAACGGGCGAAGCAGCGCGGCGTGAAGCTCATCGGCGCCACCGCCCACTACGCGACGGAGGACCTCGACGAGGGCCCGATCATCGAGCAGGACGTCATCCGCGTCTCCCACCGCGACAGCGCCGCCGACCTCGTCCGTCTCGGCGCCGACATCGAACGCACCGTCCTGGCCCGTGCGGTGACGTGGCACTGCGAGGACCGCGTCATGGTCAACGGCCGAACCACCATCGTCTTCTGAGGAGGTACCCGTGCCCGCGACGGTCATCGACGGCAAGGTGCTCGCCGCCCGCCTCCGCGAGGAGGTCGCGACGCAGGTCGCATCGATGCAGGAACCACCCGGTCTCGCGACGCTGCTCGTCGGCGACGACCCGGCGTCGGAGATCTACGTCCGGAACAAGCGCCGGCTGTGCGCGCAGGTCGGCATGCGTGACCTGCACCGGCACCTGCCCGCCGACGTCGGTCAGGGCGAGCTCGCCGCGATCATCAGCGATCTCAACGCCGACCCGGCGGTCACCGGGATCCTGCTGCAGCTGCCACTGCCGCCGCACCTGCGGTCGGAGGACCTGCTCGCCCTGATCGACCCGGACAAGGACGTCGACGGCCTCACCGAGGCCAGCGCGGGCCGGCTCGCCCTGGGCAAGCCCGGTCTGCGGCCCTGTACGCCGTCGGGGGTGATCCGGATGCTCGACAGCGCAGGCGTCGAGCTCACGGGCCGGCACGCGGTGGTCGTGGGCCGGTCGAACCTGGTGGGCAAGCCGCAAGCCCAGCTGCTGCTCGAACGCGACGCGACCGTCTCGATCTGCCACCGGCACACCGCCGACCTCGCGTCGATCACCCGCACCGCCGACGTGCTCGTCGTCGCCGCCGGCGTGCCGCACCTCGTCGGTGCCGACGCGGTGAAGCCGGGCGCCACGGTGATCGACGTCGGGATCCACCGCACCGGCACCGGCCTGTGCGGCGACGTCGACACCGCGGCCGTCGCGGAGGTCGCCGGGGCCGTCACGCCCGTCCCCGGCGGGGTCGGGCCGATGACCATCGCCATGCTGCTGTGGAACACGGTCGAAGCGGCGCGGCTGCGCTCGGCGGAGCGCGCCACGACCGTCTGACCTGCACGAACCATACACGCGCGACCCGTGATCCCGGGCTGGGCGGGACGAGCCGTCCCGCCCGGCCGTCCCGTGTCCAGTGCACGAGAGATCGATCTCCGGGACAGCAGCAACCATCCGACCGGCTACTGGGCCGAGGAACGCTCGAGTCCTACGGGCGTTTCATCGCCGCGCTGTCCGGCCGGCGGCCACCTGGGAACGGATTGGTACGGACGCCGAACCATTCCAGGACAGGGGCCGATCGGACGTGTCAACTCGATCGCTCGGGCCATCGCGCAGCACCGCTCTGCTCGCCTGACCTTCCCGTGAGGTCGTGGGCACCACAAGTCGGAAAACCACGCCGTTCTTGCGGATTCCTGCAGGGTTCGGCGCCGCCGCGGGAACCCCGCCGGATGCACACCTTCACGACGACCCGCACGGCCGAGGTCGACGTCCCCGCCGACCGCGGTGCCCTCTGGGCCGCCCTCACCGACCCCGACCTGCTCGCCCGCCTCACGCCCCTGCTGCGCGGCATCGACGCCGACGGCGACGTCTGGCGGTGGCACCTCGCCGGCGTGTCCGTGCTGGGCGTCGGCATCAGCTCGTCGTTCACCGAGAAGATGACCTTCGACCCGCAGCGGCGGATCGGGTACACCCACAGCCCCGCCCCGGGCGTCGTCGAACGCACGGGCGCCGACGGCTGGTACTCCCTCGACGACGCCCCGGGCGGCACCCGGCTCGGCATCGGGCTGACCCTGCGCGTCGAGCTGCCGCTCACCCGGATCGCGGCCCCGGCCGTCGTCACCGCCATGAACGCCACCCTCCAGCGCACCGGTGACCGGTTCACGGCGAACCTGGTCCGGCACGTCGCCGGGGCCGCCGACCGGTGACCACCGACGGCGCCGACCCGGGTCCGGCACCGCCGGTCTACGGTCGCGACCATGCGCGTGCTGGTGACCGGCGGGGCCGGTTTCGTGGGGTCGCAGGTGGCCGACCTCCTCGCTGCGAGCGGGCACGAGGCGGTCGTCCTCGACGCCCTGCTCCCCCAGGCCCACGGCGACGGGGTACCCGCCTGGGTCGCCGACCACGAGTTCGTCCGGGGCGACGTCCGCGACACCGACGTGCTGCGCCGGTTGCTCCCGGGCGTCGACGTGGTGTGCCACCAGGCCGCGATGGTCGGGCACGGCGTCGACCCGTTCGACGCCCCCGACTACGCCGCGCACAACGACGTCGGGACCGCGGTGCTGCTGGCCGAGATGTACCGGGCCGGGATCGGGCGAATGGTGCTGGCGGGGTCGATGGTCGTCTACGGCGAGGGCCGCTACGACTGCGCGGAGCACGGAACCGTCCGGCCGGGCCCACGCACACCCGCCGACCTCGACGCCGGCCGGTTCGAGCCGCGCTGCCCGCGGTGCGGACACGACCTGGTGCCGGGGCTCGTCGGCGAGGACGCCCCGCTCGACCCGCGGTCGACGTACGCGGCGACGAAGCTCGCCCAGGAGCACCTGGCCAGCGCGTGGGCCCGCCAGACCGGCGGCTCGGTCTGGGCACTGCGCTACCACAACGTCTACGGGCCACGGATGCCGTTCGGGATGCCCTACGCCGGGGTCGCGTCGATCTTCCGGTCGGCCCTGGAACGCGGCGAGGCGCCGCGGGTCCTGGAGGACGGCCGGCAGCGACGCGACTTCGTGCACGTGCGCGACGTCGCCGCCGCGAACCTCGCCGCGCTGACCACCGACGCCGGCGGGTTCGCCGCCGTCAACGTCTGTTCCGGCGAGCCGCACACCGTCGGTGACCTGGCCGTCGAGCTGGCCCGGGCGATGGACGGGCCGCAACCGGTCGTCGTCGGCGGAGCCCGGCCCGGGGACGTGCGCCACGTCGTCGCCGACCCGGCGTTCGCGCGGGACCGGCTCGGGTTCCGCGCACGGACCTCGTTCGCCGAGGGGGTCGCCGCGTTCGCGACCGATCCGCTGCGCGCACCCGTGCGCTGACGGGGCGGACGTCATCGATCGGTAAGCACGCGGGAACGATCCGATCGGCGCCCGCGCATCGAAGATCGGTGTGTGCACCGTCCTGAGATCGTCCTGCCCTGTCTCGACGAGGCCGAGGCGCTACCGGGCGTCCTGGCCACGCTGCCGCCGGGATGGCCCGTCCTCGTCGTCGACAACGGGTCCGTCGACGACACGGCCGCGGTCGCGCGACGGCACGGCGCCCGCGTGGTCGCCGAACCGCGCCGCGGCTACGGCGCCGCCGTGCACACCGGGCTGGAGAACGCGACGGCCGAGCTGGTCGCGTTCCTCGACGGCGACGGGTCCCTCGACGCCGCCGTGCTGCCGGGGATGGCCGCCGAGGTCGGGGCGGGGCGCGCGGACCTGGCCGTCGGGCGCCGGGTCCCCGAGCCCGGCAGCTGGCCGTGGCACGCCCGGGCCGGTAACGCGCTGATCGCGGCCGAGCTGCGCCGGCGCGGCGTCGGCGTGCACGACATCGCGCCGATCCGGGTCGCCCGCCGGGATGCGCTGCTCGGTCTCGGGATCATGGACCGGGCGTTCGGCTACCCGCTCGAACTGCTCCTGAGGGCGGGGGCGGCGGGCTGGCGCATCGACGAACGTCCCGTGCGGTACTCCCGGCGCGGCGGCGGACGGTCGAAGGTCTCCGGATCGGTCGGCGGCACGGCGCGGGCCGTGCGCGACATGGCGGGGCTGCTGCGGTGAGGGCGATGCTGATCGTCCTGGCCAAGGCACCGGTGCCGGGCAGGGCCAAGACGCGGCTCTGCCCGCCGGCCACCCCGGCGCAGGCCGCCGACGTCGCCGCCGCCGCCCTGCTCGACACCCTCGACGCGGCCGCGGCGATGCCCGCCACGCCGACCGTCGTGGCGTTCACCGGGTCGGTGCGCGACGCGGCCCGGGCCGCGGAGGTCGGCGCCGCCCTGGACCGCGCCGACCGGGTCGCCCAGCGCGGCCCGGACCTCGGTTCCCGGATCGCCGCCGCCCACACCGACGCCGCGGCACTGCGACCCGGCGCGGCGTCGCTGCAGATCGGGATGGACACCCCGCAGGTCGACGCGGCACTGCTCGCGGACTGCCTGGACCGGCTCGGCGCCCCCGGGACCGACGCCGTGCTCGGCCCCGCGCCCGACGGCGGCTGGTGGGCCCTCGGCCTGCGCGACCCCGCGGCGGCCGCCGCCGTCGCCGACGTGCCCACGTCCCGCCCCGACACCGGTCTCCTGACCCTGGAGGCGCTGCGGCGCAACGGGTTGCGCGTCGGGCTGCTGCCGGGTCTCACCGATGTGGACACCGTCGACGACGCGCTGGCCGTCGCCGCGCTCGTCCCGGGCTCGCGGTTCGCGGCGGCCGTCGCGCGCATCGCGCACCCGCACGAGGCGGCGTCGTGACCGCGGCCGTCCGCGAGGCGTTCGACACGATGCTCGGCGGCCGTCGCGGGCACCTGCACCGCGACGACGGTGTCGTCGTCGCGATGGACCCGGGCCGCTGGCGCGCCACGGCCGACGAGACCGATCAGCTGCTGCTCGAGCGGTGCACGGGACCCGCCGTCGACCTCGGGTGCGGGCCGGGGCGCCTCGTCGCCGCCCTCACCCGGCGCGGGACACCGGCGCTCGGGGTCGACCGCTCCCCCGTGGCGCGCGACCTGTGCCGGCGGCGCGGGGTGCCGATGGTGCGCCGCGACGTCTTCGACCCGCTCCCGGGTGAGGGAGCGTGGGCGCACGCACTGCTCGCCGACGGCAACATCGGTGTCGGCGGCGACCCGGTACGGCTGCTCGCCCGGGCCGCGAGGCTGCTCGCCCCGGGCGGCACGGTGCTCGTCGAGACGGGGCCGCGCCCGGACGAGTGGTGGTGCGGCACCGCGCGGACCTGCGCGGACGGCGTGGCGGGAGACCCGCTGCCGTGGGCCTGCGTCGGTGCGGACGCGCTGCGCGTGCTGGCCCCCGTCGCCGGGCTGCGGGTCACCGATGTCGTGGCCGCCGCCGGGAGGTGCTTCGCCGAGCTCGTCGCGCGCCGATGACCTCAGGCCCGGACCGACGCGCGCGGCAGGGCCAGCTCGAACACGCAGCCCGGTGCCCGGTTGCGGACGCCGATCGTGCCCCCGTGCGCCTCGGCGAACGCCCGCGCGATGGCGAGCCCGAGGCCGGCGCCGGGGCCCTCGCCGGGTGTGCGGGCGGTGCCGCCGCGGAACCCGACGGCGAACACCCGCGGCAGGTCCTCCTCGGCGATCCCCCCGCAGCCGTCCTGCACCCGCAGCCAGGCGTGGTCGCCGCGAAGCCCGGCGGTGAGCTCGATCCGGCCCCCCGCCGGGGTGTGCCGGACGGCGTTGGCCAGCAGGTTGCGCACGGTCCGCGTCAGCTCGGAGTCGCTGCCGCGCACCACCGGCCAGTCCTGCGGCGAGTCCGCGACGATCTCGACGCCCGCCGCCGCGGCAGCGGGGCCCTCGGCGGCGACGGCGTCGGACACCACCTCCCCCAGCGCCAGCGGGACGAGGCACAGGTGCAGCGCGGCCGACGTCGCGCGCGAGAGCTGGAACAGGTCCTCCACCATGCCCGCCATCCGGTCGGACTCGCGGCGGATGCGGGCCAGGTAGTCGGCGACGTCGGCGGGCTCGGAGACGATGCCGTCGGTCAGCGCGTCGGTCATGCCGCGGATGCCGGCCAGCGGCGAGCGCAGGTCGTGGCTCATCCAGGCGACGAGCTCGCGCCGCGCGGCCTCGGCGTGCCGGACGGCGTCGAGCTCGGCCGCGTCGGCCTCGCGCTGCCACAGCGCCTCCCGGGCGAACCGGCGGCCCAGCCACCACGCCACCGGGACCGTGACGACCCCGACGACACCGCACACCGCGATCGTCCCCACCAGCTGCGGGGTGTACATGAACCCGCTGACACCGACGACGCCACCGAGCGCCGCGGCGAGCGGCACGAGCCCGAGCGTCACCATCGCGGCGGCGATCGACCTGCGCCGCATCACGTGCAGCAGCACCCCGCCCACGGCGGCGACCGGGAGCGCGAACAGCAGCGCGAGCGGGACGGCGTGCGCGAGCTCGTCGAGCACCACTCACCCCTGCAGGTCGTAGCGGTAGCCGGTGCCCCAGATGGTGGCGATCCGGCGGGGAGCCGTCGGGTCCTGCTCGACCTTCTCCCGCAGCCGCCGCACGTGCACGGTCACCGTGGACCGGTCGCCGAACTCCCAGCCCCACACCCGCGACAGCAGCTCCTCGCGGGTGAACGCCTGGCCCGGGTGGGCGAGCAGGAAGGCGAGCAGGTCGAACTCACGCGTCGTCAGGGCCAGCGGCTCGTCGCGCAGGGTCGCGATGCGGGCGGCCGGGTCGACGCGCAGCACGCCGTCGGTCAGCACCGGCGACGGCGTCCGGACGGCGGCGGTGCGCCGCAGGATCGAGGCGACGCGCAGCACCAGCTCCCGCGGGCTGAACGGCTTGGTGACGTAGTCGTCGGCGCCCAGCTCCAGGCCGAGCAGCCGGTCGTCCTCCTCACCGAGCGCGGTGAGCATGACGACGGGCGGCAGCTCGCCGTCGGCGCGCAGGGCCCGGCACACCTCCAGCCCGCCGAGCCCGGGCAGCATCAGGTCGAGCACCACGACGTCCGGCCGGGTCACGCGGGCGGCCTGCAGCGCGGCGACCCCGTCGGCAGCCGTGTCGACGTCGTGACCGGCCGCGCCCAGGTAGCGGCCGACGACGTCGCGGACGGTCTCGTCGTCGTCGACCACCAGGACGCGTGCGCACACCCGGCTCACGCTAGCCCCGCCCGGGGCGGTCGCGCGGAGATGTCACCGGTCGGTAAGGCGATCTGACGGGGTGCTTACCGACCGGGTGGCCCGGGCCCGCGCGGCCCTAGCGTCGGTGCATGCGGATCCGTTGGCGCAGCCCGATCCGGGGCCCGTGGTTGACCTCGGTGTTCGGCCTCGTCCTGCTCTGTGCCCTGCCCGTGGTCATCGTGACGGGACTGCTCGACCGGGTCGCCTACGGCGCGGGCGCGATCCCGGGCGACGTCGGCGCCCTGCGCCTGCCGCCGTTCGACTGGCCGACCGGCCCGGCGTGGCTGTTCCGGCTGACCCAGGGCCTGCACGTCGGGCTCGGGATCGTGCTGGTCCCGGTGGTCCTGGCGAAGCTGTGGTCGGTGATCCCGAAGCTGTTCACCAGGCCCGGCCGGGACCTGCTGAAGCTGGCCGAGCGCGCGACGCTGGTGCTGCTCGTCGGCGGGATCCTGTTCGAGATCGTCACCGGGCTGCTGAACATCCAGTACGACTACGTGTTCGGGTTCAGCTTCTACGCGGCGCACTACGCCGGGGCGTGGGTGTTCGTCGCCGGGTTCGTGCTGCACGTGGCGTTCACGCTGCCGACGATGGTGCGCAGCCTGCGGTCGCGGTCGCTGCGGGCCGAGCTGCGCACCCCGCTCGCCGGCACCGTCCCCGAACCCGCCGACGAGGGTGGGCTCGTCGCCCCCGAGCCCGACCCACCGACGATGAGCCGCCGCGGTGCGCTCGCCCTGGTCGGCGGCGGGTCACTGCTGCTGGCCGGGCTGACGGTCGGCCAGACCCTCGACGGCCCGCTGCGTGTCACCGCGCTGCTGCTCCCCCGCGGCCGCACGGCACCCGGCGACTTCCCTGTCAACCGCACGTTCGTCGCCTCCGGGATCGCCCCGGAGGCCGTGGGCGGACGCTGGCGCCTCGACCTCGGCGCCGTGCACCTGACCCGCGACGAGCTGGCCGCGTTGCCGCAGCACACCGCCGACCTGCCGATCGCGTGCGTGGAGGGCTGGTCGACACAGCAGACGTGGTCCGGGGTGCGGCTGCGCGACCTCGCGGCGCTCGCGGGTGTCCCGGACCCGGCGGGCGCGACGGTGCGTTCGGTCGAGGACGGCCCCTTCGCCCGCGCCCCGCTCACCGCAGCCCAGGTCCGCCATCCCGACGCGCTGCTCGCGTTGCGCGTCAACGGGTCCGACCTGTCCCGCGACCACGGGTACCCGGCCCGGGTGATCGTCCCGGCGCTGCCCGGGGTGCACTGCACGAAGTGGGTCGCCGCGATCGGGTTCGACCGATGAGGACCCTCGCCCGCGCGACCGGCCTGCTCGGCTGCGTCGCGCTCGCCGGGTACGCGGCGACGATCATCCTGCGCGACCCGACGCTGCACCCGTCCATCCCGGGGATGCTGATCTGGTTCGCGGGCGCGCTGCTGCTGCACGATCTCGTGCTGTTCCCGCTCCACGCCGCCGCCGACCGGGCACTCACGCTGCTGCCCGCGACGCGGGTGCCGCTGGTCAACCACGTCCGGGTACCGCTGCTGGGCGCGGGGCTGACGTTCCTGGTGTTCCTGCCGGGGATCATCCGGCAGGGCGAACCGGTCGTCCTCGGCGCGTCGGGGCTCGGCCAGGAGCCGTTCCTCGCCCGCTGGCTGTGGCTCGTGCTCGGGATGGTCGCGGTCTCGGCACTCGTCTGGGTCGTGCGCGTCACCAGACGGTCAGCAGCAGGTGGTTGACGGCCAGCGCCAGCACGGCCTGGGCCACGAGCCACCCCCGCGCCCGGGGCAGTGCCCCGCAGGCGACGACCGCCCACACCGCGAACGGCAGCCAGATCCGCTCGACCTCGGCCTTCGACATCCCCGACAGGTCGGCGAGCACGATCGCCGCCACCGCCGCCGCGACGAGCAGCGCCGCGGCGCGGGGCAGCGCGCGGACCCGCGTCAGCCCCGCCGCCACCGCCGGGCCCAGCGCGAACATCACCGCCGCGAGGTTCGCCCACACGAAGTAGCCGTAGGGCCGGGTCGAGGCGATGCTCGCGGCGTAGACGACCTTCACGTCCTCGTAGCCGGTGAGCCACCAGAAACCCGCGGCGGCGAACGCGACCACGACCGCGACGACCCCGAGCAGCGCGGGGACGAGCAGGCGCCACCCCCGGGTCGCGACGAGCACCGCCAGCGGGAACAGCCCGCCCAGCACGAGCCCGTAGGACAGGTACAGCGAGTAGCCCAGCACGACGCCCGCGCCCGCGGCGACCACCGCGCTCCGTCGGGCTACCGCGACCGCCAGCAGCGCCACCCCCCACGCGAGCCAACCCGCGAACAGCCCGTCGGCCGACACCCCCACCCACACCGCGCCGGGCAACAGCACCGAGAACGGCAGCACGCGCCGCGCGAGGTCCTCGTGCCCGAGCGCGCGCAGCGTCACCGCGACCGCCACGGCCGCCGACGACCCGACCGCCATCGCCACGACCCCCGCCGCCCCGCCGGAGCCCAGCCCGAGCCGGTCGAGCACCGTGAACAGCAGCAACGCGCCCGGCGGGTGGCCGCCGACGTGCGTCGTCCAGAACCAGGTCTGCGCCGGGTCGACCGCCGTGGTCAGGATGTGGTCGGAGAACACCCGCAGCATCGGGCCGATCCCGCCCAGCTCGGCGACCCGCGGCACGTCGTGCAGGTACTCCTCGCCGCTGGTCAGGCGCTCGACGACACCCCGCTGCCAGCCGTCGACCAGCGCGAGCGAGACCGTCCACGCGAACGCCGCGGCCCAGCCCGTCCACAACAGGGGGACCCAGCGCAGCCGCGCTGCCAGGCCCGGACCCCACACGACGGTCGCGACCGCCACCACGACCGCGGCCGGGGTGCCGGGGCCCACATGCGGCAGCCACTGCGCGAGCAGGGGCGGCCAGGCCAGGAAGATGTCGACGCCCTCGGCGAGCAGCCGGCGGCCCACCACCGCCGAGGCGACGACGAGCGCCACGACACCGCCGACGACCAGTACGTCCGACCGGACACCGGTCCGGTCGCGAATGTCGCGCACGCGATCACGCTATCGACCCACCCCCGCGGCGAACCCTTACGAGGTGGGGACGACGCTCTCCGCGACGATCAGCCGCTGCCCGCTCACACCGCCCGCACGCGGTTGTTGCGGGGCGTCGTGCGTGAGCTCCGCGAGCCCGGGCGCCTCCAGCAGCGGGGGCAGGTACCTGCCGAACCGGCCGCGGTAGCCGCTGCGCAGCCCGTACCAGCCGCCCTCCGTGTCCACGCCGGTCAGCGGCAGGCGCGGATCGTAGCGCCGTCCGCGACGGTCAGGGCACGGACAGGATAGTGACGACGCAGGCGTTGCCGTCCATGCCCGCGGCGCCACCGCCCATGGTCTCGACGAGCCCGACCCGGTGCCGCGCCACCTGCCGCGCACCGGCCCGGCCCCGCAGCTGCCAGGCGATCTCGGCGAGCTGCGCGGTCCCGGTGCCGCCCAACGGGTGTCCCCGGGACAGCAGCCCACCGCTGGGGTTGACCGGCTGGACGCCGTCGCGGGCGGTGTGCCCGGACGGGGCGAGCTCGGCACCCTTGCCGCGGGGTGCGACGCCGAGCGCCTCCAGCGTGACGATCTCGCCGATCGTGAAGGCGTCGTGCACCTCCATGACGTCGATCTCCGCGGGTGCGCGCCCGGCCTGGGCATAGGCCGCCTCGGCCGCGCGGGCGACGCTGGCGTAGCCCCAGACGTCGTCGCTGCGGTGGTCCCACAGCGCGCCGGACACCATCGTCGACGCCTCGATCCGCAGGTCACCGTCGCGGCCGCGCTCGCCGCCGACGATCACCGCGCCGGCGCCGTCGCTGGTCGGGCAGCACTGCAGGAACGTGAGCGGTTCGGCGATCATGCGGGAGGCGAGGACCTCCTCGATCGTCGGTGCGGCCTTGCGAAGCTGGGCGCGGGGGTTGTCGAGGCCGTTGCGCTTGTTCTTCACCGCGACGGCGGCGAGCTGCTCGGGGGTCACCCCGAACTCCTGGACGTAGCGTTGCGCCCCCAGGGCGTAGAGCCCGGGCAGCGGCAGCGACGACGCGCCCTCGGGGTCGGTGGCCTCGGGGACGATCGCGCCGGAGAACAGCGTCGACATCTGGTCGACGCCGAGCACGAGCACGCACCCGTAGCGTCCGAGCCGGACCGCTTCGACTGCCTCGTGGTAGGCGCTCGTGCCACTGGCGCAGGCGTTCTCGACCGTCCACATCGGAACACCGGGCAGGCCGATGCCGCGCTGCACGCGCGTCGCGACGCCGGGCGGGCCGAACACCGAGCCGACGATGATCGCGTCGATCTCCGCGGGCGTGATCCCGGCGTCGGCGACGGCCTCGGCGATCGCGGTCCAGCACAGCGCCTCGACGCGCGTCCCGGGCTGGAGCCCGTAGTCGCTGGTGCCGACGCCCCACAGCATGGGGTTCACGCGGTCACCTCCGCGGTCAGGTCGCCCGAGTCGGTTCCGGTGATCCGCAGCCGCGCGCCGATCGGGAGCACCTCCGGCGAGGCGAGGTGGACGAGGACGCGCGGGCCGTCGTCGAGATCGAGGTAGGCGAGCCCGAACGGCGGGCGCCGATCCCCCACCGGGATGCCGACGACCGTCGACGTCCACGCCGCGCCCGTCGTCGCGAACCGGGCGGGCTCGACCGCGCCGTAGCACGACGGGCACCACGGGATCCCGTTCTGCGCCACCGGGTACCTGCACACCGTGCACCGGACGCCGACGACCGCGTCGCCGTCGAGCACCGGGCGGGAGTCGGCGACGGGCAGCCCACCGACCGCCGACCCCGGCCGCCGCTTGGTCGGCCTACCGACACCGAGCTCGGCCATCAGTGGTCCCCCTCCAGGGTCAGCTCGAAGCCCGGCCCGTCGATGTGCAGGTAGGCGCCCACCGAGGTCTCGACGAGCTCCCGGATGAACCGGGCCTGCTTCGTCGTCGGCGCGAAGTCGCGGTTGCGCTGCGGGGTGGCGCGCATGGCCTCGACGTCGGCCTCCGGGACGAGCAGCCGCAGGATGAGCTCGTCGTCGGAGATGTTCTCGCCGAACCGCTTGCGCAGCTCCTCCAGCGACGGCTGCGGCGGCTGCCAGTCGGCGTAGCTCTTCGCCTTCGCCGAGCCCATGATCGTGTCGAGCACGTTCTGGTCGAGCGGCGCGACGGGCGTCCCGTAGAAGCCGTTGGCGTAGATCATCACCTCGTCGGGAACGACCGAGTAGCGCTTGCCGGTGACGATGTTGAGCACGGCCTGCGTGCCGACGAGCTGGGAGAACGGTGTCGCCATCACGGGGTAGCCGAGCTCCTCGCGCACCCGGGACATCTCGTCGAGGACCTCTTCGAACCGGTCCTCCATCCCGCGTGCCTTGAGCTGGTCCTTGAACGTGCCGGTCATGCCGCCGGGCAGCTGGTGGCGGTAGAGGAACAGCGAGTACTCGGCAGGCTTGCCGACGGGCAGGTTCTCGTACTCGGCCACCCGCAGCAGGTGCTCGGCGACGGGGGCGAACCGGGTCTCGTCGAGGTCGACGTCGTAGCCGGCATAGCGCAGGTTCGCGACGGTGTTCTCGGTGCTGGGCAACGACACCCCGGCCGCCAGCGGCCCCGACGCGGTGTGCACGACGTCGGCGCCCGCGAGCACACCCTCCAGGTAGTTGATCGGGGCGAGGGCGTTGTTGCTGTGGAAGTGGATCTCGACGGGGATGTCCGGGGCCGCGGCCTTGATGGCGCGCACCAGGGTCCGGGTGCGCTCCGGGGTCAGCAGCCCGGCCGCGTCCTCCAGCTCGATGCCGTCGGCGCCCAGCGCGACGAGCTCGCGGGTGCGGGCGGCGTAGTACTCGTCGGTGTGGAAGGGGCTGTCCGCGTAAAGGATGCACGGGATGGCCCGCGCACCCTCGGCCTGCGCGGTCTTGACGAGCCGGCCGATCTTGTCGGTGTTGAACAGCCCGTCGTAGATCCAGAAGCTGCTGATGCCGTGCGCGACGAGCCGCTGCACCCACAGGTCCATGACACTGTCGGCGGTGAGCCCGAACGTCACGATGCCGTTGGAACGGGTCCCCGCCCGGACGGTGGTGCGCGGCATGGCCCGCGACAGCGAGATCAGCTGCTCCCACGGGTCCTCCTTGCAGTGCCGCGCAAGGACTTCGAAGATCGAGCTGCCGACGAGGTCGATCGTGTGGAAACCGGTCCGGTCCAGCTCGCCCGCGATCGGCAGGCCCATGTCGCGACGCAGCTTCATGCCCCACCAGCTCTGCGGGCCGTCGCGCAGCGTCTGGTCGATGATCTCGATCTTGCGCTTCTCCGGGGCGACGTTCAGGTACGTCATCGCACGTTCTCCAGGTAGTGGGGCAGGCCGCGCTCGGCGATCCAGTTCGTGGTGACGCGCCCGGCGCGGAAGTCGGGATGGTCGAGCGCGGAGCGGCAGAACTCGCGGGTGGTGGGCACGCCCTCGACGCGCAGCGCGTCGAGCGCCGCGAGCATCCGGTCGATCGCCGCGTCGCGGTCCGGGCCGAAGGCGATGATCTTGGCGAGCAACGAGTCGTAGTACGGGGTGACGACGTAGCCGGGCTCGCAGTGGCTGTCGACGCGGATGCCCTCGCCCGTCGGCGGCTCCCAGACCGTGACCGTCCCGGGGTGCGGCACGAACCCGCGCGCCGGGTCCTCGGTGGTGATCCGGACCTCGACGGCGTGACCTGTCACCTCGACGTCTTCCTGGGCGAGACCCAGCGGCCGGCCGCCGGCGACCCTGAGCTGTGCGGCAACGAGGTCGATGCCGGAGACCAGCTCGCTCACCGGGTGCTCGACCTGGATGCGGGCGTTGAACTCCAGGAACGCGTAGGGCTGCCTGCCGGCCCGGCCGGTTTCGTCAGAACTGTCGGCGTCGTAGATGAACTCGACGGTCCCCGCACTGTCCAGCTCCAGGGCGCGCGCGAAGGCGACGCCGCTGCGGCGGATGTCGCGCCGGACGTCCTCCGGGAGGTTGGGAGCCGGTGACTCCTCGACGACCTTCTGGTGCCGACGTTGCAGCGTGCAGTCCCGCTCCCCCACGTGCACGACGTTCCCGTGCTTGTCGCCGAGCACCTGCACCTCGATGTGGCGGGCGTTGCGGACGAAACGCTCCAGGTAGACGCGCCCGTCGCCGAACGCCGCGCGCGCCTCCTCGGCGGCGGCCGTGAACCGGCCCCGCAGCTGCCCCTCGTCCTCGACGACCGACATCCCGC
This sequence comes from Pseudonocardia sp., assembly GCF_050250275.1. Taxonomy (GTDB): domain Bacteria; phylum Actinomycetota; class Actinomycetes; order Mycobacteriales; family Pseudonocardiaceae; genus Pseudonocardia. The sequence continues at coordinate 78,144 of NZ_JBFWOY010000032.1, forward strand.
GGCCCCCGCCGCCCGCCGCGGCCTTGACCAGCACCGGATAGCCGAGCTCGCGCGCCGCGGCGACGGCGTCCTCGGTCATGTCCATGATCGGCGAGCCGTCGAGGGTCGGGATGCCGGCCTCACGCGCGAGCGACCGGGCGCGGGCCTTGTCCCCCGCCTGCGCGACCGCCTCGGGCCGCGGTCCGACGAACGTCAGCCCCTCCTTCACGCACGCCGCGGCGAACTCGGGGTTCTCCGACAGGAAGCCGTACCCGGGATGCACGGCGTCGCAGCCGGTGCCGAGTGCGGCGGACAGCACCGCCGGGATCGCGAGGTAGCTCTGCCCCGCGGCCGGTGGCCCGATGCAGACGGCCCGGTCGGCCAGGCGGGCGGCCATGCCGTCGCGGTCGACCGTCGAGGTGACGACGACCGACTCGATGCCCAGCGACCGGCACGCCCGCACGACCCGGACCGCGATCTCCCCGCGGTTGGCGACGAGCACCCGACGCAGCGGTCGGGCCTCGACGAGGGCCGCGGCGAGCGCCGGGCTACCCATCGGCCGGCCTGATCCAGAACAGCGTCTGCTCGTACTCGACGAGATCGGCGTTGGCGGCACAGATCTGGACGACGGTCCCCGCGACCTGCGCGACGACGGGGTTCATCAGCTTCATGACCTCGACGATCGCGAGCTGCTGGTCCTGCGCCACGACGTCGCCGACAGCGACGAACGGTGGCTGCCCGGGACTGGGAGCGACCCAGAACGCCCCGACCGTGGGCGAGCTGACGGCCACGCACCCGGAGGTGTCGACGGCGGTGGGGGCCGCCGGGGGCGGAGCAGCCGCCGGGGTGGCACGAACGGCACTGTCACGCAACTCAGCGGCGCCACTGTGCCGTTCGTTCGGAACGGGCCGTTCGTTCGGAACGGGCCGTTCGTTCGGAACGGGAGGAGCGGCGGCGACCGGGGCGGCGGGAGCACCCGCCACGGGAGGGCCGCTCTTGCCGACGGTGATCCGCATCCCGTGCAGGTCGACGGTCATGCCGGTCCAGCCGGAGTCGCGGAAGGTCCGCAGGATCTCCCGGATCTCGCGGTAGGTCACGGAGTCCGGGACCGGCTCCTGCTCGGTCGGTGCGTTCATCGCTGTCCTCCCTGGTCGATCGCGGCCAGCAGCACCGGGAGCCGGTGGTCGGCGGCGATCACCTCGACGCCCGCGTCGAGCGCGGCGCGGACACCGTCCGACGTGGCGAACACGGCCCCGCGCACGGTGCGGGTGCCCGGCGGGATCGTGGGCACCCCGTCGCCCACCTCCGCGGGCGGAACGGTGTCGGCGTCGAACTCCGGCCCGCATACGGCACCCCCGGGCGCGGCCACCGCGATCGGGGACTGCGCCGCGGCCCACTCGCCCAGCCGGGCGAGGTCGTCGTCGGTCTCCTCGGTCGCGGCGGTGGTCGGCAGGGTGCCCTCGTAGACACGGCCGGTCGTGGCGTCGACGGTGATCGTCCTCCCCACCAGCTTCTCGACGGTCCCCGCCCCGCACCCGACGACGCACGCCGTGTCGAGCGCGCGGCTGACGACCGCGGCGTGCGAGGTGGCGCCGCCCTGCTCGGTGACGACGCCGGCGGCGGCGATCATGCCGTGGACGTCGTCGGGGCAGGTGGAGCGCCGCACGAGGATGGAGCCGGGTGTCCGCTGCGCCTCCTCCGGGGTGGCGACGGCGACTCCTGACACCACGCCGGGACTGGCCGGGGTCCCCGACGCGATGACCTCGGCGGTGACGCCGTCGCGCAGCGTGGGCCGCAGCAGCGCCCGGGCCTGGTCGGCGGTGACCCGCCGGACGGCGTCGGCCGGGGTGATCGCGCCCTCGTCGACGAGCGCGACCGCGATCCGCACCGCGGCCCGGGCCGTGCGCTTGGCCGGCCGGGACTGCAGCAGGAACAGCTCGCCGCGCTGGACGGTGAACTCGATGTCCTGGGCGTCGCGGCCCTCCCGGTCGAGACACTCGGCGGCGCGCAGCAGTTCGGCGTGCACGCCCGGGGCGCGTTCCTGCAGGAACGCCAGGGGCGAGGGCGTGACCCGGCCGGAGACGACGTCCTCCCCCTGCCCCTGCTGCAGGTACTCGCCGTAGGGCTCGCGGGCCCCCGTGACCGGGCTGCGGCTGAACACCACCCCGGTCCCGGAGTCGGCGTCGAGGTTGCCGAACACCATGGCCTGCACCGTGACCGCGGTGCCCAGGTCGTCGGGAATGCCGTAGTGCTTGCGGTAGGCGACGGCGCGCCGCGACCGGCTGGACGCGAACACCGCGGCGACGGCCTGGTGCAGCTGCTCCCACGGGTCGCTCGGGACCTGCGCGCCGGTGTCGGCCTCGACCGCGCGGCGCACGGCCGGAGTGTCGGGCAGGTCGTCGAGCTCCTCGGTGCAGCCCAGGACGAGCCGGCCGTAGAAGCCGGTGAACCGGCGGTGCACCTCGGCGGCGAAGCCGGCGTCGGCGGTCTCGGTGGCGAGCGCGGCCTCGACGGAGTCGGTGATCCCCAGGTCGAGGATGGTGTCCATCATCCCGGGCATGCTGACCGCCGCCCCGGACCGCACCGACACGAGCAGCGGCCGGGGCCCGCTCCCGAAGGTCCGGCCGAGCTCGGCCTCCAGCAGCCGGATCCCGGCGGCCAGCTCGTCGACCAGTCCGTCCGGTAGCGCCCCGTCGGCGAAGTACGCCGCGCACGCCTCGGTCGTCACGACGAACGCGGGCGGGACGCGCAGCCCCAGCGACCGCATCCGCCACAGGCTCCAGGCCTTGCCGCCCACCAGCTCCCGCGACGGCTCCTCCCCCGACGGCACGACGAGCCAGCGGTAGCCCACCGCGGCGCTCATTCCGGGCGCTCCCGCCCGGTCAGCCGCAGCAGGTGCTCGTGCATCTGGAACCACACGGTGTGCACGGAGTCGACGCGCACGCCGCTGACGTAGTCGGTCTCGCCACCCTCGGCACGGGTCAGGGCCGTCCCGATGCGGTCGAGGAACCTGTCGACGAGCGGGTCCGCGGCGACCAGCGGCGCCAGCACGCGCGCGGTCTTCTCGTGCACCCGCGCCAGCTTGTCGACGATCGCCGCGTCGTAGTCCGCGTCGCCGTGGTCGTTGGGCACCCGGTCCCCGCCGACCTCCTTGGTCTGCCAGTCCGTCGTCAACGACAGCACCTGCTTGTTGACGCCGGTCTCGAACGCGTCCATCGCCTCGCGGATCGCGTCGGAGGCGCGGATGTCGGCGAAGGCGGTCGGGTAGGTGTCGTCGAGCTGCGTCCGCCCGACGGGGCCGATCATGAACTTGTCCTTGGCCGCGAGGACCGCACCGTCGGCGACGGCCTTCTCCAGGTTGGCCGAGACGTCGGCGACCGGCTGGCCGGTGACCTCGGCGAGCTGCTCGGCGGTGGCGAGCTGGCGCAGGGTCAGGGTGTGCACGGTGAGCTGGTACGGGTCGAGCATCAGGCGTCCTCTCGGGAGAGCATCCGGTCGCGCACCTCGCGGCGCAGCGACTTGCCGACCGGGCTGGTGGGCAGGCCGGGCCAGATCTCCACGGTCTTGGGTCGTTTGAAGCCGGCGAGCCGGCCGGCGCAGAACTCCCGGATGTCCTCCGGGTCGGTCTCCGAACGCGTCACGACGGCCGCGGTCACCCGCTCGCCCCACTTCTCGTCGGGCAGCCCCACGACGGCGGCCTCGACGACGGCCGGGTGCGCGAGCAGCGCGTCCTCGACCTCGCGGGGGTAGACGTTGAACCCGCCGGAGATGATCACGTCGTGACGGCGGTCGAGCAGGTGCAGGTAGCCCTCGGCGTCCCAGCGGCCGATGTCGCCGGTGTGCAGCCAGCCGTCGGGCTCCTTGGTCTCGGCCGTCGCTTCGGGGCGTCGCCAGTAGCGGTCCATCGTGTGCGGGCCGCGGGTCAGCACCTCGCCGACCTCGTCGACGCCGAGGGACCGGCCGTCGGCGGAGCGAATGTCGACCTCGACGAAGGTGTAGGGCTTCCCGGCGGAGGTCAGCCGCTCCGGGGTGTGCTCCCAGGGCTGCAGACAGGTGATCGCGAGCGGCGCCTCGGCCTGCCCGTAGAGCTGGGTGAACACCGGGCCGAGGACGTCGATGCCGCGCTGCAGGACGGTCGTCGCGATGGGGGCGCCGCCGTAGCAGAGCCGTTCCAGCGCAAGGTCCGCCGTGGCCGTGGCAGGGTCCTCCAGCAGCATCCCGATCATCGTCGGGACCATGAACGTCGTCGTGGCGCGGTGCTTCTGCGCCGCCTCCAGGAACGCTGCCGGCGAGAACTTCGCCACGACGACGTTGGCCGCGCCCTTGACCAGGTGCGGAAGGAAGAACGCGCCGCTGCCGTGGGTGATCGGTGCGGCGTGCAGCATCACCGAGTCGGGGCGCAGGTTCGGCAGGAGGTCGACGAGGAAGTTGTCGACCTCGGCCAGCTCGCTGCGCGTCGTCAGCACGACGGCCTTGGGCTTGCCCGTGGTGCCCCCGGTGTAGGCGAGGCGCAGCGGTTCGTCGGGTTCGCGCCGCACGTCGCACGGGCCGGCCGGCGCTGCGGCGATCATGGCGGGGAGCTCGGCGGCGTCGATCGTGATCTCGACCGGTGCGGGCGGTTCCCCGGCGACGACCAGCGCTCGCGCCTGCGAGTCCTCGATCTTGAACGCCAACTCGTGGGGGGTCTCGCGGGCGTTGAGCGGCACCCGCACCAGCCCTGACTTCGCCAGCGCGTAGTAGCCGACGACGCCGTCGATCCCGTTGGGCAGCAACACCGCGACCCGGTCGCCCGGTTCCAGGCCGCGCGCCAGCAGGGCGTGGCCCAGCCGGTCGGTCAGCTCGTCGAACTCGGCGAAGCCCACCACCCGCTCGCCGTCGACCAGCGCGGGCGCGGCGCCGTACTGACGCCCGGCCCGGCGGATCAGGTCACCGATCTGCACGTGCTCTCCTCGTCGAAAGAGCCTGGGAGTGGCGGTACCGCCCACGGCCGGTACCGCCACACCCGGCGGTTACGGTAGGTCGGCCCGGCGCAGGCCCGACCCGCGGCCGGCCAGGTTGCGGCTGGTCGCCTGCGTGAGCCGGTACAGCGCGTCGGCCCGCTCGGTCCCGTGGTTGCGCTTGACCCACTCCTCGTCGAGGTAGCGGTTGCCGTCGGCCAGCGTGCCCGGGGTGAAGCCGCGGGCGCGGGCGTTGAAGTCGTCGACCTCGAGGCGCCCGGCGCTCGTCGTCCACAGTCCGGTCTTGGGCGGCAGGCTCGTCGAGCCCGACAGCGCCGAGCCCGCGGTGCGCGCGAAGTCGTCGCCGGTCAGGACCGTGTACGGGATGCCGGTGAGCATGTTCTGGTTCAGCCCCGAGTAACGGGCCATCGAGTACTCGTTGGTCTTCTGGTGCGGGAAGCCCAGCAGGCCGACCATCTCGCCGAGGTTGTCGCGGCCGTACTCGTCGTTCATCAAGGGCTTGAACCGCTGCACCCGGTCGTCGAGCTCGAACCAGTCGGACTGGCGGTAGGTCCCCGCGAGGTGCGCGAAGTCCTTGGCGACCGACGAGTAGACCAGCGCACCGGCGTCGATCATCTGCTCGCGCGACCAGCTCGCGATCCGCTTCCACAGATCGGCCGTGGCCTGGTTGAGGATCTCGCGGTAGGACTCCATCGTCTCGGCGAGCGACTCCGCGTCGTCCATCCCGACCGGCACGTACCCGTCGGTCAGGGCGTCGGAGGTGTACATGCCGACGGCGGCGATGTTGGACGCGTCGTAGGACGGGTCGGCCTCGAAGGACGCCCAGTCGTCCATCAGGTTGAAGTTGGTGTCCTTGAAGACGATCGGGATCGTCAGGTTGGCGTGCGGCAGCTGGGTGGCGATGCCGTCGAGCCAGGGGTAGTCACCCTCGGTCAGCTCGAAGAAGTCGCGCACGATCAGCTGCCGGTTCTCGCCGAAGTTGTAGGGGCCGGACGTGTGGATGCCGATCCGGCACTCGCAGTGGGCGAGGAACGCGTACTGCGACAGCTGCGCGATCAACTTGGTGGCGGCGGTGTGCAGCCGGTCCCCGGGCGTGACGCCGTGCAGGTCGGACTCGAAGACCTGCAGCGTCCGCTCCGGCAGGAACTGCGAGCGATCGCCGAACTCCTTGTTCGTCATGTGGCCGTCGTTGCGGTGGTAGGCCAGGTTGAACCGGCGCGAGAAGTCCAGGACGTCGACGACGTCGTCGACCGCGTCCTCGGGGCCCAGCAGGCCCCAGTTCATCAGCATCTCCCGGCCGATCAGGTAGAACGCCGGCATGCCCCACGCCGCGTTCACGGTGTCGACCTTGAGCGACACCTCCCGCGCCCGGTCGCCCAGCTCCTCGGCCGGGGTCGCGGCGTCGATCTCGCGCAGCATCGTCGGCAGCCGGTAGAAGGTGTTGAGGTAGCTGAGCAGCATGTACGGGTTCATCGGGAACAGCTTCGACTCCTGGACGGTGCGCGTGATGCACAGCCAGTACGTCGTGTCCGAGAGCTGCCGCAGATAGTTGTTGGTCTCCAGCAGCTTCGCGTAGGTCAGGTCAGTCCCCATGTCAGGCACCGTTCTCCAGAAGCCAGATCCGGGCGTGCCCGGTGTCGCCGGTCTCGTACGCGTCGGCCGCGGGCGGCGCCGCGGTCACCTCGATCTCGACGACGTCGCCGTCGGACAGGGTGTCGATGGTGGCGTTCATGAGCGTCGGGACGTCGTACTCGCGGGCGAGGATCCCCAGGTGCGAGCGCACCGAGCCGCCGAGGCAGATGACGCCGGCGAAGCCCTCGATGATCGGTGCGGTCAGCGTGCCGCCGGAGTCGTCGATGACCGCGATCGTGCCGGGCGGGACGCCGTCGGCGAGGAAGCCCATGACCTGCTCGGTCGTCGAGATCAGGGCGACGGGGCCGGTGATCGGCGCGGCCTTGCGCAGGACGTTGTCGCCGATGCCGACCTGGCGACGGCCGTCCGTGACAGGACCGTCGGCGAACGCCGACGCCGCCTTCTCCGGCCGCTTGTACTTGTCGGGCTCCGACTCCAGCGAGACGGTCGCGGAGAAGTCGAAGCGGTACCCGGAGTCGAGGGCCTCCTGCTCGATCGCCCGGGCGTCGGCGAGGGAGAACAGGTCGAACTGCCGGTCGAAGACGACGTCCTTCCAGGCTGCGCCGGTCGCGGCGAACCGCGTCGCGGCCAGCGCGCGGACGGCGCCGTTGTAGCGGCCCGGCAGGGGCAGCATCTCGGTGGATCCCCACTTCGGTGGGGTCTGCGCGGGTGTCTGCGCAGCTGTTGGCGCGGAGTCGGACATGGTCACCTCGCTGTGAGCGGACGTGGGAGTGGTGCTGGCGGGCCTGCGGAAGATCCGCGCCCACACCCCGGCGGATCCCCTCCTGTTCACGAGGTCGAAAGGTATGTAGCGTTCGCCGTGTGACCCAGTCCACGTTGGTGGACAGTCCGGCGTCGACGACGACAGCCCGGTCCCGTCGCCCGACTCGTCCCGTCCTGCGCAAGGCCGACTACGAGCGCGCCTTCGACGTGTTGGAGTCCTGCGACACCGCCGCCTCGCTCCCGGATTTCAAGGAGCAGATGGTCGAGGCGTTGAGCACCCATTTCGCGCTCACGCACGTCTCGTTCTTCGCCGGCGCGACGTTCCACAACGTCTTCGGCGACCTGGCCCCGCTCGTCGAGGGGCACACGAGCAAGATGCTGCCCGAGTACCAGGAACGCTGGTCGCGCTACGACATCTTCGGGACGCCGCAGGCGATGCGCCATCTCGTCTCGAGCGGGCTGGCGTCGCTGTCGGAGCTGCAGGCCCGCGGCACCCTGCCGGCGTCCGCGGAGGCCTACGTCCGGCACTTCCTGCACGCGACGTGGGGCATGGAGTGCGCGGCCGCGCTACGCCTGGAGCTGCCCGGCGGGCACACGGCGCTCATCGGCATGTTCGACCCGCGGGCCGACAAGCTGGGGCCCGCGGAGCTCGCGACGTTGCGGCTGCTCAGCCGCCAGCTGTCGGCGATCTCCCGGAGCCTGCCGGTGTCGCGGCCCAAGGCGGCGCTGGCCGGGCTGTCGGAGCGCCAGCAGCAGGTCGTGGCGCTGGTCGCCGACGGGCTGTCCAACGCCGACATCGCCGAGACGCTCTCGCTCGCCGAGGACAGCGTGAAGAAGTACGTGAGCCGCATCCTCGCGGCCACGGGCTGCCAGTCGCGCATGGAGCTGGCCCTGCTCGCCCGGTCCCGCTGACCGTGCCGGCCGGCCCGCGGGACCGCGGGTCGTCCGTCGGCGCGCCGCCGGACCAGCGGGGTCGGCGCCCGGGCCGGGCGTGGCGGTCCCGCACCGCGGCCGCTGTCACCGGCCGGGAGATCGCGCTCGTCAGCCGCGCGGGTCGGATCCCGACTCCCCCGCGACGTCGCGGCGCACCCTGTGCCCGAGCAGCGAGCGGTACCGCGGATGCCACACGACGTGGACGGGTTCGGAGGCGGTGTCCGGTGTCGTCGTCAGCATGGTGAGAAAGGGCGACCGGTCGGCGGCGGGGGCGGGGCTGTCGGTGTCCATACCCACCGCTACCCGAACATCGGCTGGTCATGCCTCGTGAGTGGCGACGGTCGTGGTCGCGACCGTCGCCACCCGGATGACTACAGGAAGGACGACTCCCTGGTCAGGCCGTACCGGGGGTGCTCCCCGATCACCATCGACTCGAAGATGCCGTAGCCGACGGCGTCGCCCTCGCGGCAGCGGACGACGCAGTCGCGCAGCTGGTGCACCTGCTCCACGGCCTCGCGGGTGGAGACGTCGGCGATGCGCTCGCCGTCGAGGTGCGCCGGGCCGTGCCACTGGCCGTGGCGGTGTCCCCTGAACCCGAAGTACAGGCCGGTCCCGAGGTGGAACCCGGTGTCGCTGATCGGCTCGATCTCGACGGTCCGGGTCGCACCCCAGCCGGCGTCGAAGGTCATCTTCCCGCCGAGGAGCCGCCGGTTGACCGGGTCGAACTTCAGCTCGTCGATCACCCCGTTGAGCGGCAGCTGGCTACCGTCGGCCTCGTTGACGAACCCCGAGAAGTAGGTGGTCTCGTGGTCGACGGCCTGCTGGTAGTGGTGGATCTCGTACTCGGTGCCGTCGGGCCGGCGCAGGTACATCGGGCTCCACGTGAGCAGGAAGTCCTGGTCGAGGCGCTGTGGCTTGTACACGTCGGGCGCGGGCTCCCCCACGTCCATCCGCACGCCCCACGAGTGGTCCCGGAAGCCGAACCACTCCTCGTCGCGCACCTCGATCCTCTCGCCGTCGATCCAGATCGTCCCGGAGATCGTCGACGCCTGGTGGTAGCGCAGCAGATCGGACTGGATGCGGAACCCCTGGGGCTCGCGCTGGGCGTCCTTGCGCTCCAGGAACGGGGGCAGCACGCCGGTGACGGTGAGGTCGAAGCGGATCGGGAGCATGTGGTTCTCCCGCAGCGTGAACCGCACCTTCTTCAGCGGCTCGACGACCTCGTAGTCCAGCGGCCCGACACCGACCCGGTCCGGGTCGAGGTCGAGCTGACGCGACGCCCGGACCGTCAGCTGCTCCTTGCCGCGGGAGACGCCCGCGAACATGTCGATGACGTTGCGGTTGTGGTACTTGCCGATCCCGACGTCGACCTGCAGCGAGCCGTCGCGGGCGAACAGCGACCCCCACAGCTTCTCGGTCCAGGCGATGTCGGCGTGGGCGATCGTCGCGAAGGTCTCGGGCGTCTGGTGGCACAGCAGCTCGTCGGCCGCGGTGATCTTCTGCATGGACTGTCGCACAACGGCTCCTAACGGACGGGCGAGAACGAGCCCGGCATGTCGTTGGCCACCAGGGCGGTGCCGAAGATCGTCGCGGCCTGGGTGTCGTCGTCGAACGGGTCCGGGTAGAGGGCCAGCGTGTCGGGTGAGAAGTCCCAGTCGACCTTGTCCGTGACCCCTGCGAGCGCCGCGAACGGGCGCAGGCCCGAGGTGTACATCCGCGTCGCCGCGAAGATGCGCTCCTCCCGGTTCATCGCCGCGAAGCGCTGGTAGAGCGTCATGTGCGACGAGGTGATCGACGCCGCGACGTCCGGCCACCGCTCCGGCGAGAGCCGCTCACGGCCGCCGTCGGCGTGGAACCCGAACACCGCCGCCTCCGTCACCGACGCCAGCAGCTGGTCCGGCTCGGTGAAGGTGGTGCCCCAGTCGTTGATCTCGAACTCGCGGAACGACGCCGGGTCGAACGTCAGCGCCAGCGTCAGGCCCGCGTAGGGCGGCTCCAGGTCCTGCGCCCACGGGTAGGCCCAGGCCGACGGGCCGAGCGAGAGGTAGTCCCGCACGATCGTGCGGCGGCTCCCCTGCGGATACGGGCCGGAGTCGCAGATGCCGACGCGGGAGTCGCAGAAGTACAGGAACGAGTATCCCGAGATCGTCGCGTTGAGCCGCTTGAGCGCCTTCGACGCGTCCGGGTCGAGCAGCGTCGCGGCGCCGGCCAGCTCGTCGACGACGTCCTGGGGCAGGTAGCGGTTGGTGAAACCGGCGTCCTTGTAGTCGAGGGTGCCATCGCCGCGGTGGGCCAGCGTCAGGCGCCGCCAGAAGTCGACGACGGTGCGGATCTCCTCGCGGCGCTCGTCACGACGCAGCTTCCCCATCTGGATCAGGCACTCGCGACCGCACAGGTAGTGGTAGCCGATCATCCAGATCCACAGCGGACTGACCCGGTTCGGACCCTCGCGCAGCCGCCTGCCGATCTCCTCCGCCGGCATGGCGGCGTCGATGATCGCGACGCGCTCCGCGTAGCTGTGGAAGTCCTCGATCACCGACAACGACATGTACGGCAGCATCGGGAACAGCTCGGACGTGAAGCCCGACCGCCGCGTCATCTCCGGTTTGAAGGCCCGGCCCATGTGCTGGACCAGGTCGTCGAGGCGGTCGTCGGTGAGCTCCTCGGCGATCAGCGCGTCGAGGGCCTGCTGCGACACCGTGACATCGAAGTCCTTCACGGCGATCTCGTCGCCGACGCGGCGGACGTAGGCCCACCATGCGGCGCTGACGTCGGCGGCGGGCGCCGACTCCGCAGGCTCGGCCCCGGCGCGGACGACGCCCGCACCGTCGACGATGTCGAGGACGATCTCGGTGCCGTCGGTGAGGTCCTGGGTGAGGTCGGTGCCGACGAGGCACGGGACCTCGAACTCGCGGGACACGATCGCGAGGTGCGAGCGCAGCGTCCCGTCGAGGCAGACGATCCCGCCGAGCCGACCGAGGATGGGTGACAGGAACGTGGTGCCGCCGGAGGCGACGAGCGCGATCGTCGACTCCAGGTCGGTCTCGAGCGATTCGATGACGTCCTGCGGCTCGCGGAACCAGCGGACCAGACCCGTCGTACGCGTGAAGGTGTAGGACGGTGTGCCCTTGCCGATCGTTGTCATCGCTGTGCCCCTAGCGGCCGGAAGCAGCCGTCACGGTCCTGGGGCACGAAGACCCCGCCGATCAGCTGCAGTGCGAGGTTCGGGTCCTGGAACTTCTCGTACGACTCGGCGATCCGCGGTGTGACCGACCAGTCGATCTCGTCGTAGCACCCGGCCAACCGCGCCCACGCCTTGGTCTTCCACGCGTACATCTGGGTCGCGTAGAGGTTGCGCTCCTCGGGGTCGGTCTCGGCGAGGCGCTGGTACAGCGCGCGGTGCGCCTTGCGGATCGCCGTGGTGGCCTCGTCGATCTCGGGCAGCCCGAGGGGGCGCAGCACGTCACCGTCGGTGCAGAAGACGCGCGTGGAGATGATGTCGGACTGGTAGTCGCTGGGGGTGAACCAGGCGGTGCCCCACACGTTGTTGTCCATCTTCACGTGCGCCGGCAGCCGGTGAGCGATGACGAAGTGCTGGTAGGGCAGGGTCTCGCGGATGCCGTCGAGCCAGGGGAAGTCGCCGTCGCCGTCGGCGCAGGTCTCGCGCAGGGCGAGGAACGTGCCGTCCGTGAGCTCGTAGGGGCCGGTGTCGCAGACCGCGGTGCGGGCGTCGCAGTTCTCGAGGAACGCGTACGCCGTGAGCCGGGCCCCGAACTTGCGGATCGCGGTCTTGGTCTCGTCCTCGGCCGGGACCAGGTCGTCGAGGATCTCGGCCATCAACCAGTCGCCGACCACGTGACTGGAGTTCGACGGTTCGGCGTCCATGTTGAACAGGACGCCGTCGGTGCGCATCGCGATCGTGGCCTCGCGCCAGAACCGCAGCACCTCGAGCTGGTCGTCCAACCCCTGCTCGAGGGAGTTCTCGCCGAGGTCGACGAACAGCTCGCGGCCGGTCAGGTAGTGCAGCGGCATCGCGGCGAGGTTGATGAAGCTGCGCTTGTTGCCGATCGGAAGGGCACGCCGGACGAGCTCGGCCGGCGTCGCGTGCGCGCGGATCGTGCGGAGCCGTTCGGGGACGCGCAGGTAGTCCTCCATCATCGACATCAGGATGTAGGTGTTCATCCCGAACAGCTCGGACTCGAACACCGTGCGGGCCGACAGCTCGCTCTTGTAGGCGGCGCCGGCCTTGTGCACCAGCCAGTTCCACTCGTCGAGGCTCGGCTCGTACGCGGCGTCGGTGTAGAGCGCCGTGAGGTCCTGCGGGGTCGACACGGCGGTGCTCACGCGCTCACCTCCGCCGCAACGGCGATGCGTGCCGTCTCCGCGTCGGTGAGGTCGAGGACGACGGTTGCGCCGTCGGCGATCTCCCCGGTGAGCTGCGCGGCGAGTACGCAGGGCACGTCGGACTCGCGCGACAGGATCGCGAGGTGCGACTCACGGCTGCCCGCCGTGCAGACGATCGCACGCAGGTCCGGCAGGATCGGCGACAGGAACGTCATGCCGCCCTTGTTCACGAACGCGACGGTGTCCTCCAGATCGTCGTCGTCGACCGACAGGACGTCCGAGGTGTCGTGGAACCAGCGGGCGGTGCCGCGCACCTCGCCCGCGGTGAAGAGGGTGACGCCCGTGCCGACGTCCGTCGGGTCACTCATCGTTGCTCCGTCCTGTGGATGGCACCTTTGCCCTGGTCGGACGGTAGGAGCCGGGTGGCGATGTGACCCAGTGCACGTAGGGGGACACCTCGCTCCCACCGCCTCCCTGGGTCACCAGCCGGTCGGGAGCACCGGGTCGGCGACGCGCTCGGCCTTGGCGACCGCGCGCAGGTGTACCTGGTCGGGGCCGTCGAACAGGCGCATCGCCCTGTGCCACGCGTACATCCCGGCCGGCGGGGTCACGTCGTGACCCCGGCGCCGCCGTGGACCTGGATGGCCCGGTCGATCACCCGCGTCGCGACGCGCGGCGTCGCGACCTTCACCAGCGCGAGGAGGTCCTTGGCGGCCTTGTGACCGAGGGGCGTGCAGCTCACGGGCGTGCGGCGAGGATGGCGGTGGTTCGACGTCCGGCACGGGGCCGCTCCACACAGGCGGCACCGGGGTCCCGATGGTCACCGACCGGACGGCGCCACACGAGTGCACGTCGGTGGGCGACGATCTCGATCTCGCAGAGCTCCCCGCATCTCCGCGGGCGCCTTCGACGCCGACGTGTCCGGGCAGTGTGACCGTGCGGCGGGCGGATCGGCGCTCCCCGGGCGTCGGGGACGCGCCGGTCACCGCGTCGGCAGGGTGAGGATCTCCGCCCCGTCGTCGGTGATGGCGATGGTGTGTTCGCTGTGCGCGGTCCGGCAGCCGGTGACGCTGCGCAGCGTCCAGCCGTCGTCGTCGGTGACGAGCCGGTCGGTGTCGGCCATGACCCACGGCTCCAGTGCGAGCAGCAGCCCGGGGCGCAGCGTGTAGCCGCGCCCGGCCCGCCCCTTGTTGGGGATGTGCGGGTCCTGATGCATGGTGGTGCCGACGCCGTGCCCGCCGAAGTCGGTGCTGACCTGGTAGCCCGCCTCGTCGAGAACGGTGCCGATGGCGTGGGAGAGGTCGCCGATCCTCGCACCGGGCCCGGCCGCAGCGATGCCCGCCTGCAGGGCACGTTCGGTGGCGTCGATCAGCGCGAGGTCGTCCGGGCGAGCGCTCTGCCCCACGACGAAGCTGATCGCCGAGTCGGCGACGACGCCGCCCAGCGAGACGGCCAGGTCGAGGGTCAGCAGGTCGCCGTCGGCCAGCGCGTGGTCACGCGGGCAGCCGTGGAGCACGGCGTCGTTGACCGACGTGCAGATGTAGTGGCCGAACGGACCGCGGCCGAAGGACGGCTCGTAGTCGACGTAACAGGACACGGCCCCGGCGTCGACGATCATGGACCGCGTCCAGGCGTCGATCTCGAGGAGGTTGGTGCCGACCTCGCTGCGGCTGCGCACCGCCTGCAGGATGTCGGCGACGAGGGCGCCTGCCTTCCGGGCGCGCGGCAGGTCGGTGCGCTTCAGGATCTCGATCAATGCGTGTCCAACTCGGTGTGCCAATAAGTATCCCGGCCATACTATCCCGGTATTAGAATCGGCGTCATGGTCCGGTTGCCGCTCACCCCCGCCGAGGTCGAGCGCGGCAAGCGCCTCGGCGCGCTGCTGCGCCGCGCCCGGGGGCCGCGTTCGATGCTCGAGACGGCACTCGACGCGGGAGTCTCGCCGGAGACCCTGCGCAAGATCGAGTCCGGCCGCGTCGCCACCCCCGCGTTCCCGACCATCGCCGCGATCGCCGACGTCCTCGACCTCTCCCTCGACGAGGTGTGGACGGAGATCAACACGGCGCCGCGGCGCGGGGCCGTCCCCGGGACCCGGGAACGCTCCGCCTAGCTGTACTCGGCCGTCAGGTTGGTGACAGGCGACTGATCGGGGGGAGCCCGCCGAGAGCGCTGTGGCGGCGTTGAGTGTTGTAGTACTCGATCCACGGGGCAAGCGCGGCGGCGCGTTCGTCGT